>JAHHHK010000003.1 GCA_019359395.1 Komarekiella atlantica HA4396-MV6
GTACGTACTTCTAAGTCAATTTGGTCAGCTTTGCGCTCAATCCGCACCTCGGAAATGCCGGCGTTGTTTTGAGCAAGTCTACCGAGCTTTTTTTCTATGTATTGACGGAGTTTGTGGTCTTCTTGTAGAAGTTCTGGATAGCGGTTATGATCAGCAAACCAAAGTGATTGGTGCTCTTGGGTAATGCCTAGTCGAAATCCAACTGGATGGATTTTTTGTCCCATAATATCCTTTAAATTTTAACAATAAAAAATTTTGACAAAAAACTAGTGTTTTCTGAAATACAATAGATTTTAACAGTAATACACACTTGAAAGTATTATTAACTACAAATACTATAGAATTATCGCAGATGTAAAAAAATTCGTTAAGTATATAGGTTCTTACTCGTGTTTAATACAACAGTAATTGACCGTATTGTTGTAAGTCTTTTGCCTACTATTACCCAACAAGCAATAAGCTTACTATAGAAAAGTTATAGTACGTTTGTTCAACTAAAGTAGTCCTTTCAAAACACTTACTTTAACTTTTTTTTAATTGAGAATTTTATCAATTTAATATATAACTCAAAGTCAAACGCATCCAAAATACACTGTTTCCTTTACTGTAAAGGTTTTAGTATTTGAATATGAAAGCTGTGTTCTAAGGCAATACTGTTCAGTTAAGGCTAAAACTCTTTGTCAAAGTCAATATTTTTAACGAATCGCCTTCTCTACGAGAGGCTCCGCCAAAGTCTTGGTCTTGCAGAGAAGGATACAAAGAGCAGGAAGAAATCCTTAACTGAACTGTATTGTGTTCTAAGCAAAATCTTTGCCTAATAAGGGTTTTATAAATTGCGTGAGTTGGTCTTGGATATAAAACTACTTTTAATAAGTTTTACTTTCACTGGATTTTTTTAAACCCTTACAGCCTTACAGTTAGCGACAAAAGATTCTCAATCTAATTTTCTTGATTAAGAGCCTCTTCTGTAACAACTTGAATAATAAGTTCCTCTTGCTCTGGAGAAATAGAGTTATTAATCTTCATTTCTCTTCGGATTATCTGTTCTATTTCTTCTTTATTTAACAGTGTATTTTGTTCTTGCTTTTGGAGGCTAATTACATCACACGCTAATGATGTTATTTGAATCACTAAGCCCGCAATTGTCAATCCAATTATTAATTTAGATTCTTCGTAAGGCTCTGGCTGGGCTTCTAACTGTAATTTTGCAAGTTCTATTTCTACATCTTTTAGTAATGTTGAATCTAAATCTTTTGCTAATCTAATTGCTGCACTACGAGCAACATTTTCATATTTAGTTGACATTTCGCACTCCTGATTTTTACCACAATTAAGTTACAACAATATTTTGATTATTACTTTTCAAAGAGAATATAATTTTTGAATAATCAGAGATTTTATTGGCATGATTAAGTATATCAATTTCATACAACAAAAATAATTATTGCATGATTGATTATTGATACTATTTGAAAAACTCATATAAAAACTCATATAAAAACTCATATAAAAACTCATAGTAGATGCAAGACGGGGTAGCTGCGATCGCTGATAATATGGAAGAATTAGAGTTATTCTTCTCCTGCTCCCATACTGCCCTAGTAATTAGTCTTCAACTAAACACAATACGAGCCAATCGGCGAACTCCTTCTTTTATTTGCTCCTCGTCGATGTCAGCGTAACCTAAAACAAATTCACTACCAGGGCTATCTTTTAAGTAATAAGGATATGCAGCACCAATACCCACGCCAGCTAGTGCAGCACGCAGGACTATTTCTTCATCACTCAGGGTTGTATGTATTTTTACCATTAGATGCATTCCGGCGTTTTCCCCTAGGATTTTGACTTTTTCACCGAAGTGGGAAATTAAGGACTGCACTAAAATTTGCCGCCGTTGGTTATAGAGCGATCGCATCCGCCGGATATGGCGCTCTAAATGTCCTTCGGTAATAAAATCTGTAAGAGCATGTTGTTCCAATAAACTAGATTGGCGATCTACTAGCCATTTGGCACGGGTAAATACATCTACTAAATTATGTGGCAATACCAAATAACCCAGACGCAGAGACGGGAAGAGTACTTTAGAAAATGTGCCGACATAAATTACCGAGTTCCCCTGATCTAATCCTTGCAACGCTGGGATGGGACGCTCACCATAACGATACTCGCTATCGTAATCATCTTCAATAATCATCGCTCCTGATTTTTGTGCCCAAGTCAGTAGTTCTAATCTGCGGGGGAGAGATAGCATTACCCCAGTTGGAAATTGATGGGATGGGGTGACGTAGATAAGTTTTATATTTGGGATTGTAGCTGTTGTCAGATTACTGACTAATAAACCTGATTCATTCACAGATACAGGAAACAAACAGGCTCCCTGTGCCAAAAAAGTCCGTCGCGCTCCTAAATAACCAGGTTCTTCCACAGCAACCCAGTCACTTCGATTAATCAGCAGGCGTGTGATTAAGTCAATTCCTTGCTGAGAGCCGCCAACAATAATAATTTGCTCAGTGCTACATTTTACCGCTCTAGAGCGAGCAAGATAAGAAGCGATCGCTTCTCGTAACGGTCGATATCCCATTGAGTCGCTGGTATAGTCAAGCACATCAGCACCAGAACGACAATGGCGAGATAATAGTTTACGCCATAAGTCTATGGGAAATTTGTCAAATGCTGGCCGTCCGTAGCTGAAGTTGATTTGTGCTTGTGGTTCTGGGAGGCGAAACAGCGCGTGGTTAGTCAAACTCGCACCGTAGGTTGATAGGGGTAATGATAAATTAGCTACATGAGACGTTGAATGAATTGGTACAGGGTTTAATAGGTCATCGGGGATTTGATGACAGACAAATGTTCCTGATCCCGGAGTTGCTTCAAGGTAGCCTTCACTTAGTAGTTGTTCATAGCTTTGGGTGACAGTGGCGCGGGAGATACCGAGAGATTGAGAAAGCGATCGCGTTGAAGGCAATCGTTGTTTAGGTGCTAATCTTCCCGATAGGATAGCCTGACGCAGTTCCTCGTATACTTGGCGATGCAGTGGTAAAGCCGCTTGTGGGTTGATGGTTATTACAAAGTCCATCTCAAGATAATTACTAATTCGTAATTCGTAATTAAAAACTGAGTTAGAGTAAGAGACTTCTACAGATCGCTTCATCCATAAGGTAATTACGAATTGTTAATAGAATGTCCACAGACCAGGGGTGATCAATTCAAGGAGGTGCTCATCTGGATCTCGGAAATATAAGCTCCAGCCGCCCCGTTTCCAATGAACTTTGCTGTCGATTGGGATATTTTGGGAAGCCAGACGTTGTTCCCAAAACTCTAAGTCTGATGCCGCAATTGAGAATGCTATATGCAATCGACCACTTCCACCATGAGGAGGAATCACCCCTTCTACTGTACCAACAGGGGACGTTGTCCTCCCCGACTCTTGAGCAATGCTTTTGGGAAACAAAATAAGGGCTTGCCGATTGGGCACTCGAAGCACACAGATCATCTCATCCATGATCTCTTTCTCGAATCCAAATAAGTTTTCATAAAACTTAAGCGAATGTGCCAAGTCCTCGACATATAGCACGGATTCAACAATGCCTTTGACAGTTTGCTTCTCAGTCATAAGATATAGCCTCTTGGATAATGATTGCTACTGTCAGTCTAGTTATCCAAACGGACTGTTTCAATAGCCAATTTCGTACTTTAATATCAGTCCACTTATAACGGCGTACTGTCAACAATATTCTAAGTGGACTGCTATTTTACTTAAAAAGTGGCACTTGTATCATGCCATTTTCCTCACTACTCTGACGATGTAGAGTTAAAAATTGCCAGTCATGTATCAACAAGAACCTCCCAGTCAAAGAACAACTATCAAGCGCATACCCCAACGAGGAAACTATGAACGTGACACCATCTATGAAATTTTGGATGAAGGATTAATCTGTTATGTAGGCTTTGTAGTTGACGGACAACCTTTTGTAATCCCCACAGCCTATGGACGAGTTGACGACACGTTATATATTCATGGATCGCCTGCTAGTCGGATGCTACGATCGCTTCAACAAGGCATTGATATCTGCGTGACAGTTACCTTACTTGATGGTTTGGTACTGGCGCGATCGGCATTTCACCACTCAATGAACTATCGTTCGGTAGTAGTATTTGGTACAGCAACACTTGTACAAGATGCAGAGCAAAAATTAGTTGCCTTGAGAGCATTTACAGAACATGTTATTCCTGGACGTTGGCAAGAAGTGCGATCGCCTAGTCGTAGTGAGTTAACTGGAACTTTAGTGCTATCTTTACCTCTAGTTGAAGCTTCCGCAAAAGTTCGTACTGGTGGGCCTAATGACGATGCCGCTGATTATGATCTGCTAGTATGGGCTGGAGAAATTCCTTTGCAATTAACAGCCACAGCACCAATTGCAGATTCGCGTTTACCCTCTCAAATCGAAGTTCCTACCTATGTTAGTCACTACAAGCGTAGACGCGATTAGGCCCTCAGGACTCACCACTGTGCTGGTCAGACATCGGCATTTAGGCCTTGCTAGATAGCCAGCGAAGACCTAGGCTGAGAAGATGGTAAATTTGCAAATATAAATCAGACAGTCTATGGCTAAATTTTTTGACTGTATTACTGAGGAACTGCAAGAGTTTATTACCGCCCAACACCTTTTCTTTGTTGGCTCTGCACCCCTGAGTCCTACGGGTCACATTAACTTATCTCCCAAAGGATTAGATTGCTTTCGCATCCTTTCGCCTAACCAAGTAGCTTATCTAGATCTTACAGGTAGCGGTAATGAAACCTCAGCGCATCTGCAAGAAAATGGGCGGATCACTTTGATGTTTTGCGCTTTTAAGGAACCTCCGTGTATTCTACGACTTTACGGCCAGGGACGCACTATTTTATCAAGTTCCCCCGATTGGAACGCCTTGTACTCCCTGTTCTCGCCGCTGCCAGGAACTCGTCAAATAATTGTCGTTGATATTAAGAAAGTGCAAACCTCCTGTGGTTTGGGTGTACCACTTTATGAATATCAAGGTCAGCGCCAGACTATAGTAAACTGGGCAATCAAAAAAGGGGAACAGGGAGTTCGTGACTATCAACAACAGAAAAATATCGTCAGCATTGACGGGTTATCGACTCCGCTGAGTAAATTACCCTAACTTTAACAAAAGTAGACTTGCAAGCAGAAATAAGGATATTGTTACGTTGAAAGTCAAGCTTTTTTAGTATTCGTAGGGCAACTGAAGCGCTCCCACTTCAACCGTTAGGTAGGTGGGAGTAGTTTACTTCCATAATCATGGGAATGTCTTTTACAGTCACAACTAACGATTATTAAGGATGAGATAGAACTTAAACAACAGCAAAGTCAAGCTAAGTTGTCTATTTCTCGACAGCCATCACCACAACCGCATCGAGGTTTAAGAAGGTGAATTATGTGCAACCTGAGTTACCCTTAAATCAATGGAGACAAATAAGCTGTGAAACTAATCAAACACAGGCGGTTAAACTATATCGAAAAGCATTACAAAATCAAAATGGTTAACCGTTTACTGATGACTGTTAACTGATAACTGTCAACCACCAAGTATTATGTATAATTACAATCCCTTAGATTGCCTACCTTCATCGGCGGAATTACCCGATTCTGATGATACCCCTGTGGATAACGAACTGCAAATATTAATTCCTAATTTATTGTTAGCCATCTTAGCCTATATTTGGCAAACCCGTGATGACTGGTTTTTCGGTATCAACATGGGAATTTACCATACACCATTACAACCTGCTATAGTCCCCGATGGGTTTTTGAGTTTAGGTGTTGAACGTTTTGTTGGAGAAAACGGACGTTCTAGTTATGTTTTCTGGGAAGAAGAAGGGATTACACCCATTTTGGCTTTAGAAGTGGTTTCTCAAACCTACAATGGCGAATATGAACAAAAGAAAATAGACTATGCTCAATTAGGCATCTTATATTATGTCATTTATGCACCAACGCGGCTACGTCGTAAGCGTCAACATTTAGAAGTTTATCGCTTAGTTGAAGGTAAGTATATTTTACAACTCTGCGATAAAATTTGGATGCCAGAAATTGGTTTAGGGATTGGACGAGAACAGGGTACTTATCAAGGAAGAACACGAGAATGGCTGTTTTGGTATGACCAAGATGGTAACAGATACCCAACTCCAGAAGAGGTAAATGCACAACAGCAACAACAGTTAGAACAAACTCAGCAGCAGCTTCAAGAACTTTTAGCCAGATTACAACAACAAGGAATTGACCCAAATTTACTATGAACTACCTCTGGCTCAAACTTTCGCACAGCCAGAGGTAGCTCATGCCTTGGTAATTTCCGTGTGGTGGACTCAGTTTTGGTCAATACATTTGGCTATTTCCATCTTTTTGAGCCATTCCATTATCAAGGGAATATCTATCGTCTATCCGCACAGAATTAATTATTTGGACACAATTGCTTTCAACAGGTCTTGATTTAATTTCATCGTCAAAGTTTTTACAAACATCAAAAAAATAAATTTGATTTAAATATGTTGTCTTTATCAGACAGAAATCTCTGCTTTATGTCTTGAGAGATATGATTATTGTTGAGAGTTTTTCAGATAACTAAATCTATGTATTTCAAGTACAAAGCTCCAAGATTGAATGTATCTTGGAGCTTGATAAATTTTATCTTTGGTTTAAACTACGCGGATGTTGACGTAATAGTAAAATAACTTTTGTATTGCTAATGCTTATTGTATTTAAATCAGAATCTCTATAAATAAGCAAGTAATATATATAAGACTTACGCAAAAAAACTCTCAAACT
Organism: Komarekiella atlantica HA4396-MV6; assembly: GCA_019359395.1. Taxonomy (GTDB): domain Bacteria; phylum Cyanobacteriota; class Cyanobacteriia; order Cyanobacteriales; family Nostocaceae; genus Komarekiella; species Komarekiella atlantica. The sequence goes on from JAHHHK010000003.1 coordinate 6,825, forward strand.
CTCATTTCTCCGCGACCTCTGTCTTGAGAAGTTCTGATGCCTGTCTTAGCACAAAAACTATATGTTATATAAATAAAGTCCGCTTTCGCGGACTTAAGTAAGGGCTTCTGTCACTTTTATCGGCTACAATCATGTATGGAACATGATGCTTTCATTGTTGATTATTAACTCTGAAAAATCAAGTGTTTTCAAGCAAGTTATTGGACATAATTACTTGAATTATATCTCTTGTTATAAATGTCAAAATAATTCATTGTTTTGAATTTTGTAATAAAACTGTTTTGCTAAATTTGGATAAATTAAAGATAATTATCAAGGCAATATAAACTAACACTAACTTACTGTTTTGTGCATAAATAGTTGGACTAAATTCAGATATTTATGTCTTTGAGACTTGAAAATTTACCATATTTTTCAACTAAAAAGGTAAATGTGGTCAGGTATAACAGCCCCAGGAATGAATTTCCACTCCTGGGGTTTTTATTTCTTAGCAATTTTTGCGTAATTCTCTGAAGCTTAGTTAACTAAACTGAAGCGTGCCTAAATCAATTATTCTTGCATTAGGACTGTCCTTTCTTCAAGAGTCCAAAGTCCAAGCTAGCCTTTGACCCTGGACTCTTGACATCCTTGGCGCGAAATATACAATTTAAATCCGTAACAGCTTATCATGCCTATTAGTCAGTATATCGACGCGGTGTATAAACCCAGAGATTACCATCACTGCGGCTGATTGTTCGGGTTTTTGTTGAACCTATAAGAATAATTGTTCGCATATCGGCTGCTGTTGGTGTTAACTGACTAAGAGCGATCGCCTTAACTGTTTGTCCTTGTCTGCCAAGATTTTTTGCCAGCACTACTGGTGTATCTGGTGTTCTATATTCCAGCAAAATATTTATCGCTTGTGCCAATTGCCAAGTTCGCTCTTTGGAAACAGGATTATAGAAAGCAATTACGAAATCAGCTTGAGCAGCAGCGGCAATTCGTTGTTCAATAATTGACCAAGGTTTTAAGATATCTGAAAGAGAAATAGCACAGAAATCATGTCCAAGGGGAGCACCGATCGCCGCCGCCGCCGCTTGCATAGCTGAGATGCCTGGTGCAACCTGAATGTCGATGCTGTCCCATTCGGGTTTAACATCACGATCAAGTACTTCAAAAACTGCTGTTGCCATCGCATAGATCCCAGGGTCGCCAGAAGAAACCACCGCTACATATCTCCCTGCTGCGGCCAAATCAAGCGCCATCCTGGCTCGTGCTTCTTCTTCTCGATTGTCGGACTCATGTCGTTGCTTGCCATCGCCCAGAGAACCAACTAAATCTAGGTAAGTTTTGTAACCCACTAGGTCTGTTGCTGACTTGAGTATTTCTTTGACTTGGGGAGACATCCACTGTGATGCACCTGGGCCAGTGCCAATAATCGCTAACCGCCCACGTGACTGACCGATAGTGTTGGGGTCAATTGGTTCGGGGGCAATGGCGATCGCTAAGTGGATGGGCAGAGTGTGAGAGAGGGGGGATGTACCTGTGGCGGCGATCGCTACTGCTTGGGCGGGGCTATAACCTTGTGATAGTAAACTTTTTAGTTGATTTGGGGTGAAAAAGCGAGTAGGCACTTCTAAGGCTCTAGCAACGGCGTGGATCGCTGGGTCGCTAGCAGCGCTAATGGGTGCAAATATCCCGGCGACGGATGCGGGTGCAAGTTCAGCATCAACTAGTAACTGCTGCACTAGAGCTATTGCTTCATTTTCACGGCTAATGATGTCGCTGATGGCGATCGCTATAGTTGCTGGGTGATAAACTAGGCAGTTAGCTGTAGGAGTCACCAAGCGTTCTGTGATCCGAATGGTTAAATCTCCGTTAGGGTTAATAGGCAGTTGACTATTGCTCAACCAAGCTGCTCTACCTTCCAAATTCACTTGCGCCCCAGCTAGCAAATCTGAGATAAATTTCTTAGCATCGTCTGGGTTTGCTAAATGGTATCCAGCAGGAGGAGACAAAAGTGCTGTGCGAAAACGCAAATCACCTGTAGTTGTGATTGCTGGTTGGATATCCAGTAACTCGGCAATGCGGCGTGCTAAGTCGTTTACTCCATTGAGTCCGCCTAAGAGGGGAACAACAGCACTACCATCCTCAGCTATAGCTAGCACAGGCGGTTCCTGTCGTTTATCCGAGAGCATGGGAGCCAGGGTTCTAATCAGAATGCCGGCAGCACAAATACCAATCAACGGCGTTCCTTGAGCGAACAACTCCCGCAGCGTTTCGCCAAAATTTGTGAAGCTGACATCAACCCCAGACGTGCGATCCGCCAAACCATATAGCGTTGCTCCTGGCAAAACGCTAATTATTTTGCGTGCTACTGCCACACTATTTTGACCTAATACTACAATTGCGGGTGCAACCTTTGTCATCATAAGAATTATTGAACTTGATAGAGATATCTTGCACAATTCGATATCTTTCAAATGAAACCATAGATGAATAGTCACTCAGCCATCTTCTGCTCAAATTAATTTTATCGATGAATTTTGTTTTACTTTCTAGTTGGCAACACACACTCAAACTCTTCGACGTTAATCAAGTAGCAGCAAAGAAAGCTTTTACCCATCTGAATGAAGCTTACTCTAACCCCAGTCGCCACTACCACACACTAAAACACATTGCCCACGTTCTCAGCACAATTGAGACTTTGCAAGCCTACACTCAAGACTTGGCTGCTATTCAACTTGCTGCTTGGTTTCATGATGTAGTGTATGACACTCAGGCTAAAGATAATGAAGAAAAAAGCGCAAACTATGCTTGTGAATTGCTGAGTAATCTAGGTATTCCAGCAAGTACTATAGCTCATGTCACCCATCTGATTCTGAGCACCAAATACCATCAAGCTGCTGTGGATGATTATGATAGCCAAGTCCTACTTGATGCAGACTTAGCGATTTTAGCTGCTAACCCAGTTTATTATCGAGAATACGCCCATGCCATTCGCCAAGAATATGCTTGGGTATCAAAAGCCAAGTACATCAATGGTCGTCGGCAGGTTTTGGAGCGATTTTTGCAGCGATCGCAAATCTATTTTACAGATTTGATGTTCGAGGTTGCTGAACAATTTGCCCGCTCAAATCTCAAGGCGGAAATTTACATGCTTGACAACTGGGAATCTGATGGAAAATAGCGAAAAGTAATTGATTGAACAGCAGAATCAGCGTTTATATCTAAGAAACAAACTGCTTTAAATTAGTTAACTTGAACAGATAAATTGTTGCCACTGTAGAAAGTACTACTAAAATACTTATTATTAAAAATAATATATTAAAAGGTATTCCAATATTTATGTTAATTGGATAATTTATAATTAACAAAATAAATAAATACTGCCAGTATTTATGTAATACAAATAGACCAAGCGAATATTTTGCTAACTTTTGGGTAAACCAATTACCTTTAAATTTTAAGGTGTGAATAAAACAGAACAGAGTTAATGCTCCAAAAACCACAGAAATTCTGCTATAGATTCCTGGTGAATAATTATAATGGCGTAAACCAATGTCATGCAGAGAAAATAGTATGTATGCGGCTAAGTAGTAAAATTTAAATTTTAATATTTTATTGGTATAGTTAACTAATGCAAAAGCTATGGGAATATAAATCAGAAAATTTCTCAGATAATAGTAAGGTACAGAAAGTTTTGTTACGCTAGTTAACTCAAACAATATCAAAGAAAATATTACGATTATGTAAGATGATATTTTTTTGTGATTGGAATTGAGACTTTGGTATATATAAGCAAAAATAGTTAAAATGATTAAATTTAAAATGAAATAGAGAACTGAATCGCCTACTAAAGGTAGAACTGGCTCTATCCCTAGAATAATTTCCCAGGATAAATCTGGAAATTTAGAATTGATAATCGTAGCCAATATAATTTGTACTACTGACCAAAAAATAAATATAATATATAACTTTCCCAATCTTTCTTTTACATAGTTTTTATTACTGGCTTTTTGAAAGAATAAATAAAGAGAAACAATATAAAAAATGGGAACTGCAATCAAAGTTAATTGCCAATTCAAGGTTTCAACTAAGCCGTTCAGAAAATTTACAACTGCATAGTTATCATTTATTGTAATAAATCTAACTGGTTGTAAATGCCAAAATAAAACCAAAACAATACTAATGGCTTTTAAAGTATCTAACCCCTGATCTCTTTCTATTTTCATCAAGATAATACCAATTAAAAAAAAGAATGTGAGAGATAGACCATGTAGGGACATTGCAATGCAACGTCTCTACTAATCAACGCAAAAACTAGACCCAGTATCAAATTTTAGGCAATTTGGTATTAAATCTTAACGTCTGCCACCACCACGATAAGGCACTTTAGTACCTTCTAGCTTTTTACTAGGTATCAACACTTCTTCAGGTTGTTGCTGCTGAATTTGTTGTTGTGCCAGCCTTACACGGGTGCGAACTCCGAGATCTGCATCTGTATCAATCATTTGCTGAAATCGCTTTGTAATGTGTGACACTTGCTCGCTTTGCGGGTTGTCGCTAGACATCGCTAGTGTTTCTAAACTAGTTACTGCTGCATAACGCACTACCCACTCTGGATCTTGAGAGATTAGTAGTAACGCCTCTAGTACTTGCGTCTGAACAGATTCAACTTGCTCAGGTGGTACTTGATGCCAGCGCAAAGTGCCCAATCCTCTGGCAGCTGCCCGTCGTACACTTAAAGAAAAATCGTTTTTTGCTGCCTCTAGCAAGGTATCCAGTGCTCGGAAATCGCCAATACCCGCTAAGGCACGAATTGCCCAAGCTCTAGCCCCATAGTTATAGTTATCAATTAGTTCCAATAGTGGCTGCACTGCGACTTCACCAATCGCTATCAATCCGTCTACCGCAGCCACCGCCGCCCCCGGATTGTTGTACCCCAAAGCTGCAATCAGAGTGGGAACAGATTCTTCTATATCGGCTGCTGCTAACTGCTTGACTGCATCTAATAAGCTATCTGAGGAATCTGCTGCTTCTACTGCATGGATTAGTTTTTGAGCAAGAGCCTGATCATTCATAATAATTTTTCAATAGTCATTAGTTGTCAGCCAATTGTAGCTTAGACTAAATCGGCAAAAAAAGTAGTGGGTAGCTCTAGGTAGTCCTCAAGCAAACTCAGTTTTCGTTTCAACTTGTGATTGCAAAAATAAACAAGGGAACACTAAAAGTAGATATTTTATTTTCCCTGTACCTTATGACAATAAATAATAATCATGAAACGTCAAACCTTTTGCAAGAGTGTCACAAACAGCTAGAACTAGCAGTTCATCACCAAAAAATCTTGGCGAGAATTCTGGCTAAAATTCGCGCATCTGTAAATCTAGAATCGCTGTGTTCGACTTCTTGTCAAGATATTTGTCGGCAATTAAAGATTGAGCGAGTTGCAATCTACCATTTCAAGTCTGACTGGAGTGGTAGTTTTATCAATCGTTTTGGCTTTGCAGAACCACCCTGGGATACACTGACTGCCTTTGGGCAGGACTTGGTGTGGGAAGATTCGCATTTGCAAGAAACTCAGGGAGGGCGATATCGCAAAAATGAACCGTTTGCCGTGGCTGACATTTACGATGCAGGGCACGCTCGCTGTCATATTGAGGTTTTAGAACAATTTCAGATTCAGGCGTATGCGATCGCCCCGATTTTCGTTGGTGCAAAACTGTGGGGCTTGCTGGCAGCTTATCAACACTCTGCTCCCCGGCAATGGTGTCCTCACGAAGTCGAATTCTTAGCGCAAGCCGCAAGCTATCTCGGCGTGGGAATGCAGCAGGCAGAAATTTTAGAACAAACCAAACAACGCACAGCAGAACTGCAAGATGCGATCGCCCGGCAACGTGCTTTAACGGAAGTGGTAGGAAATATTCGCTCGTCTGTGAATACCGAAATTATTCTAGACACTGCCTGTCAGGAACTCTGCAAACTCCTGAAGTTAGAGCGAGCAGCAGTTTATCGCTTCAATGAAGATTGGAGTGGCGAATTTGTTAGCCAATTCGGCATGGTAGAGGCGCAATGGAATAGAATCAATCCGTTTGGCAGAAATCTAGTTTGGGAAGATACCCACCTCCAAGAAACCAAAGGTGGGCGCTACCGCAATAACGAAAGTTTTGCTGTCAACGACATCTACCAAGCCGGACACACGCGCTGTCACATAGATATTTTGGAGCAATTCAAGATTCGGGCGTATGCCTTAGTGCCTATCTTCATTGGGCCAAAACTATGGGGGCTGCTGGCAGCCTATCAACACTCTGGGCCGCGCCAATGGGCAAATTACGAAGTTGAGTTTCTCGGACAGGTAGGGGCACAATTGGGAGTGGCGATTCAGCAAGCCGAGAATTTGGCTCAGTCGAAACAACAGGCAATTGCCCTACAAGATGCGATCGCTCGGCAAAGGGCGCTGACTGAAGTGGTCGGGAAAATTCGCTCCTCTCTAAATATTGATTTGATTCTGAAAACCAGTTGCCAGGAAGTATGTAAATTGCTGCGAGTTGAGCGGGTCGGTGTTTATCGCTTTAATGCAGACTGGAGTGGCGAATTCGTCAGCCATTTCGGCATGGTTGAGGCACAGTGGGACAGTATCAATCCGTTTGGCAAAAATCTAGTTTGGGAGGATACCCACCTGCAAGAGACTAAAGGCGGACGCTACCGCAACAACGAAAATTTTGCTGTAGAAGATATCTATCATGCCGGACACTCGCGCTGTCACCTAGATGTTTTAGAGCAGTTTAAGATACGTGCATACGCGTTGACCCCAATTTTTGTGGGACGGAATCTGTGGGGATTGCTAGGTGCTTATCAACATTCTGCACCGCGCCAGTGGGATAGGGTGGAAGTAGAATTTTTGGGACAAGTTGCTAGTCAACTCGGAGTGGCGCTGCAAGGTTCTGAAATGGTGGCCCAAATCCAAACTCGCGCTGATGAACTGCACCAATCGGCTGAACAACGCCGGATTTTATTTGATCTGGTTGTTAAAATTCGGGAATCGTTGGATTTGGAGACGATCTTTAAAACCACGGTACAGGAAGTGCGGCGATCGCTACAAGCAGATCGAGTCGGCATTTTCCGCTTTGACCCTAATGTGGGTTTTTGCAGTGGTGAATTTATTGCTGAAGATGTGCTTCCCACGTTCGATTCTGCCCTCGCTGTGAAGGTGCAAGACTATTGCTTTGGCGACCAATACGCACCGCAATATCATCAAGGGCAAGTGCAAGTAATGTCTGATGTCAACAGCGTTGGCTCCAAAGTGCCTCATCTAGATGTGATTGAGCGATTCCAAGTCAAAGCACAGGTTATTGTACCGTTGATGGAAGGTGACGAACTGTGGGGGCTATTGTGCATTCACCAATGCACCCATGCGCGTCATTGGGAAGAGGCTGAATTGGAATTTGTCACCCAAGTAGCCGCTCAACTGAGTGTAGCGCTGCGTCAAGCCAACTTGTTCCAACAATCCAGTTTGTTGGGTCAAACTCGTGAAGAGGCGAATCAACTCGCACAGGCACTAAATGAGCTACGAAATGCCCAAACGCAAATTATCCACGCTGAAAAAATGGCTAGCTTGGGACAACTGGTAGCAGGAGTTGCCCACGAAATTAATAACCCGATTAATTTCATTCACGGCAACTTGGAACACGCTCACCAATACACCCAACAGTTGCTTCGTTGTGTGGCGCTTTATCAACATTATCATCCCGATGTCGCACCAGAGATCCAAGAGTTTTTCCAGAAAGCCGAAATAGAGTTTTTATTCGACGATTTACCTAAATTATTCCAGTCCATGCAGGTCGGCACTGAACGCATTAGCGAAATTGTCACCTCTTTGCGGAACTTCTCACGTTTAGATGAAGCCGACTTTAAGACAGCAAATATTCACGAAGGCATCGACAGTACGTTGATGATTTTGCAAAACCGCTTGAAGTCCTCAGCCGATAGTCTCACCATTCATGTGAGCAAAGACTATGATACGTTACCTCTGATAGAATGCTATCCCGGTCAGCTGAATCAAGTATTTATGAATTTGCTGACCAATGCCATTGATGCCCTAGAAGAGAGAAACGCACAAGCTACTCCCGAAATAATTGCTGCAAACCCCAGCGTAATCAGAATTTCTACCTCCCTACTCAATAAAAACTGGATTATCATTCGGATTGCCGACAATGGACTCGGCATAGATAAAAAGGTACTCTCTCGGCTGTTCGATCCATTTTTTACCACCAAGGTTGTCGGTAAAGGCACAGGACTGGGGCTTTCTATCAGCTACCAAATTGTGACAGATAAACATAACGGCAAGATCTACTGTCAATCGGAACTCGGCAAAGGCACAGAGTTTGTAATTGAGCTGCCGATTCATCAGATGGCAACTAGAAAACAGCTAGCTAAAGTTAAGGTATCAGACCAGAAATAAGCAAGAAGGCAAAGTGATGATTCTCGCAGGCTTACCTTGAAAATCATCACTATGACCACGAAGTGTTAATTGTTTACTACTGGAGTTAAGGTTCTATTTAATAGAATAAGGGGACTTTAAGTTAGTCTTGATTTATGGAACTATAATAGTGAGTCCATCAAATTCATGACTCTAACAGCACCTTCTGATAAGGAGCTTGCTGCTGTCTGGTGTACTTGATGTTCTAATAATCCTTTGAGAGCAATTAGCTTCAGGCTATTTTCTGCCAGAGTTTCGGCGATCGCCTCCGCTGCGGGTAGGTATCCAATCGCTCCCAAGTCTGCCAGTACTGCCCGACGTAATTGCAATTTATCACCATTTAAAGCCTGCACCAACCGTTCTCCATAAACTGGTTCTTGGCTTAATTGATACATGGCTCTTGCGGCAGCATATTGTACTAGTTCTATTGGATGCTCTAGAAATGGCTTGACTATAGGGATACACTCAGTAGCTCTCAAGGTTCCCAAGGCTTCTAGAATCGCATCATAAGGTTGAGATAATTCAGGCTGTGATCTTAGTTGCTCTGCCTGCAAGCCTACTTTCAAGAGCTTGCTCAAGGCAGGAATACAAACCGGATCGCCCAGCATCTCCAAAGACTGCGCGGCTGCTTCCCGCACATAAAAATCTGAGCAGTCTAAACATGCAATTAAATGTGATACTGCTTGGCGATCGCCCAGTTTTCCTAATGCTCTAGCTGCATTCCGGCGCAAAGGATATCCGCCTTCTGGTGTCCTGTCGGCTTCGTCCTCTAACGCTTTAATCAGTCCTGTAACAGCAGCAGCTTCACATACCCGAAACCTGCCCAACCACCAAGCAGCATAAAATCGCAGACCTAAATCTGCACTTTCCAGATTAGCGATCGCTTGCTCCACTGTCAAAGACTCACCATCGGCAGAGTCACCTCTCGGTGATAAATCTTCAAAATTCTGTGAACTGGAATTCATTCAGAAGGAGCGTTTTGTGTGTTATTTGATTGACTCTCAACATTCAATGGCTGAATGTTGACTATTTTGCCACCCAAACGAATAATCCGTTGCATTTCTTGATTCATCCTGTGCTCTGGTACTGTGATAAACACAGTTGCACTAGAACGAATAGGATAGTCTACTTTGTCCGTTTCTTCGCTTTGGCGCAGACCAACTACTTCATAACGAAAGTAGCGGCTACCAGTTCTACCACCGATAATTTGTCCTAGCATAAATTAATTCCAAATTCAGTATTCTCATTAGTCTTTTGTATCAAATGAATGACCAATGACCAATGACACTAAAGTGGCTTCACACTAGCGATTTTACCACCTTGCTTGAGCACTCTTTGGAAGTAACTAGATAGTTCTTCATAAGGAATTACTACAGCTTGATTAACACGGCGGATGCTAGGATAACCAGCTCCAAAAACGCCTGCTACTTCAACGCGGTACATTCTGCCTTCTTTACCAAAGGTTCCTGCACCACCGAAAGTGCTGTTGGGGGTAACGCCTTTTTCGGGAGCTACGTAGGCATAGCCTGAGCTACCACTACCAGAGGGAGGAACAACGGAGGAAGAAGCATTGCGACCTAGTTCGCCTGCAAGCCGGGGGGAATTACCTTTAAGTTGGGAGCGATCGCTACTGGCATAGCCGCGATAAAGTTGAAATATCCGGCTAAATCCTACAGTTTTTTGACCTTGTTGGGTTTGAAAGCCGCGATAGAAGGGCACAATATTTTCACCAAAACTAGCTTGATACTCTGGCGAATCAATATAGGAATCAATGTCGGCTTCGTACCCTTTGTTTTGATATAAGTCCAAGTGATAGATCACTTCAGACTCATCATAGGGAGCGCGACCCAACAAATGTTTATAATTGAGCTCAATTACGCGAGTTTGGAAACTGTCGTAGAAAAATTTAGATTTGTACAGTTCTGATTTAGCTACTTGACGTACAAACTCTTGTACTGTGGTCTTGCCATCGCGGAGGAGAGACTCAGCACTTGTGAGCCGCTCAGACTTCATTAAATAGTCATTGCCCAACAACTGACGATAGACGGCAGAAATTACTGTCTCTATTTCTTCTTTAGTTGCATTCAAACGCAACTCTACAGGAGCTATATCACTAAAAGCTTCTGTTCCCAGACGGGACGCGGCTGTTGTAATAGCCATTGGTAATTCTCCTTTTTTAACTAAGTGTTTGGTGAATGGTGACTAAGAATTAGTACCAAGATTAGAAAAACTCTTTTCTAGTCCCCAGTACTTATTACCTATTCCCCATTCCCCATTCCCTATTTATACAGGTGTGATGCTAATCACCTTACTGCCTTTGCGATTCAGCTGTTGCAACTTACTAGAAAGTTGCTCGTAGGGTACGACTAATTCTGCTGTACCCCGTCGTACTACTGATGAGTTTGGGGAAGCAGCTTGTAGTACTCTAATCCGGTATGTTTCCCCACGACTACCTGTAGAGGTACCCGTTAATGCTCCTGTAGAGACTGGGTAGATGGGTGAAGCAAGATTCTTAGCCACTTCCCAGGTTAGCCGTCCTTGTTTTTGCCCTGGAGCGCGATCGCTACTGGCATAACCCCTATACAGTTGGAACATTCGGCTATAACCAACGTTTTTCTGTCCTACTTGGCTTTTAAAGCCTCGATAGTAAGGAACAATATTTTCGCCAAAGCTCTCTTGATATTCTGCTGAGTCGATATAAGAGTCAATCTCCGCTTCATACCCTTGTGAGTTGTAAATCTCAACGTGGTGAGTAATTTCCGACTCATCGTTGGGTGCGCGACCCAATAAATGCTTATAATTTAGCTCAATGAACCGAATTTGAGAGTTGGAGTGGAAATACTTCTCACGATAGAGTTCTGATTGAGCGATCGCCCGTACAAAACCACGAACTGAGATCAAACCTTGGTGCAAAAGTGATTCGGCACTGACAAGTCGTTCTCCTTCCAGGAGGTATGCATTACCCAAAACTTGACGGTAAGCTGCCCGGATGATTACTTCAACATCCTCTTCTGTTCTATCAGGACGTAGTTCTGCTAGTACTGAGTTTTCAAAGGGCCCAATCCCTAATCTTGCTGCTTGTGCCAAAGCTGCCATCTTTAAACCTCCCCAGTTTTAACTGCAAAACCGAAAACTTTTTAGAAATTTTTTTTCTAGTCTTTTAACAGTCTTTCTTCTGAAAATAAAACTGCCCAGAAAGGCAAACCAACTCCTAGCTAATTGCTAACAGAGCTTGTTTCCCTTTCCGGGCTAAGTACACTCTCTAGCTTAGAGCGTTAATTGCGTAGTCGATGTAAGAATTGGCTTCTACTGCTGGGTCGCCACTTAAACCGTGGTTAGCCTTGATGTACTTCAGGGCTTCAACGTACCAGCTAGGAGACAGGTCAAAGGTGCGGTTGATTTCAGCTAAGCCTGAAACCAAGAAGTCATCCAATGGGCCTGTGCCGCCTACAACTAAGGAATAGGTAACAATCCGCAGGTAATAGCCGATGTCACGCACGCACTTAGCTTTACCAGTGTTGGTAGAAGCGAAGTTAGGGCCTTGTTGTTGGGTGGTGTAAGGGAACTTGTTGTACACCGCTTGAGCTGCGCCTTCAGCCAAACGTTGAGCGTTAGCGGTCAAGCTTTTTGCTGCTTCCATGCTAGCTGGAGCTTGGCGGAAACGACCAAAAGCAACTTGAAGCTCTGTGCTGGATAGAAAGCGACCTTGAGAATCTGCGGCTGCGACTGCTTCGGTAAGAGGCGTTTTCATGGGTTTGGTATCTCCCTTTTTACAATCTTGTTGAAATTTGTTTTGTTCAACTGACAATTGTCAGTTAATAGCTAATAGCGGCGATTAGGTTTAGCCTACTGCTGATGCTGCGCGATCAAAGTAACTAGCAACTTCAGACATTAGAGCACTACAGTCGCCTCTGGTGATACCGTTGGGATCGCCAGCAATAGCTAAAGCAGCTTCCTTCATTTTTTGCACGCCAACTGCTACAGAAGCGCCAGGAGTTCCTAGAGCCAAGTAGGTTTCGCGCAGACCGTTCAGACAACGATCATCCAATACACTTGCATCACCTGCGAAAATTGCATAGGTAACATAGCGTAGGATGATTTCCATATCCCGCAAGCAAGCTGCCATCCGGCGGTTGGTGTAAGCATTACCACCAGGAGCAATTAACTGGGGTTGTTCAGCAAACAGAGCGCGAGCCGCATTGGCAACAATTGCAGAGGAGTTGCTGGTAATCCGGTTAACGGTATCCGCACGCTTGTTGCCGTCACGAACAATGGCGGTCAGAGCATCCAACTGAGCGGCGCTGAGGTATTCACCACGTGCATCAGCTTGAGAAACTACTTTTGCAAATGCATCTAACATTGCTTCAATCTCCTAGTTTGCTTAGTTAACAACTGTTTTGTTCAAAACTGAAGGCTTCAGTTGAGTAAGTTTGATGTCAGACTGTCTGAGCCATTTGGAAAAGACTAACAACAGACATCCAAGGTATAAGTTTAAGGTTTCCAGCGTTTCTAATTAAATTTTTTTTTACAAAACTTCAAATTTATATGAGCGACTGGAAAACCTGATTAAGATGTTGTTTTTTCCTTCCAAGTACTCTTTATACAATGCTGCCGTATCATTGTTTATTACAAATTATTGTGATGTTTTTTAATTTCCTTTACAAAACTTAATATTTGTCTCTGTAGTTATGAGAACGCCGTGTCTAAAATAACACTTAAGTATCCGGGTCAGTCAATAAAATTAGCCCAGAGGTAGAAGGCGGGACTGGGGAACTCGGGGCCCCCTCTGGGGATAAGGGGCAATGGGGACTTGTACTGAGTTTCGACTTCCTTTCCTACTTTGAGGCTGCGGCATAGCTACGCTTAGGGCGCAGCCTCAAAGTAGAGAAGTAATGAGCGAGTAGGGGAAGAGAATAACCAATAACCAATGACAAATCACAAATGACCCTCAATTCAGCCATTCTCACTAGACGGTTGTCAATTTTCTCTCTAAATCAAATAAAAACCCGTGAATATATTCCTCTGTCCATTCAGCCCCATAGAAGCGCTTAAACATGCCTCGTGCGGGGTCTTTTTCAGAGCGATACCGTAGGTAACGTAGTTGCGCTTGCTCAATGGTTGCTAAATGTTGAGCATCAGTTATGGGTTCTGCCTGCTCTACGAAATCTAGGTAAGCTTTCAAATAGTCCTGAAAAGCAGCAAATACGCGAGTTTCTACTACAACAGTTTCTTGGGGGCGAGTCCAAAGGAAAGCGGGAGAGAAAAAGGGTCGTGCTTCTTCGGGAAAATCTCCTCCCCAAGTTAAATGCTGTTGGTGGGTGTGGAAAATGGGCAGGATTGGGTCGGTATACTTTGCTTGATATGTCGGCTCATCCCGAAATAGGGGTTGCATATCTAGGGCGATTAGGTGTCCTCCTGGCAACGTCACCAAATCAGCACCGAAAAAGGGTAAGTCGTAGTTAAGACGTGGAAAAATCACAAAATTGAGCACTTGTAGCGAATTTCCACCTTGTACGTGAGCTGCTCGAATTTGCCGCAATTTTGTAGTTTGAAAAGCATAACTAGTGGTGACAACTTCTTCCTGATTCTTTCCTTTGCCTACAGTAGCGCTCTTAGACTCAAATCCAGTGGGGATAGGATAGGGTTGCAAATCCAAGCGCGATCGCATGTAGGAAATTGCATAGTCAAGAAATGGCTGATAAAGTGTCATCTGAAGTATGAAGTGTAAAGTTTGAAACAGAACAGTATTTTCTTTCTCGTCTACCCCTTTGCCCCTGGTGCGATCATCTTTTGCTCGTACCAACTGCTAAGGGAACAGCATCTTCAAATAAAAATTCATGAAGAAATCGCTCTGCCCATTCATGACCAAAGTAACTGCTAAATAGACCAGATGCCGGATCGCGGTCTGCACTATATTGGTCATAGTCTTTTTGAGCTTTGACAATCCGCTGAATATCTTCTGGATCTTGCAGCGCTTGGGCATCTGCTAGCATTTGCCAGTACAAATTTAAATAATCTTGAAAAGCTGCAAAAACACGCGTTGCAACTGTTTCCGGGTCTGTTTTGGCAAACAGTAAATACTTAGAAAAATACTGATTGGCATCGTAAAACTTCATTTCTAAGTTTTGTGCCAGATCTGGGTATTTATCATGCAGAGATTTCAGCGGTACTATGTATTTTTTCTGATAATCTTCATTCTGAAATAGTGGCTGAAAATCAAGCACAATCAGATTTTTAACTTTACCAAAAGATAAAAAATCAATTCCTAACAGCGGTAAATCGTAGTGATGGCTGGGATAAATTACACTATTAAAAATTTGGGCACTTTCCCCTGCATCAATGTATGTATAGCGAATCTTCCGCAACTCTGGGCATTGGTAACACCAACTGCGAATAGTTGCGGGATTTCTACCGCGATCGCTAACTTTGAATTCCAAACCAGGCTCAATTGCCCTACTTTGTAAATCAAACCGCCCAAATAGCTCTTTTTCCAAAAATTCCAGGAAAGGTTTATACATGGAGCATGATTTGTTAACCCTTCGATAGAAAATAAGGGATGTGTATCATGCAAGTCTCATTTCTTAGAAACAAAGCAACATTCCGTAATGGTCAAGAGTCATTTTTCATTGGTCAAGGGTCAAAGCAAGCAATTCGCAATGGGCTACGCTAACGTAATGCTTCTTTCTACTTGTCCCCTTTGTCCGCTTGTCCCCAGTCCCCATTCTCCTATCCCCTAGCATGATTCCGGCTGATCATTTGCTCTAGCACTTCTTGGGAAACACAGCGGCGCTCGGAGCAATAAGTCATCAAGTTGACTCCGTTCATCATCCGTACGGTACTGACCCTGACTCGAAAATCATCCGTAATAAACCAACAACGCTCTTGGCCTTGGTTATTTTCATAGTCAGTATCAATAGTCAACACTCCATCATCAGCAAACCGATACCGGCTCACAACTGGAATGCTCTCAACATAGCCTTGATTGCGGATTAGTTTTCCAGAACGATTTGTTTTGTCGTCAGGAACATCAACCAAAATAGCAGCATTATCAGTATTCAACAGCCTTACATCTAAGTTAGCCTGCCATGAAAAGCTAGCACCCCCCATTGCTTTAGTAGGGTCTATCCCTTGTGCTGTACAGACTTCTTTGACTCTCGGATCATCCTTTTCCATAACTAGAATTGTCAAATTCGATTCTCCTGATTCATCTGCTGCTGAATCAAAGTGATGAACAGAGCGTTCTGTAAACCATGTCCCTTCACTTTTACGGAAGAAATCAATCATGGTTAAGGGTGGTATTAGATACATCTTTTCTTAAACCTTATTTTTAAAAGTTAGGATTCTTGAGTGAGGAGTTAAGAAACAAATTTTTAACTTACAACTCCTAACTCTTAACTTTTAGTAAGAGTAGGCCTGCTTTAATTGCGATTAAATTTCATCTCTTACTCTAAAGTGTAGAATACTCCAAAAGCCTTATTTTAATCAGATGATAAATAGTGAAATTCAAAATATTACTAGCGAACGCCCCAGTCCAACTCCAGAGATCGTATCAGCCCTCAAAGCTGGACTTGCTTTGGAACAACTAGATTTATATAAATTCAATTTGAGGGGAGTCGATTTACAACAAGCTAACCTAAGTAAAGCCAAGCTACTAGGAGCCGACCTGAGCGAAGCGGTCTTAAGTGATGCAAATCTGAGTGGGGCTGATCTGCGAGGAGCTAACCTACGGGGAGCCGATCTAAGTGGAGCTAATTTACAGGGAGCCTATTTAAACCGTGCTGACCTTGAGCAAGCGAATCTCAGTGGCGCGAACTTAGAAGCAGCTAAATTGCAAGTAGCACGTTATGATACACAAACGAAATGGCCCCAAGACTTTAACTACAAAGCTTCTGGAGCAGTGGGGCCTGGTGCTAATCTGAATGGTGCTTTTCTCAATACAGCTTCTTTGAGGGATGCTGATCTGCAAGGCGCTAATCTGCGTGGAGCCTACCTGAGCGGTGCTGACTTGACAGGAGCTAATTTACAAGGTGCAGCTTTGAGCGGTGCTGACTTGAGTAGAGCCTATTTGACAGGTGCTTGCTTGCGAAATGCTCGATTGAATGGATCTGATTTGCGGAATACAGATTTGCGAGCAGCGGATCTAAGTGACGCAGCGATGGAGCATCTTCAGAGTGTTGCTGGAGCAGATTTCACGCTTGTCCAAGGACTCACAGACGCGGCTAAAGCCATGCTTCACAGCCTTCCGCCTTCAGAACTCGATGTTTGGAACGCTTACACCCGCAGAACAACCCGTGAAAGTTTGAGTACTTAACCAAATAATTTCTAATTCGCTCTGGGGCTACGCACCACTACGTTCTAAGCGTAGCCTCAAAGTAGAGAAGTAGCCGAAATATTACGAATTATTTTGGTCAGTTGGACTGTAGCGAGTTTACAACGACTGCCAGTTTAGTTTTAGGAGTGCTAAAAAAGTAGCGTATCCTTCAGAGAAACCGGGCGGATCAGGTACAACGTATTGAGGAAAATCTTTATACGATCGCCAAGGTTCTGAAGCATCAAGCCGCAAATGTAAAGCACATTCTGAGGAGCCTGGTGGTCGCCAAGTCATTTGTCCAGAGGGGATATCAGTCACAAATGCCTCCTGATCTTGAAAAAGTTGATCTTTTCTTCCAGCTTTTGGCAGACTATCCAGATATTTCTGTCAAAATTTATATTTTTTTGGTAAATTTTTGATATTGAGAATGTGTTTGCTAGTGCTCACTTGAGTTTTATAAGTCCAATAAATCCTAAAATCTAGCACTCTATTGCGGTGACAGGTCTTCTAAAGTAGCTCCAACAACTCGATGATCTGCATCTTGTCTAAGTTGCTCCAAGGCTGCTTTGGCTTGTGGTTGGTCAAATCGTTTGAGAGCATAAGCAACTCGTACGCGCATCCGCCAAGATTCATTATTCACCAAGTTCAGCAGTTGGGATAGTGCCGCAGCATGTTGATTTGAATCAGCCAGTAAGCCGAGTGCATCAACAGACGATTCTTGAACTGTGAAATCTTCATCTTTTAAACCCTGAACGCAGATATCAAATAGTTCTTCAGGACAATCCATTTCGGCTATGGCTGCCAAAATGCTGCGCCGCACTAGCCAGTGGTCATCCTGATAAAATGCCAGAACTAGATGAGAAACTGCTACTCTGCCAAATAGCGATAAAGAATTTGCTGCCTCAGCTCGCACGTTGGGGGTATCGTCAAACTTCATGATTTGCATCAAGGCGGCAAAAGATTCTGCTGATTGTTGGCTACCCAAACCTCTTGCTACAAAGGAACGTACCAGAAATTCTGAGTCTTTGAGTTTACTAGTTAATAGAGGAACTGCAACTTCTGATTCATAATCCTTGAGAGCGGCGATCGCTTTCAAGCGGTATTGAAAATCTGGATTCTTCAGTTCAGCTTCAATTTGATGAATTTCCATACGCGCATTTGATAGAGTCATTCTTTAACTTTATTTTACAAACGTCAAAAAAAGGCGATCGCATTCGGGAAGATGCAAGGAGGACAAGAGTAGAGACGCGATTAATCGCGTCTGTACAAGAGTTATTATTTTCCCCAATCCCCATTCCCATGACTCAATTCAACGAAACCGTTAAAGAATTAATTGCCAAAGCTAGAATTGTCAGCTTTGCTGAGTGGGAACAGTCCCATCCAAAAGCTGCGATCGCTATATTCCAAGCTGCGGACGATGCAAGTCGCTATCTGAGTGACGAAGATTTAATGCAGATTCAAAACTTGTCACCGGATAATTCGGCATTGATTCCTGTTGCTCAGTTTTTACGCGATCGCGCAGCCGAAATTGTTGATGAAGCCAGAGAAACAGTTTTGGCGACTTATCCCGAAATTGTCCAACCTGGAGGAGGTCTTTATCCTCCTGAACGCGCCCAGGCTTGCTGGCGAGACTTTTGGCATTTTCTTTGCTGTATTACCTATGGCATAGCAGGTTCCCACACCAGGTATACCAGTTCTACAGGATTACACTACATGAACTTGCTCTATCAAGAATTACAAGTTCCTTTGGATGCAATGATTTTAGGCTTAAAAAGCATCAAAGCAGCAAGTTTGAAACGATGTGAACCCAATCAGCAAGAGGCTCTTGCTCCCTATTTTGACCATTTAATTACTCAATTGGCAGCTTTCCAATAATCTCAATGAGATAACGACTTATGCAAGTATCAAAAAAGTCTCAATTTTATTGTTTGTAGTGAGGACTTTAGTCCTTACTAGGAACTTAAAATAACATGCCAGTTCATAAGTCCTGCAAGATGAAACGTTTAATTCTCTGTTAACGTCCGCCGAGTGATGAGGTGTCCATCTAAATTAGCCGTCCCTCTCCTTACTTAAGGCTACGGTGTACACACAAGTCGGAAAAACCTGATCACCAAAGATTTGCAGTATTGCTATTTCGGCGAACTCATTTGCTATTTCGACGAACTCATTTGCTATTTCGGCGATCGCATTTGCTATTTCGGCGATCGCATTTGCTATTTCGGCGAACTCATTTGCTATTTTGGCGAACTCATTTGCTATTTCGGCGAACTCATTTGCTATTTCGGCGATCGCATTTGCTATTTCGGCGATCGCATTTGCTATTTCGGCGATGCCTACGGCTGGCTACGCCTACGCATTTGTGTGTACACCGTAGCTACTTAAGGAGAGGGAAAGATTTTACCTACGCTAAAAGCAAGGGTGAGGTTTTGGACGAGATGTGTGTACACGGTAGCCGACTCGAAGAGGGACAGACTTGAACTTTTGTTCAAGGCAAGAAGAGGTCTATCGTTAATGCTCCCGATTGTACTTGAGGGTCATTAACTGTACCATCGCCTGTAACGCGATTACCACTCCAATACTAAAGAAAAGCTGAAATTCTTATAAAGGATCATTTAACTTAATAATTATTAACAAATATAACTTCAGCATCGTATCAGAATGTGTAAAGGCACAGATATAAAAACTCAAATCATCAAAATTAAGAAAATTTAAAGGCTTTACGACCTTTCTTCCTCATAATGATGTAAAGTTTTTTAACATCTGCTGAAATTATTCTCATAAAATTTTGTTATTAATTGGGAGATAGTTTGAATGGCGTTCGGATCAGCATCACGATTGGGGGTCGCTCTTTTTGAAGATACCGATCCCATTGAGCTGTGGCCAGCCCGCTCTGAAGAAGAGGTTGAAACCGTAATAGGAGCAGTCTACAAACAAGTTTTAGGCAATGCTTATGTGTTGGAGAGTGAGCGCCTTACGGTTCCTGAATCTCAACTAAAACGAGGTGAAATTAGTGTTCGTGAGTTTGTGCGTCAAGTCGCTAAGTCGGAACTTTACCGTTCACGTTTTTTTGATAGTTCCCCTCGCTATCGAGCGATTGAGTTGAATTTTAGACATCTCCTCGGACGTGCTCCATCGGATCTAGAAGAAACTCGCGCTCATAGTACTATTCTGGATACCAAGGGCTTTGAAGCTGATATTGATTCCTATATAAACAGCGACGAGTACCAAGAAACCTTTGGGGAAAATATCGTACCTTATATTCGGGGCTACAAAACAGAAGCTATCCAGAGTTTGGTTCAGTTTTGCCACTTATTCCAACTAGTACGTGGTGCTTCTAGCAGCAGCTTCAAAGGTGACTTAGCTGGCAAACAGCCGAAGTTGAACAGTTTGGTAATTCAAGGCACGCCCACCCCCGTGGTTTCACCAGCTAGCGATGGGTCTACATTCCGCAATCCGGCATTTACTCCTCGCACTCGTCAAGGTGTAGGAGCAGGTGACGATGGTAAGGTCTACCGGGTTGAAGTTACTGGCTACAAAGCAAATGCGGTAAATCGGATCTCCAAGTTTCGCCGCAGTAACAAAGTTTTGTTCGTGCCCTATAATCAACTTTCAGAAGAGTATCAGCGGATTCACAAACAGGGTGGCGTGATTGCCAGTATTACTCCTGTTAACTAGATAATCCTTAGTTTGAGAAAAACGTAAAAAAGCATCGTCTAAAACTCAAGCTTAACAAAAACTTTTAATGTACTAAATTAAATAAGAATATAGTGCATTAGATAAAAGGTCAAAAGCTTTAATAAAACTTAGGTCGCTGCTCTTATATATTTGCACAAAATTGGTATAGATGTGCCAACAGGTGAGTTATACAGGCATTTAACGCACCTTCGCAGATAAGCGTTTAACAAAAGGCTGGTCAGTAGCAAAAACAACTGATAACTGACACGAAAATCCACCCGTATACAGGTGGAATGCTCGTAAATCTATTTAATTCACCACGTTTTTCAGGAGATACTTCAATGTCACTTTGGGCTATTGATTCACCTAGGGTAGAACTTCGTCCTAACATCACTGAAGATGAATTACAAACGCTGATTCGGACAGTTTACAAACAGGTTTTGGGTAATGGGTATTTAATGGAAAGTCAGCGCCTAGTGAGTGCTGAATCATTATTGCGCGATCGCAAAATCACTGTGCGCGAATTCGTCAACGCCGTTGCCAAATCAGAATTATATCAATCTCTGTTTTTTAATTCTTCTTCCCAAAATCGGTTCATTGAACTGAACTTCAAACACCTACTGGGGCGTCCTCCTGCTGATCAGTCAGAAATTTCCGAGCACGTCCGCATCTACAATGAACAGGGCTACGATGCTGAAATCGAGTCCTATATTGATAGCGAGGAGTATCAGCAGAGTTTTGGCGATAGTATTGTTCCCTATGCTCGCAGCACTAGCAGCCAAACAGGGCTGAAGAATGTCAGCTTTAACCGCACTTTTGCCTTATTGAGAGGAGCGGCTAGCAGTGATAGCGATCGCAAAGCTAAGCTGATCAGTGATGTAGGTGCAAATTTACCCACATCTATCAAGGCTCCCGCCAGTGGTTCTGGTGCAAGCACCACCAGCAAACGCTTCTTGATTAAGGTGATCAAAGGCGCTTCTGGCCCCCGTACTCGCTTAGGCAACATTAAATATGTGGTTGACTATAACCAGCTGTCTCAACAAGTACAAAACATTCATAAGACAGGTGGCAAAATTGTCAGCATCACTGAAGTTGCTTAGATTTGTCAATTACAGAGCAAAAAGACAGAAGGGCTGGTTAAAGGGGAAAGGTGAGCCAGACTACAACAAAGGTGGAAGCTTATCCGAACCGGATTAAAACAGCAACAATTCTAACCTTTTTTACTTAAACGATACTAGGTCGTAGTGGTTTCCGCTACGATCAGTGTCCTCCGCATTTACACCCCCCCTAAACGATAGTTGCGGTTGTGAGCAATGGGACTACCATATAGACTGGGAGAATAATTCTTTAGCCAAGATATCTCTTGGATTTTAAGCTACTTTTTCAAATCACTTTTGTAATGAAAATTACCGAATTCTTTGAACAGTCAATTGGGCAATGGCGATCGCAGCGTAGCGGTCATCATTTAGCATTCGCCCACTTTGAAGAAGTGCTTTCTACGATTGACATTAAATCACTTGCGGTTGAAGAACCGGAGGTTTTGGAAATCTGTAAATTGTATGACGTTGACCCCGCAAGTATCACCCACCCCTTTCGGATGACTTGGGAGGGAGAGTCAGACTGGGACGACAAACCGCTTTCTGGTAGTACTGTGTTAGTGCCAATTCCCGATCCAGAAAATCCCTCTAGAGGTAAACTCTTGCGAGATCAGGGATACGCGGAAACAATCCCAGCAGTGAGCAAATATCACCTAAGTGACGATGGTATCTTTACCCTGCTGACAGAGTATGACCACGCGGCGGCTGAAGAACGAATTTGGTTTGCTAACCCGAATCTCAGATTTCGGGTAGCGATGATTAAAACCAGTGATGGTAAAGGGGTGACGACAGCTTCCTTTTCTTCGGAGATTCGTTCTTTGTCAAGTCCAGCAAGTTAATAATCTTGAGTTAAAACATAAAAGAATCATTTCATTGTCTTGTTGCTCCTGAGGTTGAATATGACGATAGCGCCCAGTGGTTCTAGCACCAACGCTAGCGATTTGCTCACCTTAGCTTGTTGGATGGCAGGAGATTTTAGCAACCACAAGCAATCTTTTGCAAATCCCCAACTTTACGCTCACATCCACATTTTTTTTCGTCCTTTACCATTTGATTTTTTTTCTGCCATTGGTTTTTATTCAGAACAAGTGTATGACTACGATTTATGGACACCCTATCGTCAGGGAGTACATAGACTAGTAGATTGGGGCGATCGCATCTATATCGAAAATTACAGTTTGAAAGACCCTGTACTTTACGCAGGTGCAGCTCGTGAATTAGATATTCTCAGAACTATCACCCCAGATAGCATTGAACGGCGTTATCACTGTTCTATGGTTTTCGTGCGAGAGGGTGAAATGTTTCGGGGTAGCGTGGAGCCAGGAAATCAATGTCTGATTCCACGCAATGGTCATCAAACATATCTAGTCAGCGATGCAGAAGTAACTGAGCATACTTGGACAAGTCTAGATAAAGGCATGGATGTTGAAACCCACGAGCAAATATGGGGTTCAAAGGCTGGCCCTTTACGGTTTGAAAAACAGGAAAGTTTTGCCGATGAATTAAATGCGGTAAGCGCACTATGTTAATTCAGCTTGAGGCTATTGAAACCAAAATGTTGCCTCCACAGGCTGAAAAAAAGATGCGTTGCTGGATTCGCAGTCGCCACCTGATTTGTTCCGGTAACTTTTTTATATTCGAGACATTAGAATATACGACCATTGAAAGATTTTCTGAATGTGTTGCTTCTTTAGGAGGATCAGTAATATCCGTTGACCCAGTTAATAAAATTTGGATGGGTGATCATCGCCAAGTCATTCTGTATCAGGCAAAAGCTAGTTTACATACGCCTCATCATACCTTGAAACAATACTGGATAAAATACGGTGGTTTCTATACGAGATTTGATGAACGTGTTTAAAAATAAATAGATAAGTTGACATAAAGTTAACAGTTGGTGACGGTTAATTGTTAATTGCTAATTGCTAGTTTTTTAATACTATTAGCTGTTAGTTATTAACTGTTAGCCGTTTGATTTTGTTAGAAAATGTAACTAAAAAACTCCCCAAAACTTGATAACTTAATCCTGACTGTAAAAGGGATTAAAAAATGTTGGTGCTTATTTGTACGATAAAACACTAACAAATACTTAGCTCCCATTACCTTTAAAAATATTGTTTTTTAGGAGGTTGTTGAAATGGTTAGTAGTTTTATCAACCCTGTGATTAGCAGCGCCTCGCAATTGGGTGTGGGATTGTTTGAAGACTTAGACCCGATTCAGCAACGGATAGGTAGCTCTGAAGAAGAATTTGAAACCTTGATTCGAGCCGTTTATAGGCAAGTTTTGGGCAATACTTATGTTATGGAGAGTGAGCGACTCACAGTCCCAGAGTCGCAACTCAAGCAGGGAGAACTTAGTGTTCGTGAGTTTGTGCGTCAAGTGGCCAAATCGGAACTTTACCGATCGCGCTTTTTCGATAATTATCCCCGCTATCGTGCCGTTGAACTTAATTTTAAACATTTACTTGGTCGTGCGCCCGATGACCACGCCGAGGTAGTACATCATACACATCTACTGGATGAAAGCGGCTTTGCAGCTGAAATCGACTCATATCTTGATAGTGATGAGTACAAAGCGGCATTTGGTGAAGATACAGTACCGTTTTACCGGGGTTATAAAACTCAAACAGGTAAAAATCTGGCTGGGTTTACCTACTTGTTCCAATTACTGCGCGGTGCTTCAAGCAGCGATCAATCCAGCGTTAAGGGAAGTCGCTCTGGACTGAATCGCTCACTCATCACCAATACTCCCAAAGCGATCGCACCACCTTTAGGTGCTACATCAGGTGCTACAACCGATGTTAATAGATTCCTGGCGAATATCCTTAACCTCAAGTCTCAGCCATTAGTAACTTCTACCCGAAGCAACCCAACTATGCAAACCTTATCAAGCGACGAAATCAGACAAAGCCAGTATCAAGCATTTTCCCAAACACAACCAATTGAACTATGGTTTGGTGCTTCAGATGATGAAATCGCAATCGTCATTCAAGCAGTTTATCGACAAGTATTAGGCAATGCTTACGTTATGGAAAGTGAGCGGCTCACCGTCCCAGAATCCCAACTCAAGCAAGGTGTAATCACCGTCCGCGAGTTTGTCCGCCAGATTGCCAAGTCTGAGTTGTATCGCTCCAGATTTTTTAACAACGTTTACCGCTACCGCGCCATTGAGTTGAACTTTAAGCACCTCCTAGGCCGTGCTCCCGATGATTACTCAGAGACAATTCATCACAGCAACATTCTGGATGAACAAGGTTTTGAAGCGGATATTGATTCCTACCTTGATAGCGACGAGTATCTAGATGCTTTTGGGGAGAACATAGTGCCATATTACCGGGGTTACAAAACCCAAACAGGCACAAAGATATTGGAATTTACCAATATGCTGCAACTGGTGCGTAGCAATTCCAGCAGCGACAAAAATTTAGTATCGAATAATAAGCCTCAGCTGGTGCGATCGCTAATTACCAACACTCCTTACGGTAAGCTGAAACCCACGGATGTTAATGCATTACTGGCTGATCTATTCAAGCCCAAACCAGAAGCTCAAGTTAATACGTTTGTTGCAGCTCGCACAGAAGCCGAAAAAGGCTTGCGCCAAAAAATTCAAGAGCAAGATAGCCAAATTACAGCTTTGCAAGAACAACTAGCAGAATTACGACCCTTTGCCAGCATCGGTACAACACAATTTAGTAGTAGTTGGCAGTCTTCTAGTTCTGTGACAAGTACAGACGAATATACATCTTTGCAACAACAAGCTGACACCCAGGCAAAACAGATTACCTCTTTACAAGAGCAAATTGCTGATGCTCGACGGTTTGCCACAATTGGAGAAGCGCGTTTAAATAAGTGGCGCAGTCGCGTTTTTAATGGCTAATATCATATTTGGTTGATTAACCATAATATTTAGAACCCCACCCCTAGAGCATCAATTCAGTAATCGCAAAAACCAGATTTCTTTTCGGCAAAACGACCAATTCTCGTTGACTGTAGAGATGTTGCAATGCAACGTCTCTACTCGCCCCTATCTTAAATGCTGAATCGATGTTCTAGCACCTCTTCGCAAGTAGTCAAGGAAATCTTGGTCGCCATATTGAATAGCAATAGAACCAACTCCAGCCGCACCAGCATGGATTAAAAAGGTGCTAAACAAACGATTGTCTGATCTGATTAATTTTGGCATTGTTGAGAAGATATCTTACTCAGAGATTCCGCCTCGCGTGGAGTATAAATTGACTGCATTTGGTCTGAAGTTCATTATTCTTCTGGACTTGATTGATAGCCTAGAATCATGTCGTCCTAACAACACATAACGGCGATCGCTTAATTATCCAACGTGCAAAATGGAGTACAAGCGTCTTGCTCAGTACCAAACTTGGTATAACAGAAGCTAACGCGCACCCCATCGTTTTATGATTTTGATTGTGCAGCTTGCCTAACAACTTGTTCGTCCAAACCTAAAGCTTGAGCTATCTGCTCAATACTCAACCCTAAAGCTAATAACTGAGGTATTGTTTCTAGCTTTCCTTCTAGCTTTCCTTCTAGTTTTCCTTCTTCTTTACCTTGCTGTTTGCCCTCTGTAAAAACTTCTTGGTAAAATCTAGTTTGCTTTAACTCACTTAATCCAAACATTTTTGCCATCTCCTCCCGGCTCAAGCGCGGCAATTTGTAGATTAATATCGTTTCTATCAATTGTATAATTTCCCGCTGTTGGGCAGCATCGATAATTTCTTGTCTGGCGCTGTTTACTATCTCTATGGCTTTTGTTGTCGCAGTTGATTCTGGTTCTACGATTAATTTTACTGTCTCAATCCCGATTGATGATGTCTCTATTGAGGTTAATTCATTTAGATAGACGCGAGTTACTCTTTGGGAGTTAAGTAATTCTGTGTATCTTTCTGTATCTCCAGTATCAATGCTGCGGTTAGGAAAGATAACGACACTACGCCAAGTGTTAGTTAATTCGGTTTTATCGAGATAGTTAAAGATTTCGGTAAATAAACGTGAATATATTTTTTTGTCTGGTTGAAATTGAACTTCAGCAAAATAAATGGCTAGTTCTGGTGTATTTGGGAGGAATACGCCATCGATTCTAAATGCTAGTTGTTTGACTTCAACTGAGGAAAATTGATAAGAATTAGCCAGTTGTGGTGGCTGGTTTATTAGTTCAAAGAAGGTGCTGGGCAGGCTTTGGAAGATGCGATAAAATATACTGTCGGTTTTCAAGTCAGCTGGTTTTTCAGTTAATGAGTGTATTTTATAGTTCGGCGATCGCTTATCAAACGTGCAAAATTCAGGACGGGCAAAATGCCCATCCCCACTAATTAGGACTTGTCGCTTTCGCTCTAATTAACCAATCATTATCAGTAGCACATATTTCCCGACCGGATGAGTCTCCTAAACGGTCTAACGCCAATAAGCAAGCATATTTCAAATCCCAAATCGGCGTATTCAGGCAAGTTTTGAGTTCGGTAACTGCGCGTGGATCGCCCAATTCCCCAAGAGCGATCGCACAAGCAGTACGGGATTTCTGAAACTGAGGTTCACGATTATGCAAGTTTTCTACTAACAAATCGTAGCCAGAAGCATATTTGAGCCAACCCAGAAGTTTCATCACATGATAGTGACCACCATAATCGTTATAGGCTTTGTCCATATAAGTTGCTAGAAGTGCTTGGGGTGCTTCCTGCAAATAGATATCCAGTAAGGTTTTTGTAGCTAAATAGCACCGACCAAAATCGGTTTGGTAGAGTTCATCAATGACAAAATTTAGTAAAGGGGTAACATCGTACTCATGTACCAGGTCAATGTTGTTGGGATGATCGTATAGTACTTGCTCTAAATAGGGCTGAACTTCTGCGAACGTAATTTCACCAGTGGGAACACCTGCATCCAAGAGCATCCGTAATGCTCGTAGTCGGAATACCAGAGATACAGGACAATGGGCAATTTGTGGGATGGCTTTGTAGTAGTGTGAATCAATCAGGTCTTGAATGCAACCGCGGCGTGCATTAACGTTGGGACTTTGCAGCAGCGCCATCACCTCAGTGATTTGGGAATAGTCACCTGTGAAGCGACAAACTGTGGCGATCGCCGCACTACGGGTAGGTTCGTCCTCGGCTTGCGTAAATTGTTGCACACGTTTTAGAGCCGGCTTATAGCCAGCGTTAGCCAGGGTATGAATAATCACCCGATAGATTTGACCTGGTTTATCTAGCAATTGTGCTACTTCTTCAAGAATCTCTGGATCTTTAGTCCCGATTTCCCCAATTGTCCATACAGTATTTTCAACAGTATAAATATCATCATCCTTGAGGCACTGCCGAATTACAGGTAATGCTGATTTAGCCTGCAATCGCCCCAGACTTTCTACAGCTTTACGTCGAACAATGCGGTGGTCTAATTCAGCCGGGTTACTAGTTTCAATTGCACGTACCAAAGCTGCAATTGATTGCTCTGTTGGGAAATTAATTAGATGTGAAACAGCAATGTATTTATCAGTGGGGTCTTCGAGTTGTTCTAATGGTGTATCGATAATTGCGATCGCTTGATCTTCTGTTAAACCAAAGATTTTAAAAAAACGTTTATCCATTGATCTATAAAATGACTAACGCGAGTTACTCAAAGGTCACGTTTACTATCGTACTGGGGAATGGGAATGGGAAATAGTGATAAATTTTGTTTGCTAGAGGATTGAAGGAATAAATAATGCAAGTTGCTATTTAGACTGGAGTTTACGCCAAAATATAATCTAAAATCCGCTCATTGAGCTTTTTAGTGATAGTTGCAATGTCTAACGACAAGCTAAAGAAGTGTCTATGTAAGTGTTTGAGGATGATAAGAACACAGATGAGTAATTACTTAGATGACTACGAACTTAATAACCTCGATTTTTACAGGAAAAATCATGGGCTACAGCTTTATTACAACTGGTCTGGGGAAATTTTGTGGCAAGAAACACCAGAGAAGCCAAAAGAAAAATTGTTTTCTATTGTTGGTATGAATGCTACAAAAGTATTTATCAAACCAGATCCAGAGTACGGCGAAGTTGGGTATCGGATCAATAGAGAAATTGGTTTATTCTGTAACCCAGTAACTCAAGATATTCTACACTTTTGGCAGTCGCCAAAAGCAAGTCAACCAGTACCAGTAGTACACATTGCTAACCGAATTGTCCAAGGCTCAGTCAAACCAAAAAAATTTGTCATCCCCAAAGGCCGTGGATATATCACTTCTGTCATGGAAATTCCTTTGGAATACCCGCATCCGTTAGCAGGAGATAGTAAATACTTAGACTATTGTCCTGGAGAAAAGTTTAAAGGAGTTGAATACTTTATATCAAATACTTGCCGACCCGATGCTGTTGATGTCCCTCCTGCTAAGTGGGCGAGAGACTGTCCTTGGATGCCCTGGATGAAATTAGGTTATGGCAATCCAGCTAAATTAAGATTTGAAACAACAATATTTAGAGTGGATTCTTTTGAGCAGCTTCATCCTCAATTGGTCAAACTGGTGAGAGAAAAAGTCCCAATTTATGAATTCACACCGACAGAAAGCGATGAACCGAATATGACGAGTATTCAGTACTTTAAGAAACACTTTGAGTCCTACTTGCGGGGGGATATTTTCCCGCTAGAGGAAACGGCTTGAGGATTCAGGAGGAGCTAGTACGGTCTTTTTCTGACTACTTCTTCAAAAAGGTTTACCAGTGGTAACGC
Organism: Komarekiella atlantica HA4396-MV6; assembly: GCA_019359395.1. GTDB lineage: Bacteria > Cyanobacteriota > Cyanobacteriia > Cyanobacteriales > Nostocaceae > Komarekiella > Komarekiella atlantica. The sequence continues at coordinate 36,084 of JAHHHK010000003.1, forward strand.
GATCTGAGAAGATCAGAATATATGCATTTGACATTTGAACACTAGCAACAAATCATCATAATAAATACATATTTAGGAAACAACGGATATGGACGAAAATTCAGAAATCATATCAAGCGACAACGTAACCGCTCAAGATCTAGCAGAAGTTATTGCAGAACTTGAGCTATATCGGGAACGTTTGGTTAAAGAAACTACGGAAGCGGCAAAACGGGCTAAGGTGATGAGGGTAAGCTTAATGGGGCAACTAGAGCCTGAGCTTGCTAAGATTGACTCTGCACTTGAGGAACTCCGCAATCAGCAGGCCAGCCTGATGGTTAGTAACTAGTAATCCATCTTGATAATTTAGCTATGAGTGATATGCTCAACTCCGAAACTCAATCGGCGGGAAGTTCGCTACATCTGTCCCAGACGGAAACTGATGCTTTGCTTGAGGCAGTCAGTAAACAACTAAACCTGAACACCTTCAACCCTGATGACCAACAAATTCTGAAGCAGATGGTTGAAAGTCTGGGAGACTCGCGGGGGATGGTACGCTTGAGTTTCGCGGAAGCATTAGGTAAAATTGGCAAGCCTGTTACCCCGTTGTTGCTGGAGGCTGTGGCAAATCACCCAAATCCAGTTGTACGAAGAGCCAGCGCTAAAACCTTGACACTCATTGCTGATCCAAAAGCAGTTCCGACTTTGGTCAACGCCCTATTAAATGATCAAGATACCGTTGTCAAAAACTCCTGTGTTGGAGCGCTCGCCAGAACGGGTGAGGCAGCAGTACCAGCATTGCTAGAAATTTTAGCATCAACTGAATATCCTGAAAGTTCCAAGGGTCTGGCGACATGGGCGTTGGCATTTATTGGCGCAGAAGCAAAGGAGTATGTATATCGAGAAATTGACTCTGACTCACCTGAAGTTCGTGCTGCTGTGATTGGGTCAATTGCTGCGATCGCTCAGGAAAATCCAGAAGCGGGAGCGTTCGATATCCTGATGAATGCTCTAGCTGATCCAGTTTCATCCGTGCGATGCGAAGCCACAACAGCCTTGAGTAACCTTAAGTATCAACCTGCGGTTCCCCAGCTAGTTGATTTGCTAAAAAATCATGCTGATTGGGAAACTCGAAGGGCTGCGGCTCTAGCATTAATGAAAATAGGCGATCGCGCCGCCTTAGAACCTCTGCAAGCTGCATTGGCTCAGGAAGTGGAAGCACCAGTTCAAGCAGTCATCAAGTTGGCAATTTCTCAAATTGAAAGGCACTTAGAAGAAGACTCCTGGGAATAAGGCGATGGACACTAGCCCTTTGAATGTGAGTAAAAATCCTAGAGAATTTTGCCCACTTATAGGCTTCTCACCTTCGTGTCTTGGTGTCTTTGTGTTTCAAAAGTCAAATTTTCCACTAATCTAATACATCATTAAACCAGCTAACAGTTATCAGCTAAAGGCGAGAGTATTTAAACCATTTTGTTGCAGCGCGATCGCTAATTCACCCTCTTAGAATAATTAATCACCTGATCTAATCGCGGCAATGCACTCACTGCTGATTCACGAATATATGGATCGACAGATTCATCATTAGTCAATGCAGTCAGCACTTCTAACCCCCGAATATCACCCATAGAACCGATTGCATTCACAATTGATACAGCCACCGCAACATTATCTGTCGTTCTCAGCGCCTCAGCCAAAATTTCAAAAGCAGGAGAACCAATTTCGCCCAGCGCCATCACTGATGCAATGTAAACAACGGGATTTGGGTCATTGAGGGCTGTTTTTAATCCCTGTAAGCCATCGGCAGGAAAGGTAACTTCTGGATGGTTGGCAGCGACCTGAGCTAAAGCTTTAGCACAACTACCTCGAATAGTCGCGTTATCGCTATTTAACAATGACTCTACCAGTGAAGGCACAGCATCAGGCCCAATAGCGCCCAGTGCTTTTACCGCAGCTCGCCGATAGGTAACATCTTCATCATCCAAAATGCCCATCAAGCGAGAAATAGTATTTTCATCCCGGACATCAGCCAACTCCCGCATCGCTCGTTCCCGCAGATTAGGGTTGGGATGTTTCAATTGTTCAAATAAAGAATCTATTGTCATAGGTTTATTTTTATATCGTCAGTCGGGGATTGGGGAACACGTGGCGCTCTTTGGGGATAAGGGGCAATGGGGACTGGGGACAAGGGGGAGACGGGGCATAAAGGGAATAAATACTGGCTCTTGACCCTTGTACAGACGCGATTAATCGCATCTCTACTCTTAACCCTTGTACAGACGCGATTAATCGCGTCTCTACTCTTGACCCTTGCACAGACGCGATTAATCGCTACTCCTAACAAATGACAAATGACAAGTAACTAATGACACAACTGAGGGACTCTTAGTCGATCGCTTACCTTAATTTAGGCAAAGCAATATACTGAGAGTCCCTTAGTTTTAGAGTATGACGATCGCTCGTCTAGTCAATCCGTGTCACTATGACAGCGAGTTGATTACGTAGTCGAGGAGAGAACGGAATTCAACCAACGCTTGAGGAGACATATCGCGAGGAGAGCAAGCGCGATCGCGAGTGTAAGTCATCGCAGTAACGTAGGGAGCAGTGGGCAGACCCAAGGAGCGATAAACTTCACGAGCACCTGCAATACCCCACTCATCCAGAGGGCCAGTACCACCAACAACTAAGCTGTAGTTGATTAGACGTAGGTAGTGCTTGATGTCGCGCAGACACTTGTCTTTTTTGGCTTGGGTGTCGCCAGCTTCACCTTCTTGGTTGAGGTAAGGATATTTTTTGAAAGCAGCGTCATAACCTTCTTTAGCTACGGCATCGATACCAGAAGCCAGCTTTTCAGCAGCTTCTAGACGAGCAGACGCACGCTGAATGCTACCTTGGATGGATTCCAAGTCAGAGGTGCTGGGGAAACGACCTGCTGCATCAGCAGATGTAATAACTGTGGTGATAACTGATTTCATTGCTTTTTATACTCCTGATTGCATTTGCTCGGATTTGGATTTCAGTTTGCTTGGCTAATAGCCGTTAGCCATGAGCTGTTAGCTCAGAGCAGAAATAACGCGATCAAAGTAGCTAGCAGCTTCCGAAGCCAAAGCAGAGCAGTCGCCTTGAACAACTTCCAGTTTGCGGAACTTTTTACCAGCGTTAGCTTCAGTATTGGTGTTGGTGATGTGGGCAACGCTGATAGCTTTCAGGATTTGAAAAGCACGTACAGCAGAGGTGGTGGGTACGCCCAAAGCTGAATAGGTTTCTTTGAGGCCATTCAGAGCGCGATCATCTAACACAGAGGAATCACCAGCCAACAGCGCGTATGTTACATAGCGCAGGACGATTTCAGCATCACGCAGGCAAGCAGCCATCCGGCGAGTGGGGTACAAGTTACCACCAGCTTGTAGCAAACCTGTATTTTCACAAGCGATACCAGCAATTGCATCAGAAACAGCACAGCTAGCGTTGCTGGCGATCGCATTCACAGCATCAAGGCGTTTGTTGCCATCAGCAATAAAAGACTTGAGAGCTGCCAAATCAGCACCACCGATAGGAGCAGTTTTTGCATCTGCTGTAATTACAGCTCTGGAAAAAGCATCAAGAACCATTGAGTTCCCCTTGATATTCACAAATGGTGGATATTATTTTTGGCGTGTTCTCGAAATAATTGCGAGCAGCCAAGAAAAACATAGGGGATTAATAGTACTCTCGTCTTTTCTATGAGAGAGAAAGTAATAATCTGTAATATTTACCACTTAGCACTCACTCACTTCCATATTCTCCTCTTGCTTACCCAACTCTCCTCTGTGGTTACTAAAAAACGTGAGCCTGGGTGAGTTTTACCACCTTCACCCAGGCTGATGTTTTTTAGGACACTATGAGATTTTGCATTCAAATCAAATTTGAATTAAAGCGTGAAAACCATTAACTCTTTATGTATGTAGTGATGACAGGCACTCGTTGTAGGCATTTTGGCTTGGCATAAACAATTCTCCGAAGTTTTAAAGCCGCTTTATTGAGGAACTACACAGTAAGCTAACCTTTACTGTTTACGGTTATCTCCGTAAAACGCTGCCTTATAAATCGCGTCTGGATAACTAAATTTGACTAAGTGTCAAGCTTGTTTAATTAAATGCTTGACCAAATTGTCTTTTACCATCATCTGCCGTAAAACTTCTAGCAAAAATTCTTGAGCCTCTTCGCGACTCAAATTTTTTACCTGATCTTTTAAGTTTTGTAAACGAAACTGTTGCTCTAAGGTCAGTTCGATTGGGAAGTCCATGATTCACTCCTCTGATTCACAAAATCGAAGGGTATTTGGTTAATACTGCCTTTACAAACCAGTATTTCTACCAGTTTAACACAAGATATTAAACTGTCTACTTTGTCAAGCTATAAGCAATTGTCACCATAAAAGTTTACAATTGTATAGCAGCATACCGATCTAAATCCCTTTGTCGGGAGGCTTGTTGAAAGCTAACCGCTGATCGCTGTAATGTTTAGAATGTTTACATACCAATAACTTTAAAAAGAAACAATCCGTAAAACATCATCCGCAGGAGTAATAAATAGGAGTCAGAAGATTGATGGACGCGATGGAATTTTTTAAGCTAAGTGCTGGCAAATGGCGATCGCAACGAGCGACTCATCATCTTGCCTTCAAGCGCTCAGAGACGGGAGAATCAGACATTCAGGTAGAAACTCTAGCTGAGGATCACCCAGAAATCATTGAACTATGCCAGTATCATCAGATTGACCCCAGTCTGTCAGTGGGTGGCTCGCGCGTGCGTTGGCTGGGCACAATGGCTTGGGATAGAGATGCTGATGAGAACCATGAGGGTAAAACCATATTTGCGATCGTGCCCGATGTTGATAACCCCAGGCAAGGTAGATTACTCCGGGAGAGAGGTTACGCAGAAATTGTGCCTGTCGTCGGTCTATATCACATGGATGATCAAGATGGGTTAGTGCTGACCACTGAATATGAAACAATGAGTTCTATTGAGCGATTCTGGTTCGCCAGCCCAAACCTCCGGTTGAGAACCAGTACAGTGAAACGGTTTGGTGGTTTCAGCACAGCATCGTTTTGTACCGAAGCCCGCGTTGAGACATCTTCAGAGGGTTCCAATACAGAAGAAGTAACCTCCAAACAAACAGTGGATATTCCAGAAGCAAAACAGTTTTATTCAGTTTTGGGCTGGTGAATTACCTGAAGCAGACTGATGCTTTTACTCGTGGTCTAGAGTACCTGCGCCTGGTACAGGAACTTGCTCTAGAGCCGGGTATGGTGGATGTGATCAATAATCTGCGCGATCGCATTTCTATTTGCACTTGGATCGGCGATAACATTGACGCTATCAATGCTCAGCTTCAAATCTGTCTTGAAGCTTGTCATGATTGCTTTCACCCCCAAGATCGTCCCTCCATCCAAATTTTTGCAGTACCCATAGCTCAATCCTTTGGCATCGACGGTCTGTGCAACATTTTCACAACCCCAATCACCATTCTGGTAGATGTTGGGCGAATTGCACCTATAGACTGGTTGGGTATTGTTGTCCATGAATACGCCCATGCTCATTCAGGAGACTCCGGTCATAACCGGCAGTTTGTCAGAATTCTATCTCACCTGTGTTTAGGATTGGGATTGGAACCGCCTGAATGGCAGCCAGGGATGGAAGTAGCTTTGCGTAACTGGCCTTACTGTAACTCAACCATAGATCCTCTGGAATTTTGGATAGGTCAAGGGATTGATTAAGGGGAGCAGGGAGCAGGGGGGCAGAGGGGCAGAGGGAGCAGGGGGAGCAAAAGAAGAGAATAATTAATGACTCCTGTCTCTTCTTCCCAATCCCCAATCCCCAATCCCCAATGTTAAAGATTATTGCTTGAGTTCAAAAAAGTGAAACTGAATCTCCTAATCTGAAAATGGATAAAGCTTTCAATGATAAGCTATGTAATTGTTAATTACCAACGTTATTTATTATTATCCTTAGTAAGAATTTAGCAACTAGATAAGTTTGACAGTTGATTTCTTTATTAAGTTACTCAGCTTTATCTCAAAATCAGCGTGTATAAAGTTGCTTGTTTTCCTGAGTAGCCACAGTCCTTTTACTGATAGGCTATGAACTAAATCCCCTAGACTAACTGCTACTACTACGAAAACTTACCCTTGGTTAAGTTTCGTGAAATTTAATCAGAATTCTGAGGTTCTGATACAACTACTCCTTTAATATGTGATTTAAAGTTGTTAATTTTAATTAAGAACATGGAGGCTTTATAGTGGCACTTCCTCTATTAACATACGATCCTTCAAGTCAAAACCAGCGCGTAGCGGCGTATGAAGTACCGGGTGATGAACAAGCCAGGATTTTCTCTACAGACAATCTGCTTTCTCCATCAGATCTAGGTAATTTGATCGAAGCAGCATATCGTCAGATTTTTTTCCATGCCTTTGCAGCCGATCGCGAACCATTCCTAGAGTCCCAACTCCGTAATGGACAGATTACAGTAAGAGACTTTATTCGTGGTTTACTGCTTTCCAATACCTTTAAGAAAAGCTTCTACGACCTCAACAGCAACTACCGCTTTGTTGAACATTGCGTGCAGAAGGTTCTCGGTCGCGACGTTTACAACGAGCGGGAAAAAATTGCCTGGTCAATTGTAGTCGCTACCAAGGGTATCAAAGGCCTTGTTGATGAACTGCTCAACACTGAAGAGTACCTGAGCAATTTTGGATACTCTACAGTTCCTTATCAGCGGCGTCGAGTATTGCCATCCCGTGCTGAGGGTGAGTTACCTTTCAACATCAAATCTCCACGATATGATGCTTATCACCGTTCTAAACTGGGTTTCCCACAAATCATTTGGCAGGTAGAAGTACGGAGATACACCCCACAAGACCAAAAGCCCAAGGCTGGCGATCCTGCTCTATTCCTGGGTATGGCACAAGATCTCAATGCAACTGGCAATCTTCCACAACGGATCTCGCCATACAACATTGATATTGAAAAGTCTGTACCTTATAGACAACTGTCAGGCGTTAAGTAACGATTTTCCGTCTGCATCTGGCTAGTACACCACCTTAAATCATCTGATAGCGTGCATAAGTCCTGGGTTATGTAGGAGTTTCATTTAGGTAGAACTAGTGAAACAGACTCTATCCCATGTCGGATGCACGCTAATTGTTTATCAGTTATCAGAAGTCATCGTTTTTGTAAGACTTCCAAAAGCTTTGTAAATGTTCTGGGAGGAGGAGCTGTTACCTCAATCGACTCCGCAGATAGGGGATGCTGCAACTTTAGACGCCAAGCGTGTAGTGCTTGACCAGGCAAATTTACCCCCACTGAACGACCAGAACCATAAACTGGGTCGCCGACAATTGGATGACCAATTTTGGCGCTGTGGACGCGAATTTGATGAGTGCGGCCAGTTTCTAATTGAAAGTGGATTAATGTGTAATTACCCAAGCGTTCTAGTACTCGCCAATGAGTGACGGCAGATCGTCCACCTTGTTCAACGGCTATAATAGCCATTTTTTTGCGGTCTTGTGGATGGCGACCAATGGGCAAGTCTATAGTACCACTTTCAACTTTTGGCGCACCGTAAACCACGCCTAAGTATTCTCGCCGGGCAGTTTTTGCTTGGAGTTGTGCTTGTAGGCTTTGATAGGCAATATCTGTTTTGGCAATTGCGATCGCACCCGTTGTATCCTTATCCAATCGATGGACAATTCCTGGACGTTGGACTCCCCCAATTCCTGGTAAGTTGGGACAGTGTGCTAATAAGGCATTTACTAAAGTACCATCTGGATGACCGGGTGCAGGATGCACGACTAAGCCTGCGGGTTTGTTAAGAATGAGTAAATGGTCGTCTTCGTAGAGAATATCTAAAGGAATATCTTCTGCTTGCAGTTCTAGGGGTTGCGCTTCTGGGATTTCGAGAGTGATGCGATCGCCTATTTTGACATTAATCTTTTTAGATGTGCAGATTTTGCCGTTAATTTGCACGTTACCCTTTTCGATTAACTGTTGGATGCGGGAACGGGATAAATCTAATAATTCTTGGGAAAGATAGCGATCAAGGCGTTCGTTATTTTCTTCAACCTGTAAATTAAATTCGGTCACAATTGCTCTGGGTTAATTCCCCGTTCTTTAAGTAAAGCGCGGAGTGCTTCTAGTTCACTTTCTGCTTGTTCAGCTCGTTGGCGTTCTTGTTCAGCTCGTTGGCGTTCTTGTTCAGCTCGTTGGCATTCTTGTTCAGCTCGTTGGCGTTCTTGTTCAGCTCGTTGGCGTTCTTGTTCAGCTTGAGCTTGCGCTTGTTCCCGTTGTTGCGCTAGTTCTACATATGTTAAAAACCGTTGCCCATCAGGACGATAAATCTGAAGTTCGCTATCTGACAATTCAAAGCGTATACCAAGATGGGAACTTACCCAACCAGTCATTTGGGGAATTTCAGCTAGTTCACCACCAGAACGTAACCAACCACTTAACTCACCTGTCTCTGGGTCATATAAGTAATATTCTTCTACGCCATAACGCTCGTAAAATTTGTATTTAGCAATCATCTCTTTAGCACTGTTGCTAGGAGAGAGAATTTCAAACACCACTTGCGGGGGAATATTATCTTCTTGCCATTGTAGATAAGAACCTCGGTCTGCTTTTGGTCTGCCAAAGACTACCATGACATCAGGCGCTCTGCGGGTGACGTTATCCCCCTGAACAGGATACCAAAATAAATCGCCAGCAACGAATACATTAGGATCATCAGCAAATAAAAGATCCAAGTTCTTTTTAATCAGCACAATCAACTCAAACTGTTTTGTATTTTCTGCCATTGGCTGTCCATCGCTTTCGGGGTAGACAATGGCTTTTTGGCTGGAAGATGGTAGCTGAGTGACCATTGCTATAAGTCCAATTTCACAAGTGTATTGTCAATTTTAACGAACTGAAGATTCTTCAACTTGTAAATTAAATTTGGTCACAATTGCTCTGGATTAATTCCCTGTTCTTGAAGTAAAGCGCGGAGTGCTTCTAGTTCACTTTCTGCTTGTTCAGCTCTAGCTTCTGCTTGTTCGGCTCGTTGTCTTTCTTGCTGTCGTTGCTGATCTAGTTCCAAATAGGTAAGAAAGCGATCGCCATCAGGACGATAGATTTGCAGTTCTTCCTCAGACAACTCGAAGCGCACTCCCAATTTAGGACTGACCCAACCAGCCATTTGGTCAATTACTTCTAATCGTGAGTTACGAAGCTGCCAACCTGTCAAATCCACTACATCAGGTTCATACAAATAGTATTCTTCTACACCGTAACGCTCATAAAACTCAAATTTCTTCGCCATTTTGGAGAGACGGTTTCCAGGCGACCAAATTTCAAAAACCACTTGTGGGGGAATATTATCCTCAAACCACTGTTGATAAGAACCCCGGTATCCTTTCGGTCTACCAAATACTACCATTACGTCGGGAGCCTGGCGGAGCTTGTTATCACCTTCCACGGGATACCACAACAAGTCCCCAGCGACGAACACATTAGGATCGTTGGCAAATAATAATTCTAAATTATCTTTAATCCAGACAATTAATTCAAACTGCTTGGTGTTATCTGCCATTGGCTGTCCGTCACTGTCAGGGTAGATGATGCCTTTTTGGCTGGAAGATGGTAGCTGTGTAACCATTGCGGTGATTCCGATTTGACGGGTAGCATGATTAATGTTAACGAATTGCCAAGCAAGAGAGAGATTTAGCGGCGAATCTCCAACATCTTAATGCCTGTCACTTTTAAGACTTTAGAATTTTATGCTAAATTGCTATTACGAAATAGTTTATGGCGTTTCCCAATCGGCTAAGGTACAAACTTATCGGTGTGTAACGGTGTTTACACCGAAGTTCAGAGCGGCTCAAGCCGCCGCACCCTGCGGGTTCGCGTAGCGTTTCGTGGGAAAGCAAGCTACCGACTTCTCTTTGTGGTTAATTATTTCTTCTGTGTACCTCACTCAAGTGAGAAGCATTATACTAGTTTGTGAGTGTAATTTAATAACATTAAAAATGTATATTTTACTGTACATTTTATATATGTCAGGATAATACTCAGAAAAAATATTTATCGTATTTTTTTCAAAGTTAATATTAATTATCTTCCATACTTTCCTAAATTATTTATTATAAATTTTACATATTATTTTTACTTTTACTTGAAATCTATAGTAACCTGAGTTTTAGTAAGTAATTTACTTACCATCTACCATTGAACTGAAGATTACGATTTTTTGGGTATGCACCTACTTCTTCAGTTTTGCTGCAAATTCGAGATTTTAACATTCATAGTACAGAGTGACTATTGATGGCAACACAACTTTAGGGCGTCTTTTCATTACTTATGAACAGATTACCTTCCACTGAGTCAGCCGTGGTTGCATCTCACTACATACCATCACTGCATCAATTATTATCTGACTCACCCCTAATGAGAGTTTGCCATTTCTCTTGCTCAAGGGATAAATTTACTCAAGTCTTGTAAAGAAAAGCTCTACAATCCAGAACTTAAGTAAAACCTTGAACAATTATAGCTACTTAGTTGCGTAAAACACGTTCGATCTGCGTAAGCTGTCCTCAAGAAGGTGTCTGAAGTTTCGGCTGAAGCAGTAAAGTCCTAGCAAAGCGGAACTACGGTTTTTGCTCTGAAGCGTTAGTTTACACCTGTAGTTGAGTTACAGTGAGGCCAGTCAGATTAGCAAAAGATACAGAAAGTAAATCTGATTTTTGGAAGACTGTTTCTAGGAAAATTGAGCTATTTAGCTATTTGGCAACAGTAGAGCTTAGTTTGACATAGGGAGTCGTAATTTGTGCATTATAGCTTAGCAGAGATTGGCGAATTAGGTGTTGGGGGGTGTGGAATCTCTGTACTAACTTAAATGTGACCGCTATATTGATCTGACAGTGCCTACGATAATGTTGCTGTGAATTCTGAAAAGGTAATTCACCAATTTTGACTGTGAATATTAATTTAATCCAGAGCCGTCCCGATGAAGACACTTCCTATTAGTAGATATAGATTTTTCCAAAAACTCCAGCCCTTATCTTTATTAAAAAAAATTACTAGTAAGTCTGTGACTGGTTGTTTACAGGTCTTTAGTACGTCAGGTTCTTGGTCAATATACATAGACGAAGGTAAATTGATCTATACCTGCTACTCAGAGAAAATGTTTGAACCTTTGTATAGAAACTTGCAACGCTTAAGCCCGCAAATTTCTACCCTCCCTCGCGGAATTCACGAGCAGCTGCGAGCGATATTTGAAACGGGTATTGAGAATCAAGCAATACCAAATCCAGATTATTTAGCTATTTGCTGGTTAGTCAATCAGAAATATCTTAGTTCTTCTCAAGCAGCGTTACTGATAGAACAATTAGCCCTAGAAGTTTTGGAGTCATTTCTGAGCTTAGAAGAGGGGAGTTACGAATTTATTCCTGAAAGCTTTTTGGATGACATGCCAAAGTTCTGTCATCTTAATGTTCGCTTACTAGTCGAACGGTGTCAAAAGCGATCGCCTACTTCTTTTGTGCAACCCTCGCAATTTTTGCCAACAAATCAGCCACAAACTCGAACCAAGGCTGCTCAAAACTTGCTGAAGCTAGACAACGGCAATCAACCAGTAGCATCCGCTAACCGCTCTTTAACTAGCGGTATTAATACTACCGATTATCGTAGCAAGCAAATTATCCCGCCGCCTGCTGACAAAAAACTCTACACAATCTTTTGTATTGATGATAGCCCTACAGTTTTGAGTGCGATCAAAAATTATCTAGATGAGCAAATGTTTTCAGTTGTGGGAGTCACCGATTCTTTGAAAGCTTTAATGCACATTATCCGTGCCAAACCCGACTTAATTTTGTTGGATATTTCAATGCCTAACTTAGACGGATATGAACTATGCTCTTTGCTGCGTAAACACTCATATTTTAAAAATACACCTGTGATTATGGTGACAGGAAAAACAGGTTTTGTAGATCGAGCTAAAGCCAAGATGGTCAAGGCTTCAGGCTATTTGACTAAGCCGTTTACACAAGGAGATTTACTGAAAGTAATCTTTCAACACATTGTTTAATTTCCGAAGAGAAAAAATAACTAATACTTGGAGATTAAAGATTGAGCATTACTTGGATTGGTACGATTCTAGTTGTCAAAGATTCTTTGAGTGAATTGGAATTAATCAGTCATTTTCTTAGAGATAGAGGTTATAACATCATTAAAGCCACCAGTGCTAAAGAAGCTCTAGAAATCGTCTTAGAAGAAAAACCTGATGTGATTGTTACCGATGTGGTAATGCCAGGAATGAGTGGATTTGAGTTGTGTCGCTTCCTCAACAGAAATCCAACTAATCAAAAAGTACCGATCGTAATTTGTAGTAGCAAAAATCAGGCAATTCATCACTTGTGGGCAAGGAAACAAGGTGCTGACGCCTATATCACTAAGCCATACACCTCTGAACAGTTACTAAGTATTATTCAATCAGTAGAAGTACAAAGTTACAACCCGATTTTTCAAAGAAGCTGCAAACTAACCATCAAACTGGACGACAACTAGACAAAATACTGTGCATATTCACTACCTGGCCAATTACCGCGATCGCCGGCGCACCGAATCCAGTTTGCTCTACTTGTTCTACAATTGTCTTCAACGTCCCAATCAATTCTTCTTGTTCGGGTCGCGTACCCCAACGCACTAGAGCAATCGGCGTTTCTAAACTCAGCCCAGCTGCACTTAACTGTTCTACAATGTAAGGCAGATTGTGAATTCCCATGTAAATTACAATGGTTTCACAACTGTGGGCGATCGCATTCCAATTTACTATCGGTTTATACTTACCCGCAGCCTCGTGTCCAGTAACAAATGTTACGGATGAACTATATGATCGATGAGTTAAAGGTATGCCTGCATAGGCTGCCGCAGCAATTCCCGATGTAATACCTGGCACAACTTCTACTGAAATTCCCGCTTTGACTAATTCTGCCATCTCCTCACCACCGCGACCAAAGATAAACGGGTCGCCACCCTTGAGCCGCACCACAATTGCATTATCCTGCGCTTTATCAATTAGCAGTTGAGTTGTTTCTTCCTGCAACAAAGAATGTCTCCCCATGCGCTTACCAGCGTTGATTTGCTCTGCTTGGGGATTAATCATTGCTAAAATTGTTGGACTTACCAAGGCATCATAGATAACTACATCTGCACATTCCAACAAACCTTTCCCCTTGAGGGTCATTAGTCCCGGATCTCCGGGCCCCGCACCTACTAAATAAACCTTTCCCAAATACTTTCTCCCCTCGATTTGTGTGCGATTCATTTGTCTATTAAATCCCAAATTAGCTCGGCTAATTCTGCGCTTGCTCCTAAAGGCTGAGCCAGTTGAAAATTCACCATAGGGAACTGTAATTTTAGCTCCTCTATAGACCGAGCGATCGCATCGGTGATTCCACCCGCGAATAAAAAATATGGCAATATTGCAATTTCTTGATAGCCAGCAACTACTAATTGCTTTACTCGTGATTCTAAATTAGGAGGTACAGCCCAATAAGCAACCATTGCTCCTAAACTTGCCGCGATTGCTTCTACTGATTGTTGTGAACCAGGGCGACTGCTACCATGAGCTAACAGAATCCATGTTTGTGCTTTGATAGCAGCCATTGACTTTGTTAGTAATTTCCCTAAACTTGGGTGGCTGCCTAAGTATGGTCGCAGATTAATCATCATATCTTGACCAATAACCTGTTGTGCTAGTGCTACTTCCGCCGGAATATCCGTCATTACATGCACTCCCGACAGCAAAAATAGCGGGATAATTTCCAGATGATTGCACCCAGCAGCCAAAGCGCTTTTGGCAAATTGTCGAATCTGCTCGTGTAATGGCTCAGAACTTGCTTCCAAGTAAGCTACACCTACTTGATTTTGACAATCTGGAAATACACCACCAGTAGAAGCTGCTTGGTTATAGCTATTATCCAGTTTATTACCTAATAGCTGTGCTAGTTTTTGCATAGCAATTTCTGGACGCGGATCGCGACTTCCGTGGGATACTAGCAGATAAGCGGATGACATTGGCAAGGATTCAACTCTCTGTTGCTATTTTTTTATCTTACTTAAAAGGACTTGATTTGTTGGATATTTAAGTAATCACAGCCAGAATAGGCATCGTAGTTAGGCTGATTACAATTGTGCTTCAGATACTACTGGTTTATTTGCTTGCGATCGCAAAACATCAAAAATTTGATCGAATAGGGTAGCGATTGCCCGAAATTTATATCCAAAAGTATCTGCAAGCTATTCCATGTTCTTCTCTATGCTGCTTGCCTTATTGTTCTTGGGCAGTGTAAGTATAAAATTGATTCAATGCTCCCACCGTTTCAAATCTGTAAGAAGGTATCCAAGAATTTAGTTTTAAATCTGTACGATAAATACTAAAAATAATATAATTTTGCCTTTCTGTAGTCCTGGCAAGAATTTCTTGCATTTGTGGATTAACTGAATCAACCAACTTCTCACAATTTAAATTTATTAAATTTTCTAAGAGATTCGTTGTTTTTTTACATACATCAGTTTTTAAGTACTTAGCCAATTGCTGTACTGCATACTCTTCATATTCAGCCTGACTGGGATTGGTCTTCGCCATTGTCACCCCTAAAGCGGCAAGTCCCGCTGCTGCTCCAAGATATGCGATAGTGGTTAGGGCCTTCATGTTTGCCAGATAAAATTTCGTTGTAATCATTAGACTCTAAATCAACTGAGTCCGTTCCATTAACAAACACTCTTGATCGCTTCCCCAAAACTTGTTATAATCCAAATTGTTGAATGGCGAGCGTAGCCAAGTGGTTAAGGCAGTGGTTTGTGGTACCACCATTCGTGGGTTCGAGTCCCATCGTTCGCCCTATGTTACAGTACAGTACCTTATTTGGCAACAATTTTGTATATATACTTGAGTCAGCCTAGATAAGGTAGTAGATTAAATATTAGTTTAGGTTATAGGTTGTTTGACGTATATAAGCACAAGTACTTGATGAACTTGGCTAACTTCTCTATTTCAATACCGAACTTACAGCGGTTCTCGTTTACGTGAGGTATACCCGTAGGGGCACGGCAATGCCCATTGGTGTCAACTTAATTTAAAAATAGCTTTACTTTTGGCCTCCTCACCCGCCAGAGAACAAATTCTCTGGCGGATGAGCGAAAGTCTACTCAAGTAGACTCAGGATTTTGGGCGATTTTATAGTCATCTAAAGATGACTTTTGCTATGAGCAAGGAACTTGAGTTTCTTGCGGGATGTGGATTTCACGTTAAGTTGACACGTATGGGCAATGCCGCCCTTACACCTGACGATGTAATGTTGTCCGCATTTGAAAAAGAAGCAGGGGAGCAGGGAGCAGGGAGCAGGGGGCAAGGAGCGGGGGGAATGACCCCTGACTCCTGCCTCTTCGTTGAATGGGAACCGCTATATAACAATGATAATAGTAACTTGTTACCTTTTTATTTCTCTACTAATGCATGAATAATGGAAGCAGATACATCTCATCTGCTTCCAAAAAAAGTTTTTAACGCACAGTAAGCTGTTAGAAAAGTCCCAAAAGAATGATCAAAGTCAATCCACAGAAGGCAAGTAAGGAGATAATCATGATATTACCTACGCTGTGGTCTGAAGCTGTTAACTTATTTATATTGTCAGCCATACTAACCGACCCTATTTAAACAACTTTATGCTGAAATTATAGCTAGAGTAGATAAACCTTTGATTTAGATAACTGAAAAAATTGACTTTAATTCATTTAAGTTAAAATACAGAGTTATAGACTCAAGCAAAAAATTAACTTTTGTTTCAATAATTGGGAAGGTAGTAGCGCACTACATAAGAATAGGTTTTTACAAAAAAACTATTAATTAGTAAACTAAATATATGCAGTAATTGATGACTTGAGTGATAGTGATAGTGTCGTTCATCTTTGCTCTTTAACGACCCAGCCAAGTCTTGATAATGTCAAGAAGGCTGGAACCACCCCAAATCAATGCCAACAGAATCGAAGTAGTCAAAATTGCTCCCATCACACACAAGACTAAACCTCCGAGGCTGATAGCTCCATCATCTTCTAGCAAGCCAAAGCTAGTCACGAAAATCCCCATTGCTGGTAGGGTATTGGTTCCCGGAATTGGAATCATCATCGAAATTGCCATTAAGGCGATCGCACAGCCAAGTGTGACTCTACCTGGTAAAGTAGTACAGATATAGCTTAGTCGAGGACGAGCGATCGCTTCAATTTTGCGTAACCAAGGAATCCCCGCTTTCAAGAACCCCTGCACTGTTTCGAGTTTAATTGGATGGTTGGTCATTCGCCGAGGTAGCCAAGGGATTTTAGCACCAGCAATCAGCTGTACCGCTAGTAAAAAAATTAAAATACCAAAAGGAACCGAGTACCCTGGTGCTGGAACAGGCAAAGCAGAAGGTAAAGATAAAACAACTAGCAAAAAGCCAAAAATTCTTTCCTTTGCTAGCAGCAAAATCTCTGCCAAAGTTACTTTTGAGGGTCTTTCTTCTTCAAAAAAATAGCGTTGTAATTCGTTTGATAGTCTTGCCATAAATTACCTAAAATTTAGTATATAGCGGTTCTCACTGGAGTGAGGTACACAGAACAAGTAATTAACCACAGCGAAAAGTTGGCGCGTTCCAGTTTCCCGGCGCAAAACTTTTCAAGACAGATAAACACCGATAATTCTGTACTCAGTAGATCAGAAAACGCTATAATCCCGACAAAAATTACACTTATCAACCACACAATAAACACCATATCTGAAACTACGTAAACAGCGATTAGTAAAAATCTCCTAGCTAGTTATCATCAAAAAACTACCGAATCTTGGGCTTTTCACTTTGTGTCTTTGTGCCTTAGTGGTTAAAAAAGTGATTAAATCAGTTTGCATAAAACATTTTAGCGTTTAGCAATTTTTTAACACTAAAAATAATGTTAATACATTAACTTATTTTGTAATCTAAAAAATGGAATCATAGATAGTAGATTTTGGGTTATGGATGTAATATGCAACGATATTTGAAAGTACTTGGACTATTTTGGAGTGCTGCCATAGCAGCTGAGTTGGAATATCGCGTTAACTTCCTCATCGCTACTCTCAGCAGCTTAGGCAGTCTTGCAGGCAGTCTTTTCGGACTATTCTTGTTTTACCGTACTGGTTATACTTTTAGCGGCTGGTCATGGGAAGCAGCTTTAGTAGTTTTGGGGATTTTTACCTTACTGCAAGGTTTTTCTGCTACATTTCTTGCCCCAAACTTGAATCGCATTGTTCGCCATGTGCAGGAAGGTACTCTTGACTTTGTATTATTAAAACCTATCCGCAGTCAATTTTGGCTTTCCACTCATACCCTTTCACCTTGGGGACTACCAGATTTAGTGTTTGGATGCATCATCATTGGCTATGCAGGTGAACGCCTCGGCATAGGCATAGACGACTACATGCTAAGTTTAGTACCGCTGTTGTTTGGCTTGGTGATTCTTTACAGCTTGTGGTTTATGCTGGGAGCGATGAGTATTTGGTTCGTGAAAATATACAACGTCACTGAAGTGCTGCGGGGTTTATTAGAAGCTGGAAGATATCCGATCGCAGCATATCCCAGTGCTTACCGCTTTTTCTTCACCTTTGTAATGCCAGTGGCTTTTTTAACGACTGTACCCGCAGAAGCAATGCTGGGTAGGGGTCAAACTACCTGGTTGATAGGTGCGGCAATATTGGCATTAGTCCTGTTTTTATTTTCCACCTGGTTTTGGCGCTTTGCGTTGCGATTTTATACCAGTGCTTCGAGTTAGAGGGGAAGCGGCTGCTCTTTTTACCGAATTTTTACCTAAACTTTATGATGTTTTGTAAAAATATTGAAGAAATTTCGGGAAATTTACATAGAAGATATGATGTCAATAGAGAAATCACGTAAATTACACCTGACAGTCAACTGCTTAGAACCAAAAAAGGTACAAAATGAATTCTGAATCTAACGTCAAACTAATGATCGCTCTTGATAATCCAGATTTAGATGCAGAGGAGCAAGAGGAGGAAACACGAAATCTCTTACGAGAAATTAGAAACTTAGATGTAGAAAGCGCTGAACTTGTAGCGGTTACAGAAACACCCAAAGGCTCAAAGGCTTTAGGAGGTTTCTTGCTAGGAGTGTTGCAAGCAGAGGTGAGTATTGCCAATTTTAAGAAAGTATTGGGATTTGTAGGCGATCGCCTCGCTAACCAAACCATAGAATTGGAAATCGAAGCTAACGGTAAAAAACTCAAGGTGAAAGCTAGCAGTCGTGAAGAATTAACCGCCGCCATTCAACAAGCGCAAAACTTTGTAGCAGCAGGCTGAGAAATATCATCACAGGAAAGAGGATAGGGACATGAGGAAGGTAGCACTCCTAATCGGAATTAGTGATTATGAGCCTGGTCTGAATCCATTACCTGCATCGGTAAAGGACATGGAAGCGATCGCCAAAGTTTTGCAGCATCCAGAAATGGGTGGATTTGCCCAAACAGATATCCAAAAACTGGAGAATCCCGACCCTCAGAAAATGCAAGAAGCGATCGAGGCGCTGTTTAGCGATCGGCGTAAAGAAGACCTTGTAGTACTTTACTTCTCTGGTCACGGCATTAAAGATGAGAGCGGCAAACTTCACCTCGCCACTCGCCTGACCCGCAAAAATCCCCAAGGACGACTCATCAAATCAACCACCGTTCCCGCCAGCTTTGTTCATAACATCATGAGCGATAGCCGCTGTAAACGCCAAGTCGTAATTCTCGATTGTTGCTTTAGTGGGGCGTTTGCTGAGGGTTGGTCAGCCAAAGATGACAGTTCTGTCGATATCCGGGCTGAACTTGGTGGCGAGGGGCGAGTTGTCTTGACCTCTTCTACCGCTACTGAATATTCTTTCCACCAACAAGAATCAAATCTTTCGATTTATACCCGTTACCTGATTGAAGGTATTGAAACAGGTGCGGCAGATTTAGATAATGATGGTGCAGTTTCAGTTGATGAGTTGCATGAGTACGCCAAAAAGAAAGTTCAAGAAACGGCTCCCGCCATGCAACCAGAAATTTATGCAGTTAAAGAAGGATTTAAAATCCTATTGTCTAAAGCACCCATTGGTGATCCAAAACTGAAGTATCGCAAAGAAGTAGAGATTTATGCTAGTCGCGGCGAGATTTCAATTATTGGTCGCAGAATATTAGATGCCCTACGTCAGAATTTGGGATTGCTCCCTGAAGAAACTGCTGGAATAGAAATTGAGGTTTTAAAACCTTATCGAGAGTATCAACAAAAATTACAGCAATATGAGCAAGCATTAGTAGACGCGATCAAACGCGAGCAGATTTTGAGTGACCATACTCGCAATGATTTGCGACGTTATCAAGAAATTTTAGGACTTAGAGATGAAGATATAGCATCAATTGAAACAAAAATTAGTCCCAAAAACGAATCAGTTCCATTTCGAGATCAAGTTATAGCGCCCAAAAGCATCTCTCACAACGATGATGTAACACCAGTTAAAACATCAAACGAAGCTGTTATAGCAAGTCAAACTGAAACTATTGCGCCCAATGTAATAAAATCTCCAAGTATTCTTGCTACTTCTGTTGCAGTTGTGAGAAACTTCAGAGTCATGATTGGAGCAGGTATCCTTGCTACTGTGGTTCTAACTTTCTCTTTCTTGGTGAAACCGCGTGATGCTTCGGTAACAACGCCTAACCAAGTAGAATCATCTACTCTTAGTGTCACTCCCACTATCTCGCCAACAACCGAGATGAGTGCTAAAAATTTTTATGATCGGGGACTTGAGAAGTCTACTAAAAAAGATCATAAGGGAGCGATCGAGGATTTTAACGAGGTGCTACGGCTCGATCCCAATTTTACACTTGCTTACTACAAGCGAGGTGATGCCCGTAGTGCTCTTAAAGATTATAAAGGAGGAATTGAGGATTTAAACCAGTATATTCAGATCAATCCCAAGGATGCTAACAGTTACGTTAGTCGAGGCTGGGCCTACTATAACCTTTACAATTACAAGCAAGCTACTATCGATTACAATAAAGCGATTGAAATTAACCCTAAGCACGCTCTTGCTCATAACAACCGAGGGGCAGTCTACGCTGACCAAGGCAACTACGAACAGGCAATTTCCGATTATACCAAAGCCATCGAATTTAAGAATGATCCCCTCAAGTGGCCTTTCTACAACCGGGGTGATGCCCGCCGTAACCTGGGAGATAATAAGGGAGCGATTGAGGATTATAACCAGGCTATCCGTATCGATCCCAACTATACCAATGCTTACAATAACCGAGGTCTTGCCTACGCTAACCTAAAGGATTATAAGAAAGCAATTGAGGATTATAGCCAGGCTATTCGTATCGATTCAAATTATGTTTATGCTTACTACAACCGGGGTAACACTCGCTCTATTCTCAAAGATAAGCAGGGAGCGATCGCAGATTATCAAATAGCCGCAAACCTTTATCAGAAACAAGAAAATACAAAGCAATATCAACAGACATTAGAGAAACTCAAAGAGTTGCAAAAGTAGCTAGATTTTGGCAATAATTATCTGCTAAAGATGGGAAGCGATGCTTTCGGCGAGCTTTGCTAACGCATCTTTAATACCATATCTACAAATTACCATAAATTATTATTTACCTAATAGCGATCGGCTCTTTTTATTCTCTCATTTACAGCAGGTCGATAAACTCATCTACCATTAAGCCCAACCTGTCGGATTATTGCCCTTAAAGTTCCTTTATCTAATTCTTGATGATTGGGGACAACTACTTCAGCAAATGGCTCATCTCGACGTAAGATAATGTGACTTCCACGTTGCCGTAAAACATAGAAACCATCTTTCTTAAATGCTTTGATGCACTCCTGACCAGAAATTATCGGCAACTTACTCATACATCGACCAAAACAGTTTCCAGATTATCTTCTGGAATCGGACGACCTTCTTCTTTTAAGACATCGATGTATAATTTGATCGCTTCCTTGATGTTGGTAACAGCTTCTTCCTTGTTCTTCCATTGGCTGATGCAAGCAGGTAAGCTAGGACATTCGGCTACCCAGTAACCGTCTTCTCCTGGATATATAATTACTTGTCTATTCATGTATTACTCCTACAAAATATGTCTTAAGAGTATCTCAGAGAAAAAATACTCCAATAATCAATTCAGAGTAACCAAGGATTTCAACAAAAACTCGGCGTTGATGAATATGAGTTTGTGCCTATTCAACAAACTACAACTCAAAACAAATCAAAAAAGCTGAAATATTTCATAAAATCTCTGGATTTTCCCCCATCTCTCTTAATCTAGCCGCTAAACGAGCCGCCTGTGCAACTGCGGCTTCCTCCCTTGCAACAGCAGCTTGTGCCTGTGCAACTGCGGCTTCCTCCCTTGCAACAGCAGCTTGTGCCTGTGCAACTGCGGCTTCTTCTGGTAACAAAACCAAATTTCCAGCCACATCATAAAACCGCAACCATACCGCAGTTTCTCTGTCTATTGTTCCCTCATTCGTCCCCAACCATAAACCTAAACGCTTACACCATAGCCAACCGCGTTCATTTGGTGTCAACGGCTGATACTGCTGATTATCATCTAAATGCCACCCCTGCAAAGAATTAGGATCAAAAGGATCATAGACAAAATAATCTGATGTGCGGAAAGTCTGTTCGTAAAGCTTTTTCTTGATACCCTTGTCTATTGTTGCTGTAGACGGTGACATTAATTCCACAATGACATCAGGGTAACGACCATTTTCTTCCCAGACTACCCAACCTTGTCTAGAGTTATTGCCGTCAACATTCAGCACCGCAAAGAAATCTGGGCCACGGAAATCACGGTTACGAACTTGGGTACTGCTGTAGTAAATAAACATATTGCCCCCAGTGAAAAAATCATTGCGATCAGCAAAAAACTGCTGCAATGACCGAATCAGGACATTCATCGCAATACGGTGTCGATTTGATTCCAAGGGTTCACCATCATCAAAAATTAAATCTGTAGGTGGCATTGGGGGTTCCCAGTCCACAACGGCTGCTGGATTGTTCTCAGTAGTCATGAGCGATCGCCTTTTTCAATAAGCCTTAAATCTCTATCATAATCTGCCCATAGCTTACTCAATTGCGTACAATTTATAAATAGTTATAAATTATTTTTAACCCAATTTCTAAAATTACGAATAGCTTGACTTCTACCAATAGTTAAACACTGCTGAACATACTCATTAACTAATTCAACAATTGGAATATTAGGAAAATTAGGACTAGATTGAGATTTTATATATTTTCCTTGCTGTAGCAACGAAATTTCTAAACCTTGTTTTGTATATCGCCAAAATTCAGGAACTCCCAAAATCTCATAGTTATCAAATTTAGTCCGGGAGGTAATATCAACTTCGATTGCTAAATCTGGTGAGACAGCGCTGGGGGAGGGTTTCCCTCCGTAGGCGACTGCGAACCCGGAGGGTGGTGGATCTACAGTTAAATCAATGCGATTTTTCCCAATCACAGCAGCATGATTTTGAATATAAAAACTGGTATCAGGTTCTACTGCTTGCCGCATTCGCTCATTTTTAAGTGTTGTTGAACCAAAAGGTTCAAAATCAATTTGCAGTTTGTCTAATAAAATTCTCACTAACTCACCAAATATTTCTTTATCTTTTTCGTGTTCAGGAAGTGGAACCATAATTTCTAACCAACCATGACTATAAGAAATACGTGCGGCACGCTTTTCTCCCATTTCTTCTAAAATATTTTCTAACTGCTGCTAACTAACATCTTGGAGCAACATTTGTTGTCCTGGTTTGACGATAATTTGTTGCAGTTTTAAAAGCATATCGCCTCACAGAGTGGGTGTAGATATTATTCTAAATCCGTCAAGTAAATAATGCGATCGCCTGGGTCTGGCACTTTGCACCATCACACCTAACTCAACTTACAACCAAGATTTCCAGTAAAATTAACTTCTGAGGACAGTGGATAGGGGTAAATTGGAGTGTCTACACTTGGCGTGAACATTGACCACATCGCCACCATCCGACAAGCGCGGCGGACGGTGGAACCAGATCCCGTGGCGGCGGCGGTGCTGGCAGAATTGGGGGGCGCAGATGGAATTACGGTGCATCTGCGCGAAGATAGACGGCATATCCAAGATAGGGATGTGCGTTTGTTGCGGCAGACTGTGCGATCGCATCTTAATTTAGAAATGGCCGCCACAGATGAAATGCTGGCGATCGCTCTTGATATCAAACCTGATTACGTGACTTTAGTACCCGAAAAGCGCGAAGAAGTCACCACAGAAGGCGGATTAGATATTGTCGGGCAAATTGCTAGAATAGGTGAGATAGTTGATAAATTGCAAAACGCTGGCATTCCAGTCAGCCTATTTATCGACGCCGAACCAGCACAAATTGAAGCATCTGTCAAGGCAAAAGCGAAGTTTATTGAACTCCACACTGGGCAATACGCTGAAGCTAAGGATGAAACAAATCGTCAGCAAGAATTAGCCGTGTTAGCTAAGGGGTGTGAGCAGGCAATTCAAGCTGGATTGCGAGTGAATGCTGGTCATGGACTCACTTACTGGAATGTTTATCCGGTGGCTGCGCTTCCAGGGATGGAAGAATTAAACATCGGTCATACAATCATCAGTCGGGCAGCATTAGTAGGTATAGAAAGAGCAGTCCGCGAGATGAAACAAGCTATAAGAGGGAATGGGGAATGAGGGAAGAAACTATAAGCTGTAATCTGTAACCTTTACCCTGTACCCTGTAACCTGTAACCTAGAGGGGTTGTAACTGCGAAATCTAAGAAATTAGGAGCAAATTTTCAGCAAAAACTTCTATGAGCGCAACACAGTCTAACAACCTGCCGCTTTGGGTACAGGATCGAGATAAGGTGATAGCAGAGAGCACTGATACCCAGTGGCGCTATCAAACACCTCCTGATTATTCTCGCTCAAAAGAGAACCTTGCCAACGAGAGTACACGCAATCATCTTGAGGGTACACTGGAAGCGATCGTAGAAAACTTGGTAAGAACCTTTGAGATGGAGGTATCTTTCAAAACTAACCCACAGCAGTGGTTGTCTATAGTGAATGACAGGTTTCGTGTAAGTACTAATGGTGGAGTAGAGTACACGGCAGCAGATTTAGCAGCACAAGGTACTTACAACTTGTTTATGGCTGATTCAGAACATTACAAAGCTTCAGCAGAAAGCTTTGAATCATCCGCCAAAGTCTTCCATACAACATTTCCCCAAGGATTTCCGTGGGAAGTGCTGGAAGTTTTCTCAGGGCCGCCAAATGTGACATTCAAGTGGCGGCATTGGGGACATTTTAAAGGTGCATACAAAGACTATGCACCAACTGGAGAGACATTAGAAATTATCGGCATGAGCGTTGCACGCGTCACCGATGACCTAAAGATTGTTTCTTTGGAACATTACTTTGACAACACTCTGTTTTTAGAAAAACTAACAGATGGTGGCAAACAGTCAAATAGTGGAAATCAAGGAAGTGCTTGTCCCTTCAGTTCTTGGTTCAAGAAATTCCACAAAAGTTAGTTCGTAGGGGTGCAGTGCTGTACGCTGTACCCTTACATTATTTAATAGTAACCAAAGGATAAAAATGCAAACATACTATTACGTTTTGGCAAGTCAGCGCTTTCTCCTCGAAGAAGAACCCATAGAGGAAGTTTTGAAAGAGCGCACCCGTCATTACCACGAACAAGAAAAACAAATTGATTTTTGGTTGGTTCAGCAACCAGCTTTTTTGGAAGCGCCCCAGTTTGCAGAGATAAAAGCAAAGTGTCCTCAGCCAGCAGTAGCGATTATTTCTACCAATTCTCAATTTATTACCTGGTTAAAACTGCGATTAGAATACGTCATCACCGGAGAATTTCAGGCTCCTTCTGAAACAATCCCTGATGCATTGGCATCGCTTTCTACTGTGTTTTAAGAACAGATATGAGGCATGGGGCATAGGTAAAGAATTATTCTTTTGCTACTCTGCTCCTAGTCCCCAATCCCCAATCCCCAATCTCTACTTTTCTTTAGGGGGAACAAAACATATTTTTATAAAATCTTGTAAAACACCATCATTTACCCATATAACTTTTGTGCAGAGACTTAAGCCTTTACCAAGTGTTTTAGGATTAGCGATGTCTACGACGAGCTTCGCTTACGCAGGTTTAGTTGGTGGCATTAGTTCTGTCTTTGCCCAACCAGCTATTCTTGCTTGTCAACCTCCGAGTGCGGGTGAGTATCTTTTATTAGTAGTCAGCCCCACAGCAGATAATCAAAAGCAGTTGCGTAGCGCTTTACCGCCTCAACTTAAGACCACCACCTGTAAATATCTTAACGAGACAGTGACACGAGTCGGCGGGTTTAACAAAATTGACGATGCCAATCGTTGGGCGAGGTACATCGGCAATATTGTCGGGTTGTCTGCCATCATCACCACTCGACCAACAGTAGCAAATGTACAGCCATCACAGCCATCACAGCCATTGCAGCCATTGCAACCATCTCAGCCATTGCAGCAGCAAACAATCAGTTACAATCCCCAAGCTTTAGGACAGGGTTATGCAGTATTAGTGGATTATTTTAACCGTCCAGAACTGGCAAATAATGTACAGCAAGTGGTGGGGGGTAACGTGGGTTTTGCTTCCTATGGTCAACGTCCTTACTTACTGGCAGTTCATACTACTAATCAAAAAGAAGCATACAGCACATTGGAAAAACTGAACGATCGCGGTTTTTTTGCTGTCCTAGTAGATAGTCGTAAAGTAATGCTACTGCGCCCAGTTGTGCGTTTATAGTAATTACCAATTTGCTAGGGTGCGTTTACGTGCAAACATTGATCATTGATAACTACGATTCTTATACATTTAATCTGTATCAGATAATTGCAGAAGTAAATGGAGAACTGCCGCTGGTTATTCGTAATGATCAAGTTGATTGGAGCGAACTGACAAAACTGGTATTCGACAATGTAGTAATTTCTCCTGGGCCTGGTCGTCCAGAAAAGGCTAAAGACTTCGGTATTTGCCAACAGGTAATCCAAAATGTGGATGTACCCTTGCTTGGTGTTTGCCTTGGACACCAAGGACTTGGCCATTTATATGGTGGAACTGTTATCCATGCTCCAGAAGTCATGCACGGACGATTAAGCAAGATTTATCACAATAGCTCTGAGCTATTCAAGGGAATTCCTAATCCTTTTTGGGTTGTACGCTACCACTCCCTGATTGTTTCAGAACAATTGCCAAACTGCTTAGAAAAAGTTGCCTGGACTGAGGAAGGACTCGTAATGGGTCTACGTCATCGTCATCTACCATTTTGGGGTGTGCAGTTCCATCCAGAATCTATCTGCACAGAATATGGCAGAAATCTGCTAGAAAATTTTAGAGAAATCACTTGGCAATTTGCTCAAAAAAAAATCAGAACTGGAAAATCACAATGGCCAGGATACAAGGGAGTTTCTCCACTTATTACTAGCTGTACACGTCAGCCAAGCCAGGAATTTGAAGTTCATAGCAAAAAATTGGATATTTATCCTGATGCAGAACAGGTATTTGTCCATCTTTTTAGCAAAGAACCAAACAGCTTTTGGCTCGACAGTAGCCTAGTAGAACCTGGTCTTTCTCGCTTCTCTTTTATGGGGGGGAGTGGTGGAACAAACAGTTTATTAGTTGAGTACCACACCCAAACTAGAGAACTGACTATTACTCAGTCAGGCAAAGTAACAAGTTGTACAGACTGTATTTTCGAGTATCTCAAACGTGAACTTGAGCGCCGATACTGCTTGTCTGACGAACTTCCTTTTGATTTTAATTGCGGATTTGTCGGTTACTTTGGTTATGAACTTAAGGCATCTGGTTCTGAGCTGGTGCATCCTGCGTTACTTCCCGACGCCGTTTTTCTTTTAGCTGATCAAATAATAGTCTTTGACCACCAGGAACAGACTACCTATTTGGTATATCTTGCCAACAAGGGTCAAACCACGCAAGCAGAAACCTGGTTTGAGTCAATAGAGCAACAACTTCGTATACTCCCACCCCTACCTCCGATTGTGCCGCAGGGTAGCCAAGACCTCATAACATTCCGTTTAAGCAGGTCTTACCAAACTTATATTGCCGATATTCAAAAGTGTCTACATGAAATCCATGAGGGAGAGAGTTACCAAGTTTGCCTGACGAATAAGCTTTACACAGACACAACTCCTGACCCTTTAATATTTTATCGCACATTACGCCGAGTTAATCCAGCACCTTATGCAGCATTTTTACGCTTTGGTGACATTGCTATTGCTTGCTCATCCCCAGAACGATTTCTTCAGATTGATCGCCAAGGCTGGGTAGAAACTAAACCAATCAAGGGTACTCTTAAGCGTGGGCAGACTGTAGAAGAAGACTTTGTACTGCGTGAAAGTTTGCGTAACAGTGAAAAAGACCGGGCTGAAAACCTGATGATTGTAGATTTGTTACGTAATGATCTTGGATTGGTCTGCGAAGTGGGTAGTATCCATGTTCCAAAATTGATGGCTGTGGAAAGTTATGCAACCATGCATCAACTTGTTACCACCGTTCGCGGTCGTTTACGCTCCGATATGGGAGCCACCGATTGTATCCGCATGGCATTTCCTGGGGGGTCGATGACAGGTGCTCCCAAGATTAGAACTATGCAGATTATAGATCAGCTTGAGCAAGAGGCGCGGGGAGTTTACTCAGGTGCGATCGGCTTTTTGGGTCTTAATGGTGCAGCAGACTTGAATATTGTGATTCGTACCGCAGTTCTGACTCCGCATGAAACTTCTATAGGTATAGGAGGTGGAATTGTCGCGTTATCTGATGCTCAAGCAGAATTTGAAGAGACTATGCTGAAAGCAAAAGCTTTAATTCGGGCAATGCTTTTGACTGTCTATGGAGAATCCAAGTGTGAGTTATTCTCTATCGAAGCCAAAAGTAGAGATTTGAGCGATCGCTTTTGGTACTACGCAAAGTGCGATCGCACTAAATAACAAACATCTGGTAAAAATCAATGTAGAGACCTAGCACTGCTACGTCTCTCTGCAAGGGTTCTGGATAACGTATATTTAATTTCACTAGATGTCTAATACCATTTAACTTTAAAAATGATACAAATACGTTGGTAGGGGCACGGCAATGCCGTGCCCCTACGAGAAATCTATATGTATCAAGATTTTCGTGAATTGGTATAACAGATAATATATCAAATTCAATAAGCGGTAGCTGTATTCAGAAAGTTTTCTTCTTTTGTGTTTCGTAAGTCTGCAATAGATATTCCCCATTGAAATGAATCAGGTGAGTTACATCTTCGGCAACCCAAACATCGGTTTCCCAAGCAATCTCTGCCAGATATGCCACCATTGCCTTGCGGCTGAGAAATGTTGTCACCATCACCAGAGGGATTTGGACACCTTTAAATAATGCTTCAAGTTCCTTTTTCCGCTTAGGATTAATTGGGCCATGTGAGGTTACAGCTTCAATCAGTACCAACCAGTTATTTGTTGTTAAGTGAATGATAACATCTGGCATTTTGCCGTGGGAATCGATAGTAACGCCCAAATCTGCCAGTGCTGTTTCATCGAAGTGAGCGAACTTTTCATCTGTATCACCAATATAAATGAGCTTTCCACTAGGGGTAAAGCGAGGGGCAAAATCATTAATAATTTTTTCAATTAGAATATTCTGACTACCTGGCGATAAAGTTTTGATTTCTCCTGCAATCACTATCGGGATACGAGACATTTCACGCTCTTGAGCATACTGCTTCTTCAGGGTGTCAACCGAAGCAAGGTAGGTGCAGATGCTCTTTTCCCATTCGTCAGTACCGTAAGTTCGCAATAGTTTGAACGCACTCTCTTCAATTTGATATACAGTTTTGGGACTGTTGATAGGGCGGCTCGGATTATCTGGATTAGCAACTATCAAAGCTGCATCCAGAAATTGATGCACTGTCTGGCGGCGAACTGTTTCTCGTGTGTTGGGCTTATAGGTTTTGCCATAGTGCTCAGCCATGAAATCCATCATCGGCGTAATTCCGATAAAAGGTGAAGTTGCTAATTGCCAAGAATCTGTCGGCTTTAAGCCAAGCAGCGCAAGGAGAGTTAAGGCTGATCTTTCATTAAGTTGTGCTCGTGGAAAGCCTAATTGTGTCAAAATTTGTAGCGCTTCATCAATTCGAGACTTAATTACGATGGGATTGTTACCTGACTGATTCGACATATTCAGTAGCTTATCTTCTATAAGTTCGTCGATTTCCCGCAAAGAGGGAAACTGCTCTTTAATGCCCGTCCCTAAAGACAACAGCTGTTCCAAATTAGGGTACTTTAGTTTCCGCAAATCTGTTGCATTGACCTGAGTATGACCATTGAACAACCGAAAAAATAAATCAACCAGGGTTGAATTGAGATAAACAGCAAGCCCACGAGCCAAGGTAAGGCTAAGTCCACGCCCATCTTTGTGAAAGTAATTCAAGTGATTTTCAAAGCCGACATAGGCATAATTAAATTGGTCAGCATCGTAAACCACCGCAATAACTCGCCTTTTCTCTTCTTTCGACGAGAATCTTTTACATAAAACGTAATGCTCATTTGGTACTAGAAGATTTGCTGTTTCTTCTATACACACTATGGCTTGGGGTTTTTTGGTTTTTTTAGGATATTCTACATATCCATTTGATAAATTTACTGGGTAAATTAAAGGAACAGTATGATTTTCTATATTTTTTCTTAAGCAATCTTTTGCCCTAAAATCTACCACTTTCCCAGTTGAAACTGTTAGCTCTAAA
Organism: Komarekiella atlantica HA4396-MV6; assembly: GCA_019359395.1. GTDB lineage: Bacteria > Cyanobacteriota > Cyanobacteriia > Cyanobacteriales > Nostocaceae > Komarekiella > Komarekiella atlantica. The sequence goes on from JAHHHK010000003.1 coordinate 65,947, forward strand.
TCTTTTAATGTCCAGGTAAAAAGCGCCATTCGCTGAATTATTTTCTGGCTAAATTTATCTGGAAGAATATGAATAAACTGCTCTGGATCATCGGGATCAACTAAATCTGTATACGATACAGAGTGTGACATGATCAAGTCATCATTAGCGCCAGAACTAGTATTGATAATTACGTTACTAGACTTATGCTCTTGTTTTGTAGCTTGGATGATGATAGTTTCCTGCAAAACATCATCATCACTAAATGCTTCTTGTCGAGACTCAAAAAGATGTACTTGCTGTAAAGCCATCATCTCCAAAAACATCTTCCGAAAGTTACGGAAATACGGCCCATTACAAAAACTGCGCGGGGTAATCGCTACAAACTCCCCTCTGGATTTTAGAAGTTTCGCTGTAGCAGCCATAAAACCAGTATAAAGATTGCTTGTCTCTAAACCGATGGAACGCAGCAATTCGCGCACTTGGGAATGAGCGTTAATTTTCAAATAAGGTGGATTGAGGATAGCATGGGTAAATTCTGCTGCGATCGCACCATTCAATAAACCAGCCTCAAGCAGCCTGGCTGCATCTTCGATAAAATCAGTCTCACGAATTTCGTAATTAAACGAAATACCCACATGCTGACATTCCTTTTCACATAGTTTTAGCGTCTGCTGCAAATATCTGATTAGAAGAGGGTCAATTTCATAGGCGACAACGCGCAAACTTAACGTGTGTTTTTGCTGGCATACTTTTGCTACAAATGCGGCTATTAATGAACCGATTCCAGCTCCAGCATCAAGCAAGGATATTTCAGGTAAATCTAGACTATCAAACATCCCAGCCATCAATTCTGCTACTGAAGCAGGGGTTAGAAACTGACCCATCAACCCTTTCTTGCCTTGCTTTAGCTTTAAACTTGCTACAGCCCGCAGAAGATCCACCTCTGCAAGCAAGTTACTATTTGATAGTTTTGCCAGACTGTTGAACTTTAAAGTATTGGTATGACTAACTAAAAATGCTTTACTATTTGATGGGATGATCACGGTCTAGCTTCTTAATTGTTCTCACACTATTCTAAAATGTCAACGAAATTATCAAAATTCTTGGCAATATTCGCATCTCGGTTGAGAGGCAAAAACAGGAAAAAACTTAAGACTCAGCACTCACAAAAGCCCTGCTGACTCATACAGTCGTTTAACCATTGCTGTAATCTTCGCACCATAATTTAAATCTGCCGCCCAGCGCCCTGATAGCTGTTCGATTGATGGCGCGACACCGCGTGTAACAAAGCGGAACCGTGGATCGACTACTTCCTGTACTAGAGGTTCTAGACTAGCGTACGCTTTTAAGTGTTGGATGTGTGCTCTTACGCCAATTCTGGCACTTTCAAAAGATGCAGCCTCCGCACCACCACCAATTGCGCCTAAGCCTGCAAAGTTATTTTGCTCAGGTCTAATATCACCACCAAAGCGTAAAAATCCAGTTTCTACACACATTTGGCAAAAAGCAATATCATAGTTTACCCCTTCTATACCTGCTTCTTCCCGATATAGTTTGGGGATGTCAGGAAATTTGACTAAAGCATTTTCATTGTTATTTCTCAGGAATAGTTGCAACTGCACTTCTGAAGTATTACCGTTTGACATGACTCGATCAAATTGACCTGGGCAAACTGCCAAATTTGATCGCAAGCTGACGGTACGAGTTGCAGCATCCCAGCTGACTGCAACATTAAAATCCCGTAGTTCGATCGCTTTGACATATACTATTTTGCGATAGGTGATCCGGCGAACATTAGACGCTGTTGACAGGTCAATCCGCAAGCGATCTACTAAATCAATGGGGATGTATGCGTTACCGTTAATCAGCACCCCTTGCTCTAAATAATTTTGCCCGTTAATGTTGATATTGATTGCCGTATAAGTCGGTTCTTGAGGATTTCCAGTGGGGTCAATCACACGACTCCAAGATGCTAGCCCATCGGAAATTCCCAAGGCAAAATCGCGGCGACGATTTTGCAGCAAAGCCCGATCCTCTGGACTGCTGAGAAAACCCACTTGCATCGATAAAGAAGGCAGTGTTGTCCGGCGACAGAATGCTAAACTACCCAGTCCACTATCTGTATCTGGTTTGACTCCGCGATTGGGTAACTGGGGTACGCGACGTAATAAGCCCATTAGCAATAGTTCAGCATTGCTCTTGCGCTCATTATTATTGGCAATATAAAAGACGCTAGACCCACGCACAGAAGGGCTGTTAGCCGCATCAGATTCAATTTCTAGGGCTACATCACCCCGACGTCCACGGGAATTTATCCAGGTGATAGTTTGAGCGGCACTTAGATCATCTGGAACTGACAAAACTTCAAAAATCCTTGCTCTGAGTTCCGTGACAATTAAATCCCGTAGTAGAATCATTTCTCTAGCTTCGGTTGTATCACCTGCGATCGCACCTGGATCAATTCCTCCAGCTTCCTTGCCTCCGTGAGCCGCCGAAATAAAAATACGTCCCATCTCCAGTATTTCCTCTGATAAAATTAAGCGTCAGTAATTATATAGATCATTCTTGTAGCAACAAGAATATAATAGCCATCAGAAGTCCTTTGTTATTTGCCTTTTGTTATTTCTCTAAACTTGGGGACTAGGGACTGGGTATTGGTACGGCACAATAGACCTCTTGCAAAAGTCCGAAAACTATTAGTGTCATTCTGACCAGAACGTAGTGGAGGGAAGAATCTCCGAGATGTTTCGCTCCGCTCAACATGACAATTTAAGCATTTATGCAAGAGGTCTAATCAGTTTGGCAAATATATTGTCAATATCGCTGAGGGAAGAGATATTCATGTAGGCGATCGCATCTTAATATCTCAAGTTTGCGCGTTCCATCAAAACCTTTTTAAGTGACTGGACGTACTACACGAATTAGTTTTTCTGGCAACGGTTCTTCTGCTGTCACAGCCTCATCTATCCGTGCTGCAAACTGTTCCCAATTACGATTGTTGGTACAAACAATAATGCCGAAGTGGTTAGGATCACGGCGATGCAAACGGATAAAATTATCTCTATTGATAGTTAATATCGAGCGTTTTTGACTTGTAGCAAATGCCAGCACTTCGTTATCTGGTATACCTTGCTCTGCATTTCCAGCTTCTTGGACTGTCAAAACATCATGCCCCAAACCGCGTAATAATTCCACAACCGGGAACGGAAACTGCTCGTCTGCGTAAAACCGTGCCATTGACTAGGCTACCTCATTACGCTCAATTGCCAATTCGATTTCATCGGGGTTAGCTTCTGCATATATCCAAGCATTAGCTAAATCTGTAGCTGTAATGGTAGGATAGCTTGTCAAGAGGTCAGCATCACTATATCCAAGACGGCGAGCTTCCACAAGTACCCAGATGGGAATACGAGTTTTAGCGATGCGAGCCTCTCCACCACAGACTCTAGGAGTTTTCTCAATTCCTTGCCAATTGCTGCCAAGACTTTGAGCAAGTAACTGTATAGCCTGCACTTTTTCACCAGGACTGAGGGCAAGAAGTTGTTGTTCTAACTCTTTGAGTGTCACGGATGTAAATCCTCTGATGTTTTATAAGGCTAGATTTACAATTTTATCAATTGCTAGGTTGATTCGAGTTACGATGCGAGTAACTTGAGGAGAAATAACGCTCGTTTAGGAGCCAGTTTACAATAAGTACTGATGCAGCAATTTTGGCTTGGCAGACTACTAGTTGAAGATTGCGGCAAAATATAATCAATTATGACTAATGGCTAATTATGCAAATCCCCCGCTTGCACCCAGACACAATTGAAGAAGTTAAACTACGAGCTGATATTGTAGATGTTGTCTCGGAATACGTAGTTTTACGCAAACGCGGGAAAGATTTTGTCGGTTTATGCCCCTTCCATGACGAGAAAACTCCGAGCTTCACTGTTAGCCAAACCAAGCAAATGTACTATTGCTTTGGCTGTCAAGCTGGGGGAAATGCCATTAAGTTTGTGATGGATTTGGGCAAGCGCCAATTTGCGGAAGTAGTACTGGATTTGGCGCGGCGTTACCAAGTGCCTGTACAAACCCTGGAACCAGAACAAAGGCAAGAATTGCAGCGTCAGCTATCTCTGCGTGAACAGTTATATGAAGTTCTGGCTTCGACGGCACATTTTTATCAACACGCCCTCAAACAATCTCAGGGACAAAAGGCAATTGAGTATTTGCAATCCAACCGTTATCTGAGAACAGAAACTATTGAGCAGTTTGGCTTGGGTTATGCCCCCGCAGGTTGGGAAACTCTCCATCGCTATTTGGTGGAAGATAAACGCTACCCAGCGCAACTGCTAGAAAAAGCGGGATTGATTAAGCCACGGAAAGAAGGAGGCGGTTATTATGACGTGTTTCGCGATCGCCTGATGATTCCCATCCGCGATGTCCAAGGGCGTGTAATTGCTTTTGGTGGTAGAACCCTCACTGATGAGCAGCCTAAATATTTAAATTCACCCGAAACTGAACTTTTTAGTAAAGGTAAAACATTATTTGCCCTCGATCAAGCTAAAGGTGGGATTTCTCAACGTGATCAAGCGGTAGTTGTAGAGGGATATTTTGATGCGATCGCTCTCCATGCTGCTGGTATTACTAACGCTGTCGCCTCCCTCGGTACTGCTTTAAGTTTGGAACAAGTACGGCAGGTATTACGCTACACCGAATCAAAACAATTAGTACTCAACTTTGACGCCGATAAAGCCGGAACTAATGCCGCCGAACGAGCGATCGGTGAAATTGCCGAACTAGCATATAAAGGGGAAGTTCAATTAAAGATTCTCAACTTACCTGATGGCAAAGATGCTGATGAATACTTGTATAGCCATACCTCAGAAGATTATCATCAACTGTTAGTAAATGCACCACTTTGGCTGGACTGGCAGATTCAGCAAATTATCAAAGATCGTGATTTAAAACAGGCTACTGATTTTCAGCAAGTAACTCAACAGATAGTAAAGTTACTCAAAAATATAGCTAACAGTGATACTCGTAACTATTATGTTTCTTATTGTGCAGAGATACTCAGTTTAGGCGATACCAGACTTATACCTTTACGAGTCGAAAATCTGTTAACTCAAATTGCTCCGGTTGCGGCGACTACATACTCTAAACCTGTGTCAGCAAAGAAAGCATGGGGAAGTAGTGTTTCTCAATCTCCAATCCCCAGCGATCGCAGTCTTTTAGAACACGCAGAGGCGTTATTACTGCGAATTTACATGCATTGCCCCGAACAGCGTCAAGCCATTGTTGAGGAATTAGAGGAGCGAGATTTACAATTTAGCCTTTCCCATCACCGATTTTTGTGGCAACAAATTTTAGAAGCGAAGGTAGATCAAGGGGATTTAGTATCAACTCTGCAAGATAGATATTTAGAATTATCTGAAGAATTGGGATTAGTGTCTCATTTGTTTCATTTAAATGAGAAAAGCAAAAAAGAACTACTTCGCACTCCTCAAGTAGTTCAAGCTGCGATCGCTTGCATGGATTTAGTAATGCGTGAAAAACGCTATCGTCACTTTTTAGAACTATGGCAGCAAACCGATCCTGAAGCAGAACCAGAGCGCTATCAATCCTATTATCAAGCTTTCTACGCCGAAAAATTAAAGCTTCAGAAAATAGACCGACAACGGCTATTTTCCATCACAGAATTGCTGTAGGTTGTTATAATCGTTCTCTTTACAGCTAGTTTATTATGCGCTGGCAACCTATAGAAGATTTACCATCAAACTGGCAAAAATTGGCTAGTGCTGAGTTGCCACCTTTAGTCACTGTTTGGAATGAACAAGCACAGCGTCTTCGTTCTTCTGGTGAGTTCAAAACCTTTATGGAAAGGTTACGTAGAGAAATCGCAATAGAAACTGGGATAATTGAGCGACTGTACACCCTAGATCGAGGAATCACTCGCTTATTAATTGAACAAGGAATTAATGAGGCTCTGATTCCTCATGGAGCTACAAATCGCCCAGTTAAGCAGGTTGTATCTCTAATCCAGGATCAAGAAGCAGCAATTGAAGGACTATTTGATTTCGTAGGTGGACAGAGAACTCTCTCAACTTCCTACACCAAACAGTTACATCAACTTTTAACCCAGAATCAAGATAGCACGGAAGCTGAAACACCAACAGGACAAATAATCAGCGTTCCTCTTATACAAGGTGACTGGAAGCGACTACCTAATAACCCTAAAAGGCCTGATGGCTCTATGCACGAATATTGTCCTCCAGAACAGGTCGCTTCTGAAATGGATCGGTTAGTCGAATGGCATCATCAACATCAAACAAGACAGATTCCTCCTGAAGTCGAAGCAGCATGGTTGCATCATCGCTTCACACAAATTCATCCTTTTCAAGATGGCAATGGTCGAGTTGCTCGATGCCTAGCTAGTTTAGTTTTCATCCAAGCTGAATGGTTTCCTTTAGTTCTTACTCGTGACGACCGAGGAGCTTATATTGCAGCTTCAGAACAAGCAGATAAAGGTGATTTGTCAAACTTGATTAACTTGTTTTATAAAAGTCAGAAGCAAGCATTTATTCGTAGTCTTGGTTTATCTGAACAAATTTTGTCAGAAACGCGACGCGCTCAAGTTGTTATTGCTTCTATAGCTGACAGACTCAAGCAAAATCAATCGGCTAGCATTCAAAATCGCTGTCAAAAAGTTGAGGGTTTTGCTGTAAATTTGTTTGAAATTGCATCTAATCGTTTACAAGATATCGCTAATGATATAAAGTTATCTGTTCAAAATCTAGTGAGTGAAGCTCAAGTGTTTACAGTCTCGGCTCCGGCTGGCGATCCCAGATCATATTATCATCGCTACCAAGTTGTAGAAACAGCTAAACAACTAGGGTACTTTGCAAATCTTCGTCACTATCACAGTTGGATACAATTAGTTATCAATGTAGAATCAACAACAACAATCCTATTGTCTTTTCATGTCCTTGGACATGAGTATCGTGGTTTACTTGTGTGTTCTGCCTGTGCGTACCATAGAGATAATGCCGAAGAGGGTGAACGAAATATTAGTGATATCCAAGCCTTAAATGACTCTTTGTTTCAGTTTTCTTATGCTGATGAAGAGACTAATCTTACGGAGCGTTTTAAGCAGTGGTTGGAAGATGTACTTGTAACTGGTTTAGAGTATTGGAATAATAGCCTTTAATTGTTCGCTACACTCCTGAATTACTTGTTGGTAAACTGATTGTAAACACACTTCCTTCCTCTAATTTTGATTGTACACTTACGCTACCTCCCATACCCTCTATAAGTGTTTTGACAATCGATAAACCCAAACCAGAACCCCCAGTTGCAGGGCTACGGGATTCATCTACGCGGTAAAACCGCTCAAAAATACGTGATTGGTGTTGTAAAGGAATGCCATAACCTTGATCACAAATTTGAATAATTACCTGATCCGAAAGCTGATTTAATTTAAAAAGTATAGGCGTCGCAGCTTCAGAATACTTAATAGCATTATCAATCAAATTCAGCAATACTTGTTTGAAACGACTGTAGTCTACTTTTACCTCAATTGGGTAAGTTGTTGACTCAATTTGAATTGTGCGATCGCTATACTTCTGTGCCATCAATACAACCTCTTCAACCAAGTTATTCAGCACATAAGATTTAATTTGAAAATGCAAATAACCACTATCTGCCCGTGCTAAATCAAGTAAATCTTGTAGCAAGCGAATGATATGTTCAGCTTCCGATGCAGCAGTTTCTAAAGCTTCCTGTTGGGTTGGGGTTAAATTATTCTGCCGTCGCAAAACACTTTGCAAGTAACCAAGTACAATTGTCAATGGTGTGCGTAACTCGTGAGAAACGTTACTTACAAATTCTCGCTCTTGCTCCCAAGATTGGGAAAGGCGCGATAGCAACATATTTAAAGTTTGAGCTAATTCCTTGACCTCGCTAGGTGCATTATTCAGATATAGTTGTGCTTGTCCCAAATCTTCTACAGAAATGACAGCAGTCATTTGGTTTAGCTGGCGCAAAGGTTGCAGAGAACGTTTAATATAAAATGCGATCGCAACTGTTAGCATGATAATTGCCAAAACAGTAGTAATAGCCAAACTCCGCACTATTACCATAAACATTGTCTGTTCGCGGGTAATATCCTGGACTACAAATAGCTGGCCTAGAAGCTTACCCTGAACTTGCAAAGAGCCACCACTCAAAACAAAGTAGCTTTGGTTAACTTTGTAAACTTGAGGTTTAATCGACATCTTGGTAAGGGACATTAATTCAGCCACCGTAGCATCAGATAACAAATCCAAAGTGGCAGATTTCACTAAAATTTGATGATCAGGACTTTTTAGCCATAATAATGTTTTTGTATTTGTCAAGTTGTTAATAGCCTTTTGCAAACCAGTTTCCGGTTGCATCATTTCACTATAAAGTTGCACATCACGCGGCAAACGTTCCGTAATTTGTTCTATATTTTGCTTATGACTATTAATCAAAATTTGTTGCATTTTCCAACTAGTCCATGCAGCAAGGCTACTTAATATAAAAGCTGAAAATGTACCAATACCAATTGTCAAGCGTAGCTGTAATGAAGATGGGTCTATATTTATCCAACTTTTTTTAATTTGCTTCACTACTTTGATTGTATTTTGAGTGTCGGATAAGGCTTTATTAATAAGGTCGCACTGATAATTAAACTGATAATTATAATTAATTTGAACTTGCTACTGTTGCATCTCTGTAGTGACGATAGTCACTATTCAGAATAAAATACTAAATGTTTTTATTTCATCACTTTTTCAAATTGTCAAAGTTAACTATAATAAAAATTTAAACGCGATTTTTAGTAGCTAAATTAATTTCAGGTAAGAATTACCTTAAAACTTTTACTACTGTTTGCTCAGATCTTGCACTTCTTCCCACAACCGCCTCAGAATTCATTCTGAGGCTAATAGCTAAAGTCTTCTAAAGAAGACTGAGTAAGGGATGTAGGTTGGGTTGAGGTACGAAACCCAACGCCTCAAAGTCTTGTAGGGGAAAGGGGTAAGGGGGAAAGGGAAAAACCTTACCTTTTAACCACCTTTAACCTTTTCCCTTCTTAAGAGTCCCCAGTCCCCATACTTCGACTTCGCTCAGTACAAGTTCCCCAGTCCCCTTTACTGAACTTGAGTCGGGAAAGCGCCAGGTTGCACAGCTAGGTTAAGATTTTGTCCGTTGCGACGCAACTGTAGGCGCAAATCTCCCCCGACTTGGGTCTTTTCGACTGCCCTTTGGACACCGCTAGCATCTGTGACTGATTGGCCATTGAGTGTTTGGATCACATCACCAGGGCGTATTCCGGCTCTAGCAGCTGGTGAATTTGGCATAACTCTCACAACCAATACACCTTTATCTTCAGCCACATTTAAACCACTACCGGGGTCTGAGTTGATATTTTGTCTTAACTCAGGTGTTAATCCCACCATCTGAATCCCCAGATAAGGATGTTGCACTTTACCTGTGGCTATCAGTTGATTGGAAATGCGTTGAGTTGTGTTGATAGGAATGGCAAAGCCTATTCCCTGTGCTCCTCGGATAATGGCTGTATTCATGCCAATCACCTCACCACGGGAATTTAGCAGAGGGCCGCCAGAGTTACCAGGATTAATCGCTGCGTCTGTTTGAATAAATTCAACTCGCTTATCGGGAGCGCCTATTTGATTGCTAGTGCGTCCGGTGGCGCTGATAATCCCTGTAGTGACACTATTATCTAAACCGAGGGGGTTGCCGATCGCGATCGCCCATTCTCCCGGTTGTAGTTGATCTGAGTTACCCAAGGCCACTGTCGGCAGATTGTTTCCCTCAATCTTCACAACAGCAACATCTGTTAACGGATCTCTCCCTAACACTTTACCAGGTAAGGTACGCCCATCCTTAAGTGTCACTGTCACTGTGTCAGCACCAGCCACTACGTGAGCGTTAGTCAGAATGCGCCCATCGTTACTGATGATAAAACCTGAGCCAGTACCCCGTTCTACCCTTTCTCGTGATTCTGGCAATTGCGAGCCAAAAAAGCGGCGGAAAAACGGGTCGTTAAATTCCTCTGGTATCTGGCTTCTTACTGTTCGAGAAGAGTTAATCCGTACTACAGCTGGCCCAACTTTTTGCACAACCCCAATCACAAAGTTAGGGTCTGTAGCCGCTGGTAAAGGAGGAGCTGCATTTACTGGACTCACTGCCAAATTAGAGGCACTCTCAGACACCTTCTGGGGATTAGAAGCCAGATAGCCGCCTGTCAATGTCATCCCTGATCCCAGCAGCACCAGCGATAGAGAGGCAGCAGCCTTTTTCCAGGGAGATTGATTACGGTATTTAGCATCAGAAGTGTTATTTGAAATACTATTTAATTTGTGTTCTCTGTCGCGAGATTCGTTTTGCATTGCTGTGTGGAAGAATATTTAGATTTACTATTAATTGTAGATATGATTTTTGACGTTTTTGTTGCGAAGGTATTGCGCTGGTGTGAAAAGTTTGGTATGTAAACCGCGTATTTACTTGATTGACTGAGAAATAACCTATACAATTCCTCAAAGAGACTCTTGGCAATACTTAGGCGCTTCATAATGGCAACGAGATCTAATGTTCAGGTCACGATTTCCCTGTGTGAACTGGGTTTAAAAGACGAGGAGTTGCAAACAGAGGTGGTTCAAAATCTCTGGAGGGTTTATTGTCGGGAATATTGAAGACAGTGGTGCAACCAGCCACGATTAAAGCTTTGTTTGGTCTGGCATATCGCCTTTCTGGAAAATCTATCGAATTAGATGTAGAAGCCATTGGTAAGACACTCAAAGTGTAAACCAGCAGTCTGGCAAAGTTAGTAGCAGCAGTTAAACCAGCGCAAAAAATTGTAGGGGGATAGTCAGGCAAATATGGTGAATAAGGTAGCATTGCTGATTGGAGTCAGTGAGTATGAGCCTGGTTTGATCCCTTTACTGGGAGCTGTTAAAGATGTGGATGCAATACAACGAGTGTTGGTAAACCCAGAAATGGGTGGCTTTGCCGAGACGGATATTACGGTGCTGAAAAATCCCCAGCGGCAAGATATGGAAGATGCCATTTATCGGTTGTATGCCGATCGCCACAGAGATGATCTGGTATTATTTTATTTCTCTGGTCATGGGATTAAAGATGAAAGAGGCAATCTTTACCTATCAACTCGAATTACTCGTAAACAGAATGGCAAACTAGTAAAGCCTTCGGCAGTTGCAGCTAGTTTTCTACACGAAAGTATTAACGATAGCCGTTCCCAGAGACAGGTTGTGATTTTGGACTGTTGCTTTAGTGGAGCGATCGCTCAAGGGATGACTGTTAGAGATGATGATACCGTAAATTTGCAAGAACAGTTAGGTGGCAAAGGACGGGCAATTTTGACATCTTCCACATCTACTCAGTATTCTTTTGAGCAGATAGGATCTGAGCTTTCAATCTATACCCGTTACCTAGTTGAAGGCATTGAAACAGGAGCCGCAGACCACGACGAAGATGGCTGGATTTCGGTGGATGGGTTGCATGAGTATGCCAGAATCAAGGTGCAGGAAGAAGCTCCAGCTATGACACCAAAGTTTTATCCTGTTGAGGAAGGCTACAAGATAAATATAGCTAGAGCACCCGTTGGTGAACCAAAACTGACATATCGCAGAAAAGTTGAAGAAATTGCTCGTAAAAGACAAGGAAAGATTTCTTCAATCAACCAGATGGCTTTAGAAGAATTACGTCACAGCTTGAAATTGCCATCTGAAGAGGCTAATGCCATTGAGACTGATGTTTTGCAGCCTTACATTATCCGCGAGCAAAAATTACAGCGTTATGAACAGACTTTATCGGAAGCAATTCAACGGCAAAATCCTTTGAGTGACGAAGATTGGAGCGACATGAAAGATTTGCAACAAGTTCTGCGGCTTAGAGATGAAGATGTTGCACCGATTGTGGAACGTTTCCGAAATGAAAAAGTGTTACCGATAGTAATAGAGGTTCCTCCAGAAACCGGAACCTCGACTGATCAAACATCTTTCAACAACGATGTTACCGTCGTTAAAACCCAGTCAGGAAGTCCTTATTCCCGTTGGAAGTTGCTAGTATTTGGTTTGGCATCTGTAGCTTTGGGGATGGTGATCAACAAAATATGGTCAGATAAACCCCTGGATCAACACCCTTTACTTGTTTCTCAACCAACTTACTCCAAAAGCCTTTTTACTGATATTAAAGATGATGTCCCTTCTGGCATATTTAACTACGGTCTTAGTACAACTTGGGCCCCAATTCGTGGCAATGTAGATCAGGAAATTCAAAAAGCGTTTCCTAATTTTCAACTCAAATATATAGTATTTCCTCTTGAAGAAACGGGTTCACTCACAAGTATCGAAAAGTTATTAGATAGGTCAGTTGCTTTTGCTCAGTACTCTTATCCACTCACAGAACAACAGAAAAATAAGTTTAAAGAAATTCCTATAGCGATTGATGGGGTAGCGATCGCAGTTCATCCTGAATTAAGCATCTCTAGCTTAACCTTGGATGAGTTAAAGCGTATTTACACAGGTGAAGTTACCAACTGGAATCGAGTAGGAGGCCCTAACTTAAAAATTACGCCTTTGTCTCGCAATGTATCGGGTGGTACTGTCAAGTTTTTCAAAGAAAAGGTTTTGGGCGATCCTGAATATTCATTTGCTCCGCTAGTTGTTAAAAAAGTCCAAAGCACCACCCTAGGATTACAAGAAGTATACAAAGACAAAGGTGGCATTTACTTTGCTTCAGCTTCAGAGGTGCTTGGTCAGTGTATGGTCAAGCCTTTATGGTTAGGTAAGGATAGAAATAATCTAGTTCCTCCTCATCAAAAATTAAGTACAGATCAAATTTCTAAATGTCCAAAAAATCCGAATAAACTTTACAAAGTTAATGTGAATGCTTTTAGTGACCAAAGCTATCCACTTACTCGGAAGCTATATGTAGTTGTCAAGCAGGACGGTTCCATAGACCAAAAAGCAGGCGAAGCTTATGCTAAATTGCTACTAACTCGCCAAGGTCAAGACCTAATTGAAACATCTGGCTTTGGCAGAATTCGCTAATAGGTTTAGCTGATGAATATTTATTTTTGCAAACTAGAATATTTTTACTAGTAGAAGAAGATATTTTAAAAGCTTATTTTTATTTGTCCTGGCGATTATAAATCGCGGCTATGCAGTATCTATGTTTTAGGTAAAGTGCGATCGCCCTTCTACAACACACTATTAACTATCTCTCATAAACAGCATAGGCGTAACCCGTCGTAGCGAAAAGTTCTGTAGGCACAGAGAAGTCTGTAGCTTGCTTTCCTACGGAACGCTACGCGAACCCGCAGGGTGCGTCGGCGTCCAACTCATTATCTCTGCTCTGAGCGGTTAGCAAGATATTCATCTATAGTCACAGACTCGCCATCGCTATACTCAGTACGAACTGCTTGAATTTCTGCCTGTGTTTCTGCATCGTCTTCATACAAAGCTTCTTCGGCTTCAAAAATCTGTTGCTCAATTAGCTCTTGAAGTTGACGTTTTTCTGTTAAATCAAGGGAAGATATTGCTTCTGCTAAAGTTTCTAAGGAGAGTTGTAATTTAACAATGGCTGGCATTTTTCTCCTATTGGGTGTGTTTTTCGCAGTTTGACACCATTATGCTGATTTTAACAGTTATATTTTCGGCGCAGCAATTGGATTTAAGCGCTAAAGTGCTTGTAAAACAAGGACTAAAGTCCTTACTACGAACTTGCTTGCCCATTAATTTTAACTTGACAGACCAATGGTGCTTTGCCTACGCAGCGATATCTAGCAACAAATCGCTTTGCGTCCACGTTCCAGGACTTATGGGAGCGGTTCCAAGACTTATGGGAGCGGTTCCAAGACTTATGGGAGCGGTTCCAGGACTTACGGGAATGGTTCCAGTACTTATGGGAGCGGTTCCAGGACTTATGGGAGCGGTTCCAGGACTTACGGGAGCGGTTCCAAGACTTACGGGAGCGGTTCCAGGACTTACGGGAGTGGTTCCACAACTTATGGGAGTGGTTCCACAACTTATGGGAGCGGTTCCACGACTTACGGGAACAACAGCTAGTGATTAAATATCGAAAAATTACTGGTACTACCTGAAAATTTTACATAATTTATCCCTTGCTTCATTCCTCAATCAACTCAAAATCAACCCGCTCATAAATATCACGCAAGGCAATTTGGAAATCAATGGAATTGAGGACTAAAACTGCATCTTCCCCTTCATACTCCTTGAAAATCCATTGCCCTTCTGCTTGTTTTACAAATTGTTCAACTGTAAAACTGTATTGGTCAATCATAATATATTCTTGAAACTCAGGAATTGAACGGTAATATTTAAACTTATCTGTTTTGTCATAATTTTTAGTAGAGTTTGATAAAACTTCAACAATTAATAAAGGATTAATAATAGTTGTTGTACCACTTCCTTCATAGATAGGCTTATCTTTGACAACCATCACATCAGGATAGGTATAAAGGCGATAGCGAGGTATCCATAACCTTACATCCCCAAAATAAATTTCATAATCTTGCCCTTCTATTGTCAAAGGAAATTTTTTATAACAATTGCCTGCTATTTTATTGTGATTAGTTGTTTCCCCTGTCATGGGTATAATTTCTCCATCTCTGTATTCATTTTTATATTCAGCCTTCTCTTCTAATTCCAGATATTCTTCTGGAGTGTAGTAGCGTTTTTCTATTTGTAAAACCATATTAATTAACTCACAAAATTTACTAATGGGTGCGTTATCAATAGCGTAACGCACCCTATAACTACTCTACAAAGTCAGGTCGTGCCTTGCCAGTTGCGGTCAATTTTTCTTCTAAATCTGTCCATTTTTCTTGCTCAATTAAGTTAGTCAATTCGTCAAGATTGTGACGATACTGTTGCAGCGATCGCAATAATGCTTGACGATTATACTGGGCCATCATTACGCCTAACTCTGGATTACCACCACCTACACGACTGGTATCTCGAAAACCAGAACTAGCTAGCTTTTGGGCTAATTCTAAAACATCGGGGTCAGTTTCGCTGATGCAAGCAGCAATCAACGAGGAACTGACCATTACAGGTAAATGAGAAATCCAACTAACAGCGCGGTCATGCTGCTCTGGCTGACAATGGTAGATATTCGCCCCAAGCGATCGCACTATTTCTTCTACAACTGTAATTGCGGCGGTTGCTGTTGTCGTGTCCGGTGTTAATACATACGGCTTGCCGACAAATAAATGTCGATGTGCAGCTTCAATACCACTGTCTGTGATTCCCGCCATTGGATGACCGCCGACAAAATGATCCCAAAGGGGAGAAATTGCCTTGACTATCGGTGCTTTCACTGAACCAACATCAGTCACAACCGTAGTCGGAGACAAATAAGCGATCATTTGCTCAAATTGGGGAACAATGAGGGCGATAGGTGTACAAATAAATACCACTTCTGCGGTTGCCAATAGGCTCATATCAAGTGACGCCTGATCAACACTGCCAAGAGCAACAGCCTTTTGACAGGTTGATTCACGGCGACTCACTCCCAGGACATGATGTCCTTGCGATCGCAAATCAAAACCCAAAGATCCGCCTATCAGTCCAAGTCCTAAAATCCCAATATTCATTTTTGATTTTGACATTTCATCTCTTACATATTTTCTGCATACTTTACCAACTATTAAAATCGGCATCTGATATCAAATCAATTGTTTCAGTTTTCTGGCGTAGCCTGTTGCTAATGACTTTCAATCCAAAATCCAAAATCCAAAATCCAAAATTGGTATGAGGGGTAGCATCCATGACTGTAGAGGAATTGCTGGAAAAATATGCGGCAGGAGTTTTAGACTTTAGTGGTATTGACCTCTCTGAAGCCAACTTGAGCGGGGCCAAACTCATTGGCGTGAATTTTCGCCAAGCTAATTTGAGTGTAATCAACCTGAGTGGCGCGAATTTGAGCGAAGCCAACTTGAGTGATGCCAAGCTGAATGTCGCCAGACTCAGTGGCGTGAATTTAAGTAGCGCCATCTTAAATAACGCTAGTCTTAACGTCGCTAATTTGATTCGAGCGGATTTGAGTCGCGCTCAACTCAGAGGAGCAACGCTGATCCGCGCTGAGTTGATTCGTGCTGACGTCAGTCGCGCTGACTTGTTTGAGGCTAATCTCTCCAGTGCTGACTTGCGGGAAGCGACACTGCGACAAGTGAATCTCCGTCACGCCAACTTGAGCGAAGCAATTTTGAGAGGTAGTTCCTTGACTGGTGCAAACTTAGAGATGGCTAACTTAAACGCCACCGACCTGAGTCGCGCTGACATCAGCGGCGCGAATCTGCGAGACACCGAACTCAGACAGGCAAATCTTAGCCATGCTAACCTCAGTGGAGCAGATTTGAGTGGGGCGAATCTCCGCTGGGCAGATTTAA
This sequence comes from Komarekiella atlantica HA4396-MV6, assembly GCA_019359395.1. Taxonomy (GTDB): domain Bacteria; phylum Cyanobacteriota; class Cyanobacteriia; order Cyanobacteriales; family Nostocaceae; genus Komarekiella; species Komarekiella atlantica. The sequence continues at coordinate 82,391 of JAHHHK010000003.1, forward strand.
GCGGGGCGAATCTTCGCTGGGCAGATTTGAGCGGGGCAAAATTGAGTGGGGCTAACTTAATTGGCGCAGACTTAAGCAATGCAAATCTGACGAACACGAGTTTAGTCCACGCCGATTTAACTCAGGCAAAATTAATTAGAGCGGAATGGGTTGGTGCTGACTTAACGGGAGCAATTTTAACTGGGGCAAAACTTTACGCTACCTCCAGATTTGGTTTAAAAACTGAAGGTATGACTTGTGAATGGGTTGACCTCAGTCCTACAGGCGATCGCTCCATTATCCAAAAGTTCCATTCGGAAGATTCACGAGACTTTTTTAATGAAACATCGCCAACAATTCGTATAGTTATTGATGCAGCCCTAGAACATGAAGCCAATTTTGCTCTTGCTGGCGCTTACTACCAAATTGCTCAAGAATATAGGGAGCTAAGACAACCGCCAAGTATGGAAAGCGGACGCCGCCGGACTGTTTTTACTTTCCGCGTAGATAGCGACGAAGCTTTACTTCCTACGGCTTACATCGCAATTCTGCCTTTTTATGATGCGATATCTAACCAAAAAAATATTTCTAGTATGGTGGAAATGATTAAAAATGAAGTTATTGTTAATCAGCATCTAAAATCCCCCCAGATGGTGAAACAATTAATCATGCTTTTAGAGCAAGCTATGAGTAAAGCTACCACCATTAAACAGATGAAAAAAAATTTGGAAGTAGCAGCAAAACTAAACTTTTGTAAAGCGCCCACCCAGACAATATTAACTAATTCCAGTGCCCATACTTTGATTGTGCATGATAATCCCAACTTTGGTAAAAGATTTATTAATCGCTCTGCTCTTAATGCTTCAGTTTATGATGATATATCTAAGGAATCGGCTAATTCTATACTGCCTTCATTAAATATGGTTATGGATTTTATTAAAGGATTTCACTACATTAGTCATTAGTCAAAGGTCAAGAGTAGAGACGCGATTCATCGCGTCTGTACAAGGGTCAAGAGTAGAGACGCAATTCATCGCGTCTGTACAAAGGTCAAGAGTAGAGACGCGATTCATCGCGTCTGTACAAAGGTCAAGAGTAGAGACGCGATTCATCGCGTCTGTACAAAGGTCAAGAGTAGAGACGCGATTCATCGCGTCTGTACAAAGGTCAAGAGTAGAGATGCAATTCATCGCGTCTGTACAAAGGTTTAGAGTTTAGGGGCTTAATCTATTAGCTTTAGCTAGATAAATTAAGGCACTTACCAAAGGACAAAAACAAATTTTTGGAGGGAAAGGATGCGCGATAGTTTTAATAGAATGATCGGTCGAACCCGCTACGTAGTTTTTCGCCTATTTCTGCATTTAGGGGGAGGTGAAGTAGCGCCAATTTTGGGAGTATTAAATAGTGCTGGACGGGATGCGATCGATTCTGAGGGAGACTTGGAAGTTTTGGGAGAAGCATTAGTAGAAATCTGCCAAACCCTACTGCAATACGATGAATACTGGCTTTCTGCTGCCAATGAAGGTGATGTATTTTGGGATGAAGGCGAAGCAGGAGATTACGTGAATGAATTATTTACTGACTCCGCCCAAAGATATCTCAGTGAACCAGATTACAGTCCTGACTCAGGATTGAACGAACCTTTATCTATTCCTGTGACGCGCAACGTAGTTGTGATGATTACAGTAGCTTATGAAGGGGAAGTACCAGATTTGGAAACTGACTTTTCTAGCGTTCAGGCACTAAAGGAAGGTTTGAAAGCTTTAATCAATTTGCATTACAAACATAAACTCAAAGCAATCCAAGTGCATTTTTCCCCAGCGCAGTTAGGCGATGAACTCACTAGCGATCAGCTATTACAATATTACCCAGAATTGATTCCTTTATGAAGAAGGGTAAAGGAAAGAGAGAAAGGTAAAAACCTTGCCCGAAGTTAAGCGAAATAATCCTTGTGTCATGTCTAAGGTAAAAACCGAGTTTTGGTAGGCGACCAATATCATCCCCTGACCCTTGTACAGACGCGATTAATCGCGTCTTTACCCTTGAACCTTTTCCCCTCTTTTTTATAATTTGTTGGGTAGTCCGTACTGACTGTTCACATCGATCACTTGTTAAGCTCGGAGATAGGACAATAATGCAATGCTCATGACTATAGTGCGTAAATTTACAGCTGTTTTTTTAGCCCTGAGTTTGTGTGTGACAACTGTCGCTTGTGGGGGAGGGAATCAAACTACCTCTTCTCCTTCAGCTAAGACCGTTAGCCAGACTTCAGCTACCACCAAACTCAATGATGGTGAATACCAAATACAACAAGCTACATACGATGATGCAACTGGGGAGTATACGCTGTTTTTACTCAACAACACGCCCCCCAGGTTTACAACCGAAAATTTGCAAATGGCACGGCTGACTGATGACGAAATCAAGCAAGGTAAGAAAAGTTACTTGAAGGTAGAAAACGGACAGCCAAGTTTATATCTGACGGAAGACTTTAAAATTGAATACGTCCATAACGTCACTGAGAACAGAACAAATCCCCAAACAGGACAACAAGAAACAGTTGTAGTCCGCCGTGAAAATGGCTTCTGGGCCCCCTTTGCCGGGTCTGTAGCTGGTGCTGTGGCTGGTCAAGCCCTTGGCAGTCTATTGTTTAGACCTCAGTACTACGTACCCCCTGTCTATCAGCCAGGAGGAATAATGACTGGCTACGGTGGATATGGCAGAAGCTATGACCAAGCAGTTAATAGCTATCGCTCTCGCTACAATGCGCCACCCGCAGCCGTGAGAAATCGCACTGCTTTCCGTAGTACAGGAACAATTAGAAGGTCATATCCTGGTAATTCAAATGTACGGACTTCGCCACGTACCAATACAGGGAATCGTCCTTCTGGTTCCGGTTTTGGTAGCAGTGAACTCAGACCATCTGGTAGGTCTGGTTCAACCAGACGCAATACTGGAACTGGTTTTGGCACTAACCGACGTTCTTCTGGTAGTCGCTCATTTGGTACTGGTAGACGCCGTTAGTAATTTCAAGTTCAAAAAATTTAGTTGCTCTTAGATGCTTTGGTGCTGAGTGATAGTTACTCAGCACTTAGCATTTTTTTGGTGAGGCGATATTACCATTTAGTATTTTGAAAGGTTTTGCGATCGCGATTTTGAAAAATCAAGCGTAGAATGTATCGATAATCAACTAAATGGTGCAATAAAAAGAGCAGAAGCAACTTCGGTTGAATAGATTAATTTACAAGATAGAAAAATTCGCTGAATCTATACCGATTAAGTTAAAAGATGAATCTAGAGTAACTCAAATTTCTCTAGAAGCTGGTTTTAACTAACTCAATCATGAGGCATAAGGGCAAAGTAAACCAGTGTAGCAAATCCCATGTGCATGTAGATAAGTCAGATAGTAGGAAATACTAAAGGCAAACATTGCCAAGAGAACAGGAATTACCGTACTATACTCCAATTGCTGTTTTTTTAACATTCCTAAACAAGATATCGGAACTACTAAAGGCCAAAAGATAGTTGTGATCAAGAACATCACAAATGACAAAAACTTATCTTCTGGAGAAGAACTGGGATGACGCAGCGAAAATATTAACCAATTGCAAAAAAAATAGCATGTCATTAATAGATAACCAATAATTAAAGCCACTTGTATTTGATTCATTGTAAGCGCTCCTTAAGTTTTATGAGATTCTTCAAACTTTATCTGCATGAAGTTATACAGAGTTAGCTCAGGGGAAATTCAGGTGCTTGAACGATGAGAGTTTTCACATTGAATAACGCTGATGCTAATAGGATATTTCGCAATCATATAAATGTTAGTCGAAGTCTGAAAACACAAAAATCAGTACTTGCACCCAATTTAAAATAAAAACGATCAGGCTAGCAATTATACTCATTAATTGCAGTTAGTCTGTCCTTGGTATAGCGCAAATTTTAAAGCGTTTCAAAATCAAATGCATACACTTCTAACTGGATATGGGAATTTGCACCGCTGTATATTTTTAACAACGGCTGTAAATAAATATAAAAGACTTTACACCCATACCAAAAAAATTTCAAGACAAATGCATTCGCTTCGGCTCACCGTTGAAACCAGCATAGTTTGTGATTTTGCTTTAGTAGGATCACAACTTTTCCAAACACAGAGGACACCAGGCAACCGTTCTAAAATAACGGTTGGGCAGTAAGACCCACATAGCGCGCGCTATCTGAACTTCGGTGTAAACGTAGATAAACACATAAGCTCATCCCACCCCTAAAAGGAGATGGGATTTTATGTTAACTGTTGACTGTTAACTGTTAACTGATAAAATTTGATGCACCCAACAGAGTGCCTATTTTTCAAATATGTTAGCGGATGCGATCGCTTCATTCACACTTAAGCATGATTAGAGCTTATCTCATTAGTAGGATTGAATATTTAATAAACTCCATCAAGCTAAAAGAGGGTTTTTTGAAATCAACTTATTCATTGAGAGGTCTAAAAATGACAGCTACAAACGGAAAGGGCAAAATTCGTTACGCCGTTGTTGGTTTGGGTTGGTTTGCTCAAGAAGCTGCTTTACCTGCATTTACTCATGCTGATAACTCTGAATTAGTTGCTCTAGTTTCAGATGATCCCACTAAACGTGAAGAAGTTAGCAAACAGTATGGCATTCAACGTACTTATTCCTATGAAGAGTATGAGGACTGCCTTACAAGTGGTGAGATTGATGCAGTTTATATTGCATTACCTAATCACTTGCATCGCGATTACACTGTGCGGGCGGCTAATCAAGCAATTCATGTACTGTGCGAAAAACCAATGGCAGTCACCGAAGAAGATTGTGAGGCAATGATTAAAGCTGCCAAAGACAACAATGTGAAGTTAATGATTGCATACCGCTTACATCTAGATGAAGCAAACTTGCAAGCAGTTGAAATTTTACGCTCAAAGCAAATCGGTGAAGCACGCATTTTCAATTCAGTTTTCACTCAACAAGTGGAGGATGGCAATACTCGTTTACGAAATGTAACTGGGGGTGGTACGCTCAACGACATTGGCATCTATTGCATTAATGCTGCACGTTATTTATTCCAAGATGAACCAATAGAAGTCTTTGCTGTAGCTGCTAACAACGGAGAACAACGCTTCAGTGAAGTGGAAGAAATGACTAGTGCTATCTTGCGCTTTCCGAATGAACGACTGGCGACATTTACCTGTAGCTTTGGAGCAGCGAAAGTTTCTACCTATCAAATTGTGGGTACAAAAGGCGATTTACGAGTAGAATCCGCCTATGCTTGGCAGGGAGAATTGAAGCACTACCTCACAGTTAATGATGAAACCCAAGAGCGCACCTTTGCTCCTCACGACCAGCTAGCGGCTGAATTCACATATTTCTCAGATTGCATTTTACAAAATAAAGACCCAGAGCCATCTGGGATAGAAGGATTAAATGACGTTCGGATTATTCAGGCGCTATATCACTCAATTGAGACAGGCCAACCTGTACAGTTAAAATCTTTTGAGCAGCATCAACGTCCCACATTAGACCAAGCTATTGAGCATCCTCCTCTTGAGGAGAAGCCAGACCTAATTAATGCTGCTCCACCTGCTGGCAAGTCGTAAGGTAGTTTTAAGTATTAATTAGAAATTAGCCTAATCGTTGCTAACTGTCTAAAACACCGATTTAGTATTCAAGATAAAGGCGAAAAAAACCGATCATTTCGTAGAGACGTTGCATTGCAACGTCTCTACTGAATTGTGGTTATAGAACGGTAAAAAGTTATTTTGATATTTGGCTATCCTGCCTATTCCGTAGGTTTGAACAAAAGAATTTTTCACCATTTATAAATCTGCACTAACTTCTGGCAGTGAGGCTTCATTTAATCAAAGTTACGTACCGCTTGGTTCTTCTATGTAGCCTTGAATATTTTCCGGTTCAAATTGACGAAGTAAGCGAGTTGCTTCGCGAATTAAATCTTCATTTCCGTTCACTACAATCAGGTACTTGCCAGCATTCAAACGGTTACGATAGGGTAAGGCATCGCCACTACCAACAGTTAAACCGACTACTCGACCAATTAAAACAGCACCTAATGCACCGGATGCTGCTCCCATCAGACCAGCAATAATTTCATTACCGAAGGCTGTAACCTGGGGAAAAATCTCAATTTGTGTGAGGAAATTGAAGGCGTAACCTACTATAAATCCGAAAGGAACAAGCCAGTATAACAGCCGATTTGTCTGTTTATGAGCTTGCTTTTCGGGATCAATTAATCCAAATTCATCGGCACTCTTATAACCATTGCCCAAAATATTAACTTGTGACATTTGCATACCCGCTTCTTCTAGAGCAGAGTAAGCGGCTTCTGTTTGTCTTTTATCTGGTAAGACTGCAACAAGGTAATTCATAATGATGTTTGAAATAACACGTTTACATCTAAATTTTGTCAAGCCAAACTCAGTTTTAGAAGTGATGTTGTCTTAGTTATTCTGGTTTTTTGTGCCATTGTTCATCATCGCCTTTTTCGTAATCGCGCTTGACTGCACTCCAAGCGACACGAAAAGCCCGTTCTTCTTCCCCATATTGTTCTTCAGCGCTGTCAAATGCAGCCCGAAAAATTTCTTGAGCGTGCTTGGGTAAGTTTTCTTTGACTGAATCTGGTAAGTCTTCAATATGTTTGTAAGGCATAAATTTAACGTCCCAAAAACTTTTTCCTACACCTTTTGTAAAAAATGCCGCCGTTTTAGCTCTAGAGATAGATGCTTTGGGGCGGCTTCACTATTATTGCTTGGCATTGATTTTTGTGATTAAATTTACTTTTACAGGTTCAACTTAATAATCCCACACCTTAAAGTTGTGATAATCTCAACAAATCAATTGTTTGTGGCTTAAAGCTTGATTGACTATCCCAGTAATTAACCTGATTGATATTTACCTTGAGCAAAGCAATATCAGCTTCCGCTAGTCCTTTAGGAAACCAAGTTTGAAGTTCCGGCTTCCATAGTTCTCGCATTTTGTTGCGGTCTTGCACTAATTGTGCTGTACCTGATATGGAAACGAATCGCTGCTGATCTGGTGATGAGTAACTGACATTGACTTGCTGATGGTGTTCAATATCAGTTACTTTGTGAGATTTAGCATAGGTAAAAAACCAAAGTGTGGCATCAGAATTAATCTCACCACTTGTTGACATAGGATAACTATGCAAGCTTCCATCATCATTAACTGTAGTAAACATCCCATAATCAATGTCTTTGATTAGTTCACGCAGTTTTTGAATTTCTGGCTCGCGGTCTGTAGAAGCTGTCATTGTTTGTACTCTTTTTTCTTTTTTTTCTGGAGTCTAATTTTTGATGACAACCAGTTTTAACGCTTGTAAAGCTCTCTTTTAGTATTAACTTTTTTTGTTTTTAATTCGTGAGTCTAGAGGTGTAATTCTGATATATTTAGCAATTTTGATTATATCTAGAGAGAGATATATTAATTAAGAGTGTTGTCTGAGGGCAAAAATTATCAGCAATAACTGGAGAGCGTCGCAGCAAATCAAGATTGAAATAAGCACATAGTTAACAAAAATTAGGAATGCAGATATGATCAGAGTCAGCCAAGAACATTTGCAAATTATCCGCACTCATGCTGAAAATATTTACCCTGATGAGTGCTGCGGGATCATTTTAGGCTATCTGGGCAGTGATAGTAAAACTGTAGTTGAAGTCATGCCAACAGAAAATGCCTGGAGTACAGAGGCGGCTGATTTCCTAGGTGAGTACACAGCAGAAAGTAAAAGGCGGCAATATGCGATCGCACCTCAAGTTATGTTACAAGCACAAAAAGCAGCACGCGATCGCTCACTAAACATTATTGGAATTTATCACTCGCACCCAGGTCATCCCGCTATACCTTCAGAATGCGATCGCCTATATGCTTGGCAAGGATACTCGTATATAATAGTTTCCGTCCAAAATGCCAGAGCTACGGAAATCCAAAGCTGGAGTCTTGATGATACTCATCAATTCCAAGCAGAGGCAATTGAAATAGTAAACAGTAATCAGTGAAGAACTAATAACTGATAATTGATTGAAAATATAATTTAACGGCTTAAGTTCAAGACAGATATCGTTTTTCGATAGGATTAATATTCCTGCTCTTTCACATTACAACTCTTATGCTCAATCCGAATCTGGATGAAATCCAGTTGACAAAAGATGATTACGAACGCTACTCCCGACACTTAATTTTGCCGGAAGTAGGAATGGAAGGACAAAAGCGCCTGAAGGCAGCCAGTGTATTGTGTATCGGTACAGGTGGATTAGGTGCGCCACTGCTTTTATATCTCACAGCGGCGGGTGTCGGTCGTATTGGTATTGTTGATTTTGATGTTGTTGATACTTCCAACCTGCAACGCCAAGTAATTCACGGTACGTCCTGGGTAGGTAAGCCCAAAATTGAATCAGCAAAGCAGCGAATTCTTGAGATCAATCCCTATTGTCAGGTTGATTTGTACGAAACTCGCCTCACTTCCGAAAACGCTTTGGATATTCTTCGTCCTTACGATATTGTGGTGGATGGTACGGATAACTTCCCCACCAGGTATCTAGTTAACGACGCCTGCGTATTGCTCAACAAGCCCAACGTCTACGGTTCAATTTTCCGCTTTGAAGGGCAAGCTACTGTATTTAACTACGAAGGTGGGCCGAATTATCGTGACCTGTACCCAGAACCACCGCCACCAGGAATGGTTCCATCCTGTGCAGAAGGTGGCGTACTGGGAATCTTGCCAGGAATTATTGGTCTAATTCAAGCAACCGAAACTGTCAAAATCATTATGAGACAGGGTAATACCCTGAGTGGGCGACTGCTGCTGTATAATGCTCTAGAAATGAAATTTCGGGAGTTGAAGCTGCGTCCAAATCCCATCCGTCCGGTGATTGAAAAGCTCATAGACTACGAACAATTCTGCGGTATCCCACAAGCCAAGGCAGAGGAGGCGAAACAGCAGATGGAAATTCAAGAAATGACCGTTAAGGAATTGAAGGAATTGTTGGATAGTGGTGCAAAAGATTTTGTACTGCTGGATGTCCGCAACCCCAATGAATACGATATCGCTAAGATTCCCGGTTCAGTTTTAGTACCTTTACCAGATATTGAAAACGGGAATGGTGTTGCCAAAGTTAAAGAAATACTTAATGGGCATCGTTTAATTGCTCATTGTAAGATGGGCGGGCGATCGGCAAAAGCCCTCGGTATCCTCAAGGAAGCTGGAATTGTCGGTACGAATGTTAAAGGCGGAATTACTGCTTGGAGTCGGGAAGTAGATTCGTCAGTTCCAGAGTATTAAAAACGAACCGCAGAAAAAGTAAATAAGAGTCGGGGAGAGGTAGGAAGAATTATTCTTCCCCTTCTCCCCGATGCTTTAGTAATTGAGCTAGCGATCGCTTTCAAAATTAGCGTTAATAGAAACTATGTTTCGGCTGTCTATGCAAATTTATCCCAAATCACGGTGACATCAACGGCTAACTTTTGCCCTAACTTGAGCAACTGTCGGCACTGATGAGTATCTTCGTCATTGGCAAGGGTGGTAACACACAGAGGCACTATCTGACTGTGCAGACAGCTGAAGTATAGTTCTTGGGATCGCTGTAATGAGATATCAATATTCAGATGATCCCCAACATCAATTAATCGCTCCAACTGTTGGATATCTGCATTGAAACTACCATTAGAATCATGCAACAGTTGCCAGAGTAACCGCGCAATTAACTGTTCTAACATTTGCTTGCCTTCGGGAATATTCAACCGACAACGCAGATGTTTTGCTTCGGTGGCGATCGCCTCCAATTCTACTATGTGATTCCACATCTTTTGCGGTTCGGTGATGTCTTGCTCTAGCGATCGCAATATCATCATACAGCGATGTCCTAAAGCAATCTCCGCTGCTACCTGCAATTCTTGTGGTACTGCTAGCTCATCTCGATGGAATGCCATGAGCACGCCGTAATTATCACGGTACGCCTGAGTATAAAGCTGACCTAAACGTGCCAGTGTTTCCTGACTGAGCAGCCGCATAATTCTATGACGTTCTTCAGCAAATAGATTTTGCAAGCTGAAAGCCTCTTCCCCAAATAGCTGTGTCATCGCCAAGATAGTATGAGCCGCACTTGCTTGTTGTAGTGCCCCAAACAGCTTTTCTTTTAATTGGCTGTAGTCACGCCGCCCGGTAAATTGCTGAATGCAGCAATGGAAATCCCAGCCTCCTAAGTGCAACACAGCAAACACCAAATGCTCACTTTCCCAGGTAATTTCTGACACCAGCTTCAAATGTCCAACTACCAAAGTCAATGATCCCATCCGTTGTAGTTGGTAATCTAGCTCATTGGCAGTGTAGCAATAAACCCGTTTGTGAGAAGTTTGAGAGTGTTTACTAGCGGCATCTTGTCCAGACTGGAAATTGCGCTTCTCCGTAGGTTTGTGATTGGCAAACAGGGAAGTAATAGCGTAATGGGCTGCTACTTCCTTGAAACCAACCTGAGCAGTTAGCACCAGCTGGCGATATATTTCCGCACCGTGTTGGAAGTGATCGACATTACTGGGAGCTAAACCAAGACGTTTGAGGAAACCTTTTTCCAACTGTACACCAGCTACTTCCCCCGCCAGTTCCAAAGCACGAGCGGCATAGCGGAGAATCTGCGTTCCCTCTGGGCGGGAAATTTCTTCAAAAAACCAGCCGCAACTGGTAAACATCAGCAAAGCGTGACGCTGCATTTCCAATAGGCGTAGGGCGTCTACTTGTTCTGCCGCTGTCAATTTACGGGTTTGATGACGAGAGAGAAAACGGCTAACATTGGCAGGAGAGCGATCGCGCATTACTTGGATATATTCATCTCGTGCTTGCCAGGGATCACGAAATAACTGCCTACCATTTTCCTCATATATCTCTATTAGCTGATCCCGCAGCCAATTCAAGGCATCCCGCAAAGGGCGACGCCATTTTTGATGCCAAAGACTACCTTCACCACCGCAACCACAATCATCTTGCCATCTGCCGACACCGTGGGCGCAACTCCATGCTGTGATTGGTTTTAACTCCACTTCCCAAGTAGGAGAATTTAAGCTGAGGTAGTGAGCAAAGTTCGTCACCGTCCAACCATGTTGGGGAAACTCGTTGATGAAGGCAAAGGCTAGAGTTTTTTCGGTTCCTTTCTTGTGGTGTCCAAAGGTTTCCCCATCTGTCGCTACAGAAATTAATTGGGCTGGACGATGATCCCCACGCACGGCTGAACCGATGCGTCCAGCAAAGTGATGAGAATTATAAACAACGTCGCTAAAACCCATATCCCGCGAGATTGGGCCGTCGTAGAAAAAGATATCTATATAAGGCAAGCCCTCTGTATTGACCTCTTCGTGGGGAGACGAAGAATGGTCAGTCTTGCCATTGCTAGTAGCCATCGCACTTAGAGGTGAAGATGTGCTGAGTGTAGGCTTCAAATAGCAACGATAGGGACGTGTGGGATCAATCTGGCTACCACCAACTTCGTGCCATTGGGGATGGGGATCATCCTGATTCGGCAGGGGACGACAACGCTGCGCCTGAGATGGTGCAAGGATAATGAAACGAATACCTTCGGCAACTAAAGCTTCTAGGGTGGCATAATCTACACCAGTTTCCGCTAGCCAGATGCCTTCGGGATCGCGACCAAACCGGGAACGGAAGTCTTCTTTGCCCCAGCGAATTTGGGTATATTTATCGCGTTCATTCGCCAGGGGCATGATGATGTGATTGTATACTTGCGCGATCGCATTCCCATGACCATGCAAACGTTGGGCACTCTTAGCATCTGCCTCCAAAATCCGCTGATAAACCTCCAGATCGTAGCGTTCTAGCCACGACATCAGCGTCGGCCCAATATTGAAGCTCAAATACTCATAATTATTCACGATCCCCACCACTTCGCCTCGGTCATTTAAGACTCTGGCAAAAGCATTCGGACGATAACATTCCCAATGAATCCGCTCATTCCAGTCATGGAAAGGTGCAGCACTCGGTTGACGTTCAATCGCGTCCAGATAAGGGTTTTCCCTTGGCGGCTGGTAAAAATGACCATGTACCGTTACATAAACACCGGTAGCCTTTCTCAGGGGATCGGTTTGTTGGATGTTTGTGGAATCTGGATTTAATGTGAATGTTGAGCCAGAGCTAGCTGGCATTTCAGCAGAAGTCATGTATATATATCCAAAACAAAAAACTTGCAGTTGCGTCGAAAATATTGTGCGTAGGCCTTTCTACAACAGTTTGTACACAAAATCCGGTATAGACGACAACTATGTGATTCAAGCAAATTTCCAAAGAAGCGGTCTTAGTATAATGGGAAATCTGCGTTATCGCACAGCCTTTTCCCTAAAGGCTTAAAATAATTAGCCATTGAACGACGCCTCAATTAGGATTTCTTGGTTGGCAGCACCAATGAAAAATTTAATTGTCTTTTAATACATTAAACCCCATTGTTGGTGTAAAATTTTGGCTTAAATTCATAGTTTTGCAACAAAAGATTGCTAAAACACAATAAAACTCAATTTTATTTTACAAATCTAGCATAAGACTGAAAACAGTAAAATCTCTGAATCGGTCTACAGACTGTTGAGAGTATCCTGTGGGAGTGCTGAAGCGCGGATAGCTATGGTTTAGTCCGTGCTGAGATTTGAGTAAGTGAAACAAATGAAGCAGTCGCTAGCTAAACATGAATAAATTAAAGTTTGTAGTTAGGGCAAAAGCTCCAATTACAAGCGATGAAGTATCTTTAGTGAATTATGTTTACTTAACACCATTTCCTTACTCTTCACTCAGTACTCACAACTCCGATAGGATACCTTCAACTCAAGGTGACAAATGTCAGGTAAAAACATTGTTTTTCTGGTTTTATTGCTGTTTATCCCGATTTCTTTAGCAGCCCACTTTCTGGAGTGGGGTGAATTGATAGTTTTCATTGCAGCAGCATTAGCAATTCTGCCCTTAGCAGCTTGGATGGGTACAGCTACAGAAGAAATTGCTGTAGTGGTTGGGCCATCATTGGGGGGGTTGCTGAATGCCACTTTTGGCAATGCTACGGAACTGATTATCGCCCTAATTGCTTTGAAGGCTGGATTTGTAGAAGTAGTCAAGGCCAGTATCACGGGATCGATTATCGGCAATTTACTGCTAGTGATGGGTCTTTCCATGCTTTTGGGCGGTCTGCGCCACAAAGAACAGACATTCCAGCCAATTGTGGCGCGGGTGAATGCTTCTTCTATGAATTTGGCAGTGATTGCAATTTTGCTGCCAACAGCAATGAAATTTAGCTCTCAAGGAATTGGCGAAGCAACGTTGCAAGATCTTTCCGTTGCTGTTGCTGTAGTGTTAATTCTCGTCTACGCCTTAACGCTGCTATTTTCGATGAAAACCCACTCCTATCTATATGATGTGGGTGTAGCAGAAATAGAAGCCGAGGAAATACCTCACGCTAAACCAAATATTTGGTTGTGGAGTGGAGTGTTGCTAGTATGTACCCTGCTAGTAGCAATTGAGTCAGAACTACTTGTTGACTCTTTAGAAATAGCCACATCTCAGTTGGGTTTAACGGCACTATTTACAGGGGTGATTCTTGTACCCATCATTGGCAATGCTGCCGAACACACCACAGCAGTAACAGTAGCAATGAAAGATAAGATGGATCTTTCTGTTTCCGTGGCTGTAGGATCGAGTATGCAAATTGCTCTGTTTGTCGCTCCCGTTTTAGTCATTGCCGGGTGGATAATGGGTCAGCCTATGGATTTGAATTTCCATCCTTTTGAATTAGTAGCTGTGGTTGTGTCGGTGTTGATTGCCAATAGCATCAGTTCTGATGGTAAATCCAACTGGCTAGAAGGCACATTGCTATTGGCTGCCTATACGGTTTTAGGTTTTGCCTTCTACTTTCATCCAGTTATCGATGGCGTAGGGTAGTCAACTGTAAAAGCGATCGCTTTTAATTAGAGGCGATCGCACATCCTAATCTACAAAAAGTTTCTAACCACCATCTGCGGGGGGACAATTTTTTTTGAACCTAGAGTCTATTATTGTTGTCAAACTCTGCATTGATCATTGCTTAAAAGAGCTGACTCGGTACATCCAGTAGTGTTATTGGTAGCAGTATAAACATGCTAAAAACCGCATTAGCAGACCAACTACGATCTTAAGATAATTCTGCAAATTTGCTTGATGGCATTTCCATGAGATCACATAGTATGTTATTGTCTAAACCGTCGATTTAGGAGCAATATTTTACAAATTGATGGCTTGATCACAAACAAAAAAAGTACAAAGCCTAAATCAAAGTAGTCTAATTAAACCGAAGAATGAGGAAAAAAAATGGGATAATGACAGGCTATCTGAAAAAATTAGTACATATTTTTTAATTAATTCAGTATGCACTATTCCGGAATAGCAGCATTTTTGTTCGTCAAAAGAAATATTGGTCTTAGTAAAATGAACTACCATGACTGAAATCGGCCTGCTGATGACGAGCGTGTTAACAACAAGACAAGCATCTGGGCCCAATTTGCCGGAGCAGCAATTATTTCAGATGGAAAATGGCGTGCATCAGTCAACAGAGAGCGAGTTATCTTTAACTGCTCAAGTCACACCACCTGAATTTATGCAGGCAGATGCAACTCCCCAGGCTGGGATGTCAGCGCTCACAATAGATAAAGAAAATACACTTAAAAAAATCAAAAAAAATAATCAGTTCCCTGGTTCTTCTGGCTTAGCTGAACCCCAAAAGTATGCTCAGTCCGTAGGCAAAAGCCGTAAAAAGGCTTTAGGAAAATTTCAGAAGTTTAGTAGCCAACCTCTGCCAAATCTCTATTTTGGTAGCTCTGGTGTTGCCGTTAGAGCCTTGCAACGATTGTTAATCTCTAACGGCTATGCCGTCCGCATTGATGGTATTTTCGGTGCACTAACAGAAACCGCTGTCAAGGCCTTTCAAAACCAGCAAAATTTAGCGGTGGATGGAGTAGTTGGTCAGCGAACCTGGCGAGCGTTGACAATTTAGTCAGGAGTAGTACAGACGCGATTAATCGCGTCTGTACAAGAGTCAAGGGTCAAGAGTCAACAGTTAAAACTAATGACAAATGACCATTGACTAATGACTAATTACCGATACTTATGCTGCTCTAATAGTTGTTGCGCTTTTGGCTTGTAAATTAAATAGAACAAAGCCTCAATATAGCGCAACAAATCTTCCCGATTCTCCTTCGAGGTAAAGTTCCAGAAGCCATAAATCCGTGCTAATGAGAGCAGCTTGGTAGTGTGAATTTTCCAAGTATAAGTGCTATAAACTCGGTCAATTGCTCGCTGAGAAATTTCACCCCAGTAGTTGGGATTCTGTTCGCATTTAGTGACAAAATTCACAATTTTCGTAGCTGTCTCTTCTAAATTGGTCGGGTTAATATAAAATCCATTAACCTTGTCCTGAATAATTTCTAATGGCCCACCAAACTGGGTGGCAAAAGTCGGTATTCCTGAAACCATTGCCTCTAAAATTGTCAAACCAAAAGCTTCAAATAAAGCTGGTTGCACAAAAATTCCTTGATGGTCGGCGATTACTCGGTAGATTTCACCAGAATCAGTTTTAGATAGGCGGACACCAAGCCAGCGAATCTTGCCATGAAGATTGTACTCGTCAATGATTTGGTAAAGTCTGATAATTTCGTCACGTTCTTCGTTGTCGCCTGATTCTTCCACGCGCAACTTACCTGCAACTAAAATTAAGTTGCAATGCTCTTGTAATTCCTGACTTTTACCATAGCATTCGGCTAAACCTGTGAGGTTTTTGATCCGGTCAAGACGCGCCATTGAAAATAGAGGACGCTTACTGGGATCGTCAAGTTTGCCAAAGATTTGGGTCGGATCTTCTAAGGTAAAGAGTATTTCTGCAAGACGTTGGCGATCGCTCTCAACTCGGTCTTGAGTCCGCGAATAGGGGAAATAGTAATTCTCGTTTACTCCAGGTGGTACGACGTTAAATTTAGGGCTAAATAATTCAATCCCATTCACCACATGGTACAACTCCGGCATGGTGAAGCATTTGTATGACTCATACTGTCCCACACTATCCGGGGTTCCAACAATTTCTTGGTAAGTGCTGCTAATGACGAAGTTGGCAGCATTCATTGCAATCAAATCAGCAGTAAATTGCAAGGAAAAGTGATATTTATCCTCTAAATCTTGCCAGTAGAGGTTACTGAACAAATATTTAGATTTCTCCAAAGCATGGGCGACATTGCACTGAGTGACTTTCATCCGCCGTGCTAACAAAAATGCCACTAAATTCCCATCAGTATAGTTACCAACAATTAAGTCAGGTCTGCCTTGAAATTCTGCTAGCAGTTCTCTTTCTGAGTCAATAGCGTAGGTTTCTAGGTAAGGCCAAAACTCAAATCGGGAAATCCAGTTTTGAGTCATGTTGGGATTGAATTCCCGCAAAGGTACTCGTAAAATCCAGGCGTTCTCAGTACCGTGGACTTTTTCTAGTCGTTGATTACAAAGAGTACCATCACTATTGGGAATCAGACGGGTGAGAATAATTACCTTTGGCTGCACGTTTAGTTTCTCTAAACCAGCTAAAAGGGCATCTTCTTGCAATTGCTTTTCCAGACTCTTGGCCTGATCAAGTACGTAAACCACCTGACCACCAGTATCGGGACGCCCCAAAACGCCTTCTTGTCCAAACCAACCGTGGGCTGAAACAAGGACGATTCTAAAAATCATCGGGACGCGAGAGATGAAGGCTTCTAAAGTCTGGGGATCGGGAGAGTCGATCAATTCGTCGAGAATATTTAAAGTATCTCGCACCCGCTGGGCTGTGTTACCCCAACCCGGTTCAAAACCCATTGTTTGCAATTGGAACCGCAAGTCTTCGTAAGATTCTTCATTGGGGCGATCGCTAACAAATGTAATCGCTTTTTTAACTTGCTGCGAAAGTTGTTGTTGGGATTGAATGCGGTCATTGACTAATAATTGCACACCGTTATATTGGTGCAGACGCAAGAAATTTAATAAGCTTTCCAGCAATTGTTTAGAGTCTTGAAATATTTTGCTGGATAGATAGCGGTTGAGAAATTGCACCCCCTTCCCAATGTTTTTGGGGTCGCGGATCACAGGGGTGTAGTCATAAAAAGGCCCAAAATCTAACTCTAGCAGGTCGCCTTCGTTAGGCTGAAACTTGTTCACTAAGCGATCGCGTAGATCCAGTAGTTCCTGCACCGTCATTGGCTCAACACTCAAGTCTGATGTCAACCAATAAATTTCTTGACTAGCAATCTTAGGACGGATAATGAAACAAAAGTTTGAGTCCTCCTGAATAATTTCCTGAGTGTAGTAAATTAACTTGCCTAAATCAGAAGTAGTACAAAACGTCTCAGATTTCTGGTATTTGGAGCAGTATTCACTGTATACATTCAATATGTCGTTCCGCAACAAATACTTTTTGTCTTTTTGACGTAATTCACTGATGAAAGAACGCAAATCACTCTTTTCTTCACTATCTAGGACTGCTTGGAATAATTCAGACACGGCAACCCCGCTAGAAAATTTTACATTGTTGGCTCTCAAGGCAAGAACGAAGCTCTTACCTTGTTTGCATAATATAGAAACACGAATTAGTACAGATAAATCATCTTTACCTCTGCATTTAAGGTTAGCTACTTTTAGCAGACACCTAGATCGTGTTCTTCTTTACTTAACATATCTATTACTCAGTATTTTTTGGTCTAACCAAAGGAATACAATTCTTGTTTCTTTTGATAGAGGTTAGAAAATATTGATACAACGGCACTGAAAACACATACTCCTGACATTGATAATAATGATTTCCTTCAACCTCTACCTATTCTTAGAAAATCTCCTGTTTTTCGTAGGTGCTACATCATTTTTGGCTTTTGTTGGTTGGGTTTGGAGATATTCTAAACCCTTCAGCATCCCGGAACCATTGCCGGCATGGTTTAAGGTGTGGTTCTTGATTGTATTAGTATTAGGTTTGGCACTTCCCTTGTTAACAATGATTTTGTGGGGCGTCTGGTGGAGTTACCATCAAGTACTGATTGTACTTGCTTCTTACTTTCTCATGTTGGGATTGCAGATTTTATCCGAAAAGTTAACGCTAAAAAGATTTCACTCCTGTGTGTGGGTCATGATACCTTGCTTGTACTTGCCTTACCGGATCTGGCAACTTTATCAAGGACTAACGCTTTTAAATCCTCAACCAGAACTTATTTGGGTACGAAATTTATTGATTTTAGAGATTATCTTGTGGATTTTTAACTATGGTGTCCACTTGTCGCAGTTACCAAACTTACTACGTTGGGAATCAACAAATTCTCAGAACAGTATCAGTTATAGCAGAGAATAGGGAATAGCCTTGAAAGTCTCTTTTTGTCAGAGTTTTATGATAAGTTTATGTCCTAATCTATGTGGCAACTGCTATTAAGTGTTCAGAAACTCCCCAAAAGCTGATAGCGTCAAACAAGGAAAAATATCGTTGTGGACGTTAAAGCTTGAAAACGCGTTCTAATTACTGGCAACTGCTACCCTATCTCCGACCCCAATGGCAAACTATCACCAAGGGATTTGTTGGTATTGTGGGATATGTACTGGCGACATTAACGCTGATTAATCTCGCCGGGAAACTGGCAACTCCCTTTGGACAAGGTAATGTAGTAGCGATCGCCCAAATAGCCGGGACTTGTGCTTTAGTATTTCTAATCAGAGGCTTTTTTCAGTCTGTGCAAGATATGTACATGGCCAAAGCCTCTTTAAGAGTTGCTTTTCATCTGCGCCAACAAGTCTATGCTCATCTCCAAAAGCTAAATCTCAGCTATTTTGAAACCGCAAAAGCAGGTGATTTATCTTACCGCCTCACGGAAGATGTTGACCGAGTTGGTGAAGTTGTCAATAAAGTATTTCACGACTTTATCCCCTGCGTTTTGCAATTGCTGGCCATTCCGATTTACATGATTTACCTAAATTGGCAGTTAACACTTGCAACGGTGATTGTTGCGCCGCTGATGGGTGTTTTAATTGGCTGGTTTGGTGAACGGCTACGCAAGTATTCTTTAAGAAGTCAAAATCGCGTGTCGGGTTTATCGGCAATTCTGACAGAAGTTTTTAGCGGTATCCGTTTGGTACAAGCTTTTGCTGCTGAAAATTACGAAATCGCCCGATTTGGTCATGAGGCTGAACGCAGTTTGCAAGCGAAATACTCGGCGGAACGGCTCAAAGCGATTCAGACTCCTGTAGTTGGGTTTTTGGAAGCTTTGAGTGCATTATCGTTACTGATTGTGGGAGGATGGCAGATTTCCCAACGCAACTTAACGGTGGCGGAGTTTTTTAGCTACTTAACCGCAGCAGTGCTGTTAATTGACCCTATTGGCCACGTAACTAACAACTACAACGAATTTAAGCAGGGTGAAGCATCTGTTGACCGCGTTTTTGAATTGATGGCAATTCAACCGACGGTAGTAGAAAAGCGAAATGCGATCGCTCTACCTCCTGTCACTGGCAAAGTAGAATATCATAATGTTTCTTTTGCTTATAAACCTGGTGAATCTGTATTAAAGGATATCAGTTTATTGGTTTTACCTGGTGAAGCGATCGCCCTTGTGGGTGCTTCTGGTGCTGGTAAAACCACTTTTGTGAATCTCTTACCGCGTTTTTATGACCCCATAACTGGTCAAATCTTAATTGACGGTATTGATATTCGAGATGTCAAGTTTCACAGTCTCCGGCGACAAATTGGAATTGTTCCTCAAGAAACCATCATCTTTTCCGGGACAATTGCCCAAAATATTGCTTTTGGACAAGACGCTTTTGATTTGGAAGCAGTTGCACAAGCAGCAAAAATTGCTAACGCCCATCAGTTTATCAGCCAACTACCAGAGGGCTATCATACTTGGGTAGGCGAACGTGGGGTAAACTTATCAGGTGGACAAAGACAAAGAATTGCGATCGCTCGTGCTGTTCTCCTCAATCCACAAATCTTGATTCTAGATGAAGCCACATCTGCATTAGATTCTGAGTCAGAAGCTTTGGTACAAGAAGCATTAGAAAGACTGATGCAAAACCGGACTGTGTTTATCATTGCCCACCGTTTATCTACAGTTAGGCGATGCGATCGCATTTTAGTCCTCGAACAAGGACAAATTGTCGAATCAGGAACCCACGAAGAATTGTTGTCACTAGAGCGTCGTTATGCCCGGTTTTATGCTCAGCAGTTTAGTTAGAGACTTCCAAGTCATAAAATATCCCAATATTTATTGTAGGATGGGCATCTTGCCCATACGTGTCAACTTAACGTGAAATCCATATCCCGCACGAAACTGAAGTTCCTTGCTCATAGTACAAGTCATCTTTAGATTACTATAATATCGGTCAAAATCCTGAGTCTACTTGAGTAGACTTTCGCTCATCCGCCAGAGAATTCATTTTCTGGCGGGTGAGGAGGCCAATAGTAAAGCTATTTTTTATTTAAGTTGACACCAATGCATCTTGCCCGTTCTGTGAACTGGGCGCTCATGTTGCCCACCCCACAAGATTAGATAATTTATTTGTTGGAGTTCCCTTAGCTTGGCGGCTCATCAGTTGAAGCAGACATAATTTGCTTTTGCTGTTCCTGTAGCCAGGTTTCAAACAGTTCATTTAGTAGGCGGACTTTCATGGGTTCATCTAGTTTTGCTGGGATGAATTTCTCCAACCGCACAATCACAAACCACTCGGCGACGCGAGCCGGGGGCAATATTTGACCCGGTTGACTGCTAGAAAGCATTTGCACCATTATCGGATGTAGTGCGTTCAATTCAATCGGGCCGACTAAACCGCCAGTTTGGGCTTCTGGCCCTTGCGAATATTCCCGCGCTACTTCTGCAAAAGAATTTTCTTGGTCTTGAATCCGAAAGTAGAGTTCTTGAGCAATTCCCACATCCTGGGTTCGCAGTAGGGAGTAAATAACTTTGTCCAGTTTTGCCTTGCACTGAAAAAAGTAGGATTCTAGTTTATTACCCCAAACAGCTTGCTTGAATTTTTCAATCTTCAGCTTGCGAGTAGTAACAGCTTCGAGTTGATTGGGAGTCAGTCCTTGATATGCCATCCAAGCTTGGATGTCAGCTTCACTGTTTAACTGTTTTTCAGCAAAAAATTGCTGTTGAGCTTGGGTTACTTCTTCAGGCGTGCATTCTACTACTGTGTTCGCAGAACGTGAGATTTGCTCAATCGCCTCGTCAATTATTAATTCCCGCCGCAACTGTGGCAGCATTTGATAATTTGCCAGTAAGGGAATCAGTTCACTAGCTGTGATTGTACGATTACCAATTTGGATCGTTTCAGTCATTAGCTTTCGGGCATATACATAAAAATAACTGATCTGCTAAGGAAGCTGTACTGTAGCTTACTCAGTGAGAGTTGTGTTAGTCCGTCGAGTTAAGGCCAGCTAACCCCTCTTTCGCAACTAATAAATATTAGACCTCTTGCATAAATGCTTAAATTGTCATGTTGAGCGGAGCGAAACATCTCGGAGATTCCTCCCTCCACTACGTTCTGGTCAGAATGACACTCATAATTTTCGGACTATTGATTTATCTAACTATTTTAAAATATACACGCTATGTGAGTTTTTATTACAGAATTTACGTAAATACAGGGATGGGGAAATTTGCTATTCCTTTGGGTTAACCTTTTTTCAGTCCATAACTAAAGTAATTATACTTACTCTAACAGCTATTACGTAGCACTTTACAAAAACTTTATCTTTCTCGAAAGTATTTGGGAAAAAGCTTTCTTTTTAAAGAAATGAGTAATTTTACACTAAGTCTGATTACAATACACTCAAATAGCCTGTAAACTACTTAAGTGATTTTGCCAAAAAAATGTATTGAATAACGTAAGTCATACTAGTGTTTTCTGGCAAAATATTGAAAATTTATCTCAATAAATTGAGCAAAATAAAAACATGACTGAAATTATGGTGCGGTTGAAAAGACCACAGATTTTTAATACCTGGATTTTTACAGAACTTGAACTTAATTCTTTCTGTGCAAATTAGATTTAGGGATAGTCAAAAACAGATGAATCAAAGTCTAAATATCCAAGAACTAAACATTGCGATCGCAGCTAAACAGCACAATCCAATAATTTTAACCCCAGATTTTCTCAAATATAGCGGCATCGTTCCTAGTGACTGGGAACTATCACAAGCGCCGATTCTGAATAATTCTGCTGCTCAGGTGAAGTTCCAAAACGGCATCAATATAATTGCTCAAGTCAACAAGATTATTTTCATCGAGCTAATAGCTACTAAGGAATTAAAAGAAGTAGAAATTCCAGCGATCGCTCGAAAATATTCACAGACATTGACGCAACTAGAGTATCAAGAGGTATCGATTAATTTTCGAGGACATGTTTTATTCGAGCAGCAGAATAACACAGCACGTAACTATATTTTTAGAACATTGCTGAATCCTGGGCCGTGGCATGAGTTTGGTAAAGCTCCTGTACAAGCTGCAATGCGGTTTAATTATACTCTCGAAGAGGCGCAGCTGAGCTTAGATATCAATGAAGCTGGGCTACAACTGCCAGATAAAACAGTACGTCCTATAGTTCTATTTACTGCGAGTTTCAGTCATGCGATCGCCCAAGAAGATCAGAGCCAACGTCTGGCTAGCTTATCGAAAATAATTAGTAATTGGCAAGCAAATTTAGAGATTTACAAAGAAGTGGTAAACACCAAGTTTCTCAACTTACCATATCAGTTAAATCTAGTACCAAATGAAACCGTCATTCCCATAGCACCAACTTTCTGAGGACAAATGGTTGGATACCAGTAAAGTCCACACGTCAGCAAGCAATACCTTTCGGTTAAAGGCTGAAATTTACCCCTTACCTTTTCCCAGACCACAAGTGACAGACAGAACATGTAGAGACGTTGCAATGCAATGTCTCTACTAATTGCAAAAACAGATTTTCTAAATAATTCGGAGATAGATTACTTATGGTTAAACCTGATTTGATCGTGTCTTCCGTGACAGCCCCACAATTTGGCTATTTGAGTGACAGGATTGATCTGTCCTGGACTGTCATCAACCAAGGTGAAGCGATCGCCACTGCTAACTGGTATGACTACATTTACCTTTCGGATGACGAGTTTCTAGACGACAACGATCTCTTTGTCACCAGCGTATCTTCAGAAAACAATACTCCTCTTGCAGCGGGGGATAGTTATACAACCACCCAGAGTACTTATATTCCCTACGACGCTACAGCGGGCAGCCGCTACTTGTTGTTTGCCACAGATAGAAACAACGACCAGAGCGAAACAAATGAGGATAACAATGTATTTGCTCAACCAATTACCCTAACTGCATCAGGTTTGGTAATTTCTAATGTCACCGCTCCATCATCTGCGGTGTTGGGTGAGACTATCCGCGTCTATTGGACTGTCACCAACCAAGGTAATGCGATCGCTTCTTCAAACTCAGTTGATACTATTTACATTTCATCTGAACCGTACCTAGATGGGGTAAGACCCCAAGATTACAACTTTTATGAAGTAGGCAGCCGCTTGACAGAAGGGGATATTCCTCTAGCACCCGGAGCCAGCTATACAGCCTACGCAGACATTTATCTTCCTAGTAATAAACTATCGAATGCCACCTTTGCTCAGACATTTTACTTTCCAGGCGATCGCTACATAGGAGTTGGTCTTGGTGGCTATAGCCCTCTTTACAATCCTCTAGGAACCAGTAGCTACCAGCCAATACCAATTCGATTGAATGCCCCAAACTTGGTAGTTTCTGATGCCGAAGTTTTAACACCAGCCGTCCCAGGTGGGACAGTTGATGTGTCCTGGACTGTTACCAACCAAGGAGAATTTTATGCTCCTACTGATTGGTATGACGCTGTTTACTTTTCCGAAGACGATGTTTTAGATCGGTATGACGATATTTTTGAGAAATATCAGTATGATTCAAAACTGATAGAGGTGTCGATAGGGGAGCAAACACCACTGGCAGCTGGGGCTAGCTATACACTCAACCAAACCCTTACCATTCCCAATAATATACAGGACAGTGGCTACCTGTTGTTTATGGTGGATGCAAATATCACCGATCTTGAATGGGAGAGAGCTGGCATCCAAGGCGAAACAGATGAGAATGATAACGTCCGAGCAGTACCTATTAACATGGCTGGTCTGGATCTTGTCGTCGAGAGTGCTACAGCCCCAACATCTGCTGCTTCAGGTGAAACTATCTCAGTATCTTGGACTGTCAAGAATCAGAGTATTTATACCGCACTGGGTGAGTGGTATGACAATGTTTACCTTTCAGATGACGAATTTCTAGACAGGGATATCTACGAGAATTACTACGGTAATGATATTTCTGTCACCAATGAATTTTCAAAAAACAATACACCTCTTGCAGGAGGGGATAGCTATACAATCACCCAGAATATTACTATTCCCGACTTTGCTAGAAAAAATAGCCGTTATCTGCTTTTTAGTACAGATAGAATTAACAACCTGAGCGAAACAAATGAGAACAACAATGTATTTGCTCAACCAATTACCTTACGTACCCCAGATTTAGTCATTTCTAATATCATCGCCCCATCATCTGCGGTGTTGGGTGAGACTATCCGTGTGTCTTGGACTGTTACCAACCAAGGTGATGCGATCGCTTTTGCTGACTTGGATGACAAGATTTACATTTCATACGATCGGTACTTAGAAGCAATACCTAGAGAGAACAATTTTTTCAGTGTAGGCTACCGTTTGTCAGAAGGGGATACTCCTCTAGCACCGGGAGCTAGCTATACAGCCAGCGCTGATATTTTTCTTCCTCGTAACGAAATTAACTCTTACATACCGTTTAACTTTCTAGGCGATCGCTACCTGGTAATTACAACTGATAATTTGTCTATTAGCCAACCTTTAAGCTACAAAGAGAGCAATATCCTCCAGGCAATACCAATTAACCTGAGTGCCCCAAATTTGGTGCTTTCTGATGCCAAAGTTTTAACACCAGCCGTGACAGGTGGGACGGTTGATGTATCCTGGACAGTTACAAACCAGGGAACAGTATATGCTCCAGCTGATTGGAACGATGCTGTTTTCTTTTCAACTGACGATGATTTAGATGTCTTTGATCTGCAACTGGTAGAGGTATCGACAGAGGCGCAAACACCACTAGCAGCAGGGGCTAGCTATACACTTAACCAGACTCTCACCATTCCCAATTATGCAGGAGGTAATGGCTACCTGATCTTTGTAACGGATTACGACTTGTATGGCAGATATGAAAACGAATATTTTGGGGACGGCATCCAGGGCGAAACAGATGCAACAGACAACATCCGAGTGGTGCAGATTGAGTTAACTACCCTGGGCGCAGGTGTAACAATTACCGAATCGGATGGCAGCACCAACGTTACAGAAGGCGGAGCAACGGATACTTACACCGTAGCGCTGACTAGCAAACCCACCGCAGATGTGGCGATCGCCATTAATTCCAATGCACAACTTACCACGAGTGTCAATACCCTAACTTTCACCGCTGCCAATTGGAATCAGGCTCAGACTATTACTGTGGCAGCCGTGGATGATGACGTTGTAGAAGGCAATCACACTAGCACGCTGACCCTAACGGCAACAAGCGCTGATGCCAGTTACAACGACATTGCGATCGCTTCTATAAATGTCAATATTACAGACAATGACCAGCTAATTAACGGCACGTCAGGGCGTGATACCCTAGTTGGCTCTAATGGCACTGACATCATTACTGGCTTCAAAGGCAAAGATACCCTCACGGGTGGTGCTGGTAGTGACCAGTTTGTCTACACCAGTATTCGGGATGCGGGGGATGAAATTACTGATTTTGTGGCTGGTACAGACAAGATTGTCTTGCTCCCACTATTCCAAAGCTTGAATCTCGACAACCTCAACTACGCAAGTGCCACTGCACAAGGCTACTTGAGTTTTGGGACTAAGGGCAACAACACCACTGTGCTCATCGACTCAGATGGCTTAGGGGGTCGGGGTCGTTCCACAACTCTGGTGACGGTGCAAGGTTTAGACCAAGCGACTTTAGCTAATGCCAATAACTTCTTATTTTGAGTTGTATGGGACTTACGCAAAAACTCTCTGAAACTCTTATTTCTCCGTGCCCTCTGTCTTAAAGTTTCCTACGGAGGGAAACCCTCCTTCTCCTGACGGAGACCGGAGGCGAACAGAACTTTTCGCTGTGTCCTCTGTGGTTCGATTTTCCGTTACCTGTGCGTAAGTCCTAACACTCTCGCGAAGACTTCGCTAATGCCAAATGTACACTTCAGAGAAAACAGGAATCTCATGAAATTTTCCGCCTTCATCAAACATTCAACTTTCAAGCTAGGTCTTTTGAGCCTTGCTAGCTTTGGGATAACGATAAGTACAACCTCCGCTAATGCTATCCAGTTAGACTTTAGTAATTGGCAGCAATTTGGTGATGTCACTACCCCGGCTTTGGGTCAGGCTAATCTATCTAATAATGCTTTACTAGATGATGACTTCCCTCAACCCGATGCAACTTTCAACTACTCTGGTAATCCCGCAGGTCTTGCCAATCCTTTGCCAGACTTGCAAGACTTCCTCGGCTTAGTCCCGGAAGCACTGGATATTGAAGGCGATGCATTGGAAGGGTCTGCTATCAAAAATACAGTGAGTGTTGCGGCTGGTGATGTCTTGCGCTTCGATTGGAACTTTCGCACGAATGAAACCAGCTACCAAGATTATGCCTTTTTCTTGGTGGATAACACGCTGATTAAGTTGGCTGACTTTACTGATGCAACTCAAGCTTCCAGTCCCTTTAGTCGGGAAACGGGAATTAATTCTTATGCCTTCAGTCAGCCGGCAACTTACACTCTAGCCTTTGGGGTAGTAGATATAGATGATTATGTAGCTACATCAGCCTTAGAGGTGAGAAATGCCACGATAGAAAGAGTTCCAGAACCAGGGACTCTCCTAGGTTCACTTGCGGTATTTGGGTTAAGTATGGGTATGCGGCGGCGTTTTGGGAAAAAACTAGGAGCTTCCAAATAAATAAATTATCCCATCGCTATTAAAGCTGGGGTAAAAGAATCAGCTCTTTCAAGATGTAATGTATTTTTCTTTGCGTCTTTGTGCCTTTGCGGTTCAAAAGTAATTTTTTTAAACCACTAAGACACTAAGGCACAAAGCTGTATACTTCTACTTCGTGCTCAGAACTCGGAAGTTTGTGTTCAGAACTCGGAAGTTGGTGTTCAGAACTCGGAAGTTTGTGTTCAGAACTCGGAAGTTTGTGTTCAGAACTCGGAAGTTTGTGTTCAGAACTCGGAAGTTCGTGTTCAGAACTCGGAAGTTCGTGCTCAGAACTCGGAAGTTCGTGTTCAGAACTCGGAAGTTCGTGTTCAGAACTCGGAAGTTCAAGATTTATGCTCAAACTCCGAGGTTCTGAGCTAAAAGTTTTACTTTTTATAGTTGAATCACTGAGTTAAGTTTGTCGCTGACGGGTTTGTTGGCGGTTGAGTTTTCCGAGTTTTACGGCTAAATCTGCGCCCCATATCATCAATTACTGCATCTAAGCCTGATATGTTACCGTTAGCTTTGGCATAGTTGTAAATTGCTAAAGCTGCTGTATAAGCTTCACTACCAGCTGCAATAAAAGTATCATCTACCAGTTCTTGCAGTTGGGTTAAAGATAAAAGTACTGGATATAATGCATCAAATAATTCTATATCCCGGCGCATTTCATCTAAATCAAACGATCGCGGTAAAAAATCTGGGTTTTGGGTTGCTACCTCTAATGCTTTACTGACAAAGGCTCGACTTTTGTCACCTAGTTTAGGCAAAGATTTACGCTCCTCTGCGGTCAAATCAATCAAAAACGGTAATTTTTCGCGAATAGTAGTGATTGCTTGCATTACTTGTAGCCGGTCTGTGTGGGAAAGATTCGCACTGATGCGATTTTCTGACATTTTCAATACTCCTTTGGATGATCTAAGTTCAGTATTCCCAAAGTGAACGAAGCGATTGCAAAAACTCAGGCTGTTAATGCCAAGCTAAAAATTTAAAACCTAGAAATGAACTCAAAACGTTGCATGAGCGTCTATAACTGATGTGTACATGTCAGCCGCTCACAAGATAATATCAGTCGGATATATTAGACCTCTTGCATAAATGCTTAAATTGTCATGTTGAGCGGAGCGAAACATAGGAGTGAGATTCTTTCCTACGGAACGCTGTGCGTAGCTTGCTTCGACCTAGGAGTACCCTCCACTACGTTCTGGTCAGAATGACACTAATAGTTTTCTGACTTGTGCAAGAGGTCTATTTTCTATACACAAAGATACTACTTGGAAAAAGTTTGTTATAAGTAGTGTCATTTATAAATGTCACAATTTAAACATTTGACTCCAATTATTAATGGTGAACTCTACCCTCGTTGCAACAATCTATGTCAACCTCGTTACGGGGAATGATGATAATGCTGGTTCACGGTTGAGTCCGTTTAAAAGTCTCACCCGTGCCTTAAAAGCAACTAAAGCGCCCGCAATCATTCAGCTGGCATCGGGAATTTACAAAGCCTCTACTGGCGAGGTTTTTCCACTGGTCATCCCGGCGGGGGTGACGGTGGTAGGTAATGAAGCTAATAAAGGTACAGGAATTGTAGTTTCTGGGAGTGGTGAGTATCAGAGTCCCAGCTTCGGTACGCAAAATATCACGCTGCTTTTACTAGACAATGCCAGTCTCTTAGGTGTGACGGTTACAAATGCCATAGCAAAGGGTACTGGTGTTTGGATTGAATCGGCTGCGCCGACTCTGGCTAACAATACTTTAATTAACTGTGGGCGAGAAGGTGTTTTTACAACTGGCAATGCTAAACCCGCAATTATTGATAACGTGTTTGTGCAAAATCTGGCCAGTGGGTTGTTTATGGCGCGGAATAGCAAAGGGGAGGTACTACGAAACGTATTTCAAAAAAATCCTTTGGGTATCGCAGTTAGTGACTTTGCTGCTCCTTTGATTGCAAATAATAAATTATCAGAAAATCGCACGGCGATCGCGCTTTCACGAGATGCACGTCCTGTACTGCGTCAGAATCTCATTGCCAAAAGTACCCAAGGTGGTCTGTTAGTTAATGGCAATGCAGTCCCCGATTTAGGTAGCGCTCAAGATCCCGCAAATAATATCTTTCGTGAGAGTGGCGAATTTGATTTACAAAATGCGACATCACAAAAATTGGTTTCCGTTGGCAATCAGTTGAATCCTACCCAAGTTAAAGGGCTGGTAGAATTTATCGCCACCACAGCAGATACCCCAAGTCAAGTAGGAGTTAGTACTAGTTTCTCTGATTTAGATGGGCATTGGGCGGCGGCTTTTGTCGAAGCATTGGTTAGCAAAGGTTTGATTAAAGGCTTTCCTAACGGTACTTTTTTGCCAAATGCTCCAATTACCCGCGCTCAGTATGCGGCGCTGGTTTCCAAGGTTTTTCAACTGCCTGCAAGTAATAATAAACGTAATTTTACAGATATTAAACCAGACTATTGGGCAGCTTCAGTCATCTTAAGTGCTGCGAATATGGGCTTTATTAGCGGCTTTCCCGATGGGTCGTTTCGACCAGAGCAAAATTTGACCAAAATACAAGCAATAGTATCTGTTGTGAATGGGTTAAAGCTGAGCGGAGGGAATCCGAATGTGTTAACTGTATATCGCGATCGCGCTCAAATTCCTAGTTACGCTACTAATTCTCTAGCCGTTGCCACTCAAAAACTTTTAGTGGTGAATTATCCTCAAACAGAACAGCTTGAACCACTGCGGGATATCACTCGCGCGGAAGTAGCGGCATTAATTTACCAAGCATTAGTCGCCAGTGGCAAAGAAAACGCTATCACATCTCCATATATTGTCAATCCCCAGGTAGATATACCTTCTTTTACAGACATTGTGGGACACTGGGCAGAAGTATTCATTCGCGCATTAATGAGTATGGACTTAACTCATGGTTTTGCCGATGGTAGCTATCAGCCAGATAAACCCATGACCCGCGCCCAGTATGCGGCTTTAGTGGCGGTGTCCTTTAATCCTACTCCCAAACGCCCAGCACCCGATTTTACGGACGTACCTCAGAACTTTTGGGCGTATAAAGCCCTGCAAATCGCTGCTAGTGGTGGCTTTGTCAGCGGATTTAGCGATCGCACCTTTCGCCCCGACCAAAATGTGCAACGATTACAGGTGATTGTCTCCCTAGTTAACGGATTAGGATTATCAACAACTGATAACAATGCCTTAAAAGTCTACAGCGATCGTCAGGCTGTTCCCGAATACGCCCAGACAGCCGTTGCGACTGCGACAAAACAAAGAATCGTCGTCAATTACCCAGATCCCAAGCTGCTTGAACCATCCCGTCCCGCAACACGCGCTGAAGTTGCAGCAATGATTTATCAAGCATTAGTTGCCATCAAGCGAACACCCGCGATCAATTCGCCCCATATAGTGTTGCATTCCAGCAGTTGACAAGTAGAATGGGAAACACTGCCTATCAACCTGGCGACTCTTGGAAAATTTCCATGTAGTTAAAAGCACGTTAGGCTATATGCGATGGGTCGAAAACTTATACCTATTGCCTGAAGCTAATAGCCCATGTTAAAAACAGTTCCAGATACTTTCGCCGACTTAGCTACCGCCTTATTAATTCACTATAGTTTTGATCTTGGCGGGTACAACGCCGTTGATTTAGTTAACCGCTGGCAAACGCAATACCCAATTTATTGGCTACATCTTGCAGTAATTGAGGCGTTGTATCAAGGTCGTTATAAAGCGGTTTCCGTACAGCAAATTTTAGTCTTTTGGCAACGGCGAGGACAAGCTACTCATCATTTCAATATGGAATTTGAACGCCTGATTTGTAGCAAATTTCCCGAAAGCCTAACTGCATCAACTGCACCAGCCCTACCACCTGTCCCGAAAAAGACTAGCGTTGAGACGAAGAATCTTCAATTACCACCTGCTAGGGTCGGTAATGCCTATCAACAAAGCAATACTGCACCCATGCAACTGATCAGTAGAGAACAAAAGGCAGCGTTAGGCGCAGCCGAAACAAAGCAAGCAAGTAGAGAAAATCAAAGCATCCCGAAGTCCCCTCATTCTAGGGAAGTTACTTCTTTGGCAACGCGACAGTTAGCGTCTGCTGTCAGCCACAGGCAAACTTCGCAAGAGAGTCCACCGCCCACGACATCACCAATCCCTCCTAAAACAAAACTGCTGCCACCTGCGGCTATTCATCCCCCCATAGGGCGATTTACCCCAGAAAAAAGCGATCGCTCTGAGTCTTTCACATCAAAACTTAAAGCGATGTATGGCGAACAGCGTCAACCACTTGTTTAAACGTTCGTAAGTGAGATTAATCGCTCAGAACAAGGATTATCAGGACTAAAGTCCTCATTACATTTAATTTATTTACGCTTAGCTACTTACCTGGCAAAAGCTATAGATATACCATTGCTTGAATTGTGAATATACCAACTGGTAATTAAGATTTAAAAATCGAACTTTTTATAGATACTGCATATCTGTTTCTTGTCTATTGTTGTTGTAATATGCGACTGATAATATTTGTTTTATAGGCATCTTATGTTCAGATATAGTTAGCCAGGACTTGCCCCCTGGCTTCTTCCTAACATTTTTTGCCAATCATTGTTCCTACTGTGCTTAATTGATAACTGCAAAAATCCACTTGTTCAAACCTCCATCAATTTAAATTGGTGGAGGTTTTTTTCATAGAAAGCGGTGGGAGAATCTTGCTTGGGGCATTGGGCATTGATTATTCATTAGACCTCTTGCACAAATCCTAGTTTTTTATTTAGAACCACAGATAAACACCGATGAACACCGATAAATTATCTGTCTTGAAAAGTTTCCTGCGGTTCGCGTTAGCGTCTCGTAAGAGAGGGAAACCCTAAGCGAAGTTTGCTTGGAGGGAAACCCTCCGACGCTCGATGACTCGCTCTAAGCGTAGCCATGCCGTAGGCTTTACGCTGCGCTATGGCAACTTCTCTCCGCAGAACTTTTCGCTGTCTTGAAAAGTTATGTTCGCCGGAAGCCGACGCACCCTGCGGGTTCGCGTAGCGTTCCGTAGGAAAGCAAGCTACATACTTTTCGCTGTGTTTATCTGTGTTCATCTGTGGTTTAATACCGATTCAATTTAGAGACGTTGCATTGCAACGTCTCTACATGGTCTATCTTTCATAAAATCGACTTTTGTAAGAAGTCCCCCATTCCCTATTTCATTCAATTCAAAGGTTCAAGAATAGCTATTAAACCTTTGGTGTTGAGTGTTTTAATCATTTCCTTGGCGTTATATTCGCTGCTAAAGACACCCGCTTGCATGACTCTTCGACCTTGCCAGACTGTGGAAAACGCACCAGGGGCGAGCGATCGCACTAAATCGCGCTCATTATCAGTTACTAGCTGCACCATCACCCGGTAACGTACACCAAACTGTCTAGCACCAGGTGAAAAATCCCCACCATAAGCGACAGTTGCAGTTTCGGGTACTGGCATGTTTTGCAGATTGCGAGTGTTGCCAAGAGGAGCAGCTTCTAGCGTTGATAACGGTGCATCAGATGGGGGCTGAGGTGCAGTAAACTCAATCGTCTTGGGATCAATCCGCACATAATTCAACTGCGGCACATCAGGCAAATTTGCGGGTTTGGGAGTAGCTTTCGGTATTTGTCTATTTACCAAGCTAGTGGGAATAGGAAACCCAGCAACTCTTGAGGTAGGTGGCTGTTGATTCGTGGGCACAGAAATCGGTGCATTGGCTGGCAAAAGTGGCAACAGCTGAGTGTTTAATTGTGCAGCACTGTCACTTTGGGGGCTGTTGCTGGGTAATGGTATTGTTTGCCTTTCAGAGACTACAGGAGCCGAGAAGGAAACTTCTCCATTTGCTGGTATTTCTCGCACCACATTATTAGAGATGGGGGTAGGTTGATTCTGGGCGATGGGTGCTGTGATGCCTTTAATATCTACATTGCCAGCAATTTTATCGCCAGTAAAGTTGTTGCCAAAGGCAGAAATCACCTGCTTGGCAGCGCTGGCGTTGATGTCATAACGAGCATTGTCGCGAAACTCATTGCCCCCTGGTTCGGAGGCGTTGCCTAAATCTGGCATTGCTTGAGCGATCGCAACTACACCATCTTCTTTACTATTTTGAATAAAATTATTCCGCAAAATCGGGCGAGCATTTGCCTGGACTAAAATTCCTGATCTATTGTCCTGAATTTGATTGCCTACCACTACAGGAGCGGCATTTTGAGCAATGTTGATCCCAAAACCTGTTTTTTGCAAGACGTTTTCCCGTACCTCGGCACGAGAACTACCACTAATTGTGATCCCATTTGCTCCATTCAAATAAAAGTAATTCTTGCTAATGGTCGGCGCAGCGTTACCATTGACAGAAATTCCATCTTGAGTACTGCCAGTAAAGGTATTTTCCGTAATTACTGGATTGCTGGATTCAATCCACAAACCATAACCACGGGGATTGGAATTCGTCACCGTTACCCCAGTGAGCACGGCCTGGTTTGCTCCAACAATTGTGACGTTTTGACCGCCAAAGCTGCGACTGAGGTATCCACCGCCTCCCTGGATGATAATATCCTTGCCTTTATTACCAGGATCACCTTGAATGGAAACACCCGATTTTAGTATTAAGGGAAATACCTCTCCAGTCTCAGCACTGTAAGTGCCACTGGAGAGCATAATTACAGTATTGGCATTAGCTAATCGCAGCGCTTGGGCGATCGTTTTCAAAGGAGCACGCTCGCCGCCATTGCCTGCATTGTCATCTCCGACACTTGGGTTGACAAACAGCACGTTAACCTGAGAAATTGTTTTCTCACCTGGTGGGATCGAATCTGGTGCAGATGGGATCTGAGCAATGGCGCTATTAGGGTTTACGCCTAGGAACACCATACTTACTACTCCCATGCTTACGGTCAAAGATAATACTGAAAGACGAAAAATTGCAAGCATTGCTAATTCCAGAAACGTCAGCAATACTTTCGAGACATCTTCTTTACGGTACTGAGAAAATTCAACAGGGGGAATCATCTTTAACACAACTCCTTATAACTAACAATAAATTCTTATACTCTCAAACACTAATATGTCGATAATATTACTCAGATATTGACCAATTGGGGATTTTTAATACAGAGTAATAAACGAAGGAACTGGAGACTGGAGACTGGGGACTGGTGACAAGATAAATAAAATAATCAATACCTCATGCCTAATACCCAATCCCCAATCCCCGATACCCAATCCCCAATCCCTTGTAAACAATCACCAATGTGAAAAACAGTACAAATATGAAAGAGGCTGGCTGTTTCGATGAAAGCACTAATGGGGTTGTTGTAATGGTCGAGCCATACAGCCAAAAAGAGCAAATACAACAAGTTGTTCACCGCATTTTAGACGCCAATTTAGACCGCGCTCGTGAGGGTTTGCGAATTATTGAAGAATGGTGTCGTTTTGGATTGAACAATTCACAGTTGACTCTTGAATGCAAGCACCTGCGGCAAGAGATAGCGAAATGGCATACAGCCGAATTGCGGGCGGCGCGGGATACACCAGGTGATCCTGGGACTGAGTTAACCCATCCTCAAGAAGAAAAACGGGCTAGCATCAAATCTTTGTTGCAGGCTAATTTTTGCCGCACAGAAGAAGCACTGCGGGTTTTGGAAGAATATGGCAAGCTTTACCACTCAAATATGTCTAAAGCTTGTAAGCAGATGCGCTATCAGGTTTATGCTCTAGAAAGTAGTTTGATGGGTTATCAACGGCATCAACTTTTGTGGCGATCGCGTCTATATCTTGTCACTTCTCCTGGTGAAACTTTGTTAAGCACTGTCGAGGCTGCACTCAAAGGTGGATTAACGCTCCTACAGTACCGCGACAAAACCGCCGATGATGCTTTTCGTCTAGAACAAGCTAAGAAACTACGGCAGTTATGTTACACCTACGGCGCTCTATTCATCATCAATGACCGCGTGGATCTGGCTCTGGCGGTAGATGCAGATGGGGTGCATCTGGGACAACAAGATATATCTATTGCCATTGCTCGGCAATTGCTCGGCTCACAGCGCTTGATAGGTCGATCCACCACAAATCCAGAAGAAATGCAAGGGGCAATTGCGGAAGGTGCAGATTATATTGGCGTGGGGCCAGTTTATGAAACTCCTACGAAAGTAGGTAAAGCAGCAGCAGGCTTAGAATACGTCAGCTATGCCGCCAAAAATTGCTCAATTCCTTGGTTTGCCATTGGCGGAATAGATGCGAATAATATCAATGATGTGATTGATGCAGGAGCAGAACGTGTGGCGGTAGTGCGATCGCTCATGCAAGCTGAACAACCTACCCTAGTGACACAATATTTTCTCTCCCAGCTCAATCGCATTAAACCAGAACCTTTAGAAATTCAAAATTCAAGATGATTTTTGGTAACTGGGTAATAAATCCCCATAACCTATTACTGACCACAAACAATAAAAACCTCCTTTAATGCCCAATGCCCCATATAGCTTATGTCTAATGAGATTACTCTTCAGGTAAATGGGGAAAACCAAACCTGTTTGTTTCAAACTCCTTTACCTGAATTACTGCAACAGTTGGGTTTCAATCCTCGCTTGGTAGCGGTAGAGTATAACGGCGAAATTTTACACCGCCAGTTTTGGCCGGAAACAAAAGTGCAGCCAGGCGATCGCTTAGAAGTAGTAACTATTGTCGGCGGAGGATAAGGTCAACCTAACAGAAGAATTTGAAAAATCATGGCAATAAACGCGGGTATATTGCGCTTAGAAAAGGTTACGGAACAGCACGCTGATATCCTGTACTCTTACATGAGCAATCCGCATCTGTACGAATATCTTGAGGAGCCAATCCCAACCCTCATGGAGGTTAAGCAAAAATTCAAGTTTGCTGCGCTAGAAAAATCACCCGATAACCATACCATGATCTGGCTCAAATGGGTTGCTATATCCCAACACCAACCTGTAGGTGTTGTTGAAATAGGTATTTTTGACGACCAATACGCGGAAATTGGTTTTACGACATTTGTTGGCTTTCAGAATCAGGGTTATGCCTCCGTTTATTGCTCCCTAGCGATCGCCGAAACCCAACGGCGCTTTAGCTTGTTTGCACTACACGCATCGGTGAACGAGCATAATCTTGCCTCCCGTAAGGTGGTTGAGAAGCTTGGGTTCGAGTTGCACAAAGTCAATCAGAACGCAGAGTTCATCAAAGGCAGATCATCTGATGAATTGATTTACCGTATAACCTTCTGAGCCACACGGACACGCCTATTCACAAATTTACTCAATTGTGGTCAGCTTTATATAGACATTTATAAGCAGCTTTGCGTTTGGCTAATTCTTTACCTCTGCGCCCAAGTTGCTCACGCAATAGCTGATCTTGACACAACCGATTAAAAGCTTGAAAAACTTCATAGCCAGAATTGGGATTAACCAGTATGCCATTCTCTTCGTGCTGAACTGCATCTAGAACACTGCCTAAACGAGAGGCAATTACAGGTTTACCGAAGTAATTTGCTTCTAAGTAAACGATGCCAAAACCCTCTATATTGTTAGCTTTGGTATCCAATATCAGCATTGCAAAGATGTCACAGGCTGCATAGTAGCCAGCTAATTCTCTATCTGGTATATGTCCAGCAAAATGCACCCGTTTGTCTACCCGCAAGCGATTCGCCTGAGATTGGAGTTCAGACTCACAAGGCCCTTGTCCGCAGAGTATGTAGTGGACATCGACGCCAATAGTCAGTAGCAGTGGTATGTTATCAATTATTCGGTCGAAGTTTTTATACTTGACCAGGCTGCCAACTGAAAGAATCACTATTGCTGTTTCTGGAATATTATGAGCTTGACGCACACTGGTACGTAAATCGTCAAGACTGCTTGAATTAGCTCCAGTGCCAAACTTTTCTGGTCTAACTACTGGGTTAATTACGTGGGTAGGGGTATTTAATCGAAAAGTGGTTCTGAGGTAATCTTGTGTGTAGGAACTGTTACAAACAATCCCTTCAGCTCTATGAAGTGTCAATTTAAATAGCGATCGCAATACAGGGTTACGTAAAGCACAAAGAATATCGTTACCGTGCAGGTAGATAAAAAAGCGAATAGGTAAAAGGTAGCTTAATAGCAACAGCGAAGGAAACTCATAGCCGTGGCCCCACTCAATATAGCGGTAGTGATAGCGAAAATAGAGTTTAATTGCTAGCACAAATGACCAGACCATATTGAGGCAAGATTTCAGGATACTGCCGATAAAACCACTACGCCAGTATTCCGGGTAACTCCAGCGGTAAACGGGAAACTGTTGAGTTTGATCAAATACTTTATCTCCTGAGCAACCAGCTGCCAATACAATCACTCGTTCCGGATCTTGGAGACATCGATTGTAAATATATTCCCCAATTACAGCTTCTTTCGGTAGAAAGATACGGGATATGACTAGGATGTCCGGGTATGCAGTTTTCTCTCTGATTTTTGCTGTAAGTTGAGAAATATGTTCCATGATCAACTTGATAACTAAACTTCAAATAATTTCTAATTTGTTCATACTGTCAACTAGATTAAGGAAATTAATACTAGTTGATTACCATTGGTAGGAGTTGACAAATCGTTTTCACCCTACTTATCCCATTTTTTAATTAAAATTTTTTATCAGTGTTGACATTGCTTGAGCTAAAGCATTTGAATCAAATCAAGGATGAAGCCTGTAGTACCTGGACAGCGTTTACCTAGAGTAGTATGAGGTTAGGAACATACGCTACAAATTAAGCTGGGACTATAACAAGAAGACTTTACTTGCTAGTCTCTGCTCGTGTTATTTGCTCATGATTACAGACTTAAGAATCTATCATATCATGCAATAAGCAAAAATACTTATTTGTGATTTTACTTATGAATTCGCTGACTCTATATTCGATTTTCTGCTCTCTTATCATTTTTTATCCTTTATTTTGGCTAACGAAGCTATTTGCAAAAGAAACGTGTATATGGAATATTTTTTAGTAATTTATTTTCACATGTTATAACTATTTTTAATGTCAAAAATATTTAAAGTAATGATAAATAATCTATTTATATATTTTTTAAAACGCAAAAGTTGATTATATTTTTTACAATGCAAAAGTAGAGTAAATTAGCAATTTAATATTTTTTAAATGTTTTTTTAATTGAGTAAATTTTATTTATTATTGGCAATTTTTTACCATTTAATAATTTTTACATAGCGTTTACTAGTTACCTGATGTACAAAATTATCGGTGTTTATCAGTGGTTAATTGCTTCTTCTGTGTACCTCTCTCAAGCGAGATCTGCTATAAATAACTAGTATTTGTCCTCAATTAATTAGTGGTAAACCTACTGCGGAAATATTGATATATAAGCAGTACTAATAATTCGTAAAATCTTCTTCTTATTTTTTTTGTGCTATGTGCTATCCCGTTGTTGTGCTCAATGTCTCCCATTGCTTACTTTCCCGCAGGAACACGGGAACGCTATCAGCCAAAAGAAAGCAGTTTCTTATCTCAAAGACGTAATGCGTAGCTTGCTTTTTTGCAGGAGTATACGTTTATGTCAAAATAACGTTCACGACTTGG
This sequence comes from Komarekiella atlantica HA4396-MV6, assembly GCA_019359395.1. Taxonomy (GTDB): domain Bacteria; phylum Cyanobacteriota; class Cyanobacteriia; order Cyanobacteriales; family Nostocaceae; genus Komarekiella; species Komarekiella atlantica. The sequence continues at coordinate 121,120 of JAHHHK010000003.1, forward strand.
ATCGGACTACTACGCCTACTCTCAATAGATTATCGTTAATACCGTGTACTATTGTGCCAAAATGCCAAAACGTCTCTAAGTATTGAGTAGCGTATTCAATGAATTTGCTTCTTACCGAAAACGCTTACTTACAGCAACTAGTAATGATTTTGAATTGCTGATGTAAAGAACTAATACTTATAGCACTAATTTTAATGCCATCTCTTTTCTAGCTTATATGTGCTGGCTATAGTTGGTCTGGCTTTATTAGATAAATCAGAGAGTTATCATGTCTCTACATTCGTGAGGCGTAAGAATATTTTTGCAAGTGATTTTGTATCACAAGTATATGTCCGCATCTAAATTTACGCGAAATTACTGTAATTTAAATGACTAACTTCCCAGATGAGCTTTAATTTTCAAGCACAGCCATATTACTTCGCCACTCCATACTAAAGTTAATTGAGGATCATGGGTGGTAAGTGCACAATTTAGCCTCTGATAGGCAATGATAACTAAAATTATTTCCCTATAACGACTAAAGTTTATCTGACTAGCATCAAAAAAATCAGTCACAATAATCACAAAAAATTAAAATCATCTGTATAATTCCAGACTGTGGACGGAAAGCACTATCCTAGGACATGAAAGTGATGAATTATTATCACAGGTGGTGAAACTCTGCGAACCAGAAATAATTAATTGGATCTAAAGACTTATGGGACATGTTTTGAGGTACGGTTATCTGCTCAAGAAATCCCCCCTGCGATCGCTGTCTACCCAAGATAAGACGCGGTAGATTAAGTATGTAGCCTAACAAAGATCCACTGCTAATTAGACGCTTCTTGTTACGGGCTGGCTTCACCTACACACAGCACACTCCTACCAGCGTGAGGAGATATAACCAATAGCGTTTTTCAAACGACTGTATTATGCGTAAGAAACTACAACAAACCATCAAACCTCTGTTAAAAACTTTCTTTGTACTGAGCCTAGTGTTAGGTTTGGCGCTGAGTCATGCCGATGGAGCATTAGCTGCCCGTAGTGGTGGTCGGATCGGCGGTGGTTCCTTTAGAGCGCCTTCTAGCCGCACTTATACACCGCGCACCTACGCGCCTCCTGGCGGGGGCTACGCTCCCTATCCTGGTGGTGGTTTTGGTGGTGGTTTTGGTTTTCCTTTCTTAATTCCTTTCTGGGGTATTGGGGGAGGGTTTGGCGGTCTGTTTAGCATTTTAATTTTCTTGGCGATCGCTAACTTCTTAGTCCAATCTTTCCGCCGCGTCTCTAGCGGTGAAGCAGAAGAAGTTGGCTACAGCAGCAACCCGCCTGTGACTGTAACTACTTTACAAGTAGGTTTGTTAGCTCAAGCTCGTGGTTTGCAAGCAGAACTCAATCATATTGCCGAAACCGCTGATACTAACTCCCCAGAGGGGAGAGCAGAAATTCTCCAAGAAACTAGTCTGGCTTTACTGCGCCATCCTGAATACTGTGTATATGCAGGTGGTGGAACCCAACAAGCAAGTTTAAATTCTGCCGAAGCTCAGTTCAACCGCCTATCACTAGCAGAACGTAGCAAATTTAGTGAAGAAACTCTTACCAATGTCAATAATCAGCTAAAAGCAGCTCGTGCCAAAGAGGCTTTACCCCCTGCTGGTGAACTGGATAACCCAACTCGTCTAATTACTGAAGGCCCTGGGGAATACATTATCGTCACCTTGTTAGCGGCGACATTAGGTAAGTTTGAAATCCCAACAGTTAATAGCGCTGATGATCTACGTCAAGCTTTGCGCCAAATTGGTAGCATCCCTAGCGAGAAACTTCTAGCAATTGAAGTTCTTTGGACTCCCCAAGCTGAAGGTGATACCCTCACATCTGATGATGTGTTGGCGGAGTATCCCGATTTGAGGCTAGTTTAACCTCGATCTGTTATCTAAGTCTGTTGATGACTACAAACTAGAAATCACTGAATGACAAAAAAAGGCTGCTGCGTGCAGCCTTTTTTTGTAGCTCTAGCAAAGGGTTGAGAAACGATATACTAGACCTCTTGCAAAAGTGAAAAAATTATTAGTGTCATTCTGACCAGAACGTAGTGGAGGTTACTCCTAGGTCGAAGCAAGCTACGCCTTGGTTCCGCAGGAAGGAATCTCCGAGATGTTTCGCTTTGCTCAACATGACAATTATTCTGGATGAGAATTTATCAAGCGATCGCTAATATTTTGGCTAAATAATCTCCTCTGTGGAAAATACTACCCTAAAGCCACAAATCCTCAACCCACCGTCTGACTCGTTCCAACTACGGCTGGCGCTGCGACAAAGTTCTGAGTTGAAACTCCAAGAACCACCGCGTAATACGCGGCGATGAGCATCGCCACCAAGTTCCCAAGCGGTTCCATCTAAAGGTGCGTCGTTATAATTGTTGTGCCACGAATCAGCGCACCATTCCCAAACTAGCCCGTGCATATCATACAATCCAAAAGTGTTGGCTACCTCAAAACTGCCTACATTTGTTGTTTCTTTACGGAATTTACTTTTTGGTTCAGCAGCGTAGCTGACTAACTCAGGGGTAATTGTCTCGCCAAAGTGGAAAGATGTTGTACTTCCCGCACGACAAGCGTATTCCCATTCAGCTTCACTGGGTAAACGATAGTTACGTCCGGTTTTTTCCGACAGCCTGAGACAAAATTCTACAGCTTCATGCCAAGATACATTTTCTACTGGTCTATCTAAACCTTTGAATTTGGATGGGTTGGGATTTAAGGTTTGTTTGACTTTAGGTAGAGCTGCGATCGCTCTCCACTGTGCTTGAGTTACAGGAAATTTACCCATAAAAAAGGGTTCTACTGTAACTTGATGTTGAGGACGTTCGTCAGCATCTCCTTCATATTCTGGTGAACCCATCATGTATGTACCACCTGGTATCGATACCATTTCTAATGTGATGGTCTGGCTCAATTGTTCAGCAAATAATTTGGCATTGCGCCGATCGCGGCTAACTTCTCTACCAGCTGTGTCTACTGTCACGATGTCAAATTCAAAAGTTTCGAGGGGGGGTAAGGGTACGATTATTTTTTGGGGCGATCGCAATAATGTAGATTGAGAAATTGCTACAATTTTTAAGGCAACTGGCGTCAAAATAGATGTTGTAGACTTTAAATCATCCAGAACTGCTGCTGCTGTTTGATACCTTTCACTTGGTAAGTGTTTTAACAATTTATCTAAAATTTTTCCTAAGTCGTCACTAATAGTAATACCTTTTTCCTGTAACCGTTCACGCCACAACCATTTAACGTTCATGGCATCATAAATAGGATCATTAATCTGTCCATAAACATCCTGAAAGGGCAAACATTTAGTTAAAAGACGCACGCAAGTTACACCCAAGGCATACAAATCACTGGCGTGACAAGCAAATCCAGCCATTTGTTCGGTTGGGGCATAACCAATTGTGTAAATTACCGTAGCTGGTCTTGCTAAACTGGTTTGTGTTACCTGTTTAGCACCACCAAAGTCAATTAATACAGGTTTGCCATCACTGTCTCGACGGATAATATTTTCTGGTTTAATATCCCGATGAATAACATTATGAGAATGAATAAACTCCAGAATTGGCAATAAATCGGCTAAGAGTTCTCGAATTCGTGTTTCGTCATAAGTTTGTTGCTGAACTTCTTTTAAAAGGGTTTGCCCTTGAATAAATTCTTGCACGAGATATAAGCTAGAACCTTGTTCAAAGTAAGCAAGCAATCTCGGTATTTGGGTATGATTTTCTCCTAGTTCATACAATCGAAAAGCCTCTTCTTTAAAGAATTCTGCGGCTTTGGTACGTTGTCCTGTTCCCTGAACTTGGGGAAAAAATTGCTTGATGACGCAAGGAGCATTTAGTCTATCTGCATCTTCGGCTGCATAAGTTCTACTAAACCCACCTTCACCTAACAGTCTCAATACACGGTAGCGGTTTCTGAGAAGTTTGCCAAAGTTGCTTTGGCCGCAACTCACGCAAAATCTATTGCTGTCAGGGTTGAATGGATTTGAGCAATTGGGATTTTGGCAAATTTGCATAACGAGGGGGAAATAGCATCTTGTCCAAAGTTAGCCCCAATTTTATCTAATTGAAAATAGTTATGTAGAGAAACGAACACGGATATTATTCGATGTGCTTAAAATTTCTCTCAATTCAAGAATATAAAGATGAATTAACTTTATTTATCTGTTTTAGGGCATTTCTAAGTATTAGTAGATAGAAATAATAAATTATTTTGACATATATAATATTACGCGATACTTTGAACTGTGTCAATATGAAAAATAGTTATTTTAAAGTAAAAACTTGTTGATAATAATTAACTATTTTGCTAATTTGAAAGGTATTTTTTTAACTAGAAAATTGCATATAAATAGCTACATTATTAGAGAAAAACTATACATTTTAGATATACAAATAACACAGTAAACATGTATTTATACACTTAGTTGATTGCATAAACTAGGAAGATTAATTTTGTTAGGCATTGAATATATAGCGGTTCCCATTCAAATGCGGTACAACATTACATCGCCAGGTGCAGGGGTACGGCAGTGCTCATTGGTGTCAACTTCAGCTAAAAATAGCTTTACTGTTGGCCTCCTCACCCGCCAGAGAATAAATAGACTTCTTGCAAAAGCCGGAATCAGACCAAAATAAACCACAGCGAAAAGTTTGCGCGTCCGGGTTTCCCGGCGCAAAACTTTTCAAGACAGCGAAAAGTAAGCGAAGCTCCGGGTAACAGGAGCGCAAAACTTTTCAAGACAGATAAATATCGGTGTTCATCCGTGTACCCTGCGGGAAGCCCTTCGGGTTCAGCAGTCGCCTGCGGAGGGAAACCCTCCCGCAGCGCTACCTCACCGCTGCGCGTCTACATCTGTGGTTCGATTTAATAAATTTTGACTTATGCAAGAAATTTAATTCTCTGGCTAATAGCGAAAGTCTACTTTAGTAGACTGAGAATTTTGGGAATATTTTAGTCATCTTCAGATGACTTTTGCTATGAGCAAGGAACTTCAGTTCCTTGCGGAATGTGGATTTCACGTTAAGTTGATACGTATGTATAGCTGGTGTTCGCTAATCATAGTTGCAAATAGAGCGATCGCTCTCCTCTAACGCTGTGTTAGTTCTCAAATAGTCTTGCACCAGAGCGCAACCGTAAGCTAGTGCATCTAGATGGAGAATTCGCTGCAAGTTCCACACAATAAGCTGGTTGTCATCACCCCCTGAGACTAGCAAAGTGCCATCGCGGCTGATCACAATATCTCTAATCGCTGCGCTATGTCCTTTGAGGGTCGTTAGTTCTGTACCATCAAGTTTCCAAAGCTTGATAGTGGTATCGACGCTGCCAGAAGCAACTATTTGTCCGTCGGGACTAAATGCAACTCCCCAAATTGCGGCTGTGTGACCTTTGAAAGTTTTTAGTAACTTGCCATCAAGCGTCCACAGCTTAACAGTATTGTCGCCACTTCCAGAAACAATCATTTTACTGTCTTGGCTAAAGACAGCTCTCCATACAACTGCCGAGTGTCCTATCAAGGTTGTGAGCAACTTGCCATCAAGCGTCCACAGCTTAACGGTATTGTCGCCACTGGCTGAGGCAACGAGCCGACTATCTGGACTAAATGCGACATGCCAAACTTCCGCCTGATGTCCTTTGAGAAGCTTGGGCGCAAACTGAACACGCGGCCATATTTGAACAATCTTATCAATATTTGCCATTGCGATCGCTTGACCGTCTGGACTCAATACTCCTGCTAAGAGTCTACCGAGAGGATCTTTGTAAGTAGCGACCAAAGTACCGTCTGGCTTCTTGAGTTTTACAATATCATTACTAGCGCTCAGAGCAATTAACTTGCCATCGCCACTAAATGAAACCTCGAAGATTGAGCTCCCAGATTCAGTAAAAGTTTTGAGCAATTTACCTTGACGACTCCAAAGTTTAGCGGCATTTTCGTGGCTGGCGGTGGCGATGGTTGAACTATCGGAGGAGATAGCGATTGACCAAATCCCGGCTTGATGGGCAATGATACTCTTCTGAAATGGATTCTCTTTCTGCCACAATCTCACAATATTTTCTGCACCTGCCGAAACGATAAAGTTGTTATCTTGACTAAAAGTCACTCCCCAAACTGACGCACCATGTCCTCTGAGTGTTCTTAGTTCTGTACCATCAATGTTCCAAAGTTTAATTGTTTTGTCGAGACTGGCGGAGGCGATAGTCTGACCATCGCGACTCCATGCGACTCCCCAAATCCCGGCACTGTGAGCTTTAAGAGTTTTATTCAGGCGGTAGCTGCCATTGCTGTCTCGCTGCCAAAGTTTGATAGTTTTGTCTTCACTCGCTGAAGCAATGGTCTGACCATCAGGGCTGAAAGCTACTCCTACAACCCAACTGGTATGACCTACAAGAGGTTGTAGAGGCTTGGCGTTTTGCCAGCCGCTATTGTTTCTTTTCCAGAGTTTTACTGTCCCATCTAGACTACCGGCAGCAATGAACTGACCATCGGGACTAAATGCTACTCCCCAAAATCCTGCTTTGTAACCTGGAAACGTTTTCAGCAAAGTCCCGTCTCGCTTCCAGAGTTTCACCGTTTTATCGAAACTAGCAGAGGCAATAAACTGACCATCGGGACTAAACGCTACTCCCCAAATCGAAGCTGTATGACCTTGAAACGTGTTGAGCAAAGTCCCATCTAGCTTCCAGATTTTAACAGTACCATCTTCACTTGCCGAGACGAGTCTTTGATTGTCAGAGCTAAAATCTACTGCTCTAACTGTTGCCTGATGACCTTTGAGAGTTGCAACTTCTGTACCATCACGCCGCCAAAGTTTGATTGTTTTATCTATACTTGCAGAGGCAATCAGCGAACTATCAGGACTGACATCTACTGCTAGAACTGCTGCCGTATGACCAGAAAAACGGTTATATTCATCTACTCCATAAACTGCTTGCCGTAATACATTGTTTACCTGACGCTCAATATTTTTATTTGGTTTATCTAGTTTTTGTAGTTTATATTTGGCTTTAATTGCTTCTATGAGCGCATCTAAATTGCGATTTGAGGCAAATAGCCCCTTAGAAGAAGATACAAGCGCTCGAATTTCGCTGTTCCTAGCTTGACTTTCGCTTTTCTTGGCTTGGCGATACAAAATGAAACTTCCTGCCCCTAAACTGCTAGAAACGAGTAACCCAATACCCACTGCAACTAGCAAAAATCTTTGTAATAAAGCCGTTCTTTTCTCTTGGGCTAGTCGTGCTTCTACCTCTTTGGCCCGTGCTGCTTCTAATGCCGTTTGCACTGCTAGCTGTTCACATTCTTGACTTGCAGCTAAAAATTGATAGTCCAAATTGCTCAGACTTTTCAAAAGCGCCCAATTTTGAGTATCTTTTAGAGCCTGGCCTCGCAACAGACGCGATTCATCTTTAAAGCCTGATGCTACCCAAGCATTGAAAGTTTGCGAGTAAGGGCGGAGATTATCTAACTGCCTGATCACCCATTCGCTATTGAAAATATTCCGATAGATGGGATTTTTAATTTTGAGATAGCCGTTGTGTTTCTCGACTAAACCAGATAATAACAGTTCTGTCTGTTCTCGACTGTCATCGGTTGGTACAAGATTCTCTGTCTGTTTTTCATTCGCTGTTATCTCAGCTTGCAATACTCGTTGGTAAAGTTCTAGTAATCTTCCTGCTCGTTGTTCATTGAAAAGTAAGCGATCTCTGATGGTGCGGAGGTGTTCTGGTTCATCTTTGGCTTCCCAATATTGGATAATATGCGATCGCACAAATTGTTCTACCCACGATGCTTCAGTTCCGAGAGGTAGGAAAATTGTTCTATTTGATGTTTCTAAGGCAGTCTGAACAATTAGCTGACAAAGCTTTTGGGTAAGAAACGGTTGTCCTTTTGTCCAGTAGATAATCTCTTGAAGCACGGTTTTGGGTTGGCTAATTGCTCCCTCTAACCCTTTTAGCAATGGTGTAGCTTCATGTAATTGAAAGCCGTATAACTCAATCGCTGTCCCAATGTTAAAGGGCGTCCGGCGTTTGTCGGTAATGAGGTCAGATGGACTGGCTACCCCAAACAAGGCAAATCCCAAACGTTGAAAATTTGGGTCGTATGCCTGCTGATTGTAGCAATGACGAATCCAGGCAAAAAAGTCATTGACCGGAAAATTCAAACTCTGCAAGCTATCAATCTCATCAATAAAGATGAAAATGCGTTCGCCCTGACCTAACTGAGAATCGCTTTGAACATTTGGCAACAATATTTCTTCTACAAACTGGTGTAGTTGTTGCACTGGAGAAATGCCTGCTTGCATATCCCACCAATGCTGAAAGTTAATGTGTTTTGCCAGATTTAAGCTGTGGTACAAGCTGATAATGATGCCTTTATACCATTGTTCAGGTGTAGTATCTTCACTTCCCAATCTGGTTACATCCAAGTAAGCACATTCATAGCCTTCTTGCTTCAGACGATGACTTGTGCGCTGTAGTAAGGATGATTTGCCCATCTGGCGAGAGTTTAAGACATAACAAAAATCACCAACTTTCAGGCTGGTATAAAGTTTTTCGTCTGCCTGACGGACAACGTATGTGGGATCATCACCGTGGAGACTGCCGCCAACTTGGTATCTCATTTTTGATTTTGGGTTGGGAAAATCCTAAAAGAGCAATTTAGCTGGCAGCGTCAAGTCAAACTTGCCATTAACTGCTATTCACTTAGCGAAGAATTCCTTAAGTCTCAATATGGATTAACCAGTCAGATTAGACGCTTGCTAGGTAATTCTTTAACGGCAAAGATGATAAGTAGCTAGGCGTAAATAAATTAAAATTTGTAGTGAGTTAGCGCGGTCTTCTCTACGAGACGCTACGCGATGGGGGTTTCCCCCATGAGTGACTAACGAACCCGTTCGCGCAGCGGCGACCTTAGGAGAAGGGTAAGGACTTTAGTCCTGATAATCCTTGTAGTGAGCGATGAATCTCACTTACGAACTAAGATTTTTTATGTTTAATTATACCTACCTACTTATCAGCTAATTATTTGGGTAATTAGACAGCTTGATAATCCTTATCATTAAAAACTGTAGACAACTGTTTTTCAAAGTAAGCGCGATAAAGTTCGCAACGCGGTTTAATGCGATCGCCTTCAAAGCTGATCAATCCTATGCCGTCGAGTTTGTAAGCATCAATGGGATCAAGATAAATACTTTGCTTTGCCTCCACAAGTCCGGCGTATATCTTCGCCAGATTAGGTTTTTCTTGCAGGAGTACCCAGTGTCGCCATAAATGATAGCGGAAGATGCCACCGTTGGCGATCGCCTCATTTATCAGGTGTTCTAAAGTCATGCCTTGATAACACAGATGATACAGAGCAATCTGAATCAATGCTGGATGTCCTCCCACGAGTGACATCAGTTGCGTCGCCTCGTTCCCAGAAACCCAGTCTAACCCGTGCCGACTTGCTAAATCTTCTACCTGTTGCTGAGTTAATTCTGGGATGCGGATTGGTAGTCCTACATTAAATGGGGAGCGGTTAATATCTAACGATACATATACTTCTGTAGAGTAAACCACCACTAGTCTCAGCTTTTGCCAGTTAGAATCATGCCGTGCTTCTTCATACCACGAACGCAACAAAGCAAAGAATTCGTGAGCAATGTGAGGGTATTCAAAAAAGCGGTCAACTTCGTTTAAAACTAGAACTACTGGGCTTTGAATATACTTGAGCAAATAGCTCTGGAAGTAAAGGCTGCAACTCAACTTACAGCCAATTTCTTCATCCCATCTATCATTTAAATTGGGAGCAATACCTAGTTCTTTCGCAACTCGCCAGCAAATACAACGTAACAACCTATTTAAGTCAGTCAGACAGTTTGAATCGATCTGGCTACAATTTAAATTCACTGTGCGATATCCTTGCGTTTCTGCAAAGGCTAACAGCCGCAACACAAGAGAACTTTTACCCATTCCTCTTGGAGCTCGAATCCGAATCACACAGCCTGGTTGAGTCACTTCTCGATAGACTGGTTCCTCAATTGCGGGACGTTCAACATAGAAGGGAGAATCTAAAGATACAGGGCCATCCGGGTATGACCAAGGGTGTTCATGTTGGTCATGGTGTTCGTTAACAAATGATTTTACGGGGAAATACTGAACCGGATCGCTGTTTATTGTGTCTAAACTCGGTGAGAATGCTTTAGATGTTTGAGTCTTGTTCAATTCATTCATGATTGCGTAGTCTTCTCTACGCAATTCCAAGTTAAAGGTTTCATAGCACAGTCTCAGGGTTTTTTGATCCACACTCCTATTCAATGACCACAATCGACTGAGTGTTTTGGTAGAAACATTCATGCGATCGCCCAGTTGCTCTAGAGTAAAATGCTCGCCGTTGTTCTCTGCTATCTCCATAGCTAAAATCGCCGCTTGTAAGCGCTTCAGCCCAACAGGAGTCAGCACAAATCCCCGCCTTCGCGTGCTTTTAGGTGGTTTCATTTCGCTAATTGTTACTTTGCTATTATTTATTAACTTTTTTAACTGCCTTCTAATTCTTCCATATTTTGAGTCAGTTATTCAACTGTTATTTAACTGCTTGTAAGCTGTTGCTTAGTTTTAAAGTAAGTGGGCATAATTAAACAAAAGATACTTGGTGGTATTTAGTTAGCAATTTAGCACTTAAAGACCAAATACTGAGTTTTATTTATTTATACCTACTAAATAAATCATCTAATAAGTTTAATTAGTCTATTAATAGACTATTGTTTAATATTATTTAACTAAGTACTTATACCAAGTTGCGAAAGGCTCAAAGCTTAGCCCTCTGGCCAGAAGCGCGAATCAATTCGGCTACAAAAGCAGCGATCGCAGATACGGAAATCAGCATGACGCTAAGAGCGTTAATATCAGGCTTGACTCCTGTTCTGATCCGACTAAAAATTTCTATTGGCAAGGTGCTAGAACCGCTACCAGCAGTAAAACTGGCGATCAAAAAGTCATCTAAGCTGAGGACAAAGGCTAACAGACAACCAGCTATAATACCGGGCATTAATTGCGGTAGCAATACTTTGATGAAGGCTTGCGTTGGTGTTGCTCCTAAATCAAGTGCTGCTTCTTCTAAGTGAGGATCTAAATTGGTAAGTCGTGAAGAAACCACAAGTCCGACGTAAGCCAAACAAAATACTACATGAGCCGCCACTACTGTCCATATACTTAAAGGAATGGCAAATGCGGCTAAAACAACGAGAGTCGCCACTGCGATCGCAATATCGGGAATAATCAACGGTAGGTAAGCAGTACCACGATACAATTTTTTAAAAGGAAATTGGTAGCGTGCCAACCCTACAGCCATTGAAGTTCCTAGTATGGCTGAAATTCCCACTGCACAACCAGCAACTATCAAACTATTTTTCAAAGCTGATAAAATGCGATCGTCACTGAACAACTTGCCATACCACTCTAGGGTGAATCCTTGCCAATTTGCACTGTAGGGTGACTGGTTAAAGCTATAAAAGGCCAGTACTAATATAGGCAAATACATGAACACAAACATCAGCAGAGAGAAAACCGCTTGCCATGCAACACGCGGTTTTTTTAGTGATGAAGATATATTCATGTTCATATGTGTTTATTACGGTAGCTAAAAATATCATACTTAATCTCAAAAGTCAATATCCTGACTTTTTCTTATCCTCTTAGTTAACTACTGGGGAATATACAGCAGTTCTCGCATGAGTTAGGTACACCAAGAAGTAATTAACCACAGAGAGAAGTCGGTAGCAAGATCCCGCAGGGTGCGGCGGCTTCCGCCGATTTGAACTTCGGTGTAAACATTGATAAACACCGATAAATTTGTACTTCAGCTGACTAGGAAACGCTATAACCTGTGGCGAGAGGTAGAAAGAAGTTGACTCTGATAATTTTCTGATTGCGTTTGAATTTCCGCATAACAGTTTGATAATTGCCGTCAAAAACTTGGGGAGAAAGCAAAAGATAAAATATCAAGAGAATTTCAGCTTTTTCCCGGATAATTTGCTATTTATCATTCATAAAAACCGACAATAATACAACCTTCTGATATCTAGAGATTTCCCTTAAATGTACGGAAAAACGCCCTTCATGTGTCTACATACTTTGACATTTCATTGATATTTGAAAAATTGGATAATTAATGTATGTCTGATAGCATAGCTGTTTTGTTAAATCTTAGTTACCAGCCTATATTTTAGCTATTGGATGAAATAATTTTTACATAAAATATCTGCGACAAAAGTACCTTCAAAGTGGCAAATTTGAATAAAGCAAAAATATAGTTTTACCTCTTCAGAGAGGGTAATTTCCCTACTTAGATAGACGAAATATCCAAAACCAAAGGTATAAGATATGCAGAAGATTCTTATAGTATTGGTGTTTTAAGTTAAGTATTTAGTCCAGAGTCAATAGATTCTAAGCACCAATTAAACAAGAAAAAAACACTTCTAATTCAATTCTTGTTCTTTAGGAGATTTGTGATGAGAATTGCTCAAATTGCCCCATTATGGGAAAGAGTACCACCTCCCGCCTATGGTGGCATAGAGTTAGTGGTGGGGTTACTGACTGATGAATTAGTCAGACGAGGGCATGAAGTCACCCTATTTGCATCGGGAGATTCTATTAGTCTGGCGAAAATATTGTCAGTTCATCCCCGTGCCTTAAGACTTGATTCTACTATCAAAGATTGCAGTATCTATGAGATGCTGCAACTAGCTTCAGTGTATGAACGGGCACAAGAATTTGATATTATTCATTCTCATACGGGACACGGGCCACTAGCCTGTGCAAAGCTCGTTACAACTCCTACAGTTCATACATTGCATGGCATTTTTACCTCTGATAATGAAAAAATATTTAGTTATGGGAAAAATCAACCCTTCGTTAGTATTTCTAATGCACAGCGGGAACCAAGGTTAGGGCTGAACTATTTAACGACAGTCTACAACGGGATTGATATCAGCAGTTATAAGTTTTACGCTCAATCAGAAGATCCTCCATATCTGGCGTTTTTGGGTCGGATATCACCAGAGAAGGGAACGCACTTAGCTATAGAAATTGCCAAAAAAGCTGGTTGGAATTTGAAAATGGCAGGTAAAGTTGATGCTGTTGATGTGGAATACTTTGAAAAGGAAATCAAACCGCTGATTGACGGTGAGCAAATTGAGTATCTGGGTGAAGCTAACCATGAGCAAAAAAATACCCTCATGGGAGGTGCAGTAGCAACACTGTTTCCCATTACTTGGCGAGAACCGTTTGGGTTGGTGATGGTTGAGTCAATGGCTTCGGGTACTCCAGTAATTGCTATGAAACTGGGTTCTACTGAAGAGGTGATTTCTCACGGGAAGACAGGCTTTCTGTGCAATAACGTTCAAGAGTGCATCAGTGCTATTGATCAAGTAACAAAATTAGACCGCTATGCTTGTCGCAAGGATGTTGAAAACCGCTTTAGTATTCAGAATATGACTGATGGCTATGAAGCGGTTTATCAACAAATCCTAGCAGATAAATTTGCTCAAAATGGGCATTTTCGCAGTTCGCTTGGTTTAGCTAATAGTCCTACTTAGTCAGTCTAAACTTTTTTCAAGTTCGCTCTAATTGTCTCTATGCGTTGACGATTGACACCCAAATCACTTTGACCTAACCGTGAGGCTGAGCGAACGTGAATCACATTAGTTTTTCGGTCTAGATAGAACTCTACATCATCTACAAATCCCATCAAAGCACTCTTGAATTCTGCATACAGATAATCCTGACTTTCAGTAATTATTTTAGTTCTAGGTAAGGATTGAATGATACCTTTAAGGGTAGCGATCGCTCCCTCTGAGTTAGATATGCTCAACGGTGCAATTTGATGGGTTGCGTCTGAACTCTGACTAGAAACACAGTTAGGGGAGTTGGGACAGGGTGCTAATTTACCATTGCTAACACCTAAATTACTCGGTCGTTTGCCTGCAAAAACCATAATTATGTCTGTTTATATTTGAATAAATACACTGTCACATATTTAAGTTACTTGATGGGCGGTAGTTTAAAGTTTGTTTGTGCTGAGGGGCTATGAGTCTACTATTCCTATTTGCTTTGACAAATATCAGTGCGAGATAACAAAGCAATACATTAAATAATAATTGAGTACTCCATGTCCTAATTGAAGGAGTTCCCAAGATTGCTGTCTGCGATCGCACTTGCTTGATTACTGGTAAAATTTGCAGAATGCGACAACTTTATCCAGCGATCAAACCTTATTTAGAAGGTAGTTTACAGGTTTCCAACCTTCATACTATCCATTTTGAAGAGTCTGGCAACCCGTTAGGCCAGCCTATTATTCTACTACATGGTGGCCCCGGTGGTGGATGTCCACCTTTTTATCGACAATATTTTCACCCAGAAAAATGGCGGTTGGTGATGTTTGACCAACGCGGTTGTGGTCAAAGTACACCCCATGCTGAATTACGAGAAAATACCACTTGGGATTTAGTAAATGATATTGAAAAACTGCGCGAACATTTAGGTATAGAAAAGTGGGTTGTCTTCGGTGGCAGTTGGGGTAGCACTTTATCATTAGCCTATAGTCAAACCCATCCCTCTCGATGCGCGGGATTAATTCTTCGTGGCATCTTTATGTTGAGACAAAAAGAGTTGCGATGGTTCTACCAAGAAGGTGCTAGCTATATTTTTCCTGAAGCTTGGGAAGAATATTTAAAACCAATTCCTATTGCTGAACGGGATGATTTGATTACTGCATATTACAAACGCTTAAACAGTCCCGATTTAGAAATTCAATTGGCAGCAGCGCGTGCTTGGTCGATTTGGGAAGCCAGTACAAGTAGGCTTTTCTTAGATCCAGATCTGATGCAAAAGTTTGGTGAGAGTGAATTTGCCTCAGCTTTTGCGCGAATTGAATGTCATTATTTTATTAATAAAGGATTTTTTGAAACAGAAGACCAATTACTTTTAAATATTGACCGCATCCGCCATATTCCTGCTGTAATTGTTCAGGGACGTTATGATATAGTTTGTCCGATGATATCAGCTTGGGAGTTACATCGCGCTTGGCCAGAGGCAGAATTTATTGTAGTTACTGATGCCGGACATTCGATGAGTGAACCAGGAATTACCAGTGTTTTAATTGAAGCAACAGATAACTTTTAACTTCTAGTTTGGAAAGTGCTGAGTCAAGAGTTAAGAGTACAGACGCGATTAATTGCGTCTGTACAAGAGTCAAGAAGTAGAGACGCGATTAATTGCGTCTGTACAAGAGTTAAAAGGTCAGTATTTATTCCCTTGTGCTCCCCTGCTTCCCTGTCTCCTAACTCATAACTCCTGATTTCTGCTGACTGCTAACTTCCAAAGGTAGGAAAATAGTCAACACTTCGCCATAATGTGGACGCTGACGTACAATTAGTTTTCCACCGATCGCCTGAAATAGATGCTTAGTGGCAGCAATATTTAAACTAATCGTACCTGTTTCCGGTTGGAACATCAGCAGTTGACCAAGAGCTTTACGAATTGGCGGCGGTGCGGGTGTAGCAGGTTTACTTGTGTCTTTGCACTGGAGAGGCGATAGTTGTAACTTTAGTTGATCTCCTGCTGGGATAACCTGAACTTGAATATGGCTACCAGATGGTAAGCTGCGGGTAAAATTCTCCATCAAACCAGTGAGTACCTGATCTAGCATGGTGGGATTGCTCACCACTGTTGGTAATTGCTGAGGTAAAACAACATCCAAAGTCAAGTTTCGCCGATGTGCTGCTTGTTGCCAACGGGGAATGCTCTGCTGCAACACTTGATCCAAAGACATTGGTGTGAGTTGAGTTCTTGAAGATTTTGTTGAGGCAGAAGTTTCTAGTTCTGCGGCTTTAAACAGCAACTCCATTCGGTCAATTTGCTCGGTACACTCGTGATCAATTATCTCTAAGCGACTCAGCACGTTTGCAGGTAAGTCCCGCCGCTTTAGCAGTAAGCGCGTCATGGTGCGAATCGTTGTCAAAGGGGTGCGGACTTCGTGAGCAAAGGCCTGGAGTAATTCGACATCGGGACGGGAAGACGGGGAAGAGGGGAGAGGAGGAGGAGAGAGAGGGAGATTTTCGGTGTCGGCTTCTGGTTCTGGTAATTGTTGAAGTAGTAACTGGCTAAACTGGATTACGGTACGGTAATCTGGTGCAACTGGTAAATACTTTTGTACTAATGCATCTAAATCGACGAAAAATTCTGGATTAGTCAGCATTACCCGTGCTCCTAGCGATCGCCACGCCTGCTGTACTACTTCTGGCTCAAAAGAAAATGAAAACGTTTTTTTGCCATTTTTGTGTTCTGCTAAAACCAGCACTAATCTAAATTTTTCTGTAAAAACTAGGCAAAACTGCTCAGACGCCAGTGGATCGGCAGGTAATAAACCGAGGACTGATTCTTGAGGAGTAATTTCATCTACAGTTGCGTTGGCGTAGCCCGCCGCAGGCATCGCAACTGGCATTTGAAATGGCATTAATGCCAAAGGGTTAAATGGTTTTGCTGTAAAAGTTACCGTCTGCAAGCTTTGAGTCAATCTTGGCTGACTAAACAGGGGTGCTGGTGCAGTTAAAACTAATCCTTGGGTGGCGTCAGATGAAACAGTTGCTAAAGTATTTAATAGCAGATGTTCTGTCGCTGCTAAGCTGACACGCCATTGCCGCTCTGCTTTAGCAGGTGAACATTCAACCACACTTGATTGACTTTCGGCTAAAACTTCACTTAGACTCGGCAAGATCCATTTGTACACAGATTTTCACCCCTTGACTCAACAGCAACTAACAGCATATAGG
Organism: Komarekiella atlantica HA4396-MV6; assembly: GCA_019359395.1. Classification (GTDB taxonomy): domain Bacteria; phylum Cyanobacteriota; class Cyanobacteriia; order Cyanobacteriales; family Nostocaceae; genus Komarekiella; species Komarekiella atlantica. The sequence continues at coordinate 137,948 of JAHHHK010000003.1, forward strand.
GTAGGCATTTCACTACTAATTACGAGGTTATATTCATTTGTGTACTCGTAACAGTCGTAGAACCGAACAATTCGGGCGCAATTTCCCCTGTTATTAATCATTAGTCCAAAGTTCATCGGGTGGCGTGCCCAGAATTCCCCAACTTACTGTAATGGGCGCTCCGGGACTGGGGATTGGGTACTGGGGACTGGGTACTGGGGACTGAGGACACTTAGACAAGCCGCTCTACTGCCGCGTAGTCGAAACTCAGTGTATCGCTGGGTACTGGGGACTAGGAAAGAAAATATAGTTAAGATTTGGTTGGGGTATGAATCCACATACTTATCTTCTCAGTCCCCAGTCCCATTTTCATTGAAAGCGGTGGCAAAGCTCCTTTCTTGGTGGGTGTTGTTGGAACTCAGCCGTTTGGGGTCTGGTTTTTGATGAAAAATGCTAAAATCGCTCCAGCACTAATGCTTTCAGGCATCTTTGATGACTTTCGACGTTCCCGAATCTCTAATTCTCGATACAGCGCTTTCAGTAGCCGGGTTAACTGACTATATCCGCTTGCTGTTAGAGCAAGATGAGCAGTTACGGCAAGTTTGGGTTACTGGCGAAGTTTCCAGTGCTAACCATCATCGCAGTGGATTATTTTTTACGCTGCAAGATACCGATGGTACAGCAGGAATTAAGTGTGTTGTGTGGAATAGCCAAGTAGCAAAACTCGCGCAAATGCCGATTCCTGGTGAGCAGTTAATTATCTTGGGTAGTATTCGAGTATATCCGCAAAGGGGAGAGTATCAGTTATCAGTTTGGCAGGCTTTACCTGCTGGTGTTGGTTTGCAGGCATTGCGTTATCAACAACTGAAAAATCGCTTGCTAGCTGAGGGGTTGTTTGACGCTCAAAGAAAGCGATCGCTCCCCCCTCATCCCCAAACGATCGCCGTCGTTACTTCACCGACTGCTGCGGCTTGGGGCGATATTCAAAAAACCCTCAAGCAAAGGTATCCCGGTTTACACGTTTTATTTTCTCCCGCCATAGTCCAAGGCGAGCAAGCACCAGAATCTATAGTTAAAGCAATTGAGCGGGTGGAACGAGATGGACGTGCCGAGGTGCTAATTTTATCGCGGGGAGGTGGCGCGGTTGAAGAATTGGCTTGCTTTAATGATGAGCGGGTGGTGCGATCGGTTGCTAATTGTGCAATTCCCGTAATTACTGGTATTGGTCATCAAAGAGATGAGTCTTTGGTAGATTTAGTTGCAGATGCGTGTGTGCATACACCAACTGCGGCGGCAGAAAAGGTTGTACCGGCAATATCAGAGTTGTATGCTGAGCATCGGCAGAGAGTTGCGGCTTTGCATCAGGTGATGCTTTTCTCTGAGGAAACTGCTCTTAATCAACTGCAAGTGTTACGAAACCGTTTGCGACGTTTGCGCTTAGATCGACAAGTGCAGCAAGAGGCGCAGCAGCTAGCTTGGAAGCGTCAGCAATTGGTGCAAGTGACAATGGGGCGATCGCAGCAAGCAACGCAACATTTAGAAATGTTACGGCAAAAGTTGGCAAGTCTTGACCCGAAAGCAGTGTTACAGCGTGGTTATGCGGTGGTGAGACAGGAAGATGGGGCGATCGCTCGTTCTACTGCTGAGTTGGCTGTAGGACAAGATTTGTTGATTCAATTGGCACAAGGTGAGGTTAAAGTGAAAGTTACAGAAGTTAAGAATTAATGCACCGTCAAGGATGCCAAAGGTTGAATGGTTAAACGTAAGAGTGCTGCAAGTTCTGATTCAATGGAGGGTTGGAATTATGAGGCTAAGGTTATGGAAATCGAAGGAATCATTGCTCGCATTGAAGCGGGTGAATTAGAACTAGCAGAGGTGTTTGACCAATTTGCTAGCGCCGTTGAGTATTTACGTCAGTGTGAAACTTTTTTGCAGCAACGACAGCAACAGGTAAATTTGTTGATGGAAACGTTGAACGATGAGTAGAGATATTCTAGTTACTTTTTAACTGTTGAACAAACGCTTCATGCTCAACTGAACTTAACCCTTTCTGTAACACCGCCAACACCTGTTGCATATTTCCTGTAACTAATGCTGAGACATCAAGCCACAATCCTGGTAAAACTTGACTTTGAATGATGCCTGATGCATTTGGTACTAGTGCTACATATTCACCATTCTGCAAGCTGAACCAACTCACGGTGCTTTCAAAAACTTGCCAAACAATATACTCCTGGATGCCATTGCGACGGTAGGCACGTTTTTTATCATATAAGTCTTTGGTTGCGCTACTGGCAGCAACTTCTGCTACTAGTTCTGGCGCACCTTCCACATAACCATCAGTACTTAAATTAGATGATCCACCACAGGCTGCATCAATTAACAAAATGGCATCTGGTTGGGGTTCATTATCTAAATCTAGCCGTACAGTTGGATTATCACCTAGCCTAACACCGGGCGTAGCTACTTTATAATTTCCCAGCCAAATCATCAAATCACCATGCGGTTCGGCGTGGGGTTCAAAACGCAAGGGGGATGCCACGTAAACGACTCCTTCAATTAATTCGGCTTTCTTGAGATTAGGCATAGCGGTGTAGCGGCGCTCAAATTCAAAGCGTGTGAGGCGATCGCCACTCTCAAGAGGCGGAATGTAAACAGGGGAATTGATTGGAGTCGGATGTTGTGGAGACGTGTTAACCACGATCGCAGCTGGTAGAGATGAGTAAGTTAATTTTACCGCAGTGCATTGATGTTCAATGAGGATGTTCGGCAACAGACAAGATCCAGCGATTTTTGGCGTTGCATCATCAGTCTATCGAGGCGATCGCTAAAACTAAATTAAGCTTCTAAAATTTGGATTTCATCAAGTTGATTAATTACCACATCCGCACCTTGGACATTCTCTGACTTACCTACCCAAGTGATACCAATACAACCTGCGGCTTTGGCGTTACGCGCCATTTGCATATCCCCAACAGAATCTCCTACCATCAGCGTAGCGCCCGGCTCAACTCCTAAAGCTTGACAAGCTTGCAAAAATAGTATGGGGTCTGGTTTACTTGGCCCCTCATCTACTCCCATTTCTAGCTGGATGTAATCGCTTAATTGGTGATCTGCAACAAATTTACGCACTTCTTGCGTTGTCGCTGCTGAGAGGATGCCAAGTTTGAGTCCTGTTTCCCGAAGATATTTCAATACTTCCAAACTACCTACAAACAGAGGTGAAGGAGTTCTTCCAATGTATTTTTCAGCTTCATCCAAAGCTTGACGAGCTATTGTTAAGGACTCAAACCATCCCCTACCAATTTCAGCAATATATGCAGCAGCCGCAACTTCTGTTTCACGACGACTTGCCACCGAGATTAAACCCGCTGGATCTAGATTATTACCATTGATACCGAATGCCATTAATAGGGGTTCGCCAATTCCAGGAATTTGAGCGTCTATTAACCGTGCTGCTTTTTGTGCTAGCGATCGCAAATAAGTTTCTGAATCTTCTAAAGTACCGTTTTTATCAAATAAAATTGCTTGGATATTTGAAAACGTAATCTTTCCACATTTAATAGTTACCAAAAGATTCTACCCCGCTGATTAATTTATAAAGTTTTATCCCTAACTTTTAGCAAGTTTATATCATAAAAAAAGAGGGATATCCCCTCTTTTTACTATGCTTTGATACTTTTAATTACAGACAAGTAAAACTATAAATGTATTACTCTTCAATAGCTACTGGAATTTCTTCTTCAGTTTCGGTTGCGGCTGGAACTTCTTGAGCTACTGCTGAAATATTTTCTTCAGTTTCGGTTGCGGCTGGAACTTCTTGAGCTACTGCTGAAATATTTTCTTCAGTTGCAGTTGGAATCTCTTCTTCAGCTTCTTCCATTGCAGATGGAATATCTTCTTCAGCTATAGCATCAGCTTCCGCAGGCGCAGCAGGTGTAGCTGTAATACCTTGCTGTTTAGCTAGTAGCTGTTCTCGATACTTAGCAGCCATTTCTTCGGCTTTATCATAAACCAAATCGCGGTTTTTAATCATGTCACCGGGTTCTGGTTCTAACTGCTTGGTAGAAAGGGAAATTCGACCTCTTTCTGCATCCAAATCAATGATCATCACTTTGACTTCATCATTGACATTGAATACGCTGTGAGGTGTATCAATATGTTCGTGAGAAATCTCAGAGATGTGCAGTAGGCCACTAACACCGCCAATATCGATAAACGCACCGTATGGTTTGATGCCACGAACCGTACCAATTACTACTTCGCCGACTTCCAAGCGGTTCATCTTGCGCTCAACTAACGCGCGACGATGAGATAGAACTAGGCGGTTACGTTCTTCATCTACTTCTAAGAATTTTAAGGGTAGTTCTTCACCTACCAATTCTTCTTTAGGTTTGCGAGTGCTGATGTGGGAACCGGGGATAAAGCCACGTAAACCCTCAATTCTTACCAATGCTCCCCCGCGATTGGTAGCAAATACACCAGAACGGACAGTTGCATCTTCTGCTTGCAACTGCCGCACACGCTCCCAAGCCCGCATGTATTCAATACGGCGAATGGAAAGAGTTAATTGACCATCTTCGTTTTCATCGGTGAGAATGAAAAATTCTCGTGTTTCATTCGACTGTAAGACTTCTTCCGGGCTGTCTACCCGGTTAATAGACATTTCCTGTATAGGTATATATGCTGCTGTTTTAGCACCAATGTCAATCAGAGCGCCGCGCGGCTCTATACTGAAAACTGTTCCTGGCACTATATCACCAGGGCTAAAATGATAGTCGTATTTGTCAAGTAGAGCAGCGAAATCTTCGTGAGTAAATCCAATTTCTGTAGCGGTTAAATTCTGATTGACCATGCTGATTTGTTCCCGGTTCTAGTCTCCGTAAAGGTTGTGTAACAAGCGCTATGTACTATGCAAGCGTCTTTATGGTAGTCTACAGTGACATATCCTGGTTTCTCGCCTACCCGACGCTGATTGCAAGCAATACAGCGATAGCTCTCCGAGTCCTTGGTTACTCGTTTCATCGGTTCGGCAACCCGACACCTCCACGAGCTAGTTTTACTTCCGCGTGATGCCCCACCGCAGAAGGATGTGTACTCACATCTTTTTCCATCCTAGCGCACAAAGGCTAGTATTAACACATAATAACTTCCAGATAGAAAATTATATCACATATTAAATAATTGCTCGTTGGTTAGCGGTTAGTAGTTAGAACTAAACAAATGAGATAAATAAAAGTATCCGCTGCTACAACATTTAGTAGCAGCGGATACTTAATAGATTCGCTTAAAGATTTGGCAATAGAGACTTATTTATCTTTCTTTTCAAAGCGGGGGGGTTCGCGAAATGCGATCGCAAAAAAGAGAACTCCGATTGCCAAGGTCAAAATCAAAATGTATGCAACGCTTTCCATATTACAAGTTCCTACCTATCCAGCCAGTAATGATATTGTACCAAGCTAGGGGATTAGGTATTGGGTATTGGGTACTGGGTACTGGGTATTAGGGATTGGATATTGGGTATTAAGGATTGGGTATTGGATATTTCTTCATCTGTCCCCCATTGCCCCTTATCCCCAGAGAGCGCCACGTGTTCCCCATTCACCAGTTCCCAGTCCCCAGCCTCTAATCACCAGTCACCAGTCCCCAGTCCCCAATAATTAGAGAGCTTCCTTCCGGCGGGTTGACTTATCACCCACTTTCTGGAACAGACCCCACTCAACTTGTTCTTCTAGATCCGCATCAACACCAGCAAACACGTCTCGGTAGATTGTCCGAGCGCCGTGCCAGAGATGACCAAAGAAGAATAACAGAGCAAATACAGCATGTCCAAAGGTAAACCAACCTCTAGGACTGGTACGGAAGACACCGTCAGAGTTCAAAGTTTCCCGGTCAAATTCAAAGATTTCACCGCCTTGAGCCTTACGAGCATATTTCTTCACATCAGCTGGCTCAGTAAAGGTTTGACCATCGAGATCACCGCCATAAAAACTAACGGTGACACCAGATTGCTCAAAGCTGTACTTGGATTCTGCCCGACGGAAAGGAATATCAGCGCGGACAACTCCATCGGCATCAGTCAAGATTACTGGGAAAGTTTCAAAGAAGTTGGGGAGACGACGCACGGTCAATTCTCGTCCTTCCGAATCTTTGAACACTGCGTGTCCTTGCCAAGACTGGGCAATACCATCACCCTTGTCCATCGCACCTGTACGGAATAGACCACCTTTAGCAGGGCTATTGCCGACATAATCAAAGAAAGCTAGTTTCTCAGGAATTTGCGACCAAGCTTGAGAAAGAGTTGCACCTTGGGCAACGCTAGTTTGGACGCGGCGCTCTATTTCCTGACGGAAGTAGCTCTGATCCCATTGGTAGCGGGTAGGGCCAAACAGTTCAATAGGGGTGGTAGCGTTGCCGTACCACATAGTTCCTGCTACGACGAAAGCGGCAAAGAATACTGCGGCAATACTGCTAGAAAGTACAGTTTCAATGTTACCCATCCGTAGGGCTTTGTAGAGCCGTTCGGGAGGACGTACTGTGAGGTGGAATAAGCCTGCAATAATACCAACAACGCCAGCAGCAATGTGGTGAGCCACAACGCCACCGGGGTTGTATGGGTTAAACCCATCTGGCCCCCATTCTGGCGCTACTGCCTGGATGCTGCCTGTGACTCCGTAGGGGTCAGAAACCCACATTCCCGGGCCAAATAGTCCGGTAAGGTGAAAAGCACCAAAACCAAAACAAAGTAGACCAGATAAAAATAGGTGAATGCCAAACATTTTTGGCAAATCTAGGGCGGGTTCACCAGTACGAGGATCTCTAAAGAGTTCCAAATCCCAGTAAACCCAGTGCCAAACGGCAGCTAGGAATAATAGACCTGAAAGGACAATGTGAGCAGCAGCGACGCCTTCAAATGACCAGAAACCTGGGTCGGTTGCTGGGCCACCAGTAACGTTCCAACCACCCCATGATTGGGTAACGCCTAAACGTGCCATGAAGGGCAGCACGAACATTCCTTGTCGCCACATTGGATTGAGAACAGCATCGCTGGGGTCAAAAATGGCCAGTTCGTACAGTGCCATTGAACCAGCCCAGCCTGCCACCAACGCTGTGTGCATCAAGTGTACAGAAATCAGTCGTCCTGGATCGTTCAGAACTACTGTATGTACTCGGTACCAGGGTAGTCCCATCGACTACGCTCCTCCTCGATGAGTTAGTTTACAAAGCAATTTTCTTACTGAGTCTATAAGTAACGAAAGCCGCCACTCATAAAACTCTCTCTTGTTTTTTGTTATTGCTACCAGAGTCTTACCACAACTTAGTCTTAATAAGTTAGACAGTGTGGGTAGTTTGGCAACGCTTTACTCGCTTCGGGAGTTATACCCCGTGGGGTAGCCATCGCCAAGCAAAAATGAGAATGTTTTAAAAAGTGTAACTATTGATGGAACTGTTTGCAAGCGTGTAAATTGATGCGATCGCGTAGCATGTTCCTGATATTTCGCTACCCGTCCCAGTTCGAGATCTAATTTGCGTATGTTTACGAGGGTGATTGAAAGGAGTCAACAGTCAACAGTCAAGACAAAGCCAGTTAGTGGCAGACGCTATCTGGCGGGTTTAAATCCCCCAACTGTTTACTGCTTACTGCTTACTGTTCACTGATTTGAGTGCTGAAGCGCGGATAGCTCTGGCTTAGCCCGTGCTGAGTATTATTTTGCCCCTGCCCCGGTCACTGAGCGTAGCCGTAAAGCCTGTGGCATAGCTACGCTTAGGGCGCAGCCTCAAAGTAGAGAAGTGCTGCCACCCTGCTTCCCCTACCCCTGATTTCACTGAACCACCGATTGAATATTTTGCAAATGACACTTCGTCTCAGCTGTACCTAAGCGTTCAATTACCTGTTCGGCAGTCATCAGACGCTTAAGTACTACTTGACCGATGGTTTGACTGGCGATTACTGGTGTTGTTGGCTTCACTTCAACGGTTAAAATAGCCTCTTCAACTCGATAAAGCCATAACAATTCGTTTTGTTCTACTAAGCAAATATTCATGCGCTGAATATCTGGTTGGCGTCGCCATGCAGTAATTTGCCAGAGTCCATCAGACGCCCATACTCTGGCAACTGTCCATCCCTCAGATAGAAAGAAATATTTCACGGTCTTAGTCCCACTATTTAGACTTTCAATCTGTTGTTCACAATATATATCGCGATCGCTTCAATTCCTAATGTATAAACACGATATTTGTAAGTAAAGCAATGCAGCCGACGATCTCTACGGAAAGCTGTCTTGTAACTGATAACTGTTTACTGTTTACTGTTTACTGTTCACTGATTTAATGTACATTACTTGGGTTACGGTCAAAGCTTAACAAAGCTATCCCCCAGTAATTATGAATTTACGATAAATTTAATCAATATTTGAGATTTTAATAAATAAAAACGTTTATGTCCTTAGCAAATAGAAAACTCTGTATTTTTGTCAATGTTTTTTTGTAACAAAATAGTCCTGTCTGCTAGTGGTAATAAACTTGACTATGAAGTTTAATATCCACGACAAATGTTTGATTTCGACATCTAAACTCTCTAGGCAATATTTCTAATTTAAAAGGAAAAGGTCTAAATTCACTCCTTTGCCTTTTCTCCTTAAATTTGCCCAGACTGCACTTTTAGGTGAAGAATGCTTATCCTATTAAGTATTGACTCCATAGGCTCATAAAGAAAATAGTGTAGAAAAATTTCTCTCTAACCAAGGGGCAAGTTATATTTGTTTCTACGTATTTGCTTAACCCCAGGCATTGCTGAAATTAATTGTAAAAATTTAGCATAATAGACAAAAACATAATATAATTGCTGACCGCTAATTGAAAAAATCTTGATAATTATGACCTGGTTTTCCTTGTCCGTAAGACAGTGGAGTCGGATTACACAATTCCTATCTTTGTTCTGTCTATGTTTATTGTTAGTTGTAAGTTGCGCTCCTCGTCCCCAAACAACTACCTCACCATCTGGTTCTGTGAGTAGTCCTACAGCTACAGGTGACGGTCGGATTACTGTAGGTACAACAGCAAAGCCGAGAACCCTCGATCCGGCGGATGCCTATGAGTTGGCATCCTTGGGTTTAGTATTTAATATGAGCGATCGCCTCTATACTTACGAACCAGGAAGCACCGAAATTAAGCCTCAACTAGCCACAGCATTACCAAAAGTAAGTCAAGATAGTTTAACTTATACTATACCCCTACGTAAGGACGTAGTTTTTCATGATGGGACTCCCTTCAACGCCAAAGCAATGGAGTTTAGTATCCAGCGCTTTATTGAAAATAAGGGCAAACCTTCCTTCTTACTCGCTGATACAGTGGACTCAGTAAAAGCCACAGGTGAGTCTGAGTTAACAATTAAGTTAAAAAAGCCTTTTGCAGCCTTTCCCTCACTGTTGGCGTTTTCTGGGGTGTGTGCAGTTTCGCCCAAAGCTTATGAAATTGGTGCGGGGAAATTTAAGCCAAATATTTTTGTGGGGACTGGGCCTTACAAGTTAGCGCAGTATGGCACTGATTCACTACGATTTGATGTATTTGACAAGTATTGGGGAGAAAAACCAGCTAATAAAGGCATTAACGTCCAAATCCAGACTAGTCCGGTTAATTTATTTAATGCCTTCCGTACAGGCGCAGTTGATGTAGCTTATTTATCCCTACAACCAGATCAAGTTCGCAGCTTAGAGGAAGGTAGTAAAAAAGGGGATTGGCAAGCGATCACGGCTCAGGGTAGTGTAGTAAGTTATCTAGTGCTGAACCGAAATCAAAAACCATTAGATCAACCAGAAGTTCGAGCTGCGATCGCCTCAATGATTGACCGTCCACTAATTATGCAGCGAGTTTTATATGGTCAAGCTGATCCACTTTACAGCATGATTCCCACTACGTTTAACGTTTCCCAGCCATTATTTAAAGATAAATATGGTGATGCTAATTTGGATAGAGCAAAACAATTGTTAACAACTGCTGGTTTCTCTAAAGAAAATCCCGCAAGAGTACAAGTTTGGTATCCTTCTAGTTCACCTACTCGTAGTTTGGCAGCACAGATACTTAAATCCCTTGCTGATACAAAGCTGGATGGAATGCTACAATTTGAAGTTAACCCTGCGGAAGGCCCTACTTTCTTCAAAGATATTTCTAGGGGTTTATATCCAGCAGCTTTACTTGATTGGTATCCAGATTTTTTAGACCCCGATAATTATGTACAGCCATTTTTATCTTGCCAAAAAGGGTCAGATGCTAAAGGATGCGAAGATGGAGGCAGTCAAACTCAAGGTTCATTTTACTATAGCGAAGTTGTAAATAAGCTAATTGACCAGCAACGCCAAGAGCAAAAGCCTGAAGAACGCAAGAGAATTTTTACAGAAATTCAAACGCAGGTAGCTAGTGACATTCCTTACGTTCCTCTATGGCAAAATAAAGACTATGTATTTGCTCAAAAAGGCATTAGCAATACACAACTTGACCCCACCCAAAATTTGATTTACAAGACAATTAAAAAGTAATCAACAGTCAACAGTTAACTGTTGACTGTTGACTGTTAACTGTTGACTCCAACTAAAATATGTCCCGCTCTAAAGCTTTACAATATTACATTGTTTCTCGTTTACTCTTAGCGCCACTTCAGCTGTTAACAATCATTACTATTGTCTTTCTTTTATTAAGAGCAACACCAGGAGACCCAGCAGATGCAATTCTTGGTGGACGTGCGCCAGAAGCGGCAAAAGAGGAATTGCGAAAACAATTGGGTTTAGACCTTCCACTGTGGCTACAGTACTTGAATTACTTAGGAAACATCCTGCGCTTTGATTTAGGAACCTCTTTAATGAGTCGAGGACAATATGTCTGGGACATAATTGGACAATATTTCCCGGCGACGGTGGAATTAGCTGTGTTTAGTATGGCGGTTGCACTGATTGTCGGAATTTTGGTTGGTACTCTTTCAGCTTCTCGTCCTGGAACATATTTCGATGTAGGCGGACGATTGTTTGGTATCATCACCTACGCACTTCCGATGTTTTGGGCGGGAATGCTTTTGCAGTTGATTTTCTCAGTACAATTGGGTTGGTTTCCCAATTCCAACCGCTTTCCGCCAAATCTTCCGGCTCCTTCTCCTATCACTGGGTTGTACACAATTGATAGTCTTTTAAGTGGTAACTTCAATCAGTTTTTCACATCTTTGCACCACCTTGCCCTTCCGAGTCTTACCCTAGGAATTTTGCTCAGTGGGATTTTTGAGCGGATTGTGCGAGTTAATTTAAAACAAACCCTGCGAGCAGATTATGTAGAAGCAGCTAGAGCTAGAGGCATAGCTGAAAACAAGATTTTAGTATCACATGCCTTAAAAAATGCCTTAATTCCAGTAATTACAGTTTTGGGATTAACTTTTGCTTCGCTCTTGGGAGGGGCGATTTTGACTGAGGTGACATTTTCCTGGCCTGGGTTAGCCAATCGACTGTATCAAGCCATTAGCGATCGCGATTATCCCACAGTCCAGGGAGTACTAGTATTTTTTGGTGCGATCGTTGTAACGGCAAGTATTTTGATAGATATTTTAAATGCTTATGTAGACCCACGAATTCGCTATTAACAAAAAATACAGTTTGTTAAAAATTATGGTTAACGAATTAACAAACCTCAAACAAGAACTCATTTCTATTTCCGAAGCTAGTGACATTGGGTTTAACTACACTCCAAACGCTAAGCAGCAAATCGAGACATTAGCAGAATCTCTTGAAGCTCTAAATCCCACAACTGAACCGACAAATCATCTTGAACTAATTCAAGGACGCTGGCGGCTGTTGTATAGTACTTTTGGATTAGAACGAGAAACTACTTTGCAACGTCTTTCTTTTGGCAAACTGCCGAATGTAAAGGTCAACGTTACTGGTATCTTTCAAGAAGTTTATACCGTTGGTCAGCAGTACAATAACCTGATTGAATTTACCGTAGACTCTGGTGTCAATGGCATTACTTTAGTTACAGGTCGCTATACGGTAGAAGATTCTAAGCGTCTCAATATTGATTTTCTGGAGACATCTGTTAAAAGTGCAACTAACGATTTGAGTGACTCCACCTTTCATGAGGCTTTAAGTGTCGATAATAAGTCACCTCTAGAATCAAAGCTCTCATTTAATGGCTGGATAGATATTACCTATTTGGATGGAAATTTCCGCCTTGTACGTGGTAATCAGAAAAATTTGTATGTGCTGCTGCGAGATGAGTCAAGATGATAGTGAATTGCAATCAAAGAAACTAGAAGTCAGGAGTATTCCACCTATAGGAAAATGGAGTTTGAATTGAACTGGAGCAAGTTTTCCACTTCCACTGTTAAAGGGCGCTGCTTGCACCAATTCCTCTGATGAGCCAGTCCCATACTCACCATTCTGTGTCCTAACTCCTGATTCTATCTTTGTAAATCAATAAAGTTGAAACTAATGCCTAGACTGAATTTGCTTGACTAACTCGTAAAAAGGTTGCCAGTTATCTTCTTGAGCGATTGCTTCCCAAGTAGATTCAATTACAGGTCTGAGTAACACTGTTTTAGGATTTTGTTCAGCCAGAGTTTGAGCAATGACATCAATGCGATCGCAATCCAAACCATTCAAAATTTTATGGTATAGTATGCACCAATTATCAAAAATTGCTGATGCCCCCGGTACTGGCACAATGTCTGAATTATTCAGCACAAAACCGGGTTCATCGCGCCATTTAGATGAAAAAGTGCGAGCCATCTCATAGAAAAATTGGTGATAACCAACTTGGCTATCTTGCAAAAACTCAACTGTTAGATTTACAAGCTCATTAGCTTCTAGATGTGGCAACTGCTCAAAACCTATCTTTCTCAACATCAAGGAACTGTATTCAGCATAATAATGCTCATCAAAACTTGCTAATCCAGCTTCCAAATCACCTTTATCAATAAAGGCTTTTAAAGGTTCTTGGAGCATTTCTAAATTTAACTTGCAAATACTTGGTTGATGGCTGTAACAGTAGCGTCTATAGTAGTCAAAATATGCAGCTGTAAAGTACGGGTCATAAGTAGGAATAAACGCATAAGGGCCATAGTCAAAGCTCTCTCCTGTAATTGACATATTGTCAGTATTTAGGACTGCATGACAAAAACCCGCCGCCATCCACTGTGCTGCTAGTTTCGCAAACCGTTCAACTAATTCAGCATAAAACAAGACATATTTATCTTGTTGAGCGCTTAAGTGTGAGTAATATTGCTCAATTACATGGTCTAGCAACTTTTTAGTTAAATCTGGACGCTGTAAATAGTGCAGTCGCTCAAAAGTGCCAAATCGAATATGAGAATTACTCATCCTCACCATCACAGATGAGCGAGTAGGTGAAGGTTCATCTCCTCGCCAAAGGGATAAACCTGTTTCAATCATGGTCAAACAGCGAGAGGTACGTACTCCCAAATAGTGAAGCGCTTCCGCTGCTAAAACTTCTCGCACCCCACCTTTGAGTGTGAGCATACCGTCGCCACCACGGGAGTAGGGCGTCCTACCCGAACCTTTCGTACCAAAGTCGTACAATTCGCCATCACTGGCGCGTACTTGCCCGTAGAGAAAGCCTCTGCCATCACCCAACTGCCGATTATATTCACCAAATTGATAGCCGTGGTAACGTAGTGCCAACAAGGGTTTGCGCCCCTGAAATTTACCAAAGGCTATGATGAAATCTTCGTCTGTGACTGCTTGGGGGTCTAGCCCTAAACGAGGTAGTAATGCATCGTTACGCCAACGCAAGATGTGTTGGGGAAATTCTGCCGCTGCAACTTCGTCATAGTAGTCATCGCCTAGAGATTCTAAGGCGCTTTCGTAGTTGAGGGTAAGAAAAGGATTGCTAGAATTCTTGTAGTTTGGAGTTTCAGCCAGAGTCATTACGAGCAAAGCTTAATTCATTCTTCCTTTAATACTACCTCTGGCATCGGCATCAGCATAGACGAAGAAAGCGACCCATATCTCAAATATGGCAGCGCCACCATTATAATCGGAGCGCATAATGAATAAAGTTTTGCAATTCAAGAAAAACTTGAATCAATTAGCAATTTTAGATGCTACATTTCAAGTCTTTGGCTCAGAATCACACCAGTATCAACTCAACCCTTGCTTGAGTGACATAGATATTCAAAAGTTTGAATCCAAATACGATATCACGCTACCCAATGACTATCGTAATTTTCTATTAGAAGTTGGTAATGGTGGTGCTGGGCCTGGATATGGTTTATACAGACTGCCAGGAATTGAATATGAAAATGTCATTCCAGAAACACCATACCCAAAAAAATCTGAATTTTTTTCTAAACCATTTCCTTTAACACAGGCATGGAACAATTTGGATTTGATTACTGAGAATAAAGGTGGTTCTTTTGTACCCAAAGATGCTTATTTTGATGATCGATTTACTCAGGGTACTCTTACTATTGCAAATTATGGTTGTGGAATTTATGCGATGTTAGTCATTAACGGAGAACAACGGGGAAAAATCTGGATAGATGACCGCACCAATGATAATGGGATATATCCCGGTTGTTTGAGTTTTTGTCGTTCTTTTCATGATGCTGATACTGATGATTTTCAGGCAGATAGTAATGAGGAGGCTTTAAATTTTTATGATTGGTATGAAGACTGGCTTAATCGAAGTTTGCATCAAGTTCGCCAGTTTTAATACTGAATTTTTTGCTTTTTGTTAAGTCAGGAGTAGGGACGCGATTAATCGCGTCTGTACAAGGGTCAGGAGTAGAGACGCGATTAATCGCGTCTGTACAAGGGTCAGGAGTAGAGACGCGATTAATCGCGTCTGTACAAGGGTCAGGAGTCATTCAATTTTGGATTTGCAATGATTTGCAATTTGGGATTTTAGATTATTCAATCCAAAATCTAAAATCTAAAATTCCCCTACTCCCCTGTTCCTCTAACTATGGCAATACTGCAAACTAAGTAGGTAGATTTAATTAAATGTAAGATAAAACTTTTGTTCGTATTGAGCGATTTATCGCTCTATATAAGGTTTTTAAGGGCTAGAGCCGCTTACTACTAGCTCTGATTTAATTAAGCCCTTCTACTTAAATGCATCAAATTAGTTAATATTGGTCTGGTTGCCAGTTAGGATTTATGAGACTTGTAAGGATATGATCTTCCCATTGTCCATTAATCAACAAATAGTCTCTAGCATATCCTTCAATTACAAAACCTAGTCTTTTAAGCACATTACCACTGCGGCGATTATGAGGCATGTAATTTGCCATAATACGGTGAAAATTTAATTCTTGAAATACATACTGAGTTGCTGCTTTTAACGCTTCTGTCATATACCCTTTACCTTGTCTAGCTTCGGCAAGGCTATATCCCACATAGCAAAAATGAGCGGCTCCTCGAACAAAATTACTAAAATTAACAGTTCCAATAATGACAGTTGGATTTCTTTTTGTATAAATAAATAGCTTTAATGATTGGTCATTAATAAATTCTAAAAAACTATTTTCTATCTGATAATGCCAATACTTTTCGGTGAAAAAACTGTCAGCCCAACGAGGGTAAAATGGAGTGAGATAGGTTTTATTATCAGTGAAGTATTTAATGATTTGGGGTATATCTTCTAAGATCGGCACTCGTAATAATAGGCGATCGCTTGTAATTATTGGCAGTTCTGATCTCATAAACCCCATCTCATCAAGCATTGGTCAAAGTTTGAGGGGAAGACTAATTTGAAAGGTTGAGCCTTGACCAAGTATACTCTTTACAGTGATTTGTCCCCCGTATGCTTGCACAATTTGTTGCGCGATCGCAAGTCCGAGTCCAAAGCCGCCTGTTTGGCGAGATCGCACAGTATCTACACGGTAAAAACGATCAAAGATATGCGGCAAATCAGTGGCAGGAATGCCAATACCATTGTCAATGACCTGAATCACAGCCCGATGGGACTGAGTAAACAGACGCAATTGCACCTTACCACCCGTTGGCGTGTATTTTAAGGCATTACTCAGTAGATTGATTACGGCTTGTTTTAGCAAGTTGGCGTCAGCTTGTAGCATGACGGGTTGCTCTGAAAGTTGAGTGCTGAAATTGAGGTTTTGAGTAGAAGATTGAGTGATAAACTCTTGAGCAAGCGATCGCAGCAGTTCGTTCAAATCAACGGGTTTTAATATAGTTTCCCCAAGCGATGCATCATAACGCGAAAGAAAGAGCAAATTGTTAATCAGCGTACTCATGGATTTGGCAGTTTCCGCAATCTTTTGCAATCGAAATCGTTGCTCACAGGGGTCTTCGGGTGGCATTAGAGCAACTTGGGCATTGCTCAATACTGTTGCGACAGGTGTGCGTAATTCATGAGAAGCATCGGCTGTAAACCGCTGCAATTGCTGATAAGCACGGAGGGTTGGCCGCATTGCTAATCCGCCCAAAAACCAACCTGTAATCCCAATTACGCCAAATGTCACGGGAACACCCAAAGCAAAAAACAAGCGAGCTTGATTCAAGCTACTGCGTAGAGAGTCCATCGGGGCTGCCGTTTGGAAGTAGCCAACCAACACTTTATCTTGTAAAACGGGAAGAGTGAGTTGGCGAACCCAGGTAGTTGCAGTGGAAAAACGAGCTGAGCCAAACGGCGCTTGCACCGTTTTAAATCCGGGCGCTGTGGTCAACTGTTTGTCACCCGATGAACCAACAAACTGTACAAGTTGCCTGTTAGCGTTATACCACCGAGCATATATCAATCCACCATTCAACGTTACACCGTTCTCTAAACGAGTTTGACTGCGTTGGTTTTGCCATTGACTTTGATAAAGCGAGTACTGAGTTTTGGCAGCAAAGGCTTTACTTTGTAAAAAGAGTTCGTCATCAAAAAACCGCAACTGATCTTCCACGTTCAGACAGTAGCCCACTCCTGCAAAAGCAAATAAAATTCCACCCATTGACAGGGCAAACCAATGAGCAAGATTACGGCGACTGTGATTAAACACTTTGGGGATTGGGGATTGGGGACTGGGGACTAGGGGGCAGAGGGGAATAAATACTGGTTTTTGACCCTTGACCCTTGTACAGACGCGATTAATCGCGTCTCTACTCTTGACTTCTGTACAGACGCGATTAATCGCGTCTCTACTCTTGACAAATAACAAATAACTAATTTGGCGGATTCAATCGATAACCCATTCGATGCACCGTTTCTATCCAATCTTTAGCATCAACGGTTTGTAGACGTTGGCGTAGACGGCGAACCAAGGTTGTAACTGCGTTACTTTCGGGTTCGTCTCCCCAACTCCAAATGGCTTGCTCAATCTGGTCATGAGATAAGACTTGGCGGGGATGACGCATCAAATATTCCATTAATTGAAACTCACGACTGGAAAGTTGAGTCGTTAAGCAACCACGTTCAATTGTCAAATTGGATAAATGAAGTTGCAAATCACCCAAGCTGAGTATATCGCCTTGCCACATTGGCGATCGCCGTCCCAATGCCCGCACTCGTGCCAACAACTCCAGCACATCCACAGGCTTCACTAAGTAATCATCAGCTCCCGCATCCAAACCCGTTACTTTATCCAAAACTGTATCTTTCGCTGTCAGCATTAGTACAGGAGCCAATTTACCCGCTCGTCGATATACCTGGCAGATTTCTACCCCGCTCACTTTGGGCAACATCCAATCTAGAATCAGTAAGTCATAGTCTTTGCGAAAAGCAAACCATTGCGCTGTTTCTCCATCTTCAATCGCATCCACTGTATGCCCCACTTTCAACAATGCTGTCCGCAGTGGCTCTAGCTGCGATGGGTCATCTTCCACTAATAAGATCAACATCCCATTTGCTCAGCTTGCTATGATTTCTGCTTCTCAGTTCTAAGATTAAGCTAAAAGAGTGACATAGAAGTGACAGTAAACAGTAAACAGTAAACAGTAAACAGTAAACAGTAAACAGTAAACAGTGATGAGTGCTGAGTTGGTAAATTAAGTGAGTAATTAACTCTGTAATTTTCTATGCACCAACTTCAACTATTTCAGGTGTTGCGATCAATCGGCTTTGTGTTTTGGTTGTCCTTGCCATTGGTTGGGTTGGTGTTTTGGCTAGGAAGTGGCTTTGTGGGAGATCGGATTTTGAGCCGCACCTACGACAATAAAAAATATCTGCCAGCGGATAAACAATCGGTAAGGCAGACGATGAAAAGAATAGTGGCGATTAAGGTAGAAATTCGGCAACAAGATGGCGTTTCTTTGGTGAATGTCAAAACGGATAACTCAGTTCTTAGAAGTATCATGTTTGAGTTTCCAGTAACGGAGCCGAGCCAACTTGAAACCACCCTCAGTCAAGAGTTAGGTTTACCACGCGATCGCATTAAAGAACTAATTAGCTATTCAGCTGTTAATTAAGCCTTCTACTTATTTGTTTAATTTATACAAAAGTACCACAATGTAACTAAAGCTACCGTTACAAAAACTGTAACAGTCCAGTCTTTCTGCCACTGCAAATGCAATAGTTAACAATTGATGCATGATTAGCGTCAATTTTGAGTGGTAAATCAAAAATCTTTGGCAAGCGAGGTGGTAGAATGAGTCGGCAAAAATTTAGTGGTGTGAAAGAAAATTTCCTGCAAAGACGTTACGGTGTTAGTCTGGGAAGACGTTACGTTTTAGCGGCCGCGAGTGTTGTCTTATTGGGTGTATTAGGGTGTTCTCAGGTCAATAATAGTACAAATGCCCTTGCTCAATCTAGTTCGCCTCAGCCAGAATCTCCATTGCCAAAAAAAACAGTCAACTCTGATCCAAGGATTGTTGATGCTAACAACAAGTTTGGCTTCAAACTGTTTGCAGAAGTTCAGAAAAACGATAGTACTGAAAAGAATGTTTTTATCTCACCTACGAGTGTAGCGATCGCTCTAGCTATGACCTACAACGGTGCTAGCGGATCGACTCAACAAGCAATGGCAAAGACCCTAGAATTACAGGGTATGAGTTTGCAAGAGATTAATTCTTCTTACGCAGCATCAAAAAAGCTTCTAGAAAACCCGGATGCGAAAGTTCAACTGACTATTGCCAACTCACTTTGGGCAAATCAAGATGCTAATTTTCAACCAGATTTTCTCCAGAGAACTCAGGATTTTTATCAAGCAAAAGTCAGCAATTTAAACTTTAAAGATGCCGCAGCAGTCAATACTATCAATAACTGGGTCAATGAGAATACACGCGGAAAAATCAACAAGATTGTGGAAACAATTGAACCAGACCAGGTACTATTTTTGATTAATGCTATATATTTCAAAGGTAACTGGAGCCAAGAATTTGATAAAAGCCAAACTACTCAACACCCTTTTAACTCTATATCTGGCAGGCAAAAACAACACCCAATGATGTCTCAAAAGGGTGACTACAGATACTATGAAAACCAACAATTTCAGGCAGTTAGTTTACCTTACGGCAAAGATGGTAAGGTCAGCTTTTATATCTTTCTGCCTAAACAGAACTCAAATCTCAAAACCTTCTATCAAAACTTGAATGTTGAGAACTGGGAAAAATGGATGACTCAGTTCAACAAACAAGCAGGTTTTATTCGCTTACCTCGTTTTAAAACGGACTATGATGTGACGCTTAACGATGCGCTGAAAGCTTTGGGTATGGAAGAAGCTTTCAGTAGTAAAGCTAACTTTTCTGGCATGGGTAAAAATTTTGCCATTAGCCAGGTTCAGCATAAAACTTTTGTTGAAGTGAATGAAGAAGGCACCGAAGCTGCTGCGGCTACTTCAGTAGCAGTAGAGGCGGTATCTTTGAGACAGCAACCACAACCATTTAAAATGATCGTTGACCGCCCCTTCTTCTGTGTCATTAGGGATAATCAAACAGGGAACATTTTATTTATGGGTTCAATTGTTGAGCCGCAGTCATAAAGTCAAAATTCCTTCATTGTTAAATTGCATCTTTAAGGTAATGTCGCTTCAGAAACGCTCAAAGAATTTTTGGCGTCAGCTTTTGAGGACTCTCCTGCTGCGACGGGTGCAGCTATTTCCTCAGTGGCGCTATCGTCCATCTGGCTGCTTAACGGCTCAGGACGTAGAGCGCTTAAAGCAGTCTTAATCACAACAGCCGTAGGTACTGCCACAATTACACCCAAGAGTCCACCAATTCTCGCCCCTGTTAAGACTGAAATTAGAATCCAAACAGGGTTTAAACCAGTAAAACTACCTAAAATACGGGGGGCAATTAAGTTTTCGAGAATTTGCTGTACGATTACTGCTGCCACCAACACCCGCACCCCCATTGAAAAATCTTGCAGTGCTACTAACAAAGTAGTCATAGCGATACCCACAGAACCGCCAAAGGGGACGAGAGCCATGATGCCAATAGTTAAGCCAAACAGCAGACCAAATGGCACTTTCAGCCACAAAAATGTCGGAATCAGGGCTGAGGCCATACAGGTAGATAAAATCAACTGGGTGATGAAGAAATTTTGAAAGCTCAGGCGCACCGTTCGAGAAAAAGGATCTCGAAATTTAGTGGGTAGCCATTCGACTAAACTTTCCCACAGTTCATCTCCATGCTGCAAAAGATAAAAAGTCAAAACCATCGTCAAGAGAAAATCCAGCAGGCTAGTGACTGTGACTACAGCCAGATTTAAAACTTGTCCGGCGATCGCTTGCAATTGTCCCTTGACGCGATCGTTGATTTGCACTACCAAAGCATCAAGGTTAATCGGTAAACCAAAAATCTCAGCTTTCTCGTTTAATAACATTAACTGAGAGCGTCCAGAGTCAATTAACTCCGGTAAACGAGCCACCAGTTGCTCAGCTTGAGTTAGGGCTAATGGAAAAAGGGTAACACCCAAAGCCAATAAAATCGATAAAGCCAACAGAAATACTAAAATAGCAACTTGTTCTCGCCTAGCACCGTGATGCTCCATCCAGCTTACGGGGTAGTTGAGCAGAAATGCTAGTACTGAGGCTCCGACTAAAATGACTATCAGGGAATGGAAGTAATTAAAAATTGCCGAAATTGCCCAACTATTGAGAACTAGCAACGGAGCGAATAAAGCGATCGCCCCGATTCGCGCTATTGGTGTGAGTGTTTGCCACCAGTCTAGAAGCTTGCGTGTCTGCATTTTGAGCTGATTGCGGGATAGAACTAAATTGAATCCTTATTTACAGCTTATTATCTCTAACTACATGAATCTCTTTCATCCTTCTAGTTTAGGAGTTAGACTAAGCCAAATGGAAAATCTTGAACCAAAAGAGACTGGGAAAATCGGGACTGGAGACTGGGGACTGGGGACTGGGGAAGAATTTTCCCAATCACGCCAGTTCGCCCAAGTTGGGAAACCCGACCATGTAAGTAGCTCCTCAGTACTCAATCATGTCACTTGCTTTCCGACGCAGGATGACACGCCACTCCCTTCAACGGGGGGAACCCCCGCACAGGGGTGGCTCAGGAACGCAGTGGCTCCCCAGTACCAAATTGCCAATGAAGACACAAATACCCCAAAAATACAATTAATTTTGTATTTGATTCCGGTGATTGGTTTTTTCCCATCTCTGTGGACTCTCTATCGCCGTCAGGGAAGTCGGGAACAACTTGCCACTAGTCGTCTGTCTATTACTTTGGCATCAGCTTGGCTCTTGGGATACCTATTGTTAGCAACCGGAGCAGCAACTTCAGATTTATTCACACTGCGTCTATTCATCCTTAATAGCTTTCTCACCTCTGGTTACTTTTTAATAAATGTCTGGTTAATTATTCGCCTGCTCCAAGGTAGATCTAGGCGCATACCAGGGTTTAGCAACTTTGCTGAGCGGATGCTAGGCAAGTACTTATCTTAATTAATTTGCAGAATTCACGGTATTTTTACTCATCTTTTCCCAAATCACAGATGATTTACCATGTAGCTGGTCAAATCCAGTTTATTATTGCCATACTTCAATAAAAACATTTCTAGATTTGCCCAAAAAAGAATAAATGCTGCTATAAGTGTTTTGGTTGAAACAACAAAGAAAAAGTTAGCACTAATAATTAAGAGTTAGCTATTATGGGTTGATTTATCTACATATTTTGAGTCTGTAAATTTACCGAATTTGATCAGTAAGTGTGAGGAAGTTTGTGACCATTCAAAGAAGTTCGGCAGAAGAAAACCAATCGGGAAAAGCCTCAAAGTCCAGCAAAAAAAATTCCCAGAAATCAAAATCAGGACGTTGGCTGTGGTTTTGGGTAGGTATGAGCGGGATTGCAATGGTGTCAGCAACAGCAGGGGCACTATTGGCAGTATCTTTGACTAGTACCCCTTTGCAACAAGCTCAGCTAAGCCCACAGGATGAGGCGGTATTTGATAGCGATCGCATCTCTGGAGGTGGGCTGCGATTTTCGGAATTAACTCGCCCAGTCAATCTCTTAGTTATGGGGATGAGCGTACTCCCACCAGATGTTCAAAATCCTCCCACCGAAACCCAAAATCTCGGATACCTGCCCCAGGTAAACTCCTTTGATGGTCTGGCCGATGTTATGCTTTTGCTGAAATTTGATCCAGAGACTAAAAAGGTAGCCATGCTCTCTATTCCTAGAGATACCCGTACAGAAATAGAAGGGTATGGTGTCAAAAAAATTAACGCCACTAATCTTGAAGGCGGGCCAGCTTTGAGTGCTAAAACTGTCAGTAATCTCTTGGGTGGGGTGGGAATTGATCGCTATGTCAGGATTAACGTTCTGGGAGTTGCCAAATTAATCGATGCTTTAGGTGGGGTAACAGTGTTCGTCCCCAAAGATATGAAGTATCAGGATGATTCTCAGCATCTATATATCAATTTGAAAGCAGGTAAGCAACATCTCAACGGCGATCAAGTACTGCAATTATTGCGGTTTCGCCATGATGAACTAGGAGATATTGGGCGGATTCAGCGGCAACAAATGGTGATGCGTGCTTTGATGGATCAGACGCTCAACCCGGCTACTGTGGCGCAATTGCCGAAAGTTCTCGACGTAGTTAAAGAACATATCGACACCAATTTGACGGTTGAAGAGTTAGTAGCGCTATTAGGTTTTGGAGTGCGAACAAATCGCTCCAATATGCAGATGCTAATGCTACCAGGTCGTTTTAGCGAAAAGACTGAGTATGAGGCTAGCTATTGGTTGCCAAACAAAGATAATATTGCCAAACTCATGGCTCAGCACTTTGGTTTGGAATCAGAGCAAGGACAGCAGATAGTTGATCCAGCTTCTTTGCGAGTAGCAATTCAAGATAGCACAGGTGGCGATCGCTCTAACCTCCGACCATTAATTAGAGCTTTAGAAAAAGCTGGATATCGTAACGTCTACGTGTCTAAACCTTGGGGTGAACCTTTAGAAGAAACTCACATTGTTGCCCAACAAGGAGATGGCGACAGCGCCGAATCAATTCGTAACACTTTAGGATTCGGCGAGGTACGAGTGGAAAGTACTGGCAATATTGGCTCGGATATTAGCATTCAAGTGGGTCAAGATTGGTTACAACAAAAAGCTATCTTTGACAAATCTGATAACCCTTAAGCTTTGTCTCTACTGGATATTAAAGGGAAAAGGGAAATGGGAAAGGGGGAAAGGGATTGAATTTCTTCCTTTTCTCTCTTAACCATCTCTTGCAAAAAGTATTTTTGTAAGAAATCTATTATCAAAATTTGTAAACAAAAAGGCGTGAGGTTTTCCTTACGCCTTTATATTACTCACTTTCAAAACAGTAAACAGTAAACAGTTATTAGTTATCAAGGCGTATGGTGGGGGATGCCAGATCGCGCCTGCCACTAATCGGGTTTGGGTTATTAGTTTTCAGTTGGAAGTGATCGCCGATATAGTGGGGGACTTAAACTTAAGTATTTTGGCTGATAACTGTTTACCGTTTACTGATAACTGGTAAAATGTCATTTATTGTTGTCATTACATTAGCATTTACCAAGCATCAGCTTTACCTTCTTTGTAAGGTTCACCTGTAAAAGGTTGTACTCCAATTACAGGATAAGCATCATCAGTAGGGCCAAAAATCCGCATAAAGGCTTCAGAAATATACTGGATTATACTAGCAAGCATTTTGGAAAAAGCCATAATATTAGACTCCTTTTTTCAAGTCGCTTTAAATCCTGATGTCTATACTTTAGTTCTAATATTCTTCGCTAACTCTCACTCTCAACAAATTGAGAATCTCTGCAATGTTTATTCAGATAAGTTTGTAATACTTCAACTTGTCCCTAGGCCTGATTTATTTGTCGTTCACTCTCATTATTTCAATGATTTTTTGAATTGATTGTTCACCAGATGCTTTAACTACTATTCTAGATGGAATAAAACTCTGGTCATCATATTCGGGACAAGCCTCATAGCTGTTTATCTTGCCTTGTTTTGCCAGCCTACCTACTTCTGCATCAAAAGCCTTTTTCTCTGCTGCTGCTGGCGATGAGACGTAAATAACGTTAATTTCAGCATCATTTCCACCAAACTCTATCGGGAAGAGATATACCTTCTCTAATTCTCCAGCTTGGTAGGCTGCAACTGCTGCCTCACGAGAATTGACTCTTTCAGCAATTGATTGAGTGAGATTTGGCTTGGTTGACAACTGACTTAATGTCACCTGACCGAACGTTATGAAAACGAGAGTTGAACCTGTTGGACATCGATACGCACCCTGTGCCTCACAAAGCTTGCAGGCAAGTGCCGTAAACTCCCAAGCTTGATTTTCTGTACAACTGAGCTTCTGGGTAGTGAGATATTCAATACCATGCTTCTCTCCATAGGTTTGGACTTGACGTGCGTGTGACTGTAATGCAGGGATAACGGATGGATGGTTCCAACCCCACAACCAACTGCTGTCTTGAGTGTTGTAAGTGCCGATAATCTGCACCGAACATCTGGCAGTAATACCATCTGGACGAGTGAAGACAACCGTACCAGCGTCTTGATCGATGTCCCAGCTCGACTCACCGAGCCGCCAAGCACCATTATGAGCTTCTGTTTTTAACCGCAATTCTTCCATACTCTGCTCAACTAAAGTATGAAACTCTGAAAAATTATCCGATTTACCTGCGCCGAATAGCTTGTTGAAAAAATTCATAACATTTTAATTAAGGACATCCTGCCATCATTTTGCACGGTTATCTCATGTAAGACAAATAATTTGGCAATCAACATCTATAGTCTGACAAGCTAAATCACGCAGCTTATTGCCGGAAATAACTATTAAGCAATATTAAATAATTGATGATTTTAGTATTAGTTTATCTGTAAATATACTGTTTGGTAGCAATATCTCAGATCAATTTTCTAGTAGTTGACATTATTTATGGTAAATTCTACCATAATAAAAGAAGCATTCTTGTAAGGAAGCTCTTGCATGACAACTCTCCCAGATTTGGACTATGTACATACCAAGAATCAGCAGCAGCAAAGTTACCCGAATCAAGAACTGAACCTCTGTGCTGATGACTACAGCCTGCTGACTGATCTTTACCAGCTGACAATGGCAGCTTGTTATACAGGCGAAGGTATAGAAGAACGGCAGGCAAGCTTTGAGTTGACCGTTAGGCGCTTGCCAGAGGGTTTTGGCTATTTAATTGCAATGGGGCTAACACAAGCTTTAGAATATTTAACAAAATTCCGCTTTATTCCCTCTCAAATCGCGGCTTTGCAGGCTACGGGAATTTTTGCTCACGCAGGCGATCGCTTTTGGTCACTGCTAGCAGAGGCACAGTTTACCGGAAATGTTTGGGCAGTACCGGAAGGGACAGCCGTGTTTGCAAATCAGCCAATATTGCGTGTAGAAGCACCACTTTGGCAAGCGCAATTAGTAGAAACTTATTTACTAAATACCATCAACTACCAAACCTTGATTGCTACAAGAGCAGCAAGATTACGTGATGTAGCGGGAGAGCAAGCAACACTCTTAGAATTTGGCACAAGACGGGCGTTTAGTCCGCAAGCTTCGTTATGGGCGGCGCGGGCGGCTTTGGCTGGTGGATTGGATTCCACTTCCAATGTGTTAGCAGCGCTACAACTCGGACAGAAACCAAGTGGTACGATGGCACACGCTTTAGTGATGGCGCTGTCAGCAATAGAAGGATCTGAAGACCAGGCTTTTAGTGCCTTTCATCGATATTTTCCGGGTGCGCCATTGTTAATAGATACTTACGATACAATTGCTGCTGCTCAGCGCTTAGCTCTTAAAGTAAATTCTGGAGAAATGATATTAACGGGAGTGAGGTTGGACTCAGGAGATTTAGTTACCTTATCAAAACAGGTGCGATCGCTCCTTCCTGATGTGCCAATTTTCGCTAGTGGTGACTTAGATGAGTGGGAAATTGCCAGACTCAAAGCAGACGGGGCGGAGATTGATGGTTATGGATTAGGGACGCGACTAGTTACAGGTTCACCCGTGAATGGAGTCTATAAACTCGTAGAAATAGATGGCATTCCAGTTATGAAACAGTCTAGTGGCAAAGTGACTTATCCAGGGCGCAAGCAGATTTTTCGCTCATTCATCGGAAATCAGGTCAAAGCAGACAGGTTGGGATTAATAGGTGAAAGTCCCTTTGAAGAACAACCTTTGTTGCAGTTGGTAATGCAGGAAGGTCAACGGGTGCAACCGCTAGAGACTTTGACCGCAATTCGTCAACGTACTGCCGCCTCAGTTGCTAGTTTGCCACAGAAGACACGACATTTGACGAATCCTGTGGGGGTGCAGGTGGAGATTTCTACCGCGTTGCGGGTTTTGGCTGAGGAAACTAAGAAACGAACCGCAAAGGCGCTGAGAACACAAAGGTGAATTCTGATACTAGATCAGTAAAAGGTGAAAGTACTAGAAGCAGCCTGGTAGAAGCTTTTCAGTGTGTCTTAATTACGCGCTTCGCAGCGGGGCGTAGCCCATTACAAATTACGAATTACGAATTAGTATGAGAATTGCTTTGTTTGGTACTAGTGCTGACCCCCCAACTGCTGGGCATCAAGCGGTTCTGAGTTGGTTGTCTGAGCGTTATGATTGGGTAGCAGTTTGGGCAGCAGATAACCCATTTAAGTCGCATCAAACGCCTTTAGAACATCGCGCAGCAATGTTGCAATTGTTAATTGCGGATATCGATGCGCCACGGCACAATATTGCTTTGGAGCAGGAATTGAGTAGCTTTAGAACACTGGAAACGGTGGAGAAAGCGAAAGTCAATTGGGGAGAGGAGGCTGGGTTGACGTTGATAATTGGTTCAGATTTACTGAGTCAGTTACCACGTTGGTATCGCATTGAAGATTTGTTACAGCAAGTGCAACTACTGATTGTGCCGCGACCGGGATATGCAATAGATGAGTCTAGTTTGGAGGCAGTAGAAAAGCTGGGAGGAAAAATTGCGATCGCCTCTCTTACTGGACTAGATATTTCCTCAACAGCATATCGCGAATATGGAGATTCTGAAGCCCTCACACCCCCTGTAATTGCCTATATTCATCGAGAGCATTTGTACAAGTGCCAGGACGCAACCAAAAAAAGATTTCAACTACGCTAAACCAACAACTTTTGGCCGATTTCAAGGTTGGAGTTGATAATGTAATTTTTTCTGTAGATACTGCACAAAATCGGCTGTTAGTTCTATTAGTAATGCGACAGCAAGAACCATTTTTAAATCATTGGAGTCTTCCTGGTACTTTAGTGCGTCCAGGAGAGTCTTTAGAGGATGCTGCCTATCGGATTATGGCGGAGAAAATTCGAGTAAAAAATCTCTATTTAGAACAACTGTATACCTTTGGAGGCCCCAATCGCGATCCACGAGAAGCAGTTGATAGTTATGGTGTGCGTTATCTATCAGTTAGTTACTTTGCTCTTGTGCGATTTGAAGAAGCAGAATTAATTGCCGATCGCGTCGCTGGTATAGCTTGGTATCCAGTGAAAGAAGTGCCGCAATTAGCTTTTGATCATAATGAAATTCTGTCCTATGGACACAGGCGTTTGCGAAATAAATTGGAGTATAGTCCGGTAGCTTTTGAAGTTTTACCAGAAATGTTCACCTTAAATGATTTATATCAGTTATACGCCACAGTTTTAGGGGACAATTTTTCCGATTATTCTAATTTTCGGGCGCGTCTACTCAAGTTAGGTTTTCTGTGTGATACCGGAATCAAAGTATCACGAGGTGCTGGTCGTCCGGCTAGTTTATATAAGTTTGATGCTGAGGCTTTTGCTCCTTTGAAGGATAAACCGTTGGTGTTTATTTAATGAACTGCTAAGATGCCAAAAAGACCAAGTTATGAAAGAACCAAACGATTGTTCTAATATTCAAGAAATTCGTATTTGTATTGATACAATTGATCGGCAAATTATCTCATATTTTAGAAAAAGATTTGAATACGTGAAAGCCGCAGCAAAATTTAAAAATGATGAAACAAGTGTCAAAGCCCCAGAAAGATTTAACACTATGTTGCAGCAAAGACGACAATGGGCTGAAGAAGCAGGATTAAGCCCAGATGTAATTGAAAAAATCTATCAAGATTTAGTCAGCTACTTTATTGACGAAGAATTAAAACATTGGCTATCTAAATAAAAGCTAAATTAACCGCTTTCGTCCAATCCAAAATATTAAATATAACAGCCAATATGAAAATTGCGATCGCTCAAATTAATCCGATAATTGGTGACTTACCAGGAAATGCCCAAATAATTTTGGAAATGGCACAACGGGCAGCTGCAAAAGGTGTACGTTTATTGTTGACGCCAGAACTTTCTTTGTGTGGCTATCCACCAAGGGATTTATTACTAAATCCCAGTTTTGTGGAAGCAATGGGTATCACTTTACAACAATTAGCCAGAGATTTACCCCCTAAGTTAGCTGTGTTAGTAGGAACTGTTGAACAACATGTAAAAGCTCACGTAACTGGTGGTAAAACTTTATTTAATAGCATAGCTTTATTAGAAAATGGTCAAGTCAAACAATTCTTTTATAAACGGCTTTTACCTACTTACGATGTGTTTGACGAAAACCGCTATTTTGAACCAGGATTGCAAGCTAATTATTTCACCCTAGATAATATCCACATTGGCGTAACTATTTGCGAAGATTTATGGAATGATGAAGAATTTTGGGGCAAACGTAGTTACGCTGTGAATCCAATTGCTGACTTAGCAATTTTGGGTGTGGATTTGATTGTAAATTTGTCTGCTTCGCCCTACAGTGTCAGCAAACAGCAGTTTAGAGAAACATTGCTTAAGCATAGTGCAACACGTTTTCAACAACCAATTATCTACGCTAACCAAGTTGGCGGAAATGATGACTTAATTTTTGATGGTCGTAGTTTTGCCTTGAATCGTCAAGGAGAAATTATCTGTCGCGCCCGTGGATTTGAAACGGATTTAGTAGTGGTTGAATTTGATGAAGCGCAGCGGGATTTACAGTTAGGTTCTGTGACACCTGCATACGAATCAGAAGATGAAGAAATCTGGCAAGCTTTGGTTTTAGGAGTGCGAGATTACGCCCGTAAGTGTCGCTTTTCTAAAGTAGTGCTGGGTTTAAGTGGGGGGATTGACTCTGCACTAGTAGCAGCGATCGCAACTACTGCACTCGGTAAACAAAATGTCTTGGGTGTACTTATGCCTTCACCCTATAGTTCTGAACATTCGCTCAGCGATGCTTTAGCTTTAAGCAAAAATTTGGGGATAAAGACCAATATTTTACCAATTGGCGATTTAATGCAAGGCTTTGATCAAACCTTAGCTGACTTGTTTGCAGATACCGAATTTGGACTAGCAGAAGAAAATATCCAATCCCGAATTCGCGGTAATTTATTAATGGCGATCGCTAACAAATTCGGCTATCTTCTGCTATCTACTGGTAATAAATCAGAAATGGCAGTCGGTTACTGTACTCTCTACGGCGATATGAATGGCGGTTTGGCGGTAATTGCTGATGTTCCCAAAACCCGCGTTTATTCACTTTGCCATTGGTTAAATCGCAATGGTGAAATTATCCCGCAAAACATTCTGACTAAAGCACCCAGCGCTGAACTCAAACCGGGTCAAGTAGATCAAGACTCTCTACCGCCCTACGAAATTTTAGATGATATCTTGCAACACCTAATTCACAACCACCAATCAGCAGCACAAATTGTAGCGGCTGGACACGACCCAGTGATTGTAGATAGAGTTATTCAGATGGTTGCGCGTGCTGAATTTAAACGGCGACAAGCACCCCCCGGATTGAAAATCACTGATCGCGCCTTTGGTACAGGTTGGCGAATGCCTATTGCTAGTAACTGGGTTGCTGTCAAAAATGCCTACCAGACGAAAACAGTTCCTCAGCCTACCTTAGTCTTCTGGAATGGACAAGATGCTCATCCGCGAATCAAATAGTTGTATGTAGTCTGTATAAAATAAGTAATGGGGCATATTCGATCAATTTCTTATTACCCATTACTTATTTTTTAAATATTAGACTTCTTGCTTTATTTTATACAAAATATTAATTTTTTTAGAGTCTATAGTAAAACTTTTGACATCTTCTCGTGTATGAGGGTATAGTTTCAAACAACATCGGTATCAAAGTTGATGTTTGTACTTACATACATAGTAATATAAGTTACACATTTTTCGAATAGATAGTGGTATGCATGAGCGCTTCTTTTAAGGTTAAGAAGTTTTCCCTAACTGCTATTTCCAAAGTTGGAAATGTAGTTTCCACTTATGACGATGCCTCCCTGATGACTTGGATTTATTCTTTGATGGGACTTACGCACGTTATACGAATTCTCGGCGTTATTGGCGTCTGGGTGAAGCAGTCCAATCTTAGGGGGCCACTGCGGTCTTGGAAGTTTCCCCCAAGGCGAACGATAAATTCAGCTTTTTGGGAATTTTTGCGTAATTCATACATCTATAGTTGTTAGGTAAATATGAAATTTTGCAGTCACAGGAGCATGTGAAAGAAGAGGTTACAGCTTTTTCACATAATTATCTTTTTGTTAATGCATAAGTCGTAGGTAAATGAATACAGGTGCAATATGAAACTACAAGATTTTTTGGGAAAAGAGGAAAAATGGGGATTTGAGGCGATCGCTCAAGATACAGATTTGTCTCGTCAGATTCAAATCCTGTTAATTGGCTTGGGTCTTTTAGAACCTCCATCTGATGGTAAATTTGGCCCTGTTTCTGTAGCAGCTCTCAAAAAATTTCAAGACTTAACAAAGACTGAAGAAAGCGAATTTGTAGGAGCAGTTACAGCTAAAAAACTTATTGAAACTAAATCAGAGGAACTACCTAAACCACCTTTAAAACTAGGTAGTGACATTGCCAGCAGGATTATTAAATATATGCAGGTAAAAGATTATCAGGTCTTTACCAACCTTAGAGAATACAATATTGTTTATATAGAAGGAATCAACGAAGACTGGAGCCTCAATAGCGATCCACCTAATCAATTTAATGATCGGCGGATTGTTATTGAAGTAGTAGATGGTATTCCCAAACTTGTGAATCACTGGCAAGCTACCACTGAACCAGGTAGATACTATACCTTAAACCCCATGAATCCTGGAGGAGCTGCCAGAATCAAATTTGGGCAATACAAAGCTTGGGCTGTGGGGTCGCACGGTAATGCAGACCGTCATCAAGCATTAGTACAAGTTGCGCCCATTACTGTTCACCGAGATTTTAATAAAGACTTTCAGCGGACTGGTGACAAACTTGATACAGGTCTTTTCCTTGTAAATCAACACTGGGGTTATGATGCGCCTGCAAATGATATCAAGAATGCCAGCGCAGGTTGTTTAGTGGGACGTAGGCGTGAAGGACACCGAGAGTTTATGGCTATCATTAAACAAGACCGCCGTTATGTAGCCAATAATGATTATGTTTTCTATACTACAGTGATTCCTGGAGATGATTTATTGAAAACATTCCCACGATAAGGTAACAGGTAATGGGTAATTAGTAGTTAATCTATTACCTATTACTACTAGCCAGCAGCTTAGGAGAACGAAACTATACCCTTTGTGACGCTTTTTGGCGCTTTATCCACCAACCCACAATCCCAGCAACTACTGTACTTGCTATAGTCAGCGGTTCAGGAACTAGTTCGCTTCTACCAGATGCAATGTTAATTTCTTCACGTTTTGGAAAAGAATATAATATCTTGCCTGGCTCTAAAATTATTTCAGCTTCATTGTAAGAAAAACTCGGAAAGCTAAGGTTAGGTATAGTCTTTCCTACAAAATTTGGTGTATCAAAGTTTATGTTAAAAACTGCTAAATCAATGTCATAAGCGTTAGTGTTTTCTAAGTTTTGATAGAGAAAGTTAAAGGCAAAAACATTACTAAAAGTATCGCTACTTGCTGCCCAAAGATTTGTATATAAAGATTCATTATTTGAAGTTAATGTGTATACAATATTTCCCAAATAGTCCCGTAAATTAAAATTCCAATTTGTCACACTCCCTTGATCATCAAGTTCACCCATTTCAAAAGTTCCATCAAAAAAACCATTTTGTAACTGCGAAGCTATTCCTCCCTGAGTCACAATAGCTTGTGGAGCAAATTTTCCCGAAACTCTTAATTGTGCAGCACTCACGGGAGCAATCCCCATATCACTCAACACGGCAACTCCTAGAGTTATACTTGCAGTTACCATTGATAATTTCACGAATAGATTAATAGTCATTGATTCGATTTCTCCAAAACAAAAGTACACAAATTACAGCAATGCGTTAGCTTATCAGCAGCAATGCCAGAAAATGCATTCTGATTAGTTAAAAAATGACTTTTTAACAGTATTTAAGTAAGTAGAAATAATTAAAATAAATTGTTTTTTAGCTTGTGGTTAGTGTTGTTTTTGCTAAAACACCAACTACAAACTTAAACTTATTAATACTTACCTGTTTAGATACACTGGACTTCTTGCAGAAGTCTGGAAAGGGTGAACGGGACAAAATTTTCCTTTTTCCTTTGCCTACCTCTTGCAAAAGGCAATGAATGCAAGAAATCTATTATCTAAACTGAGCGCTTCCATCGAAAGTGTTTGTATATCAGTCAAATACTGTGTAATTCTATGGTAAACAGCAGTAAATATTCTAAAATTGCAATTTTCTTAAACTCTTATTGATTATCAAAATGCCAGTAACGTTTAAAAAAAGCAATAGATATTAGAGTTCTTTATAAAAAATATACATATTATTTATAATTGTTTTATCTATAAAATTAATTTACTAGTAACCAATAACAGGAGTATAGTTAAGCTTTATACTTTTATATTTATTGCAGATATTTGGTATAAAAATTAGAATAACACTATTTCTAAATAATAACTGTTTTTGTATTTTTAAGTATTAATGTACACAATAGGCTAGCGAGGAGCGATCGCATCTGACACAATAATCTTACTGTGACTGATCGACTCTTTGAGCTCAGAGATAAATGACTGCTGCTGTCTTGCTAGAAAACATTTACAAGTTCTACAACAACGTCCCTGTAGTGAATGACCTCTCATTCACAATTGAAGCTGGAGAGATATTTGCTCTACTTGGCCCTAACGGTGCAGGTAAATCAACTACAATTCGGATGCTAACTACACTGACAAAACCGTCCCAAGGACGGGTAGAAGTCGGTGGTTATGATGTAGTAAGTCAAGCCATACTGGCAAAACAGAGTATTGGCGTAGTTTTGCAACAAACTAGTGTAGATGCTGATTTAACCGTATGGGAAAATATGGAGTTGCATGGAAGACTACATCACATAGCCAACCCGCAGCGACAGCAACTAATTCGTCAATGGCTAGAGTATGTTGAGTTAAAAGACAGACGCGATGATTTAGTAAAAACCCTGTCTGGAGGTATGAAACGACGCTTACAGATAGCGAGAGCTTTATTGCATCAACCGCAAATTTTATTTTTGGATGAACCAACAGTAGGATTAGACCCTCAAACCAGACGACGCCTTTGGGAAATTATTCGAGATTTGAATAAGCAGGGAATGACAATGCTACTCACAACCCATTACATGGATGAAGTGGAATTTTTGTGTGATGCTTTTGGTTCTACTCAGCCAGGACGCATCGGTATTATGGATAGCGGTAAACTGATTTCCTTGGGAACGCTAAAACAGTTGCGCTCTGCTCACGGTGAAGGTTTGGTGATGAAGCAGTTGGGTATTAGCGAAGCAGGAAGTGATAGCGCACGTAACTGGGAATATCTGTTTTTCCCTTCTCTGGAAGAAGCGAACAACTACTTGAATGAACAGCCCGATAAAACCGGAATGATGGTGCGTCCCTCTAACCTGGAAGATATTTTTGTGGAATTAACGGGACGCCAGTTAGATTAAACTTCATCTTCCTAACTGTCTGAGCATGGCTTCTACCCTGTCTACGCCATCTAAATCGTTGCGGCGCTTGTACAAGTCACGGGCTTTTTGGAGCATACTGCTCGCTTGTTTGGTTTGTCGTCGCTGTTTATACATCGACCCCATCAACTCATAAGTCTGGGCATTGTTTTTATCTAGGTTGACTGCTTGCTCGTATGCCCAAGCGGCTGCACCATAGTCTCCCAAACGTGATTGCGTCACACCTAATCCTAAATAAGCATTAACATTGTTGCGATTTAGTTGTATAGCACGACGATAGCCTTCTTTGGCTCCAGCTGTGTCTCCCAAATTGGCTTTGATGTAACCCACTGCGTAATAAAAATCACTATTGCTGGGGTTGATGGCAATAGCACGACGATAAGCAGTTAAAGCAGCTCGGTAATTTCCTTGTTGAGCATATAAGTAACCAATACCAGAATGAATTTTGGCATTCTTGGGAGCTATGGTAGCTGCTTGTTGATAAACTGCGATCGCACCACTGTAATCGCCAGTATCTACTAATCTCCGTCCGTCTTCTAGTAGTTGTTTTAATTCTGGGTTTATGGCTTGTACCACCAATACCTGAGCCTGTGCGATCACTGGTATGGTGACAGCAAAACATCCTGATAAGAGAACACTAAATACTAATGATTTCGGCTTGTACACAGTAAATTTCCCGATATTGTAGTGAATTTTTTTCTTGTACATTAAAACAAAATTATTGAGCTTTGAAAACTGTATTTATTCGCATTTATGAAATGTTAATAATTCATCCTATCTTTATCCTTCTTTACATACAGTATTATCTTCAGAGTTTTTACTTAAAGATTGAATGTAAGGTATAAATAATTAGTCATATCCTCCAAGATTGTTCAGAGTTATGCCAAAAATATACTTTACTTGCTCAGTAGTTATACTTGCCACCTGGAGCAACTCCATAGGTATCTCACTCACTTTTAGATAGACGAGACGCTGATCTATAAAAGTATTCAGCATTCATTCTTGTTGATGATTCATGTTTATTATTTAACTTGATAACTTACTCGTGTATCCAATTTTTCCACATTTCTAATCATTTATGCTTTATCCTTTTTTTAGTTATCAAACAATTAGATAAATCCAAAAAGCAAAATGTTCCTTCAAATTCTCAATCTTTACTCAAGATGACTGTAAAAATGCGATTATAGTGACAAGACTAATCTAAAATTGTATGGAATAGTGTTGATAAAATCTGTTTGCTTCTATACTCATTGAAGACATCATCTCCATAAGTCAAGTCTCCTAAGCTAGACTTAATTGAGGTTTTGAAACTCGCACAGGTAAATTTTGTATGTGCAGTGAGTTACAGTTGCTCAAGAATTTTTATAAACACTTGACAAAAATATCAACCTATATAATTTTTGTGAGGTTAAGTCGTGATTATAACTACTACTGATGTGATTCAAGGAGCCGTTATTGACTCATATTTAGGCATTGTGACGGCGGAAGTAGTCTACGGCAGTAATTTTCTAAGAGATTTTTTGGCTGGCATTCGAGACATTATTGGCGGGAGAACTGCTAGCTATGAGCGTCTATTTGAACAAGGTCAAAGAAAGGCGTTAGAAGAATTAGAACAACGAGCACAACGTTTAGGAGCAAATGCTGTAATCGGTATTGAAATTGATACTGGCACAATCAATATTGATCAGTCAGGAGTTCTGTTGCTGATTACTGCTACGGGCACTGCTGTGAAGATGCGTTAATCTTTATCTTTGTTTTCTAATTAGTTTGTTTCTCTTTTTGATGAGCTATTCAGAATTACAAATGATTTGCTACAGCAGTTAATAAGTGTATTTAAATTTGCAAATTTATATGAAGAAAATATAAAAAGCTAAGATGAGCTTAAAGTTAAACTAAAAGTTTTTAAATCATAGATATAATACTTATTCCTAGAGATATAGTTATTAATTATTTCTATTGATAGATGTTAAAACTTCTGATAACAATTTATTTTTAAACAATAAGCATCAATGTACCGGATGAAAAAAGTTTGCTGAAGCAGCAACGGAGAAAATAGACTATGTCATATGTAAATCGGGTAGGAAATTCCGATGTTGTTCCTCCTGACCCTGTGGTAGTGGGTCGAGTGGCTGAATATCATGATCTTGTTCGCTGGGGGCCGATTATTTCTGGCCTATTAGTCGCATTAGCTACTCAATTAATTTTGAGCGCTATTATTGGTGCGGTTGCAGCCGGCACGGTTGAAGGTTCAGGTGCACCCAGAACAATTGCACCTAACGCTGCGGGTAATGCAGGACTTTGGTCAACCATTGCTTTGTTGATTTCTCTGTTTACTGGCGGTTGGGTTACAGCTCGTGCTTGTGGGCCAATGAACCGCAACACAGCGCTTCTCAACGGCGCAATTCTTTGGGCCACCACTTTGGCTGTTAGCTCATGGCTACTTGCAAGCGGAGTATCAGGTGCTTTCGGTGTTGCTGCTTCCAACGCTGGGGAAGTGATAAACCAGGTACAACAGCAAGGTGGTGTTAATGTACCACAAGCAAACGTAACTGCCCAACAAGCTCGTGAAGCGGCAGCTAATTTACGTTCAGGATTGTGGTGGTTTGTGTTCGGTTCCTTACTGGGTTTAATAGCGTCAATGATTGGAGCTGTAGCTGGAGCTCGCAGTCCGCGTACTACCACTTATAATACTTAAAACAATTGCTTGGGAAGGCAATCTTATGAATTTTAAAAGCACCTTTGACGAGGTGTTTTTCTATTTAAAATTAATATTACCACTTGAGATATGAAGCTTCAATTCCTTGCTCTCTTCTAATCTTGCCATCTTTTTCAAACCAGGCAATTACTTGCTGTGCTGTCAAATCCTCAATGGCAATATTGTACTCTTGAGCAATATGCTTCAAAAGCTTCAGTGATGAAATTGTCAATCTTGTTAAAAACTTTTCTGGAGAAGACAACAAAGCGATGTCTACTTTTGCTGATTCATCCAGGGTTAAAAACTGTGTTGACGGTTGCTGTGATGGTAAATCCATAAAATAAATTTTATTTAGAACTTAGAGGTTTATAAGTAATAGGTAATAGCTAATTAGTAATCGGTTTTACCACTTAGTTATTTATTATATGTATCCTAAACTGGATATGAAGCCGAATTTATTTATTAGACTTTTGCTTTCGAGCTTGCACCAAATAGCCACAACGATGTTCGCCGTTGATAATCCAGTGGGTACGCTCGATTGTACAATCTGGTAGGACGGCGGCAAACATTTCTAGTTCATGACCGCAAATACTGGGAAAAGACTCGGCAACGTTGGAAATCGCGCAGTGATGCTCAGTTAAGATAAAGCGATCGCCTAGCTTGTCTCCAGAATCATGTGAGGAATCAGTATCTACAGAGTGACACTCTGCCATAAAACCTTCAGCTTTTCTGAGTTCGACTAACTTGGCAACACGTTCTTGCAGTGAACCGTTACCCAAGAGATCGCGATACTCTTGGGCTTTGCGTTCCCACTGTTTGCGTAAAATCGAGCTAACTTGGTCGCGCCCAACGGTTTCTGCTAATGTATCCAGCAGAGAAACGGCAAATTCACCGTAGCGATCGCCATAGTTACCGTTCATTGTTCGTTGTAGGCGATCGCGTCCCTGACGACTCAGGTGATAAACATGCTGCGGACGCCCCATCCCTCGTTCAGGTCTTTGTAACTCGGCACTTTGAGTTTTTTGGGTCTGCACCGACGAGTACAAAACTAGCTCCTCCGCCTCCAAATCCTTGAGATGGCGACGAATTGCTTGGGGGCTAACATCTAAAACTTCGGCAAGCTCAAAAGCAGTTGCTTGTGAGTGTTTCAGGAGATATTCCAGGATATCTTGCTTCGTTGAGGACTGGTGAGTAGTCGCCATCTTCTGGTGCAGACGTTCCGCGAACGTCCCAAAAATTTCTGGGAAAATTTGACTTTAACAACATTGTTGTTGTTAATTTAGCGTAAAATGAATGAAGATGCATTAAACAACATAGTTGTTGTTTTACTCTCCACCTCCATTCTAACAGCCGTGTAACCATTCCGTAACGCGAGATGGGAATCGGCTAAATCCAAACCCGTCTTCCATCCTTAAAGAGGCAGCACGTTCCTTTAGTTCCCAAAGTTAGTAGCGACTGCCATAGAGATTCAACCGAACACAGAACGTAAGAGACTATTACCGATGAGTGCCACTGTCAAAACCTTAGTCAACCAACCTTACAAGTACGGCTTTGTCACTGACATAGATGCCGACACAATTGAGCGTGGACTAAACGAAGACGTTATCCGCTTGATCTCCGCTAAGAAGAACGAGCCAGAGTTCATGCTGGAGTTTCGCCTCAAAGCTTATCGCCAGTGGCAAAAAATGACAGAACCAACTTGGCCAAGTGTCAAGTATCCACCAATAAATTATCAAGATATCATTTATTATTCAGCTCCCAAACGCCAAAAAGCAAAACTCAACAGTTTAGATGAAGTTGATCCAACTCTCTTGGAAACCTTCGAGAAATTAGGTATTTCCCTGTCTGAACAGAAGCGATTAGCAAACGTCGCTGTTGATGCGATTTTCGATAGTGTTTCTGTTGCCACAACTTTTAAGGAAAAGCTGGCAGAAGATGGAGTTATTTTCTGTTCCATTTCCGAAGCACTACAAGAACACCCAGAATTAGTCAAAAAATACTTGGGTAGTGTGGTTCCCGTTGCAGACAACTACTTTGCTGCCTTGAACGCCGCTGTATTCAGCGATGGTTCCTTCGTCTACATTCCTAAAGGCGTCAAATGCCCGATGGAACTTTCTACTTACTTCCGCATCAACTCAGGTGACACAGGACAATTCGAGCGGACTTTGATTGTTGCCGAAGAAGGTAGCTATGTTTCCTACTTGGAAGGTTGCACCGCGCCAATGTACGACAGCAACCAACTGCACGCCGCTGTTGTGGAACTTGTTGCCCTCGACAATGCCGAGATTAAATACTCCACCGTGCAAAACTGGTACGCTGGAGATGCTAACGGTAAAGGCGGTATTTACAACTTTGTCACCAAACGCGGTTTGTGTCAGGGTATAAATTCCAAAATTTCCTGGACTCAAGTTGAAACAGGTTCGGCAATTACTTGGAAATATCCTAGCTGCGTGTTGGTAGGTGATAACTCTGTCGGTGAATTCTATTCGGTGGCGCTGACAAATAACATGCAGCAAGCCGATACTGGCACCAAAATGATTCACGTTGGTAAAAACACTCGCAGTACAATTATCTCTAAAGGAATCTCCGCGGGTAAATCTAGCAACAGCTATCGGGGCTTGGTGAAAGTCAACCCGAAAGCGCAAGGGGCAAGAAACTATTCTCAGTGCGACTCTATGTTAATCGGGGATAATGCCCACGCCAACACTTTCCCTTATATCCAAGTGCAAAATAACACTGGAAAAGTCGAGCATGAAGCTTCTACTTCCAAAATTGGCGAAGATCAGCTGTTCTACTTTGCTCAACGCGGCATTTCCTCAGAAGATGCAATTTCGATGATGGTTAGCGGCTTCTGCAAAGATGTTTTCAGTCAACTCCCGATGGAGTTTGCTGTGGAAGCTGATAAATTGTTGAGCCTAAAGTTAGAAAACAGTGTCGGGTAATCTGGATAATTTACCTTCGTGTCTCTGTGTCTTGGTGGTTAAAAAATATTCATTGCAACACAAAGGCACAAAGACACCAAGAAAGAGAAGAGAGAGAGAACAATGATTATTGAAAATAGCGAAGTTGTGCTGTCGGTAAGGGATCTGACGGCTACAGTTGATGGGACACCGATTCTCAAGGGTTTGAATCTTGAGGTACGTTCTGGTGAAATCCATGCAATTATGGGGCCGAATGGTTCTGGTAAGAGTACCTTCTCTAAGGTGTTGGCTGGACATCCGGCGTATGAAGTGACTGGCGGTGAGATAATTTTCCAAGGGCAAAATCTGCTGGAATTGGAACCAGAGGAACGGGCAAGATCTGGTATATTTTTGGCGTTTCAATATCCGCTAGAAATTCCCGGTGTCAGCAATTTAGATTTCTTGCGAGTGGCTTACAATTCCCGGCGCAAGGCACAGGGTTTAGAGGAATTGGATGCTTTTGATTTTGACGATTTAATTGAGGAAAAGCTGGATGTGGTGAAGATGAATTCTGCTTTCCTCAGCCGTAGTTTAAATGAAGGGTTTTCTGGTGGCGAGAAGAAGCGGAATGAAATTCTGCAAATGGCGCTGCTGGAACCGAAGTTGGCAATTCTGGATGAAACTGATTCGGGTTTGGATATTGACGCGCTCAAGATTGTCGCAAGTGGGGTAAATCAGCTGGCAAGTCCAGAAAATGCCACAATTTTGATTACTCACTACCAACGGTTGCTTAATTATATTGTTCCTGATTACGTGCATGTGATGGCAAACGGGCAGATTCTTTTGTGCGGTGATAAGGATTTGGCACTGGAGTTAGAAGCTCGTGGTTATGACTGGATTTTGAAAGATGCTGCGACTGAGGTGGGTGTGTGATGACTATTCAAGTATCTCCTAGTCCCATTCCTAACTCTGATGCTGGCATGACATCTATGCTGGATAGAGATGTCTATCTAACTGGATTGTTAGAGCAGGTAATAGCAACAAAAACAGAGGGTTGGTTGCAGGAATTACGCGATGGCGCTGCTAATTGGGTACGTCACTCGACTATTCCTACCACTCGTGAGGAAGAATGGCGATTTACTGATTTGTCATCTCTGCGACAAGTTCAGTTTCAGGTAAAGACGCAATCAATACCAACCGATACGGCGCTGATACCCGAAGCTGCTAACAGCCGTTTGGTGTTTGTCAATGGTGTTTATGCGCCTGAGTTATCAGCGATTGCAGATTTGCCAGATGGTGTTGTAGTAAGTAATTTGGCTGGGTTGTCTGAATCTGAGCAGGAGGGTGTTAGGCAGTATTTAGCTCAAGCTGAAGGAG
This sequence comes from Komarekiella atlantica HA4396-MV6, assembly GCA_019359395.1. Classification (GTDB taxonomy): domain Bacteria; phylum Cyanobacteriota; class Cyanobacteriia; order Cyanobacteriales; family Nostocaceae; genus Komarekiella; species Komarekiella atlantica. Next base: position 179,227 of record JAHHHK010000003.1, read on the forward strand.
CGCAGGAAGTATTTACTGCTCTTAACACTGCTGGGATAACTGATGTAGCTGTGGTGTGGGTGGCGAAGAATGTAGTAGTTGAAACGCCTATTCATCTGCTGTTTATTTCGGTTGCTGGTGAGACGCCTACGATTTCGCAGCCACGTTGTTTGGTGGTGGCAAAGATGGGTAGTAGTGTGACGTTGGTTGAAGAGTATACGAACCACAGCGGAAAGTCTGAGCGCCGGCTTCCGGCGAACAGAACTTTCCAAGACAGAGGCACGGAGAGCACAGAGGAAGGGAGGGTTTACCTGACAAATGCGGTTACGGAAATTTGGGTTGGTGAGAATGCCCAGGTGAGTCATACTAGGGTTGAGCAGGAAGATGTAGAGGCTTTTCATATCGGGAAGACTGCGATCGCTCAGGCTCGTGATAGTCGATATACTTGTCATGCAATAACTTTAGGTGCAAAGTTATCGCGGCACAATTTAGAAATTTTGCAAACTGGTGAGCAAACAGAAACTATTCTCAATGGTTTGACGATGATTTCTGGTAAGCAGCTGGCGGATACTCACAGTGCGATCGCACTCAACTATCCTCATGGTACAAGTAAGCAATTGCATAAGTGTATTGTCGGCGATCGCGCTCATGCAGTGTTCAATGGCAAAGTTTTTGTTCCTAAGCCAGCGCAGTTGACTGATGCAGCCCAATTGAATCGGAATTTGCTGCTATCATCTAAAGCCAGAGTTGATACTAAACCCCAATTGGAAATTACAGCAGATAACGTTAAATGCGCTCACGGTGCTACTGTTAGCCAGTTGGAGGATGATGAAATATTCTATCTGCAAAGCCGAGGAATTGATGAAAACGATGCTCGCAATTTGTTAATTAACGCCTTCGCCGCCGAAGTCATCAACCAAATACCAGTCCCGTCTCTGCAAAAAATCCTGTTAAGTACTGTCAATAGTCTGAAGTCTTTACTCAATGACTAATGATTAATTATTAATTACTATTTCATTACCAATGATTTTCACTTCCACAAAAACCCTTGCTGATAAAGTTCGCGCTGACTTCCCGATATTGCGTCAGGAAGTTAATGAGAAACCTTTGGTTTATCTCGATAATGCTGCGACATCACAAAAACCTCTGCTTGTATTGGATACCCTGCGGGATTACTACGAGCAATATAATGCTAACGTGCATAGGGGTGCTCATACCCTCAGCGCTAAAGCTACTGATGCTTATGAAGGTGCGCGAGACAAAGTTGCCAAATTTATTAATGCTGCATCGCGTCAAGAAATTATTTACACCCGCAACGCAACTGAGGCGATTAACTTGGTAGCCTACAGCTGGGGAATGAACAATTTGCAGCAGGGTGATGAGATTATTCTGTCGGTGATGGAACACCACAGTAATATTGTCCCGTGGCAGTTTGTGGCACAAAAGACGGGTGCAGTATTGAAATTTGTGGAACTGACACCTGAAGAAACTTTTGATGTAGAACAGTTTAAAAAGCTGATTTCTGACAAAACAAAATTGGTTTCAACTGTGCATGTTTCCAACACTTTGGGTTGTATTAATCCAGTGCAAGAAATTGTTGCGATCGCTCACCAATACGGTGCTAAAGTTTTAATTGATGCTTGCCAAAGTGTCCCTCATATGCCTGTAGATGTGCAACAGATAGATTGTGATTGGTTGGTTGGTTCTGGTCACAAAATGTGCGCTCCAACTGGGATAGGGTTTTTGTATGGCAAGTTGGAATTGTTGGAATCTATGCCACCGTTTTTTGGTGGTGGTGAGATGATTGCAGAGGTGTTTTTAGACCATTCTACCTATGCAGAATTACCGCATAAATTTGAAGCTGGGACACCTGCAATTGGGGAAGCGATCGCTCTAGGTGCAGCAATCGATTATCTTAGCAGTATTGGCATGGATAAAATCCACGCCTACGAAGCAGAATTAACAGCTTATTTATTCCAACAATTAGAGCAAGTACCCCAAATTCGGATTTACGGCCCCAAACCGAATGCTCAAGGAGAAGGTAGAGCAGCTTTAGCTGCATTCACAGCGGGAGAAATCCATGCCAACGACATATCTACATTATTAGATCAAGAAGGCGTTGCTATTCGTTCTGGACACCATTGCACTCAACCATTACACCGCTACTTAAGTCTTGCTGCAACTGCACGAGCAAGTTTATCCTTCTACAACACCCGTGAGGAAATTGATGTTTTTATCAAAGCGCTGAAAGAAACCCTGGACTTTTTTGCTGGTTTCTTGGGTTGAATTTGATAATATTCAGACATTGATTGTGCCAATTTGCTGATGGTTGGCACTACTTCAATATCTGGATTATTTATAGGAGCCTCTAAAGTGTCATACAGTGACTTTACTTTAGATAGAGTTAGGAAAACCTTTGCTTTAACCATTTCTGACAAAGTTGACATATTTGCATCTATACCACAGATAGAATGTCCAAGACTGCTAACAGAAATATTACGCGAAAATATACCTTTAGCTCTTGCTAGTAATACAGAAAAATCTCGTTCGGAAATGATTATTGCGCCTATTCTAATCGCTGTCAGAAAATATTTAAATAATCAAATAAGTTTATTTTCAGGTATAGATTTTACTGTTGATCCAGCGCAAGGGTTAAATGGAAATTGCGATTTTATTCTTAGCCGCTCACCAGAGCTACTAATTCTTAATGCACCAGTTGTGACAATTGTAGAAGCTAAAAAAGAAAACATCAATGCAGGATTAGGTCAGTGTGTGGCAGAGATGCTAGCAGCTAAGTTGTTTAATGAACGTGAGGGAAATAATATTCCAACAATTTATGGTACTGTTACCACTGGAACTAACTGGAAGTTTCTAAAGCTTATTGGACAAGTAGTTGAGATTGATTTGATTGAATATTATATTAATAACATAGGTAAAATTTTAGGAATTTTATCTAATATCCTGACAGAAGAAATACTTTAACTAATTATGTAGGTTTATCAAGTTTTCTTGCAGTGTCTAAATTGCTGTGACAAAACAAAACTTAATTACGAACTACGAATTACGAATTATTTTAATATGCTTGTCAAGTCAACGCCTGCTGAACAAAGAACAGTGCTACATAACGTTAGCTGGGAAACCTTTGAAGCCTTACTGAGAGATACAGGTGAAGATAGAGGTTCTCGGTTTGCTTATGACTGTGGCACTTTAGAAATTATGACCCCACTTTTTGAACATGAAAACCCAAAAAGCAATTTTGGGAATTTTATTATAGCTCTAGCTGAAGAACTAGGAATTGAAGTTAGAAGTGCTGGTTCTACAACATTGAAAAGGAAAATATCAAAGCGGGGAATAGAACCAGATACTTGCTACTATATCCAGAATGAACTAGCTATAAGAGGTAAAGAAACTCTAGATTTAGAAACAGATCCGCCGCCTGATTTAGCAATTGAAATTGATATTACCAGCAGTTCAGTTAACAAATTAGGGATTTACTCAGCGCTGGGTGTAACTGAACTGTGGAGATATAACGGGCAAGATTTGAAATTCTATCAGTTGATAGAAGGGCAATATGTTGAGTGTGAGTTTAGTATTGCCTTCCCTCTCGTATCAAGGAATGATATAAGCAGATTTATTGAGCAAAGTAAAAATATAGGGGAAATTGCTTTGCTAAAATCATTTCGCGCTTGGGTGCGGGAGAAGATAGCATAATTAGAGTAGTGATTATTAAAAACAACTATGCACCCCATACTAAAAGTCGATATTTCCGAACTAAGTGTATCTGAACGTATACAGCTTGCCGAGGACTTATGGGACAGCATTCTTACCACACCCGATGAAGTTCCTCTCAATGATGAGCAAAAACAAGAATTAGATAGACGCTTGGAGATGCATCGCCAAAACCCAAACCAAGGTTCAACCTGGCAATCTGTCAAGCAAAGACTAGGTTTATCTGAATGAGCTATCAGTTAATAATTAGTTCAGAAGCAGAACTGGATATTCAAGATGCTTTTGAATGGTATGAGCAATGTGATTCTGGAGTAGGTTCAGAATTTGTACGTGCTGTTGATAGCTGTTTAGCATTAATCGGATGTAACCCTTCAGCTTATCCCGTAGTATATCGACAAGCACGACGATTATTAATACGTAGGTTTCCCTATGGTGTTATTTATATTGTAGAAGAAAATATTATCACTGTAATTGCTTGTTACCACGTCAAACGTAATCCTAAACAATGGCAGAGCAGGAATATTTGAACGCTTTTATGATCTTGTTTACAATCACCTGAACCATCTATGATTCCTGTTCTCAAATAAGTTATTAGTAATAATTATGATCAAAGCGATCGCACAACAACATTCAACTTAAAGTATTAGGGTCTACCCCCAACCTTCGTAATTCTTCCGCCAGCCTTTGAGTGCGTTGTTCAGCAGTGGTGGCGCGTTGTTCAGCAATATTAGCCCTTTCTTCTGGCGTTAGATATCTGACTCCTTGTGCGTCATACCAATACAACCAGTCGCGCGTGATTCCTTGATAAGTTCCCTGTTCATAACCAATTGCCAAACCTACCTCGTTTAACCAAACAGGATTTCCTGGCTGTAATACATATTCACCATTTATAAAGCGATAAACTTCTAAAGGTGGCTTTCTACGACGTTGGGGATTGTAGACAACGTAATATAAAATCTCCATCTCAGCATAAAGTTTCTTTTTGTGAGTATATTCCCCACGTCGTCGATGAGAAACAACTTCTAGCGCCATAATTGGTATCACCTTTTCTTCCCACAACACATAACTTAAGCGCAAGTTCTCATCAAGAATTCGCTCGACTCCCAAACTCAAAAATCCATCTGGCACAATTGGTGGTTTTTCAGGATCGTAGTAAATACCCATATCAACCCCAAAAAACCAATCCATACGGCTGGCCCATATCCAAGCTAAGATGGCTTCTAACAAGCCAGGAATCAAATGTTGTAGTTGATTATCCACAGGTTCATCGTCGGAATCGGGCAGATCCTCGGCTGAGGGCAAGCAGTGCAATGGGTTGTAATTTAACATGGTAGGGATGCGCGGAGCGATCGCTAAAAGTTAACGCAGATTCATAATATTGATAACATTTATCCACCTCTGACTTTTTCTTGCGATAATTCCCAAGGGGGACGCGCTCTCCACTGGTTAGTCAAAGGGGGATAGATGACAATCAAGCGGTTGCTTTTAATTGTAATGACGCTGATAGCGATCGGTTCTTCTGGTGTTTCTTTATTTAGCAGTTGGCAAGAACCTCAGTTCCAAAGCCGCCTGGAACTTTACCAAACAAATATCGGACTGCAAGCACAAGCATGGCGAGCAGAGGATAGCAACAACGATAATTTACAAGGAATTCAAGAAGCAATACTAGGCGATAAACCTCTAGAAAACGCTACGAAGCAGTATCAAGAGGCGCGTAAATCGGTTCAAACTAATTTGGACAAAGCCAAAAACCAACTGGCAAAATTGAGTTCTCAATCTCAGGCTACTCCCACACCTCCTAAACCTCTACCGGAAGTCCCTCCTGCAACTAATACCTCTCGCCCAATCCAACAGCAACAGATAAAGCAGTCACTCCAGCAACTACAAAAATTGCTGGGCGAATTGGACTTGCGCCTGGGAATTTTACAAGCACAGCAAGGACAAACAAATACAGCCCTGAAGACTTGGACAGATTTGCAACAACGCTCAGATATCAATCCAGAATTTAGTGAAACAGCAGCCGTGTTGCTCGGATTGTGGAGTAATCCCCCCCGTCTTCTACCCAATGCCCAACAACTGATTCAAAAGAATTTAGAAGGTTGGTTTCGCGCTACTGCTTTGGTTCAACTATACCAACTCCAGCAACGTCAAGAAGCGCTATCAGCATTAAAAGCCACAGAACAAGAAGCAGCAACCCAAGCTTTGTTTAAATTAGCAATTATTGGCACTATCCCCACATTGGCAGCTTTGATTGGGATGATGCTGCTAATCTTTTTAGTTGGTCAGCGCTTAGTGAAGGGAAAAGCCGCTGTATTAGCTCAAAATGCTGATGTGCCTTGGTCTACACCTTGGGATGCAGAAACGATTTTACAGGTTTTTGTTCTGGGATTTTTCTTGATGGGGCAACTTTTTGTGCCCTTGGTTTTATCTTTGCTTCCCATCCCGCGTCCCGTTAGTAATGTGCGAGTTCAGGCTGTTTATGTGTTAGTTAGTTATTTGCTAGTGGCGTCAGGGGCACTGTTAGTGCTGTATTTCTCCATCAAGCGGTTTTTTCCACTACCAGAATTCTGGTTTCGTTTTCAATTCCAAGGCAAGTGGTTTTTGTGGGGACTGGGGGGCTATTGCGCGGCTTTACCCATAGTTGTCGTAGTCTCGTTGATTAATCAACAATTATGGCAAGGACAGGGTGGTAGTAATCCCTTATTGCAGTTGGCATTAGAAAGCCGAGATAGTATAGCACTTGGTATATTTTTCTTTACAGCTGCGATCGCAGCTCCATTTTTTGAAGAACTTCTATTTCGCGGCTTTTTGTTACCTTCCCTGACTCGTTACTTACCTGTGTGGGGAGCAATTCTTGTAAGTAGTTTGCTGTTTGCCATTGCTCATCTGAGCTTGTCGGAAATTCTGCCACTTACCGCATTGGGGATCGTGTTGGGAATAGTTTACACGCGATCGCGCAACCTCTTCGCTCCCATGCTCCTCCATAGCCTCTGGAATAGTGGTACACTACTGAGTCTATTTCTCCTAGGAAGTAGTGCTAATTAATACTTTGTATCACTGTTGCCAAAAATTAAAATATCTGATTTTATCTGCATATGGTAGTAACAATTTACTGATTATAATTAGTAATAAGTATCATGAATGCTAAGTTAGCGCAAAATACGCTAACGGCAAAAGCAACTTAAACAATGCTGTTAAATAGATAGATAACTATCTAACCAAGCGCTTAGTCTTATCTAAGTAGATTTAACCATTGCTTAGAATACTATTGCCTTGTCAAGCGATTTGTGACTAGTTGTAATTTATATAGATTGCAAATTCTGTTTGCACTCATGTAAATCGGAATAGGCAACCTAAGAGGAAGTGACAAATTAAAGATACATCTTGCGTATCTATGCTCGTACTTCTTACAACGGCTATTCTTCTAATTGCTACAACCTCAAAAAAAAGTCCGGAAATAATACTGATGGACTTGTAGACAGTGGCAGAGAATTTTTTGCCATCTTCTCAAGATACTCTTGCCTGAAAATCGGCAAAACTGTTATACCAAGGTTTGCCATTAAACCTACAAACAATCACATAGAAGTGCAATTTCAAGCGATATCAGACGTTTTTTCTGTCCCATTTACTCAAAGTTAAATTTTGAATAGTGGCACGCTGGGTTTGATAGTTTATTTTAGGCTTTTAGGACATTCTTACTACTGCAAAAAAGTGAAATTATATTCAATTGGCAAATATATTTACTTGCTTGCATCAAAATGAAAACTTTAATTTTATACCTCACTGATCAAGGAGCAACAATCAGATGGCAAATCTTAACCCTAGTCACCCTACCAAACAACTTCTAGCTGGATACTGTGGGATTATTTTTGGTGGTTTTGGTGTTCATAAATTTATTTTAGGATACGCCCCAGAAGGCTTCATCATGTTAGCGATTTCTGTAATCGGGGGTTCTTTTACCTATGGTTTTGCCCTGATAATTATGCAACTTGTTGGTTTGATTGAAGGCATGATTTACTTAAACAAGTCTCATGAAGAATTCGTTGATACTTACTTTGTGAATAAGCAGGGCTGGTTTTAACAAATTCAAAAGTCAAAATCATTAAAACAAATAGTAGCAAGTCTTATTAATATTTATAATCTTTAATATTGATCAGCTATGTAATTTATCTAATATGCGACACGTATTAAGAGACTTCTTACAACAGTAACCGATGCCTGAAGTTACGGTTATACTTTTAGGTATAAAATTATGCTTATCCTTAAACCTAAACAGCTTACCTGGGCCATGTTTATGTTATTGGGCTTAGGATATTTCAGTGCAATGTCTCATTTAGAAATTAACTATTTCTTAAAAAGCCTGATTGTCTTTATGCCAATACAGGTTGGAGCTATTGTTTATGTGACTTATCTGCGCTGGAGCGAGCGTTGACACTCAGCTAAAATTCCATAACTTAATAAAGTTAATATAGTTTACATTCAGTCGTAGTTCGAGATTTCGCCTACGCTCGAATTAGAGACGCTTTTCGCAGGCGTTGAATTTTCGTAGCGAACCTAAACACTTGCCATGCAACTTGTCCCGAAAACTAAGCTTGCCCCAGAAAATGCCCCAATCCCAAAGAAAATCATTCTCGATGTTGGAGGAATGAAGTGTGCTGGGTGCGTGAACGCAGTAGAGCGACAGCTAACCCAACATCCAGGAGTTAAAAGCGTCTGTGTAAACCTGGCGACAGAGGTAGCAGTTGTAGAGTCGGAAGTTGGTACGGTAGACCCCAATGCATTAGCCAAGCGATTGACAGCTGTTGGGTTTCCGACTCAACCCCGAATAGCTAGCGACAATCTAGCAGGCGAGACATCTGCCTTACAAGACCCAGCAGAACGACAACGCCAAGAAATGCGTTCTTTACTGAGGCAGTTGGTGATTGCTGGGATACTGCTGGTATTGTCTGGCATCGGACATTTTGGTAGCTCAGTCCTACCAATGTTGAATAATATCTGGTTTCACTGTGGACTGGCAACGGTAGCACTGCTAATACCTGGTCGCCCTATTTTAGTAGATGGCTGGCTGGGTTGGCGGCGAAATGCACCCAACATGAACACTCTAATAGGGTTGGGAACGCTAACAGCTTACACTGCCAGTGTGGTGGCACTGCTCTTTCCCCAGATGGGTTGGGAGTGCTTCTTTGATGAACCAGTAATGATGCTGGGTTTTATTCTTTTAGGAAGGACATTAGAGCGACAAGCTAGAGGTCGCGCCGCTGCTGCATTTAGGCAATTACTGGCACTCCAGCCACAGGTAGCCCGATTGATTGCCAACCCAGAAAAAGTAGAAGCGGGGTCTTCTAGTGTAGAGATTCCAGCTGAACAAGTGCGTGTTGGTGAATGGTTGCAGGTACTACCAGGAGATAAAATTCCCGTTGATGGAGAAGTGGTATCTGGTCAAACAACGGTCGATGAGTCAATGCTGACTGGGGAAGCAATGCCCGCGATTAAGCAACCAGGAGATATGGTGACAGCTGGGACACTAAACCAGTCAGGAGCGATCGCTATCCAGACAACGCGTACCGGAAGTGATACAACTTTAGCTCAAATTGTCGCCCTAGTAGAAGCCGCCCAAACCCGGAAAGCTCCAGTACAGAAATTAGCAGATACCGTAGCTGGTTACTTTACTTATGGAGTGTTGGCAGCTGCAATGCTGACATTTACCTTTTGGTACTTTTTCGGGACTCATCTCTGGCCTGATGTCACTATGTCTGGTGGCATGGAAATGGCTCACCACTCCCCACTCCCCACTCCGCACTCACTACTCCGCACTCACTACTCCCCACTTTTAGTCAGTTTAAAGCTAGCGATCGCAGTTATGGTAGTCGCTTGTCCCTGTGCTTTGGGACTTGCCACACCAACAGCTATTCTCGTAGGTACTGGTATGGGTGCAGAACGGGGTCTGTTAATCAAAGGCGGCGACGTTTTGGAAAAAGTACATCAGCTAGACACCGTAGTATTTGATAAAACTGGTACTCTAACCACAGGTAATCCTACAGTTACGGATTGTCTGCTAATTGGAGAAGTTGAGGAGTCTGAGAGTTTAACACAAGATGATATCTTAAGTATTTCTCCCCCTCACTCCCTAACTTCTTCTGCCCTCCTCCAACTAGCAGCATCAGTAGAAAGTGGCACTTACCATCCCCTGGCAAGAGCTATTCAGCAGGAAGCGCAGCAGCAACAGTTACCTATCTTGGATGCTACGAACTTTCACACGGAACCAGGGCTGGGGGTTTCTGCTGTGGTCAAGGATACATGCGTGCTTTTAGGAAACTGGGACTGGTTAAGTTGGCACGGAATTGGGATTAGCGAAACTGCACAACAAGTGGCACAGGAGCTAGCAGCAGATGGTAAAACAGTCGTCTGTGTGGCAGTTGGAGGAACTTTAGCGGGACTAATTGCTGTTCGTGATACTCTCAGACCAGATGCCCAAACCACAGTAGACAAGTTACGCCAGATGGGTTTACGGGTAATGCTGCTTAGTGGGGATAGATTGGAAGCAGCTAGTGCTATTGCTAAACAACTAGGGATAGATAGCGCTGATATAATAGCGGGTGTTCCCCCAGCTAAAAAAGCAGCTGCAATTGAATCTCTACAAAGAGCAGGGAAATGGGGAACTCCTCACTCAGTAATCAGCAACGCCAGTCCGCTCAAGTCGGGGAACCCGCCCACGCGGCTGGCTCCTCAGCACGGGCTAAACCAGAGCTATCCGCTAACAGCACGGGCTAAACCAGAGCTATCCGTTAACAGTACTCAGCACTCAGTAGTTGCAATGGTAGGCGATGGTAGCAATGATGCTCCAGCTTTGTCTCAAGCAGATGTAGGAATTGCTTTGCACTCAGGAACGGATGTGGCAATAGAAACTGCTGAAATTGTCTTGATGCGGGATTGTTTAACTGATGTGGTCGAAGCAATTCAGTTAAGTCGTGCCACTTTCAACAAAATTCGCCAAAATTTATTCTGGGCTTTTGCATATAATACAATTGGTATTCCTCTAGCAGCGGGTGTTTTGTTGCCTAGTCTGGGTTTTGTCCTTACCCCATCTGGCGCCGCTGCGTTAATGGCTTTTAGCTCTGTTAGCGTCGTCACTAACTCAGTGTTGTTACGGCTGTTAGCGCGTCATTCGTAAAATACTCTCCTGGAGGTAAGATTCGCAAAAATTTTTAGTTATTTTGATTTACAGGTTAAACTGAGTCCCTCGTTAGGTGTTAAGCATCTCACAAAACCTGTTGAGACTCCTCCCAGAGATATCGTAGCCACTAGAGTAGAACATAGTTGCTCTACTCTTTGAAGGTAATATGCAATTTCAAGGCTTATTTAGATTAGTACCACAGACTATAGTGCGCGAGAATGGCAGGAAACTATACTAAACAAATCTTGATTACTCACAGTTCAACCGATTTTAGCAACGATTTGTCAATGGCAGCAGAAACCAATGAAAGCCATCTACTGATTATTGAAGATGATCAAGGTCGCAAGGAATTTCCTTTAGAGCAGTCCGTCTATTCTATCGGTAGAGATCGTGAGTGCAACATCCGTTTGATGTCGCAGTTTGTCTCCCGCCGTCATGCTACATTAGTAAGATTGCCAAGAGAGCATAATAGTCCTAACTATTATTACCGGATTGTAGATGGCGATGCTAAAGGAAAACCTAGTTCTAACGGTTTGATGATTAACGGGCGCAAGATGCCTAATCATGATCTCAAAAATGAAGACGAAATCGTTTTTGGCCCCCAAGTACGTGCTATTTATTACTTGCTTAAAAATACTCAGCGTTCGGGGCAAACTGATTCTAGTGAATATGACATTACATTAATAAACCCAGGTATGACCGAGGATATAGAGGACTGACGACAACATACCTGAATTGTTTTATGGTGAGTTCAGGCGATCGCAGCGGCTAGTTTTAGACATTAGCTGCCGCGATCGCCTTTACTGTAAGCATTGATAATTATTGTAATTAGCCTGCCAGACTTTCAATTAAATGCCAATGGCGGCTATTTTCAATCGCTTGTTTGACGAATTCAAACATTTGTCGGCAGTGATTATCCAGTTGGAGTGGTAGTTCCTCGTTTTTAATCACAATACTCATCCGGGTTTCGGTTTCAGTAGCGGTTGATTTATCAACTAGTACTTCCACTTTGACTAACTTGGAAAAGGAAACGCTACCAGGAATCTCACGAGCCATAATATAATCGCCCGTGTAGTATTGAATATCAAACTCACAGTCCTGTAAAAGTTCTACAAGTAACGGCTGGAGATGGTTAACCGGAACAGAAACAATAAATGAACAAGTATAGCGAGCCATAAAAGCCCCACACCATGCAACACTCCGTCCATCGTATAATAGTTCGTGAAAAAGAAGATAGATATAATTAACTACTTCATTTTGTCAGCTTTTACTTTGACTAGCTAAACTACTTTAATGTCAGATAGTTGAGCCTTGTAACTCAGTTAAGTCTTCCAGTCTATGATAGTAGATGGTAGCGAATTTCTGGTTTTAACAGCACCTAGATTAATACTGTCTGAAACTGAAAATTGCAGCTAATTATCAGTCTGCCAATCTTATTGTTAACTAGCTCGGTAATAATCGCTTGGCTAGTTGCATCGAAGTAATAATTAACTTTAAAGTTACGCTTTTACCAAAGTCTGTCTATCCGCTGAGACTTTTTCCGTTATTGTAGTAAACTACAGCGCAGTCTAGAATTCCGCCGATTACAAAATTTAGCATCGGAGATTTAATCACTAACAAATAACGCGAAATAGCTAGTACAATAATGGTTTGGGCAAAGGTGCATTATGAAAGTAGCAATTACTGGAGCGACAGGATTTGTTGGTAGTCATTTAGTACAACGACTCCACGGGGAAGGTCATCAAATACTCGTGTTAACTCGGAACACTGCCTTTGCCCACAAAGTTTTTCCATCTGATGCATTTCCTAATTTAGAAATTGTTGCCTATACATCAACTGCATCTGGTACTTGGCAAAGTGCAATCGCTGGTTGTGATGGTGTAGTGAATCTAGCAGGAGAACCCATCGGAGAAGGACGCTGGACACCAGAACGTAAACAGGCAATCCTCAATAGCCGCAAACTAGGTACACAAAAAATAGTAGAAGCAATAGTCAATGCCAATCCCAAGCCTAGAGTGTTAGTCAACGCTTCGGCTATTGGCTACTATGGCACTAGTGAAAGCGCAACCTTTGAGGAAACTAGTATTTCTGGTAACGATTTTCTTGCTCAAGTCTGCCAAGCTTGGGAAGCAGAAGCGCAAAAAGTTAAAGAATCTGGTGTGCGACTAGTAGTTCTACGTTTTGGTATTGTCCTAGGCAATGGTGGTGCTTTGGGTAAGATGATTACGCCTTTCAAACTGTTTGCCGGTGGCCCTATTGGCAGTGGCCAGCAATGGTTTTCATGGATTCATATAGACGATATAGTTAGCTTAATTCTGCAAGCTTTAACTAAACCAGAAATGGAAGGCGTATATAATGCTACCGCTCCTAACCCTGTTCGGATGAAAGATTTAAGCCAAACTTTGGGGCAAGTGATTAATCGTCCTTCTTGGTTGCCCGTCCCAAGCTTTGCTATTGAGGCACTTTTAGGAGATGGAGCAATAGTAGTTTTAGAAGGCCAGAAAGTCCTACCAAAACGCACTTTAAACAGTGGATTTAAATACCAGTATCCAAATTTGCAACCTGCACTGGTAGAAATTTTTAAATAGAGTCAAGAGTAGAGACGCGATTAATCGCGTCTGTACAAGAGTCAACAGTCTAAGAGTTTTTCACTGTGGACTATTGACTAGAGAGAAATTTTCTTGAAACCCAACTGATAATACCGCTGAGAATAGCACCACCCATCAGGATACCAATAGCTGGGTTAAATACAGGTTGCCAGAGTTTATGCCATAAATCCAGACCTAGATTGATTCCGGCTGCATTACCAATTGCTGCGATCGCTAACCAGCCAAAACCAAACAAAACTAGAAAAACATCTGCAACTAAAACCAAGTTTAGCCAGTTTAACAATTTATCTTTCATTTTTAACTTGCATAAAAAATTACAGTGGGCAATAAAAAATAGGGAAATAGAGCATAATTCTAGTTCCCTATTCCTAATTCTTAATTATTCTTCAAATAGCCACTTTTTGACTTTTGCCAAACTCTGCCAATCTGGTTTTCTACTTAAACCATCTTCAATACTGTTTTTGATTTCATCCTGCCATTCTGGGTTGACAAAAATTAACTGTTGTGCAAAATCAATATGTTCCCGCAACCCTTTTTGTCCTGTTTCCAGCATTGCCAAAGCGAGATTAACTCTGGCTTGTGGGTCTTGTGGATTTAACTTTACTGCTTTTTGTGCAGCTTTGTGAGCCAAGCTCGGTTTGTTATCGAGTAGATATAACCACGCCAAACAAATCCAAGCCGAACTAGTTTTAGGAGCGCGATCGCACACTTCTTTAAACACAGGAATTAAAGAATCTGCTGCTTCTCCAGCTTTATAACGTTCCAAACCTGTATCAAACAAGGATTCAACTGTTTGAGTCATAGTAAATTAGTCATTAGTTATTAGTCCTTGGTCATCAGTCAAATACAAACAACAAGTGACAAATGACAAAGTGCAAAGTCTGAGCTAAGGCTTCCTTAGCTCAGAACTTTGTGAGACCAGCCACACGTGCGGTGAAGCAGCCCGATCTTGGGGTCTCCCCAAGTAGAGGGACTGCTGAACCCGTAAGGGCTCTGCCGCCCTTGTGGACTGGCGAACCCCGAAGGAGTAAGAGAGGACAAATGACAATATTACACACCAAACGACTTCCCGCAACCGCAAGTTTGGTTGGCATTGGGGTTAGTAAATTGAAAGCCGCCTCCAATCATGGCATCGCTATAATCAAGCATTAAGCCATAGAGATATAATAAACTTTTGCGATCGCAAATAATTTTGAAACCCTCATAGTCAAAAACTTCATCCTGAGGGGTGATCCTGCTGGCGTCTTCAAAGTCCATCATGTAAGACATCCCAGAGCAGCCACCTTGACGCACTCCTACGCGTAAGCAGAGGTCTTTACCTTGCCTATCTTGGAGTGATTTTACCTGGCGCAATGCTGCTTCGCTCAACTGAATTCCGCGTTGTTGAGGCTGAGTTGTTTGTATCATCCGCTTTTTCAACTCCTTAAGTGGTCTAATGAATAACCTTTGTAGGCTTTTTATTGCCTCTGGGTTGCTTTTGGTGTTTTTGTATTCATTCTAGCGGTATTGACAACGCTAGATACCAAATTGTAAACACTCCGTCAAAAGCAGCCAAAGATTTTTATTCTAGAATTGAGAGATTCGGTATTTTCGGAGTTCACAGCCTCGCAGCAACCTGAGCAGCAACCACCCTTCAGGAGCAGCCAGGAAAATTTCATCCGAGGTTAGCCATTCCCCCAAATACGAACATATTGCTTCTTTTGATTAACTTACTCTATGACAAGTTTTAATCGCTCTACCAGTCGTCGGTTGAAGAAACTAACTCAAATTCCTTCTGTGTGGGAGGGCGATCGCCGTCCGTTATCATCATCACCAACCCAACCGAGAGACTCGGAGGCAAATGGCGAATGCATTCTTTGGGTGGATGGCTCGCAAGGTATTGTCCGAGGAATGGACGTGATAGCGCCAGACATTGGCCCAGAAGCAATTGTTCGCACTTTAATGCGAGCAATGGAGCATCCCCACAGTCCAGCCAAACCCGCTAGACCCCAAAGAATTGTGGTGCGAGACCGCGAGATCCAATTCTACCTGCGCGGGGTATTGCAAGATTTGGATATCGCCATTGACTACGCACCGGAATTACCTTTGATTGATGAACTGTTTCGTGGATTTTCGGATATCCTCGATAGCCAAATCCCCGATTTGCCTCCACAGTATGCACAGATTTTGCGAGATAAAGCTTTTGCAATTTGGCAAGCAGCTCCTTGGGAATTCTTAGAGGAACAGCAAATCTTGTCAATTGAGATCAATAAGTGGGATGTTGGTACACTCTACGCCTCAGTGATGGGAATGCTGGGGATGGAATATGGCATTTTGTTTTATCGCTCCGAAGATTCGCTGAAGCGTTTTCGCGCAGCAGTTTTAAGAGATGACGAATCAACCCAGCGTTTAGAAGAAGCTTTTCTCAAGCAAGATTGCTTGTTTCTGACTTTTGAGCAGGCCGACGATACTAACGAAGATGAAGATGAAATTGATGATTTAGCAGATTTGCCATTATCAGAAATTGACCCTACCTTCGGCAATATCCATCCCTTAGAAGGACTGCGGTCTGTTTTGTATGACGAAGAAGCACTTGTAGTTTTAGTTGCTTTAGAAAGCCTAAGCCGCTTTATTCGCGATCATCGTCGTCAGCTTCATGGAGCTACCTTTCCCACGCTTAGCCGTCGCTATCGCATTTCTATCCCGCAGTCAGAAGAATCAACTAAATCAGTCCCTATCACTGTCTCTACCATGCCGCAAATGGCAGCAGAACTAGAGGAAATGGCTGGCTTTGGTGTCGAAGCTCAGGAAATTGATGATTCTGACTCGCCAACGTTCCGCTCATTACGAGATGACTTGATACCAGAAGATTCATTCCTTAGTTTGGGTGTGGTGTCATGGGAGATGTTGGAGTATTTATATAAGGGAGTTAATTGCCATAAAGTTGGTGAAATTAAACAAGTCGGTGACGGCTTACCCGTGATTTTAATTCAAACTTCCCGACCTAAGGCTAAGACTGTAATTGAAAATCTGGAGGCAGCTGGGGGACTGAAAGCAATTTGCTTTAATCCTGGTGCTGATCCCTTTGATAACAATCGTTACGATCTAGGTTTATTACAAACTCAAAATGATGAATTGTTTTTGTTCGGTGAATTTTTAGATGACGATCCAACTCATGTAGAAGCTCGGAAAAAGTGGAATCAGCGGTGTAAAAATACTAGGGGCTATTGTGGCTTAATCATTGCTAAGGGACTGACGGGAGCTTCTCGCGGTAATCCCCAGTTGAAAGATATGATGGCCTTGTTTGAAGCGCGATCGCTTTCACCCAAAGATTTAGGTGTCGGCACTCTCCAACTTATGCCCCAACTTCAATTTGAATAATTGTCCACATCATAACCACGAGATGAACTGATAATTTAGACAAATCGCAGTTTGTAATTTTTAATGGTGCCTGAAGAAATATTCCTAGATAATCTTCAGGCATTTTAGTAAGTATTCATCTAAAAATTAAAATAAATTTATACCGCAAATTCGCGGAGCCAGAGTCATCATATCAGATTGCAACTAGCTGGGTATTTTGAGCAATATCCGATTTTATACTGCTTATTCCATACCTTAGTTGACTTTATCTTAATTTCATAAAGTACCTATGTTCCCATATTTTTCCACCAATTTCTACACCGTCTTTAAAGTATAAATAGATACTTTCTTGTTGAAAACATTTTTCCAAAGCTCAGTTTGTTTAACTTTAGCTGATGCAGTTATATATCTGAATCTTTTATTTGATAAATTTTTGATATCAGCATCTTGTTATATATCAATATTGTTAAGCAGAAGTTGAGGCAAATATCTCTTTCTTTGTAATGACTTTATAAAGGAAGATAATCAACAAATTCTAGCCTTTTAATGAAGATTATTTAAAGCACTTAAATAATAGCTATAATGAACACACTCCCGACAACATTGAGGCGTGTAGTACTTTTTATAGGTAGCTTTTCCAATAAATATAAATCGCATACCAAAAGTTGATCGGCAGTAATTTCAAGCCAATTTTAGGTATAAGAAATTAGAGCAATGTCGAATTTGTAGCACAGTAATGAGCTAGAAAGTATCTACAAAGTTCTAAATCAACGAATACGATGATAAGTCTGAGTAGAGTAAGTTTCCAACCAGAAACTTGCAAAATAAACAAACGATTCGTTGGGCTTAAAAGAAATTGTATCGTTAGAGGGAGGAGAAAGAATAGTCTAAAAATTAAAAGTATCTTTACAGGGAATTAAAGCACAAGTCTTGAATAAAATATTATTTGTGCAAATGCAGAGGTAATGAGAAAATAGTACACCAACCCTAACGTTTAGTTAATGTCGTTAGCTAGACACCTACGTTAATCACTTTCCCTCTAGAGCGATCGCTTTGGCTACTTTCAAATGATTGATGACTATCTACGTATACTATTGCAATCTGGGAGTCAACAGTTAAACATGAGAATGATTCTAAAGCTATATTTTCAGATTTTTTAGCAGATGTTCTCTTTAGGGTTTTTTTGGCAAACTTGAGTGAAAGAGAAAGTCAAATGCTTTTGATGAAGAATAATTTTAGAAATATTGGTTGAGTTAATAGTATGTATCTCAAATTAATTTATAAAATTTAATTGTTAGGCTTTACTCATCTTATTACTAGGGTTATTATCTTCAAGAGCAAGTATGTGCTCTTTCTCTTGTGACAAAAATAACAAATAAACTGTAGTTTTTAGATTACGAAATGATCAATACTCTGACAAACGGAACAACTCTAATATTAATACTATTACTTGTTTCCTGAGACAAACTCTGATAATCTAATCGTTTTCCTCTTTAGTTAGACCTCTTCTGATGACCTTAACATACATCAAATAGCATGATAATGACAAATAAAAAATGGGCCGTAAAACGTATAACTGTCAATCTGGCAACACAGGAAGCGGAAAAACTAGAAAAATATTGCCAGCAAACAGGTAGACCTGCAACCGATGTTATTCGTGAATTGATTAGAAGTTTGCCTGTCTCCGACGACAGCAAAGATGGAAGTAAGTAGAAAGGTGTTTTCAGGGTGTACCAAATCACTGCTTTCCTACAAAAAAAATAGCCATAACATCTGTTTTGAGTCCGTTTTTATAGACAAGAGTTTGTCTGAGTGATACAGACGCGATGTTTCTCGCGTCTGGTCAATTGTTAGAACGACAAGGAGTCGTTAAAGGGTTTAGTATCGAAATTACTATGCCTTGATCCGCTAGTAGAGTTAATACGAATAGCAAATTCCGACACCAACCCAGTTACAATCTGTAAAGAAGCTGAAAAGGAACAACGGAATGCGCGTTGCAATCATAGGTGCAGGGCTAGCGGGACTAGCGACCGCAGTAGATTTAGCTGATGCTGGCTGTGAAGTACAGATTTTCGAGTCTCGTCCGTTTGTTGGTGGTAAAGCCGGCAGTTGGATTGATGGAGATGGCAACCATGTTGAAATGGGGTTGCACGTATTTTTTGGCAACTACAAGCAGCTTTTAGAATTGATGAAGAAAGTGGGGGCCCTAGAAAACCTGCGTCCGAAGCAGCATACCCATACTTTCATAAATAAAGAGGGAAGAATTGGTACTTTAGATTTTCGCTTCGTCATGGGTGCGCCTTTTAATGGTTTAAAAGCATTTTTCACCACTTCCCAACTTTCTTTACTAGATAAATTGCAAAATGCACTGGCATTAGGAACTAGCCCCATAGTACGCGGCTTAGTAAACTTTGACGGTGCAATGAAAAACATCCGTGATTTAGATAAAGTAAGCTTTGCCGACTGGTTCCGCAGTCATGGGGGTAATAATCGTAGCATCAAGCGGATGTGGAACCCGATCGCCTACGCGCTTGGCTTTATTGACTGCGAAAATATTTCTGCCCGTTGCATGCTAACCATCTTTCAGCTATTTGCAGTAAAAACCGAAGCGTCGAAGTTGCGAATGCTGGAAGGCTCTCCCTATGAGTACTTACATAAGCCCATCCTGGAATATCTGGAAGCTAGAGCGACCAAAGTTTACACACGCCGACAAGTGCGGGAAATCCAGTTTACTACAACAGCGCAACAAACCCATGTGACAGGCATAGTAGTTGCCGAAGGTGACACAGTAGAAACTATAACCGCAGATGCCTATGTCTGTGCTTGTGATCTGCCAGGGATTCAGCGCGTTTTACCCCAAGAGTGGCGTCAGTGGTCAGAATTTGACAATATTTACAAACTAGATGCTGTGCCTGTAGCAACCGTACAGTTAAGATTCGATGGTTGGGTGACAGAACTGTACGATGGAGAGCAGCGTAAACAGCTAAATCAGGCGGCGGGGATAGATAATTTGTTGTATACAGCCGATGCTGACTTTTCTTGTTTTGCCGACTTAGCTTTGACTAGTCCTGCTGATTATTATCGCCAAGGACAGGGGTCATTATTGCAACTAGTGCTGACACCGGGAGATCCTTTTATTAAACAAAATAATGAGGCGATCGCCCAGCATGTTCTCAAGCAAGTGCATGAACTTTTCCCTTCGTCACGAGAGCTAAATATGACTTGGTACAGTGTGGTAAAACTCGCTCAGTCTCTCTATAGAGAAGCGCCAGGTATGGATGTATACCGTCCTAATCAAAAGACACCAGTGAACAACTTCTTCTTAGCAGGGAGTTATACGCAACAAGATTACATAGACAGCATGGAAGGAGCGACGATTTCTGGAAGGCGTGCAGCAAAAGCAATTTTAGAAAGTGTGAAGAGTTGAGGTAAACACGCAGTGGCTTGCCGCAGCGAAAAGTTCTGTAGGCGGGTTTCCCGCCGTAGGAAACTTTTCAAGACAGGCTACCGCAAAGGACGCTTCTTGAAGAGTAGGCGCGAAGGAACAACAAAGAATGTCAGATTGGTTAGAGCATAGTGTACAGGTGGAAGTAGAAGCTCCTATAGACCTAGTATGGAGCTTGTGGTCTGATTTGGAGCAAATGCCCCGTTGGATGAAGTGGATTGATTCAGTGAAAATACCGCCAGATAATCCAGATATATCTCTTTGGAAACTGAAGACCGGTAGTCTAGAATTTAACTGGAAATCTCGTATTCTTAAAGTTATCCCCAATCAAATTATTCAATGGGAATCTGTTGATGGCTTGCCGAATCAGGGAGCAATTCGCTTCTATGATCGCCACAATAGTAGTATTGTCAAAATGACCGTTTCCTATGCCATCCCCGGTGTTATTGGCAAAATTATGGATAACTTATTTTTAGGACGGGTGGTTGAATCCACAATTCAAGCTGATTTGGAAAGGTTTAAAGAATACGCCTTAAAGGCTAAATCAAACTAACTACGGTAGAGGTGTCTAAGTCCTTACAAAACCGCTCAAAAACTGTAGTGGGGTTTCATCATATACAGCACTAAAAAATACTTATTACTTTAACCAGACTTACGCAAAATTATGAAAAAACGTAGAAGCGGAGCGGCTTCCCGCAGCAAAAATTCGAGCCAGTGCGAACAATCGCGCTGGCGTCGGAAGCCGCCGCACCCTGCGGGATTTTGCTACCGATTTCTGTGTGTTTAATTACTTCTTCTGTGTACTTCACTCAAGTGAGAACCGCTATATAAATTTATAAATTACCAAGTTGGATCGCTAAACAAATTAATCGTCAATTCTTTGCGTGGTGGAACTGCTGTGATACAGGCACGAATGATATCCCCATCCTCTAATTCCACGGTGCAAGCGTGACACGACCCCATGAGACAGCCAGTAGGAATAGACACCCCAGCCCGATCTGCTACATCCAAAAGGGCTTCTCCCACTTCGGCATCTACTGTGACATCATCTGGTAAAAAACGGACGCGAACAATCATCAAATACTAGCCTAGCTTAGCTGTTATGCATTTAACTTGTGTATTGACTCTTAAGGTTGTCCCTTGTCATTAGTCATTTGGATTTAGGAGGGTTTCCCTCTCTTACGAGACGCTAATGCGAACCGCAGTAAACTTTTAAAGAGAGGACTAATGACTAATGACGGTCTTAACGAAAAAATGTACAATTTTGACGGACTCTAGCTTAAGACAAAAACGGAGTTAAGTCTAAATGACTTTCAACTTCAGTAGCTAAAGAATCCAAAATATGCTCTCGCTGTTCTCGGTAGTTAGAAACACCCGTAGGCAAAGATTTCAAACCCCGCTGTTGACGGAGACGATTTAACCAAGCACGTCGCCAAGGGCCATTGTCAAAAAGCCCGTGGAGATAAGTACCCCAAACTGATTGACAACTATCCACTAACCCTAAATTAACATCGTCAAATAAAGGTTGGAAGGCTTGGCTATCTGCTTGTTGTTCTATGCGCGATCGCCCTTGGTGGATTTCAAACCCGGTTACTGGCAAGCCCTGTTGAGGATAATTCGAGCTAACCTGGCGCTGGCGGGCTATTTTTTGTCCGGTAATTACGGTTCTGATTGGTAATAAATTTAACGCTTGAAATCTCCCAGCTTGTCCTTCTATCCCCTCTGGATCAGCGATGATTTGACCCAGCATTTGGAAGCCTCCACAAATACCTAAAACTGTGCCACCAGAAGCAGCATAGTGTTGGATCGCTTCTGCCATACCACTTCTTTGCAGCAATAGCAAATCAGCAATTGTGGTCTTTGTTCCAGGAATGATCACAGCATCAGGGTGTCCCAAATCTTGCTTGGGACTAAGGTATTTCACTGAAACTGTAGGCTCTGATTCTAGTGGGTCAAAGTCGGTAAAGTTGGCAATTCTCGGTAAGCGGATGACAGCGATGTTGAGGTCAGTTTGGACTTGATTCGATTGACGTTCTAGTAAGTCGAGAGAATCCTCCGCTGGAAATACTTGTTCTAGGTATGGTATGACACCAACAACGGGGACACCTGTGCGTTCTTCTAACCATTTTATCCCCGGTTCTAAGAGCGATCGCTGTCCTCGAAACTTGTTAATTACCACACCCTGAATTAGAGCGCGTTCTTCTGGTTCCAGTAATTCTAAGGTTCCTACTACGTGAGCAAAAGCACCACCTCGATCAATATCAACCACTAGTATGGTTGGCGCATTTAAATGTTTTGCCACCCGCATGTTAGTTAAGTCACGGTGCTTGAGGTTAATCTCTGCTGGACTACCTGCACCTTCACAAACTAGTAAATCAAATTCTGTTCCTAAATGCTGTAGCGATTCTTCAATTGTGCGCCAACCTATTTCAAAATATTGCTCGTAGTAATCGGCTGCACTGACTTTGCCTACAGGCCTGCCTTTGATTATGACTTGGGAGGTCATATCTCCTTGAGGTTTGAGTAAAATTGGATTCATTTCTACCCAAGGGATGACTCCAGCCGCCCAAGCTTGCACCGCTTGGGCGTAGCCAATTTCTCCACCACTGGCAGTAACATAAGCATTTAAAGCCATATTTTGACCTTTAAAGGGAGCCACTCGCCAGCCACGCCGCGACAGAATGCGACAAATAGCTGTAGTTAAGAGTGATTTCCCTGCATGGGATGTTGTCCCCACCACCATAATTGATTTCATAGGTCAGTCAGTATCAGTTTTTCAAACTAAGCGTTGAAATAAAAGGGGTGAACGGTAATATGCAATCCGCTCGCCAAATTTAAAAAGTTAGGGAAGGTTCCAGAGGTAAAATTTGAAGCATTCAGCCTTTTGTTACCTCATTTCTCTTCTGTAACCCGCCACACCTCATGAATCATGGTTAACAGTAAAGATTTCATGAAGGGGGTTGACGTTTCCGTATATATTGTTCCCTTTTACTCCCTTATCCTAACCTTCACTTGATCAATTCTAAAAGGGTAGTCTAAACCAACGAATTACAGCATTGTATAAGCGATCGCTCCAAGAAGGAGTACGCCAATTTTTTCCTTGATATTGTTCTACTAACTGGCGACCTAGGGGAGTGAGGCGAAAACTATCTGTAATTCCCTGTCCATCGACTTCTCGACGCAGTACCCCCACTTGGATCAACCACCCCAAAGCGTGATCACAGGCTAATTCTGATAAGGGGCGTTTAGTGTAACTCTGCTTGATACCATTTTCTAGGGCGATCGCACTCAAGGACACACTCTGATGTCCCATCACTTCAAATAAATGTAAATTGAATGGTGAACATACTAGCGATCGCTCGGCTCTTTCTACTGTGCTACGAGGATAGACGAAAATTTTGGAGTTTTGGGAATCAACAGCAGGCATTGGGGACTGGGGATTGGGGACTGGGGACTAGGGATTGGGGATTGGGAAAGAGTTTACCTAATTTTTAATTTCCAATCGTTAATTGAGTATTGATTTAAGAATATGTTTATTGTTGTTTTAGCTACCTTGTTTCAGAAAACTTGTTTTTCTGAAAATAGTTACGCTATTTTATAGCAATTATATTTAATCATGTAAATTATTATAAAATTTCAAGTGCATCAACAATCTTAAACAGGAAAGGTTTATTATGCCTCTAGCAGTTGGTACGGATGCACCTGCATTTACCGCTAAAGACACTAACGGCAACACTGTCTCATTATCTGATTTTGCGGGCAAGACGGTCGTTTTGTATTTTTATCCCAAAGATGACACGCCAGGTTGCACCAAACAAGCCTGTAGTTTTCGGGACGCCCAGTCTGAATATCAAGGTAAAGATGTTTTAGTCCTGGGAGTTAGTGCAGATGATGAAGCCGCTCATCAGGCATTTACAACAAAATATAATCTGAACTTTCCCCTACTGGCAGACACCGATAAAGCTCTCATCAAAGCTTTTGATGTAGATGGTGGCGGTTATGCCAAGCGCGTCACCTACGTAATCGATCCCAACGGCAAAATTATCCATGTTGATGCCAGTGTCAACACAAGCACCCATGCTAAAGATGTTTTAACTACACTTGGGCTGTAGTTTTTACCTGATAATTAGCTTTTTTGTCAGCCTAATTTAAACCCCAACTCCTCTTAGAGGGGTTAGGGTTTTTAGTTTAAATTTAATTGCCTGAAGGTTGTGTAATCGCTGGTGGTGTCGATGACGGTAATGTAATTGTTGGTAAATTTGGGGTAGGCTGCTGCTGTTGTTGACCTTGAATTCGTTGTTGTTGCCTTTTTTTAAACTCTAGTGCTGCTGAGTCTAGTTCTTGGTTCTGTTGTTCAGAATTCCAGTTAATGGTTCCAAAATTTGCCCGATGAATCAGGTCAAACATATTGAAATCACTTGAGTTGCGGGAAAAAGGGTCAGTATTTTGATCGGAATTACCGCCGCCGGGAAAGGAATCCACCTGATTGACTTGAGCCAAGCCAGGTTGAGTTGTGAGCAAGGAGACAAAACCAATTCCTGCCACAGTTGCTACAAACATCCTGGTTACTAGTAAAAATGGTTTTTTCATGGAGTTTTGACCTTAAAAACGCTTTAACGCAATCATGCTTCCATCTTAAGCAAGAGTTCGCCGCAGCTGGGGTTGAATGCTCAGCAAGGCGACAAGTGCAAAGCCAAGCAAAACCAGCAACGCTCCACCAAAGGTAACATTACCCCAAGGAGCCTGCATTACAACACTACCTAATCCCCAATTGCTGTGAAGATAGAGATAGCGAATTGGTTCAATAGCGTAGCTAAGCGGATTAAGAGTAGCTACAATTTGTAACCACTTAGGCATAAAGGATAAAGGAGCCAAAGCAGTACTAGCAAATAGCAGTGGTAAAGTAGAGACAAAAATTACTGCGATTAGTTCAATGTGACCAGGTAAGGCAAAAGCTAAGCCTAGAGAAATGGCTGTTACGCCTAAAGCGAGGAGAAAAACAATTAGGGCGATCGCACCTAAACCGATTGCATCTGGTAGCCCAGCCCCTAAAAACGCAGCTGCTGCTACAATCACGGCTGCTTGCAACAAACTTTGGCTAATAATAAAGATTGCCGAAGCAAACACAATTGAAAACCGTGATGCGAGAGGAGCCACCAGCAAACGATTTAAAAAGCCAAACTCTCGGTCAAACATTACGGGCAATCCAGCATTCAACGCTCCAGCAAATGCCGTAAAAACAATTATGCCAGCAGCTAAAAACTGACCGTAATTTGTTGTGTTTCCAAAAATACCCTTGGGAGCATTTTGGAACAAAGCACCAAATAGCACTAACCACATTACTGGCTGAATAATTCCAGCAACCAAAGATGAGGGACGGCGTTGCAACTGAATAAACAAGCGACGAGTTAAAGCCAATGTCTCTTGGACTAATTCACCAAAAAAATTGTGAGGGGCATTAGCATCCGCTTGAGATGATGCTATTGGCTGCCAATTGATATCAGATTTAGGAGTAACACTCATAACAGGGTACTGGGGATTGGGGATTGGGGGGCGGGGATTGGGGAATGGGAATTGGACATTGTATTAGGGATCGGATTGAGTATTGGGTTGGGGATTAAAAGAATTCTTTTCCAGTCCCTAGTCCCTAGTCGTTAGTCCCCAGTCCCCAGCCTCTATCTCATATTCTGCTTTTTCTCAGCTTTAGGATCGCGAGTAGCAACTGCTGCTAGTTCTGCATCCATGAGCGTGCGTCCCGTAGCGGCGAGGTAAACATCATCGAGACTGGGGCGAGATTGAGCAATGCCGAAAATGGGCAAGCTAGCAGTATTTAATGCTTGCTGTATGCTAATGAGAACATCATTTTGGGGTGTGACTACCAAGTTAAGGGAATTACCTTGGGCGCTGTTGATGATCACTTCTTGCACAAACGGCAAAGGTTGCAGGAGGTTTTTGGCTTTTTCTGCTTCCTCAATGGGGGAAAACTCGCGGATTCGCAAAGTGATGCGATCGCCCCCGACTTTATCTTTCAATTGTGAGGGTGTACCAGCTGCAATTACAACGCCACGGTCAATAATTGCCACGCGATCGGCTAGAGCATCAATCTCTTCTAAATAATGGCTGGTAATCAGTACCGTCGTTCCAGAGGCGCGTAGCTTCCGCAAGAAGTCCCACACCACAAAACGGCTTTCTATGTCAAGCCCCACCGTTGGCTCATCCAACACCAAAACATCTGGTGCATGGAGCAATCCAGCAGCCAAGTCAAGACGTTTGCGTAAACCGCCAGAGTATGTTCCGGTTTTTTTATTAGCGTATTCTTGCAAACCAAGTAAATTCAATACCGTGTCAATACGCTGCTTGGCTACTGCGCTTGGGAGGTGATAAAGTGCTGCTTGCAATTGCAGTAGTTCTTTTCCAGTCAGCACTTTATCTAAAGCGACTTCCTGAGCCACGTAACCTAGTCGTTGTCTTGCCAGTTTGGGATTATCTAAAACAGAGATACCAGATACTTCGATTTTGCCAGCATCCGGTGTGGTGAGAGTACACAAAGCACGCAGAGTTGTGGTTTTGCCAGCACCGTTGGGGCCGAGTAAACCAAAGATTTCTCCTGGTTCTACCTGAAAGGAGACATCTTTGACGGCGACTACAGTACCGTAATGCTTTTGCAGATTTTGAATTAAAACGGCGGGAGCCATGACAGCTAATCCCTAACGATACAAATCTCAACAAAGTCTATCTATATTGTAGTTGAGTAGTGTTAGGTGAAGCGATCGCTTGGATACTGCTTCTTAAGCTTATGGCTTGGTGAACCAAAATCTGTCAATTGATTGCGGGGAGTGTCAAATAGCTCTAATTTGTCCAACTACTTCTATTTGGTTTTTTTTGTTAGCTCGTAATACAACTGATTCTCCAGATTCGGGGTAAATATCGCTGGCGATCGCTCTAATATTAACCTCATGAGTAATCATCACAATTACACCAGCAGTATTACGGTGATTCAAAATCAACTGACGCACTTGTGCCGTTTGCTTAAATTCTGTTGTGTGATTGAGGAAAAAAGAATTTAGCGGTGGGAAAGGCTCAACTGCACCTAAATTTATTAGCTTTGCTGTATCCAAGCAGCGACACCATTGGCTTGATAATACTCTCGAAACTTGAATATTCCGACTTTTAAATGCTTTTCCAGTTCGTATTGCCTGTTTTCTACCTTCATCTGAGAGATTTCGTTGCGTAGAGCAATCACTTAATCGAAAATCAGGCGGATCGCCAATTCCTGGTGCTAAAGCATGGCGCATGAGCACCACATAACCTCTTCCCTGCTGAAGAATAGACCAAATCGCTGCTTTAGTAGTAGAAATCTCAGTTGCAGACAGAGAAGCTGAACTTTCTTGGTTCGGGGACAGAGATTGTTTAGGTTGCTTTACAGGTTCTACTGCTTGCTTTTCTTCATCAGGATTGTATAAACGTTTGAATATTAAGGATAGTGCAACAGCGCTAAAACCAAGGATAATAGGGCGACGCGTCATGACATGGTGTGGTAATGATGACGATAAATATAGTGATTTATAGTGATTTTGTGAAAATATTTCTTTACTCCAACATTGCTTGTCCCAATCGCTTCAGGATTTGCAAAACTTCACCCAGTTCGTGTCGCCGAGGAAACAGTGAAAATGTTCGTGATACATCGTACTGTGGAGTTTCTGTCAGAGTTAATTTTAGAAACATAAACTCATCACCATTTGTTGCCATGCCGAATACTGGTTTATTGCTCTGGGGAGTAGTCAGCATATAATCTAATAACTGTGGTAATGCTGCGGGAACTGAAATACTTGTTCGCTTTGATTCAACAACCAAAATCCAGAGTCTTTCTTGTACAACTAGCGTATCGATAAAGCCACGAATCGTTTCATCTGGATCTTCAAGTTCCAAAGCTACACCATAAGGTGAGCGAATTCGGAAAGGCGGATCAAGAAAACCTGCAAGCTCCAATAACGGCGAAACCACTAACAGGTTTATCGTACCTTCTAACAGCAAACCGTCAACACGATGATAGTCATAACGCTGCTTGATTCGAGCAACACCCGCCTGTTCTTGCTGGCTGAGTTCGGGTAAATCATCAACCCATTCGCAAAAGAAGCGATCGCTATCTGCTTGGCGCAAATTACAGCGAGTCTGTAAATCACTCAAGCTTTTAATTGTATCAGTAACTCCAACGCTGGAAACCATTTGTTGTTACCTTATAATTTTTGTTTAGAAAGAGAACAAATTTTCTAACTGATGCTCACGTTACTCAGATGGCTTAATTCTATTGATGATTTCTTGAATTCTTTCTACGTTTTCTGCTAACTGTAACTTTTCCGCTACATCTAAAGCTTCGTGCAAATAATTTAAACCTTCCTTAGACCTCCCTTGTATCGCTAACAGTTGACCTAGTGATCCTAACGTTGCTGATTGCAATTCTAAATAATTAATATTTCTCTGAAAATCTAAAGTTTTGATGAAAAGATTAATTGCTTCTTCAATATGTCCCTTCTCAGCTTCAGAATTTGCTAGATTGTACTGTATAATCGCTTCATTGTGCTGCACCCTATATATAAATTTTTGAATTTTTTCTACTTTTTCTAACTCTTGTTGTTGATTAATAGATAGAGCAGTTTGCAAATGGTTAATTCCTATTTTATAGTTGCCTTGGGCGGCTATGACTTGACCTAAAAATACTAAAATTATTGATTGCCACTCTACATAACTATTGTCTCTAGCAATTGACAAACATCTTTCAGCAAGGGAGACAGCTTCTTCAATTTCTTGTTCTTTTAACTTATCTTGAGATAATTGATACAGCCTTGCAATTTCTTCATTCAGTACTTCATCAAGAAATGGCTGCATTAATTCCTTGCCTGGAAAATTTAATTCTTGAGACATTTTCAGAGCTTTTCTAAGCTTTTCTAATCCCGTCTCAAAATCTCTTTCTATCAAAAGCTGTCCCATCAAGAACAATATCGCTGCTTGTCCTTGAATATGACATATTTCTTCTGCAAGGTCTAAAGCTTGCACGCAAATGTCAAGCGCTTCTGCAATATAATCCTGGCTGGCTCTTTCTTGTGCTACTTCACCCAATATATTTACCTTCTTCCATTTGGCATTAATAATTAACTCTTGGACTCTCTCTGTATCCTGAGTACCAAAGGTCTGATATATACTTAGTGATTCTTTTAAATAAACTATAGCTTTGTCAATTTCTCCTTGATAAATCAGTAATTCACCAAGCAATTCCAATATTCCTGCCCTATTTTGCAAATTAAGAGTAAGCTTGCTTATTTCAAGAGCTTGCGGAAGAAAAGCTCTCGCCTTCTCAAAATTATTCTGCTTGCTGTAAACAAATCCAAGTTTTCTTAGTACTGATGATTGACCCTCAAGATTACTAGTATTTTTATTCAGTTCAAGAGCTTTCTCTAGCTTTGGTAATGCATCACTTAAATTATTATGGTCAATTAAAATTGATGCTATCCACTTTAAAGCATCTGCTTGACCTTCAATATTACCTATTGACTCATCAATTCTATATGATTCCTCAATTAATTCAATTGCTTTGCTAAAGTCTTGTTGCTTACTGTATAAAACTCCTAGCTCACGCGTTGTTGTAGCCTGACGTTTAATATTTTTATTAATTTTATGTATCTCAAGAGCTTTTTTGTAGAGTATTAGAGCTTGTTCTAGTTGTCCCATTTCAGAATAAAAAGTAGCAAAGTTGTGCAATATATCTGCCTTAACCCAAGTGTCATCATTTATATCTAATAGTCGATTAATCTCTTGATAAATTGCTTGTACTTCTTTAATTCTTCCCTCCTTAAATTTGGACATTGCTATATTATTAAGGAGAACTATCTTATCCCGAATATTAGTACTACTATTGGTAACATCAAAAACTTCAGAATAAATTTCATTCCAAGCATCTAGTTTTCCAAGCTCAACTTGAAGAAGTGCTATATTATTTTGTATAACAGCTATATGGTGACTATTACTGCCTTGTTTAGCTAGCTCATAAGCGTCTTGATAAATCCGCAGTGCCTCTTCCCTTTTTCCTTGATTGTGCGTAATACCAGCTAATAATCCTAATGACTTGGCTTTTCCTCCCTTGTTATCAAGTTTTTCATCAACTTCAATAGCTTGACGACATAATTCAAGGGCTTTTTCATTATTGCCTTGACTTGCGTACAAATCTGCAAAATCATGAAGTACAGCAGCCCTCTCTGCTTCACAGTATTCTGGTAATAAATCTAATGCAAGTTGGTAGTGCTGAAGGCACTCATCAACTTTACCAAGTTTCTCCTCTGCTTTGGCTAGACAATAAAAAAGTCTTGGTGAAGCTATACCATGCATAAGGGTTAATTGACATAGTTGAGCAACTGCTCTGTATTGCCCCTTTTTATTCCATCTCATTCCGAGCATAAAATTAGCTCTCAAAAGTATTTCTAACTCTTTACCTTCCGAAGCTAGTCGATATATTTCTAAAAGCCTTATCTCAGAAACTCTTACACTTACTGAATCGGTAAGCTCTCCCCTCATATCATCAGTAGTACCTTGAAGAATTTCCAATAACCAGAATTTTTCGAGATGTTGAGCAGATGTGCTGTAAAGAGCTTCTGCATCTTTTGGAAAATCTAGTAATGGTTCTAAGATGCGTGGAACTCGATAGAGAGTTTCACCTTGGAAATTGCTAACTTCTAACAAGCCAAGGGAAATAGTGCGAGGGATATAATCATCTAAATTGAAAACTTTTGGACAAACGGCAGTAATAGCAGATTTAGGCACTGGCAATTCATAAACTAAAGAGAATGCCAGCATTCGTCTAAGATTAACTGGTTGTTGCTTGAGCAATTCCTCTGCAAGAATGCTTTCGCGAAATTCATTAGCGGCTTTTTCTATTGCTTTTTCTGTTCGTTCTAGTATCTGAGCATGATTTACCTGCTCTGCTTGCAAAATTTTGTTCAGCCATTCTAACAAGTGAGGATTTCCATCTGCAATTTGCCTAGCTTTTATTTGTAACTCTGGATTAATTTCTGACTTAGAAGAAAAAGAAGATAGCCGATTACACTTCTTCTGTAAATCTGCTCCATGTAGGGCTGTCAATATTTCTCTATGTAAACGATGATTTAGTTCTGATAGTTGAAAATCATAACGACATGTAATGATCAGGCGGTGGGGAAACCGAGACTGAGAAATAGCCTTTAGTAAGGACAAGAGTACTTCTACTGCCTCTGGTTTTAATACCTGTACACCATCAGGTCTAATCTCTATATTTGCTTCAAAATCATCAAGCACAAAAATAAATCTCTGCTCTGCTTGGTTTAGCCCTTCGCGTAAAAATTTAGTTAGACATTGTGTTAATGCTAATTTTCCTTGTAGTATCTCTTTTCCAGTCTCTGAAGTGCATTGTTCAAAAAGCTGTTTTAGAAGCTTGTCTTGATCCAGTTCTCTGTAAATAAATATCTTGTCATAACTTGGTAGGCGTTCTAATAATCTAGCTGCTACTGTACTTTTCCCTACGCCACCCAAGCCATGTAAGATAACTCCTAACTTTGTCGATGATCTGAGGCCCTTTAAGCTATACTGCAATACCCTTCGTCTGCCAACAAATTCTTGTGGTGTTGCTACTCGAACTTGGCCATCTGGATCTAAAAACTGTTCATGAATAGGTTCATTAGGTATCCAAATTTGATCGCCTAAAGGCTCTACAAAAGCTTCTGGACATTTTCCTCGAACGTACAGCCTAAGTAAATGCCAGTCTGTAAAATTCTCATTCAGTAAATGCTGATATGTACTGGCAAGAGCTTCTGAGAGTTTATAGCCTGCGGCTAGTTTACTGTAAAGGTAAGTTGCAGTTGCTGTAGCTGAAACATCTAAAACAGGTCTGCCCCAACCTAATACTGCTCTACATCCCTGTTGAACCAGAGAAGCAGCTAGCGACGGTATTACTCCATCGCTTAGTGTTTCTCCTGTGCGACAACCGGACAAAAATACTAACTGTGGTAGACGAAATCGTAGAGCTGCTGCTATCTCTTCAACTTTAGCTGCATGACGCTCTCCAGTTTCCGTCTCCGTTACAAAGTATGGCTGGTTGTTTTGAATAGAAGCATGACCAGTAAGATGGAACACATCAAACGGTTCACGATAGCGACTCCAAAGCTTTCCCAACTCAGCAATACAGCCACTTTCTTCGACTCGCAGAACCAACGGTAGATCCTGAGTTGCTGACAAAATTTGCGCTTCTTCCCTTTCAAAGTCTAGTTGTGGCTCAACATTTTCAGGAGCAGTAGCCATGAACAAAATTCGTAAAGGTCGCTCTTGAGCCAAGCTTTCCTGCACGGGGGCATCTACCAATCGCACTGGCACTACTACTGGATTGGTATGTTCCACAAGAAACTGAGTACCATCATGCAGAATTTCCCAAGGTAAGTAACTAAGGCTTTGACTGCTATCAATCGCCAGAATCAGACCTTCCTCTGTACAGTTGGCGATCGCTCGGCTCAACCATCTTCCATGTCCGTCCAACCAAAAGAACAACTGCTGCCCCATTCCCTTTAAGTCAGGTAGCAGCATGTAGTAACTTCCCTTTGCTTGCTTAATTAAGTCTTTGATCGCAGATAAATTAAGTCTCTGTGTTTCATATTTAGCAGGCTGTTGCAGTGCATATTGTAGCTCAGCAAAGCCACTTTCAAGCAACTTCAGCTTTATATAAAGAGTTTGCACTTTATTTACTTTTCTAAAGCTTTGAGGACTTCATAAATTTCCTCTATTGTGGCATCTTCCATCACAACTCGACCACTAGACCCAATAATCACTACGTCAAATTGCTTGTCTAGGTGAGATTGCTTGTATTCCTGATACCACTTGCGAATTTGTTCAGCTATGGCGATACTACCTCCTACAATTCCAACAATCGTACCTATCACTGTTAAAGTCCCTTCTTTATTGGGAGAATGTTCTGATGTCAGTACCTAGCTTCCCTCTAGTCCTTTAATTGTGAAGAGTTCTTCGGCAGCAGTATTCGCATATTGACTTTCAATTGAAATTTTAATTTCTGTCATAGGTCTACTTAGTCTGTACAAATAGTGCTGACAACCTCATCCAACTTGTTTGACAACATAATCATCTGCTACTCATCATCACTAACTGAACTTTCCGCTTCCCAAGGATCATTAACTTTGGTAAATTCATCGGATGCGGGAGATTCAGAAACTATGATAATTTCAGTATTTTTTCGATGATTATTTCCCCATTCATCCAAAACATCTTTAATCAAAACTTCTTGCATCCAAATTTTAGCTACAACAGTCAGTGGTAACGCTAGAAATAATCCTAAAAAGCCAAAGAAAGTAACGAAAAATAGCTGGGAAATTAAGGTTACTGCTGGTAATAACGAAACTTGATGCGCCATGACAATGGGTGTGATGAAATTGCTCTCAACCTGTTGAATAATTAAGTAGAGAATCAAGACAGCAACGGCTTTCCAGGGATTATCTAACAGAGCGATCGCCATTGCTGGTACTACACTTAACGTCGGCCCCAAATTGGGAATTAAGTTTAAAAATCCTGCTAAAATCCCTAAAGCGAGTGCTGCTTTTACACCCAAAACTGATAAGCCAACTACGCTCATCAATGCCACTACACTCATGGCAATAAAAGCGCCTGTTATCCATCCCTCCAAAGAGACTTCGCATTTATCTAAAATTCCTTCCACCCGCCGCCGATAAAATGAGGGAAACAACCGTACAAATACTTTTCGGTAAGCTATGGGGTCAGCTAAAATCATCCCGGTTAAAACCAGCACTAGCAAAACCTTAAGCAGGACTTCCAAAGAGCCAGAGACAAAGGCAAAAGAGTTTCCTAGCGCCCGATTTATAATGGGCTGTGCTTGTTGAATGAGGCTGTTAATATCTGGGATGTAGGGAACCAACTGGTTAGGAATGCGAGTTCTGAGTGCATCCAGCCAATTATTGAAGCGCTCAAACCCTTGTGGAACTCGATACGTTAGTTCTTGGAACTGCTGTGCAAAAGGTGGCACAATTAGCCAGAAAAAACCCACAACGCCAGCAAAAAATATAGCTACCGATAGCAGGACAGCGAATCCACGCGTCATCCCTGAGCGTTGGAACCGTTTTGCTAGACGATTTAAGGTTGTGGCTAATACAACTGCGGCAAACATCAGTAAGAGCACTTCCCGAATTTGCCACAAGATGTATAAAGAAAGAACTATGGCGATTAAACCGATCCATTGACCAAGGTTCACAAACTAACTCCCAATAATTGGCGAGATGCAATTTCCAGACAATTCAGCTAGGTTAGCCGATTTTAACAACTTCAGTCTATATGGTTTGAGTCAATTTTGTTTATGTGCTTGGAATCGCCATACTAAAGCGATCGCCACAATCACAGGCGGCAATAAAACTATAATCAGTGCGTTACTCGCCGTTGCCGGAATTGCCAAACTCGGAGCTGCATACTTAATCAATAGTGATAATAAAGCTGAGAGTAGAAGCAGTTTCAGAATAAAATCCATTTTATTTTCTATAAAAGTACGGCAATACACATTTTTCTGTAGTGTATACACTAATTTGGGCTGCACTGTCTAGTTTCTACAATAGGTTTAACCAATACAAACCTTTCCAACCTACAACTGCCACAATCAATATTTAAGCAACTATTAAGTTTGTTACTTCACAATACTTAGAAAAATAAATATTACATTCCCTAGTTTCTAATAGTTTCCCACAAAACTTAGTTAGTAGTCCTTGGTCATTTGTAAGAACAAAGGACTAATTACACGGAACAAAGGACGACTTCAAATTTGGAGGGTACAACAAAATGCCTGTTGAAACTAATAATAAAACCCAGATCAAACCGCCCAAGATGCGGCAGTTTGGCGGTAGCTTTCTAATTTTACTGACTCTGCTATTACTACTTAACTTTATCGTTCCGAGTTTTTTTGCTCCTCCATCGCCACAAGTTCCCTATAGTACCTTTATTGCTCAGGTAGAAGCAGGTAAAGTAGATCGGGCAATTGTGGGTGGCGATCGCATTCAATACTCCATTAAAAGCCAAACCCCAGATGGTAAATCCAGCGAGCAAGTATTTGTTACTACACCTGTAGCCATTGATCTAGATTTACCCAAGATTCTCCGCAACCATAATGTTGAATTTGCTGCACCACCACCAAACCAAAATGGCTGGATTGCTACTTTAATTAGCTGGGTTGCTCCGCCGTTAATTTTCTTTGGGATTTGGGGTTTTTTAATGAATCGTCAAGGTGGCGGCCCCGCTGCACTAACAGTAGGTAAAAGCAAAGCCCGCATTTATTCAGAAGGCAGCACTGGTGTAAAATTTACTGATGTAGCTGGCGTAGATGAAGCCAAAGCCGAGCTAGAAGAGATTGTCGATTTTCTCAAAAATGCTAGTAAATACACCAATTTGGGCGCGAAAATACCTAAAGGTGCGTTGTTGGTAGGGCCTCCAGGGACAGGTAAGACACTGCTAGCAAAAGCGATCGCAGGTGAAGCTGGTGTTCCCTTTTTTAGCATCTCTGGCTCAGAATTTATCGAGCTATTTGTAGGTGTAGGTGCTGCAAGAGTCCGCGACTTATTTGAACAAGCCAAACAACAAGCTCCCTGTATCGTTTTTATCGACGAGCTAGACGCACTCGGTAAATCTCGCGGTGGTGCTGGTGGTTTTGTAGGTGGTAACGATGAGCGAGAACAAACCCTCAACCAGTTACTTACCGAAATGGATGGCTTTGATGCCAATACAGGTGTAATTATCATCGCCGCCACCAACCGTCCCGAAGTTCTCGACCCCGCCTTACGCCGTCCCGGTCGATTTGATCGCCAAGTTGTCGTTGATCGCCCTGATAAAATCGGTCGTGAAGCAATTTTGAAAGTTCATGCCAGAAATGTCAAATTGGCTGAGGATGTCAATTTAGGCACTATTGCGATTCGGACTCCTGGCTTTGCTGGGGCAGATTTAGCCAACCTGGTCAATGAAGCCGCACTGTTAGCAGCTCGGCAAAATCGCCAAGCCGTGACAATGGCAGATTTCAATGAAGCCATTGAGCGCTTGGTCGCTGGCTTAGAAAAACGCTCTCGTGTTCTGAATGAAACTGAGAAGAAGACCGTAGCTTATCACGAAGTTGGTCACGCGATTATCGGTGCATTGATGCCCGGTGCTGGTAAAGTCGA
Organism: Komarekiella atlantica HA4396-MV6; assembly: GCA_019359395.1. Taxonomy (GTDB): domain Bacteria; phylum Cyanobacteriota; class Cyanobacteriia; order Cyanobacteriales; family Nostocaceae; genus Komarekiella; species Komarekiella atlantica. Next base: position 215,734 of record JAHHHK010000003.1, read on the forward strand.
AAAAATCTCAGTTGTGCCCCGTGGAGTAGGAGCCTTGGGTTATACAATTCAAATGCCAGAAGAAGACCGCTTTTTAATGATAGAAGACGAAATTCGCGGACGCATTGCTATCCTTTTGGGTGGACGTTCTGCCGAAGAAATCGTTTTTGGCAAAGTGTCTACTGGTGCAAGTGATGATATCCAGAAAGCCACTGACTTGGCAGAACGCGCTATTACTCTCTATGGAATGAGCGATAAGCTTGGGCCTGTAGCGTTTGAGAAGAGTCAACAGCAGTTTATCGAAGGTTACACTAATCCGCGTCGTGCTATCAGTCCCAAGGTGGCTGAAGAAATTGACCGGGAAGTCAAGCAGACAGTGGATAATGCTCACCACATTGCTTTGAGTATTCTGCAATATAACCGCGATTTGTTAGAGCAGACCGCAGAAGAACTGTTGCAAAAAGAGATACTTGAAGGTTCTCAACTTAGAGAACATCTCAATCAAGCTAAAGCACCAGATGAAATGGCAGAATGGTTGCGGACTGGTAAGTTATCAGAAGACAAGCCACTATTGCAAACACTGCTGGTCTAATGATTTTAGATGGAATTGGAAAGCGTTGGTGGGCTTCTCTACGTTGGCGTAGTGTGTCGTAGACAGAGGCTACAACGCCTCCGCTTTTTCATATTCTTTCATCTGAATCTCAACTCAAGCTCAGCCAGCCAAAAAGCTGTTCAACCGTCAATTCCAACTCGATACCCTCAAGTATGGGTAATTTATCAGCACTTTCGTATAATTCCATTCGCTGTCCAGGCAACACCCCCAGCACAATTTCTTCTTCAGGGTTGATTAACCAGCCTAGTTCGGTTCCATTGCGCGAACAATGAAATAATTTACTCAACACTTTTTTTAACTTTTGGTCTGGGGAAAGAATTTCTATTACCCAGTCAGGATGAATTTCAAAGCGGTTAGCAATTCTAGCGGATGAAGTTTTAGGGATTCTATCCCAGCGAAACACGACTATATCAGGGACGATAGAAGCACCGCCAAAAGTGCAGCGCAGTTCTGGAAAAGCGTAAGCAATTTTTTGGCTTCTAGCTATGCCGTTAATTGTTTCGCAAAGATTAGCTTGGAGTAAGCTATGTTCACCTTGAGGCATGGGTTTTTGAATGATTTCCCCGTTGATAAAGTCTGATGCTGGCTTAGTTTCCGGCAGTTTGAGGAACTCGTCTAAAGTTAGTTGGGGTTGAATTGCGATCGCCATAAGCAAATAGCATAGAAAGGATGATTTAATTATCTGCGTTAGCGAACCCCCACGCAAAAGCCAAGCTACGCAGGAGTGTCACTTTCCAAGACAGTGTGACATTACGACAAACTCAGCCAGCCAAAAACCTGTTCAACTGTCAACTCCAACTCAATACCCTCAAGTACGGGTAATTTATCAGCACCTTCATATAGTTCCACTCGCTGGCCAGGAAATATTGTCAGGATACTTTCATCCTCTAAGTCTAACAACCAGCTGAGTTCAGTACCATTTCGTGAGCAATGCAACAATTTACCAAGTACTTTCGTTTGTCTTTGGTTTGGGGAAAGAATCTCAATTGCCCAGTCGGGATGAATGTCAAAGCGGTTAGTAATTCTGCCGGATGAAGTTTTAAGAATTCTATCCCAGCGAAACACTGCTAAATCAGGGACGATAGAAGCACCGCCAAAGGTACAACGCAGTTCTGTGAAAGCGTAAGCAATTTTTTGGCTTTCAGTTACATCATTAATGACATTACAAAGTTTAGTTTGTAGTCGGCTATGCTCACCTTGAGGCATGGGTTTTTGAATGATTTCCCCGTTGATAAAGTCTGATGCTGGCTTAGTTTCCGGCAGTTTGAGGAAGTCGTCTAAAGTTAGTTGGGGTTGAGTTGCGATCGCCATAAGCAAATAGCATAGAAAGGATGATTTAATTATCTGCGTTAGCAAACTCCCATGCAAAAGCCAAGCTACACCTAGCAGACAGATGCTAGAAATTATATTTTTGGGAAACCTACGAGGCGATTAACTTGGACGAATACATCATCAAAGGCTTGAGGGACTATAGTACCTGTGGTTAATGTCAGTTGAGTTGTGTATTGCCCATTTTTTAAGTCTCGAAATACTTGCAACTGTGGAGTTTTGAGATTGACAATCCAATATTCACCAATGCTTGCTTCAGCATAGATTTCTTTTTTCTCACCTAAATCTTTGCTCAAGGTGGATTTAGAAAATTCGATAATTCAGAAGATGTCTTCAAGGTAAGGGTGTAGCGCCATAAGTGAATGAGTTGAATAGAGGGGAATCTTTTAATTATGTGCGAACTTGTAAAGCGCCCGCTGGAGGGAGAATCTAGTTTAAATACTAATTGGCAATAAAATTATAATTCCACTTAAAATTAGCAGAATTAAAGTAATGATTAAACCTAGGCGTAGAGACATAGTATTTAAAACTACTAATAACCATACGAAAGCAGCTTCAACTATAGCTGCTCCCAAAACTTTCAAAATATGTCTAACTACTTGAAATAAATAAAAATCATAATTTGCCCCACTTATATTTATTAAATATAAATGTAAATCTAAACTTGACCTAAGCAAGATAATATTTAGCCCAACAATTACTATTATTATCAGTATAAAAGTAATGAGTTTAAATAATCGAATTTGAAGTCTCATATTTTTTGATAAACTCAATTCTCTATGTGCATCTGTGGTTTAATTGGCAAAAAATTGACTTTTGCAAGAGATGCCATGAGCATACTTCACAACTAAATATGAAAATCCTTGCCCAGTCAACACTATTTTCAAGATGGGTCTTTTGTTGTTCACGAGTATCAAAGACTCGTTAATCCAGTTCCAAGGTGGATGAACGAGTTTCAAAGACTCGTTAATGAAGTTCTGAACTTCAAAATTTTAACTCTTTTGCCAAATTTTAATGGTCTTATCCAAACTCCCGCTAACTAACATCTCGCCGGAAGCAGTGAAGGCTAATGCTGTGACTGTGTTGGCGTGTCCAGTAAAAGTACCCAACAGTTCACCTGTTTGAAGATGCCAGAGTTTGATAGTTTTATCAGCACTGCCGCTAGCTATAATTTTCTCATCAGGACTTAAAGCGATCGCATACACTCGATCTCTATGTCCCTTAAGGGTGGTAATTAATTCCCCTGTATTCAACTGCCAAATTTTGATAGTCTTATCCCAGCTACCGCTGACGAGCAATTTAGCATCTGCACTCATAGCTAGAGAGCTAACGATATGAGAATGACCCATAAGAGTGCATAGTGGTGGTGTATCCTTGAGAATTTTCTCTGTCCCTTGGAGTGAGGTGTGCCAGACTTTGATTTTACGATAGCTACCTGTAACCAGCGTTTCCCCATCTTGGCTTAAAACTAGGGAGTGAGCAGCGGTATCATCTAAAGAGAGAGCGATCGCTACTCGACGTTGCATCAAATCCCAAAACAGAATTTTCCTGTCATCTCCACCAGTTGCTAACATCCTGCCATCTGGAGTAAAGGCAACACATCGCACCACCCCGTTATGCTTGTGCAGAATATCTATTAAATCTAGTGCGCCTACATGCCAAATCTTAATTGTGGAGTCTGCACCGCAACTTACCAAAGTCTGTCCATCGGAACTAAAGGCCAAAGAATTCACTTCATCCACCAGCCCAGACATCACCCAAGGATATTCTGACAATGTATCTATTAATTCACCCTTGCTTAAATCCCATAGTTTCGTCTCTCCAAGACTGCCACTTGCCAATATGGGCATGTGACCATTCTTACACCCAGAGCTGAAAGCAAGACAATTAATTCCTCTGTTGTGACCTTTCAAAGTTTGCCAGCATTCCCAGTCACCTACTATACATTTAAGTGAATGCTCTGGTGGCAAAGTCTGAATTGTTTCAGCTATTATCCTCTCATTAATAACTGGTATTAGTTGTGTAGCTTTTTTAGTAGTAAGTGATTCTAAATACCAATTCAATCCACCTGTATACAACAAGTTACTCGGAGAGATGTAAAGTTTTGGTTCAGTAAATTCAACTTGATTCGCAGGTAAAAAACCAGCGATTACAGTTTGTTTTTCGTAGCCTAATTTACCTGCAAATGGATAAAACAAGCATAGGAAAATTAATACTTGGTGATTTTTTAAATCTTCTTCAGTAACCGACCATCTAATTTTGTTTTTCTTAATACCGTTAAAACTTTCTCCATCAGCAACGCAAACTTGAATACTCAGCTGAGGATTATCTTTAAGCGCGTAAGAAAATTTACTTTCGCCGCGCAAATTTCCCTCATCGTCTAAAATTATGTTTTGCAAGCTGTCTTGTGGCACTTTTTTTACCAACTTACCCAAGCGTTCAGTCATCACCTGTTCGACGACTTGCTCTCGCAAAAGATAATCTTCTGCTTGTTGCTGGAAGTATTGGGAAAAGGGTATCGTCCAGTCAGGAGGTTCAGGATACTCAGGCGGCGTAGGCGGCGGATTTTTCGCAAGAATTTCTGCTTGTTGGCGAGAAAATTCCAGGAGTTTTGCTAATGGCTCGCCCCAAAAGGACATAATTTCAGTGTGGCAACCTTTGACTTGACTTTCTAGCAAAGATAAGTCGTAAGTCTTGGGTTTTTTCACACGTTGAAGGAAGTCAGCTTGTTGAGATCTTAGTAAGCTAATCCAATCCATCTGCATTCCTACAGCACAATATTGCATACCTACGGTAAGCTACACCATCGCAATTACTCAAGTCCATAACCTTTAGTTAATTAAAAATCTAGTAATTTTAACAGTCTAATAAAACACAGCTATTAGCATACATTTACGGTAAAGATACACCTGAATAAGATTAAGACATTTCATTAACTAATGCAGCTGAGATATGGATAATTAGATGATGTTAGTCAATTTTATCGAACCTGGACAACGAGATACTGTTTTGCTTCTACAATTTCAGGACAAATATCTCGCTTACTCACCGTTTCCTGTCTCAGTGACTTATAAATAACAGTAGCGTTAACTACTATGGCTACTGTGTTCTGAGTAATGAGTAATGCCCCCTGCCCCCCGCGTCTTTTGGGCAAGAATTAGAGGTATGGTAGATTGATAGCGATCGCAAGTTCGTCGTATTTGCTTTCCGTGTCTACAGCAGTGTTAATGATGATCTGTATAACTTCGGCTTACAGGTAGCGTGATAAAACTTCGACAGTAGCTTTTCCTGTTTTTTCCCAACTGAATTGCTGGGAGCGAGTGATACCTTGGTGAGAAAGATGCGATCGCAATGCTGAATCGGTGGCGATTGCTTGCATTGCCTTGCTTATTTCCTCTATATTGTGGGGATTGATCAAAATCGCTGCGTCACCAGCAACTTCTAAAAGAGAAGAAATGTTGGAGGTGATCACAGGAGTACCGCAAGCCATTGCTTCTAGGACAGGAAAACCAAAGCCTTCCCAGAGACTAGGGAAGACAAGAGCGATCGCTTGATTGATGATTTTCGGCAATTCGTTGTAAGGAACATAATCGAGGAACTTTACCTGATTAGTTATACCTAGTTCCTTAACTCGCGCTTTTAAAACTGGTGTATAACGCTGATCAATTGAACCAGCTAACCACAATTCGTAGTCATCGCTGTTTGGTAGTGTAGCGAAGGCTGAAATCAACCGATGTAGGTTTTTATAGGGATCTTGGCGTCCAATGTAGAGAAAGTAGTTACGGGTGGGTAGATTGAGGAAACGATAGTGATTGCGATCGTGAGCAAGGGGAATAGAGGTAATTTTACTAACTGGAGTTTGGTAAAAGTCAATAATATCTTTAGCTGTGGCGTTGGAGTTACAAATAATATGTTGCGCTTGGTGTAGGACTTGGGGAATGTAATATCGATGGTAAGGTATCAACGGTGAAAAGCGTTTAGGAAAGCGCAACGGTATTAAGTCGTGAAACATTACTACAAACCGACAATTGGTATAAAGAGGTGCTTCTGGAAGTGGAGAAAATAACAGTTGTGATTTTAGCTGTTTATAGATTTGCGGTAATTGAAATTGCGTCCAAACAAGGCGGTCAAAATGCCCTTTTATCCCTTGGTCTGGTGTTAAGTTTGGTAAAATTGGGTAGCAGTCATACTTAGGAATACTCTGCGAAGTTAATAATCTTAGTTTGAGAGATTGTAGATTTGGAAGGATATTTAAAGCGTAGGTTGTTATACCTGTAGGTTTTGTTGACAAAAAAGAGAGATTAACTAACAACTTTTTCAGCTTTTATTGAAACTTAAATTAACTATATAAATGAGAGATTAATTGTTCAGCGGATTCTTTCCAAGAGAATGGTCTATATTCATTCTTGATCCGATCAACTAAATGGTTGTAGTAAATATCTGAATCAAGTAGCTTTTTTAAAGCTTGGTGGAGTTCAGTTGGTTGAGTAGGATCAAAATATATACAAAAGTCACCCCCTACTTCAGGTAAAGAGCCACCAGTGCTAGCAACTACAGGTTTACAGTATTGTAGTGCTTCTACAACTGGTAGTCCAAATCCCTCATAAAAGGAAGCTTGAACTAAACAGTAACAGTTTTTATAAAGAGCTTTTAGCTGAGCATCGCTGACTGAACCTAATATATGTATAAGCTTGCCATACATTTTATTAGATTCTATTAATGCGTCAGTCTTTGAGTGCCAACCTCTATTGCCAGCAAAGAGTAAATGTATGTTTTCATGATTTGATACCAATAAATCAAATGCTGTTATGATAGCTTGAATATTCTTATGAGGAACTAAACTTCCTACTACTAAAATATATTTTTTACTTAGCAGTTCACTTAAATTATCATCAAAATTATTAAGTTCTATATTGAGTGAGTAATCATGGTTAGAATAATCAGATCCTAAACGAAAGCTTTTGACTATTAAATCGGGATTGCTGGCTACTATCCCCTGCTGTTGAGCGTGTTTATAATCTTCAACACTATTGTTAGATATACACAAAACTTGATCAAATAAGTTTGAATACTCCCTGTAGAAATTTGTAAAAGCCTCAGTAAATCTTTTTGAAGAGAATTCAGGAAACTTGATAGGTATGAGATCATAACATATCATCACAATAGTAACTTGATTTTGTTTTAGAATTTGTAAAAATCTATAGTATGTTTTAGGTAAATCCCAATTTGCATCGGCTATTATATATATATCTCCTGGTTGAATTTTATAACCATCTAATTTAAGATAAATATTTTTGTGTTCGTTATTTATATTTAACCAATCAGCTAAATCCAATATATTGGAAAATGAATTTATAAACTTATTTTTGACCTTAGAAAATAACACTTGGATTTTTCTATTTATTTTGATTACTGGGTAAAAATACTGGTTAATCTTGGTAGTTTGACTGTAATTTTGTTGGTTAAGATTGGTCACTCTGACTATAAATTTACCATCAAACATAACCGCAGCTATTTCTATATCTGGAATAGTCGAACTTAATTTCAACATTTCGGATGTCAGTTCACGAACTACTCGATGGATGCCAGTATTTTTATATGTATGTTTTGCCGTATGAGTGCAGTCTATAAATATTCTCATCTGAGACTCTAGTTATAATTGCTTATTTATATTTGAATTTGTGCCTAAATCTAGACATCACAAACTTCAGAATAAAATACATAATTGGAAAACTTTAGAATTTTATTCTTGAGTATGTTTTTTTACCATACATTGAGCCAAATAGTTAATTAACTACTTAGATTAGGAAGTTAGTCTATTCTAGCTACTCAATTTCTTCAGGTCATAATCAACCATTAACTCAACTAATTCATTAAAAGAATACTGAGGTTGCCAACCTATCTCGGTTTTAATTTTATCAATGCAGCCAACCAACTGTACGGGTTCGTCAGGGCGGTAGAAAGCAGGGTCAACTAAAACATAATCTTGCCAGTTTAGACCAACACTGTTGAAAGCGCACTCAACAAGTTCTTTTACAGAATGGGTTTCACCGCTGGCAATGATATAGTCATTTGGCATTTCCTGCTGCAACATCAGCCACATGGCATAAACAGCATCTTTTGCATAGCACCAATCACGGCGAGCATCTAGGTTGCCTAATTTTAGTTCATTTGCCAGACCAAGTTTAATTTGTGCAACTGCATGTGTGATTTTGCGAAATACAAATTCTGTGCCGCGTCGGGGTGATTCGTGAGTGTAAGTAATACCGCAGCAGGTATAAAGATTATATTTTTGCCGATAATTGATAGTCATCCAATGAGCATAAGCTTTGGCAACACCATAAGGGTTACGAGGACGGAAAGCAGTACGTTCAGTTTGGGGCGAGTCATCGGGTTGACCAAAAACTTCACTACTAGAGGCTTGGTAGAATTTAGCATCCGGTTTGCAGCGACGGATAGATTCTAGTAAACGGGAGACACCAAGTGCTGTGTATTCAGCAGTGAGAGCGGGTTGTGTCCAAGAAAGGGGAACGTAGCTTTGAGAGGCGAGGTTATAAATTTCATCAGGTTGTGATTCTGCAACTACATCCATCAAGGAAGATTGATCTAAAAGATCACCTGATAAGATTTGAATATCGCCTGAAAGGTGAGTAATACGTTCTAAGTTGCTGCTACTGGAACGGCGAACTAAGCCGAACACTTGGTAGTCTTTGGTTAAGAGCAGTTCGGCAAGATAAGATCCGTCTTGTCCGGTTAAGCCGGTGATTAGGGCTTTTTTAGGTGTCATCTGTTATTTATTCAATGATTAATATTCTGGAGCCATTAATTTTAATGCGAGAAGATAAGTGCGATCGCGATTAAGGTTTCTGATTAAAAGCATCATATCCGCGATCGCAGCATGATCGCCAATATAGAAGTCTAGTAAAGGCGATCGTTTAGTTCCGCCTTTCTGGCGATCTGGCACAAAGCATTTTACCGCCAAAAATGCTGCTTTCCAAGGTAAGGTGCTGGAACAGTGGGCTAGGCTGAATTTAAAGGTATTATATTTGCGATCGCAATATAAACTTTAATCTAGTTAGTTTTATTCTTTTTCTTGTATGCAGCCAATGTATAACCACCTAAATTTATTGGAGAACTTACTTTTTCTAAATCACGATTAAATTGTTTTATTTGATTGGGAAAGTTTTCCAGCCATTGCTCTTTGACGAGATAAATCATTTCTGATTCAATTACTCTATCTACACATTTAAGACATCGAACAGTAGCTTTGTCATGTGGAGTAACAGCAAGTAACTCTGGATTAATTGCTCCAATCAAGTATGAAGTCCAATAATCGCCTATGATCCCAACTTGTCCTAATGTTTTAATTTCTTGCATTTGCTGAATCTTCGGTTCAGCTTTTTCTAGGCTAAAGACATAGCTAGGCAAAGTTAAACAGGAAATGATTGCAATAGCTAAGGTAATTCCATACATCTTTTTCTGGATTACACCTTCTGTTGATTCTATTAGCACCAAAATTGATAACCATATTAATATATATATGGGAATAAAATAACGTGGCTCTCCCTGGTTTATAAATACCCATTTGGATAGAATAATTATAAATAAACCCAAAATTGCGTTCATCATAATAATATAAAAAACCTTTGGTATCTTTTGGGAATTTATCTTTTTAAAAACATATATGTAAATTATAAATGTAGTAAAAACAAAAACTAAGATAGTCCACAAGCTTAAGAAAAGGTTATTATTTTGAAATAATATATTATGCTTCGTATTGTCTATTATTTTTTTGACGATAAACCAAGTTTCTTGTGTATTGTTTAAGCCTGTATATTCAGAATAGTAAAAACTAGAATTTGATTTTGCATAGATGATAAAAAAAACTCCAACTAAATTTGCAACTAACAAAGTCAAAGAATAACATATTTTCACATTTATTTTTGTAATTTCTTTTAAAAAGTATAATAAGAAAGTAACATTTAAAATCATTAAAATAATAATGGAAAAGTCAGAAATCCATAAAGATGCATAAATAAATATTATAGATATAAAAATTAAAAAGTAATTTTTATAAATATTTTGATTTCGTGAAAAAGCTTCAAAATTCAATAACAGCTGTATGCCGATTCCTATGAAACAAAATTGTGGAGCATAAGGATGTGCTAATCTAACTAAATCAGAAAATATAGACGTTGGAAAAAACCAAATCAATGCAAATATTACTTTGGATAAAAAATTCCTAAATAAATTAGCTAAAACCCAATAACCCAAACATATAAATAAAAATTGAACTATAGAAACAGATTTTATAGAACTAAACGAAGTAATTTTAGTCAAGTAATGTCCTAATATTGGTACTATACTGCCTAATCTATTCTGTCCCCAATAGTATAAATCTTCAGGTAGCTTTAAATCATGAGCCATTAGTGCATGGACTGCACCATCTGAATTTAAATCAGGAGATAAATATCCAGCATAAGAACGAAAAGATAATAGAAATACGATAAAAATAAATGTTCTATATCCTAGTTTTTTAATATGCATAGTAGCTATCAATTATCTATACGATAATAAATTAAGCATTAAATTAATTGCATTTTTATTTACTAATAATTTACCTGGAGTATTTATGATATTTATATGAAAATAAATTATATTTCAAAATGCATATAATTGCTCTAACGCCATCTTTCCAACCTATTTTTTTACCTTCTTTATAAGTCCGACCATAATAAGATATACCTACCTCATAAATGCGACACTCCATTTTCGCAACCTTAGCTGTAATTTCAGGCTCAAATCCAAACCGATTTTCTTCTATTGTGATGGATTGAATAACTTCCCGCCTAAAAGCTTTATAACAAGTTTCCATATCTGTCAAATTAATATTAGTAAACATATTAGATAACATAGTTAAAAAAGTATTACCTACCATATGCCAATAGTAAACTACTCTGTGGGGTTTACCACCCTGGAAACGCGAACCAAAAACTACATCAGCTTTATCATCTAAAATCGGTTGAATCATTAAAGGATATTCTTGTGGATCGTACTCCAAATCTGCGTCTTGAACGATAACAATATCTCCAGTAGCCACAGCAAAACCTGTTTTTAAAGCTGCACCCTTGCCTCTGTTTTTATGATGATAAATTACTTGATCTACCTGTGACTCTATTTTTGATTTAAGCAATTTTGTTGTCCCGTCTATTGAACAATCATCTACTATAATAATTTCACAGTTTTTGACAGGAGATGCTTTGACAGCTTCAACAACTTTACTTATAGTTCCTAATTCGTTGTAACAAGGAATAACAACAGATAGCCTCATGTAGTAATTAACCCCTCTTGCTGACTGTACAAAAATTGTTCATCCAAAATTGAAAATATTGGTGATGAAATTCTTGAAACCCAGTCAAATTTACTAAAACCTTTCTAAGCTTTTCGCGATTATAGTATCTTTTGTGATCTTGAATCTCTGCCTTACTGACTATCTTTAATCTGTAAGCCAAAAATTCTAGTATCGGTTGTGACCAAACTGATGGAACTGTCAGTATAAGCTTACCTTTAGGAACAAGAACTCTATAAATCTCTTTTAAAATCTCTTTTTCATGTTCTATATGTTCTAAAACTGCCAGCATCGTTACAACATCAAAGCTTTCATCTTTAAATGGCAGATGATTTTCAAGCATGAGTTGCTTAGTTTGTATATTATCTAAATGGAACTCTTTGACTTTAAAATCAACACCAAATCCCTGCTTAATCCGAGTGGAAATACTTTTAAGGAAAGTTGCCGAACTGCCACAACCCACATCTAAAACAACAGAGTTTTTAGGAATGTGTGATATTACTCTTTGAAGCCGGAGGTATCGTAATATTGGTTCTAAAAATGGTTCACTCATATTTATTTGCTTTAATGGGTAAATTGTTTTTATCAATTCCTTTATTTAGATAATTTCAAAATTGTAGTTGTTAAAATTTTAATTTGTCATAAGAATACTCAAACTTGTAATCATCAGGATATAATTAATAAATAAAAATTTATATTTTGTTATAACTACACCTTAAGTAAAAATTCAAAATACTTTACTTAGTACACTCATAAAATTCTCAGCAAACACTTCCGGTTTAAAATTTTCTAATCTTGACCTTTGACTTTGAATTACTTTCGATCTCAACGATTGATTATTAACCAACAAATGAGCTAATTCTGCAATCACAGGTATATCCTTTTGGTTAACTAAAATCCCAGCTTCTCCAAGAGTTTCTGGTACTGCTGAACTTGCATAGGCGATAATCGGAATATCATGTTGCATTGCTTCTAATAAAGGCACACAGAACCCTTCGTGCTCACTCATACACATGAAGATATGAGCAACTTGATAATAAGCCTTCAACTGACTGAACGGAACTTTTTCGGTAAAAATTACATGCTGCTGAACCCCTTCAAGTTCAGCGACCTGCTTCAGGAAATTTGTATAACTTGAAAACATAGTTGAACCAACTAAAATCAATCTAGACTGACGATTAATGTAGTTGCAGTAATAAGCAAAAGCTTTAATTACATCTTCTTGACATTTGTTAGGAGCTAATCGACCTACAAATAAAAAGTTTATCCAGCCATCTTTATAACCATCCAATATCTCTGCATCAGGAATGCATTGATGTTCTTCAAAAAATAGGGGAACAGTGTAAACGTTCGTAAATCCTAACTCTTTTAATTCCATAGCATTGAAATCTGAATCTGCGATCGCTAGATCTACAGACTTAAAGTTTTTTACTCCCTGAGAAGCCTCATTTATTATTTTGGATAAACCCAGATCATAAGGCGCAAGAAAGTGAGAAGGTGTGATGTTGTGATAAATAATCACTTTTTTGCCTGAACTGCTTAGAAATACATTGTCACATATCGGAGCATAAGTACAAAGATGATAAATCAAGATGTCTGTTGGTTCATTAAGTAGATTTTGTACCTCTAATTCTTTACTTAGAGTTAAACCTTGTTCAACATTCTGAAAATATAGGTTGCAAATATGTCCTTGAGATAATAAAATTTGCTTGATATAAAAGCCTACATTTACAACAGCATCACCTTGAACCAAGCTTGGAAGAATCTGATTAATTACGTATGACATTTCTAATTTTTTATGTTTATTCTTGAATTTCTAGCTTTTTTAGCTCTTGTTCAAGTTCTGCTATTCTCTTTTCCAAAATTGAATTATAACTCTGTTGTAAAGCTAAGTATGAAAGTAAAGGGTCTAAACTTTCGTTTATATGAATTTCTTTTGTAGTATCATGTATATCTTTTTTTTCATCGTTAGTGAGACTATATTCTGGGATTACTGTCTCTTGAGAAATTAAAGGTTTATTTCTGAATATTTTTAGCAATACAGATTGAACAGGAGTTAAGTTGAGCAAATCAATTATTTTGATCAGATAATTCTTGGTAGTAATTACAGACTGCTTAGCAGTTAGCCATAGCAGACCTTTTAGACCTAACCCCTGATGTGCTTCGGCAAGTTGATGTACTTCGGCAAGCAAACTATCTTGTTTAGTATATAGCTTGGTTAACTCTTGCTCCATTTCTGCTACTCTATTTTCTAAACCTGCTTTTTCTCTACGCCATGCGTCAAGCTCTTTAAGCTTACTTGCTATTGCAACGCGATGTTGCATAGAATCAAACCTAAGAGATACTTTAACCTCATCCAACTTTATATTTCTCGACTCTATGCCAGCTTGAATAAGCTTATATAGTTCTTCTGCATCAATCAAGGGATTATGAATGCTAATAATTGCTTTTAACATTGATAATTCTCGAACAGTTTGCATAATAGTATTTACAAATACAACTTGAGATAAAGGATTGGCAAATATCTATAGAGTTAAAAAAACTAATAGATATTAGTAAGCTTCTTACTCAATTCCTTTTAATCCCAACGTATGTTTCAGTTTAAACCATGCTTTTCGCAATTTCCAAAACTTACTGCTTTCCATTGCTGTAATTCTAGATTTAGCTTGAATTAATTCAAATTCTAGTGAGTCAAATTTCTGTAATCCTGAATTAGATACATAAGCATTTTGCGCTAGACCTTTTGGTTCATCAACGTAAATAAACTGATTTTGATTTACTTCTGCTATTTTTATAAAAGGCTCAAACCCACCAGATAAGTTTTTTACGTTATTTTGCTGCAAAACTATCGCTTTTGAGTAAGGATTAAGACGTAAAAAATAACCGTGCCTAAATAACCTGTGTGTTAGTTCAACATCTTCAGCTTGATTCCAAAATAGCATTTCATTCCAAGGATGTTGTAATGCAATTGTTTTCTTGATGATAGTTAAGCCACCATTACAGTAAACCAGTGGAGAGTAATCTTCATATTCCATACAAGCTGGAGTAGCCCAAGCATGAGAATTATTAACTGAAACCCAGTCTGGTGTTCGCCATCCATCATACATTTCCTGTTTGCAAGTCAGGATTGAAAAGCTGTTCCCGTAACAACACATACCAGAATAAAAGTTTTTGTCGAGAATAAATCTGTCATGCACCACTAATATATTTTCATATCTAGCATTTTGAACTATTATATTTTTCTTCTTTGTTATCCACCCTTTTGCATCTTGTTGGGAAAACGGAATAATTTTTACTTTATCAATGTATTTTTCATTAATAGGATGTGTATAATTACCAACAAGAATAATTTCAAATTCTGGAATTTCTTGCTCAATAATAGAATCTAAAAGCTTTTCTACAAACTCTCTGCGCTTACCTTGTGTAATTACGCCAAAAGTCCAAGCATCTATCTTACCAGCATGACGTGGTTCGTCTTGTTCAGATTTCCTAAATACTAGCTCGTATGTGTTTCCACTTCTATTTTCATAACAAAGTTCAGCAGTCCCAGCAGAAAAATCATATATTAAGCTCTTTAAGCCATAAATACTCAAATTACGACTTTCTACAAATTCATCTAAAACCAAGTATCCTTTAGAACTTAATTTGTTCCATAACTCATCCAAGATAATTAATGAAAATTTACTTTTATTAATGTCATTACCTTTAACAAATACAAGATTTGCATAGCGATTCTTGAGTGACTCATTAAGAACAAATAAATTTGTTTGTAATATAGGACTATGAATTACTACAGCATTTTGGTAAGCTAAATACTTTTCTTGAGAACAATCAAGGTAAAGGCTATCTATATTCAATTCTAATGAATACTTTTCAATAAGCTGTTTGATAGTTTTCATAAATTTAAATATTTATGCCAATTTTTGAAAAGAGTTTCATGTATGAAGAATAGATTTGCTCCTGAGAAAAGTTGTAACTGGCATAAGCAAATGCCCTATTAACTAATCCTTCTCTTGTTTCCTGAGTCATTTGTAATGCTTCTAAAATACTTGAAGCTATACTTTCTACAGAGGTAGGGTCGCAGAATAAACAGTTGCCGTTTGTAACTTCTGGAATAGAACTAGAATCAGATGTAACAACTAAAGTTTTGCAGATTATTGCCTCCAGCACAGGAATGCCAAACCCTTCATAGAGTGTCGGAAAAGCAAATACAGTAGCTATATTTAGCAGTTTGCACATAGCTTGATCACTCAAGTTTTGCACCCATGTAATGTTTACATCTTTGGCAATGTCCAAAAAATTAATGAGATATTCGTGACTACATCGGACGTGAGAACAAACCACTAATTGTACATCTGAATTTATCGCTTGACGCTCAAGTAATAAAGCAAATGCTTTGACTAGCAGCAGACCATTCTTCCTAGAATCAAGAACATTAATAGCACATACAATTGGCTTAGAAAAATCGAGCCGCATCGCTTTTAGTTCATCACAAATTTCTATTTCCTCACGTTCATACTGCGATAGTGGCATAAATGACTGATTCCAAGTTGGATATACTGTCATGCAAGCCTTTTCACAGTATTCTGGAAATAACTCAATCAAATCTCTCTTCGTACAATCACTAATACAGACGACACCATCAGCTTTCGTTAAGCCATGATAAAACCCCAAAAAGTGTTGATCTGCAAAAATTCTAGTACCATCGTCTACATGGTAGTTTTTTTTGTAAAATGTAAAATATTTATCCTGATCATTGCGATCGCACACCAGTAGATTTGGAACTAAATCATAGATAATCATCACAATTTTGTGAGTAAAATTCTCTATAGGATAAACCCATGTTCCATCCCAAGGCTCCGCCATGATTAGAACATCTAGTTTAAAGTTTAGAAATTCCCATTTGGCTGGTCGCTTTAATTGCAATTTTTCGGCAGGAGCAACTTTGTTTCTTAACTTTTTAGCTACTTTTTGGATTAAATTTGATATTTTATGGAAACGTAATTTATTAGAAATTCTCCGAACTACATTATGAGAGAGGGAGTCAATCAACGGCGTAGTATTTTTATAAACTTTTACTGATGTCTGAGATGTGGTAGTAACCTCGTCATATTCTCTAAAAAACTGTTCAGCCGGAAGTGTTACAAATAAAGATGTTCTGGAAACACCAGATATTCTACTTAAAATATAAAACTCGCATCTATTACCTAGGTTATTTTGCAAAACATCAAGATGACTGCGTATCATTCTACTGACACCTATGTGATTCTTACTCAATAGAGAGGAAGAGTATAGGCCTATTTTAAGTACTTTATTTTCAGATAATGAGATTGGCTTAACGGTAGACATTACTCTTGAACCTCCTTAACCAATCCTAAATTTTTTTTTAATTTAAGCCATAGTCTTCGCAACTTCCAAAACTTACTAGACTGCATTGCACTAATCATTGCCTCAGTTTGATCAGCTTTGTACCTTACTATCTCCAGTTCACCTTGAGTGTGTTGAAGTTGCGTTTGTGAAAGTTTTAGTTCACCTTGAGTGTGCTGAAGTTGCGTTTGTGAAAGTTTTAGTTCACCTTGAGTGTGCTGAAGTTGCGTTTGTGAAAGTTTTAGTTCACCTTGAGTGTGCTGAAGTTGCGTTTGTGAAAGTTCTAGTTCACCCTGAGTGTGCTGAAGTTGCGTTTGTGAAAGTTTTAGTTCACCTTGAGTGTGCTGAAGTTGAGTTTTTGAAAGTTCTAGTTCACTTTGAGTATATTGAAGCTGTGTTTGCGAACGTTTTAGTTCATCTTGAGCCTGCTGAAGTTGCGTTTGGGATAACTCTAAATAACTAGGATGCTTTCTAATTAATAAGTAGTCTAGAGTTGCTAGAGATAGTTTATTTAGACCACGACTTACTAAGGTAAGATTCCAACGGGTCAAAAGCTTTTGTGCTGATGCACCTAGCTTGTTTTCTGCTTCGGATACTGCTTGAGCAACAGTAGTACCAGAGTGGTTATCATGAAAGAAAACAGCACATTTTTCTGAAAGATAGGGATAAACTGCGAGAAAATCCAAAAGCGGTTGCTCGCCAAAATGTCCGCCATCGATAAATACAAAGTCAAGCTTGCGATCGCCTACAATAGTTGGAACATCTTTTGGGCTAATACCTATTTCAAAACGTATCACATCAGATAATCCCAGCTTATTTGCCGATTCTTTAGCAAAACGTAGACCTGTTGGAAGAATGTTTTCTAGAGCATTTTTTCTGTTGCACTCTACACTAGATTCCATTTCTTCAGGATTATATACAAAAGACTCTTTCCACTCTTCAACATAACAGTCCATAGTTACAAGTTGACCGCCATTTTGTTTAAGAGCTAGTCCAATGTACATGCTGCTAAAGCCAAAAGCAGTAGAAATTTCAAAACCACTTTTTAGCTGATTTGCGGCAATAACATAGTTAAGAATTAAACCTTCTTCATCTGTGCATGAATAGGGAAATGCTTTTTCTCTGAGTTTCCACGAACAATCCAACTCGTCAATTGCCTCTGGAGATTCAACTTTTTCCAGAGATGTATGCACACATTTAAGTTGAGTAAGTAATAATTCAGATTTTACTCTCCTTAAATCATTCAAGTTTGATGGCAAAAAGACTTCTAAAAATTCAAATTCCATAATAATTGCTCATCAACAATAAATGCTGTAACAGGCAAACACGACAGATCTAAGTTGAACTCTTGAGCTTTAAAAACACTTCCAAATCTTCTGGAGTTCCTAAACCATGCATTGTATCTCTATCTATTTCATAGATATACACTGCTTTTCCAGATTCAATATATTCATTGAATATAGGACAAATATAAAATTCATTATTTGTTCGTATGTTCTTGTTAATCATTGAATTTGCATACTTGACAAATTCCCAAGTACGCCTATAGTAGTAAATCCCTACGGTGGCATGGGTACTAATTGCTTGTTTTTCAGCTACCCTTTTGACTAACCCGTTTTCGTCAGCATCAGCATAACTCCACTTACTTTCGGATGCTTCAAATGTGATCATCCCTGCGTCTGCATCTAACTCTCTCATTCTTTGGACAAAATCAGCAACAGAAGCATCTATATACTGATCAGAATTAGCGACAATCAACTCTTCATTATCCGTCAGGTAGTCCTCAGCTAAAAGAACAGTACAAGCAGCTCCCTCAGTTAGTTGATCCACACAAACAATTGAAGAGTCAGGCCTTAAAGATTTTAAATAGGAACTAAGCTTATAATTGTCGAGGTGTTGCTTACGGCAGAGAAATATGAAGTAGCTGTTGGCCAGGTTCATATTTTCTACAACCCACTGAATCATTGGTTTACCGAAAACACGAATCATTGGTTTGGGGTCAATGTACCCGGCTCTGGCAAATCTACTTCCCTCACCAGCCATTGGAATCACGACTTTGATTTTGCCCACATTTTTTAAACTAGTCATGACTCTCTCAAGATTTACTTCTGATGGTTCGCTGACTTTGCAAATATGTGCCCCACAACTTTGAGCAGCTCTTAGACCAGCTTCAGAATCCTCTACAATTAAGCACTCTTCAGCATCTAAACCCATCTTGTCCATTGCCGAAAAATACATTTCAGGCGATGGTTTACCGTTTTTAACATGTTCATTACTTAAGAAGAATTCAAAATAGTCAATTAAATCTGACTTCTCAAGCATAAGTTTCACGGTTTCCAGCCTTGAATTTGAGCAAACCGCAACTCGGTACCTTTTGTGAAGATACTCCATCATTGCTAGTTTATCAGGCTGGGGTTGACATTTTTCATTAATTATTTCAAAAGTATATTTTTGCTTTTTATCATTAATTTCTTGATGCGCCTCTCTAGGCAGATCGTATCTTATAGAAAGAATTTCTAATTTAGTTCTTGTTGGTAATGCTTTAAAGAAATATATGTGCTGCTCTCTTGTAATTGTTAATCCATAGGGTTGCAAAGCATGATTTAGAGCATCAAAATGCCACTCATCAGCATCAACAAGCACTCCATCAAGATCAAATAAAATTGCAGCAACTTTTTTCATTTAATTAGTCTCCTTTAATAAATTCCTCAACATTATAGGATAGTCTGTGCAAATTCCGGCTACATTCCATGCTGCAAATTCTTGACATCTAGCCAGAGATATATTCGCTGAATGTTTATGTAAATCTGGTGCTACAGCATAAACTTTTTTCCCAGCCAAATTCAGTTTATGAATCACTTGTTGAGAAAGCCAAAAATTATCAAACTCATCTAGCCAAACCACGCTAGATGTTGATTCAATAGCTCGTTCTAAAGTTTCACCTTTATCACTAACTCTGATAGCTATTTCAATTTGTGAGTTGAGACTTTTATAAACCGATGTTAAAGAATCATAATTTTCTATTCCAACCACTAGTTCTAAATCAAATAAAAATACTTTCAATAAATTTAACTGAACAATACTTTTAACTAAAGCATTTTCATTGCCAGTATCTTTAATATTAATAGCAATAGTTAATTGGGGATAGTTTTTTATAACTTCAACTATTTCAATCCAAGACTGTGTTTGCTCTGATGTGACTGGATCATGCTGAGCATACAAGTTATTTTTATAAGTTCGCACGTCTAATTCTAGACCAAACCCTAAATCGAGACATTCTTTGCAAGCACTAACATAATTTTCTCTGTGATAGTCTGAACCGATAATATTTCCACGATGTGCAAGTATTTCAACCATAATTTTTCATAAATTTTTATAATTTAATTATGGGCTTTCAACCCCTGTATCTAGATAAGTTTTTATAGCATCACAAGTCTCACCTGCAAACATTACTTGACCTTTATTCAACCAAATTGCTTGCTCACAAGATTGTTCTATAAAACTTAAATCATGCGATACTACTAAAACTGTTACATTTGTGTCCCAAAATTTTTCAATCCGCTGCTTACTCTTATTCTTAAAATTTTCATCTCCCACCGATAACACTTCATCTAATATCAAAATATCCGGCTGCACATCAGTAGCAATAGCAAACCCCAGTCGTGCCACCATACCTGAAGATAAAGCTTTGACAGGCACTAATGCACAATCTTGCAATTCTGCAAACTCTAAAATTGATTGTGTTCTTTCTCGCATTTCTGCCCTAGAAAAACCTAGCAGCACTCCATACAAGAGAATATTATCCATCACTGAAACTTCTGGATCAAACCCTGCTCCGAGTTCAATCAAGGGGGCAATTTGACCGCGTACCCTGATTGCACCACTTGTCGGCTGCAAAATTCCACAAATAACTTTTAGAAGCGTTGATTTTCCTGAGCCATTTGCACCAATAATTCCTAATTTATCGCCTGCATTTACAACCAAATTAATTTCATCTAGTACCAACTTTTTCGCAGGCTGACGATATTTGCCCTCGAAAAATGACAAAACTGTCTTCTTGAGATCATAAGAAAACTCTTCTTGTGTCCTTCGCCACAGCGAAACTTGATCTAGACGAATTACTTCCATCTACAGCAAATCCATAAATTGATGTCGCCACAACTGAAAACAAGTCCATCCTAGCGATAAAATAATCACGCTACTGAGCAAAGCACCCCAAACTAAATTTAAATCTGGTGGTGCTCCAGATAATGTAATCTGACGAAGACTTTCGATAATTGGAGATAAAGGGTTTAAACCTAAAAAGGGTTGTACCACTTTTGGAACAATAGCTGCTGGATAAAATACAGGACTGCTAATCCACAACACAAATACAACTAACTCATAAAAATAAGGTAAATCTCTAAAAAATACATATAAAGCACTTACAAAAAAACCAATTCCTATACAAACCAAAATTAGCGCTAAAATTGGAAATAGCAGTGCCAAGACATTGACTAGACTTTTGGAATTGACGAAAGTCATGACTACCAGTAACGGTAATACCCCGATCGCAAACTGAAATATATTTGCTGCAATCATTGATAGAGGAAAAATACTGACTGGCAGGCATATTTTATTCAAAAGTGAGCCATTGCTCACTACACTACTCAATGCCTGAGAGGTGGAAGCAGAGAAAAAGTTGATTACCACCAACCCTGTAAACGCTGCCAACATATAGTTTAAAATTGAGTTACCGTAATATGACGCAAACGTTGTACCAAAAATCGCAGTGTATAATCCCGTCATAATCAACGGGTTCAACAGTGACCAATAAACTCCTAAGAACGAACCCCGGTAACGCACTTTCAGATTCCGCTCTACTAATACGTGCAGTAATTCCCAGTACCGCCGCACTTGTAACCAAGTTGTTGAGTTACCTTTGACTGAAAGCTTCATCCTTACACACCGTCACACATCACAGGCAAGTTATTCGCGCATTTTACATGATTAGGGAATACTTTGCTGCATTAGCCTACCACCAAAATTTTATTGTGAAAAGTATTGTATAATAAAATACAAATTTTATGAGTTTATAACTTTTACACTCCCTAGTCAACAAATTAAAAGCATTAAACTACAAAAATTGATTTTCTATTTCTATTTGTTTAATAATTTTTGATATTTGGCTCCTGTGGAGTAGATCGCATACGCATCAGCATCAAATAGCACATCACCGTAGGCACTCAATCCATCTAATAATTTTTGCTGGAATTCATGCCACGATCGCGTCAGATGGAACGTCCTTTGTGGCTAAGCTAACTATTCATTCCTTAATTTGCTCGATTGCCACAAGTTGCTGAGAAAAACTCAACTTGATGAGTCCCGGATTCAGCTACACTGAGACTTGGTTTATCTGAAATTATAAGTAGGCATGGAAATCGGACAAAAGGTTAAAGTTTTTCGTTTGCGCGATCGCGTCTCTCCTCCCGTTGTCAAAAGGCTAGGACAAGTAGGCAGCATTTTAGGTTACAAAGTCACCGATGGTGCCGGTATCGGTGTAGTCGTGCAGTTTGATGACGGTTTTTCTACTTGGTTTTTTGAAGATGAAATCAAACCTGTGTAGTAGATAGAACTTAAAGCGGAAGCTGAGAGTATTTGTTGAGTGCTAAGGTTGAAAAGACCGGCGGTGAAAATAGGAATCAAGTAATGGCCCTGATATTGACATTTTTGGGCAAAAGCGGCGTCGCTCGTACCAAAATTGCGATCGCCGCCGCCAAATTATTGGCAAGCCAAGGTAAACGCGTACTTCTAGCAGGACATCCAGAACCAACATTTCAAATCCTGTTAGGTACTACAATTGCTCCCGACCCCCAGGAAATCGCTCCCAACTTACAAGTTGTGCAATTTCAAGCATCTGTATTGCTAGAACGCAGCTGGGACGAAGTGAAAAAACTTGAGGCGCAGTACCTCCGCACACCTATCATTAAAGAGGTTTTTGGTCAAGAACTGGTAGTATTACCAGGAATGGACAGCGCCCTTGCCCTGAATGCCATCCGCGAATATGATGCCAGTGGCAAATATGATGCGATCGTCTACGATAGCGCAGGTGACGCTTCTACCCTCAGAACTTTGGGGCTACCAGAATCTCTCAGTTGGTATGTCCGGCGATTTCGGCAATTGTTTGTCAATTCTGACCTAGGGAAAACAATTTCAGAATCGCCCTTGATTCAACCACTGATTAGTACTTTTTTCAATATCAACTGGACGGCAGATAACTTTGCCCAACCCACCAATCAAGCCAACAATTTCTTAGAAAAGGGGAAAGCTGCTCTCGCCGACCCTAAGCGCATTGCTGCCTTTTTGGTGACAACAGCAGACCCGATTGAGGTAGCAAGTATCCGTTATTTGTGGGGTAGCGCTCAACAAGTCGGTCTAACTGTTGGCGGAGTTCTTCTGGTATCTTCTGAGGCAAACCTCAACCTGTCAGAGGAATTTACACCTCTACCTATTAGTATTATTACTGATTCATCAACAAGTGACTGGCAACCACTAATTGACTCCCTGCCCAACTTTGAAGCGCAAGCAGTACAAGCTCCCAAACCAATTGAAATTGACACTCACAATCGCCAAGTACGGTTGTTTTTACCAGGATTTGACAAAAAACAGGTCAAACTCACTCAGTATGGCCCAGAAGTCACAGTGGAAGCAGGAGATCAGCGGCGAAATATCTCCCTACCCCCTGCTTTGATTGGTAGATCCGTTACTGGAGCAAAGTTTCAGAATAATTATTTGATAATTTCGTTTTAAGTAAGTTAGGGGTTAGGAATTAATACTCATAACTCCTAATTCAGAACTCCTTAATAAGTACGCCTTATGTCTGAATCATCTCCTATTACCCCAGATCCCAACCCTGTTGAGGCACTAGACTCAGTAGTAACAAATCCCAGTGAGCAAGCAACAACCATTGGCGATGGGCTGCGCCCCGCTGGAAGCGATCGCAATGCTAAAACCAGGCAATTACTGGGTATGAAAGGTGCAGCACCAGGAGAAACTTCCATTTGGAAAATCCGCTTGCAACTGATGAAGCCCATCACCTGGATTCCCCTCATTTGGGGTGTAGTTTGCGGTGCGGCTTCTTCTGGTGAGTATACCTGGACACTAGAAAATGTCTTGAAGTCAGCAACCTGTATGTTGCTAGCTGGGCCGTTGATGACAGGTTACACCCAAATTCTCAATGATTACTACGATCGCGAAATTGATGCGATCAATGAACCCTATCGCCCTATTCCTTCTGGGGCAATTCCCCTAAACCAAGTAATTACGCAGATTTGGGTATTACTTATTGCTGGTATTGGTTTGGCATTTGTTCTGGATATGTGGGCTGGTCATGAATTCCCCACAATCACAGTGATTGCCTTAATCGGTTCTTTCATCGCTTACATCTATTCTGCGCCTCCCTTGAAACTCAAGCAAAACGGCTGGCTGGGTAGCTATGCCTTGGGTGCAAGTTACATAACTCTACCTTGGTGTACAGGACAAGCTTTGTTTGGCGACCTCAGTCCCACAATTGTGATTTTGACAATGTTCTACAGCTTAGCGGGATTGGGAATTGCCATTGTTAATGATTTTAAGAGTGTAGAGGGCGATCGCCAGTTAGGATTACAATCACTACCCGTCGTGTTTGGGATCAACACCGCCGCCTGGATTTGTGTAGTGATGATTGATTTATTTCAAGGATTGATTGCAGCTTATCTTGTCTATATCCATGAGAATTTGTACGCAACAATTCTCATACTATTAATCATCCCGCAAATCACCTTGCAGGATATGTATTTCCTGCGTGATCCCGTGAGTAATGACGTTAAGTACCAAGCCAGCGCTCAACCGTTCCTTGTCTTGGGAATGCTCGTCACTGGTTTAGCGCTTGGTCATGCTGGCATTTAACTTAATACTTTCGTAGTCAGAAGTTAAAAGACACAAGACAGGAGTTTTTTATAAACTCATTTCTTTAACTTAGGATTCAGAACTACTAAACTTAATACCTCCGTAGTCAGAAGTTAAGAATGAGGAGTTAGGAGTTAATATAACTTCTAGCTCCTAATTTGTATCAGAACTTACCGTGTTACAATTGATATCTTTCCTCATTCATGGGATTCAACCATTTTTAGTCCCTATTTGCTTTGTTGTTGCTTGGACTATAACTATTCTCGTTGTTTTGAGTCTCTGGACGGCAGCCAGAGATAGTGTCAGCACGGCCAAACAAATGCATCAAATCCCTTGTACTAACTGCCAATTTTTTACGACCGATTACCGTCTTAAATGTACCGTACACCCCTCCACTGCCAATACAGAAGAAGCTATCAACTGTATTGACTATCAACCGAAGACTAATCCTTATTTATACTAAGTAAGGCAACAGGGGGCAGAGGGGCAGGAAAAGAGAATAATTAATGACAAATAACTAATGACTAATGACCCTCTTGACCCTTAATTAATTCAAAACCTCAAATCAAAAATTGATTGATGCTAGTTCAAAAACTTCTAGACTGTACCGAATTTATCGCAGGAGATAACACTATTCTCCGGGAACTGCTACATCCAGATAAGCAACCACTGACATTGCGCTATAGTTTGGCTCATGCAACACTGCCAGTAGGAAAAACCTCTCAGCCCCACTCGCTCTCTACCTCAGAAGTTTATTATATTCTCAGTGGTACGGGAGAAATGCACATTGATGATGAAACCCAGATAGTTCAGCCAGGAGACGCGGTGTATATTCCTCCTAATACGCGGCAATTTATTTGTAACTCTGGCATTGAACCGCTGGTATTTATTTGTATTGTTGATCCAGCATGGCGTAAACAAGATGAAACAGTTTATTAAAAACTACTTACACTTATAGTTTCAAAACCTATAAAAAATCTCAGCCTTTTTCGATTATTTGCTTTCAACTGTCAACTTTGCTTAACCAAGTAACCAAGTCATTGGAGTCAAGCGCTATCTCACTTCCTAGCGTTTTGATATAAAGAAGTCCGTCGCTAATAATTAAATCTCTGATTGGATACCATGAGTCTCTTGTCCTAATCAAAAGTTCTAAAGGAATTCCTGGTCGTAATGCATACTTACGATATTTCCACCAAGCTCGCCATAGGAGGACAGATTTAGTACATTGCATCTGGTAGCCTTTTGGAATTTCGCAGTATTGATATGGATAAAAACCACGACTATTTACTTCTCCTTTGAGGAGATAACTAGATTCTGCTAATACCTGATTTATTGATTCCCAATGAGATGAGTTTGCGTGAATAAAAAATTCAGGTATTTTATGAGACATTTGGGCGGTGGCAATTACCCCTTCGGTTTTTGCTGTTAATTGGTTTAATTTATACACTGTTTGCGCTGTCAAAGCAGGGTTTGACAACAAAACGTCTTTTTTTTGGATAGAGTTTTGCACAAACTCTCGAATTAAATCTAAATTAGACAACATAAAATTATTTATACTAAATTAACCAGTGTGATGGAAGCCATAACACTATGTAAATTAGTAACTACACTGTTCTTGGACTCAATTCAGGATTATTGCAAGCTTTATTTATACTGAACCATTCGTTTGATGTTGAGTATGCCGCCCAAGAGGCTAGTCAAAAAAATGACTGTTTGTCCTTTAGCAACAAAGCGGCTCTTTAAATTTTTGCGTATTTGAGAAACGGTGTAAATACTGGAATCAATTCTGGACGACTAACGACAAGGGAGGGAAAGGAGCGATCGCTATAATCTTCTCCTGGCGACAAAGGAAACGGGTCTGAATTGAGTGATAACCAGACGCCGCCAGCTGCTTGGACTATTACCCAAGCTCCCGCCAAGTCCCAAACTTTGGGTGTCGCCTCAATACCGCCTAGTGTTGCGCCAGTAGCAACCATTAAGAAGTTATAGCTAGCTACACCGAGCATCCGAATTTTGCAGGGAAAGCCGTTTTGGATAATTGCGGTGCTGCGGGAACAGAGGTTAAAAAAGTGATTATTGCTGGGACTGTCAACGCTGGTGTGGATAGGATGGTGGTTGAGAAATGCACCTGTGGGCACTGTTAACCCAGATGAACTTGCCCAAAAACCGTGAAAAGCTTGAGCCAGTGGCGGCGCGTAAACATAACCAAATATAGGTGTGCCTTTATACAGTAAGCCTAAAGAAATTGACCAGATAGGAATGCCGCGCGTAAAGTTTGTTGTCCCGTCCAAAGGGTCAATTACCCAACACCACTCTGTGCCGGGAAATGAGCGATCGCTCTCTTCGCTCAAAATTCCGTAACCAGAGAAATTAGAAGCGATCGCATCCCGAATTTCCTGATCTGCCCATTTGTCGGCTTGCGTTACCAAACTACCATCAGCTTTTTGCAAAGCCTGCACCTGCCCAAAATCCTGCATCAATTGCTTTCCCACTCTGGTAGTGGTAGTTTGGGCAAAATCGAGAATCGTTGTCCAAAAATCATTCATTGATTAATTCTCGCGCTTAGGCGTTCCTGAACCAAGTTAGGTATATTCGGGTTTTGGCTGGTGAAGTTTCTTTAGTCTAAATCACTTTCTAAAACAGAAGCGATCGCTTGCTTGGTACTTGTTTGAAATTCTGTTACATTGACTCGGTTCAAAAACCCAATCGACAGCACCATCCCCACGGCTTCTATGGCAAATACCAATCCATAAGCTAGTTCTAGACTTGGTAGTACCCTACGACCAATATCCAAAACAGTACCGCCTATAACTACCGCCAGTCCCCTAGACATAGCCTGTGCTAGACCCCATGCACCGATAAATGTACCTGCGGCTTCCGCTGCTGTGAGATCCAACATCAAGCTAATTGCTGCTGTAGTTAAAAAACCTGTTGCTAAACCAAACAAGACCAAAGCTAGCTTGAGAAAAGCTGGATTAGCTGTGAATCCTGAAATACCCAACAATGCTGCACAGAGTGCCACTAACATACAACCTAGGCGGGCACTTTTGCGCTTACCCAAACGCGGCACAATCAAAAAGCCAGCTATAGCGTAGGCAATCAGCAAACCAATGCCGTAATAAACGTTTAACTTTGTGCTTTCAGCTAAAGGCATTTTAAACACCTGACCCGCATAGGGTTCCAAAACAGGGTCTTGCATGAACAAGCAGAGTGTCATCACTACTAAAAAGGTGAAAAACAAACCTGTTTGCGGACTAGCCGTCAAGATTCGCCAAGCCTTACCCAGAGTAATGCTATCTTCCCGATTCACAAGTGTAGAACGGCTTAAGTATTGGGAATATTTTTTTTCCACGCCAAATGTTGCTGCGATCGCCAAGCCAAATACAATTGCTGGGACAATGATAAACAGCCTGTTTACAGCTGCCTGCAAGGTTGCTACGCTTGCTTCTGGTGTTAATTGCTTTAGCAAGTTGGAACTGATAATTGCTCCAACAATAATCCCCACCATCAGCATTGACCACACAACACCGACCACTTTAGAACGGTTATCTTCTTCAGATATATCCACCAACAAAGCAGCAAAAGCAGTACCGCTAGCACAAATTGCTAGACCGTAGATAGCGAAAACTAAAGCTAGAAGTGCTATCCAGCCGATAGTTTGGGTTGTCCATACCCAGCCGCCTGCACTAGTAGCCGCACTATTCATCTGCCACATCACTTGTACAGCTAAAAATGCAGCGATCACAAATATCGCTGCTCCCACCCAAACATAAGCCGTGCGATGATACCCCCATAACGGCTTGGCATCGGAAATCTGGCCGAACCAGACACGGGAAGGAGAAACAAATAAAGGCAGTGCTAGCACTACTGATACCAGCGTCGCCGGAATTGCGATTTCCTGAATCATGACTCTGTTGAGTACGCCCAAAGTCAAGATGGACATCATGGCCAAACCCATTTGAAATAAGCCCAGCCGAAACATAGTCAGCAGGTTGACCCTTGGCACAGATAGGGATTTTCTTTCGGTATCAAATATTTCACCGCTTGCCATAGCTAGTTTTTGGTATGGTTTACACAATCTAGTCTCTCTTTAAATTAGAGATAAACTGTTTGATATTTTCATTGATAATAATATCTCACGTAAATAGGTTTATAAATTGCTATAAATTTGTGGGACTTGAATCCCAACAAAGGTAGATTTATAGCTTCTAGATCACTTGAAAATATCAACCAACAATAAGAGAAATTCAGTAGCTTAATATATAAAAATTTAACCCATTGTTGAACAGCTAAAGGCTTTCTACGATTTATGTGTGCGAGTCAGTAACTTACTACAAACAATTGAGCTAACTAGGTACGACATGCGATCGCAAAGAATAGGAGTACTAAATAGGTCAAACAATTTAAATATAAATTTTGACTAACGGAGAGTAAATTATACAATGAGCCATGTAAATTATCAGCAATTAACTGAGGCAGAATTACAGGAATATGTAAAGCATAATCTCCAAGATGAGGAAGCCTTTCAACACTATCTGAAGATTGTTAGAGCCAAGCCAAATAGGGTTGTAGTTAGCACAGGGAAACAGTTGGAGGCTGAGTTAAGAACAAGACTGGCATTATGAGCTGCGCCGCGATCGCGTCAGTATTACATAGCACTGACTCAAAGAACATTTGTTGCTGAAGGTTATAGAATTTCATCCACCAGAACCGTACCAGCCTCACAAAAATCTATACTGAGATGATAATCTTCAAGCAACGCAGTTCCAATGAGTGGACGACGACCCATTGCTAGCACTGCAACATTACGCTCTACACTATTCCATACAACTGTTGCTAAATAAACATCGGTTTCCACACTGGAATTGTTAGCAAGGTTTGCGTTGATGCTAATGAGGTAGGGCAAGCCAAGATCAACAATGACAGAAGGCGGCAAGGTTAAGAATCCTTCAAACCCTGTATCAATAACACATTCGATTTCTACACTCGAATGTTCTGGAGGAAGAATAATCAGACTCATTCTTGCTTGAAGTCCAACTACACTCCCGTGTATCACTGTGCCGTCCTGAGCAATGTACCACCAACTGCATAAACGGCATCAAAACCAATTCTTTCTCCCCAAAGTGCTGCATCGGTTTGCTTGGATCGTAGTCGAAGACTCGTTTCAACTAAATCATCACCGATTTCGTAATCTCCAGTTTCAACATTAATCGAGATAATTTTGCCAATGTTCTCTTGTGTCTCAACTTTGGCACGGATACTTCTTTGATAGAGTTCCTTTCCACGTCGGGCGACTTCTTGGCTGCTGAGCGTAGGGTGGGACATAAATAAATCCCCTGTTTAAGCTGCTAAATTCTTCACTTCATTGTAGAGCAGAAGCTACAGAGGTTAAAGAGCAATGCTTGATTCTGTAGGAGGCTAGGAGAGCGATCGGCTCAAAGCACCAGAGGAGAAAAATACTTTCCAAAACCCGAAAGCAAGAAACTCCCGCACAAAATTTCTTACTTTAGTTACCATAGGCAAGCCATATCAATGATTTTGATTGCCAATGTTATTCACCCTTCTTGCTCAATCGAGGTTGGGGGATGCATAAAGTCTTGAATCAATGCTTCGCATCTCTATTGTTCAGGCGCGGCTATTATTAAAAGGAAAATCAAAATTATTTCTCTATTTTTATGCCTATTTGAGATTCAGAATTTGAAGCAGATTTTGAAGCTTGAAATTATTCCAACTCAAAGCTACTGAAGTTTCAATAGTTAAATTTCCTTGTTTAAGATTAGTCATCAAAGCAGAACCATTTTCAAGATTATGGAAAAAAGAATCTAAAAGCTGCAATTGATTTCTAGGAAGAGTATAGTAAACCTTATTATTTTCAATTTTAACCTCTTTTGGTAAAGTTCCGTTGGGAAGTTTACCTCCTAAAAATTTTGTCCAGCCTGCAATGAGGTAACGGTAAACTATCGATTCAGTCTCAAACTGAGGGGGTTTCAATAAGCGAAGTTCCCCTTCAAGGCAATTTTCATGAAGAGTTATTTTATCAGGAGTAAAATGTAATTGCACTTGAATTTTCTTGTACTCTATTGTCGCAATAAGCCCCTCCTCAGAGTGTGGTACTAAGCTTTTTAATTGCTCAACTCTAGATTCGGCTTTTTGACAGAGAAGTAAAACCATTTTTTTTGTCAAAGTCAACTGTTTAGCTTCTGAGCTAAACATAATGTATTCTTCTAAACTTCTTTTTAGAAATTGTCTAGACTCCTGAAACGTTGCTGTAACTTTGTTAAATATACCCATGTTTAGTTATTTAGAGAAGATAAAATTATTGGAAGCCGAACTGTCCAGGTTTATAGACTTGATAGCACTTATAGGGGTGTTATTTCCATCGGAACAAAAACCGGGATAAACTGCACTACATACATACTGCAAAAAGTATTAACAGCCTAAAACCTTTATTCAATCGTGGATTAGCTACTAGTAATGTTAAAAAATCAACTACTAAATCCATCGACACAATCCTTATAGAGTAGGCGTTTTGAGATTAACCCGGTTTTTTGTTCATTTGCTACACTCTCCCCTTTTACCTCAAGTAGAGAGAACTAGCTGTCACTTTTCTCCTTATCATTATTATTTAGTTCATCTCCAACACTCTCTGCGAGCCAAGTTGCACCAGCCCCAGCAGCCGTAAGCCCAATAACAGCAACTACCCCTATAGGTGCAGCTATAGCTACAGCACCAACTCCAGCGGCAACTGTTGCAGCTTTTACTACTTTCCCCAATGTAATCTTTTCAAGTCCCAACATAATGCTGTCCCAAAAATATTTAGGTTTCCATTTATAAGTATTCCCTTAAAATTTGGTTGAATTATCATAATCGGACGATGATTTTTTGAAGCTGGTACTGAGCCAAGATAGAGATACTGTTAGCGGGTAGTATTACATAGTTATGAGATCGAGAGTCAAAAAGCTTGAAGAAAGACCGATCACAACATTGAGCAGGAACTAGCTAAAAAATAGCGATGTTTATTAAGTTGGCACTTAATTTATTAGTTCAGCATACTAAATAAAGCAATTAAATCCAGGATTCGACTGAAAAGCTGTAAACTTGCTGAATCCTAGTGAAGTTGCTGTCAGCAGAGACGAGAGTAATATTATAATAAATTGCTGTTGTGGCGATCCATAGATCATTATCATCAAAACCGAGATTCTGAATGCGGGTACTGCGGCGTTTATTTTTTTCTTTTGGGGCAAATTGACAAAAAATGCGGTTCTTCAGTTAACTGTATATCTCAGCTATTTCTTTGTTGATCAGATAGATGTCAATCTCTGTCAGGAATGCTTGAACCACTTGTAAGTTCATCTCTCGACGCTCTGATTTTTCCGTCATGTAGAGCAACTCCCCATAGCTAATGATGCTAATTACAAAAGGATCTTGAGCATAGCTTTGAGCAGTTGCGACAACTTGAGGATTGTTGTTAATGAGATAACTACAGTGATTGGTATCTAGCAAATACATAAATTATTGGCTTAAAACTTCGCTTTTGAGCGGGTTGCATCAAGAAATGCTAGGCACTCTTCTAGGTCGTCTCCATGCCAAGTACCAGTTCAAGCATAGTCATCGAACACCTCGCGGGAACGACTGAACTTTCATTTTACTCAATTGGTACATTAGGAATGGTTTCTCATCGGTTGCTGAAAAAGACTGATCGCAATATTGAGCAGGAACTAGCTAAAAAAGAGCGATCGCACTCCAGCAAGGTTAGAGAGCAATCCTTGGTTCTGCAAAACAGCGATCGCGCTCCAGCAAGTACAATGAGGGTACAACTAGTGTTGTACCTCAAGGGGCTGAGACAATGAAACGCACACTCTATATTCCTGATGAGTTGTGCGCACAACTTGAGCAATACTTAAAAGATCACCCAGAGCAAAACCCATCAAGTGTTGTATAGGCAGCACTGGCGGAAAAGTTACGCCCCAAAAATGGTTCAAGGCTACTATCGCTAGCAGGAATCGTAGAAAATGCTCCTACAGATGCTTCAGTTAATGAAGACTATTTGATACAAGGATGAAGCGTCTGCTTTTGGATGCAGGCCCCCTGATTGCTCTGGTTTCTGTCCAAGATGACTACTATCAGGGATGCAAAGCGGGTTTTAGTAAGTTACCAGCGTTGTTTGGTGAGGTTCTAACCCCTCTACCAGTGCTGTTTGAAGTTTACAAGTTTGTACTGCGAGAACAATCGAGCCGTGCTGCAATGACTGCACTAGGCGTCATTAGTGAGAATACGGTGACTGTACCAATGAGCATGGAAATGTTTCAGGAGATTTACAGCATGGTTCGCCACATACCAGACTGGCAAGGAAGTTTAGAGGATGCCTCTGTTGTAGCGGTAGCTCAACTTTATAACGCTAGTGTTTGGACATTGGATTACAGAGATTTAAGTTGGTTCAAGACTCTGAAATTGTGGTCACCATGATCATTGCACAAGTCAGTTGAAACATTACCAATTTGAGCTATAGTGTCCAATTCCCAATCTTGCCTATAACGCTACACTAAAAAAGTAAAGAAATGTAAATAAATTAACTTTTGCCAACATGGAAACCGTCACATTGGGACAAAACGGCCCAGCTGTTACACCTCTTTGCATAGGCACTTGGGCTTGGGGTGATAAACTCTTTTGGAACTATGGCGATAACTATGGTCAAGAACAGTTACAAGAAGCTTTTACAGCAGCTTTAGAAGCTGGTGTTACCTTCTTCGACACTGCGGAAATTTACGGAATGGGAAAAAGCGAGAAATTTTTGGGGCAATTCCTGCAACAAACACAACAACCAGTGCAAATCGCCACAAAATTTGGCCCTCTACCGTGGCGATTTACAGGTCAATCGGTTTCCGATGCCTTAACAGAAAGCCTCAAACGGCTACAACTAGAGCGAATCGCCCTGTATCAAGTGCATTGGCCTTTTGCTTTCCTTTTAAGTCAAGAAACTCTGATGAATGCCTTAGCAGACGAGGTGAAGCGAGGCAGAATTGCCGCAGTAGGTGTTAGTAATTACTCGGCAGAGCAAATGCGAGACGCACACCAAATATTGGCAGCCCGTGGAGTGCCTTTAGCTGTAAACCAGGTACGTTACTCTTTAATTACTCGCCAAATTGAAAGTAAAGGTATTATGGCAACTGCTCGTGAGTTGGGTGTGACTATCTTGGCATATAGTCCTTTAGCGCAGGGATTACTCACAGGTAAGTATACTATCGACAGTACTGAAACTCCTAGTGGAGCGAGAAAGATAGACCCACGATTTACTAAAGAAGGTTTGCAAAAAATTGCACCTGTGATATCTTTACTACGCAGTTTGGGAGAAAAATATGATCGCACCCCTGCCCAAGTTGCTCTCAACTGGTTAATTGCTCAAGAGAACGTCATTCCCATTGCTGGGGTAAAGACAGCTCAACATGTACGACAGAATGCTGGTGCTTTGGGCTGGAGACTGAGCGAAGATGAAATTAAGCAGCTAGAGGAAGTTAGTCGCCCTTGGCTGTAGTAGAGATGTTGCAATGCAACGTCTCTACTCAAACACAGGGGGCCACAGTTCTGATACTGTTAGCTCCCAACCTGGTAGTAAATCTGGTAGCGTCAGTTTGTCGTTGTCTTGCAAGACTACTGGCTCTTGGTTAAGCCGATAAACTGTTAGCGTCAATTTATCAGGGTCAATCAAGATACCAACTGTACATCCCAGTTGTAAGAATAGCTGAATCTTTTCTACTAGTGGTTTGATGCGATCTGACTTAGATTTGATTTCTACCATCAAGTCAGGTACTAGCTCTACAAAATCGCGCTGGCTTCTCTTGAGTCTATCAGCACGAACAAAAGACACATCGGGAGCGCGGAGATTTCGTTTTTCGTTATCAACTTCTTTCCCGTTTTCAGTTTCTAATGTAGGCAAAATAAAACCAGCGCTAGAACCAGTCACCCGTCCTAGCCGCTGTGGGCGTACCCAATTAGCCATCTGGCGTGCAAATTCTATACCTATTTCCTCTGACTCATAATCTGATGGGCCCATAACAAGTATATTTCCGTCTACCAGCTCCATCTGCCAGTCGGGATGCTCTGCTTGTAGTTGCTCTAAGTCTGTAATGGTGAACATAAGATTACGGAAAATATATCTTTAATCATGTTCCTACAAACTAACAGAAGAAATTAGCTGTCCTTGGGTGCAAGTCATTAGTCCTTTGTCCTTGTTTCTCACTAATGACAAATGACTAATGACAAGTGACTAATGACTAAGAAGCCGATTCTCTAGCTGTATGTGAACCTAGCTTTTTATTCGTAGGCGACACAGAAGACTCACGACTGGTTGTCCGCAGCTTGGGCTTGGGAGTACCATGTCTTTCTTCTTCACCATTACTGCTATCCGATTTGCTCCAAGATGAGCGAGTGCGATCGCCAGAAGATTCACGACGTTTGTTCAGCCTTGGTTTGGGAGTAGGGCCGTTGTCTTCTTGGGGAATTTCTACATCTGATTGCAGCCAAGCGGGGCGAGTTTGATCGTAAGCAATTTGCAATGCAGCTGCGGCGATCGCCTGAGCATCGTATTCTTCAATCAGTTCGCTAACTATCGGCAAAAATGAAGCTAAACGCTCGCCTGTCAAAGCTTCACGCACTTGTTCTTGCAATTTCAGGATGTGACGCGCTTCAATTTGTGCCCGCGTTGGAATCGATAGCAATTGCCAACTTTGGCGGTTATGGCGTTCAAATGTCTGCTGCTTGCGCCGCTCAAAAGGCTGTACTAAAGAAATTGCTGTTCCTTCTTTCCCGGCTCGACCAGTACGACCAATACGGTGGACGTAGGTTTCTACGCTATCGGGTAAGTCGTAGTTGATCACGTGCGATAGTTGATCGACATCCAATCCCCGTGCTGCAATATCAGTTGCTACCACCCAGCGCACTTGGCGATTGCGGAATCGGCTCAATAATCTTTCCCGTGCTTGCTGTGATAAGTCGCCGTGGTATTCATCGACACTATGACCAGCTGTTTGCAGTTGATTGGTAAGTTCTGCGGCTGTGCGTCTGGTACGAACAAAGATTAAAGCTGTTTCTGGGTCTTCCATTTCCAGAATCGGCTGTAAAGCTTTAGCTTTTGTCCAGTGGCGGGGAATCAGGTAAGCTACCTGATTGATTTTATTGGGAGCAGCTTTTGGCTGCTCAACGGTAACTGTCGCAGGCGATCGCAAAAACTTGTTCACCAACATGCGAATCGATGGCGGCATTGTTGCCGAGAATAAAGCTGTTTGGCGATCTACGGGTGCTTGAGAAAGAATTTTCACCACATCATCGATAAAGCCCATGCTCAGCATTTCATCGGCTTCATCCAACACAAACCACTTTACTTGGTCGAGCTTTAAACAACCGCGATCCAGCAAGTCAATCACTCGTCCTGGCGTACCCACTACCATGTGAACGCCACGTTTAAGTTGTAAAATTTGACGGTCAATTGATTGACCACCGTAGATTGCTAACACTCGCAATCCTTCATTGCCAATAAACTGCTCAATGGCATCGTGAACTTGCATTGCTAATTCACGAGTTGGTGTTAAAACTATGGCTTGCACGGCCCTTTGATTAACATCCAGCCGCTCTAAAATTGGCAATGAAAATGCTGCTGTTTTACCTGTTCCAGTTTGAGATTGACCCACTACATCACGACCCGCCAGCAGTTGGGGAATGGCTTGCACTTGAATGTTAGTTGGTTCGGTAAAGCCGATTTTTTCTAGTTGCTCGACGCGTTCTTGGGAAATACCTAATTCTTGAAACGAAAGATTCATCAACTCTCCTAAGATTTTATTTTGGATTTTTTGGATTTTTTGGATTAGTCATTAGTTATTTGCTTCTTAGTCATTAAACAAAGGACAAATGACAAATGACAATTTAATTATTGACAACTTGACCATATAGGTCGTATGTATCGGCATAGTGAATCGCTACTGGGACGATTGCTCCTAATTTTGCTGTGCCTTTAACATAAACTTGACCATCGACCTCTGGGGAAAATCTACCTGAACGACCGATTAATTCACCACTTTCAGGATTTTCTTGCTCAATCAGGACATCAACAATTTTGCCTACTTCCTGTTGATTTTTCTTTTGAGAAATTGGTTGCTGGAGTTCCATCAGCTGATATCGGCGCTCGTCCATCACTTTTTGAGATAGCTGATTCGGTAGCTTGTAAGCGGGGGTTCCCTCTTCAGGCGAAAAAGTGAAGACACCAACATGGTCAAATTCATGCCGCTGGACGAACTCTAGTAGATGCTCAAAATGCTCTGTTGTTTCTCCTGGAAAGCCAACAATAAATGTTGTCCGTAGCACTGCTGATGGTAGCGCCGTTTTGATGCCATCTATAATCCCATCATTTACACGTCCTTGCCAAGGACGATTCATGGCGCGAAGAATTTCAAGATGAGAATGTTGTAAGGGCAAATCCAAGTAGGGCAAGACGTTGGGTGTTTCTTGGATTGCCGCTATGACATCTGGAGTCAATCCAGTGGGATAAGCGTAGTGCATTCTTATCCACGGGACATTTACTTTGCCCAAAGCGCGAAGTAATTCGGCTAACTTTGGCTTACCGTAAATATCCAGACCGTAATTAGTCGTGATTTGGGAAATTAGAATAATTTCCTGCACCCCTTGACTAACTAGTTGCTCGGCTTCGGCAACAATAGATTCAATAGTACGCGATCGCTGGTTTCCTCTTAGATAAGGAATAATACAAAACGCACAACGATAATCACATCCTTCGGCAACTCGCAGGTAAGCTACACCTTCGGTTGTAGTACGATAGCGTGGTGTAGTTTCGTCGGCAATGTAGGTTGGTTCGATACTAACCTGCTTGACCCGCTCGCCTTGTTCCACCCGCTCAATTACATTTACAATTTTGTGATAGTCGCCTGTACCTACTACAGCTACCGCTTCTGGCAACTCATCCAATAATTGTTCTTGGAAGTGTTGCGCCATGCAGCCAGTGATTACGATTTTTTTGTCTGCCTCTGCAAGCTCCACCAAAGTTCTAACAGATTCTTCTCTTGCTGCTTCGATAAAACTACAGGTATTAACAATAACGTAATCTGCTAACTCTTCGTTTGTATCTACACCATAGCCTGCTTCTACCAGCAGTCCTAACATATGTTCTGTATCAATTCGATTTTTCTCGCAGCCTAGGTGAGAAATTGCAATTGTTGGCTTATCACCCATATTTTGAAAAAATCTTCAGTTTCTTTTTCTTGTAATCAAACATTCAAGCACTAGCTCCGCTGTTTTACTATCAGCATCTTTATGAGGACAGTGCAGTAGTAGATTACCACTGTCATCAACTGTCTGTGGACTGATGACCCTATCAATATATAGAAATAGAGGTCATGTTATGATATTCTTATCAATCTGTTCCCCAGGGTAAAATGAAGTGTCTTTGGGTACATTTGACACTTGTAATCTTTTTTAACAATTCGCCTGTTGGTATTTTATATTACCGCAGCGTATGCGTTGTTAATTTACCCATCGGGAAGCCGCCCAAAGGGCTTGTTGTGAGAAGTCGCTACCCTCAGGGAAATCGCGCTCTTTGCGAGACGCTCTGTGAACGCGACTACGCCTAATAAAGCAGTAATGTTACCCTGGCGATTGGCTGGCCCCAACGACAAATGTGTGGGTGAGACGCCTAAACCAAGGAAAGCTGCCTCGCGTCTTGTGAGTGGCAAACTCCTCTTGTTAGCCAGGTTTTATCTTAACATATCTTATGGGAGGTTTGACCCCAATTTCCGTCTTAGGATGGAGGCAGCAAACCGACCATCAGAAAACACATTTGACTAGTTAGTTAAAAGTCAAGAGTCAATGGTCAAAAGTCAAGAGTCAATGGTCAGTCCAGAGTCAATGGTCAAAAGCTCTTGGACTCTAGACTTTTGAACGCCAAATGCTAAGAAAGCGGGAACGCTAAAAGCGAACAAGTTGAGCCAATGTAGTGGCTCCTCTAGACTTTTAATTTTGGACTCTGGACTCCGCGAGGCGGATTTAAAGACGTGGACTTATATCAGCTATTTAAAACTCGCTCACCAATAATTGGCGTGGTTCACCTGTTACCACTGCCTACTTCACCTCGTTGGGGAGGTAGCTTAAAAGCGGTAATTGACCGCGCCGAACAAGAAGCTACAGCCCTGGCTAGCGGGGGTGTTGATGGGATAATTGTGGAGAATTTTTTTGATGCGCCGTTTACCAAAAATCAAGTTGATCCAGCGGTTGTGAGTGCCATGACTGTGGTGGTGCAGCGGATACAGAATTTGGTGACATTGCCTGTGGGCTTAAATATTTTGCGAAATGACGCCAAAAGTGCAATGGCGATCGCTAGCTGTGTGCGATCGCAATTTATCCGCGTCAATGTTCTCACAGGAGTGATGGCAACCGACCAAGGATTAATTGAAGGAGAAGCCCATCAATTACTCCGCTATCGCAGAGAGCTAGGTTGTGATGTCAAAATCCTGGCCGATGTATTAGTGAAGCACGCCCGTCCTTTAAGTTCTCCAAATCTCACAGTTGCCGTGAAAGACACAATTGAAAGGGGATTAGCAGATGGGGTAATTTTGTCCGGTTGGGCTACTGGTAACCCTCCTAACTTAGAAGATTTGGAACTAGCTTGTGGTGCAGCAGGTGGTACACCAGTGTTCATCGGTAGTGGAGCTAATTGGGAGAATATTGATACATTGATGCAAGGAGCAGATGGTGTAATTGTTTCTAGTTCCTTGAAACGCCACGGACGAATTGAGCAACCAATTGATCCAATTCGCGTCAGTCAATTTGTGGAAGCCGCACGCCGGAGTTGGAACTCCAAAGCTGAAAGCAAATCGATTTCCTCAGTGAAGCTACATTAAGTACTGGGGACTGGGGACTAGGGACTATAGACTAGGACAAAGTTTTCCAAATACTCAATCCCCAGTACCCAATACCCAATACCCAATACCCAATAGCAGTTTATGATTCGCCGCCGTTCTACCCCTTGGATTCATAAATGGTCGCGCCCATTGATGGGGGCGATCGCTGGATGTGGTGCTTTAACAACAGGTTATATCACTATAGAAAAGTTAACAGGAGGCAGTGCAGCTTGTCTGGCACAAGCTGGCGCCAAGGGCTGTAATGATGTACTTTCCAGTCCTTGGGCAACGGTTTTTGGTCAGCCATTAGCCTTGTTTGGGTTTTTGGCGTATACCAGCATGATGATATTTGCTTTAGCTCCCTTAGCAATTAAACCAGCTGAAAATAAGGAAAAGCGTCAAAAGCTAGAAAACTGGACATGGTTGCTGCTGTTGGTAGGGGCGATCGCCATGTCTATTTTTAGCAGCTACTTAATGTACCTGCTAGCATTCCAAATCAAAGCCTTCTGTCTTTACTGTATCGCCTCAGCTTTGTTCTCTCTCAGCCTTTTGGTACTGACGATTATTGGTCGTGATTGGGAGGATATTGGGCAAATCTTCTTTACCGCCATCATTGTCGGGATGATCACGCTGATTGGCACTTTATGGGTCTTTTCTGGCGTGAATCAACAAGTTGTGACGCCCGGAACACCTGGACAACCTGTAAAAATTGCCTTTACTCCCCAGGTACAGCCTAACCCAGAATTTGGTTGGGAAATTACTACCACCTCTGGTGAGGCAGAAATCTCTCTAGCACGCCACTTGGCCAAGATAGGCGCTAAAGAATACAGTGCTTATTGGTGCCCTCATTGCCACGAACAAAAGTTGCTTTTCGGTAAAGAAGCCGGACAGATAATCGACGAAAATATTAAGATAGAGTGTGCTGCCGATAGCCCAAAAGCTCAACCAGGACTATGTAAAGCTGCAAAAATTGAAGGCTTCCCTACTTGGATAATCAACGGTAAAAGCTATAGCGGAGTGCAAAACTTGGAGGAACTGGCGAGAGTTTCTGGTTATACAGGTTCTCGTAACTTCAAGTATTTCAAGTAGTTGTCCTAAAAAAGCTTTTTTGTGACAACTTGGATTTTAGAACTAAATAGTTAACTGATTTGGGATTTGGATTTGCGATCGCGCAGTGTTAGCGGGTCTTGTCTACTACAGCATCTAGCTGCGCGGATTACACCAAGGGCGAATGAACTTCTTAAAGGCGGAGCATGAACCCGAAGAAATACCCCCAAACCAAATTATGTCTTGCAAAGTTGAGCCA
Source organism: Komarekiella atlantica HA4396-MV6 (assembly GCA_019359395.1). Classification (GTDB taxonomy): domain Bacteria; phylum Cyanobacteriota; class Cyanobacteriia; order Cyanobacteriales; family Nostocaceae; genus Komarekiella; species Komarekiella atlantica. Next base: position 256,503 of record JAHHHK010000003.1, read on the forward strand.
CTACTCAACTGGGGTTCATCGGCTTGTTTGCTCTTAACCTTCCCATAGGGTAGCAAGTGGCGTCTGTTCGCCTCTATCCGGCGCTCAAACTTTCCGCAAAATCTAAAATTGGCAGTCAACTGGATGAATACAGCAAAGTCTGTTTCCAGTTGGCTTTTTTGTTTTCGGTTTGACAATAAATTTGTGAGTTTAATTAAGAAAATTTTACCCGATGAGGCTTTTAACGTTGAATTAGTCGATCTCAAGTTAAACAATATTTATACTGAACATGTGCTGATAAATACAAAAGTTTCAGTTGCCGTTTAAGTAGATAATTAGTACTAATGAATGGTAATACATCAGAACTACCCAGGATTATATTGAGGAACCTCACTCTCATGGTAAAGATTTCTAGAAACTCTGTATAGCTTCCAAGTGAGCTATATTCGCCAGGTAGTTGATAACTATATGAAATATAAAATATCTCTCCCCACTAGGTAATGGGAATGAATAAGCAGCTAGGCAAGCGTTTTGTGAAGTTGATGTTTGGACTGAAACAACCGCTTAGTCGAGGACAAAAGGAATTTATTACTGCTACCAGCGTTGCTATCTGTGTCTTGGTTTTGCGCTCTATCGGATTATTTCAATCGTTAGAATTTGCAGCTTTGGATCAATTTTTTCGCTTACGTCCAAATGAGCCACCAGAACAGCGCATTACTATTGTAGCGATTGATGAAGACTCTTTGAGTAGAGTTGGTTCCTGGCCAATTCCAGATAGCGATATTGCCAAGTTATTGCAAAAATTAAACGCTTACAAACCCCAGGCTATTGGCTTAGATATCTACCGAGATTTGGTAGTACCTAATAATGATTTTGCAGAAAAGCCTGTTAATAAAGAACTGCTTGATGCGTATAAGTCAATGCCAAACTTAATTGGTATTGAACTGCTAGCCAACGACAAAAACAAAAATAGCAAAAATAAAAATGTTGGTGTTGCACCCCCGCTAGGACTGAATCGGAATCAAGTAGGTTTTAATAATGTAGTGTATGATCCTGATGGCAAAATCCGTCGCAGCTTGTTGTATTGGCACGTTAATGAGCATCAGGTACACGAAAGTTTTGCTCTGAAGCTGGCTTTATTATATTTAAAATCACAGGGAATTACTCCCACTAAAGCAGCTAGCAATCCTGAATATTTACAGTTAGGTAAAGCAATATTTACTCGTTTTAAGCCCAATGATGGTGCTTATGTCAGAGCTGATGCTGGTGGCTACCAAATTTTGTCCAACTTTCCCAAACCCGGATGCTCAAGTCCATCTGCTGAATTTTGTGGTTATCCCCAGGTATCTATGAAAGATGTACTGGCAGATGAAGTTGAAGAAAACTTGATCAAAAATCGCATTGTACTTATTGGTTCCACCGCACCCAGTCTTCAAGATTTTGTATTCATTCCCTATTCCAGCCGTTTGATGGGTACAGCAACTCCTGTATCTGGTATCGAACTGCAAGCTTATTTTATCAGTGAGTTAATCTCGGCTGCCGTTAAAGGGCGACCTTTGCTCGAAGTCTGCTCTGACTTAGTGGAAGACTTATGGATTTTTGTTTGGTCTTATGTGGGAGCAGTTATGACATGGCGAATACGGCACCCAACTACGAGCTTTATAAGTATCTTAGTTTCTTGTTCTATGTTGAGTCTGAGTGCTTACCTTGCTTTCTTGTATGGTTTGTGGATACCAATCATTCCTCCGCTGTTTACTTTTGGTATCTCAGCTATTTGGATGACCAGTCATATTGCTCATATGCAAGAAGAGTGGAAACGCTCTAAAGAGTTTTTATATCACGTGATTAATACTATTCCTGACCCAATTTTTGTAAAAAATGAACAGCATCAATGGATTGTTTTAAATGAAGCTTATTGTCGATTAATTGGTTATCCCAATAAGTTGTTAATTGAAAAGTCAGACTATGATTTTTTTCCTAAACATGAAGCTGATATATTTCGACAACAGGATGAGTTTGTTTTCCGAACTCAACAACCACAAGAACATGAAGAAGAATTTACCGATGCCAATGGTCAGATTCATCAAATTGCCACTAAGCGATCGCTCCACAAAGATGCAGCAGGCAATTTCTTTTTAGTTGGAGTCATCCGAGATATTACTCAGCACAAGCTAAGGGAGGAGCAACTTAAGCGTACAGCTGCCGAATTATTCCGCTCCAACAATGAATTAAAACTTAAAGAGGATCATTTACGTTATCTGGCATATCACGACTACCTCACCGGTCTATCCAATCGCAAATTCTTCGTAGAACAACTTCGAGAGTCCCTACATTGGGCACAAACCAACAATCTGTTACTGGGATTATTATTTATTGATTTAGATGGCTTTAAGCAAGTCAATGATACTTTAGGACACGAGATGGGCGATTGCCTACTAGTAACTATTGCCCAACGGCTCAGTCACTCCCTACGCGCTAGTGATACAGTTTCCCGCTTGGGTGGTGATGAATTTACCGTGATTTTACGAGCAATTCCCAACGTACAAGTAGCTGCTAAAGTCGCCGAAAAAATTTTAGCCAGTATAACCGAGCCAATTGTTTTGGATGGATATACCACTAAAGTTTCTGCCAGCATTGGCATCAGTGTTTACCCATACAACAGTCAAGATAGTGAAACCTTGATTAAACAAGCAGATACCGCAATGTACTATGCTAAGCGCTTAGGTAAAAATCGCTACGAGTTTGCTTAATTATTTGAGAGCAAAGCTTCCAGACTATTCTCAATTAAGTTAATACTTTTACCGTGAAATTACGAGTGATGAGCTTGAGGTTCATGTATTACGTACACACTTAAAAGATTACTTTTAGGTTGTTATGGATATCTAGCAAGTCTTTGTGACTTTTTTTTGAAGATTAAACTCAATAATAAACTTAAACAAGTAGTTAGTAACCAAGAATATAAGCTAGCTTATCTATTTTGCTTGCAAGTATTCTTACTTAAAAAAATATACTTATGCTTATTCGGTTTTTTCAGTAGTTACTAATGTAGCTTATTCTGTAATGCTTGCGAAGTAGCGGTTTTGCTGTTTTAGCTTTAAATATCTTTACTGTTATACAATTTTTACTATACTAAGATTAAAGTAATATTGATATTCTTTCAGTTTTGTTATTCATTGAACATAGTGTTTATACGCATTATTATTAAAAAATTATTAATACGCAGTAAATTTGGCAATTTACTTGTGGCAATTAATTAACATCTCTAACTTTAGACTGATGTAAAAACGGTATATTAAGAATATTTCTTAGGTGTTAAGACTATTTAATAGTAATAAATTGACGCTGCTCTGCAATTTAGTACCACAATTACTTATTTACACCACCGTACATTGAATGAAGTTGGAATATTGGTGCAGGAAAATAAGTGAATATACTGATTTTAACAAAAAAGACTTACTTAAATAAAAATACAGTGGATTTACCGAAAAAGATGAAAACTAACTTAAGAATCACAAGATTTGTAATGTTTTGTATAAGCATTTATGTCCTAATTCCGAATATTGCTGATTGCACAGTTGTCTTCGGTAGCGTGACTACTAATAGTTTTAATGCTTCTAGCAATGATAGTTCAACAACTAGCAAGGTTAATCCTCAAGGTTTAAAAGACATATATATTCCACCAAATTATGGTAGTCCTGACAGTCAGTATGGTAGCGGCACTCGCTAGCTAATACTTTTATTTACTGCTGCTATCTATAGCCAACTGAAGGGGAAAAGGTATAAATAAGTGATGGCAAACTTTGTGCTGAAATTACAATAGGGGAGATATTAATTAGTAATAATTAATGCAGCTTTAAAGGCTTAATACAGGCACTTAAAAATACGTTCACCACTTAATTAAACAAGATATCCTTGGGAAATTTGGTATCAGCAACTAAAATGCTTTTAAGAATTTTTAATTGTTGACAACTGGAGATTTCCACCAGTTATTTGTTTGCACAAGTGTATGTGCTTGCCAGTCTGAATCAGGTTGAGGATGATCTAGACGGTAGTGTCCACCACGGCTTTCAGTTCTAAAAGCAGCACTTTTGAGAATTAAATGAGCCACATCTAATAAATTGCGGGTTTCTGCCCAAAGTCGCAATTGCCGTTCAACATCTGGTAGGTTGAAATTAGCTGGTTCTTTTGGACGTAAAGAAAGCAAAAATTGACTTAGAGGTAAGGCTGTGAAATCTTGCTGCCAAGATTCAATAGTGGCGATCGCCATCTCTAGACCTGATTGTTCCCGACAAATACCAGCACTTTGCCACACAAGACGTGGTAACTTCTCTCTTAGTGTTTCTAGCTGTGCTTGCTGGGTTTGCCATTCATTGGTATCAACACTAAATTCTCGCGATGCCAGTAATGGTGTTTCTGATGGTAGCCCAATATCTGCCAACTCAATATTAGCCATCTGTGCGCCAAACACGATACATTCCAGCAGGGAATTACTGGCAAGACGATTTGCTCCATGCACTCCAGTACTAGCAGTTTCACCCACTGCGTACAAACCAGGGAGATTGGTGCGGTTCATCAGATCCGTGGCAATACCACCCATCCAATAATGAGCAGCAGGGGCTACAGGAATTGGTTCATTGAAGACATCAATGCCCCAATGTTGACAAACTTTAATGATGTTGGGAAAGCGATGACGAATTTTGTCAGCTGGGATGGGGCGCATATCTAACCACACATGGGCAGTGGCAGGATCGAGGGCGGTGCGTTGCAAATGACTGAAAATTGCTCTACTAACAACATCTCTTGGTGCAAGTTCACCGGCAGGGTGATAGTCAAAAGCAAAACGCCGCCCTTCGTTATCAACGAGGTGTGCGCCTTCGCCGCGTACAGCTTCACTAATGAGAAAGCGATCAGCACCTAGTTTGGTAAGGGCTGTGGGGTGAAATTGGACAAATTCCAAATCCCGGAGGATGGCCCCGGCTCGATATGCGATCGCTACGCCATCGCCTGTACTCACGGCCGGATTAGTAGTTTGAGCAAATACCTGGCCACCACCACCAGTTGCTAATACCACAGCACCAGCCCGTACCCATGTCATTTTACCTTGATAAAACAGGCTAATTCCCTGACAGCGAAAAGTCGAGCCAGTACGAGCAATCGCGCTTTGCGTAGGAATCTTCTGGCTTGGAGCGGCGGTTTCTGCCGTTAGAGAAGCGGTAGCGAGTTTACTAGCGTCTCTGAACTTTTCAAGACAGCAACCACTTTCGGGTTCAATCCACAAACTCAAAGCCAAAGCTTGCTGGATGACTTGAATGTTCTGGCGACGTAATACTTGAGCAGTTAGGGTGGTGGTGACTTCCCTACCTGTAGTGTCGGCGGCGTGGAGGACACGGTTACGAGAATGGGCAGCTTCCAAAGTTAAAGCCAAGGCTTTACCATGACGATCAAAAGCTACGCCTAAGTTAACTAAGGATTGAATGCAGCTGGGGGCTTGTTCGGCGAGGAATTCTACAGCGAAGCGATCGCACAAAAGAGCACCCGCCCGGATCGTATCTTCAATGTGTAGCGAAGGAGAATCTTCCGGGGCAACCGCTGCGGCAATGCCACCTTGTGCCCAATCACTGGCGGACAAAGCAACAGTTTCTTTAGTAATTAAGCCGACTCGCAAAGACTCTGGCAGACACAGCGCCGTGTACAGTCCAGCAGCGCCAGCGCCGACTACTAAGACATCAAATTGGCTAGGAATATCTATCTGAGACAAGGTAAAGGGAGGGGGGGAACGGGGGAGGGAGAGGGGAGGCAAAGCAGGGGAAGACAAGGGAGAAAATTTTACTTTGTCCTTCTTGTCCTCCTCATCTCTATTATCTTCCCCATTTCTAATAGAAAATTCCCACTCCCTAGGATTAGGAGTGGGCTGATTGTTACATCAACTGCAAGATGCAGTTATCTGTAGATGCCGTTGTTAAAGCGATCATCTCCTTCGTTGAAGGCAGGTTCAAATTCTGTCACGGTAAAGTGATCGAAGTTGGCTTGCAGAGTTTGTTTTTGGCGATCGCTTAATCCTGGTAGATCCAATACATCCTCAACCTTTTGGTAAGGAGCATTTTTGATGATTTTCTTAGCAAGAGTGGGATACAGCCCTGGATACTGTTGAAAAGCTCGCACGTTGGTATTATTCAAATCAATTTTTTTACCGAATTCGGTTCCTAGCTTAGCGTCTGCCCGATTCTGGCGCTCAATTGCCAGAACATGGACTTGAGGAACAAAACTGTTGAAACTAGCAGCTTGGGCTATCTGAGTTGTTCCCAGCCATCCCCAGCAGCCAAGTAACAAACTAAACACTGTTAATAAACGCACCAATCCTTTCACGATTTTCCTACCTCTTTCCATCAAACAATAAAAGCTTTAAGCCAACAGCTGTCAGTGATCATTAGTCTTTAATCATTCGTCATTCGTTAGAGCGCCAAAGCTAGACAACAAAGGACTAAGGACAAAAGACAAAGGACTAAGGACAAAAGCTGATAGCTTAATCAACACAGCAGTCATCAGAAACTAATATACAGCGTATTAATATCCACAATATTTGCCGTTACTGGGTTTGACTGTACTTTTACTAAAAATTATTCTTAGTGGTATGACTACTAGCATTGCTGCCACAGCGTTACAACTCCATAGAATCCAGTAGTTATGCTTGGGGTTTCTCTCTTCACTTGCCAATAGGCGATATTAAACTTGAAACCTTGTGATGTCTAATGGCAAGGCTTTCTCTGATCAGAAATGCTCTTGCTAGCTTGCTTAACCACAGGAATACGCGTCTACGCTAATATCAAAACCCCAGCAGGGATGATACGATACTGCTCAATTTTTATGTAATATTTCTTAACTAATAAATAATCTACAGCTAAGATAAACAAATAATTTATCACTGGGGTAATTATGTGCGATCGCTTCCAGCGGGGCGTAGCCCATCGCCCTGTAAAGGCTGTTTTTGGGATATTGTCTGTGAACTGCACAAAGATTGACACAAGTGAACGCTGGGCGATCGCCTCATGAATTAATTGTTGGTTTTCATGCTCTTATGGCAGCTAGCAAAAATAAGCTGTCTACCAAAATTGTGCTTAAAACTGCGCCACCAAAGGCGTACCAGTGTCGCTGCCCTCTGCGTAAAGGTAAAACTCCAACTGTCAACAATACTAAAGCAAGAGTTAGCGCCGAAGCTTGTCCCCAAGGTGTCTGTACTTGCGTTAAGGCATTTTGCAATATTTGCGGTGCGCCATCGGCGTCTACTCTCATAATTTGCCGCCAATAGGGCATCAAATCTACTAGATAGAAATATACATCTGTTAAGACTGTACCGAGTAAAGAACCTAAATAAAACCAGTTACCTACTTTGCCCCAATTCCGCAGCAGACACCAAAAAGCAAATGGTAGCCCTATTGACTCTACTGGCAAATGCCATAAAGGTTCCCAACGTAACCAGCCCCAGTAAATCGCTCCTGCTAACCAACTCCAGCTAAACCCTAAAAGCAAATCCCCCCAAACATAAGTTGCAGGACGTGACATTAATGTAAAACTCAACCACACCCAAAATCCTGTCAACGCTAAACTCAGACTTGGTAGCGATCGCACTAGTGGCGCTTCCACAAATATTGGTACTGATACCAAAAATACCGCTGCCGCAAACACTAACCACTTTTGGTATGAAGAAATAAAGATAGGTAAAGAAGCAGATGAGGAAAGTGTAGACTCTAATTCTCTGATACTTCTCTGTCCAGCGACAGTTGAATCCAAATTGGTATCAATAGAAGGGGTTGAAGCTGTGTAAGAAGACAATGTATTATTAATCAAAGTTTTTAATATTTGTTATTAAACTTTATCTTATTTAATGTATCACATTTCAAAATGCCCCTGGGGGGGATTTTAATTTTACTAGAATTTTGCCTAGGCTGTGTATCACCTGCAAAAGTATGGGAACACAAAAGGAATTTTCGTAGAAACAAGATGTTGCAAAAGCAGGGGAGCACAAGGAGAATAAATTGCTGACTCCTGACTTCTGACTCCTGTCTCCTGCTGACTCAAAGCTATTTTGAAGCACGTACGTATCCTTCCTGATATCGAGCCATACACTCAGGGACTTTTAACCTTGCCGCACTATTCTGTAAATTAAGAACGCGTCTCTGTGAGAGATGAATGAAAAACCGATGTTTTCTTCAATTCTTTTCCTGGTAAGTTTCCCAGGTAGATGTTTGTGTAATTGGTTGTAATCTCAGCGATCGCAGGTAAACTGATGGCTTTATCAAAACATCAATGGCTTGTACTTTTAGGTGCAGGATCAGCAACTTTCTCAGTAGCCGCACCGCTCAAAGTTCTCAGCGCCCAGCCTAACCTAGGGGAAAATGGGGTGCAACAGATGAATATCTTGCAAGCTATTATTTTAGGCTTTGTGCAAGGGATGACTGAATTCCTGCCTATTAGTAGCACAGCACATTTAAAAGTTGTCCCCGTGGTTCTTGGTTGGGGTGATCCGGGTGTAGCTTTTACCGCTATCATCCAGCTCGGTAGTATAGCAGCGGTACTGTGGTATTTCTGGGGGGATTTGACGCGAATTATCAAAGGAACAACAAGAGCGATCGCTCTCAAAGATTATGATGACTACGAATTTCGGCTGTCTTTAGGGATTATTTTAGGAACATTACCCATTGTCTTCTTTGGACTTTTGATTAAAAAGTTTATTCCCGACTTTGATAATTCACCTATTAGAAGTTTAGGGGCGATCGCTATTGCCTCTATAGTTATGTCACTGTTACTTGGCTTAGCAGAACAACTAGGTAAACGTCAACGCGACTTTGAAAACCTAACAATGAGAGATGGGGTATTGATGGGTTTAGCTCAAGCTTTATCATTAATCCCTGGCGTTTCTCGTTCTGGTTCCACCTTAACAGGGGGGCTATTTATGGGATTACAACGGGAAACCGCTGCGAGATTTTCATTTTTGCTGGGTATTCCCGCCATTACGCTAGCGGGATTAGTCGAGTTAAAAGATTTTGTTGGAGCCGGGTTAAGTAGTGCAGGAATAATCCCCCTCATTGCCGGAGTGATTTCTGCCACAGTATTCTCATATATAGCGATCGCTGGGTTGCTGCGCTTTCTTAAAACCCAAAGCACCTGGGTGTTTATTTGGTATCGACTAGCATTTGGGGTAGCAATACTGGGGGCAATTGGAACTAGTTTGTTGAACAATAGTTAATAGTCCCTTGTCCTTTGTCCTTTGTTCAAAGCAAATGACAAAGCGCAAAGTCTGAGCGCCGGCTTCCGGCGAACAGACGCCAGTTCGCACAAGTCGGGGAACCCGCCCAAGCGACTGGCTCAACTTTGTAAGAGAGGACAAATGCCCAATGCCCCATACCCCATGTCTACCATTCATCCTGCCCGTATTACCAAAGTATCACCTGATTCTATAGCCGCAGAGATTGGCTTTGAGGCGGGGGATGCGATCGTTGCAATCAACGGTACACGTCCCCGCGATTTAATCGATTATCAGTTTTTATGTGCTGATGAAGTTTTGGCACTAGAAGTTTTAGACGCTACTGGTAAGACTCATAGCCTGGAAATCGAAAAAGACTACGATCAAGACTTGGGGCTAGAATTTGAAACTGCCCTATTTGATGGCTTAATTCAGTGCAATAACCGCTGTCCATTTTGCTTTATCGACCAACAGCCACCAGGTAAGCGCACCAGCTTGTACCTAAAAGATGACGATTACCGTCTGAGCTTTTTGTATGGCTCTTACCTGACCTTGACCAATTTACCAGAAAGAGAATGGCAGCGTATTGAACAAATGCGCTTATCTCCTTTATATGTTTCTGTTCACGCTACGGAACCCGAAGTCAGAATTAGACTGCTGAAAAATCAGCGTGCAGGGCAAATTTTGCAACAAATCAAGTGGTTTCAAGAAAGGCGGCTACAAATTCATGCTCAAGTGGTTGTTTGCCCTGGTATAAATGATGGCGAACATCTGGAACAAACCTTAAGAAATTTAGCGTCTTTTTATACTGGCGAAGTGCCTGCGGTGGCATCGGTGGCAGTTGTGCCAGTGGGTTTAACACGATTTCGTCCCCAACAAGACGAACTGACACCCGTAACTAGGGAAAAAGCCAAAGAAGTGATTTCCCAAGTGCGATCGCTTACCCAGCAATTTCGCCAACAGTTCGGTTCCAGCGTTGCTTGGTTAGCCGATGAGTGGTTTTTGATTGCAGGTGAGGAGTTACCAAGTGAATCTGAATATGAGGAGTATCCGCAAATTGATAATGGTGTTGGTTCCATTCAGTTATTTATCAAGCAATTTGCAGCCGCGGCAGCAGAATTACTCCCGCCAAAAGTTTATCCTCAGAGAAAATTGACTTGGGTAGTGGGCAACGCGGTAGAAACAGCATTTCAACCCATATTAAAACGGTTGAATTCTGTTGATGGTTTAGAGGTAAATATGCGTGCTTTATGTAGTGATTACTGGGGACAAAGTATTACTGTAACTGGGTTACTAACTGGTCATGATTTGCTATTGAATTTACAAAAGCAAGATTTGGGAGAAGGAATTTTGCTACCAAATGTAATGCTGAAACATGGCGATCTGATATTTTTAGATGATATTAGTATTGAAGATTTAGCCCAAAAACTGAATACAAAAATATTACCAGTAGCAGGAGTTGAAGATTTAATCAATACCTGTATTGCTTCTGTGAGCAATTAGCTACCCACAAATGTCAGATTTTGGCGATCTGTCAGTTGTGATTAAACCTTTTGTCAAAGCCAATGTTATGGAAATAAAACCATTATCTTGGGAAGTTTGAGCGCTAACTTTCGGTGTAAAAGCCTGAAGAAAGGCTTTTTGTGAGATATCAAAACTTTCCAACACAGTAGTTAGTGGTTATAAATATCCTTAGCAAGAAGCGTTGTTCTGTATGATTGACAACTGATTAATGAGTAATGGTCAATAAAGATTAATTAATAACTAATAAAATTAGGAGTAACTAGTGAATTATCAGGAAAGCATAATTAAAGATATTAAGTTAAACATTAAAAAAACTGGATTTTTTATATTAAAATTTAATTTTTTATTAGTTAATTGTTTGGGAATTTTGCCAGCAATAGCGGTGACAGAAGAACCTGTATTGAGCATAGTCCACAGCCAAGAAAATGCTAATCAATGGACAGGCATAACTGACCGCTTGCAGGCAGTGGGAGTCAAGTATTGTGTAATTCCCCTCGCTAATGTGAAGAATGTAACGGATTGGGGCGATCGCCGAGTATTGTTTTTGCCAAATGTAGAGACATTAACACCAACACAAGCGATCGCCTTAGAAGAATGGATGAGCAAGGGAGGACGCTTAATTGCCAGTGGCCCTATAGGTAGTCTGTCCGCACCAGGAGTGCGCCAGTTATTGCGATCGCTTCTAGGGGGTTATTGGGGATTCAGTCTCAATCAAACAGAACAGATGAAACCCACAAAAACCAAAATACAAGGTTGGGCAACTCAAACTGGACTGTTTGGTAAAGTGCGCGGCGGTGTTGTAATTCCGAATGATGCCATGACTCAAGCTGCTGCTGTTTGGAATTCTCAAGATAATCCTGCCGCAGTAGTGACAACTGAACGTTCCACATTTTTGGGCTGGCGTTGGGGTACAGATGCAACTTCAGCCGCAGAGTTAGATAGTGCTTGGTTAAAAGCTGCCGTCAATCGTCATCTGACAGCACTACCAAAAGGCACGAATAAAGTGGCAGGAGGCTCGCAAAGTTGCTCTACATCGGTGGCAACTGTCCCTACCACTCCTACATCTAGAATAGGCCCTGCAACTCCAATAAAACCACCATTGGCTCAAAACTCAGGACAGGCTAAACGCCCCGCTACCGCTAACAGGACTAGGACTCAGGACTCAAAACTTACTACCGCCACTGCTCCTCAACCCAGACCGCTTCCCAAAGTCACGCCCCCACGTGCTCAAGAGGCTATTGATGAACTAGAACAAGCAGTGCGTTTAGATATTGCACCCAACTCTAATACGCCGATTGATCATAATCAAGCGATCGCCCTTCAGCAAGAGCTAGAAAATCTAATTGGTCGAGTAGAAAGTGCCCATCTAGCAGCCTCGACATATAGTAGTGTCAGCGAAACGAAGTCTGACGAACAGCCCCGTAGGCGTCTACGCGCTCAGTCTTTAGAAGAACAGCAGACACAATTCGCCTCAACCAAACTTGGAGCACCAGTTGCCAGCACAGAGCAAGCAATAACACAAGCAAGGCTAATTGCCAAAAACTTACCTCAGTTGATTGCAGAAAAAAACTACGCTCTGGCTCGTCAGCAGTGGTTGGAAGCTAAGGCGAGTCTGTGGAAACAGTTTCCTGTTGACCGGAAGTTGGCTCAGCCTGAAATCCGTGCTGTATGGTTAGACCGGGGGACAATTGTCCGTGCTGGTAGCGAGAAGGGACTAGCTCAAATTTTTGATCGCCTAGCCCAAGCTGGGATTAATACCGTCTTTTTTGAAACTGTGAATGCGAGCTATACGATTTATCCCAGTAAAGTCGCACCACAGCAAAACCCGTTAATTCGCGGCTGGGATCCATTAGCAGCCGCAGTGAAATTAGCCCATAAGCGAGAAATGGAATTACACGCTTGGGTTTGGACTTTTGCTGCTGGTAATCAACGTCACAATGAGATTATCAATCTCAATCCTAATTACCCAGGGCCAGTACTTGCCGCTCATCCAGATTGGGCAAACTACGACAACCTGGGCAATATGATTCCTGTTAATCAGACAAAGCCATTCTTTGACCCAGCTAACCCCGAATTGCGACAGTACTTGCTCAAGCTATACGAAGAAATTGTTACGCGTTATGACGTAGATGGTCTACAACTCGACTACATTCGCTATCCTTTTCAAGACCCGTTTGCAGGTCGATATTATGGCTACGGTAAAGCTGCAAGAGCGCAGTTTCAGCAACTTACTGGTGTAGATCCGCTGAGTATTTCCCCCAGCCAACCGGATTTGTGGCAAAAGTGGACGACATTTCGCACTCAGCAAGTTGATAGCTTTGTTGCCCAAGCATCGCAACAGTTACGGCAAAAACGAGCAGATTTGATTTTGTCTGTTGCTGTATTTCCTCTGCCGGAACTAGAACGGATTCAGAAAATTCAACAACATTGGGAACTTTGGGCACGCCAAGGGGATATAGATTTAATCGTTCCTATGACTTATGCCCTAGATACTTCTCGCTTCCAAAGGCTGGCACAACCCTGGATTGCCTCTACACAATTAGGTTCTACGTTGTTATTACCAGGAATTCGTTTACTTTCTTTACCACCAGTCGGAGCCTTGGATCAGCTCCAATTAGTAAGAGACTTGCCAGTAAGTGGTTATGCACTCTTTGCCGCTGAGAATTTTAACAACGAGCTAGACAAACTTTTTAGTAGCACCCAAGGCGGGGTAAAACCTACAAATAGTGAACCTATCCCTCACCGCCAGCCTTTTCAAACTGCTGCTGTTCGTTATACTGCCCTGCAACGGGAATGGAAGTTTGTTTTGCAAAATGAGCAACTGCAAATACCTGCTAAGACGATTTCAGATTTTAATAACCAGGCAGAAATTTTACAAACTGCTTTGAATCAGCTTGCCAGTTCGCCTTCTGCCAGTAATTTATTAGCGGCGAGAGCCTCGCTAACTCGGTTAAAATCTCAATTTCGGGCATTGATGAGCCGAGAAGTTATAGATAATTCCTATCAAGTTAAAGTTTGGGAAAATCGGCTTGCAACTATAGAAAAGCTATTGCGTTACGGCGAACGGCGTAGGCGTAGCCCGTCGGAGACATCGCAGTTACGTCCCTAGAGTATCTTTGTCATTACCCACATTTTTTGTGACAGTTAAAGTTTCGTGCTTACCGTCATCCCGCCCAGAACTAAAGTTCCGGGCTAATAGCGCAAGTCCACGAAGCGTGAACTGAAATATACAGCTTTATGTATGGTGGGGGACTCAGGAAACGCAACCTGTTGATTCTCTAGCGGGATAAGAACAAAGCGGGAAATTTAAAAGATTTGGGTAATGACAAGTTTTAAAAGGTAGGGGAGTGGTGTAGTGGCAGTAGGCGAAGAGAACAATTAGTGACTCTTGACTCTTAACTCATGCTCCCCATTTTTAACTAACTATGCATCAATTATTTTGTATTTATTAAAACAAGTTTTACCGTGTTTGTCCTGAGATAATATTACTTAGTTAGCGTCAAAATATTAGAGATTACTTAATACACTACTTTAGATAACTATTTTTTGATAATAGCTATCGTAATCATCTATGCAAGCCTTACCTCAGCTTATCGGGCTACAAAGCTTAGAGTCAATAATTGACTGTTCACCGCTGATGGTTGTGCCAGAAACACCATTATCGGATGCGATCGCACTGATGGCGGCACAGGGCAAAAATGTCTTAGTGGGATCAGCTTCGCAGATATTGGGGTGCTTTACAGAGCGGCATCTGGTGCAGCTTTTAGCTTCAGGGATTGACTTGAGAACAGCCAAGATTTCTGAAGTCATGCATACCTCAGTCATGATGCTAAAGATGTCAGAATTTCCTAATCTAGCATCAGCGTTGTTGCTATTGCGCCAGCAGCAGTTGAACTTACTGCCAGTTGTAGATGACCAAGGTCAAATGGTCGGAGTAATCACTTCTGAAAGTATTTGTCAAGTACTGGCACAAGAAACAGCGAAAACTAAAGGCGACTACGAGAAAACCCAAGAACAAATGCGTTTGCTGGCTTTTGAGGTATTGCAGGAGAGCGCCACTCGACTAATATTGGCTTTGGAGGCGACTCAAACAATTTATTGGGAACGCAATTTGAATAATGACCGGATGTTGTTCTTGAGTATGGTTAATGAAACTGGAGATACTCAAGAAATATCTTACAGCGAAGTCCTAGCGCTAGTACATGCGGATGATCAAGAAAAGTTTGCTAATGCTCACAAATTAGCGATCGCAAATCTTAGCTCTTTTGAAGTAGAGCATCGAATGCTTGTAAAAGGGCGATCAGAGTACAAATGGTTACTAACACGCGGCATGGTATTGACAGATCCTACAGGCATCGCTCGCATGATTGGAGTTTCTGTGGATATTACTTACCGCGTGCAGGCAGAAGCAGCACTGCATGAGAGCGAAAGACGATTTCGCGCCATCTTCAACGGCACATTCCAGTTTACCGGATTGCTAACACCAGGAGGTATTGTTTTAGAAGCCAACCAAGCGTTACTCGATTTTGGGGGATTACAGCCAGAAGATGTAGTTGGACGTTCATACTGGGAGACGCGATGGTGGACAATTTCCCACGAAACGCAGAATCAACTCAAGCTAGCAATAGCACTTGCGGCTAGAGGGGAATTTGTTCGTTACGAAGTTGATGTACTCGGTGTAAATCAAACAGTCCGAACTATAGATTTTTCTTTGAAGCCGTTGACAGATGCAACTGGGAAAGTCGCGCTGCTGATTGCTGAAGCACGAGACATTACTGAACTCAAACAGGCACAAGCAGCTTTGCAACAGGTGAACCAAGAATTAGAAATGCGAGTGACTGAGCGAACTATTGTTTTAAAACAAACAAATCGGCAGTTATTGTCTGAGATTGTCGAGCGCCAAATCGTGGAGGAGCAACTGCGGCAATCCCAGCAAATGTTACAACTAATTATGGATACTATTCCTCAGTGTATTTTCTGGAAAGATAGTAATTCTGTCTACTTGGGTTGTAATCGCAACTTTGCGATCGCTGGTGGTTTGAATAATCCAGAAGAGATCGTAGGAAAGACAGACTATGACTTACCTTGGAAGAAAGAGGAAGCAGACTTCTACCGTGAGTGTGACATTAGGGTAATGCAGAGCAATACACCCGAATATCACATCATTGAACCTTTATTAAGAGCAGACGGCAAACAGACTTGGCTGGACACAAATAAAGTTCCACTTCATAATCTCGAAGGCAATGTAGTAGGTATCTTAGGCACTTTTGAAGATATCACCGATCGCCAGCAAGCAGAAACGGCATTGCGGGAAACTCAACAACAGCTACAAGCGATTTTAGATAATTCTTCAGCTGTGATGTACCTAGTAGATTCTCAAGATAGATTCTTGTTGATCAATCATCAGTTTGAAAAGCTATTCAATATTACTCAAGACCAAATAGTAAGCAAAAGCATCTACGACATTTTTCCCTATGAGATTGCTGAAGGTTTTGCGGCTAATAATCACCAGGTAATTGTAGGTGGCATCCCCGTAGAAGCTGAAGAAGTTGTTCCCCTCAAGGACGGTTTACACACTTATTTATCTGTGAAGTTTCCTTTAAAAGATGCTAATGGTATCTCTTATGCCGTTGGTGGCATCTCTACAGATATTACATACCGTAAATTAGTCGAAGAATCGCTATTACGTTTTCGCAAAGCGATAGAAAGCACAAGCGACGCCATTGGCATGGCTGACATTACAGGTGAGGGTATTTACGTCAATGCCGCATTTATCAAACTGTTTGAGTATACCTTGGAGGAATTGCAAGCTGCTGGCGGAGTAGAAGTTATTTTCCAGCAACAAACAGAGTGTAAAAAAGTACTTGCTAAAATTCAAAGAGGTGAGTCGTGGCGTGGTGAGGTGATGATGCAAACCCGCTGTGGTAGGAGTGTGCAAATTTATCTTTGTACTGATGCGATTAAAGATCACAGTGGCAAAATAGTAGGAACTGTCAATATTTATACGGATATTACACAGCGCAAGCAAGCAGAGGAAGGTTTACGATTGCGCGATCGCGCGATCGCTGCCAGCAGTAATGGCATTATTATTGCCGATGTCACCATGCCAGCTGGGCCAATTATCTATGTCAATCCAGCTTTTGAGCGGATGAGCGGCTACTCGGCAGCAGAAGTGATTGGACAAAACTTTCTTTTAGTTCAAGGTACTGATATTAATCAACCAGGGTTACAAGAACTCAATGCTGCTATGCGAACAGGAAAAGACTTTACAGTAATTTTACGCAATTATCGTAAAGATGGCAGTCTGTTTTGGAATGAGTTAAATATTTCTCCCGTCTATGACACCGATGGCTATCTCACTCATTACATCGGCATTCAAAACGATATTACCGAGCGTAAGCAGGCAGAAACGGCACTACTTGTCAGTCAACAACGGTTACAATATTTACTTTCATCCAGTCCAGCTGTGATCTATACCTGTAGGAGTTATGGAGATTTTGGCGGTACTTTCGTTAGCGAAAATGTCACCACGATGATGGGCTATGAAGCACGGGAAATGGTAGACACTCCTGGCTTTTGGGCTAGTCATCTCCACCCGGAAGATGCAACCCAAGCGTTTGCCAAACTCTCAAACGTATTGGCAGAGGGGCGGTATACGCTGGAATATCGCTTTTTGCACCAAGACGGCACTTATCGTTGGGTACACGACCAAGGTAAGGTAGTGCGGGATCAAGCTGGCAAGCCTGTGGAAATGGTCGGTTACTGGGCAGATATCACAGCTCGCAAGCAATTGGAACAAGAACTGAGAGTTGCACTAGAAAAAGAAAAAGAACTCAGCGAACTTAAATCCCGCTTTGTCTCTATGACTTCCCACGAATTCCGCACGCCGTTGAGTACTATCCTTTCTTCTTGCGAGTTACTGGAACACTACCGCCAAAAATGGACACAAGAAAAACAACTCACTCATCTGCATCGGATTCAAAGCGCTGTCAAGCGAATGACTGAAATGTTAAATGATGTGTTGGTTATTGGTAAGGCGGAAGCAGGGAAATTAGAGTTCAGACCAATATCTTTAGATTTAGTGGAATATTGTCGTCAATTAGTAGAAGAAGTACAGCTAAATCTCAGTAATCAGCACATAATTTATTTTACTAGTCAATATGAATCTGTACCATGCTACATGGATGAAAGATTGCTGGGACATATTCTGAGTAATTTACTCTCGAATGCAATCAAATATTCCCCAATTGGTAGCACTGTTAAGTTTACTCTCACCTGTGAGGATCTGCGAGCTGTATTTGCAATTCAAGATCAAGGAATTGGCATTCCAGAAGAAGACCTACCGCGACTTTTTGAGTCCTTTCATCGTGCTAGAAATGTCGGTAATATCCTAGGGACTGGATTAGGATTAGCGATTGTAAAAAAGTGTGTAGATATACATCAAGGTGAAATCACTGTCATAAGTGAGCTGGGATTTACTACGACGTTTATTGTCACTCTGCCATTAAAAAACCAAAGTAAAACTGAGGTAATATGCCTAAAATTTTAGTAATTGAAGATGAAGAAGCTGTGCGTGAAAATATTTTGGTTTTACTAGAAGCTGAAAATTTTGAGATTATTGCTGCTGCCAATGGAAGAATTGGTTTACAAATGGCTATTGCTGAAATTCCTGATATAATTTTATGCGATATGATGATGCCAGAAGTAGATGGTTTTGGCGTACTAACAGCATTACGTCAAGACCCTTTGACTGCAACTATTCCCTTTATTTTTTTGACTGCAAAATCTGCTAAAAGTGACTTTCGTCAAGGAATGAATATGGGTGCAGATGACTATATAACTAAGCCATTTACTCGTGGAGAATTATTAAGTGCAGTCATGAATAGATTAGAAAAACATGCTGCTTTAAAAAAGTATTTGTCTCCTCCAAATGTTATTAATAATTTGTCTCCAAAGATGCAGCTATTAGAAATTAGCTTGCATCGAGCTATTAAACAACATAATTTTCAAGAGTTTGAAGTTTATTATCAACCAATAGTCGATATTGCTTCTGGTAAGATAGTAGCTGCTGAAAGTTTGTTACGTTGGCACAGTCCTGAATTAGGAATGGTTACACCAGGAGAATTTATTCCGTTAGCAGAATCTACAGGTTTAATCGTTCCCATTGGTAAATGGGTCTTGAAAAGAGTATGTGAACAAATTAGAAGCTGGCGTGATGCCGGAATTAATTCTTTGAGTATTACTGTAAATTTATCGGTAATTGAATTTAATCAACCAGATTTTATTCAAAAAATAATTTATTTTATAAACATTAATGGTTTGGAACCTCATTATATAGAATTAGAATTAACTGAAAGTATGATTATGCAAGATATTAATAGTGCGATCGCTACTATGAATAAATTACAATCATTGGGTGTTAAAATTGCAATTGACGATTTTGGTACTGGCTATTCTTCTTTAATTTATTTGAAAAACTTACCAATTAATACATTAAAAATTGATCGCTATTTTATTCATAATGTTGCCAGTGATCCCCAAAAATCAGCAATTACAAAAGCATTGATTCAGATGGCTGATAATCTTAATCTACATGTAGTAGCTGAAGGTG
The DNA here is from genome assembly GCA_019359395.1 of Komarekiella atlantica HA4396-MV6. Lineage (GTDB taxonomy): Bacteria > Cyanobacteriota > Cyanobacteriia > Cyanobacteriales > Nostocaceae > Komarekiella > Komarekiella atlantica. The sequence goes on from JAHHHK010000003.1 coordinate 275,858, forward strand.
TAGAGACAGAAGCCGAACTTGCCTTTTTGCGCCAACATCATTGTAGTGCTATGCAAGGCTTTCTATTTAGTCGTCCATTACCAGCAGCAGAATTTGAAAACTTTTTGTTAACTAACAAATGTTTATCGGTATAAATAAAATTAAAATATTTTTATGCTCATATATTATACATAATTAAATAGTAACTTAAACAATAAATAATATTAGGTTAACTATGAGTAGTTATTCATATTTTTAATAGTAATCGAAAATAAAAGACAACTAATTTATTCTTTATTGTTTTAGGCAAATGAACAAAATACTAGTAATTGAAGATGATATAAACGTACGTCAAAATATTTTAGATTTGCTAGACGCTGAAGATTTCAACGTAATTGGCGCAGAAAACGGTCTTCTCGGTTTGCAGTTAGCCCAAGAGGAAATTCCCGATCTGATTCTTTGCGACGTGATGATGCCGGAATTAGATGGTCATGAAGTACTGAAGGCACTACGGCAAAATCAGCTAACTGCGATGATTCCATTGATTTTTCTAACTGCAAAATCTGACAAAACGGACTTTCGTCAAGGTATGGAATTAGGTGCGGATGATTACATTATCAAGCCATTTAGAAGGGCAGAATTACTAGCAGCTATTACCTGTAGATTAGAAAAGCAAACAGTAATTAATCAGCAATCTCAAAAGAAACTAAATGACTTACGTAATAGTATTACTTTGTCTCTTCCTCATGAAATGCGAACACCTCTAAATGGCATTTTAGGTTTTTCGCAACTGCTAATGGAAGAAAGTGATAGTCTTGACTCACAAGCAATTCGCGAAATGGCAGAAGGTATTTATAAGTCAGGTGAACGTTTATTTAAATTAATCCAAAACTTTTTACTATATGCAGAACTTGAAATTATGGCAACCGAGCCACAGCAAATCAAATTACTGCAAAGTCAGCAAACAGTCTTTCCAACATCGACGTTAACTAACTTAATGATTGAAAAAGCTAAACATGCAGGGCGGGAAGCAGATTTACAAGTAGATTTACATGCATGTCATATAAAAATATCTCCCACAAAAATTTATAAAATAATTGAAGAATTAATTGATAATGCCTTGAAGTTTTCCTCACAAGGAACACCGATTTTAGTTACTAGTAAGTCTGTTAACAATACTTTTAATCTATGCTTTATTGATTGCGGTAGAGGTATGACAGCAGATCAGATTGTTGAATTGGGAGCTTATCAGCAATTTGAGCGCAAACTTTACGAACAAGAAGGTTCAGGTTTGGGGTTAATTATTGCCAAACGTTTGGTTGAATTGCACGGTGGTACACTCAAAATTCAAAGTCAGCCAAAAGAAAAAACAATTGTGCAGATAATGCTTCCGTGTATTACACAAGGAGAGTCTATTTGTGAAGACAACTCTTACCGGAGTAAATTAGCTATTGGTAATGAGGCAAGGACAAGCAATGATTTGAGGAAGAAGTAGTTAAAGCTATAAAAATCGGACTTTAGACTAGCGATATTTATCGAGTTTCAGGTTTACATTAAGAATATTGTGTATTATTTTTGCTGCCATGAAAGTTTCTGCGCGTTTGTTGCTGCTAGTTTTGTTACTGACCACAGCAGCCTGTAACCAGACTCGCGCTTCTTTGGATAATGCTACGCAAGTATCTGCACCTTCGTCCCAGTTGGCACAGAATCCTACACAGCCGAAAAATAGCGTCCGTACTGAACCACTTTCACCTAAACCTATCCGAATCAACCTGAAGAATTTACCAGCACCTTTCGCTACGGAAAGTGTTTCTAAGAGGCCCGATGTAGTACCAATTCCCCAAAACCCCGTACTACGCGTACCACCAGGATTTACAGTTAATGTGTTTGCTGAAGGTTTAGATGCCCCTCGCTGGCTGGCTTTAACCCCCAGTGGTGATGTGCTAGTGACGGAAACCGGGCAAAACCGCATTCGTCTGTTGCGTGACACTAACAGCGACGGCGTAGCCGATGTTCAAGAGACATTTGCTAGCAGGGCAAATGGACTCAATAGACCTTTTGGTATGGCTTTTGCGGGTAATTCCTTCTTTTTAGGAAACACTGATGCTGTACTAAGTTTTCCTTATACTCAAGGTCAAAACAAAATTACAGGTAAGGGGAAAAAAATCGCTGACTTACCTGCTGAGGGTTATAACAATCATTGGACGCGCAATGTTGTTGTTTCGCCAGACGGGAATAAGTTATATGTCTCAGTTGGTTCAGGAACCAATGTGGATGAGGAACCCTTACCAAGAGCATCAGTACAGGTGATGAATTTGGATGGTTCTCAGCAGCAGATTTTTGCCTTTGGCTTGCGTAACCCTGTTGGTTTAGACTTTCACCCTGTAACGAAGGAACTTTACACCACTGTCAACGAACGGGATGGTATTGGTGATGACTTAGTACCAGACTACTTAACACGCATCCAGCAAGGGGAATTTTACGGCTGGCCTTATGCTTATCTGACGCCAAGTAACCTCGATCCGCGTCAAAAGACCAATAATAATAAGAGTAAACGCCCCGACTTAGTAGCCCGGACTCAGACGCCGGATGTGCTTTTTCAGTCGCATTCAGCTGCATTAGGTTTGCAGTTTTATGACCGCCAGACATTTCCAGAAAAGTACCGTAACGGTGCTTTTACTGCTTTTCGTGGTTCTTGGAACCGCGATCGCGGCACTGGTTATAAAATTGTCTTTGTTCCCTTCGATAGTAAAGGCCGCCCACAAGGTTACTACGAAGACTTTCTTACAGGATTTTTGCTAAATCCTTCTACACCAACTACTTGGGGACGACCTGTGGGGTTACTCGTATTACCTGATGGCAGTTTGCTAGTAACAGAGGAAGCCAATAATCGTATTTATCGGATTCAGTATACGGGGGGTTAGGTATTGGGGATTGGGGAACTTGTACTGAGCGTACCCCTACGGGGAAGCAAGCTACGCCTTGGTCTCGTAGAGAAGTCGTAAAGCCTGCGGCATGGCTACGCTTAGGGCGCAGCCTCAAAGTAGAGAAGTATGGGGATTGGGGATTGGGGAAAAGTTTTTCTAGTATTTAATATTCAATACATAGTGCATGATCGCTAAGTAAACCGTGTTTACAGCATCTCTTTGTGTGGCTTAACCCTAGCTTTATCTGGTTACGTTAAATTACTGGAGAATAATAGTAATAGTCATCTGGTTGAGAAATTAGTTATGACTCAGAATGAGGATAATATTAAGTCAAATATCAACGAACCTTCTTCACATTCAGGTACACGATACTGGGGTAACGTGGAGGTGATAGAAGAGGGAGAAAGCTATAGAATTAGTCGTGTTGAAATCAAGCCCAGGCACGGCATTAAACCGCAAATCCATTATCACCGCAATGAACATTGGGTTGTAGTGTCTGGTGTAGCGAAGGTGACTTGTGGAGAAGAGGAAGTATTACTGAATCGAAATGAGTCAACTTTTGTTCCAGCAGCAACGCTGCATAAGGTAGAAAATCCCGGACATATTCCGCTAATTATTCTGGAAATTCAAAATGGTGAATATTTAGGTGAGGACGATACAGAACGACCTTATGACCTCAATTTAATCAAGCCTACAACTGAAGCTTAGTCAGGGTTGGGGTAACAAAGGAGTTAGCAGATAGTCTAAAAAGAACTATTGATTTGTAAAGTCTGAATTTTGAAAATTCAAAAGTTAAAACCACCCTTCTTGTTCTAGGGTTTCAATTAGCTGCAAACCACGGGGATCACCTACTCCTAGTAGTGAGGCTTTGGCGTCTTCGCGCACTCCTAAGTCTTGGTCTTCAGCAAAGGCTTGAATTAGTGCATCGATCGCGGTGGCATAAACTACGTTAGAAGGCAATTCCCGGCATAATTGTCCGATCGCCCAAGCGCAGTTACTCCTTACTGCTGCTACGGGGTCTTTAACTAAGGCTCCAATTAGTGGCGGTATTGCTCCTAAAACTGCTTCATAACCTACGTCTGCCATCTGTGCCAGAGCACTAGCAGCCCACAAACGAACTGCGGAGATATCGGTTTTTAAGGCGTCTGCTAGGGGTGCTAATGAACGGCGATCGCGACAGTTTCCTAAGGCCCAAACTACACCTTTACGTACATAGCCATTCCAATCCTGGTGTAATTGGGCAATTAATGGGCCTACTGCATCTGGGCTAGGATTGCGTCCGAGTCCATAAGCAGCACTCACTCTGACTAAAGGACAGGTATCAGTTAACAGGCGAATTAGATGAGGAGTAGCGAGGGGATATTCAATATCACAAAAAGCACGAGCTGCTAGCATCCTTTGCTGGGGCTGGGGATTTTCTAGGAGGGCTAGCATCAGTTCGGGATCTGGCTTTGCTTCCTCTGACTCAGCAGTTAGCGGCTCTATTTTATCTAGGGGGCTTTCTAGCTCCACCTCGGCATCGAGTAGGCTTAGGTCGTCTTCGTCGTACATAATTTCAATCCCTAGCGGGGATTAACTCACAACCCTCCATGCCAACAGATAAAACCCTGATAGATGTCAGTTACATCATTGTACATTTTCTCATCAACCTGGTTGATTTTGATGTTTACGAGAACTGGTATAACTAAGACGCTACAGAATGTTATCGTTATGCACTAGTTTATTTTTCTGCACTCAGGAATTTTATCATCCAGAGGGATTGGGTTTGATAACCCAACTGATTGTAAAGATTTAATGCAGGTGTATTTGATTGAAACACTTGCAGTCCGATTTGGTGATCGCCTCTTTGAGCAGCCCAATTTTCTACATATCGCATCAAAGCTGTGCCAATACCTTGCCGTCGGTATTCTGGCACGACGTAGAGGATGAAAATGTGAGCATGGCGATCGCCCCGCACTTGGTCTATGGCATTGCCTACCCAGAGGCAAGCGATGGGGAGAGTGGGGGCGGAGGAGAAATTTCGATTTTTCTGCTCCCCTGCTCCCCCGTCTTCTTCAACCCACCACAAGGGTGTATCGCCAGAAAAGTATTGCTTGACTGTTTGCTCTAGGTGAGCAAAATCCTGGTTGGGGAACATATCCAGGTAAGTCCGCTGCATGAACTTGACCAGCAGCGACCGATCTAAAATTGAGCCACGGCGAATATCATACCCCGGTAGTAGTTGCTCAGACACTTTTGACGTTCATTAACTTAGCTAGCTGAGTTATTTACTGCTGGTGGGACAGGAGTGGGTTGAACACTCACGCCTACCTCTTCAATTGGTGCTGGTGCTGCCATGTCGGAGGGTAAAAATATGCGGGCGCTGACTGCCACCAGAGCAAAGAAAAATACTAATACTGCAAGCAATGGGGCGATGTACTGACGAAAAATAGCCATATTTCGGGTTGCAAAAAGCTAGGGACTTTGATGAGAACCTAGCTAAATATTTGTGAAGTTTTCTTGATTTATTTTAGCGATTTTCCGGGGCTAAAAAATAACAGATTATCGGCGATCGCGCTCTAAGTCATCGAGCACTCTTTCACAATACCAATTCTCTGGCATCCCAGGATAATTCTCTTTTGCCTGCTCAATCAACCTTTCGGCAGCGGCAGTATCACCAGATAATCTAGCGATCAGCCTGTTTTTGAGATAGCTATCAGATGCACTCTCTTCTACTTGGTTTGGGATCTCTCCTCTGAATGATGGGGTTGGCGTCTGTCTCCTCAATTGCCAAAATAAAACGTAATAAAGTGTACCAAAAATTAAAATTAGGCTGAGTGTTCCAAAAAAAGTTAGGAGATTAAATCCCAAAAATCCTAAAACTAACTGCGAGAGAACATAGCCAAGCAACAAACCAGTGAGTAAAAGGATAAGTGTGCCGACAGTAATAACTACTTGATTCCCCATATATCCTCTTCTTCCTCAAGTCCTGGTCTAGATACTGCCACTGGCTGAGGATTCCAAGGGGCAAACACTGGTAATAAGAGTAGTCCTGGTATAGCTGCGGCGATGGTAATTAAGAAAAATACAGGCCATCCCGTGCTTTGAGCGATCGCACCACCAGGAGATGCTAAGATATCGCGGCTAACGGCCATCAAGCTAGAAAGCAAAGCATACTGAGTTGCAGAAAACCGCTGGTTACAAAGACTCATCAAAAAGGCAACAAAGGCTGCTGTCCCCAATCCACCACAAAACTGTTCTATGTTGATAGCAAGTACCATAGCTTGGTAGTTTTTACCGATATATGCTAGAAAAAAGTACGCTAAATTACTGACAGCTTGTAAAACACCAAACACCCAAAGTGAGCGATTGATGCCAATTGTGCTCAAAATTGAACCACCTGCTAAAGCTCCGACAATGGTAGCAATTAATCCCATACCTACCTGAATTGCCCCAATATCAGTTTTGGTAAAACCAGTTTGCAGCAAAAAAGGCGTGGTCATATTGCTCAGTAAGGCGTCACCTAGCTTGTATAGAGTAATGAACACAAGAATTAAAATAGCTTGAATGATACCCTGACGCTGGAAAAATTCTCTAAAGGGCAAGACAACAGCATCGGCTAAGGAAGCTGGAGGGCTAATTGCTTCTGGTTCTGGTGCTAGCAAGGTAGCAAAAATACCGATTACCATTGTCCCTGCCATGATCAAGTAAACTGATGACCAAGGCAGGTTATCAGCAAGTATCAACGCTAAAGCACCTGCGACTAACAGGGCAATTCGATAACCTAAGATAAAAACTGCTGCACCAGCTCCCATTTCTAGCTTTTCTAAAACATCAGTGCGGTAGGCATCACTAGCGATATCTTGAGTTGCACTGATAAAGGCAATAACTATGGCGTTGATAGCTAAAAGCTGTAATGCTTGTTTGGGTTGTTGAAAAGCCATGACGGCGATCGCTACGATCAAAGCAATCTGTGTCAAAATTAACCAACCCCGCCGCCGTCCCAAAACTGGCAGAGTAAACCTATCTAGTAACGGCGACCAAAGAAACTTCAAAGAATAAGGCAACCCAACGAGGCTAAACCAGCCAATAGCTGCCAAATCTACTTTTTCTATGGTCATCCAAGCCTTTAAGGTATTACCGATTAACAATAAAGGTAAACCGGATGCAAAACCTAGTAACAATAAAGCCGCCATTTTGCGGCTACCAAAAACTTGTAGCAGCGATTTAATTTCCCTCATAGTTTCAATTTTTTGCCTTTTTTGAGGAAATCTCAGTCATGGTAATTGGAGTTTGGATAAAAAACAACGAGTAAATGAGAAAGTGTATCATGTTAATACCTATGAAGGTTTGAATTATCAGGGCAGCAGTAGTTTCGGATTAATCCCTTTCAATGACTGAGATATCTTGCCATAGCTGCTATGCAATTATATGTAAACATGTCAACTTACCAAGATTTACTTGGCTGAAATAGAAATTCAGGATTCCCTTACAGCGTCAACAGTTTCTTAACTTTCCTAAAACTATTTCTTAACTTTGCTGAATTGGGTAAACTTGATGACCTCTGATTTCTACCCCGTGTGCAGCAAGACATTTTTCCCAACCTTGACGTGTACCGATATCGCTTTTTTGCTTTAGCAGTCCTAATTGCTGTTCTTGTTGGGTAAGTTGAGCAAATTCTTCATAAAGCGGGTAGTTGCTGGTAACAAAGTTTTCTTTACGGTGCAAAATCGGCGGATTTGCCCTATTTTGATAGTCTCGGTGAGTAACGAATAGGGTTTTTAAATCAATAGTTATACTCGCTTTTAAGGCTGGATGGGGGTCAGTGTCGAATTCGGGGTAAAACAGATAAGATATTTGCGGTTTATCAGTGTAATATTTTATCAATGTGGCTCCATCTCCCCGCCCAATAGTACGGCTAGCGCAGCCTTCGTAAATTCGCAACAAGGGGTCGAGTGCTGCTAATGCCCAAACATGAACGTAAAGCGCGCCGCGTGTGTGTTTACCAATTTTGCTTTTTTCGCAAGCAGTTTGAATAATTCCTGCTTTACCTAAGCTAAAAAGCTTTTGGTCGGCGACAGCGCAAGCTTCCTCATAGCTGCTAAAAAAGGCTTTGATATCGTGACGCATTTCTGGCGCTAGCTTTTGCCATGCAGGGCGTTGATCAAAGTGGGTGAGAGCGAGGTATACTTGGATGTCTAGAGAACGACGGTAGGCGATCGCATCCCATTCTGCTTCGTCAGTAGCTTGCAAAACTATAGCAAAGGCACGGCGAAAGTTACCAAACTCGCTCAACAATTCCTGCTCATTGTCTAATTCGCCTTTGACAGGTAGTCTACCGCGCTTAGTAAAAAAAGCCATTAATGGTTCAAGTTGTTCTTGATAGTCTTCAAACCGCTTGCTGGGAATGCGGACTCGCGGCGTCGAAGTTCTAGAAAAAAAGCGGATAGCTTTGTAACTCTCTTTTTCGGCTTCATCGCGAAAAACAAAGTAGACGCCTAACGCCACCGGTACTGCATCTACATTTAACGTCTCATCAATATAAGTTTTGAGTTCTTCTTGTTCGTAATATTTCTGAAAAGTATTGCGGCGAGTCACAATCCCATCGTTGTAAGCAAGTTGAGTCTTGCTCGGAGCGTTAATCAGGACTTGAGCCGCAACAATTAAAACTTTTTGGGTGAGTTCCCAAGCTTGAATAAGGCTTTGGCGGCGTTCCTCTGGGTCTTCAATGACGTTAAGGACGTAACCTAAGTTGACCACATCGGCGGATGTGATGGGTGTATTAGGGTAATAGTAAGGATCCCAGCCTGCACTGGTGTAGCCTAAATTTCCTACTCGCTGCACATCACCACCGTAGCCGCAGCCATAGTCAAAAAAAGTGGTATCTTTGTGCAAGATTGCCCACTCTGTTGCTAATCGTACAGGGCGAGATAGATCAGTGCGAGCGATCGCAGCTCTGTGACGCTCGATTTCTAGCGCTTCGGGCATAATGTTAGTCAGTTAACAGTGAACAGTTAACAGTTAACTAATATCCTTTCAATTTTTAATGGCTAGTTCAATTAAATCTTCAATTTTCTTGATATTTGGATCGCCTGCTAAGTAACCAATGCCACGATGCAAATGCAGGCGAAATTGAGTGGCGAGGGTTTCTTTATCTGTGGGATAACCGTCATTGTGACAGCGTTGCTTGAGTGCGAGGAGGAGAATATCGGACATTTCGCCGCCAAAGACCCGCCAAGTCATTTCGACGTTGCTATCCTGGGGAATTGGTACGGGTGAAGGCGCGGTTGATTCTGCGAGGGAACGACAAAACGCCCAACGGCATAAGATGTTCCATTGGTCAATTTTGGTGCTGCGTTTGAGTTTGAGAAGTTGGTCTTTGGCTGTTTGGGAAAGTTTTATTCTTTCTATTGGGGATTCCATATTTTTGAATGAACCACAAAGGCACAGAGACACAAAGAAAGATAGATTACCAAAAATAACCAGGTTTTATGGTGGTTTGGCGGGTAGTAGAGTCGTATTTGAGGAGGTATTCGCGGGCGATCGCTTCATTTTCTCGTAGTGTTTCTACTTCTTTTTTGCCGATTTCGGTGTCGGTGGAGAGTAAGATTACTTGGTGGCTGGCGGATGGAAAGTAGCGTTCTACTAAGTTATTGCGGTGGGAGGAGTCTAGTCTACCTAATGGTGTATCGATTGCTACTGGTAAGCGTCGTCCAGAGACTTTGGCTAAACCCCAGAGGAAGGCGATCGCAAGTAGTTGTTTTTCGCCAGCAGAAAGGCGATGTTTCGGGACTGGTTTACCGTTGAAATCGTAAAGCGAAAGACTAAAAGTATTGGTGTCAATAGCGATACGATGTACTAAGTCTGATTTATGGAGAAGATAAAGGAAACAATTTTTAACTTCTTCCTCTAATTTATTGAGTTTTCGCAGGGTTAATTTCTCACGAAAAATCTTGAGTGTTTCTTGAACTTTCGCTGCTGAAGTAATAATATGTTCGTTATTTTTTTGTTTAAAATTTTCTACAGTATATTCATTTAATTCTTTTTTTGATTTAGCAATAATAGTTTCTAATTCAGCTAAACGTCGGCGGATTGCTTCGTAATTTGCTTTAGCTTCAACAACTTTATTTTGTGCTGTTTCTAGCGCCTGATGCAGCTTTTTATAATCTTCCGGTGCTGCTGCTGTCTGCACTTGTCTTTCAAGAGTATGAATTTCTTCTTCTTTATTTTTAATAATATTTAACTGCTGTTGAGCAGAAACTTGGGAATTTTGCAAGTGATAGATTAAATTATCTAGCTGACTTAAAGTTTCATCATCAGCTAATAGCCAAGATGCTTCTGTCTGTAAAGATTTTGCATATAAACTATCTACATCTTTGACTAAAAATGATTGGATTTTTTCAACTTGTATCGGGGAAAGCTCTACCTGACTTAGCCACGTGAGTAAGCGCTGATCTCGCTCAATTAACAAATCTTTGGATATTTGTATCTGTTGATGACGAAATTCTTTTTCTCCCTGTGCTTGCACTTGATTAAGCAAATTGTGAATCAATGCTAGGGGTAAAACATCAGCCGCTAATTCACACATCGACTGACGCACTTGTTCAACTTCCGCAGCTTTTGCCTGCTGTTGTAGCTCTAATTGATTGCGTTCTACCGCAATTTTACCACCTTCAGAAATAAATTTATCAAAAGCTTCCCGCTGCTGGATTTCTAATTTTTCTAGCTGATTTTTGAGGGATTCTAATTTCTCTGCTGTTGTTTGATAATCTTCTTGCTGCTGGGTTAATCTAGTTTCAATTTCCTCTAAATTTGCTAAATCCTTACTATTACCAACTTCTTTGAGTTTACGGTTAACTAAGATATCTAAATCAATTGCTAAACGGTCTGCTAACTCCAGTCCTAAAAGTCCGCGAATGGCTTCAACAACAATTGGTGGTGGTGTTTCCTGTTCTGCGAGTTCTTTAACTTGTTCACCATCAAAAAGAAATAAGTTAGAAATCCCTAATGGCAAAAGATTTTCTATATACTCATCCCAGATATTAACTAAAGCATCAGGCCATGTATCACTATCGCCCAAAATCCCTAATGTATCTTTACCTTCTTTAGGATTTTTTATCCAACTACGGACAACACGATATTTTATTGGCTTATCATTTTCGATATGTTCAAAAAGTAATTCAATCCGGGTGTCTGTAGTTGGATCTATCTTGCTGTTAACACATTGGTTAAGAAAATCGCTATAACTTAAACTACCACGGGTAGAACATTGGGCGCGTTGTCCATAAAGGGCTAAACGAATAGCATCCATAAGGGTAGTTTTTCCACCGCCATTCATACCACCTAATAGGATGATTGGATGCGAGTTTTCTTCATTAATTTTTGGGTTAAGATTTATTATCTGTTTTCCACTGTATGGGCCAAAGTTTTGTAATACGAGTTCTAGAAATATCATTGATTTTTAAGATTATTAAATACCAGTTAAAAGTTTGTAGTGAGGGCTAAAGCCCTCACTACAAGCCAATAAAGTATATTACACAATGTAATATAGCTTTATTTATTCTTGCTTACATCTAATTGCATAAAATTTGATCTCATTTTTCTTCAACTCGTGTAGGCGGTCTTTGCTTCAGAAAGTCCTTTGACGTATTGTCTGTATAGCCGCGATTTCTAATCGTCCGATATTCTATTATTCTTCTGTATTTTTCTTTGAAAATTTCATACTTGCCCAAGTTACCTGTTGAGCATTTTCAGCTTCATCTAATTTATCCATTGCTGTAACATCTCCTAAAGTCATCTGCTTAACTTTTGCAACGTCACCTTGACTAACTGCTTCGCTTAATTCGCGTTTCAAACGAGCATTTTTAATCGCGTCTTCTGGAGAACGAGAACTCGTATTAAAACATTTTTCTAGGGTATCGTATATTCCCACGCGACGAGTCTTTTTGCGATACTGGCGTTCTGTGTCTAACAATTTCGCCATGAGTTCCAAGTGCATCGCGTCACCTTCACAGATTTCTTCTAATACTATCCATTCATCACGACCTAGTAGGCTATAGTCAGCCCCAGGACGCGGGTCTTGAAATTCTTCACCAGTCACTTCTTGATAAATACGGGGTAAACTATCATCAAATTCGTGTTTATCTTCTAGCCAAATGCGGCGAATTTCGCTCATTTCTTCTAGAGTAATTAGTGTGATGTCGCGCATATTTTCTGGTGCTGTGCGGCGGGTTTGTGTTTGTGCTTCTAATAATCGTCTGAGCCAATGCTCACGCCAATATTTGGTGTAAGGGCCATGAATTGGTTCAATAGAAACTTCACCATCAACATGACGCTCAAAAAGCTGGACTTCTCCCCAGATGCGACGGAAGTCTCTTTTATCGCGGTCATCTCTATTATCTAATTCATTACGAATATCTAATAGAGGCTGCATCCATTCTTTTTCTTCATCATTTTGAATCATTGCCTCCATCGATTTATCCTTACTAACAATTGTGCAAACCCAACAGCCAAATCGAGAATCACCACAGCTAGCAGTAGAAGTATCAACAACTAAAGGACATTCATTATCTGCTGTAGCACCTCGATACATGGTGAACAAGTTTTTATTGCTATATTTCCAAGGGTTTTGCCACTGATTTAGGTAAATCCAAACTTCATCGGTACGCCAATCTTCGATAGGGCTATAAATTAAAGAATTAGGCAAGCTTGCACTATGGTAAAGCTGAGATGTCGGTAAACTTGAATCAGAAACGAGGCGGTCTTTTAGGCTACCTGCTTGATGTTTTTCCATTGAAATAGCACGCTTGATGCTTTCAGCCTTACGCGTACCTAAAACAAGAATAACTTCCCCATTTACTCTAACTACATCACGGATAAAGTGGTTAGAAGGATGAATTTTTAAACGGTCTGTACACCAACGGAATTTTCCTCGCGGCGTTGGATAACCTTTACCAATTAAGCTTACCCAGAATGTCTCTTTAATTTCTGGTTGTAATAAATGGGGTTCAATGGGCATTTTTTGTTCTTTAGCAGTAACCCTCATTTTTTCTAAGGATTTCCTTACCCAAACAGAGACTACAGGGTTTTCTACCAGTGTGTCAGTTGTAATAACATGAATAGTCTTTTTTCGTTTTTCAACTGGTAGTTCTGCGATCGCATTCCAGATAAGCTGTAAAGTGGCAGTACTATCTTTACCACCGGAATAGCCTACTACCCAAGGTATCTGGTCTAAACAATACAATTCTTGAATTTCAGTGGTGAGAGCTTGGATGTAGTCCACTAACTCTGCTACAGTACGTGTTTGCTGACCTGTCTTGAAAAATTGCTCCTCTTGGGGAGACCCCAAGACCGCATTTTTCGCTTTATTTTCTGCTTGTTGTGCTATAGTCATTTCTCCTTCTCTCTGGAAACCTGGCGTAATATCGGGGTAAATTGGGCGAATAAAATTCGCGGCTATACAGACAAAACCTACTTCTGTGAGTTGAAAAAAAGCGAATAAGGCGAATAGAATTCGCTTCTACACAGACAAAACCAGCGACCTGGGTTTAAAAAAGTTTTTAAAAACTTTATTACTAATATCTAATTTTTTAGATAATTAAACTACATAATACTATTCTGTTTTTAAAATTTAACATGAAAGATAGTGCATCTGACCCAACTGCTGACATCGCTAGAGAATACCTGGAACGAGAAAATAAAGAAAAGCAGGTACTAGCTTTACTCCTAGAGAAGTTTTTAGGGAGAAAAGATCAGATTCTCGTTCAAAAAACCGAAATGGGTGGTACTGAGGCTTATGTTAGCTCTGTTACACTGGAATGGTTTGCAGGTCGGGTTCACTTTGCCTCTGGCTTACCTCTGTTTCAGAAAAAGTACAATCCTGAAACTGATAATGTCGAGATTGACGCGGATAGTATTGATGAAATTCAGCAACGCCCCCTTGATTGGTCACGTCAAGCACCGCTAGTGCAGTATTTGGCGGCTCGACACAACCATAAGTTTCCGCCGGTGCTGGTGGTAATTAATCAACCGTGGGTAGATAATCCTAAAGCTGCTGAGTGGGATAGCGAAGGACGCGCTACCAAGTCTACGACTGATTTTATACCCCTAGATAAAGACGGTAAGGTAGGTCTGCTAAATATTTCTGAGGATGATGTAACCATATATGCACTAGATGGTCAACATCGACTCATGGGAGTGCAGGGGTTGATGGAGTTAATTAAAACTCGTAAACTCCAGCGCTATAAAAAAGATAAAGGTGCTGATGACAGTTTTATTACAGTCAATGATTTGATAGAAAAGTACCAAGTAGACCTTGCTTATTTGCAGAATTTACCCAAGGAAAAAATTGGTATTGAGTTTATCTGTGCGGTAGCGCCTGGGGAAACTCGCACCCAGGCAAGGCGCAGAGTAAGGTCGATTTTTGTTCATGTCAACCTGATGGCTGCACCGTTGACTAAAGGGCAACTAACACAGTTGAATGAGGATGATGGTTTTGCGATCGTTGCTAGAAAAATTGCAGTTACACATCCACTATTAGAACAACGACAAGAGCGTAAACCCCGCGTCAATTGGAATAGTGCAACGGTGGCTTCCAATTCTACAGTTTTGACGACTTTGCAAGCTCTACAAGATATGTCTGAGCGATATTTGGCTCAAAAGTTCCCCCACTGGAAACCCTTAGAGAAAGGTCTAATTCCCATGCGTCCAGAAGATGAAGAACTTGAGCAGGGAATTGAGAAATTTAGCAAGCTATTTGATAATTTGGCTAGTCTTCCTAGTTATAAAATTTTAGAACACGAAGATACACCAGCTTTACGGCGGTTCAGCTTTGAGAAGGATGGAGGTGAAGGAAATATGCTTTTCCGTCCGGTTGCTCAAGTTGCATTAGCGCAAGCTTTGGGAATTTTGGTATTTAAAAAAGGTTTTTCTCTGACAGATATTTTTAAGAAGCTGCGGAAGTTTGACCAGCAAGGCGGCTTTAGTGGTATGGAATACCCTCAATCTCTGTGGTATGGGGTTTTGTATGACCCAAATAAAAAGCGGGTGCAGGTTGCTGGACGGGATTTGGCGGCGAAATTATTGGTTTACATACTGGGTGGAATTCAAGAACAGATGGAACGTGCTGAACTTCGCAAAGCTTTGGCTGATGCTAGGACTGTGGAAGATAAAACTATAGGTTTTGATGGCAAGCTTGTTGAACCGAAAGCGGTAGGACTTCCACCTGTCCTGTAATTATGCTTGAAATATATTTTGGCGATGCCATTGCAGCGCTTCTAGTTGTGGAAAGTGTTGCTCTGTATTTGGTAGAAGTATTGTTTCACCATGAAAATCTTTCATAAGTTTACTATGATGAGATGCTTCTTCCAAATCATTACTAACTATAATTTTGTATTGTTCATCTACAGCAAACCAACCCCTATCAAATGCCCAATGATGATTTTTGCAAAGAGCAATTCCATTATGAATTTTGTTATCATAAAACTGTGAAAATGGCTTAATGTGTGCGCCATTTACAATATTTTGATTTACTTTTTTAGTTACTTTTAGTCCACAAAAGGCACATCTGTAATCATAAATGTGTACAACTGCTTTCCTGAAGAAAGCATTTCTAATAATTGCTCGTTTGAAGCTCCACCTTGGATTAGTCTCTAAAATTGCTGTTTCAATTGATTTTTCTATCTTTACCGCGTTATCTTGAAAAGTTTGATTTATTTGTAAAATAGCTTCTAAATCATTTTCATTATCAGAAAAGAAAGCTGTCAAAAGTGCGTCAATTAGTTCTTTTCTATAAGATTCATCTTCCAAAAAATTAAATAATTCACTGTCTAGATATGCGTATTCAACAACCTCCTTTAGTTTGTTAATTGTTTTCGGCTGTAACCCATTAAATTCAGGCTTAAATTTTAAATACCAAAAGCCCTCAGTTTGCAGATGAAGGAAAGGATAGTGTAAACCACCTTTGTAAGATGGAGAACCAATCACATTCCAATACTTCTCAAATGTTTGAATTAATTCATCTGAAACTGGAATCTCATTAGTAGTAATAACACCTCGCGCAATCAAATCAATTACAGATAAAAGTAATATTGGTTTATATTGAGCGTTACCACGCTTCTGGCTACTACTCACATTTAATTCAGCAAAGCGTTGACAGTAGTATACTAGATTTTTCATATTTAATAACTTAATTAAGCAAGCAAAAAAATCAATTTAAGAATTTACTGAGGTTAAATTCTTCTTCTAACAGTTCTTTTGTTCCTCTTTCAGAAATCAGAACTAATAGAAGTCGCTCTGAGTAATCAACAGAACCTCGCAACTCGTTTTGTAAAATTTCTAATCCTCCATTAGCATATTCTTCAAATATTTGAGTACGTTTATCTTCATCTTGTTCTTCTCTAGATGAGAGGATGTTGATATCTTTAGTTTCAGTAATTCCTAATAATTTAATGATTAGGTCATATCCTAATGAAGCAAAATTTTCTTGTGGAATTGGAGATGGTTCTCGTTTTGTGGTTTCTCCCAAAGGAACGCGCTTTTTATATTTAACGCCTATAGCTGCTGCAAATACCATTACTTCTACATAAGTCTGAAAAGGCCCAGTTGTCTCTTTTGATGCTACTAGAGATTTCACAAACTCAGCCTTATCTTTAGCAACCCTGATTCTGTTTGCAGCCATGATATTAATATCTACATTGTTGCCATCTTAACCGACAGCGAAAAACGATCGCTACGTTTACGCACTTGCCAAGGTATTATTTTATAATAGTATGCAGGCGATCGCTAAACAAACACTAAACAAACAAATTATCCACCAACATAGTCCATCCTGGTAACGCAGATTCAGCTTCCGCCACCTCACCACGGCGATACACTTGTGCTTCTTCGGGATTACTAGCACGATATACTCTGATAACTTCCTCTTTGAGTACATCCACATCCCAAACTACCAAGGTACCCGCCGCAAAATAATCACGGCGTTTGCTAGCCATATCTTTCTCTGCTGTCTCACCATAATCATTTTCACTTCTTACCTCAGCAGCAAACACAGGCGCACCATTAAGGAACTTCCCACCTGTAGGTTTACCAATATAAAATGCAGCATCAGGACTTAAAGAACGACGATGAGGGAGATTGACAATAAAACCGACATTATCAGGTAAAGCATAACCACTTTTTGTCAGTCTTTCGTAATCACGCAAATTAGCATAAATTTCACCGCCTGCACGTCCTGGTAAAAATCCAGTTGGAGACATCAGCACCAATTTTCCATTGACAATCTCTGCTTTACAATTTTCGGGTAAGTGATACAAATCTTCAATAGTTGCTTCAGTTTTAATACTCATAAAACATCTTCTAATTAGTTAGCAATAATCTCAATTTCACCCTCTTTCCTCCGCGTCCTCTGCGCCTCTGCGGTTCGTTTTTCCTGCAAATTGAACATCCTCATAAACCAAAGAAATAGGAAAGTGAAAATCAACACTAGTTAAATGAACTTCATCCCCTTCTTCAAAAGGATGTAACTCCCAAAGTCCTCTATCATTTAGCCGGAAACAATCTAAACTGACCTTTTCAGCATTAATAAGGACATATTCTTGCAAAGTTTCGATACGGCGATACTGCGTAAATTTACTGCCTCTATCATAAGCTTCTGTACTAGGGGAAAGAACCTCAACAATTAAACAAGGATACTGAATAAATTTAATTGCTTGCCTGTCTCTTTGATCACAAGTTACCACAACATCTGGATAGTGAAATGGCCCATTTTCAGATACACCTACTTTTGCATCCGCCATAAAAGCACGACAGGAACTTCCCCGAAGGTGACTTTTTAACGCCGAAGCTAAATTTAAGGCAATACTAGTATGGGGAATAGTACCCCCAGTCATAGCAAATACTTCACCATTGATATATTCGTATTTAATATCTTGGCGTTCTTCCCATTCCAGGTATTCCTGGGGACTCATATACTTTCCGCCTGGACTCGCAACCATAACTTTATCCTTTAAACATTACGTTCAACCGCAATAATTTCAGTATATTCAAACTCATTCGGACTTTGTTTCACCAAAGGATATCTTTCTCCTGCCAACTCAATATAATCATGCTCACAATCCGGCTTAGAAGAATAATACGTAAGCACATATTCTCTACCAATTCTGTCTGTCATTTCCGCTTCTACTTCACCCCGCCACTGAGTCTTAGTAACTAAAACTATCAACTGATTTGCTAATTGGGGAATTGTCTTCGCAATATGTCGCCGCGAACTTTCATCCAAACTACCGAAGGGTGAATCCATGACAATTGGGAAAGTGCTACTATCGGGAATCATCATCATTTTTCGTTTCTCACTCCATTCCCGCACTTTGTCAATGATGCTCGCAATAAAGGATAAACTGAGAATTTGGTTTTCCCCAGTGGATGCTGCAACTGGTGCTTCCATGCCTGTGGTATTTTCTATTAATGTCAGTTCATATTTATCACTAATTTTAGGAATGTATGGAGTAACAGAAATCTCTGTGAATATCTCTTGTACTCGCTTTTCTAGTTGCAGGCGAAATTGTTGTTCTTGACGATTTCTGACTTCTGTTAACCGTTCGATTGCATCTTGAGTAGCGTTAATTCGGCGCTGTGCTAGAGTTTGCTTGTCTTCATTCAGCTTTTGTTTGCTGATTTGTTTGTTAAAACCTTCAATTTCAGTTGTGAGTTGAGCAATTTGCTGCTGATTTGCACCTTGTTCTCGATTTAATTCATCAATTTTACTTTCAATTTCATCTAAGCGTTTTTGTAAACTGCTAATTTCTTCATTAGCATCTTTTCGCAACCGTTCTTGAATATTGTCTAAATCGCCTTCAATTTGGGATATGCTTTGCCTTAATTGATTAATTCTAGTTTGTTCTCTATCAACTTCTTCCCAAAATCCTATTGCTTGCTTATCGATTTCATCTACTTGAGCGCTCATGCGAATTGCAGTTTCTTCCACTGCCGAGGAACCTGCTCTATTTAACCAGGTGCTCACATGAGTATGAGAATGATTCCCCTCGTGTAATTCTGCACCACAAATACAGCGTTGAGAATTAAGTAAGTCATTTACAAATTCCCGCGAAATTCCAGATGTTAACTCGCCTCGTTGCTTTAAATCATTAATAATTTCTCGAAACTGTGCTGTAGTTTCTGAGAGTAAAACGGTATAACCCCGCGCGGAAATTACTTTTTTCAGGGCTTCCTTAGTTTTTTTATATTCTTCTTGATTTACTACTTTCTGCGATTCTAAATTCTGCCATCTTTCTTGCAATTCCTTAGTAGCACTAAGTTCTCGCAAACGGTTACTTGTCTCTTTTTTAAAAGTTTGTTGATATTCTAATTCTTCTTTAATTTCAGTTTGCCGTTTGATAATGCGTTCACGCTCTCGCTCTATCTTTTCTTGCTGTCGTAACAGTTGTTTAATTTGGGAATCACCAATAGCTTTTAACTCGTTTTCTAGAGTTTTTTTAGCATCACCCAAGTGTCTGATGGAACGGTTGATTACTTCTACACCCAAGAAAATTTTTGTAGCTTCGGCAATTTCGGCTTTTTTATCTAAACGGACTATTTCTTCAATTCGTTCGCCGTCAAAGAAAAAATATTGATGTAAAGTAGCGGGTAAAATTTGATTGATTATATCCTCTGGTTGCTGAATTGGGATATTCCATTTACCATCGTCTCCGCCAACCCACATGGTTAATTGAGTTTTGCCAGCATCAAAATCACCTTCGTTTTTATAACCCCGACAGGCGCGTTTAACTCGATAGCGTTTACCTTCATGTTCCCAACCAATTTCTACCCAACATTCTACAGCTTGACCTCTGGGAGTTTCTGCGATCGCACGCTTATTTACTAACTGCTCTATCGATGCAAAGGCTGCACTAAATTTATCATACAATACCCAAGTAAAGGCATTTAGCAGACTAGTTTTTCCAGAGCCATTATTGCCATGAATAATCGTTGTATTTTGAATATCTCCACCAGCAAGGTTGATCTCTGGTGTAATACCATAAAAGGAGCGAAAGTTGCATAACTTGATTGAAGTCAGCTTCATCGCACCTCTTCCTTCACAATGTCCAAAATATTATCATTTATATGGCTATTAATCTTCTTATCTAGCCTACCTTTTTCCAGCTTCCATACCCGCTCAATAATTTGCCGCACTTCCGGCGGAGCGCTGTTTATTGGCTCCTGCACATCATCAATATTTCCCTCTTGTGACATATCAGGTTTTAAAATATTATTTTTCTACATTTTAACTGCTTCTACGTGTGCGATCGCCTCCGTAAAGCCACTGTTAGTGTTATCTTTATTTTCAGCAAACTATATCTTTAAATTTTTAATTCTTTTCAAAAAAAAATGCTTTATTTGTAAAAGGTTTTCTGATATTATTATATTAACGAGGATTTACTTTATAATGGGATATAAGTAAAATTTTTAAAGACGCTTACATTCCATTGTAAAATACTTCATATAATTATTTTTCCATATCAAATGCTCTTTTTTTCATAGCTCAAAAAATTTTACAAAACAATACAACTATATGCAGAATCACAGATAAATCTGCAATTATTTATCAAATATCTAATAACCCATATCGCTTTTGTAAATCAAGTAACTTCATTCTTGCTTCCCCAGCGTTGTCAGCCAAATCAGCGAATTCGACAAAGCGACGCAATTCCTTTTTCAATAAATTACGCTCAACTTCTATAGTTTCCCTATCTAAGTCTGGTGGCAAAACAATCATGTCAAATATAGTGGCGCGTTCTTTAGCAGGATGAGGACGTAAAACCCGCCCTCGTCGCTGAATAAATTGGCGGGGATTACCAGAACTCGATAAAATCACCGCAGTTTGAATTGCCGGAATATCAACACCTTCATCTAAACAGCGAATTGCTACCAAACCTTGCAACTCACCACTTTCAAATTGATGGCGCAATATTTCCCGTTCTTGTAAATTTGTTTGAGCCGTATAGGTGCTTATCTTGTACCCTAAATCCACACCTAGAATTTTAGCGACAGCTTTGAGTTGGCGCAGAGATGAACGTTGTCCCGCTTCTTGTGAACCATCACTACAATAAAAAAGAGTGTGAGTAGTTTGGCAGCGAGTTTCCATTAATTCATGTAAAGCGGTTAATTTATTTTCCGCTGCACCAATTAATCTTGCTCTTTGCATTAATAATGGCTTTAAATCTTCATTATCTTCAAATCCCGCTTCGCCATTTTCTCGTTCTCTATATAGTAGCGATCGCCCAATTCTTTTAGTTAATTTTAAATAAGCAATACTTTCTGCTTCAGTTAATTCTACCAGAATTGGATAATACTGATAATGCACTAAAGCACCTTGAGCGATCGCATCCCGCAAAGTAAACTCTGGCTGGAGAACTGGGCCAAAATAATCAAATAAAGATTGTGTGCCATAGTCATCAAAATATCTCTCTGGTGTGGCAGATAAAGCCAGTCGCAACCCTACACGGCGCGGTAAACTTTCTTCTAACTTAGGTGCGCCTAAGTTATGCGCCTCATCGCCAATAATTAAAGTCTTGGCGGGAAAATATTTGAGTTGAGATTGAAACCCTTCTCCAATTAAAGTGGAGTTGGTAGTAATCACCGTCACGAAACCTTGGGAACCGGAACGCAGATTATAAATCTGCGTAGAGAGTTGACTTTGCCAAGCGCGTAAATTCTCGAAAGCTAAAATAGGCTGCAAATTAAATTTTTCACATTCTCGCGCCCATTGGGTGACAAGATGGCGATAGGGACAGACTACCAACAAGACTTGTAGGTTAATTTGTTGGTATAATTCACAAGCGATCGCTAACGCTGTAATTGTTTTACCACTACCAGTCGCCATTTTTAGCGTTCCTCTACCATTGTTAGCAAACCAGCTAGTGATAGCTTGTCGCTGATACTGCCGCAATTGCAGAGATAAAGGTATTTTCGGGCATCCTGGTAGTGGTTGCTGAGTCTGATAACTGCCCTTACTTTCCCTTACAAATGGTAATTTGAGTTTGAAAGTGGGCAGTTGATGCACTGGATTTGACGTCAGGTACATAAAATGTCAGGCACAAAGATGGTAATGAACCCTAATTAATTGGGAATTAGTCATTAGTCATTAGTCATTGGTATTTATCTTTCCCAATCCCCAATCCCTAATCCCCAACCCCATTTTTCAGTAACCTCGCCAAACGCCGATGAGAGAACCTTGTACCTGCACATGCATAGCTGCAACTTCAATGGGGTTGTACTTAGAATTTGCTGGTTTGAGGGTAACGCGATCGCCACTTCGATAAAAACGTTTTAAAGTAGTACCGTAGCCATCAACTCTGGCGGCGACAATAGTACCATTTTTCAGATGATCTGGTTCTGCTACTGGACGCAAGAATACTAAATCTCCATCAGCAATTAAATCTTCAATCATGCTGTCGCCAGCTACGCGCAAAGCATAGGTTTGAGCAGGTAATGAGAAATTAGAAAAGT
The DNA here is from genome assembly GCA_019359395.1 of Komarekiella atlantica HA4396-MV6. Taxonomy (GTDB): domain Bacteria; phylum Cyanobacteriota; class Cyanobacteriia; order Cyanobacteriales; family Nostocaceae; genus Komarekiella; species Komarekiella atlantica. Next base: position 298,246 of record JAHHHK010000003.1, read on the forward strand.
CCAAATGATCTACAGTATCAGTGAATGGTTCAATTAAACCACCTGCGGCGATCGTGCCTAAAATCGGTACACCTTGCTTTACAGGATGTAAAATCCGAATAGTTCGCGCCTTCCCTTCATTCCATTCTATGTATCCTTTGACGCGTAAATGTTCCAAGCGACTTTGAATTGGTGCTGGCGACTTCAAGCTCATCGCCTGCATCATTTGCCGAATTGAAGGCGAATGTTGGTGCGTTCGGATGTATTCTGTCAACCATTCGTAAAGTTCTTGTTGAGCTTCTGTTAGACGTTCCATAAATTTATCGGGAAGTAATTATAAATGTCCCTAGAACATTAGTACTACAAAAAACTCTCCATAACAAGATAAAAGTAAAAATATGAAAAGCAAAAGAAAGATAATTCTTTTATTTTTTGTCTATTTATTTTTGATTTTTTCCGAAGCAGTAGCCAGGAGTTGAGAGTCGGGAGTTAGAAGATAAGGGGAATGGAGGAGTCAGAGAACATAGAAGCAGAGGCGAAAGGGGAGAAAATAACTCTTAACTCTTGACTCCTGATTACTTTCACTCTGCCCCTAAAATACTAACAAGCAGAGCCTTTTGGGCATGCAAGCGATTTTCTGCTTGATCCCAAACTCGTGACTGGGAACCTTCGATTACTGCTTCGGTTATTTCTTCACCGCGATGGGCTGGTAAGCAGTGTAAAACAATTGCTTCTGGATCAGCAAGGCTCAAGAGTTGCTCCGAAATTTGGTAAGGTTGAAAAACTGGGAAGCGATCGCCTGCTTGATCTTCTTGCCCCATACTTGCCCAAACATCGCTGTAAAGTACAGCAGTTCCCTTGGCTGCTAATTCTGGGTCATGAGTCAGGAGAACCTCAGTTTTATTATTAGCGATCGCTCTTGCTTGTTCTACAATCTTCGGATCTGGTTCATATCCACTAGGCGTAGCAATTCTGACATTCATCCCAGCCAAGGCGCAGCCAAGCATCAGAGAATTAGCCATATTATTCCCATCACCCACGTAGGTCAAAGTTAGCCCAGCAAGGGTGTTAAAGCTTTCTTGAATCGTTAACAAATCAGCTAATACCTGACAGGGGTGTTCTGCATCAGTCAGCGCATTAATTACCGGAATCTTGGCATAATGAGCAAAAGTTTCTAACTCCTGCTGTGCAAAAGTCCGAATTGCCAAAATATCCAGATATCGATCTAACACCCGCGCCGTATCCTGTAAAGGTTCCCCACGACTAACTTGAGTGACATTAGGGTTGAGATCGATTACCTGTCCACCCAATTGGTACATCGCCACTGTAAAACTCACCCGTGTGCGAGTTGAAGCTTTAGAAAACAACAATCCCAACACCTTATTACATCGCAACTTTAACCGTTGCGATTTTAGTTGAGTTGCCAATTGCAGGAGTTCCTGAAGTTCCGTTGGACTTAGGTCTGCCAGACTTAATAAATCTCGTCCGCTCAACGCTGCCATGCTTGTAATCTGTAAAGAACAATTACGTATTTCTGTTCCTTTACCCAACTGTGGCAAAAAAAATACAGTTCTAAAACTGTATCAATATTTTTGCGCCTAGCCTAGGATTTGAGATAGCTTTGCTATGAATATTAATTTATCAACTTTATCAGTAATTTCAATCACTGATTTTTTGGGTTTATTAAGAATTAGAGACTTTTAAGATTTGGTTAAAACCTTGCCTTTAGTGGGCGGATTTTTTCTTTAGTTCAAAATTTTTAGTAACCAGTTTTACTTACCACACTTTTAACACTTACTCAACTATCAGAGGGCTGAAAAGCAATGAGCTAAAAATGTTTATCTGTACTAGATAGTAGACAACCAAATTACTTATGGTACAATAAGAAGTCGGTTAATGCTTGAAAGCATTAGTCAATGAGCGCCAGCATAGCACAGTGGTAGTGCATCCGACTTGTAATCGGAAGGTCGTCGGTTCAAATCCGACTGCTGGCTTTAAGCTTATACCAGGGTTTGAACCTGTACATTCACAAATTGAATGCCGCTGTTCAGTAAATTTGCGTCGTTACTTAACTTTGGCTATTATGATTGCGATCGCTCTCCAATCAATTAACCTACAAAATTTACCGTGACCTACGGAGAATAATGTAATGCTTTACCTGGTTGCTATCAAACAATATGCGCTTGAACTTTATTCTTGCCAAAATTCCTGAAAGCTTGATTGTGGCGATCGCAATTATAATAACTATGTTTCAGGCACTACACACAAAAACGTTAAATACTTTCCAACAAACAAATGATTACCCTTTTCAGACACTTATTCGCTTTCGCTAATCGCTTTGCTTACATCAGCTAACGTCTCATACTCTTTTGAAGGCAACCGCTTCAAGGCTCGCAGTACTTTCTCGTCAATACCTTTTTCTTCAGCGTACCTAACCAAGTCTTGTTTACTCAACGGGTAGCTGACTTCGTTCAAACTGTGCTGTAGCTGCACTGTATTCACTTTAATCATAATGATGCTCCTCAAGTCAAACGCTGTGTATTCTGGTGAATAGAGTGGAGATTTATTCATCAAATATAGCGGTTCTCACCTCAGTGAGACACACAGAAGTTGTAATTAACCACAGCGAAAAGTAAGCGAAGCTCCGGGTAACAGGAGCGCAAAACTTTTCAAGATAGCGAAAAGTTTTATAGGCGCACAGAAAAGGAAATGCAATCATACGAAAGGGGTTTCCTGTCGTGGAAAACTTTTCAAGCTAGATAAATTTGTACCTCAGCAGATTATGAAACGCTATATCGACTAATAAATCGGGAAAATAATTAAGAGGGAGGCTGAAAAACCATTCACACCTCACCCTGTGCGGTTTTAGCTTTGATTAATTTCAGTTCGTGCCATTTAGTCAAATGAATGTCACCTTTACTCGGCCAGAACTTATTTGATTTACAAATGAAACCTCAATGTATGCTATCTCTAGCATGAGGTAGATACTATGGTAATTTCATTCATCCAAGGTCTGACTTTTTATGGAATCTTTTTAGCTTATGGATAGATGCAAAGCTTACTTTTTCCATTACTTCCCTATATATCTACCGCTACCTCAAAACAAGCTAAAAAAGCTTCTGAATAGCTTCGGTAAACTGTTCGTACGGAGAAACTCCTACAATAGTTTCTGCTAATTCACCATCCTTGAAAAATAAAACAGCCGGAATGTTGCGAAGACCGAATTTTTTAAAAATTGGCTTGTTGTTGTCTACGTCTACTTTAACGACTTTGGCGCGACCTTTGTATTCCTCTGCGAGTTGATCCATTAATGGACTGATCAAGCGACAGGGGCCACACCAAGTAGCAGTAAAATCAACAACAACGACTTTCTCTTCACTCAAAAGAGTATCAAATTCACTTTCTTCAACGTAAGCAACTGCATCAGTAGACATTTTTGTAATTCTCCAGTGTCAAACTCAAATTTAAGTAAAAAGCTAACTGTACAAACTATACTCTCTTGTGTCATCGGATAGCGCAGCTAAGCTGAGTCTAAAAAATCCCTTGCGTTTCTGCATCAGAGCGTCGAAACTTGCTACAGACTTACCGTTGCGTCATCCCCTTCGGATTCTCCAAAGGACTATGCGGTTCGTTAAATTAGGTACTATTTAGAGGATGTCTTATAAGTCAAAATTGTCATGCTGTAGCAAGATCCCGCAGGGTATGAAGCGATAGCGTAATGTACCCCTACGCAAAAGCCAAGCTACAAAGGAGCGTTTCGTAGAGAAGCATCTCAGAAATTAACGGACAATAGAGATTCTGACTGGAGCAGAGCGGAAGTCAGAATGACAAAATATACCATTACCTAGCTTTTCAGACATCCTCTTAGGTAAGAATAGAGCGTTTTGAGTTTGTTGGTGGATAAACTGTAATTATTTAGGAGACATTTTATCTTGATTATTTCATATTCATGTTTTTTGATTTTGTGACTTAAATCTACCTGCAATAAACTCTCGCTTACGTAGATGCTTCGTTTTGCGTTTATTAACTCGTTCTCGCCACATCCGAAAACTGGATTCTTTCATTTCCATTTTCATTAAGGCAATTACTTCTTTTTCAAGGAGTCCAAACTGAGCCTCAATAGCATCAAAAGGTGTTCTATCTTCCCATGCCATTTCAATGATGCGGTCAATAGTTTCAGGGTTGAGTTTAGGTATCATTTTTTTGTTTGCAATTGGTAAATTTGAGCTATTGTTCACTTCTAAGGGGATTTTAGTGCTGAAGTTACCACACGCGATCGCACTTTGACAGCGGGGTATATTGAGTCTCAGTTCATCTTTAGCATATATAGACATATAGTCGGCTTGGTTATGTTTAGAACAAACTTGGATTTATGTAAAGATTAAATTTAATCCTGAATGGTATATTTATTATCCCTTATTATTTCTCGATTGCCAGTTCTACTAGCTTCCAGGCAATCCATTTACCTCAAATCAGACTAGAGCTACCCTATCTGTAGCTAACTATTAGAAAATATAAAATAGGATGCTCTAACCGTAATAATAAATGATAGTGCTATATCTTTGTAGTTCAAAATTTTAATAAACCACGAAAACTCAAATAAATCACCAAGCCGATTGCAACACAACCGTATTTAATGACTAAATCAACTGTTTCAACAAAACGGCTTAGTAAACAGTTCATTGACTGGTTACTTGAAGAAGACAGACGAGAAAAGGAAGGGCCTTACCGTAAGGAAGAACCACATCGTCAGCACCCGTGGTGGCAGGTCATGTGCTTGACTGGTGTAGATTATTTCTCGACCCTTGGTTATCAACCTGGGATTGCGGCACTGGCAGCAGGCGCTCTTTCTCCTCTGGCTACTCTGATTTTGGTTTTACTAACGCTCTTTGGCGCATTGCCAATCTATCGGCGCATTGCTGCCGAAAGTCCTCACGGAGAAGGGTCGATCGCAATGTTAGAGCATTTGCTCTCCTGGTGGCAAGGCAAATTACTTGTACTGTGCCTACTTGGGTTTGTGGCAACTGACTTTATCATCACTATTACCCTCTCGGCTGCTGATGCCACAGCACATATCATCGAAAATCCGCTGGCCCCAGATTTACTTCATGATCAGACGATCGCTATCACTTTATTATTAGTTGCATTATTAAGCGCAGTTTTCCTGAGAGGTTTCCGAGAAGCGATCGGTATTGCAGTATTTTTAGTTGCAATTTACCTGCTGTTAAACTTTATTGTGATTAGTATTGGTCTATATCAGATCCTAACTAACTTAGGAGCGATCGCTCAATGGCAGACTGCACTTTTCGCACGCCATTCTAACCCTTTGATAATAATCGGTATGGCGATCTTGTTATTCCCCAAGCTAGCGCTGGGATTGTCAGGCTTTGAGACTGGCGTTACCGTTATGCCTCTGGTAAAAGGTAGCAGCAGCGACACTCAAGCGCATCCCAGAGGACGGATTCGGAATACGCGCAAACTACTGACTGCTGCTGCTGTAATTATGAGCTTCTTTTTGCTTACCAGCAGCTTGATAACCACTCTACTAATTCCAGCCGCAGAATTTGCCTCTGGAGGCAAAGCCAACGGACGTGCTTTAGCTTATCTAGCACATCTGTACTTAGGCGATGGCTTTGGCACAATTTACGATCTGAGTACTATTTCGATTCTGTGGTTTGCAGGTGCATCTGCAATGGCAGGGCTGCTCAATATCGTACCTCGCTATCTGCCACGCTATGGCATGGCACCTAATTGGGCGCTATTAACGCGGCCTTTGGTGTTAGTCTATACAGCGATCGCCTTTGTCGTGACAATTATCTTCCGGGCAAATGTAGAAGCCCAAGGTGGAGCTTACGCAACTGGTGTACTTGTGTTGATCACCTCAGCTGCCTTCGCTGTAACTCTATCAGCTCACCGCCGCACAGAGAAGCAAAGAACACTCCTGTTTGCAACCATCACACTGTTGTTTCTATATACAACTGTTGTCAATATTATCGAAAGACCAGAAGGAATTAGAATCGCTGCGTGTTTTATTGGTGCGATCATTTTCACATCGCTGATTTCTCGCGTTTGGCGTTCAACTGAATTGCGAGTAGAGCAGATCGAATTTGACGATACTGCTCGTCAATTCCTTGCCGAACAAAGTCGGGGGGAAATCCGACTGATTGCTAATCGGTTGAATGAAGGCGACGTCCAAGAGTATTTTTTAAAAGAGAAAGAAGTGCGCGAGGATAACCATATCCCAGCCAACGATCCAATCCTTTTTCTAGAGATTATGGTATCCGATGCTTCAGAATTTGCTGATGTCATCAAAGTAAAAGGAGTGCAAGTTGGTAATTACCGCATCTTACGGGCTGAAAGTGCAGCAGTACCTAATGCGATCGCCGCTTTACTGCTCTATATTCGTGATCAAACAGGTAAAATTCCTCATGCTTACTTCGGCTGGGTTGAGGGAAATCCCATACAATACTTACTGCGTTTTATCTTATTTGGTGAAGGTGATATTGCTGTAGTCACCCGCGAAGTTCTCCGTCGAGCTGAAAAGAATTCCGAAAGGCGTCCTGGCATTCATGTCGGGGGTTGAGAAAGGCTAGGCTGCAACTAGCAACCCAGAAGAAGGCTTCAAAATACTGGCTAAACTTGATATTTTGACAAAATAGAGTTTGTGGCGCAACTGGCGACGCCGAATAGCCCGTTGTAGACATCGCCTGTTTTAAAACTATTACCACCAAGTGCGTAGAAGCTCTGCTTCTTGTCGTCAGACATCGCTTAAACTGTTGGTGGAAGCCGTTAGCACCACCTAGAAAACCGACTATAGTCGAAAAGTTGAGGAATATATTTAAAATTAAAACATATAGATAACTGCAAAAAAGGTATGATTAATTTTACCCCTTCAACAAGTTCTGATACTGATACTTCTAAGCTAAGTTATGGTGTGCTAGTTGAACATGAGCAAGATGGTAGATTTAGTGCAGTGGTGCTAGGATTATCAGACTGTAAAAGTTCAGGCAAAACTGAAAATGAAGCTCTGGAGAATTTACAGCAGCTTTTGCAAAAACGTTTACAGAATTCAAAAATAGTTGCTTTAGAAATAGATTTTCCCCAAACTGATAATCCTTGGATGAAAGTAGCTGGTATGTACAAGGATAATCCACTTTTTGATGAGGTACTGGCTGAGATAGAGGCAGAACGCCGTAAAGTTGACGCAGAAATGGAGGAATATTATAGACAAATCGATGTAGAATCCGAGGTAAAGTGACTGTTATTTGGGTGCTGGATACCGACCATTTATCACTTTTTCAGAGAGAACATCCAACTGTTAAACAGCGTATTAATCAAATTAATTTTGCGAATACAGCTATAACAGTTGTGACATTGGAAGAACAAATGAAAGGATGGCTGAATGTTATTAATAGGTATAACGATCAACCTTACCAATCTGAAAAACTGATATTGGCTTACAAAGGATTAAGAGATGGGGTGGAATACCTCAACAAGCTGAAATTACTTAACTTTGACCTATCTGCCTACAATTGTTATCAAGAATTAGTTAGCCAGAAAATTCGTATAGGTACGAGAGATTTACGTATTGCTGCCATTACACTTTCCGTAGAGGGTGTTTTGGTGACACGCAATACTAAAGATTTTGCCAAAGTCCCTAATTTACAAATAGAAGATTGGACAATTTAAAGTAATTATTTTGGTTAAGAAAAATCATTTCCAAAAAAAGACATAATTGATGAATTGACTGAAAATCCAGTTCAAGTGAATGGTGTACTCAGCTGTGAGGAAATTTACAGTCGCTAGTTATGACTGCTAATACATACTTTATTGATACGAATGTTTGGCTCTATCGTTTATTTGCAGGATGAACAATCGTGTAACGGCGTTCATCCTGTTCGCTGATTACTGATTTGCTTTCCAGTTTGCCAAGTCAGTCAAAGAGCGATCGCGATAACGTCCGTAACGCTCCTGTTTGTTTTTGATTTTCGCACCAAGTTCTGGAAAAACCCCAAAGTTGGGCGGCATTGGTTGGAAATGCTTGGGTGAAGCAGAACTAATAAATTCAAACAACGCCCCCATCATTGTTGTTGGTGGTAAAACCAATGGTTCTTTACCTAAAGCTAATCTTGCAGCATTTCTGCCAGCTAAACAACCACCCGCTGCCGCTGCGGTATAGCCTTCAGTCCCAATCAACTGCCCAGCAGCGAGCAAAGTTGGACGCTGTTTAAATTGTAGGGTAGAATGCATTAACTGAGGAGCGTTGATAAAGGTATTACGATGCATCACGCCCAATCGTACAAATTCAGCATTTTCTAAACCTGGAATCAGCTGGAATATTCGCTTTTGCTCACCCCAACGCAGATTAGTTTGAAATCCTACCATATTCCACAGTTGACCTGCTTTGTCTTCTTGTCGTAACTGTACTACAGCATAAGGACGCTCCCCAGTGCGACTATCAGATAGCCCCACTGGTTTTAGGGGGCCGTAACGCATTGTGTCTTCTCCCCGTTGTGCCAGTTCTTCAATAGGTAGACACGCTTCAAAAAATTTTGCTGTTTCCCGTTCAAAATCTTTGAGTTCTGTTTGTTCTGCTTTAGATAATTCTTCCCAAAACCGCAAGTACTGCTCTTTATTCATTGGGCAGTTGAGATAAGCGGCTTCACCTTTGTCGTAGCGGGATGCCATAAAGGCAATATCACGGTTAATCGATTCTCCCACGATAATTGGGCTAGCTGCATCGAAAAAGCTAAGATATTCCATCCCCGTCAAGCGGCGCAAATCTTCTGCTAAGTCGGGACTGGTTAAGGGGCCAGTTGCCAAAACTACAATTCCTTCAGGAATGCTCTGCACTTCGCCCCTACGGAATTCAATTAAAGGATGACGAGATAAAGTTTGGGTCAAGTCTTGCCCAAATTGTCCCCTGTCTACGGCTAGCGCTCCACCAGCAGGAACGGCATGTTCATCAGCTTTAGAAATAACTATAGAACCAAGTTGGCGCAATTCTTCGTGCAATAATCCAGCGGCGCGATCGCTTGCCATTGCCCCAAAGGAATTACTACACACCAATTCTGCCAGATGCTCTGTATGATGAGCAGGACTGAAGCGTTTTGGACGCATTTCATGCAGAATCACCGACACTCCAGCTTGAGCGATTTGCCAAGCTGCTTCTGTTCCAGCTAGTCCACCTCCAATTACTTGTATCGGTTGTTGATCCATAGTTAATTTTTTAGTTACTAGTTTCGTTAAAAATAATTGCTGGGAATGTCTGTATATCAACAATCATAAGATAATTCTTTATCAGATAGACATTGTGAATCAGCTGCTTGAGAGTCGCTCAGGTAATCATCAAGAGCCTTGGCGATCGCAAGTCCAGTAGATATGAGTCAGCTTATTAGCCAATGAGAGAGCGATCGCCTGTCCAAAACTGAGATTATTTGTCCGAAATTCTTCAAATTATAAAAACGATTTTTTCATAAATTCGTTCACATGATGGACAACTGTATTGTTATTAAGCGTATCGCTCACAAACTGTGAATTATTAAGAATCAAAAAATCTTCGTGTTCAGTAGCAATTTTAGGAACCAATTTTGAGTAATTTAAGACCTGCAACGGTTGGATTTTTGTGGCACGATTAATGTGTGCTACTACGATGTCATCTGTATTGATATCTGGGAAGATCAAACGTAGTCCTTGGAAAAACATCTTTAGTAATTCATCATCCGATTTTTGAAAAAGCGGATCTTTGAAATGTATGTATTTTGGAAAATAGGTTATATGTAGTCCTGCTGTCTCCTTTAAGGAAACTAAGTTACTCATCCCAATTACTCCTGTAAAAGGAATACGTTGGTCTGCAAGATTCACTACGTAATAAGGAACTAATGGTTTACGGGTAATCAGTGCCATGCAAATGACACCTAAATATTCCACTTTGTCGCTTGTACCTGCAACATTTACCAAATCTGGAGCTGTAATATGTTGTAGAAGATTGACTGGCCCAGTAAAAATTGCTTTGTCAAAATGCTCTTTTACACCATTGTGTTCAATCCACATCCCGCCCTCTGCACAAGGTGCAATGTATTCAACTGTCGCACCTGTGCAGATATTACCGCCAGCAGCAGTAATTAATTTTTCTAACTGGTCAAAAACAGTCTTGTAACCGCCCTCAACATAACCAAGTTGTTCTTTATGCAAAGATGAATCACGGGCTGAGAACAGACGTTTGATATAAGCCCAAATAAAAACAGCTGAGACACGCTTATAGTTTTCCCCAACTTTGGCTAATAACAAAGGTTTCCAAAGCTTTTCGTACGTATTCCTGCCTGAAAGTTTCAAAAGCCAATCTTCAACAGGAATTTTCTCAAGTTTAAGCCAGTTTTTGATTCGTGAACCATACAACAGAGTGATTGCTAAGCGCATCTTTCCGATCAGAGTCAGCGGTGGAAAGCGCAGAAACTCTATAGTATTACTAATCGAATACAATTTCTGATCTATATAGCATCCTGTGAGAGTTGGACGCCAACGCAGCTTGTCCCCCAGTCCAATTTCTTTAATAAAATTGATTAAGTCTTTATCTGACGGTAAGATGACATGATAAAAACGATCCCAAACAAAGGGGCCGTAATCATAATGAGTAGTAAGTCCACCGAGTTGCTTGTTGCTCTCAAAGACAGTTATTTTATGACCTTGTTGTGAAAGACGGTAGGCTAAAGCTAACCCCATCATTCCGCCGCCGATAATGCCAATATTCATATATTTGATAGTAGAGTTAAAAACGTTTCAACAGGCTCACAGACTAATCTGCAAGCTATGGTAATAGAAGGGGTGGTTAATTAATAATTTATACTCGTTCGAGTTTATATAGGCTCTCTTTTTTTGACACAGTAAATTCTTAATAAATGAGTATAATTTAATACATACGTAAAGTAGATGGCTTAATCTGATAGTCAAATGCTTTCTTCATTTTTTCTCATTATATGTAGTTTTTGACTAGGTAACTATGTTGAAAATTTATTGTTACATGTAATTATCTACTAGATTACCACGAGAAAACGATGTTTCAAATTGACTGTTATACTTCATCAAAAATTTATCTATTAATAATATCCTTAAACCAAATCTTCACAAAATAGATATTGTGTTATATATAAATTTTTATGTGTGAAATACTGTACCTTTATTCGCAGTTAATATTATAAATATAAGAGCAAATAAGTGGTAAGTTTCAACAGCAAACTAAACTTTTATCAAAGCTCTATTGATATTAACTTTAATAAGGCATTTTTGGGTATTGTATACGGCAGCTTATTCGTGGTGAAGATTGATAAAACAAACTACTCTGTAATGGGGCGTTAGATAACCTAAAAACTTCTCAAATGAAAATACTGAATATAGTCTATTAACGGTCATAAAAGCAGCATCAACGGCTATTTAAACTATACAAACAGAGAGGCGATCGCCTTTATTTTTCAGTACATGAGTAATTTTTGGTAATATAAAGTCTTTTGTATTACTTAATTGCGTCCATTTTCACTGTGTACCCATTACTATTAAAGTAATTACTACAATTTATCCCCTAGGAAATTCAACTTCCTAGCTTAAATCTTTGAGTTACGTGTAATTTAATCCCAATATTTTGAGTTTGAGATAAAATTAGATCGTAGTAAGTATTATTATCTAGTTGTTCTTGGTGGTTTTCCTGTAGCTTCAGTTTGTTTATACTCATTCTTCTGCAAAAGTCTGTTAGTGCTGATGAGCACAACAATCAACAGCACAAGTTGGATCTGCCAAGGTGCTAATACCAAACTTAAAATCAAGCTAATAACTGCAAACACATCTGCAAGGTAAGCGATTTCATCATTACGCTTTTTAAATAAATAGCCCGTTACTAAAGCAGTACACAGTGGAATCAAAAAAAACAAAGGCATTTATAATAACCTCTGAACTAAAGTCCGAAGGGTTTATCAAACAGATTGATACTGTTTGGAGAATCGTGGTTTATTTTACCTCCAAGAAGGTTTTAGGTACAATACTCCATTTGAAATAACAGTGTAATTATTTGAGATTACGCAATCATCTGGTAGATTAGCTTAAAACTTTAGGGTTGCGCCAAAAGGACGATCTAGCATATTACCTTTAGGAGTAGCATTTTCAATTTATATTTAGACACCCGATGCTGAACATTCCTCAATTCCTAGCAACTGAACTAAATCTCAAACCCCATCAGGTGCAAAACGCGTTAGAACTTTTGGCGGAGGGTGCAACAATTCCCTTCATTGCACGTTACCGCAAAGAGCGCACTAATGAAATGAATGAAGTGCAACTACGCGATTTGGCTGATAGGTATACTTACTTAACAGAATTAGAAGAACGGAAATCGGTGATTTTAAATGCGATCGCTGAACAAGGTAAACTCACAGATGAACTCAAAACGAAAATCACATCCTGTTTACAAAAAACTGAACTTGAGGATTTATACTTACCCTATCGACCAAAACGACGCACTCGCGCCACTATCGCCAGAGAAAAAGGACTCGAACCCCTGGCGGAGTTGATTAAATCACTGAATGCGAAAAATACTGTATCGGTTTCATTAACCGAGGAAGCAGCCAAGTATATTTCAGAAACCCAGGGAGTCAAAACAGCAGAGGAAGCACTCAAAGGTGCTGCTGATATCTTAGCGGAAGAAGTGGCAGAAAAAGCTGAATTACGCGCATATATCCGCGAATATCTTTTAGATGAAGGTGTATTCGTTTCTCGTATCAAAGATGATTATCCCGAAGGTACAACTAAATTCGAGATGTATCGTAACTATCAAATTAAGGTAAAAAATATTGCTCCCCACAATATGCTGGCGTTGTGTCGGGGTGAAACCGAGAAAGTATTAAACTTTGAAATTATCTTCGATGAGGATGTAGTACTTTCGTATTTGGAAACGCAAGAGATAAAAACGAAAGTCCGTACAGTTCGGGATTTTTACCAAGCGATGCTAAAAGATGCATTCAACCGTCTGATGAAAGCTTCCTTGACGGGGGAAGTGATTTCTGAGGTAAAAACCTATGCAGATATTGAATCCATCAAGACATTTGAAGCTAATTTGCGGGAGTTGCTGCTATCTGCACCAGCAGGGATGAAACCAACCCTAGCAATAGATCCCGGATTTAGAACTGGGTGTAAAGTTGCAGTACTCGATCAAACGGGGAAATTTTTGGAATACCAAGCGGTGTTTCCTCACCAAGCGGCTGAGCAAAGATTAAAAGCTGCACAAACCATCAAAAATTTGATTGAAAAGTACAAGATTGAGTTAATTGCTATTGGTAATGGTACAGCATCCCGCGAGACAGAGGAATTTGTTACCGAACTGCTGCAAACTACAGAAAGTAAACCCATTAAGGTGATGGTGAATGAGTCTGGCGCATCTATATATTCTGCTAGCAAAGTAGCACTAGAAGAGTTTCCCGATTTAGATGTTACCGTGCGCGGCGCAATTAGTATCGGTCGCCGCTTGCAAGATCCCTTGGCGGAACTCGTGAAAATCGATCCCAAATCGATTGGCGTAGGACAATACCAACACGATGTTGATCAAAAGTTGTTGAAGAAAAAGTTGGATGAAACTGTAGAAAGTTGTGTTAACTACGTTGGTGTGGACTTAAACACTGCTTCTAAGGAACTTTTGACTTCCGTCTCTGGGATTACAGGAACGGTTGCTAATAATATTGTCGCTTATCGTAACCAGCATGGAGCCTTTAAAAATCGCCGACAACTCTTGAAGGTTGCGAAGTTGGGGCCAAAAGCCTTTGAACAAGCGGCGGGTTTTTTGCGAATTCGTGGCGGTGATAATCCTCTGGATAATACAGCGGTGCATCCAGAGAGTTATTCTGTAGTAGAGGCGATCGCATCAGATTTGAGTGTGCCATTAAATCAAGTCACACAAATTGCCGAAAAACTTAAAAAGACTAACCTCAAAAAATACGTTACCGATACCGTTGGTGAACCCACACTGCGCGACATTCTTAGCGAGTTGGAAAAACCAGGTAGAGATCCTCGTGCAGAGTTTAAGTATGCCACCTTCAAAGAAGGAATTAAAGAAATTACCGATTTGCAGGTAGGAATGGAACTAGAGGGAATCATCACGAATGTCGCCAACTTTGGCGCGTTTGTTGATATTGGCGTGCATCAAGATGGTTTGGTGCATATCTCCCAACTAGCAGACAGATTCGTAGATGATCCTAAAAAAGTTGTCAAAGTTGGACAAGTTGTCAAAGTACAGGTGTTAGAAGTTAACGAGAAACTCAAGCGGATTAGTTTGTCGATGAAAGCGGTTAAACAATAAGTTTACAAAGTTTGTAGTTAGTGCTTTAGCACTAAAGCACTAACTAAAAGCCGTAAAATATCTTTAGGCTAATGATATTAACCTAATTAGAAACAGTTGATGGCAGTTTATCAAGTCCGGCTGATTAATCCTGCGCTTGGATTAGATAGCACAATTCAAGTACCAGACGACCAATATATTCTCGACATAGCGGAAGAAGCTGGTATCCGTTTACCATCTGGGTGTAAGCAAGGTGAATGTTCTGCTTGTGTTGCTAAACTCATTAGTGGTGAAGTTGACCAAAGTGAGCAAAAATTTCTACGCTCAAATGAAATACAAGCTGGTTATGTTGTTAGTTGTGTAACCTATCCCTTGTCCGATTGCACTTTAGAAACTCATCAAGAACAAGTATTGTATAAATCAGCCCTTTACTATAAACCTGAAGCTGGAAAATCTGAGTAATTTACGCACTCTCTTATAGCGTTTCCCAGTCGGCTAAGGTACAAACTTATCGGTATTTATCTGTCTTGAAAAGTTTTGCGCTCTTGTTACCCGGAGCTTCGCTTACTTTTCGCTGTCTTGAAAAGTTTTGCGCTCTTGTTACCCGGAGCTTCGCTTACTTTTCGCTGTGGTTAATTACTTCTTCTATGTACCTCGCTCAAATGAGAAGCAATATATTAAATTAATCTTAAAGTTTGCTTAGTGCGTCCCACAAAGGTAATATATTTTTCTACCATTCTCAACAAGTGTAGATCGAGAGTTATTACCAACGGTAGAACCAGCCTTTGATTTAAAAATAGATAATATCTACCTGACAAAAATCGCAATAATAAAATAGATGCAAAATGTGAGCTTCAAGACTCTATTTTATCAATAATCGGCCAAATGGTAGAAGCAAATTCTATCTTCCAAGAGAGGTCAAAGCCTAGCATATAGATGATGATGAGATAAAGCACCTTACAAAGTAAATTTCTTTAGTTATTAGGTAAAAAGGATGTTGACACCATTTTTAACCGCGCTAGCTACAGCCTTGAGCCTGTTGATTGTTGATTTAGTTGTTCCGGGCGTTAACATTGCTAACTTTCCAGCAGCGATGATTGCTGCTGTAGTAGTTGGTCTGATTAACGGTTCAGTAAAGCCAGTTCTTTCTGCGTTGTCTCTACCGTTGAATTTTTTATCATTTGGAGCATTTTCGCTCGTTATTAACGGTTTATGTTTTTGGTTAGCAGCGGTGTTAGTTCCTGGGTTCTCAGTTAATGGAATTATTGGTTTTCTCCTCGGGCCAGTAATTCTAACTTTTGCTAACACATTCATTAACAACTACTTTGTTGAAAAAAATCTGTTAAGCAGCGGTAGTGATGTAAAAACCCAAGGTGAATTACCCTCTAGATAAATATGAATCGGAGTAGAAACACTAAATATGTCTATATTGTCATGTCTCTACTCCAAATAAAATCTCCGAATCAAGATAATTCATGAGGTGGATTTTCTAATTCGGTATTCTCAATAGAATGTAATTAAACAAAATCACAAAGTTGTAACATCATGAAACTAGTTCGTTTTCTTCTGGGTTTGCTAGTGCCTCCTTTAGGCGTTTTTCTCACAGTTGGAGTTGGCCCAACACTAATTATTAATGTGTTGCTAACCCTTTTAGGTTGGCTTCCTGGTAGTATTCATGCAGTTTGGGTAATTGCCAAGCATGAAGAACAACTTGATAGACAGCCAGGGACTTACTAATAACCAATGTAAATTTGGGTAATGGATAATGCTATAACCATTACCCATTTATGCTTTTTATTTTTAGTATTCAAAATTTCTTCTCAAGCAAACAAAATAGGGTGGATAATACCCACCCTATTTTCTTATGCTATCTGCTAGTACATTTCTCGTGAAAAACACCATGTTGGGTTATTTTTAGATGCAGTCTACTTGCGAACAATATCGTGCTCTTTATCAGCAGGTTCTTTCTCTTTGAATAAGTCAGCAGCAGTGAGCAATAACTCTCTCAATGTTTGTTTAATCTGGCGCTCTTTTCTCGCTATGGATGTACCAGCTTCACCAAGTTTATCTTCTAACTGCGATCGCTTCTGTTCTACCTGTACAGCCATAGATTCAGCTTGAGGACGAGCTTGATCATACCAGTGTTTAGCCTCGTTTAGATAATCTTGAACCTCCATAGAACGTCCACCATAGCGTGCAGCTAAATTAGCTCGCACAATCGCTAGTTGCGCTTGCAGTTGCGCGTAGCGTTTCTTTAACAAGCCTACTTCTTCACTATTTTTGATGGAATTGACAGCAGAATCAATTGCAGTTTTTGTCCCATCAGTTCTTTCTTTACCCGTCTCTTCAATCTCTGCCAAAATTACATCAACCTCTTGCTGAAGTTGTTCCTCTTCACCATCTAATTGAGCTTGTAATCTCTTCAAATCTGTCTGAGTTTTAACAATAGCTTCGTGTCTTTTACTATTAACCCCTTCTAGCGCACCTTCAATCGATGCTGTCACTTCTTCTTTGAGTTCAGTACCTTTTTCTTGAAAGTTTTCAATCACCGCAGATACAGCATCTTTAACAAGTCCACGAAGTTCACTTGAACCTTCTTTAAACTCAGAAGCTACTTGAGAAACTGCGGCTTTGACAATTTCTCGAATCCTTTCAGTTCGTAACTGTCCGGTTTCTTTGGCTTGTTGTAGATCCGCTTGAATTTGTTGTTTGATATTGTTAGCCATCTTCAACTCTTGGGATTTAACTAATTTGGATAAATATTTCTAGACATGATGCTATATATACATTATGGCGTAGACTTCTTTGGTCAGGCACTTCCTTTAGATAGAAAACTACAAACAACAAGATACCCGAATTCACAAGATTCCCGACTTCTTTAAGAAATCGGGAATCTGAGTAGTGATACCATGTTACTTATTTGTGAGATGATTAATTACTACTAGTAAGTGAGAGTCAGATATGTGGCAAGTAAATATTACTTGTTCAGGCGATGCCTGGAAGCGTTATGCTGTTGAATTTAAGGCGATCGCAGATAAGTATCAAGGTGAATTGATTAGTTCTAAAAAAATGCCTGATGGTACGCGGATTATGGCATATAAAATTGAAGATGTTAGCGATGCAGAAGCGTTTCAGGAAGATTGTGCAAAATTTGATGGATTCACAACTGACTTTGAATCCTTGTAGTATTGGTTCTGAAACTTGATTTATGCAAACAGCCAATACAGAATTGGGAGAAGCTAAGTGAAAAATTTACTAAAATTGGTATTAGTAACATTTTGGTTATTGACAAGTACTTTTACTTTACCTGCTAGTGCCGCAGATACAGCTAATGGAGCACAAATTTTTAGCGTTCATTGTGCTGGTTGTCATATTAATGGCGGTAACATTATCAGGCGAGATAAGAATCTCAAAAAGCAAGCATTGAAGAAATATGGGATGGATTCAATAGAGGCAGTTACATCCATTGTAACTAATGGTAAAAACAATATGTCAGCTTATAAAGACCGCCTCTCTGAACAGGAAATTCAAGATGTTGCGGCTTACGTTCTCGAACAAGCTGAAACAAACTGGCGTTAAGTAATTAAACATCAAAACATGAATCTACCAACAGCAAGCCGTCTCCAATTTACTCCCGATTTAAACATTTGCCGGATTTTAAATGGCATGTGGCAAGTGTCTGGTGGACACGGACGCATTGAACCAAAAGCTGCCATTCAAGCTATGTTTAAATATATGGATGCAGGCTTTACCACTTGGGATTTAGCAGACCATTATGGCCCCGCCGAAGACTTGATTGGTGAGTTTCGCCGTCAACTCACTGCTACACGTGGCAAAGAATCTTTATCTAACATCCAAGCCTTTACAAAATGGGTTCCTCGTCCTACTAAAATGACGAAAAAACTAGTCGAGGAAAATATTAATATTTCCTTAAGAAGGATGGATATAGAATCCTTAGATTTGATGCAATTCCACTGGTGGGAATATCAGGATAAAAACTACCTGGATGCGCTCAAGTATATGACGGAACTACAAACTGAAGGAAAAATTAAGCATTTAGCTTTGACTAACTTTGATACTGAACACCTGAAAATCATTATTGAAGCAGGTATCAAAATTGTTTCTAACCAAGTGCAATTTTCTCTGGTAGACCGCCGTCCTGAAGTTAATATGATTCAATTTTGTCAACAGCATGATATAAAAATTTTTACTTACGGCACAGTTTGCGGTGGTTTGCTATCAGAAAAGTATTTGGGAAAACCTGAACCGCGTGGTTCTGAATTGGCTACTGTTAGCTTGCGAAAATACAAAAATATGGTCGATGGTTGGGGCGGTTGGCAATTATTTCAAGAGTTACTTGCTATTCTCAAAGAAATTGCTGATAAGCATCAAGTTAGCATTTCTAATGTGGCAGTACGTTACATTTTAGATCAGCCAAGTGTTGGAGGTGTGATAGTTGGCGCAAGACTTGGTGTATCTGAACATCTAGAAGATAACGCCAAAGTATTTAGTTTTAGTTTAGATGATGACGATCGCGATCGCATCAACGCAGTATCTCGCCAATCACGCGATTTGTACCAGCTAATCGGCGATTGTGGCGACGAATATCGGCGATAATTTCAGAAATTGCGTGATAATACGGTGAAGGTTACTGTGAAAATTACTGCTGCCAACCATGCCCTTATTCACCTTTGCCCTCAGTCAACAGCAAACTTTTGAACTGCGCTGTGATTATGGCTCACGTCGCCTGGATAAAACGGAGTTGGCAGCACTCATTGATCTGTGTGAGCAAAACTACTATGCTCAACAAAAAGATAGCTTACCCTATCTCACCCAGTTGGGGCGGCAACTTTATCAATGGCTGGATGGTAAAGAGGGATGGCTGAGAAAGTCGCTGGATGAGGCGGATGAGCAAACGATTCATCTAGATTTGATTCAAACCAGCGAAGTGCAGGGATTGAACCCCCAAACAGAACGGGTGGCGTTGGGATTGGCACATCTGCCTTGGGAATTGCTACATGATGGCATTGGGTTTTTACTGCAACGTCAAAATATCTCCGTTTTACCAGTGCGTTCTGTGCAGCAGCGTCAAACCCAAATCATTGGCGTGCAAAATCGCCCCTTGCGCTTGCTGTTTATGGCGAATTCACCAGAACATCCGAGAGTTCCGCCGCTAGGGTTTGAGCAGGAAGAAGCGAACATTTTGCAAGCAACCAAGGATCAACCTTTGGCGTTGATTGTTGAAGAAAGTGGTTCTGTTGCAGAGTTAGCTAATTTGGTGAAATCCTACCCCGAAGACTATTTTGATGTCTTTCACCTCACGGGGCACGGGATAATTTATACCCAGCAAAGCTACGGTTCTTTGCTGGCACAAGATGTAACACTGCCAGATAATACCCCCTGCTTCATCACTGAGGATGAGGTGGGGAATATGGAACTAACTACCGTCAACGACTTAGCTAAAGCCTTTCGGGGACGCTGGCCGCGTGTCACTTTTCTCTCTGGCTGTCATACGGGACAGGTTGCTAACAAGGGGACAGTACCCTCAATGGCGCAGGCATTGGTGAAAGCGGGAGCAGGTATAGTTTTAGGCTGGGCGCGTCCGGTGTTTGACCGCACAGGTATTGTAGCAGCACAGGCACTTTATCAAGCTTTGGCGACGGGGGCAACTGTTGAAGCAGCAGTCAAAACAGCACAGCAGGAGATGATTGACAAAGAATGCACCGACTGGCATCTGTTGCGGATGTATCGGGATACTCGCCCCATTGCAGAACTTGTGACACCTCTGAGAACAAGAAATCGTGAAAAGCTAAAGTTTACAGCGCCAGAGCAAGAATTTCTTGATGAAAATAATCTAGTTAAAGTTGCCAGTCGGTTTGAATTTGTGGGACGCAGACGACCTTTGCAACGATGTCTCAAGGCATTGCGGGAAACCAGCGACCAAATCGGGGTGTTTATTGCCGGGATGGGCGGACTGGGCAAAAGTACCCTGGCGGCGCGGTTATGTACGCGGGTGCAGACGCAGCGTGACAACTTTGCGCGAGTTGTGTTGATTGGCCCTCTGGATGAGTGGGGTTTGCTGAATAAGCTTTCTAATAAGTTTGAGCGATTTGCAGATGTGCCAGCACTTTTGAATGAACCAAAGGTGTCTCTGAAAGGACGGTTGCAAAACTTTTTTGAGGTAATTGAAAAGGAACACAACCAACCTTTGCTGCTGGTGCTGGATGACTTTGAGCAGAATATCCCCACAGCTAACATTGAAGATGGTTCACTGCGGATGACGGCAGATGCTTATGAAATTTTAGGGGCGATTTGTGCGGCATTGAAGGAGAACGGGGGAGAAAGTCGGCTGATTGTCACCTGTCGCTATTTGAAAGAAGACACTTTGCCACCTCATCGTCTGCATTTGGAACGCCTGGAACAGATGAGCAGTAGTGATATTGATAAAATCTGCTTTCCTTTAGATAAAGAAGTTAGGCAGCAGTTAAGAACTCAGCGAATTATTCACATTGCCGATGGTAATCCCCGGTTGCTGAAGTGGCTATTGGAGGTGATTCAGCAGCCAGGATTAGCGGCGGATGAATTATTGAATCGTCTGGAGGCGACTGAGCAGAAATTCCGCGAAGATATTTTGGCACAAACTCTGCTGGATGCTTTGGAACCGGAAGAACAAAAGTTTCTCGCACGGTTGAGTGTGTTTCATCTGCCAGTGATGGAGGATATTGTCAGGGCAATTTCTACCGCCGACGAATTGGCAGTTTTGGGCAAGCTAACCAGCCTTAGCCTAGTCGAGTCTGCCACTACTCACCCCAATCAGCCAGCTAATTATCGGGTGACGGCAATTTTAGAATCGTTGTTAGAACCAGTGTTGAGTGAGGAAGAATGGCAAGTAACGCGACAGCAAGCAGTGAGGAAAATCCATCAAGTTTGGTGGGAAGAGAATGACAACCGCACGGAAGCAGAAGGACTGGAAATTGTACGGTTGGGATTACTGGCAAAAGAGCAGGAAATTGCAGTCAGTATTGGGGATAGGATTGCAAGCAGTTGGGTGAACGATTCCCGGTTTGTGGAAGCTTTTGATTTATGTGAGCAAATCTTGGCAGTTTTTCAAGACTACCGCATCTTGGGAACCATCGCCCGTGCCGAAGAGGTTTTAGGTTTTGTGCAAGAGGCTGTTGCCCATTATCAGCAAGCTTTAGACCTTTGCCCTGAAGAGGAATTAACAAGAAAAGCCGCAACTCTCAACAACATGGCACAGGTATTCGCCAACCAAGGAGACATAGTAAGAGCGATCGCACTCTGGGAGCAATCCTTGGAAATATTTGAGCAGATTGGCGATGTCAAACTTAAAGCCACTACTCTCAACAACATGGCACTGGTATTCGCCCAACAAGGGGACATCCCAAAAGCGATCGCACTTTGGGAGCAATCCTTGGAAATATCTGAGCAGATTGGCGATGTTAAAGGTAAAGCCACTACCCTCAACAACATGGCACTGGTATTCGCCCAACAAGGGGACATCCCAAAAGCGATCGCACTCTATGAGCAATCCTTGGAAATATTTGAGCAGATTGGCGATGTCAAACTTAAAGCCACTACTCTCAACAACATGGCACTGGTATTCGCCCAACAAGGGGACATCCCAAAAGCGATCGCACTCTACGAACAAGTTGTTTCCACACTTGCACAAATAAGTGCATACAGTGATTTGGTAACAGTTCTGAGTAATTTAGACGTAACAGATGAAAGTAACGGTTTGGTTTATCTAGCTCAAGCAATCTGGCTAACGCTGAGGATTCAAGCCCCTTTATCACAAACCATTCAGTTGATTAATTCTTTATATAATAGAGTGCCTCAAGGCGATGAACTAGAAGCTGTGCTAGGGGCAACGGCAATGTTCTTTTGCAGTCGCCGAGGTGAAGGTCATCCCCAGTTAGAGGAACTTCAAGAACTTAGTGTCAAGATTATATCAGGGGCGGCAAATGCCCAAGGAATTGAGACGCTGGAAGCTTTTCAAGCTTGGTATGTCCAGCAACGGCTCAATGATCATGAATATTTCCTCCCCCGACTCAAGCAACGTCTAGAGGAGATTGTCGGCGATGGGTGGTTGTTTGACTGTAGTCAAGTTTCAATAGGTGAATAAGGAAAGATACGCTGACACTTAAGGTCAAAAAATCACTCTGCTCTAAAAGCAAATACCGCCCTTAATGCTTCTAAGGTAAGAGTTGAATAGTTTTCTAGCACTTGTTGTTCTGTCCATCCCGCAGCAAACAAACCCAATAAGAACTCTACAGATAAACGAGTTCCTTTCACAGTCGGCTTACCCAGCAGAATTTTAGGGTCTGAATGAATGTACTGTTGCCAGTCCATAGTTTTTACTCCGACTAAGCTACAGCTATTGTTGCACAGTATGATTATTGTTGGCTTGCCCAGAGAGGAGATGCGATGAAGATAAGGGAGATGCGATCGCGTTACTCTTCTCTTCATCGCTAACAATGTAACTAGCTTATGCAGTCCTTCAATATCACACTGCCAGATGCGATCGCTAATGCTCTCAATGCTTATATCAGTGATCAGGAAGTTTCTTTACCTGCTAATGCCATTGTAGAAACTGCCCTCAAAGAGTTTCTCTGCCAACGTGGTTATTTACCTGCACAAAAGCAAAGTTTACGCCTGACTCCTGCACCCAAGGGAAGTGGATTGAAAGATACGTCAGTAAATCACGATAATATTCTAGCTGAACAAGCGTTTTCACAGTCATTGCCAATAAACAATTATGTATGATCGTTGTTGGATTGTTGAGAGAAAAGATGCGATCGCGTTCCTCTTAAATTAATTAGCCACAATGTGAGTGACGACTTTCTACAATTAGTCCCCAAGTTTTATTCGCAAAGCTCAGAGGTTCATTCGCAAAGCTCAGAGGTTCACTTGCGAAACTTAGAGGTTCATCGACGAAGCTCAGAGGTTCATTCGCAAAGCTCAGAGGTTCACTTGCGAAACTTAGAGGTTCATCGACGAAGCTCAGAGGTTCACTCGCGAAGCTCAGAGGTTCACTTGCGAAGCTTAGAGGTTCATCGACGAAGCTCAGAGGTTCACTCACGAAGCTCAAAGGTTTGTCTGCGTAATGCACTCTCCGAAAGTCGCTCAGTTGAAAGTTAATAGTGTCTTACCCTACCTCATACATCTGTTTATGCTTGGCTAAAAGCTGGAGATATTTCTCGTTTGTCTTTGCTTCTATCCACTTAGCTTTAAATATTGCCGCTGATTCCGCTTTAACTGGATCTACTTCGTAGGGTAAAATCTCTTTTTTAGAGCCTGTATTTTGCGAATCTTGTTTATATTTTCTGCCGCTTTTATGATTAGCATAACGACGGGAGCGCGTATAGCCCATTTGGATAAACTTCCTTGCCATATCTGCGCCGACAAAATCATCTTGCTCTAGATAATCAAGAAATAGCTCGTAGATTTTCTCGCTCGACTCTTTAGCAATATCAGGAGTTTTGAACCGCCAGTAAGGAAGAATTTCTGATTTATAAGGTTCCACCAAAAGCACACCCTGCTCACCTTTCCCAACGCGGTAGAGTTCAGGATGTTGTCGAAAATCAATATTTGGAAAGTCTAAAGAATAATCAAATGGCATGGGAACTGTTTATGATAAATAATAAACTTTAAGAAAAAAGTTTAACTTCTATCTAAGTACAGAAATTTGGTTCTACCATGCTATCTAGCCCCAAGTCTGTTAACAGTGTCCTAGCTCCGGGTAATCTGCGTAAAGTGCATCACATTGCCCTCAACGTTAAAGACATGCAAGCTTCCCGGTACTTTTATGGCACTATTCTGGGTTTGCATGAACTGACTGGCGACGAAGTACCCGCAACTCTGCTTGAACTGGTAGCAGCAGGGAAAGTAGCCAATTTTGTCACCCCGGATGGTACAATTCTGGATTTATTTGGTACACCCGATTTGACACCACCAGATCCAAATCCAGAACGGAGTTTTACCAGAGCATATCACCTCGCCTTTGACATAGATCCGCAGTTATTTGAGCAAGCGGTGGCAGTAATCAAAGAAAATCAAATAGCGATCGCACACGGCCCAGTTACCCGTCCTACTGGTAGGGGTGTGTACTTTTACGATCCTGATGGCTTGATGATTGAAATTCGTTGCGATCCAGAAGCTACTTAATTTAGAGGTAATAACAAAAGTGTCTACTTCGAGTGAGAAATCAATACAAATATTTAAAGTAATTGAACAGACAATTACAAAGCCGCCAATTCCACACGAACCATATAAGCAATCGTTGAAAGCTTGGACAATGTATTGTTTGCGAGACAAAGGTTTTAAAGTTGTCTATGCCCAAAATGCTGATTTTGCTATTGAAACCAAAGGCGAAGAAAAGCTATATTTTAAAGTTTCAAATAATGCTGATGATTTAGATAATACTATTAACTGGATAGTCTGGGATAGTACAACCAAAATCGCCAGCTTAATTCGCAAAACATCTTAAGTCTGCTTTTCAAACACTATTACAACTGTTCCCACATGGGTAAGGTACAGAAAAAAATAATTAAACATAAAATAAAACCCTAGTTCGTAGTGAGCGATTCATCGCTCAAAATAAGAATTATCAGGACTAAAGTCCCGACCCTTCTCCTAAGGTCGCCGCTGCGCGAACGGCAGGTTCCCTCCGTTGTAGGAACTGGCATGGAAACCCCCTTCTCTACGAGACACTACGTGAACGCGTAGCGTCTCGTAGAGAAGACCGCGCTAACTCACTACAAACTTTAATTTATTGACACCTAGCTACTTAGTACCATCTTTGAAGAAGAAAAATGCATAAGGATGCAAATACTTTGGAATCATCAATCAATTATTTATATCCAACGCTTGTTTGGTGAGAGCTGGAATTGGTTTTTTCAAGCTGTCACACAACTGGGTTCGGGTACAACTGTTGCATTAGTTTTCGCTTTAGCATTTTGGATTAAAGGACGGCGGTTTGCTTACAGCTTGTTAGGTGCTGTTGTTGTACTACAAATAATCAACGTACTAATTTGGTCAATCTTTTATGTGCCGCGTCCCCAACATCCAGATATTTTTGTTTATAAACAGCTAAATATATCTTCGTTTCCCAGCGGACATACCGGAACTGCAATTGTTCTTTGGGGAAATTTAACTATTTTTGGTTATATGCCAGCAGCCGTTACAGTATGTATTGTTTTGCTAGTCATGTTGTCTCGCTTATACTTGGGCGTACACTATTTAGCAGACTTGCTTGGCGGTATAGGAACTGGGTTAATTATGCTAGTAGTCTATCAGCGCTTATCGCCTCTACTGGTGCATTTCTTCTCAGGACGGACATTTAAATTTTTGCTAATTCTCTGTCTTTCCATACCAGTTGTCGTGTTTCCCTTTACCGATGCTTTTCCTGAAGGTTGGGAAGTTTTTGGCGCGGCTGTCGGTGCAGCCATTGGAGTTCCTTTGGAATATTGGTATATCCGGTATCACCCTATAAATATTTCCCGGCGCAAACAAACGTTGAAAATAGCAATTGGTTTGGGAGTATTGGTAGCTTTGATTGCTGTTTCTCGCCTCATCAGCAGCAGTGAATTTCCGCGTGACCCGATAACTTTTGCTTTAGTAACACTATGGATAACGTTTCTAGCGCCAGGGTTATTTGCACGCATGGGGCTATCTATAAATTTAGGCGATCGCTTGCAATAAAACAGTATGTCTCTCTACTGTAGATAAATTGAGGACAATGTTTATATTAATGTAAGCTTCTAGTCAAAGGCATTCCTTAGAAGCTTACGTTACATTCTATACCGCTTTATTTATGTTAATAAATAAATTTCATCATTACTGTCATTTTTGAATCACATTTATTTTGCAAACTAAAAATATTAAACTTCTTGCAAAAGTCAGGGTAAAGGTTAAGGGATAAAGGGAAAAGGAACTCACAACCCCTCCCCTTTAACCTTTACCCTTTTCCTCAAGAGTGCAAAAATATCTTTTTGCCAAAGCTCTATTGAGTACTAAGTCTCGCTGTGCTTAATATTTTTAATAGCTTCAAAATTGGAGTTTAGAATTTTAACCTAATTTTAATTATGTTGATAATTAACTTCTTCTTAACTTGGCTTCTCAGTGCTGTATCACTTTTAATTACAGCATACATTGTTCCAGGTTTTGAATTTAATAACTTTGGTACAGCCGCAATTGCCGCATTAGTTTTAGGTTTAATCAACGCATTTGTTCGACCGATAATATTTATTCTTACACTTCCTTTAACAATTGTTACGTTGGGTCTTTTCTTATTTGTTGTTAATGCCTTGATGCTTTGGTTTGTAGGAGTTTTGATACCCGGCTTTTTAATTACTGGTTTATTGCCAGCATTGTTAGCTTCAATTGTGCTGACAATCGTTTCTACAATCTTGGGATTGCTAGCAAGAAGCGCCGTTTAAAAGTATAGATGAGTTGATCAGGTATAAATTAGCAGGAAAATTCAGCATGGTTCCATTACGTGATAATAATCCAACAACAATTACTCCATATATTACCTATGGAATTATCGCTATTAATATTCTTGTTTTTATTTATCAACTCAACCTAACACCACAACAATTACAAGGATTTTTCTTGACTGCGGCATTAGTACCCTGCCAACTTTCTGGTAGTTGTCCTGTTGGTGTGCCAAGTCCATTAGTTCCTGAGTGGATGACTTTGATTACCTCCCAGTTTTTGCATGGTGGTTTTTTGCATCTTGGGGGGAATATGCTATTTTTGCATATTTTTGGTAACAATATTGAAGACCGTTTAGGGCATATTAAATATTTAGTATTTTATTTGACATGCGGTGTTTTGGCTGGACTAAGTCAGTGGTTTTTTTCACAAAATTCTACAATACCATCTTTGGGTGCAAGTGGTGCGATCGCAGGCGTTTTAGGTGCGTATATCTTCCGATTTCCAAGAGCCGAAATTTTGACCTTAATTCCCCTAGGATTTTTTATTACTACAGTCAGACTGCCTGCATATTTATTTCTAGGATTCTGGTTTGTACAGCAAGCTTTTTACAGTATTGCTAGCTTACAAGCTCGTACTAATATCGGCATGGAAAGCGGTGGAATTGCATACTGGGCACACGCTGGCGGCTTCGTTTTTGGAGCCATTCTTGCTCCCTTTTTTGGCTTACATAAGCGTAGTTAAAACATTAAATTTTTCACATTAAACACTGGATAATAATGAACAAATTAACTTCAGAAAAACTCTTTTTTATGGCATCAACAGCAGCATTTTTGGCATTTGCCGCTGGCTGTAATAATAACCAGCCTCCTGAAGTTGTAACTGACCCGCCACAAGCTGCTTCTCCTGTTGTTCAACAACCAACCCAGCCCGTAAATTCGCCCATTGCACAAATCCCAAATCAAAAGGTATCAAACGAAGTTTCACGTTTGCTACAAACTAAGCAATGTGCAGGCTGTAACTTGGTTGGTGCTAATTTACAAAACGCAGATTTAGAAGATGCAAATTTACAAGGCGCTGACCTACGACAGGCAAATCTTCAACAGGCAGATCTAGAAAAAGCGAACTTACAGGGAGCTAATTTACAGGGAGCTAATCTGATTAATGCAAATTTAGAAAAGGCAAATTTGCAATCAGCAAACCTACAGCAAGCTAATCTCCAAAGGGCAGATTTAGAAAAGGCAAATCTAAATAAAGCCAACACTACTGGAGCAAATTTTCAACAAGCAGACTTTGAAGATACGATTATGCCTGATGGAAATGTTAGACGGCAATGATTTGAATCAAATTATCACTAAATAGCAATGCAAAGTGAACGAAGGCATTTGGGAAATCGACGGTTATCAAACAAAAAGTCGCTGTGGTGGTTGGGTGGAGGTATCTTAGCTCTGTTCATCGCAGCTTTCGGCTTTCTCTATCTACAAGGAATTTTCCGCCAAGAACCTGAGTACAAAATCACAAATGTCCCCACTTTGCAAGATAACCGTTTTCCATTATTGGTGGTGAGTTTATCGAATGCTTTGGCTACCAGTGGCCGATTGACTGACTTTTGGGTAGGAGCAGATGCAATTTACGCTGCTCGACTAGACGCCATTCGTCGCGCTCAACGCACAATTCTTTTTGAAACTTACTACATGACCCCTGGGCGTCGTGCAGATGAGTTTGCCAAAGCATTAATTGAACGTGCTAAAGCAAAGGTAAAAGTCCAACTTTTAGTAGATGACTATGGTACGGATTCTATAGCTGATGAGTATTGGCAAAACTTACGTCAAGCTGGTGTCGAGGTGCGGTTTTTCCGGGAATTCGATTGGAGAGCGCCTTTAGAATATAATTCCCGCACCCATCGCAAATTATTGTTAATTGACGGTGAACAGGCTTTGGTGGGAGGCGCGGGAGTTTCTGACAGCTGGGATGGAGATAGAGAAATTGGTGATACTGCTCCATGGCTAGAATTTGAGGCGAGTTATCAAGGCGAAATTGTCAGCCTATTGAAAGGCAATTTTCTCCAAAATTGGGCTTATGTTGGCGGAACAGTAGATTTATCAGAGGGTGTATTTCGCCCTGAGCCGGAGCCAGAAAAGAAATTTTATATTACCAATGATACATCTACATTAAGTGAATCTACTATAAGAATGCTATTTCAAGTCAGCTTTTTGGCGGCTAGAGAAAGGGTTTGGATTGGTAGCCCTTATTTTGTTCCAGATAGCAACACACGTCAGGTTCTACTTCAAGCCAAACAGAAAGATGTTGATGTGCGCGTGCTGACGATGGGAAGGAAAAATGACAAACCAATAGTTCATTTTGCTTCTCGTGAATTGTATGGTGAATTGTTAAAAGCTGGGGTGCAAATTTGCGAATATCAACCCAGTATGATGCACGCCAAAGTAGCTTTAATTGATGATGACTGGGTAAGCGCAGGAAGTGCAAATTTTGACCCTCGTAGTTATCATCACAATGATGAATTAAATATTTCTACGGCTAACTCAGAATTAATAGAAAAAATTGACAAGTTTTTTGTAGATGCGTGGCGTAATAGTCGTTGCTTAACTCATTCGGAATGGGAAAATCGTCCAATTACAGAAAAAATCCAAGGCCAATTAGGGCTGATTTTTAAACCTTTGTTGTAATACTTTTTATCTAAGGAAGTTGAGAATATGAGCGCAGAAGAAAGAAGGCTAGAAGAGGATCGTAACCGTAAAGCATACTGGCGAAGATGGGGGCCGTATTTAAGCGATCGCCAATGGGGAACTGTGCGCGAAGATTATAGTACGGATGGTAGTGCTTGGGATTATTTTCCCCACGAACACGCTCGTTCTCGCGCCTACCGTTGGGGAGAAGATGGCATAGCTGGGATTTCAGATAATCATCAACGCCTATGTTTTGCTTTAGCGTTGTGGAACGGTGAAGACCCAATTTTAAAAGAAAGGTTGTTTGGTCTTAGTGGCCCTGAAGGAAATCACGGGGAAGATGTTAAAGAATATTATTTTTATCTTGACAATACCCCGTCTCATGCTTACATGAAATACCTTTATAAATACCCGCAAAAAGCATTTCCTTACACACAATTAGTCCAAGAAAATCAACGTCGGGGTTTTTATGAACCAGAATTTGAATTAGTAGATACTGGCATTTTTGATCATAATGAATATTTTGATGTTTTTGTTGAATATGCCAAGAATTCCGACGAAGACATTTTGATTCAAATTAGTGTTGTAAATCGGGCTTATGAAACCAAAACTGTGCATCTTTTACCTACACTATGGTTTCGTAACACTTGGTCTTGGGAAGAAAATTGCAAAAAACCAATTCTTACCGAAGATTCTCCAGGTGTGATTAATGCATCTCATCCTATTTTAGGCCAGCGTTGGCTTTACTGTAAAAACTCTCAAGCTCTTTTATTTACTGAAAACGAAACAAATCATGAGCGCCTTTTTGGAGTAAAAAATCATTATCCTTATGTTAAAGATGGGATAAATGACTATATTATTCAAGGACGAACGGAAGCAGTAAACCCTAATCAAAGAGGTACGAAAGCTACAGCACATTACGAATTAACTATTGGTGCCGGAGAAACCCAAGTTATTCAACTTAGACTAGCTGATATATCGAATATAGCAGAACCTTTTGGAGCAGATTTTGATGGCATTTTTTATCAGCGTCAGCAAGAAGCCGATGAATTTTATCAGCGAATTTCTCCAGGTAATTTTTCTGAGGATGCTCAGAATATACAGCGACAAGCATTCGCAGGTTTGTTGTGGACAAAGCAGTTTTATCATTATGTAGTTGAAGACTGGTTAAATGGCGACCCTAATCAACCAACTCTTCATAGAAATTACCGTCGTAACCAGGAATGGATTCATCTATTTAATGATGATATTATTTCCATGCCCGATAAATGGGAATTTCCTTGGTATGCAGCGTGGGATTTAGCTTTTCATGTCATACCTTTAGCAATGATTGACCCTGACTTTGCCAAACGGCAAATGGATAGATTAACGCGGGAATGGTATATGCATCCCAACGGTCAAATTCCTGCTTATGAATGGCATTTTAGTGATGTAAATCCCCCCGTTCATGCTTGGGGAACTTGGCGAGTTTACCAAATTGAAAAAGAATTTTATGGTCGTGCAGATACAAATTTTTTAGAAAAAGTATTTCAGAAATTACTACTCAATTTTACTTGGTGGGTTAATCGTAAAGATAATGACGGTAATAATGTTTTTCAAGGAGGATTTTTAGGATTAGATAACATTGGTATTTTCGATAGGAGTTCAGAGTTACCCACGGGTGGGTATTTGGAGCAGTCTGACGGTACAAGTTGGATGGGTATGTATTGCTTAAACATGCTGATAATTGCTCTTGAACTAGCAAAAACTAATCCTACTTATGAAGATATTGCTAGTAAATTCTTCGAGCATTTTCTTTATATAGCCGATGCAATGAATCACATTGGTGAAACCAATATTCATCTTTGGGATGATCATGACCAATTTTTCTATGATGTGCTACATTCACCTCATAATGAACGCCACCATTTAAAGGTTCGTTCAATGGTGGGTTTAGTTCCCATATTTGCAGTGGAAATTTTGGAGGCAAATGTATTAGATGCTTTCCCTGGTTTTAAAAAACGCTTTGAATGGTTTATTCAAAATCGTCCTAATCTTCAAACAAATGTTGCTTCTTTAGAAGCAACTGGAAAGGTAGCCAGGCATTTACTTGCGATTGTTAATCCAGAAAAGCTAAAAGTTATTTTGCAAAGAATGTTGGATGAGACTGAATTTTTAAGTTCTCACGGTATCCGCTCAGTCTCTAGATTTCATGCTGATAATCCTTACGTTTTTGATGTTGATGGACAGCAGCATCGAGTTAATTACGAACCTGCTGAATCAACTAATGGAATGTTTGGCGGAAATTCTAACTGGCGTGGGCCAGTTTGGTTTCCAATGAATTATTTAATTATTGAGTTTCTGCAAAAATTCCATCACTATTTGGGGGATGATTTTAAAGTTGAATGTCCCACTGGTTCGGGTCAATTTATGACTTTAACAGAAGTCTCTACAGAGTTATCCCACAGATTAATAAGCATTTTCCTGCGAAATAGTGCAGAATATCGGCCCGTTCATGGTGGTCATTCCCTTTTTCAAAGTAACCCTCATTGGCACGATTTAATTTTATTTTACGAGTATTTCCACGGTGACAATGGTGCTGGACTTGGAGCTTGCCATCAAACTGGATGGACAGCATTAGTTGCAAGCTTAATTCATTATTGTGGAGAAACGGAAACATCGAGTCACACGCGGTAGACGACTCAATGTCAGATTTATCTAAACCCGTTGTCTATCAATTAAAAATAGTAGGGTAGGATGGCTTGCCACCGTTAGGACAAGTCGGGATAGATGCCTTTAACAGCGTATGAGAAAAAGAAACCACAGATAAACAACGGACACTTGCTACAACGGAGAGGCAGCCGTGTGGGCGGGTTTCCCGACTTGAACGGACTGCCGTGGGAACCCTCCGTTCGCGCAGCGTCTTTGCTAGGAGAAGTTCTGATGCCTGTCTTGAAAAGTTGAGCCACTGCGTTGGACGGGTTTCCCGGCTTGTAGCAAGTGGCGTTCCTAGGTTGGGAAACCCGCCTAAAGAACTTTTCGCTCTTGGCGGGCTGCGCCAACGCCGGACGCCAGGCTCTTGCTACAGACTTCTCACCGCAACGCAGTGTCCTCCCGATGAACACAGATATATATCTGTGTTTATCTGTGGTTCAATTGAAAAAATATTGACTTACACAAAATGCCTATTATTGTCCTAAGCTTTTTGTCCGTTGCTATAAATCACAAATGGTTCAAGTTCGCGGTTATGCCACTGTTCCCCAATACGTTCAGCCACCAAAGGTCTGATAACAAACTTGGGTGGACAACCATCTAAAACATCAATCCGCACACATGAGTAAGGTAGTCGCTTCTGGAAATTGTAGTCATGGCGACCAACAAAAAGCATTGAATCAGCGACTTTACGGTTAGGTTTCCCAGCAATTTCTGCAAAAGTCTCCAGCAATTCAGTCCCCTGTTTTCTTTGATAGCGGGGACGATGACCACTCCCACCAGAGATAATGCAGTTAATGTGAGAGTCAGCAAATCCGGTATCAACTGTGCGGAGATATTCCAAACAGTGGGCGTGACCGTTTAAAATCAAATCGACTATTGAACGCTCTTTAATTAGGGAACCAAGGGTTTCAGCCACTTGTTCAAATACCCAGCGCAGGCGATGGCGCACCGCTAAGGTTTGCGCCTGATCCCACTTTGTTGCTTCTGTGACGTAGGGAGGATGATGGAAATAAATAACACGTCCGCGCACCTCGGAAGTATTCCAAGATTCGATTAGCCTGCTTCGCAACCAGTCAAGTTGTTCAAAATCGATCGCAGGCATTTTGTGAGATGCTAGTTGCTTTTCAATATCGATTTTAATCTCGTTGATTTGGTCGAGTTTGGCACTAAGATCATCGAGTTGTTCAGCTTCGGTAGGTTTATCTGGATTGAGGCGATCGCATATTCCCAAAATCTGCAATTCTTCTTGATCTATTTCTTGGCGACGCTTTTCCAATTCCCGGCGATAAATTTCCCCCTCTTGAGTTGCAGGTAGAGGTGATGGTGTATTGAAGGTATTGGAATCCAAAGCGAAAAAGTCAATCCCGCCGTAACGAAAGGTGTAATAACGATTGGGTAAACGCGTGAAGTGTCCAGGTTCGTAACGCAAACAGCGCCCCGTATTAGTCTTAGCAGTATAATGCTCATCTAGGTGACGCTCTAAATCTTCTCCCTTATAGTCCAGAAATGCCCGTGCATAAGCATCACCTTGATACGATCCATGCCAACCAATTTCGATGTCTTTGTAGCGTAACAAGCGGCGCAGTGGTAACGTAGTTCCAGCCACCCATCGATACATCAGTGGCACATCATAGTAATCATGATTACCAAGCACTGGTAGAAACGGCAGATTAAAGACCATGCGATCATAGGGAATGCTTTTAGGGTTCTCGCCACCTACTATAAATTCCCGATAAGGTTCGATAAAGTTTGTCTGGTAATACTCCTGAGAACCCACTACATAAATTACATCGCCTGTGTGTAATACAAAACGGCAGTCCTCGCGGTGAGGAAGCATCAGTTCCGCGACTTTTCGTTGGGGGTGGTGTCCGTAATGCGATTTAGTGCCCGAATCACCGATAACCATAAACGAAAATTCTGGACTGTCTTCTGTGCGATCGTCTAAAACCATGCAGGTTTGGTCAATTCCTCGTTGCACAATACTTGGATGCATCCACCGCACCCGTTCCTTCATTTTTTGAATTTTCACGGGAATTGGTGGATCAGAAATCAATTTCATGGCAAATGACTCTTAAATGCCTAACGCATAAGCTGATTGTAACGAAATAATAAGGATTTATTTTAAATCTCGCCTTATGAGAGGGCAGGGGAGCAGCAGGGGGAGTGGGAGAGTGGGGGGAATAATAACTCTACTCTTGACTCTTGTACAGACGCGATTAATCGCGTCTCTACTCTTGACCCTTGACTCTTAACGCACTAAGGCAAATTTTCTCGCAGTAATGCCCGAAAGCCTGCCTGTTGAAAGTGTTCATTAGTGGTTAAGGCTTCAGTAATTCCACTATATTCCATCACAATAAAAGATATGCAGTCAACAAATCCCCATTCTTTCTCAGGTCGTTCACGATATAGCTGGAAAGCACGTTCGTAGAGTTCTTGGGAAAGGGGAACAATTTCTACCTTCGAGTCTGTGGCTAGGGAATCTAACAAGATGATTGCTGCATGACGATGGACTTTTTGCGATAAGGCATTGCCAATTTCTAACATCACTGCCTGTGTCGTCACTAAACGTGTTCCCACTGCTTGTAACAGTTTAGCCAGATGTGAGGCTCGGTCATGCAAGCGATCGCTCGGTGCAGACAAGGCAATGGCAAATGATGTATCCAGAAATACTTCAGACTGCATGGAAAGTTTACTGACCGTACAAGTACTTATTAATGTTGGTAGACCAGTCAGGCGGCCCCTCTAAGGTGAGCGATCGCGCTGTTCGTAGAAATGATACCGCTTCATGTTCATCTGGCGGTAATATTTCAATACTCATTTGTACACGGGTATTGGTTGGCAGTGCAATAGGTTCAGCCGGATAAAACACTTTGCCATTAAACACAGCTGCTATTTTTTTTACCATTGTCCTCAAAGAATACGTTTACGTTTATCCTAAGCTGTTTATAACAGTACTAGTAGGTTATACGACGTGCTAATTGGTGAAGTTACTTATATTTTTATCCAACAAAATAATTAAAATAAATCGGAGTAAAGGTAAATAGGTAACTCTTTCAAGGTCTAATGCATTTTTGTGCCTTAGTGTCTTAGTGGTTAAAGAATTGATTGAACCACCAAGACACGAAACATAGAGGAAGAATTACTGACAATAACTCTTTTTCCTCCCCTGCCTCTAAAGATAAACTTATCAAAACTTCATACTTTGATCATAAAGAAGGCATCTTCATGTGGTTTGATGTTTTTGACAAGGCTGGTAGTGGAATATTCTGAGCTGTTATATGGGCATGGATAAAGAAACCACAAATACAGATTTGCAATCAACTGCTCCAGAATTACCAAGGCTAGATTCCGATTACAAAGTAGAATCTACTACAGATGTAGCATCCCCACCTAACTGGCACAATCTATTACAGGGGATGGCAAAAGCAACAAAAGCTTTACTTACGAATAGCGATTCTCTACGGGATAGCTTGGCTTCACGCAATACTGCCATCAATCAAGCCTTAGCTATCCTGGGACAAGCTACGGCAGCACATCGGGTGTACGTTTGTCAGTATCATCCCCATCCCGTAACAAAAGAACTTGCCTTGAGTCGCCGATTTGAATGGGTACAACCGGGTATTATACCGCAGCAGAATAACCCACTTCTACAGAACCTCAGTCAAAGTGAATTTGACTTGCAAGCATGGTATCAACATTTTACTGCTGGATATTCTTTCATTGCGATCGCCTCTAATTTATCCCCATCACAGCAGCAATTTCTAGAATCTTTGCAAGCTAAATCAATTTTATTAGTACCGATTCCCGTTGAGAGTAAAGTCTGGGGTTTTATCGGCTTTAGTGATTGCTACCACGAAAGAGCATGGTCGCAAGATGAAGAAGCAGCGTTGACAACGATGGCGGTGACTTTGGGTAGTATTTTAGCTTATCGTCAAACGTCAGATGTACTATATAGTGAACGCCAACAAGCCCAAGTTCAACTTGCCGAGAGTGAAGAACGATTCCGGTTGATGGTAGAAGGTAGCGAACAAGTATTTTTCTATTTTTACAACAATGACTATATATTTCAGTACGTTTCTCCTTCAGTACATGCGGTGCTAGGCTATACTCCAGAGGAGTTAGTGGGTAATCTCTACGAGCTGGTATTCCATAAATCATCCCAAACACTAGCTGATGAATTGACAGGAAAACGCATAGAGACTTACGCCATTCAAGCTCGACACAAAGATGGTCGATTGGTAGTGTTAGAAATTGTTGAGTCTGCGATTATTAGAAATGGTCAATTTGTAGGGATACAGGGATTTGGCCGCGATATTAGTGATCGCCATCAAGCACTAGAACAATTAAAAGCCATTGCTAAACGCGATCGCCTTTTAAGAGGAATGGCAGAACGAATCCGAACTTCGCTGGATTTACAAACCATTCTCGACACAACTGTGGCAGAGGTGCGGGAGTTTCTCCAAGCAGACAGAGTATTTATTATCGACGCTAATATTCGTGGTTCTGATAGTGGAGTGATAGCTGAATCTGTTGCTGGCAATTTTCGCTCAATGCGGGAGTGGA
The DNA here is from genome assembly GCA_019359395.1 of Komarekiella atlantica HA4396-MV6. Taxonomy (GTDB): domain Bacteria; phylum Cyanobacteriota; class Cyanobacteriia; order Cyanobacteriales; family Nostocaceae; genus Komarekiella; species Komarekiella atlantica. Next base: position 334,936 of record JAHHHK010000003.1, read on the forward strand.
CAAACTGTGAAAACCATGCTAAAGCGATTCAATCTTACTTTGCAAATAGAAATATCGATGTAATTAACGACACAAATAAAATAGATGTTCCAGGGGCGATCGCCCAAGATTTTATCGACTTTCAGATCCGAGCCATTATAAGTGTACCAATTGTGGTTGCTGACGAGTTATATGGTTTGCTAGTTGCTCATCAGTGTTCCCAAGCGCGTGAGTGGAACACTGATGAGATTGGTTTACTTGAGAAGCTATCAACCCCAGTTGCGATCGCCATCCAGCAAGCAAAACTTTACGAAGAATTACAATGTCTCAATGCTAGTTTAGAGCAGCAAGTCGAGGAACGCACTCAAGAGTTACGGCAAAAATATACTGAACTCGAAGAATTGCAAAACATCAAAGATGAATTCCTCCAAGCTTTTTCCCATGACTTGCGAACCCCAATTATGGGCATCTTGCTAGTGATGAAAAATCTTCATAGCCTTAGCAACGGCAAATCAGCGACAATTTCTCTAGCAGTTTTAGAGCGAGTGATTCAAAGTTGCGATCGTCAACTTCAACTGATCGAGTCACTGTTAGAAGCACACTCCAGCGATGTCAAGGGATTAACAATCCAGCAAGTGCCACTATCACTGCACACCTTTAGCCAAGCTATTGTCAAAGACCTAGAACCACTACTCGTAAAAAACCAAGCTACAATTACCAATCAAATTGCAGTAAATTTGCCCTTAGTAGCTGCTGATCCGTTGCATTTGAGGCGAGTGTTTGAAAATTTGATCGCCAATGCCCTCAACCATAATCCACCAGGGCTGAGTCTTACCTTAGATGCCGTAGTCGAGAATGGGATGGTTTGCTGCACAATAGCTGACAATGGCGTCGGAATAGATCGTGATCTATGCGAGCGATTATTTGATCGCTATATCAAAGGTAGTCGATCGCGAGCCACAGGTATTGGTTTAGGTTTATACCTTTGTCGGCAAATTATCACCGCTCACGGGGGACAAATTGGCGTTATTAATCAACCTGGTTCTGGAGCCAAGTTTTGGTTCACCTTACCACTCCTAGGGACTGAGCTATTAGATTAGATCCCCGACTTCTTTTTAGATCCCCGACTTCTTAAAGAAGTCGGGGATCTGACCACCGTCGTCACCTCAGCTTAAAAGCGATAGCCTAATCCTGCTTGGAAGCTCACAGCATCAGCATCACTGTTTCTATAAGCGTCAATGCCCCATTTAGCATCACCATACGCAATGATATTTGGGCTAACTTCTGATTCAGCACCAAGGGTGACTACAGGTGCATTTTGATTGCCTAACGGAGTGTTTTGACCTTCGCTAGTTACAAAAGAATAGCCACCACCAAAGTAAACGTTAGTGTTTCGGGCTATAGGTGCATCGTAAGTCACTATAGGCATAATTGCGGCAGCATCACCACCATACAGTAGTGAACCCCTCAGAGAAAGAGGTGTTTGGGAAATGGCGTACCGTCCTTGAACATTACCACCAAGTTGCGCTTGATCATTTCCTTGTCCACCACTAGTTGCACCAGCAGCAATACCAGCACCGATGTAATTACCGTTTGTACCGATTGGTTGAACTGGTTGAGCGGAAGCAACTCCCGCAGAGAGGACAACAGAAGCAACAGCAAGTGCAGAGGCAGCTAATTTTGTAAGTTTCATAGGATTCTTTTTACCAAAGTTAAGTAAAATCAATGTTCTCTAGTACTAGAATCTCTTTTTTTACAAAATGTAACCTCAGGCATTTGGGTCGCCCAACTGGTTGAATAACAATTCAGCCAGTCGGGTGATCACACTTTAAGATAAAAAACTAGTAATTCTGGTGCATTGCGCTCGATGCATCAAAGAAGCGAGTTGTTAAAGCATTCGAGTTATTGGATTTTGATCTTGTTCATGACTGAGAACGTCATATCGTTATGAAGCGCGAAAATGAAGATGGAATAGTTATGTAGATGAGTATGAAGTTAAATTCCAAGCAGCTAAGGATATGTCTATGGCATCAAATGAACTAGCAGCTATCATTCGTACAGAACGTGGACTAACGATCGGGGGTACACGTATTACTCTCTATGATGTCATGGACTACGTAAAGTCTCAGTATCCACCTAAGTTTATTGGTGATATTCTTAGCCTTACAGATGAGCAAGTAAATGCTGCCTTATCTTACATTGAGACAAATCGGGCTGAAGTTGAGGCAGAGTACCAAATCGTTCTGAAAGAAGCAGAAGAAATTCGGCAGTATTGGGAAGAACGCAATCGTGAGCGATTTGCTGAAATTGCAAAATTGCCGCCACCGTCCGGTCGAGAAGCTGCTTGGGAAAAACTTCAAGCACAAAAGGCAAAACTGCAAGCCAAGCGTGAGTCCCAGGCATGATTTTTCTAGTTGATCATAATCTTGAAAGACATGCCTTGATTTTGTCCGGCAGTATTAGCAACCAAGGGTGGCTTGATTGGCTCTCAATTCGTTTCGTTACCCTTGAAGAAATGGCATTGTCAATTAAAAGTGACGATAGAATTGTCTGGCAATTTGCTCAATCCAATCAAATGATTTTGCTGACAGCAAATCGACGGATGAAAGGAAAGAACTCACTCGAACAAGTGTTGCGAGAGGAAAATATTCCAACTTCGCTTCCGGTAATTACTCTTGGAGACGCTGATCGATTTTTGAAAGACTCTGACTATCGAGAAGCGTGTGTCAATCGCCTTATTGAGATAATGCTTTACATTGAAAATTACATGGGAGCAAGTCGAGTATTCATTCCTTGATATTCTCTCCTACTAACCCTTGCAGATATAACGGGAGTCTCCTAGAGGTGTGAGATGAGATGCATCTTGTCGAGCGATCGCAATCGTATCGATCAAAACACGCCATAACTTAATCGTCAACAGTTAAGAGCGATCGCTATCCTCTGAGCGATCTTTACAACAAGCTGTCGGCTACTTTACTTCTATATACGAGATTATGTCATTAAAGTCCTTGCCAACAAATTTATGCTCACCAGAACCATACTCACGGCATCGACCACCAGTGTTATGTTCACATACACGTACTACTGTATCTGGTGGCACGCGTAATGAGCTAATAGTGTCATTACCAACAACACTTA
>JAHHHK010000066.1 GCA_019359395.1 Komarekiella atlantica HA4396-MV6
GAGATACTTCTGCTTTAGTTCATCTGAATTAAAGTGGTTGGCTAAGTACGCTTTTTTAGGCATCTCATTTTTTGAGGTTATTTTTCCTTGATTATAAGTGGTTTATGATAACCGGACTTGGTATAAATTAATTAAAAAAGATAATCAGGGACTAGAAAGAGTTGCTGTACAGATTGACACTAATACTAATGAATCTCAGATCATGAAAGTTAATGAAGAGGATATGAATAATCTCAGATTAATTGCTAAAAGAGTACAGTTAGAATATTCGGACTCTGGGCAACAACAATCTGGTAGTTATTTTCCAAGAGAATCTCCAAATAGCTATACTGCCAACCCTACTGTTCATAGTAATCCTGCACCAGAAAATACATCATGTAAAAAACCCAAAATTCAGGTAAAAAAAAGAGAAGATACTCCGAAACGTGGATATATGGGACGTACTATTAGAGAGCTGATAAACCATTATGGGGCAAGACAAAATGATGGCAGCAGAGTTTATCACAGTCAAGCTTATACTTTTGTAGAACTTTCTCAATCCAATAATACCTCATTGCTAGTTTACCGCTCTGGTGCTGATATAGCTAAAAGTAGGAACGACCCGGTAGTGAGGATTGATAATTATCACAGCGAAAATAATCCTGGTACTATTAAAGCTTGGAAGATTTCTCCTCAAGAAAAGTCCATTTTTATTGAGATGGCTAATAGTTTAAATAGTGGTGAGAAGTTGCCACCTATTAATTCTGATCCAACTGAACTAAGAGCGGCTCTTGGCTCTTTGTCTCCTTTACAATCTTCTCCTAAGCGTCAATCAAATAGTCAGCGTAAATCTCGCGAGCTTGAGTTATAATTTAGTGAAACTTTCTCTCTTAAGAAGAATTTAGGAGTCAAAAGGCAGAATTCAGAAGTGCTGTTAGCAACTGGCGAATGAATAAACGGTGAGACACTTGCGCGTAATTGAAAATTTGGTAGTGCTTCGTTTATGGTGGGTTTAAATACTCTATTGATTACCTTCTGACTTCTGACTTCTGAATTCTCTATTAATCCTCTTTACAAATAATATTTATGTCATCAAGAAAAACTTCAACTTTAGAAAAGATAAGAGAGATTAATCCTGGGGGCATCTCCGATAATATGATGGTTGCCCGACTTAACCGAATACTAAATGAATCCAAATCCTCCAAAAAAATTAATACAGCTGCCACTGAGCATCTCCAAAAATCTCCTCAAGAGTTACAACAAGCAAATTTAGAATTAGGGCAGCTATTATCCAAAGGTCAATCCATTGAAGAATATAGGCAGCAAATAAAAACAACATATCTCTCTCAATACTTGAACAAATTTGGAGTAGAATCTCCGCAGAATACTCAGCCTAAACAGCAAAGTGTGCTGTCCCAACTTGAGCAATTTCAACAACGAATCCAAAAACGAGAGAAATCTTTGGGTAAGACCCAGAGGCAAAGTGAAGCACTTCTAGAAGTACGTTCACCAGATGACTCGAAAAAGTCTTTTATCAGAACAGTGATGGACAATATTATCACCAGGGGTAAGAACCTGGGTAATCATATCCACGGATTTGATGTCAACGGGTATAAAACCCAGCTTGAAATACAAGACAATAAACAAGTTGTCAGCGTCGAGCGTAGCAATCCACAAGTCACACAACCGAATCCAGCTTTCAAAGCCGAGAAAGAAAGTGGTAAAGAATTTAATATCTTGCAAGATAATCTTTCACAGCAAGAAGTCAAAGAAATCACTGACCTTGACCAGCAGCAACAACAGAGATCTGTACAATCACGCCTGCAACAAAAGCGACTTAATCAAAGAAACAAAGGGCCAGAGATTGGGGATTAGTGAAAATAGCCAATCAAGATTCCACCGATAAAACCACAGGTCAGCAGCGTGCGCTTTGCTGGCTTGTCGATTTTGGAGAAAGGGGAAATAATCGCTGCTAGTAGCAAATAAAATGTTGCTTCCATAACATCTATATCAAATTCATAAATTGCTAGAATAATTAAGCCAATAAATATAGCGATTTCTACAGCTTTCTCTAGGAGATCCAGTAAAACTTTTGGTTTGGGCATTATTTTTATTGGGGTAAAGGGTAAGGGGAAAAAGTATTTAGAGAAACTAATTATAGTTATGCATAAGGAGCGTGAAGAAGATGAATAACTTAAATTACAGATTTCCCCTTTCCCCTTTTCCCTTTCCCCTGCCCCAAGACAGAGCATCTAGTAGAAAGGGCATTACGTTACTTAGACTTCTTGATTTTAACCACACAGCGACCCAATAAACGGTCGTCCCGGCGGCAAACCTCAAGGTCAGTTCTGTTGTCTATAATCAACTGCCGAGCTTCTTTACCCTCTGTTGACTTTGCCCATTGCAAAAGCTTGATATCATTGGCAGTAAACCCAGTGGTGGGATCGCTAATATAATTAGCAATTACATTTTGAGTAGTGAGCGAACCAAGCATTGCACCCACACCAATCATGCCGCCAAGAATAGCAGAAATAGACCAAAAGCCCAGTTTTACCTTACCAATTTGCGGCGCTTCAACTCCCAAAGATACCCCTGGCTTGAGCCTTTGCATTTCTTGCTTCAGTACATCCTTGACAGCTGTAGTGATGATTGCGTGTTGCATCACCTCAGCGCTTTTGCTAGCTGATTGCAACTTCTGGTCAATCATTAATCCACCTGCTTCTAAAAGTGCCTCCATTTGAGCAGGGAATTGAATCATCATCTCCTCAAAGTTCCCCAAGATGCTCATGATCTGAAACATGGGGTCTTCTGGGTCAAAACCAATCTCTGATGAAAGCTCCTGAATGCGTTGTTTTTCTACTTCAGAAAGTGTATTCATATTTTTCTATCTGTTGATTCTCACTAATACATAATCGGCGGAATCACCAAAAAAATCTAGCCAGCGCTTCTAAAAGTGCTTCTATTTGAACAAGGAACTGAATCATCATTTCTTCAAAATTACCCAGTATGCTCATGATTTTAAGCATTAGGTCTTCTGGGTCAAAACCAATCTTTGACGAGAGCTTTTGAAGCTCCTGAATGCGTTGTTTTCCTTTCTCAGAAAGTGGATTCATATTCTTCTATTTGTTGAGATTTATTCAATCCCAAGTAATTTTTAACAGTGAAATTATTTATCAGAGCAGAGTGAAAACTTTTAGCCCAGCGATAAGTATAGGCTCGATATACCGAATAGATTTCTAGATGCTTACTTACTGCTGAATAGGGCAAGCCCATACTCTCTATTGTTTCATAACTATACTTATTCAACTCTTTTAAAATAATTTCAGTGCCTTTTAATGCAGCTAGTTTTTGAGATGCTTCCGAACGATGGTACTGGCTAAACTGCTGATCAAAATATTGATTTTTCACTACTACATAATCGGCGGAATCACCAAAAAAATCTAGCAACCGCTCTAAGTACTCAAGACAATCCAATCTGTGAGAAATAGGTTGTAAGAAAGTTAACCGCCAGTTGTAGTCATTCAGTAATTTAAATAGATGTACTTTGTGAATATATTGACAAACTTTATCTAAATACTGCCCTGGCATATCAACAGCGATCGCGTCGTAATTACCTTTGAATTCATCCAGAATGATATCAGTCCCACCTCGAAAAAAGTCTATGTTTTCGATTGGAAATATTTGGGAATAAGCAGCTAGTTTATAACGGGGATCATGGTCATAAATTCTAATCAGCTTCTTTTGGGCACAAAGCAAATCAATTAACAATCTCATAACTGTAGACTTCCCCACACGAGAATCGCCTATAGTCATTATTAGCCGTTTAGGAGAGGTTAACATTTTTTAAACCTAATAAGTCTTTTACTGAAGTAATTGATTCTTTAAAATTCTCCATCCATCGGCTAACTCTACCTCTAACTGACAACTTTTCAGTCTGCGCTATTCCTTGTGCATAGGAGTAGTTATTTTCATCCAGGTAATCATAGGCATGAGCAATTAAATCTGGCATATATATTTCTGGTAATTTGACACCTTCCACATCCCTAACTTTTTTAATAAGTGAGGAGTTATCATATCTTTCAAAAGCTTCTGGTTCTCCAAAAAACAGGTTCTTTACAACTACATAATCAACCTGCCCATTACAAAAATCATGCATTTGAAGCAGTTGATTGACGGAATCTTTTGTGCGATTGATTACTGCGATCATTGTCACTCGTGACTTCAGATCCTCTTCTAATACCTTAAAAAAGCCCATCTCTTTCTCAAACAACCGAAAGTACTGAATTGATTGTGATGGCAACTCCAGCAAAAATAAGGATTTTGCTTGATCTGGCGCTTCTTGTTCTTCTTTTAATGGTGGTTCCATCAAAGCTCTTAAAGTATCGAGAAACGCATCAGCTTTTCCTCTAGTAAAAATATCAAAAGGTAGTACTTCACAATCGTTGCCGTAAAATCTTTTGATTTGAGGATTTGATGTATCAGCGTCAAACGCCGCAAAGTCCTGATTGGTATCTATGTATGTCTGTAATAACGCTCTAGCAAATGTACTTTTACCTACGCCACCTTTGTCACCAGTAACAATTACCAATCTGCGATTATCCGTTTGAACATTTGATTGTTCATCATTTGATTGGATTGAAGTTGGTTCTTCAGTTGTTACTTGCTCGGTAGTTACGTTAATCATTCTGTTTCTTTTCTTCTTTCTTACTTATTTGACTTTTAACAACAAAGAGTTCATGAAGAGGCTCTTGTGTGTGGGGATGTTCAGTCGGGGTACAATCCCCGACTGTTGCGCCAGCTTCCCGCTAGGGATTACGAAGCCACTCTTGTTTAGCTTGGCATTCATACCTGCTACGGATTCCCATTAATATGGGGTCGGGTTCGGAAGTTAAAAATTTATACAGTGCAACTGCTTTTTCTTTGGTCGTCAATTGCTGAATTTTGATATCATATGTGGGTTTAGGGAAGGTAGCTTCTTCATTTGCTGGGCCTACATGAAAATCCTTTATCAAGTAATAACCTTCGGCTGCGGCTTCACCCCTAATCAAACATCCTCGTGACTTCACAAACAAATGTAGGTCTATCCCTGTAGTGAACTCTCGCCTCCGCACCATTTCATATTGTCCAGCTGGCCCCCAGACTAACTGACTTGATTCTAAGCATTGATTTTTGAGGTTACGAGACATAGAGACAATTTTTTGTACCCCACAAACCTTCCATGACACTTTATAAAGTGGGGGTGTGCTTTTGACCAATCCTTCAACCCTGCGTAATTCTGCATTTGTCTGTGCATCAACGCTATTATTCTGACATGATCCTACAACCAACGAAAAAGCAAGTATTGCTACGGCATTTTTAATTTTCAACATTTACACTCTCTTGTTTAAATTTAATAACAAGAATTCAGGAGTCAGGAGCCAGAATTCAGAATTGAATTCTGTGCGACTGGTGTATGAATAACTGGGTTTAAGTCCCCTACTAAATCTTTGATTTAGTGGTCTGCAATTAGTAGTGGGTTTGAATCCCCTACTAATTGATTCTGACGGATGTATTCTGACTTCTGAATTCTCCTTCAATTCAACAGTCGCTCGTTACTCTTTGTATAGCGCCAAAAGTAATTACGAATTACGAATTACGAATTACGAATTACGAATTATGTTGATGGCTGGTATCTTTTTTCAGGACAAGCATTTAGTGCTTCAAAAATCACGGTGTTGTAATTAAAGTATCCAAGCTTGACTCCGCGCATAACTGCATGAGAACGGTTGTGAGCTTGTAATTTCTTATTGATTAAGTGAACGTAAGATTTGGCTGTACCTTCTGTTACATTCATTAGCTCTGCAATTTCCTCATTTGATAAACCACGCGCCATTAACTTAAGTGTTGTCAATTCCGTGCTTGTTAAAGTAACCCTGAACTTTTTTCCCTTTTGGTTTATGTTTTTCTCCTCTTTGACTTTGTTATTCTTGGTTAAAAAATTTTTTGACAGTTTTGGATCAATCCAACACTCGCCTTCTTTTGTCTTAACAATTGCATATCTGAGAATTTCTGGCTCAGAAGTCGATAGTAAATACGAGTCAGCCCCAGCGCTTAATGCCAGGGTCACTATTTCTTCGTCATCTTGATCCGTCAAGATTACCACTTTACAATTGAACCGCTGTTTAATCGCAATTGTGGCTTCAATACCACCCATATCTGGTAAAGAAATATTGATAATCACAATGTCGGGTAAGGTTTGTGCAACTAACTTAATGCCCTCTGCTGCACAAGCTACCTCTCCACAAACTTCCATCATTGGGGATTGTGAAATTGCATTGACCAATCCCAAGCGTAAAAGAGCCTGCCCTTCAATAATTACTATACGGATCATGATGTCAATACATTGCTACTTTTATATATTAAACGTTAAGTTAACATGCTTGTCTGAATTCAAGTAAATTATGAAGAAACAACACACTTGTCAGTAAGAAGAAAGGTAAGAATTTAGGAGTCAGAATAGTTAAAGAACTAAACGAAGATTAAATAAATGGTAAGAATTCAGGAGCCAGAAGTCAGAAGTCAGAATAGAGGAAATACCAACAAATAGCTTAACTCATGAATTTACTTGGAATATCAAGACTTTTATAAATTCTGGCTCCTGACTCCTGAGTGCTGAATTCTTACAATAAATGAATATCCTACTCATACTAGACTTCTTATAAATCCTGTTAGCGTAGCGGGGCGCAGCCCATTCTGACTCCTGGGTGCTGAATTCTTACGAAGAAAGCATGATTAGTTAGCGTGAAAAATCAATCATTCTAAATTCTGAATTCGGCTGATTCAGTGGTAAAAACTTCAGTTTTATTCCTGGTTGAATATAAACTTGATTGGCCTCTCCCGCTTTGATCTCCAAAACATGAGTTGCAGCAGGAGCATAATATACAGGGCATGGTTGTTTCTCGCATGGGGATGCATTATTAATCACCTTTGTTACTACACCATTATCTATATAGATAATGTCTAGTGGAATTTGAACCTTGTACATCCAAAAGCCCACATTATTATGCTGCCTACCTAAGTTAAACAACATTCCCTTGTTGTTTGGTAAGTCAGTCCGAAATTTTAGTCCTTTGTATAACTCTTCTGGCAATGAGGCTGATTCTAGGTAAAAAGTACGCTCTCCCTGAATCAGCTTATATTTAACAGGCAGTTGTTGAGGAGAATTTTGCAAATACCAATTAGCGACTATTCCTAGTACCAGCGATAGTCCTAAGACTGGCCCAATAATTTCCATAGCCTTAAAAATGGTCACATAGGGGTTGCCTTTGAGTAAAAGTGAAAACATAATTAACTAAAGATATTGACATTGCCATTGCTGTAAACGGAGTCATCAACGGGGCTAGATGGCAATCCCTGCAAGGAGGCTTTGTTTCGCATTCTCTCAACCTTGTCAGCTTCTCTAATGGCTAAGGGATTGATATTCTGCCTTGCTTCTAACAGAGACGAGAGTGTGATTTCTAAAATAGGAGGCTCATTAGTTAGCGGTACATCAGTGGGAAACATCGCATAGAAAGTGCTGGCTGCGGCCCTTTCCACAATGTTTTGAATTTCCGCGCCGACACAGCGATGTGTTTCCTTGAGTAGCCGACGCCATTCTTGTTCAGTAAAGGCATCTCCTCCATCAAGGAAGCGTTGATCAAAACGTCCCAGGTGAATTTTGAATATCTCATAGCGTTCTCCATTGTTTGGCAAATCGACTTTGAAGATATCATCAAATCGTCCGGCTCTAGTCAGTTCCGGGGGCAAGTAGTCTAAATTATTAACTGAAGCTATTACAATTACTTCACTTGTCCGCTCTTGCATCCAAGTTAATAGCATTCCCGCTAGCCGTCGGGACAGATCATCATCTCCGGCGAATCCCTTATCAAAGTCGTCTAAATACAGAAGTACACGATCAATCCGATCTACCAAGCCCAGCAACTTTTTGAGCTTGTATTCTGCCTGATTACCATAACTACGAAAACTGCTCCATTCCAAAACAATCAATGGAAATCCCAAGATTTGGGAGCAAGCTTTGGCGGAGTGGGATTTTCCTGTTCCTGGTGGCCCTACTAATAACACCCCTTTTGGTAGCTTAAGATTGTATGCTTTGGCTAAGGGTGTTAACAAACGTTTGTATTTCTTAAACACTCCTTGCATCAGTTCTAATCCTCCAACTGCGTGAGCCGAAGGTTGGAAAAATTCGATGTTGTAGACTCTTTTAAGTAGACTGATTTTGTAATTGGAGAGTTTGTCAACAGCGATCGCACTTTGCACCGCAGGCTCGGCGATCGCACTTCTAATACCTATCTCAATATCTGCCAAATACATTCCCACAGAGGCGTTGGCTATTTCATTGATTTCTGTTTGGCTGTATACAACAGGCAAGATTGACTCTAAGTGAGCTTTGATCTTCTCCACTGTAGGCAGTTCTTGAGTAATAGTAGGAATTAGAGCCGCTATATCAGATGAGAGGCTGGCATTTGGCCCTAACAATATGGCTGTTTTATGGGAATTTTGATTGTAGAGTTTCAAGTTGATCAGCGCTGACTTAATCCACTCCGCAGTCAAGAAAAAATCAGAGTCAATAGTCGCTTGACCAATCCAGGGAAATATCCCTTCTAGTATCAGAATCCCTTGTAGAGAAGTCGTTTTCCAAAATCTTAGAACTTCAAAATAATCTTCGCGTACATTCTTGAAAGTGTTGGGCTTATATTCACTTAGTTGTTCTAAGCTCAACGAAGAGGCAGGGGGAAGGGGGAAGGGAGCAGGGGGAAATGACTCCTTCCTCCTACCGTGGAGCGGAGCGGAACATGTTCTTACGTCCCCCACTTCTATTAAGTGGCTCTCGTAAAGAGCGGGAAGCTGGCGCAACAGGTGGGGTTGAGTCCCCATATTTACTATCTCCCTTGCTCCCTGCTCCCTGCTCCCCTGCTTCTTCAACTGTTGCCCATTTATCTGCAACCGATATAATTGGTCATCCTCCAGCATCCATATATAACAGTTAACATTTCTTAAAGCACATTCACTTGTGAGTTTTTCAAGTAACCTTATTCTCTCCTGTGATGGAGACTCCATCGCAACCAGAGGGTTTTGTTGTTCAATCAGATTAAACAATTGAGAAACTAAATCAGCCATGAGTAATCGCTCTAATCGTCCTTGTTATCCGATAATATTTGTGCCTACTGATGTTAAATCAGGCAAATTTCAGCCATTGATTCTACCTTCAGAATCAAACGAAAGCACGCGATTGGGCGCTTCGGAACTGGAGTTTGGCAAGATACTACAACATCACTTTGGGTCGTGTGCTTCATCCCAGCAGCAGTTTTTACCCCCTTGTCACGACCGCCCTTATAGCGCTGATTTTGTTGTCGTGGAACCAAATACAAACTTGCACATAGATTTGGAGATTGATGAGCCATTTAGTTTTAGTGGAGAACAGATTCACTGCGTGGGGATGGATGATTACCGCAACAAATGTTTTGTCGAAGCTAACTGGATAGTACTGCGTTTCGCTGAGGAGCAAGTAAAGAGCCAACCTTTACGCTGTTTGCGGGTTTTGGCGAATCTCATTGCCAGATATACCAATAACACTACGAGTCAGGAATTGTTTCAAGATGTTGAGCAACTTACTCCTATTTGGCAATGGACACAAAGAAAATCCAAAAAGTTATCAGGTCAAAATTATCGAAAGCAATACCTTTAGTGAAAAACAATTCAGTAGTCAGAAGCCGGAATTCAGGAGCTAAAAAGGTGTTTAGGTATGTTTGATTACATTCTGAATTCTAGATTCTGTATTCTTCTTTAACGCTGTCTTTCCACAATCGGTGGTGTTACGCCAGCTTTAGATAATTCTTGGGCATTAAATACCCTGTCGAGAAATGCAATCATTCCCAAGATAGCGAAGGCAGTAATCATTACTCTTTGCAAAGAATTAAACACCGATTTCTCTTGCACTTCTTGCTGTAACCGTTTATGTTGCTCTTTCTCTAAGGCTGTACTTTTTAAGTAGGACAGAAAAGCTATTGCCTGGGTAGTATCTTCTCCAGAGTGAAGTTTTTGAAATACTAAGGCTTCTAAACTTTCTCTGTTATCAATACCACTAGATAAATTTATGTTGTTACCGATTGTATCCTCTTTAGGCTTCGCTAGTGTATTCATACAAACTCCTAACTCTAAATTTTAAGCTGTCAAAAGTCTATCTATTTTTAGCCAAAACTGCACTAAACAAACATCAAATCTTTTACCTAACTTTAGTTAATTAAAACACCTAACTAGAGTTAGGTGTCTCACAACAAGTTAAAGCTCTAGCTCTTTGGTGCGACCACTTACGAACTGTCGTTGAGGCTGATCTGGTTCAAAGGGATCACTCCCGTCAGTAAATAATTCTTGTGCAAGAGTACGCCCATCCCCATCTTGATCGCTAGAGAGAATATGTTGAACTATCTCAACTGGTATGCCTTGCTGCCATCCATGAGCGAGAAATCCTCTAATAAATTCGGGTGTGGCTTGTTCTTGAGCTAATACCGATAAGATGCGATCACTGTCTGTAATGCTCATATTTTTGATGCTTGTAACTCCTACATCTTGGTAAACACTCTCGAATATTTCTACAGATCTTTGATCAAAACTCTGTTGTTTTGCCTCTTGGGTCAGTTGCTCTGTACTATCCATGTCTATATGCCTTCCTTCATTGGTAAAAAGTTTTTCCAAGGGTCATGATTAGGCCGCGTCTCAAGAAGCGCTTTCTTAACTTCGGGTTCTGGTTTCGGCTGGGGTTTTGGTTCAGGTAATGGTTCGGGTTTGGCTACTGGTTGAGGAACTAACGACGAGGAGCGGTTGTAACTAAACTTTTTATCAATTAATTTTATATGACTAATATGAGAACTCCAAACGTCAGCAATACGTTCTCCTAGGTTGTAGGTATCTAAGGAAGAGGGAATTTCTACACCTCCGTTCCAGATAATAGACAGCCCTTCTGCTTGAAAATAATTCAGTAGTTGTGTACAAACAAAGGTTGCCGTACCTCCACAGATGAGAATTTCGTCAAATACTGCTCCAATTTCCGAGATCCATCTGTTTAAAGCCCTACAATATTCATCTCGCACAGTAGGCAGCACTTCTTGGAATAATGCGACATCGAACTGTATGCCTGTAGGAGTTGATTTGCGTGAAAGCGATCGCAAACTGTCAAATTGACCATTGCCCCCATCAAATAACGCTTTGACTAGCCGTAAATCATCCTTAGATAACCCAACTGATGTACGCTCCGTAAACTGTTGCACCATCCAACTCATTCCCAAGGCATTTGTATCAGACGTCCCTTTCGTGCCTTTATCCCAAAGGAAAAAGCTAGAGTTACGGTATCCCAACATTAAAATGCCAATGCTTTTGTTAAAAGCTAGTTTGTCTAAACTCTCAAGGCGGTAAGACAGTATTCCTGACCCCTCCGGTAATACATAAAAGTTACGTACTTTCGCCTTTAGCACCCCTGTCGGCGTCTTTATACCTTGTTTGAGAAATACAGCTAACTGTTTTGACAACTCTAAATTATTCTTTGTTTCTCCTGAAGGTAGTAACAAATGAATTAACACTTCTGGATTCTTTAACTTATATCGGCAACAAACCTGCCAAAGTAAAGCTGCAATTTTTGGCAATGCGTACTTGTTCTTCAACGCTCTCAAAGGAGTAGTGCCAGCGAAGTTGGTTCTCGCTAATGTTCCTAGTGCATAGTACTCTTCTCCTAACCCCACCCATGCCGAGTCATTTACTCCTGCCTCAATTTGTAGATGTTTGATAGAGTCAATGCTTACATCTGCCACTTCTGGAGACATGACTATAAGTTCTGGTACAGCATCAGGATAAACTTGTGCTACTGCTCGTGATAAACTACCACCCAAGTCACAAGTTAAAACCAGCCGATTTGGTTTAGATTGTTCTTTTTCCATTATTTAGCCTCCTAATACATTTGCTAACATCCGTGTCTGGTCATCGAGAAAATCGCTCCAGTCTTCGTCTTCATCCTCGTCCTCATCTTGTTCGTCTTTGTCCTCATCTACCCCTACATCTGACTCTTGTTCCATAACATTAACTACATAAGATGCAGTAGGTTCAGATAACGAAGTTGGTTGCGGTGCTTGGATTCCGAGCATTCTAGTAATGGTGGCTAATTTTGCTTCCAGCATTTCTGTAGCCATTCTGCTAGCTTTAACCAACTCAGAGCGTTCCACATTGTTTTCTAACGCTTCCACTAGCCAGTAATAAACAATGGCATCCATTGCTAAATCGGTACTTAGTGTACCAGAAGGATGTTTTAGTAAATATTGAATGACTTTCCCTGACCAAGAGTCTTTGATTTTTTTAATTCTTGGTAACTCTACATAAATATTTGGCTCATTTTTAATATAAGTATAAGGGCTATCGATTGTTGTTTGTAGCCCAACTATTTTTCTAATTATTGCTACTTTCGCTTCCAGCTTTTCATTAGCATTTCGGCTAGCTATTATTATTTCTTCATGCGCCACGTTATTTTCTAGGGCTTCTATCAACCAGTAAGAAGCGATCGCTTCCATAGCTAACTCTGGGCTGGATTTCCCTGAAGGGTGTGTGACTAAATAATGAATAACTTTTCTTTCCCAAGAATTTTTAGCTCTCTTAATTCTTGGTAACTCTACATATTGTTGTGTGCTAGTTTTCATATTTTTCTCCTCAGTATATTTGTATTAAAACACACTGATTAATACTAAGAAGAAATTTGAGTTTAAATGCGGCTAATAGCGGCTGCTGGCGGCTTATGGCGGTCTATGGCGGCTAACGGCGATCTAGTTTTAAAAAAGCTGGTGAGTGTAAATGCGGCTAGTGGCGGCTTATGGCGGCTAGCGGCGGTGGAGTAAAAGGTAATTTCGAGGAGTTACCATGTATGGTGTACTCACTTCACTTTCGCGCCCTGCGGGTGGCTTACGCCATTTTTCGCTGCGCTCAAAACGCAAAAGTCGTTCGCCCTTCGGGATCGGATGCAACCCAAGACAGTCGTGTTAAAAATCAATGGTAGCTCTAGCAATCCTACGTGTAGAAAAACTAAAATCCTTTGGTAATGTCGGTGGCAGTGAAGCCCATACTGCTCGACTTCAAGATACACCCAATGCCGATCACACTAAAACTAATATTAGACTGATTGGCAATCTGGGGGAACCACCTTTAGAAGAGTTGGTGAAAGCGAAAATTGCGATCGCCACCAAAAGTCCACCTCGAAAGGATGCCGTCCTGTGCAGTGATATTTTCCTCTCAGCTTCCCCGGAGTACTTTCGTCCTGATTCACCATCGTTAGCAGGAGAGTGGGATGACCAGAGAATGTGGGATTTCGCCAATACTTCTAAAAAATGGTTACAGGAGAATTACGGCGATAAGTGCATCCGGGCAGAGTTACATTTAGATGAAGCGACACCCCACATTCACGCTTATGTCGTGCCAATCAATGATCGCACCAAGAAACTTTCGCACAAGGAGATGTTTGGCGGCAACGGCAGACAAGCCAGCATTAAAATGTCCAAACTCCAGGACTCCTATGCTGCGGCACTAGCTCCCTTGGGGATTGCAAGAGGAGTCAAGGGTAGTCAGGCAACCCATACTAAAGTTAAGGAATATTACCAAGCGGTCAACAGTGAACCCTTAATGCTGGAATTAGACCGACTCGCCCCCTTGCCGGGAGAAACTGCACAGCAGTTATTTGAACGCATCAAGGCAGATTCAGCAATTGGGGCAATTAACCATCAACTCGCAGATCGAAAATTCACGCTCCAAAAATCTCAACGGGCTGCTCAAAATGCTCTAACTTCTGAAAAATCCCGTCAAGAGATAGAGCAGAGTGCGGTTGAATTGGTCAGGGAGAATTATTTAACAAGACAGCAATTAGGCCAGCTGCGAGATTTACCCCTAGAAGATGTGGCGTGGCAGTTGGGATTAGACCGCGATACTAAACAATTGCGACGATGGCGTGGTCTGGGTCACATTATTAGTATTAGTGGCGATTCCAAGTTCTATGACTTTCACCCCAGTCAAGAAAAGGGCGGTGGTGGTTCCATCGATTTAGTAATGCACGTCAATAAATGTAACTTTCGAGGCGCGATCGCATGGCTTCATGATCGTTTCGGGGAAACAGGTATAGCTCGTGCCGCGGCACATAAGGCTAGGGTTGAGGCGAAGGCGATCGCGGCTACTGAACCAGTACCACAATTTTCACCTCCGCTTGCTGACGAAACCCAGTGGCTCTCTGTACATGATTACTTGACCAATAAGCGAAAGTTACCATCAAACTTGATTCAGGCTTTTAAGGAACGGGGGTTCATTTACGCTGATAAACAACAAAATGCTGTGTTTGTGATGCGTTCGTTAGATGAACAGGTTAAAGGGGCGTTTCTGCGAGGGACAAAGGGAGAAAACAACACTTTCATGGGTTACGAGAAAGGAACTAAGCGCACTTCCGGCTGGTTTTGGTTCCGCACTGGGGGTAAACCTAGCGATGAAGTTAAACAAGTAGTTTTGTGTAAATCTCCTGTTGATGCCATCTCCCTTTCCACAATTGAGTTGACAAAACCAGTACAAGCGCCACAAACAAGAACTATGTATTTAGTTGCCTCTTGTCCCCAAAGTCTACCAGTGGAGTTTCTCAAAACTGTTCCCACTGTAGAATTGGCTTATGATAATTCGGAAACTGGTGATGAGACAGCACGGATTATTAAGCAAATTTTACCTCTTGCTAAAAGGAAGAAGCCTAAAGCTGTCGATTGGAATGAGGAGTTACAGCAGGGTGAACAACTCCAGCAACAGAAGCGCAAGCGGCAACCAGGAGTAGAACTTTAATTTACTGATTTATAATATACTTTTAGAGTATTTTAGTAGGAGGTATTCTGATTTTAAAATAATTAAAACTAGATGACTTTTATTCAACTCATGAACTTTTGGTTTGGGACATCTATAATAATTGCTATTATTTGCTTTGCTACCTCTGTTTTTACAGATATTCAGCGTTGCATACTACAACTGCAAAATAAAAATGCTCCTAATAATGTGGCATCAACTGGTTATAATTCTGCAATAACTATCTTAAAAGAAGAAAATATTTCTGAGCAACAGCTACCTATAGAAAGGAGTAAAAAATCCGAAGGTGCTTCTTTCAAACCAATCAAGGGAACACATGGAAAAATATATTTACCACCAGAAATTTATGATTGTTCTTCTTTGTATGCACGGGCTATTAGCGCTCACGAATGTGGTCATGCTTTGCAACATTATTATGGAAAATCTTACTCATCGACTTTTAGATATAAAACATTAGGCTCGTTCATTCTGTGTACAGTATGCGTTTTCTTCCTTCTAGCTTTAAAAAAACAGAATTATTTTAACTGGGTTGATGGTCGGCTTGGATTATTATTAATTATTGTGCTGATGGTGTTCGGAGGTATTTGCGGACTCGGCTGGATTGCTAGTACTTCTTTTAATGAAAATGATGCTAGTTGTCGCGGTATTTGGCTGTTAAAAAAGAATAGCTTAATAAATTTTGGCGAGATAAGTTATGTTGAACGATATCTTCAAATATCTTTACTGGGCTATGTGGTATGGTTTTGGAGGGTTATTGGTATTTGGTTTTTAGTACTAGCTTGTATAAATATTTATAAATAGAAACAATGGTTAAGAGTGAACAACAATTTATAAGATGTTGTTAAATCATCATGCAAGTGCGACAACTCATGGCTAACAAGCCCCTTCGGGCGGAAACAGGCAAGAGGGAACAGGGAACAGAAGAGAAAAATTAGCCCCGAAGTTAGGTTTTAAGCCTCGCCCCTTGTGGGCGGCTTAGTTTCCCTGTTCCCTGTTTCCTGTTCCCTGTTCCCTTTCATTTAAAATTTTATGAATAGTCCTTTGCCCTCAGAACCTCCCCAAAATGCTTTGGAGGCATTGATAGAATTACAAGATTACTATACAAATATGGCTCAAGAGTACGAGCGCTTGTTGTCTATATGCCGATCACAGCTAACCCATGTTGAAGCCTTGGTATCTGGCTTGACTTCTGCTTATAAGGTAGTCAGCAAAAACTTAGCACCTGTTGAAGAGGATAATAGGCAATTCACCACTCAAGTAACAGACAGTGAAGAGAATTTTTTAGAAGACATCCCTGTTGAACTCTTGCAATTGGACGATTCCGGGTCTGAAAAACCTGATGGGGCACTGACCCCTGAACTACCAGAGCCACCCATATTCCCACTTATTGAAACACCACCTCCAAGCCAACAGCGTTCGTCCTTGACGTTGCCATTGGCGCAGCCGACGCAAGAGAAGGCATCGCTTCACGGGGTAGAAATTTCCATGCTGCCTCAATACCAGTCTCTAACTCGCCCAGAAGCGATTGAACAGGTGTTAGCAGAAGAGATTGGCACAAGTGTTCATATTGATTTTATAGTGAGATCGCTCTACGGAGAGCTAGAGCCAGAAGCATTCAAGGTGGTAAAAGGTAGAGTTCAATCTTCACTGACTCAGGGCAAGGAAAGCAATAAATGGTTTAGTGTGCCTGGAGAACCGGGCTACTTTACTCTCTCTTTGACTTTACTCTCCAAAGAGCAGACTAAAAATTCATCACCTCAAGCAACGCGCAAAAATAATAAACCAATCAAGCCGCAGACCAAAGAGATACCAATGCTTAAAGCTTATGAAGGTCAATTTTTAATTGATGCCTTATCTACTTTTTTAGAACAGAACGCGGGTAAAATTTTCAACGTCTCAGAAGTAATCACTGGAATTTATGGAGAACTAAATGCGGCTGATGTCAGAGAAGTCAGGAATAAAGTTCTGAATGAATTATCGCGGGGGTATCGCACAGGTCGATTCTCTAGAGTGCCTAATCAAATTGGGTTTTACACTTGGGATTATAAGTTAGTTAATGAATAAGTAAGACATTGAATTACGCAAACAATAGCGATATAATTAAATGCTAAAACGCCTCCAGAAATATCTGTAAAGGCGTTAGCTACGACTAGTTTATAGAGTTCAATATAGTTATCGTCTGTATATCTATAGCTTAATTAGTAATTTCGATTTTTCGGTGAAGAATACATAAATATAATCCATAATTATATAA
>JAHHHK010000067.1 GCA_019359395.1 Komarekiella atlantica HA4396-MV6
CGCGGGTCAAATTGCTGGGGTATGCTTTACTCATGTTGCTCTTTCGGTGCTGTTTACTATCTATTCACAGCGTATACCGAGAGAGCTTTTTTACCACCTATCTGACTTTTCAAACAGCCTCTAAGGGAGACGTTGCATTGCAACTTTTCTACGAATTATTAAAATCGGGTTTCATACTCAAATAGAAATTGATTTGCATCTCCTAAATCAGTTGAACCTCGCATCAGAATTTGATCATTAAGTCGATATAGCAGATTGTAACGGAAAGACTCATTGGTAGAAAGAGGTCGTGATAAAGAAACAGAGAAATTATTATTGATGTTAAAAACACCCTCCGCTGACAAATCTAGAACCGAAGATCTCCTTGATGCTTGATTAGTTACAGGAGTAGGAAATATCCGAAATTCGCTAAAACCAATAGCTTGCCCGATCGCAGTAATACTTCCTTGCAGACCACCTAAAATAGTAGAGCCAGCTAAATTAGTCAGCCCTTGTGTTGCATCTCCTGTTTGACTGAAAGAACCCAGGATAGAGCCACCCAATAGAGCAACAATTTCTCCTCTACTACGGCTAGGTTCACTCGTCAGTTCTAGATTTTCGCTCAATTCACTGGCTGGGCCGTTGACGCTTGCTTCAACGCGCACGGTACGTAAAGTACCAAAATTAGTAGCAGAAACATCGCTGATTTCAGCAGAAAGAGGTGATTCCAAAATTCGACTGCTTGTCGCCGAAGCTTCAGGGACAATTGACACAAGCCTGACATCTAGGATAGGGTCAAGTCCTTGACTGGGAGTAAACCGTGCAGTTTGTTCATAGCCTCGCGCCAAGGTGAACTCAGTTGTAAATAAGCTGATTCGTCCCCCTGTCAGACGAATTACTCCTTCAGGAAGGGGTTTCGCTAAAGTACCATTAACAGTTAGGTCGCCTTTTGCTTGAAAGTTCAGTATGGGCTGACTAAATGTGGCTCCTCCAGGTACAAAGTCAAGTAAAGACTGACTAGTAACACGAACATCATCGCCCAGAATCAGCCGTAAATCTGTAAACTCTATAGGTAAGTTGGGCCGAGCTGTAGTTGTTGGATTGGCGTTACTGCCTTTTGTCGTTGTTGTATTGGCGTTATCTACTATAATTGCGGCGTTACTGCTAGCTTCTGTTGTAGTTGGTTGTGAACCAGTAGTAGTAGAGTTTCCAATGATGACTTGACCATCACTTAGTTGAATTTCTCCACCAATTTGAGGTTTTAGTGCAGTTCCCCGGATTACGACACCACCGCTGACATCGCCTTCATACAATCCTGGAACCTGAAAATCTAGTTCTTTTTCTATTGATACTGTAAGTGGATTCGATATAGCTTGCTGAGCCGCAAAAATCGGCAGAACTCCTGATGCAGCCACTCGCCCTTGATTATAAATACCTTGAATACCTTCGGCGTTCAGCGTACTACCATTAAATTGCAGTTGTCCTGTGACATTTGTTAAAGGCTCGGATACAGCTTGAGCGCGAAAAGTAGCATTATTAACTGTGGCATTCCCATTAATAATTGGCTGGTTTAATGTACCTTGAACGTTTAAATCTACTTGTCCTTGACCATCTATCCAAGAGACTTGATTGTTAGTAAACAAGTTTAACAGCGCTAATCCTTCATTGTTCACACTAGCGTTGATACTAATTTGATTGCTATCTGGTTGCACTGCGGCAAAAGGCAACGCAGCAGGGACACTACCCGTAATTGCTACTGGCTGTGTTCCTGTCACCAACAAAGTACTGTCAAAATTTAAGCGAGCATTATTGTAGTCAAAGTTTACCTGTCCTGTTTGCACAGGCTGCTTATTTAAAGTCGCATTCGCCAGCGTTACTTCCCCATTGACTCTGGGAGCTTCTAAACTACCTCCTAAGTTGGCGATCGCATTCACTTGTCCAGTAATATCTACAGGGTATCTTTCTATAAATGGGTCTAAAAGTGATAGAGGTAAACTGGCTACGCTCAACTGTCCAGATAGTTGCTCAGTTCCTAACTGTCCTGAAAAAGCCACCAGTCCTTGATTGATACCAACACTCAAGGGTGAAAGTGTGACGATACCATCGGCAAAACTGCCTTGAGCAACAACTTGATTAATGGAGTAATCACCCCATTGCCAATTAGCACCTTGAAAATTAAAGCCAACATTTAACCCAGTCTTTAACGAACCTGTCGCTTGAATTGCTCCACTCAAAGCACCCGTTAATTCTGCAAGGGTTGGTAGAGATGGTGTTTGTTTTACTTCTACCCGCTCTTGTTTTGCTATCAATGCTTGAATTTTTGAGAAATATTCTAACTGTGTTTCCAAATCTGCATTAGGCAAATTGATAGCGGTGGTGTTGAGTACCTCTGCTCCAGCTAAATCTGGAGGTTGTAACCCTCCACCCAAGTCTTGAAAGTCGAAAATATTAAATGCTTGTAGAAGTCTCTGGATTCTGATTTGGTCAAAATTCGCTTGGACTTGAAATTGAGGATCATTGCCTGTTTGTAAACTGCCACTCAGGGCAATGCTGCTGTCTCCTATCCGCAATTGACCATTATTCAAGTTAGCAGCACCATTGGCATAATTAATGTTACCGCGAAATTCGTCTGCTGTGACTCTGGCAACGCGAGGTTGTGCGATCGCAATATCTCCGTCAACCGCATAGTTGTTCAGATTAACAACTAAATCTCCCGATAATATCCCTCCAAGGGGTTTCAACGTATTGTTAGGTACGAAGCCCGCAACAAGAGCTATGGGAAACTGTTGGGCGTTGATGAGCAAGTTATCGCCTTCAGTTCTGCCTGTGGTAACTGCCCCATCGCGTCGGAGTAAAAATGAAGTTGGACGATAATCTGCACCAAGGTTAAGCGCTATCCTATCTTGAGTACCTGCAAGTTGTAGACTTGCCCCTTGTCCCCCTTGAAAATTTACGTTTCCAGTTAAAAGTGGGTCAAATGCCAAATTACTAACATTGAAATTCCGTAGCCGAATATTGCCAGTAGCTTTCGGAACATCAGGTGTGCCTGTAATTTGCCCCTTAAAATCAAGTAGCCCCGCGATTGCTAAATCTCCAGGAACTTGAAAGCCAGTATTTTGCAGGTTGAAATTCTGCGCTATTACATTCAGATTAAAACTAGAGATTTGAGGTGTATCATCTAATTGAACTGCGATCGCACCATTAGCACTCAATCCTGGAGTAGTTGCGCGTTGTACAATAATCTGCTCTCCATCCCACCGAACTTGAGCTGTCAGCGGTTGTGACAACAGCGCTAACCCTTCAAAAACGCGGATTTGTCCGTCGGCTCGAATATCTGCAAGCTGAAAAGATTCTATTGTGCCTGCTAACTGGATATTGCTATTGAGCCGTCCTTGTAGTTGTGGTGAAAAACGGTTGAGTTGAACTTGGGAAACATTGACAAGCCCTTGCCAGCGACCATCATCAAGGTTAAGATTCCTGAGATTAA
The DNA here is from genome assembly GCA_019359395.1 of Komarekiella atlantica HA4396-MV6. Taxonomy (GTDB): domain Bacteria; phylum Cyanobacteriota; class Cyanobacteriia; order Cyanobacteriales; family Nostocaceae; genus Komarekiella; species Komarekiella atlantica. Next base: position 3,467 of record JAHHHK010000067.1, read on the forward strand.
CTGTACCTCCTGCCACACTCAGGTTTGCTCGTCCTGTGGCTTGAATCGTTGAGGGTTGGAATGAAGCGGTACTTCCTGATAAATTCAACGCCGCATTATTTAAGACGCCTTGAAACTGGGCTGGTATTTGCTGAAAGCGGCTCAACTGAACCTGTTGGGTACTGACAAAAGCTTGCCAGCGTTGTTGGGCAACCTGACCCCTGGCTCTGATTGTATTGCCTGCCACATTCAATACAGCACTGGGAAAGCGGATATTTTGCCCTTGTTGAGTCGCAACAATTTGTCCTGTGGTGGGATATGTGGCATCTGGTGCTTGTATCTGTGCGACTGCTCGGAGGTTGCCTAAAGAGCCAGAAACCTTGGCATTTGCCGATACAGTGCCAACAGTAATAGATGAATTGTTGTTCGTTTTCGCAATGGCATCTCCTGGTAAATTTTTAGCTTGAGCATTAAATGCTACTCTGCCTTGGGGTGCTAGTTGAATTTGACCACTCCCCACAATTTGCCCCCCAGCTGGTGGGTTCGCTTGAATACTCGAAATCTCCAATTCCAATGGCTGCTTGCCAATGGAGCCAGAAACTTCTGCTTTTGCCGAGATATTTCCAACTGCGATCGGTGGCGTAAATCCGTATCTACGTGCTAGTATATCCCCCGATACATCTTCAGCTTGAACGTTAAATGTTACTTCGCCGTTAGACCCCAGTGTCGCTTGACCTTCTCCTGTGATTTGACCGCCTGCGGCTGGGACTAATTTAAGATTATCAACGGTGATTTGTGATGCAGTTTTAGATGTACTCAAGCGAAAATCAGTATTTACAGCGTTGAATTGCACACGGTCAACTTGAATCGGTTTTATATTACTTGCCGTGCCACTGAGAACTGGCTGTTGAAGTGGCCCCTGCACTTTTATATCTGCTCGCACTTCTCCACTAGCTGGGACTGGCGAATTTACCTTAAACGTATCTAAAAGATTTTTAGCGCTAACTGATTTTATCTGAGCGGAAAGGTTAAAACCTGTTTGAGTATTGATTGCTCCATTTGCTAACACGGGAACTTTGCCAAAGTTTGTACTCAGATTCTCCAAAGCAATTGTCTGACCCTGAAAATTCAATCTTCCATTGGCATTAGCAAACTGTTGAGGAATATTTTGAATTTGAGCAGTGACTTGATTAGCCGTAGCTGTTCCTGTAATGGCTATTTCTGACTGCTTGGGTGGAATTTGCACTGCTAAGTCAGCATCTACGCGCCCTGCTTGTAAGACAATTGGCAACTCAATTAATCGACTGACATCAGATGCTAGTAGGTTTTGTGCTAAAAGCTTAAGGTTCGTTTGTTGTGTTGTCGGTTGTGTCTCGCCAGAGATTTTAACTGCTCCTCCTCTGGTGAGTTGAGCATTGATGTCATAACCAATTCCCTTGTTTTGAGGTAAAAATCGAGCAGCACCACCGACTTGATTTAATACTACTGAGCCTTTGGGTTTGGTTGGTGTTGGGGCTGGTACTAACTCCACATTTCCATCTTGAAGCCGGAGTGTCTGCAACTCAGTTTGAATAGCACCTGCACCCTCTCCAGTTTTAATTTCGGCTGTAACCCAGCGACCATCTTTATCCTGTTGGATATATACATTGGGCTGAACTAACGTGACATCTAATGCTAATGTTCGAGTGAAGAGAAGTTGTAAAGGCGAGAACTGCACGTCTACGGCTTTAACTGTCACTCGGTCTGGGTCTGTAGGAGTTGCTGGTATAGATAATGAGCCAAATCTTAAACTAGAGAGTGAAAAACGTTCAACTTGCCCAACTTTTATGGGGCGACCAAGCAATTGCTCCAGATTTTGCTCTACTAATGGTGCTAAATCTTTATATATGTAATTTCTCGCCCACCAAGTAGCAACTGCAATTCCTGTGAGTAAAACGACACCTGCAACAAGACTGATACGTCCTAAAAGAAGGAGCTTGAGACGATGATTAGATGGTTGCTGATCATTTTCTGATTTGGGACGCGTCATTATCGTTACCAGTATCGTTTTTGGAGTTAGGCGGGAGACAGGCTAATTGCAGTTGCATCAGCAAGCCACAAGCTATAGCTTCAAAATTTAGCTTTTATTGAGTAAAAACCTATACCCAGTATTTTGTTTGCTTCAAAATTTCGCCTAGAGTATTGTACTTAATTAAGACTCTCTGACATAGAGTATTAATTGCATCTATCTATTTTAAAGTTTCTAGTCATCCAAATATTGGTTTGATAAATTTTGCTTTCTTTAGTGTCGATCTAAATACGTTTATATGTCTTTTCTCACACTAAGTGTATTGTTAGCAACTATCTTTTGTTAACAAAAATTGTATCTTTAGATAGATTTAATTTATAGATATTCAATAAAAAATCTGGCGTTGCATACTTTTCGCTGCGCCTCTGCGTGATCTAATTCATACTTACACTCAGTAACGCCTAATTTTGAATCCTAATTTGCCAAGTTTGTAATGTAGTACCAAGGAGCTGATCAAGATTGGTTAAAGCGTTGAGATAATTAATGATTGCATCTAGTTCAGTATTTCTTACCTCTGCCAATTCATTTTGTAGCCTAATTATCTCAAAAAGTCCTGCTCCTCTACCTAATTTCTGTTTTTGTTGTTCAATATTCAGTTGTCTTTCAGATAATTGTCTAGCTTGTTGAGCAAGTTCAACTCGTGAAAAGCTTAAATTAACATCTCTAATTCTGTCTTGTAACTGAATATCTAAACGGGCATTTGCATCTATTAAATTATTTTCTGCTTGTTTTAAATTAACACGCGATCGCTCAATTCTTTGTTGGATAGTCAAATCCCCTAATGTTCGACTCAAATTTAACCCAATTCTCCCATCTGCTGATTCATTTGTTTGTTTGATTAAACTAGCATCCAAACTCAAATTCCAGCGGCTATTGTCTTCTGCTAGCAACAGTTCATGTTTATTTCTTTCCAAAGCTAGCTGTGTTTGTAAATAATTAGGTTGATTAGACAATGCAATTTGTCTGAGTTGGTTGAAGTCTAGAGAAGTAGAAACTACCTTGGGAATTACGCCAGCCTCTATATTCAAACTTTTATCAATACCAAGAATCGACAAAAGAGCTAGTTTTCTCGAATCTAGCTCATTCTCAGCAGCCAATAAACTCACTCGCCGATTAGCTATATCTGTCTGGTTTTGGATAATATCAACGGGTGCTATTCTTCCGGCTTCGATTAAAACCTGCGTAACTTTTAATGATTCTTGAGCATTTTGTAAAGATATCTGCTCATTTTTTAATCTTTCTTGCGCCCGAACTAGTTCACGGTACGCCAAAATAGATTCTGTAATAGTATTAATCAGTGTAGATTTTAAACCTTGAATATTACTTTTTTCATTGATACGAGCAATTTTAATGGAGGCTTTGTTAATTTCAATTCCTCCGCCTCTTAGTAAAGGTTGGCGAAAAGTTAGTTGCCAATCCTGTTGGGAAGCGTTATCATCTATACTCCTATTTGAGCTATTTAAGCCAGAAGTTTGACTGTTACTTGACAATCCAAAACCTAACTCTCCTCCAGTAGGAATTTTGACAACTACATTAGCACCAATATTTGTTGAAAGTGAACCCTGTTGATTAGTTGATAATAATAAATTTGGTGTCAAATTGGGAACAAATTTACCTTCTTCTACTACTAAATCTTGTTTTTGAGCAATTCTTTCTAGATAAGCATTTTTAATTTGGATATTATTTTCCAAAACTAAGAATACAACATCAGAAAGCGATAGTTGAATTTTTTGGATATCTGGCACTTGGCTAACTTGTTTTTTCTTTTCAATTTGAGTTGAATCCCTTAGTTCAATAGCTGTAGTATTTGGTTGTTCTTGGTATTTTGAAGTTAGTTGTAATAAGGGTGATAATAATTGATTAGTATTGTTTGAGGTAAAAAACTTTTGTTTATGTAATTTATCAAATAAAAAGAATTTTTCTGTAAAATTATTTTCAACATTATACCCATTAAATAGTTCTTGATCTTTTAATAGTAAAGGTGAAGTTATGTTTTCACCTTTAACTTCTACAAAACTTTGTAAAGTACTTTGTGGTGTAAAAAGATACTTTGAATCCTGTCGTAACTGATTGTTTAAACCAGAATGTAAAGATAATTCTGATTTTTCTTCTAAGATTAACGGAAATTGAGAATAAGTTACTAATAGTTTTTCCTTAATATCAAAAAGATTTATAAATGGTATACTTGCATTGAGATAAATTAGCTGTAAATCGTCGTTTTGGCTTTCAGTACTTTTATTGTTAGGTTTAACTGTTATCTTAACTTTATCCGGCTTTCTTAAAGTTAATTGTGATTGAGAAGTAGAGACAATTATAAAAACTATACTTAAAATTGTAGCGAACACACCAACACAGTTAAGATTCCAGTAAAAAACCGAAATAAAAGACTGATTTTTTGGAGATTGAGCATTTTTATCAGGTTGCTTTTGCATATTTTTAAAATGCATTATTTCCTGGTGATTTTTAAGTTTTACGTAATATGAGAATTATGATTCACGTAAAGCTTTAACTGGATCGAGTTGGCTAGCACGTATAGCGGGGACAAAACAAGCACCCATACCTACCACCAAAGCCGAACCCAGAGACAAAGCGGCTGTTCGGCTTTCAAATTGATATGGCAAACTAAATGTATCAGCGATTACTAATGTCAAACCATGTACGAATGCGATCGCAGTTATTCCACCCACTAAACTTAAAATTACCGCTTCCAGAATAAATTGCTGTAATATCTCCAGTTTAGTCGCGCCAATAGCTCGTCTTAAACCGATCTCTGCGGTACGCTCAATCACAGCAGCTATTGTGATATTGGCAATACCAACACCAGCAATAAGCAGCGAAATTATTCCTACAACAATTAGTCCCCGCGTAGCGAGTTCCAAAGTCTCTTGTTGCTGAATAATATCCTCTACATTATTTGATGCATAAATATCCGAACCTGCAAGACGTTGTTTTAATAATTGCGTTGCTTGCTTTTCCATACTTTTCAAATCTTTAAGTTTGCGAGAACGCATTGAAATTGCATCAATGCCTTGGCTACCAGTCATAGCGCTATAAGTTGAAATTGGGATTAATAAAGTACCTTGAGGTTGTTCCCCAAAACTTAATTTACTTTCCATAACCCCAACAACTAAAAATAACCTTCCTGAAGTAAAAACAAGTTGTCCAATAGGATTTTTACCACTAAAGATTTTATCTTCCATAAATTTATCAATCACTGCGACTGGACGATAGTTAACAAAATCAGCACTATTAAAAAAACGCCCTTTTAATAATTTCCTACCAGAAGTGAGCAAGTAATTTTGAGAAACAGCTAGTATCAACGCCTTGGTTGTGCGATTTTGAAAGACAACTTGCTCAGAAATTACATAATTGTAAGCACTAATTACTTGCACATTCTTCATTCGCTTGTGGAGAAATTCCATATCCTCCAACTGTGGTTCTCTACCTTTTATTTCTAAAATAAAAACAGAGACTTGCGGCGCTTCTCGCTCTGCCAACTGTTTGGCAATTACAGCACGACTAATACTGCTCACCTGAAGAGTCGCATTTACCGCCGCCACACCCATGAACACACCAAGAGTAGTTAAAGCAGAACGCAACCGATTACTAAGTAAAGATTTAAAAGTAAGACTTACAAGGTCTTGAAAAGCAAGGCTCATATCAACGAGCGATAGAGTTAATACCAATTTAAAAAAAGAATGTGACAGATAGACCATGTAGAGACGTTGCATTGCAACGTCTCTACTAAAGGATTTGTTGCAATCATTAATTGAATAGGTATAAGTAAGGGCGACAGATACCAATTACGAATTACTTAGAATCGCCTGGAGCAGAATCGGTAGATTGATCAACTGGTGAACCTTCTATAACTGGCGTTCCTGGTTCTAGTTCAGTTTCAGGTGGGGGTAGTATGACTTGATCGCCTGGTTTCAAGCCAGATTTTACCTCTACAGTAGTTGCTCCCTCTATTCCTAAAGTCACATTCTGCTTCTGAGCTTTGCCTTGATTGTCACGTACCCAAACATAAGGCTGGGCATCAGAACGTTGAATTGCTTCTAGTTGCAAAGCTATTACATTCTGTTGCTGCTGTACAACGATTTCCACACTGACTTGACTACCAGGAATTAAAGTCTGGCTTGGTTTGTCTAACTGCACAGTTACAGGCACTTTAGCTTGAGGTGATTGGCCGGGTACTAATCCCTCAGCGGTGGAAATTGCTACAGGATGGACACTCCGCACTCGTCCAGAAAATGTCTGCGGGTTGGGGCCGATAACTTTAACGCGAGCTAATTGATTGACTCGAACCTTAGCAGCATCAAGCGTTCCTAGCTGGAGTTTTACCTCTTCTTGTGCAGGGTTGCCTAGTGTAAGTAAAACATCACCAAACTTGATTCCATCGCCATTTTTGACTTTAATGTCAAGAACTTTACCTGAAATAGGTGCATTTATAATATTATTTTGCAGTTGTTTCTTGATTCTTTGTCGTTCTACTTGCAGGCGTTTGAGTTCTTGGTTTGAGGTATTAACTTGTGATTGAGCTTCTCGCAGTTCTGACAAAGCGGTTAAAGCGTTATTTTGCTGTTCTGAGGGGCGTTGTTGTTCCAAAGTGAGGCGCTGAAGTTCGTTCATTTGGGTACGCGCTTCTAATTCTGCATCTCTGAGATTAGCTTGAGCCTCACGAAATTTTGCTTGCTGCTGTTGGAGTTCATTACCAGGAATAAAACCTTTTGCTGCTAAAACTTCAAGATTTTGAAGTTCCTTTTGATCAGCGGCAAGCCTTTGTTTTGCTTCCTCAATTTTCTGGCGGCTACGTGCTAAGGTAAGTTGCTGTTTTTGAATCTCCAATTTTTGTTGTTTAACGCGCTCCTGAACTTGTTTATAAGCAGTTGCAAGTCTTTTTTCGGCTTCATTAACTCTCTGGTAATTGCGTGATAAGGTAAATTCTTGTTGACGAATTAGCGACTCTTGTTCAGCGAGGCTGGTTTGTTCTTGTGTGTTACGAAGAATTAGTAACTGCTGACCAGATACGACGCGATCGCCAACTTTTACTAGTACCCGTTCTACTGCAACTTCTCCGGGAGACTTTAAGCTTTGTTGACTCCCCATCTCCACAATACCAGTTTCATTAATTTTAATTTCAACATTGGCTCTAGTTGCAGTAATTATCGGTGCTGTAACTTCGGCAGTATTCTTATCTAAATTGGAAAGGTAAAATAGTAAACCACCAACACTGGACAAGGCAAAAATTCCTAACAAAGCTAACCATCGAGTTCCGATTTTAAATCGGTTTTTACTTCTAACTTGCTGCTCTATAGTCAAAACTTAAAATCCGCTTATTTCTTCCTGCATTGGAATGCTCCCCTTTAATTTTTAGTCTAGAAAACTTATTTTTTCTCACCCTAAAGTGATAAAAGAGAGCTAATAATAGGTTTGGAAAGTATTAATTTATTCTTATCAGACTGATAAATTTTAAAAAAGATTAAGCACTGTACTGTTTTGCTTGCATACTCCAAAGCGTGGCATACTCGCCTTGGCGCTGTAAAAGTTCCTGGTGAGTGCCTTCTTCGATTAAACGACCAGCTTTTAAAACTAAGATTCGGTCAGCCATACGTACAGAAGCTAGTCGATGGGTAATTAAAAGAGTAGTTTTACCTTCAGCTAGCTCAACAAAGTGATGATAGATCTCATACTCGCTGCGAGGATCAAGTGCAGCAGTAGGCTCATCGAGTATTAGTATTTGAGCTTTCCGAACAAAAGCTCGGCACAAAGCTAACTTCTGCCACTCACCTCCAGAAAGTTCTGTGCCACCGAATTGTTTACCCAAAGGCGTGTTTTCTTTTGTCGAAAACTTTTCGACTAACTCAACTATACCGGCTTTTGCAATTGCATATTTGAGAAGTTCTGGTTGCTCTAAAGCTTTGAGATTTCCTAAAGCAATATTTTCTCCCAGTGTAATGGCATAACGACCAAAGTCTTGAAATACTGCCGCTATTTGCTGTCGCCACTCATCTAAGTTTAATTCTCTCAAATCTACACCATCGACTAAAATAACGCCTTCTGTGGGGTCGTATAGTCTAGCAAGTAGTTTCACTAAAGTGCTTTTACCCGCTCCATTTTCTCCAACTATTGCTACAGTTTGATTAGGGTAAAGAGTAAAGGAAATATTTCTCAAAGCTAAGCGATTATCTGGGTATCTAAAATTAACTTTCTTAAAAGTAATACCAGACTGAATCGGATTTGGTACTGCCTTTCCTGGGACACATGGTCTCATTGGTAGTGTGCTATCAAGAAAGTTGAAAAACTGTTGCATGTACAGCAGAGTTTCATAGAGTTCAAGGAAAGCCTTGACAAATTCTTCCAGATTTCGTTGAAGTTGAGCCAACGATTCTATGAACAGAAGTACACTTCCTGGACTGATTTGTCTTCTGAAAGCTTGTTGCACTACCCAATAGAAAGCAAAACCATTTCCTAGAGTACTCATAATAGCTAAACTACTCGTCCAAAGAGCTTGTTTAACTCGGAGGTGACGCATAGATTGATATAAAGATTGGAATGCTCGCAGGTACATCCCAATAAAGAATGAACCTAGTTTAAATAGCCGCACTTCTTTAGCGTGAGTATCTGTAAGCATTACTGATGTGCAGTACTGCATCCGCCGAGCTTGTGGACTATTTTCAAACAAAGTTAGCCAAATTTGCTTTTCATATTGAAAGGAAACCACTACTTGAGGTATGGCTGCGATCGCAATCACAAGTGGAATCCATAGCCCTAAAGGAATCAATAGACCTATCATAGCTACCAGAGTGATCAAAGACTGAGTTCCCCCAGACAAATGCTGAAGTAAGTTCAGTGGTTGATAGCTAACTTCCTTTTGCAGAAGTTGTAACTCATCGTAAAACTCAGAGTCTTCAAAACGACTCAGATCTGCAAAAGTATCCGCTTTACGCATTAACAGTAAGCTAATATGAGCCGTTAGCTTATCATTAATATTCCCCTGAGCTGCTTCTAACCAAGGATTTAGAAGCAACTCCAAAAGTAAAGCTCCAACCCATCCAGCCACCAAAATAGCAACTGATACTTGCTCTAAGTTTTCGTTTTGAGTTAAAGCTGCTGCTACCCCATCTACTACTAACTTGCTAATCCAGATACTTAGTGCTGGAACAAGCCCTTGCAACAAAATAGCAATAGCCATAAAGACAGTCTCCCTTGGAGCCGCTGTCCATAATAATCTTAAAGCACGAAATAAAGCTTTAGTGTACTCGCGTACAGGCTCAAGCCAACTTCTAAAACTCGTCATTAATTAAACCCTTTTTTAGATGTCTTGCGAAGACATTCATTCTCTAAGCATAGAAAAAATTTTTGTAATTTATATAATTCTCAAGAGATATAAATATTCTTTAGAGCTTTGAATTGAATTTGTTCACTACTACATCAGAATAAGAATATTTTTATTATTGGTTTAAAATTATTTACATTTTTGACTAAAATAATTTATCAATAATATGTATATAGACTTTGTAGTATCAAGCACGGCAGTGCTGTGCCCCTACACCCGACGATGTAATGTTGTACCGCATCTGAATGGGAACCGCTATAAGAAAATTATCGATTTAGACAGCAAGCAGTTTTCTAAAACGATATTCAAAATTATCCACCTCTCGGAATGGTAGACCACCAATTTCTACCCATGCGTGAGCTTGGACAGGTTCAGTAGTTACGCCTACACACCAGGTTGATGATAAACCTTTAGTTAGAGCTAAGAGCACAAATGCCAAAGAAAATTCTAGACATGCTACTCTTCCTAATAGCAAAAAACTAGATTCACGCACTGCTAACCATATAATATCTGCTTCATTATTTGTGATTTCACGGAAGCAATTTTTCTTTAGAATACTAAGGATTTTAGAAATTCTAAATATACTAAGCCAGCGTATAGCTATATATGCAATAATAACAGTGAATGAACCTATTAAACGCTCATGCCATCTCAAACTTATGTCAAGAGTATTTAACGACATTCTATCATCCATGACATCCCCCTCAATGTGAAAATTACAAGGTAAGTTACCTTAACTTTGAAATATACAGGTTGACTAGTCACCAGTGAATCTTGAACTACATATAGATATCTATTGTTTCAAATCTTATTTATTTTTGTTTCTAGCAATCCAGATTTTATAAGGCGTTCTACTAAAAATTCCATGTCTTTGATAATCATAGCTGGAGAACATTCATATAAACCTGTAAGCTCTTTTAACGTCTCTTCTAGAGAACCTGATTTTACTAGAAATTTCCAAAAGTCAGCTGCACTATCATTAAACATGTAATAAATATTTTTTTTAGAATCCAACAGTACTGCACTCTCTTCAAAAAAGGTTATATAAATATGATTTGGGATATTAATTTCTTTCATTGACTTTACCTTTGAACAATTTAAATATTAGAAAATGCCTATTTTGAATAACGTGCTAAATAAAAATAATTACATTATCTAATAAGTTAGATTTTATTGAAAAGCTACTTGTAATTCATCATGTTTAAACCAATCTTCTTGCAACCAGAAGCTACTCTTTCTTTGCACAAAACTGCGTAACCATATCTCAAGTGCTAGGGTATGATTAAAAAGTGGCAAACCAGCTAAGAACCCCATACTAAAAGATTGTGTAGCAGTCTGTATTCTGTTTATATCTATTAGCCCCATGTCAGCTAAAATAGATGTATTTAATACTTCTTTGATAATAGTTCTATTTTTTCGGAGATCGGCAAATTCATCTGCTGTATAGTCTCCTTTAGTATTACGTATAAAAATATTTGGTGGAAAATCTTTCTGAAATGCCTTAATTAAAAGTGGTTTGTAAGCAAATGGACTTGTTCTCTCCTCCGGTCTTGCATACAAACAAGCATTAATCACCAAAGAATCAAGGTAAGGAGATTCTAAAATGATGTCGTAAATATCAGCTATTTGCTGTTCAGCTTTAATAGTAAACCCCATTGATTGAATATCAGCTATAGTCTGATGTTCACCAGGAGTATCGGCAAAAGGTGCTGCTATTATTATCCATTTATACAGTTCTTCCAAAACTATGTCTACTACTTTATTTGTATGCCAACTCATAAACTCAGGAATAGAATCCCAGCCTATAACTTGCTCAGTCATAAGCAAAGTATTAGTTGTTTTACGTAAATTATTTTTAACTTGTATTCTTTTGATTTCTTGAAATAACCAATTCCGATAAGAACCAAAACTCAAACTCATAAAATCTCTAATTAAAGAAAATGTTGAACAATTTTCCAACCTAGACCATCCATAAATGTGTTGTAAAAAAGTAACTATTTGTGCCCGTTTTAACAAATTTGCACAATAACAATAAGTTGATGAAAGTACTACATCTCCACCTTCTCCGTTTAGATGAAACTGAGAGCCTTTTGACTTGATAATTTTCATAACATAATTGGTTCTTGCCATATCCAGAACTAATGGATCTGGCGCATCTATTAAAGGAACTGATTCTAAGCCACTATACTCGCTAGGAAGTTCATGTTCCTCTATCATCACAGCGTTAATATTAGGATACAGACTAGCTGCTTGCTGAGCATATTTGACATCTGAAGATTGAGTAGCACTAAAAGTTTTCTCAGTTATTGTCATTAATTGTTTATCCTGACTTGCTAGGTATCTTGCAGCTATTAGAGCCAAAGTTGTTGAGTCAAAGCCACCGCTCAAATCGCTAGATATATTACCGTACAAATGGACTCTACCTTCAACGGCAGTTAGTAACTGTTCACGTAAATCTTCGGCTGCATCAGGAAAAGCTTTGTATTCTTGAGGTTTATACCAATAGCGATTACATGTCAATTTTCCAGATGAAATATGTAAATAGTGGCCAGGAAGGATAGGCTGCACATCACAGAAAGGAGTACGTTTTTGTACTAGGCTTAATGTCCCCATACCTGTTAAGAAAGTCGAAAGCCAAGACTGATCTAATTCACTTTTAAGCAGTTCTTGTAGAGCTATTCCTAATGAAGAGTAAACGATAACAGAATTATAGACTGTATAAAATGCAGATTTTATACCAGCAGCATCAACAAATATGTATGTATCAATATTATCTTGAATAATTAAGTTATAGTTACCTGGCAATTTCATGAGTTGGCTATACTCGCCTTCCTTAACAGCTTTTTGAAATAACTTAACCACAGTTTCATGAGATGCAAGGCAACTACCCACTATAGCCATCTGAACTAAGTATTCGGAAACTATGATTATCTGTTCTTTTTTCCAATTTCCACAAAGCCACAGGTAATTTTTACCTTTCCAAAGTAACTTTCCGTCAATTGGTTTGGGAAGGGTTGCTAAAGAATCGTTATCTGGGGTTACAAAACCACAAAACCAGTGTTTCATATTCTTTTAGTGTTATTGAAGAATTGATTCAAAAAAATCGCACTTATGGAAATAGTAATGAATTGTCATTATTTTAAATAATGATATAATTTAAAATATTTAGGAATGAATTTTCAATTAAATAGGAGCATATAAATTATTACTGGAATAAGATGCTGTTTGGTTGTTAATATCAATGCCTAAGTATTCCAATGAATTTAAAATAGGGTAAAGCAAAGCTAGAATTAGCGGTTATTAACTTCACCCTATTGTTTTACAAATTATGGTCAGCTAATTAAGTAATTAAATCGAAGGAAAGATTAACAAATTGGCTTTGGAACGGTTATTCTATTTCAATGCCAACCGCCATGACCACCATGACCACCATGACCACCGCCATGACGACGACGACGGCGATGATACCGATGATCCCGTCTCCATCCACGCCAGCCTAACGTTGCTTTAACAGCATCGCCTATCTCGATAATTTCAGGTTGAGAGTACTGTTTTTTTGTTGAATTTAGAGTTGTCATTTGAAAAACCTCCAAATGATTCAGTTGATAAGTAGGTTAAGTGCAATCAAACTTTATCTGAACTGCTCCATAAGACTAATACAAAGTCAGACGTATTTGGACATCGAAGTTTAATTCTTACTTCAATCTCGGACGTTGGGGTCTTTCGCTTCATACTAGAGACAGAGTGTAACCGCATAGTGCCTCAAACCTTTTTCACACGTACCATTACTCAGATTTGAAAACTGTAAAAAAATAAACCAAAGGTTAAGTGTATGGGTTAGAGCCAAGATCAAACGGTTGCTCATAGTCAGACATTCTCGTCTGCTTGTGAACTTAATGAGCAGTTTCTATTTCTTATAACGAAGACTCAATGCAAAATATTCCAAAAATAGCAAAAAAAGTTTGAGAGATATCTACTTGTATCATTTCAGTATCTAAGAGGCTGTTTGAAAAGTTTTAAGGGGTGAAAATTTATGCCAATCTCCTCACCATGATACGGATCATGGCAAGGTAGATAAACGTCTCTGAGGTTTGAGGTAGTAACTCATAATCTCTGACTA
>JAHHHK010000004.1 GCA_019359395.1 Komarekiella atlantica HA4396-MV6
CGCAGTTAGTACAGATGTGATTTTGTTTACCTCTCCGCTTTCCATTCTTTCTAATTTCCGTAGACCCACAGTATGGACATTGCACAGTAGATGACCTCAATTCATCCCTCTATTATGCAATGCCAAAGTTCTTTAGTTTCTAGCAATTTAGTTAATAGGATGGAAAAACTTCAGGTAGGGAGTAACCTGCAAGAGGTGAATATTCGGTAGTAGTAGAGACATTGCATTAGACTTATTGCAAAAATCCGAATAAAATCAAAAATAACCACAGCGAAAAGTTTGCGCGTCCGGGTTTCCCGGCGCAAAACTTTTCAAGACAGATGAACACAGATAAATATCGGTGTTCATCTGTGTTTATCTGTGGTTCGATTTCAAAAATCTCGGTTTATAATAGATTTCAGGTAAATGAAGTACATAAATAAAACCCAAAACCATGTAGAGACGTTGCATTGCAACGTCTCTACTATGGTGAATTGGTAGGATTAGGACTGGGTACAGTTGGTACGATCGCAGGCTGTGATTTATCGGCTTGTTGTTGGCGTTGGGCTTTATTGCGAGCGTCTATTGCTTGTTGGTAATCAGGCTTGTATTTAATTGCTTGGTCATAAGATGCGATCGCATCTTGATATCGATTCAAAACAAATAAAGCATTGCCTCTACTATACCAGCTTTCGTAATGGTCTGGCTTATAACGAACTGCCCTATTATAAGATGCGATCGCGTCTTCATATTTCTGTAAATTGTATTGCGAATTCCCCAGGTTATACCAAAGTTGATAATCGTTTCGCTTAATTGCTGCCGCTTTATTATAAGCTTCCACTGCTGCTTGATAGCGTTGGCTTTGATGTAGCGACCAGCCAAGATTATACCACGCTTGATAGTTACTCGGATTGTATTTAATTACTTGGTTAAAAGATTCAATTGCTTCTGGATAACGTTGCAAGTTTAATAGTATATTACCTCTCGACAGCCAAGCTTGATAATAATTTGGTTGGTATTGTACAGCTTTATCATAAGCTGTAAAAGCATCTTGATAACGCTGTAAATTAACTAACGAATTTCCAATATTATACCAAACTTGCTCATAGTCTGGTTTGAATTCTACAACTTTATCATAGGCAGCGATCGCATCTTTATATCGCTTTAAATTTTGCAAAGCTAATCCTTTTTTGTACCAAGCTTCGTAATCATCTGCATTCAACTCAATTGCTTGCTCATAAGATTTAATTGCTTCGTCATATTGGTTTAAATTACTTAAAGCCTCCCCTTTAGCTTTTAAAACTTCTGGGTTATCATCTTTAAGTTGTATTGCTCTATCGAAAGAGGCGATCGCTTCTTGATATCGCCGTAACATACCCAATACATAGCCTCGCCCTATCCAAGCCTCTAAATAATCAGGCTGAATTTGAATTGCTTTATCGTATGCCGCTAGAGCTTCTTTGTATTGTTTTAATTTATAAAGCGTTTTAGCTTGACCATTCCATCCTTGAGCATAATCTGGTCTCACATTAACCGCTTTTTCATATATTGTTAGCGCGTCTTTATAACGTTGCAAATCAAAAAGCGTATTGCCTTGATTATATAATGCTGTGGCGTTGTTTGAATTGATATGATTAAAAATAAAGATTGATGCTATGCCGCTGACGCCGATTAAACATATCGCTAAGAGAAACTTCGCTAATATCCCTTTTTTAGGTTTATAGTTTTTGATATTTTTGGCTGGAGAGATAGGGGTCAATGCTATTGTCCCCAGAGGTGGCTGTGCTAACTCTTTCAGCGCTTGTAATGCCACTGTTGCCGAAGGGTAGCGTTGCCGAAAATCGTAACACACCATTTTATCTAGAAATTGAGCGAATTCTGGCGCGACTGTGGTTTGATTGCGCCAAATAAATTCATTAGTATCAGGATCTTTTGCTATTTCTTCGGGAGCTAATCCTGTGAGAGCTTGAATAGCAATTATCCCTACAGCATAGATATCACTGCTAAATTTTGGTGAACCCTGAGCTTGTTCTCCAGGAATATATCCAGGAGTACCTATAGCTACAGTAGATTTGGGTTGTCCTTGGGGAGTAATTACCTGGGTAGTAATTTGTTTAACTGCACCAAAATCAATTAAAATCAATTTGCCATCTGACTGGCGTCTAAGAATATTTCGCGGATTAACATCGCGGTGAATTACGTTTTGTTGATGGACAAATTCTAAAATTGCCAAAATCTCTTGTAAAAATGAGATTACCTCGTCTGAATTTAGGCTTTTTCCTGGCGTTAATTCTTGACTTAAATCATGGCCTTCGATGAATTCCTGTACGAGATAAAATTCTGCATCTTCCTCAAAGTAGGCTAAAAGTTGGGGAATGCGATCGTGAGTACCTAATCTATATAAAACTTGCGCTTCTGTATCAAATAAACGCCTAGCTGTCTCCAAAGTTACTGGATCATTGGCTTGAGGCTTGAGTTTCTTGACCACACATTGAGGTGAACCAGGCAATTGAGTATCGTAAGCGACAAAAGTTTCACCAAAACCCCCACCTCCCAAGTGACTAATAATTTGGTATCTTCCAACAAGTGTGTTTCCCAGCATCTCGTTTGCCTAGTTGAATGCGATGCGATCTGATTCCGATCTTGCCACACGTTGGGAGGAAGAGGGGGGAGAGAATATATTAGTGAAAGATTGTCATAAAGACACTTATTTCGCCGCACTACTTATACCAAATGCTAATAAATAGTTGAGTGAGGCGATCGCACCCAACTTCCTAAATCTTCAACTGTGCAATCACCCCTTAACTTAATCACAGCGTCGCCACAAGTTCCTTCAAGCGATCGCGTCCATCTCGAAAGACTGGCCAACCATCTCCCACCAGCACCGCTTCTACCTGACTTAGTTGGGCCAACCTGCGAACAGAAGCAACTGCTTCTTCTCGATTCAGCAACTTGTCATCTGGCAAAATCGTTAAGCTACCTGCTTTGCGTGCTCGCACTAAATCCCCTGTAATCAAGGTTGTTTCCTCCAGCAGTAGAGCTAGTTCACCGGGAGTTTTAGAACCTTGGAGTTCAATTACCTGGAGTCCTGGTACTAATTCTTCACCATCAGAGAGCCAGCGATCGCAAAATACAGGAAAAGCATCTTTTTCTCCTACAGGGCCGGCTATCTTAGCATAAGTTTGATCGGCAATTTCTTTAGCTGCTCTGACATGCTCGGAGTTAGTTAGTACAATCCAAACCACACCACCGAGGGATTTCAGGTGATTCCAATCATGGTTTGATAGGGCTACTGGATCAATCAAGATGTTGCCATCGGGACGAATCCAGGCAATCCCATTGAAATCAATATTTCTTGCCGGATTGAAATTAGACCAGCCATAAAGATCGGGACGGTGCAGAGATTTCATGATGATTTGGGATTAGTACCTTCATAGTTGACTATTAATCTCAATAATTTAGTATATAGACTAACGGTTGCATTCCATCTAAATCTGGAATTTGAGTATACTACGATAAATCTATCGATATTGCAGTTATTATCAAAATTACGTAAATTCTCAAATAGCACTTACTTAAACTACAGCAAACCCTGCAACCATCTTAACCTCCCTTTCTTCTCTCCGCGCTCTCTGCGCCTCTGCGGTAGCCTACGGCAAGCCGCGAATCCGTCTACGTTTCTCTTCAACATCCCAACTCATTTAACATGAAACACCCACAAAACACATATCCCCCACAACTGACAAGGAAAAACTATGGTAACTTACAACAACATTTTGCAAGCAATTGGCAGAACTCCATTAGTCAGACTTAACAAAATTACCGAAGACATACACTCAACTATCTACGCCAAAGTAGAATATCTCAATCCTGGCGGGAGTACCAAAGACAGAATTGCTCTCACCATGATTGAAGCCGCAGAAAAAACAGGTCAACTGCAACCAGGTGGCACAATTATTGAAGCTACCGCAGGCAACACAGGTGTAGGACTCGCATTAATTGCAGCCGTCAAGAAATATCGCTGTATTTTTGTAATGCCTGATAAAATGAGCCAAGATAAAATCAACCTGCTCAAAGCTTATGGTGCCGAAGTAGTTGTTACCCCCACATCCGTAGCACCTGACTCACCAGAAAGTTATAACGGTGTAGCAGAAAGACTTGCCAAAGAAATACCAGGAGCATACAGACCAAATCAGTTTGAAAATCCGCATAATCCTTTAGCCCATTACTTAACAACAGGCCCAGAAATCTGGTCAGATAGTAATGGTGAAATTGATGTTTTTGTTGCAGGTATGGGAACAGGCGGCACAATTTCAGGAGTTGCCAAATATCTCAAAGAGCAAAATCCAAATATAGTAATTGTTGGTGCAGATCCAGAAGGTTCAATTCTTTCCGGTGACGCCCCCAAATCTTACAAAGTTGAGGGAATTGGTGAAGACTTTATTCCTAAAACTTTTAATCGCCAAATAGTCGATGAAATGATCCGAGTTAGTGATAAAGAGTCTTTTAATATGGCTCGTCGTCTCGCACGAGAAGAAGGCTTATTAGTGGGAGGTTCCTGTGGTACAGCGGTAGCCGCCGCTTTAAAATATGCAGCCCGATTATCCCAGTCCAAGTATATTGTAGTGTTATTACCAGATACAGGAAGAAACTACATCAATAAAATCTACTCCGATGTTTGGATGCAAGAAAATGGTTTTTGGGAAGGAAAAACAATAAGAGCGATAAAAATTGGCGAAATTTTGGCTCAGAAAACAGATTTCCCCTCTATTGTTGCTGTTAGTCCTCGCGACACTTTGAGCCAAGCCACAAGTTATCTGCAAAAGCTGAATATATCCCAGTTACCTGTAATTGATAACAACCACGTAGTCGGAAGCCTCAATGAAGCTTCTTTAATGAAATTCCTCCATGATGGGATCAATTTTTCTAATCAGGAAGTTTCCGCAGTTATGGGTAAACCGCTGCCAATTCTTGATGAAGAAGTCGAGGTTTCTGAAGCTTATCGAGTGCTTTTATCGGGGACAACAGCAATTATTATTACACGGCATAGTGTCCCAATTGGATTAATTACTAGAGCCGATTTAATTAGATATTGGATTAGTCAAACCCAGGAAGAAGTAAGAGAAAACAATGGAATTTGAAACTAGAGCAATTCATGAAGGGCAGCAACCAGACCCCCAGACAGGTGCAGTAATTGTTCCCATTTATTTAACTTCTACATACCAACAAGATGCCATAGGTCAACATAAAGGATATGAATATTCTCGCACTGGAAACCCTACTCGTACAGCTTTGGAAGAGGCTTTAGCATCAATTGAAAATGGGAAATTTGGCTTAGCATTCGCTTCTGGTTTAGCTGCTACTACAACTGTATTAAGTCTGCTGAAAAGTGGCGACCATATTGTGGCTGGTGATGATTTGTATGGTGGTACTTATCGTTTACTAGAGCGGGTTGTGAAAAATTGGGGAGTGAATACTACCTATGTAGATATTGATCACATTGCTGATTTTGAAACTGCTATTCAGCCGAATACCAAGTTGATTTGGATTGAAACTCCCACTAACCCACTATTAAAAATTATCGACATTGCGGCCCTGGCAACTATTGCCCGTAAACACAACATAATTTTAGTAGTTGATAATACCTTTGCTAGTCCTTACTTTCAAAGACCGTTAGATTTAGGTGCTGATATTGTAGTTCACAGTACGACTAAATATCTAGGCGGACATAGCGATATTATTGGTGGCGCACTTATCACCTCTAACGAGCAATTATACACTGAACTGAAGTTTTATCAAAATGCGATCGGGGCGATTCCTAGCCCCTTTGATAGCTGGTTAGTGCTGCGAGGTATTAAAACCCTAGCTGTAAGAATGCGCGAACATGAAAAAAATGCTTTATTTTTAGCTGAATTTTTAGAAAAGCATCCGAAAGTTGAACGAATTTATTACCCAGGATTGCCCAGCCATGAACAATATCAACTAGCAAAAGAGCAAATGTCTGGCTTTGGGGGGATGATTAGTTTGGAATTAAAAGGTAATTTTGCTGAAGTGGAAAGATTCGCCTCCCGACTCAAGTTATTTTTGCTGGCTGAAAGTTTAGGAGGGGTAGAGTCGTTGCTTTGTTATCCGGCAAAAATGACCCACGGTTCTCTACCAGAAGCGGAAAGGCTCAAACGCGGAATTAACGATAACTTAGTCCGTCTTTCAGTGGGAATTGAGCACTCACTCGATTTACAAACTGATTTAGAAAATGCTCTGTCTTCAAGTTAATATAAGTTCATAAATTATTATGTCTAGCAATCTTTTGTCAAAGAAATAAGACATAATTCCTGAGTAAGAAATCAGCCTAAATTTTGCTCCCCAAGTTAAAAGCTTAGCATCTAAAAAAATCTCTACTTCATTAGGAGAGTTTGTAATCTCTAATATGTAAGAATTTCCGCTAAAAAGGGACTAAGTTTATGTGAGATTAGTTCTAATTTCCGGTAAATATATCGGGATAGTAGGCTTATAAATCTGGGATAAAAAATACTATTGACTCCTTAAAAAGATAGGACTAGTGTTGTAAGTAGTCCTTCCAAGGACACTCTTTATGCATCAAAAAATCAGGAGATATTTCTTATGATGATGATGATGACCGAATCCATGACTACCGAAATGCAAACTTGCATGAAAGCTTGCATGGAATGTCACAAAATGTGCATGGAAACTATGGCTTACTGCATGAGCAAAGGCGGTAAGTACATGGACATGAGCATGATGAGCATGATGCGCGATTGTTCAGAAATGTGCATGATGTGTATGAACATGATGATGGGCGGTTCCGAGTTCATGGGACGCACTTGTATGCTTTGTGCGGAAATGTGCGATCGCTGTGCAATGGTTTGTGAAAAAATGAGCGATGACCCCAAGATGATGGAATGCGCCGCCGCTTGCCGCAAGTGTGCAGAATCTTGCAAATCTATGCAAATGATGCCTGCTTAATTCTACTACCCAGCAGAAGTTTCTCTGCAACCTAATATTCAAGCGCTCAGGCTCATCGGGTCTGGGCGCTTGAAGTTTTTAGACATTGGTTACAAGCCAAAGCGTGAAGAGAAAATCCCAATTCATACTCAAATTTAGCAAGGCCGCGATCGCTTTCACCTTTTCGCTCAATTTTTGCACAAGTGACATCTACAGAAGTGCATAACTTGCACTGACACAAAGCAGGCTTCTATGAAATACTAATCCTGCTGATGTCTTATGGCTAAAGACAGATGAAACACCTAAAATCCCGTTCTCAAGACCTGCGGAGTTTGTTTGAGAACAATATCACAATTGAATATGTGGCTGAACCCTTGAAAGCTGTGCCAGATGACGCTGAGGTGTCAGAGGTGCTGTATTGGATGCGCCTACAGGATTTTGATGTTGTTGGTCTGGAGACGGGAGATACTATTAGTGGCTATGTTGAACGCTCCAGTTTAATGCAAGCCAAATCTGGCAAGTGTAGAGATTATCAACGGGTGTTTCATCCCAAAGAACTCATTGCTATTTCCACCCCATTAATGAAGTTGTTACCCATCTTGCAACAAACTCCTCGATTGTTTGTCCTAGACTGTAATCAAGTGAGTGGAATTGTTACCTGTGGCGACTTGCAAAAAGCACCCGCGCGGATGCTCCTGTTTGGCTTAGTAACCTTACTAGAGATGAATTTGCTACGGCTAGTGCGGCTTTATTATCCCCAAGATTCTTGGCAGCAAGTCTTGAAACCTGAGCGGTTAAAAGTTGCCCAACGCCTATGGCGAGAGAGTCAGGAAAGAAATGAAGCAACAGATTTGTTAGATTACTTGCAATTCTGTGATAAGCGAGAGTTGGTTTTAAATCAACCAGAACTTCTTGAGCAATTGGGATTAAAATCGAAGCGGTTTGGCGAACGCTTCCTAAAGTCTGCCGAACAGTTGCGAAATCGATTGGCTCACGCCCAAAGTTTAGTTAGTGGTTCTTCTTGGATAGAGTTGATTTCCTTAGCAGAGGCAATGGAAACACTGTTAATCCGCTGTGAAGAAATTGAGTGAATGGTTTATGACTGCAACTATTGATGGTTTTGTAACCAAGTTGCCAAATCCGCTGCTGTAAAAATCAAATTGAATAAATATTCTGGCATAACTAGCTTTTTGAATAATAAATAGATAAAAGCTGGGAAATTATCCTGTTTAATCTCTTTTTTTAGTTAATATAAGTTTCAAAGTTAGAATTTTTGAATTTTTCCATGTGTAATTTGTTTGTGCTACATTTTGTAGTTTTGAGCATGAGTTAAATTATCTAACTAATCAAAGTAATATATTTTCTTTAACTAAAGAGTGAATCTGATGTAATTCAAAAGCTAGAAATTTAGCATATTTGTTTCTAACTTTAGGAGAGTTTAATCTCTAGAAAATATGTCTAAAACTAAAAGCGTAGGTATTACACATCTATCTGTTTTCCAAGCGTGTGTGTAACACCTGTGTTGTGAAATTGAGGAAACGATTATGTCAGATCAAGTTATCAAATCAGACTTACTTGTGGAGTTATCCGCAGACGAACAGCAGGTTGTAGCTGGAGGAAAATATTACGGCGGTTTCTATGGTCGTGGCTCCTATGGCGGTCGTGGATTCTATGGCGGTCGTGGATTCTATGGTGGTCGTGGATTCTATGGCGGTCGTGGTTTTTATGGCGGTCGTGGTTTTTACTAAGTTAATCCAGCTTGCGAACTAGTAGCCTTGTAGTTCAAAGTCTAAAATTAGCAAGGCAACGAGAAGACTGATATAACTCGCTCAAGCTAAATCAAGTCTTGGGCAAGTTTATCAGTCTTCTATGTTCTCTTAAAGCATCAAATGAAAGGTCTGGAGACAATAAAGTAAACCGCTACTATAGCACCTAATTTTCTGCCTTACTTTACTTCAGATACAAATAGTTTTGACTAACTGACAAGCAGCTATCTTATAGTCTAACTAAAGGCGATCGCAGTAATTTTATATCCATCAAGTTATTTTCCAAGATGGAAATACTATTTATAGTAATTCTATTCGCTCTGTGAAAGTTGCAAGACTTCAAAAACTCAGTTTTTTTAGTTTCAAGGAACCATTTTATAGAAAAATTACATCAAATTTAAATTCATAGGCTTATATAAAGCTCTTTACTAGTAAATACTTGAGTAAGCTATCACCAGTAAGAGTTTGTAAACAAGTGTAAAATATTTAAACAATAAAAATAAGATTGCTCATTGTATTCAAGAAAATATTTCATTCAACTTAAGATAGTATTCAGCATCAACCAAAAGCTAGAGATTTAGCATATTTGTTTCTAACTTTAGGAGAGTTTAATCTCTAGGAAATATGTCTAGAACTAAAAGCGTAGGTATTGCACACCTCAACTAAATTAGTTGTACAGATGTGTGTAACATCTATGTACTGAATTGAGGTCAATCATTATGTCAGATCAAGTCATCAAATCCGATTTGCTTGTAGACTTACCCACAGAAGAACAGCAGCTTCTATCTGGAGGTCGTTGGGGCGGCTGGCGTGGAGGCTGGCGTGGAGGCTGGCGCGGCGGCTGGCGCGGAGGCTGGCGCGGCGGCTGGCGCGGACGCCGCTGGGGCCGCCGCGGCTGGTGGTAAGACACCAAAGCTTACAGATTAGGTAGTCTTGTAGTTTCAATGTTGTAATTAGCGGGGGAGGAGATGACTTGCATAACTCGCTTAATACAAATCAAGTTTTGAGAGAGTTTGTACAGTCTTCTTTGTTTTCTCAAGACGTTTAATAAACTAACGGCTGAGAAACAAGAAAGGAAACCTATATATTTAGTGCCTACCTTTCTACTTCGCCCGCATTGATGAAAAAATGACTTTGATTAGTTGAAAAATAAATTTTTTACGTTAGACTTTACAAGTGTAAACATACAATAGAATCATTCTTGAAGTATGTAACCCCCAAAGCTTGAAGGATGGGGGTTATTGATTAAAAATTATGCCTCTAACTTTTCCGAGTTTATTACCGCTAATCGCTCCCAAACCCAATCTTGTAAAATCGGATTTACTAACTCAGGAGCTTCATCTTGGGGACAATGGCCTACTCCTTCTAGGGGAATAAACTTGAGTACTTGCGGAAAGTTGGCTAATTCTCTTCCCAACTCAATTGGTTCCCAAGGATCAGCTGTTCCCCACAAGAGGATCGCGGGACAAGGTAGCAGTGGTAAAAGGTCTTCTGGTAATGGCCCTGTAGAATAACCAGTAAAGGCAAGAAACACAGCCACAGCACCGGGATCACTTGCTGGTGACATGAGAATATCCACTAACTCATCTGTTACTACTTCAGCGTTAGCATAGGCTTTTAATAAAATCTTCCGTACTGTTTTCGGTTTAGCAACTTGATTGAAAAAGAACTTGCCAAGTGGTTTGATAGATAATAGGCGTTGTAACAAAGGTGCTCCGACACGACGATACCAAGGTAGAGTTGCCCGTTTGCGATCGTGTAAGAGCCGTAGAGAACAATTGAGCAGAGCAACTCCTAAAGCAATATCTGGATTGCTCACTGCGGCTTGCATAACCACAATACAGCCGATAGAATTTCCTACTAAAAAAGCTGGCTCACCCACAACTTCGCGGCAAAAATCTGCTACTTGCTGTCCCCAAGTTTCCAGTGTGTAGGTAATTTCTTCACCTGGTTGAGGTTTAGCTGAAGCACCAAAACCAATCAAATCAATAGAATAAACACGGCAATTGTCTGCTAGTACAGGTATATTTTTACGCCAATGCCACCAACAAGCACCAAAGCCATGTACCAGAACAACGGCTGGCCCAGTAGTTCCTTGGGTTTGATAGCAGATAGGAAAATCTTGCCAAATCCAGGTTTTTGTAGAAGCAAGTGTTGTTGTTGAACTAGAGGTTGTCATGATAAAGATGAATACAATGTTATGAATAAAAGGCTTAGACTTGAGTGACTTGCCTTAAGCATCACTGTTTTTATTTTGATGAAATTTTTTAAAACTTTAAAATCATAAGTAGTTCACTCTCTGGATATTATTAGACATCCTCCCCGATAGTATCTAGGCGGTTAGCACCAGCATATAGCTAACAGTTTAATCCAGTATGGATTTTCATCTATTCTCTGAGATTATGTCAATATTAGGAATCACAATTCCTTTAATTTGAGCCAGGTTTATGCCATGTTGGCACAAATTTCTAATCTTGTGATGCCATGCTTAAACTTAGATGTTGCTGCTACTTCTGATACTTTATATTTGGTAATACTGCTAACTGAGTATGTAGCAATAACTGTCTATATCTGTTATGCCAAAACAGTCTAAATACTATTTTAGATGTATCCTGGCATGTAGAAGATTACTAGACAATACAGTATTCCTACGGCAATTCAAGAAGAATATTATAAAGCCGACATAAATGAGTATTTAAAGTTGGGCAAATTGATGCTGTCAGTAACTTACCCTATGAGGATGAAGTTTCAATTCGCAACCAGTTTTGTGTAACATAGCGAATTCTAGATATAGGTTTATTAACAATACAAATTGATGCTGGTGCGATTTGTCAATAAGAAATTGACTTAATTAAATAAAAATAACTAGCAGCGTTGCGATCGCAGACAATTACCCAACAGCCAGATGAGATAGAAATATCATCAAGAATATGATGAATTAGTACCAGTAGTAGATTCAGTAGTTTCACAATTTACGGTAGCCAAATTGATTTATAAAATTATTAGATATCAAGCATCGGCCAAGGGATGGTTTGCATCTGGAAACTGACGCTAAATTTGACAATATTTTGTTTGTCCTTAGTTCCTTCGAGCCAGAGAAGATGACTATACTAGAAGCAATTGGTACTCCTGTTGGGGGCTACGCACCAGATTTTGAACTGCCAGGAATTGACAATCAAGTACATCATCTCAGCCGTTATCTCAACAAGTTCCGTGCAATCGGCGTTGTTTCCATGTGCAACCACTGTCCTTATGTACAGTTGTATTTAGATAGCCTAAAAAATATTCAAGCGGAATTTGCTCAAAATGGCTTCACGCTAATTGGCATGAATGGTAGTGATGGTAATCATGACCTTAGAGAAAGCTTTGAAAATATGAAAGCTTTTGCCGAACGTTATAAATTGAACTTCCCCTACCTGTGGGATTCAACTCAAGATGTGACTCGCAGCTTTGGTGCTACAAAAACACCAATGGCATTCTTAATAGATAATGATGGTATAGTGCGCTACAAAGGTCAAATTGCCGCTCATCGTCAAAATGCTTCAGATCACGCAGAAGATTATCTAAGAACCGCGATCGCCTCTCTGTTTCAAGGTCAAGAAATACATCTACCACAGACAGAACCTAATGGTTCTGTATTGATCTGGCGTAACTAGATATAGATAGTCCCCGTAACTGCTATCTTAAATTGGAGGCAATTGCAACTTTTTTGATAAAGCGTAACTTCATGGGAACGAATTACCGACGGGTTTTACTCAAACTGAGCGGTGAAGCCTTAATGGGCAACATGGGCTATGGCATTGATCCAGAAGTGGTGAAAGAAATAGCCCAAGAAGTGGAAGAGGTGGTAGCTACTGGCGTTCAGATCGCCATCGTCGTTGGCGGCGGCAATATTTTTCGTGGCGTCAAAGCGGCGTCGGCGGGGATGGACAGGGCAACCGCTGACTACATTGGGATGATTGCCACGGTAATGAATGCCATGACGCTGCAAGATTCGCTGGAACGAATAGGAGTACAGACGCGGGTGCAAACCGCGATCGCTATGCAAGAATTAGCGGAACCGTACATACGCCGTCGTGCCATCCGTCATCTTGAAAAAGGACGGGTGGTAATTTTTGGTGCTGGATCTGGAAATCCCTTCTTTACTACAGACACCACTGCTGCTTTAAGAGCAGCAGAAATTGATGCCGAAGTGATTTTTAAAGCCACCAAGGTAGACGGTGTGTACGATGCTGACCCCCATATTCATCCTGACGCCAAACGTTTCACCAGCCTCACCTACGCGCACGTTTTGGCTAAAGATTTGCGGGTAATGGATAGTACTGCGATTGCCTTATGTAAAGAAAATAATATCCCAATTCTTGTATTTGACTTAACGGTGCGAGGTAATATCCACCGAGCAGTCATGGGAGAATCCATCGGCACTCTTGTGGGAGGTTCTTGTGAAATTAGCTGAAGCTGAAAGTACGATGCAAAAGACCGTTGAGGCAACTCAGCGAGCTTTTAACACGATTCGCACTGGTCGCGCCAATGCGAGTCTACTAGATAAAGTATTGGTGGACTACTATGGTTCGTCTACACCCCTAAAATCACTGGCAAATATTAGCACGCCAGATGCCACGACAATCTTGATTCAGCCCTACGATCGCAGCAGCTTAAATCTGGTCGAAAAGGCGATTTCTCTGTCGGATGTGGGATTAACCCCCAGCAATGACGGTTCTGTAATTCGGTTGAATATTCCGCCCTTAACCAGCGATCGCCGTAAGGAATTAGTCAAAATGGCTGCTAAGTATGCTGAAGAAGGTCGTGTCGCTATTCGCAACATCCGTCGTGATGCCATAGATTCCATTCGCAAACAGGAAAAAAATGCTGAAATTTCTGAAGATGAAGCACGAGATCAGCAAGACAAACTGCAAAAACTAACAAACAAATATACCGCCAGAATAGACGAATTGCTGGCAGAAAAAGAAAAAGACATCACAACTGTCTAAAATGTGTAGATTTCTATACAAAGGATAGTGCGAGTTATGAGGGCTGAAATACTACACATTTCAGCCCTCATGCTTTCTGAATATATTTACCAAAAATTTATAAAAAGTCGCAAACATTTACTTAAAAATTTGTAAATAGTCGAAGTCAGGAATTGTATTGTGGTAGCGATCGCATAAGTTAAGATAAATGATAAAAATAAAATCAACGAATATATTGAAATCTAATATCAATAAAAAGCAAATTTGCAGCAAAAAAGCTGAATAATCCAGTTAAATTAAATCTAAATTCATTAAAGCAGAGGTTTTATATCCAAATGTTTACTATAAAAATAGCTAAATATTTATAGCGGTTCCCATTCAGATGCGCTACAACATTACATCGTCAGGTGTAGGGGTACAGCAGTGCCGTGCTACGGATATACCTCACGTAAACGAGAACCGCTGTAACTAAGTAAAACAGAATGCTATAGAATTTTCAGCAGTAAATTTTAAAATCAGTTAAAGTCTGGTCAGGATACATTTTTGTAGAGTACAGAGATACACTGGAAGATCAAATAATTCAGGAGCAAAAATTCAGCCCTATGTACGACTGCATCATCATCGGTGCTGGGCCCTCTGGTGGAACAGCTGCATATCATTTAGCCAAACAGGGCCGCTCAGTATTAGTTTTAGAAAAAGAATCCTTACCAAGATATAAACCTTGTGGTGGTGGTGTATCTCCAGCGATCGCCCAATGGTTTGATTTTGACTTTAGTCCAGCGATTTCTTTGAAAGCAGACTCCCTGCGCTTTACCTGGAAATTGGGCGACCCCGTAGAAGCGAAAATTGCCACTAAAGAGCCAGTTTGGATGGTGCGAAGAGATGTTTTTGACCATTTCCTAGTGCAGCAAGCGCAGAAACAAGGGGCCCAACTGCAAGATAATACGGAAGTCACTGGCATTGAGTTTAAAAACGATTATTGGCAAGTTAATACAGCCAATGGCCCGGTTACAGGACGCTACTTAATCGCTGCTGATGGAGCCAAGGGCCCAATGGCGAAATGGTTAGGCTTCAAAGAGCGCAAACGCCGCTTAGCAGGAGCTTTGGAGGCAGAAGTTCCTGCGGCTGTGCAAGACAAATCCACAATTCACTTTGAGTTTGGCTTGGTGAAAAACGGCTACATCTGGAATTTCCCGAAAGCTGAAGGTTATTCAATTGGTGTTGGTACTTTCATCGGTGGCGAACCCCAAGACTTCAAAAAGATTTTAGATGAGTACGCCCGATCATTTAATGTAGATGTCAAAACTAGTAAGCAGTATGGTCATCCGATTTGCCTGTGGGATGGCAATCAAAAGTTGCATACTCAAAATGCAGTTTTAGCAGGGGAAGCTGCTTGCGTAGTTGACCCCATGACAGCAGAAGGCATTCGCCCCTCAATTTTTAGTGGTTTGCTTGCAGCCGGAGCCATTAATGACGCTCTTTCTGGTGATATTAACGCTTTAGAAAAATACAGCGATGCCATTAATGAACAATGGGGCAGTGAAATGGCTTGGGCACAAAAATTAGCTGGAGCATTCTATCGCTTCCCTGGCATTGGCTACAAAGTTGGTGTCAAGCGCCCCTCTGGTGCTCAGATTATGGGTAAGATCCTGTGTGGTGAACTGCGCTACGGCGATGTTGCGGGTCGCGCCTTGAAGCGTTTAATTCCTGGTTTTGGGGGCTAGCACCGTTACCTTGCGAGGAACGCGGAATTAAAAATTACCTTTAGCACAGGGTCTTTAATAGGAGAAGTTCAGATGTCAGGCGACAAGCTACTTTGACTTTTCTCAAAATCACCGAAGTTCAGATCGCAATCTGAACTTCGCCCATCCCTCTTCATCTGTCAAGATGCCTGCAATAGAAAGAAGTGTATTCGCACTATTTTAGATGTGCTATGCCATTACCAGCTACCACATAAACTCATATTCTTTGTTTTGTGCTCTGTGGTAGACTCGACATGAAGTCTTTAAATAATGCCTTCAACCCAGATTATTTAGTTTTGGACAAACTGAAAACCCACTTAAGAGCTTTGTCCTTTAACTTACATACATAACACGCAAATTAAGAGGAAGAAGTTAGGACAAATTTTTGGAGGGATTGCAGAAAAATACCTAAAATTTTCTCTACTTCCTTAATGTAGTATTCAACTGAGTCAATGCAAACCAAATTCTGTTCTAGTGTTAGAAACCTCCAGTTAGTTCCACTAGTCACTACTCCATAGATTACTTGAATAGCATTTCCTACCCTTTGATTAAATATTTGAGCAGCAAGCATTGTAGCAATACATACTTCCATAACTTGGTGTCTATGCACCAAGCCAAATTAAATACAACCAAAGAATTACTCCAGCTCCCAGCACACAACTAATTCCTGCCAAGCCGGCTAGAGGTTTTTTGTTCTTACCCGTAAACCACTCGGAGACTTTAGCCGTGTAAGTAACCAGTTCTGCTGTGTCTATGGTAGCGATCGCCCATACCCATCCCGCGTGCAACCCCCAAGCTAAGCCCAAATTGCCACGATCAACAAACCGTGCTAACACCAACACCATTCCCATCAACCACAATCCAGGAACTTGAGGTATAGTTTCGCTTTGCTCCCAAACCAGGTGTAGAACAGCAAAAATTAAGCTAGAAATAGTTGCTGCTATCCAAATTGGGTAATCCTGCGCTAATTCACTGAACAGGAAACCACGAAAAATCAACTCTTCAATACCACCGACTAACAACGCTATCAATAAAATCGGTAGCAAGATAGGTGGTAGTAACTTGATATTAGACCATTGAAAAGAACACCAACCCAGCCCAAATTGCCCACTAAACACAATAGCTAGGCTCAGTACCCCCAAACCAAAACCTAGTACTAAAGAACCTAGCATTGAAAAATTGGCAACACCATAATTTGAGAAAGATGTATTAGTTAGCCAACTAATTCCCCAGAGAATCAGCGGAGCTAATAAATAGAGTGACACAAGTAACGGCAACTTTTGCCCTGGCTGTAAAGGTTTGGTGGGTTGCCAATTAAGCTTAAATGTTGAAACTATAGCTATTGGCAACCAACACCCTACCCAGAAAGTGAAAAATACCATTACTACAACTAGTGCTGGTGCATTTTCCAGAAATGCCAGTAAGGTATTGACTAAAGGTTGAAAAAGCGTTATCAAAACAGACAAAAAAAACACGATAGACTTCTTGCAAAATAGATTTCTTGGTTATTAATCAAGACTCTACTAAAATCTATGAATTCCGCAAGGGGTCTAATCGTATTTTCTACTAAAACAAAATTTTTAAAAGAGAACTATCCGTTTCCTGTAGGGATCAGGATAAGTTATCAAGCATTCACCTTCAACTTATCCCTACCATCAGAAAAATTTACTCCTCTTCAAAATCTTCATCGTCTGATTCATCGGAGTCTATATCCAGTGAAGTTTCTTTTTTATCACTTTCACCGAGTTGAATCAAGTGAATATGCTTGTATCCTAGTCTAATTTCAAACTCATCTCCAGGCTTTAAGCCCATTGCTTTGGTGTAGGTGGCACCAATTACAATTTGACCATTTTGATGAACGCTAACCCGATATGTCGGTTCACGACCCCGACCATCTTTAGGTGCCTCTGGACTCAGAGGAATTCCTCTAGCCGATAGTAAAGCGTCATAAAAATCTGTAAGATTGACGCGAACCTGGTTATTCTTAGTAACAGTGTAATAGCCGCACTGCTTGGCTCTTTCTCGTCGTGGTAAAGTGGAAAGTTCTTTTACTTTAGCAAGTAGTGCTTTTCCGGTTAATGGCGCAGTTGCAGTTTCAGTCATTATGCTCAAATTTTCCTTACTCTCTCCAAACTGATAAACAATGTCGTTTCATGCCAGTATTTGGCTTTTTAGCATCTGCATAGAGCTGATCGGAACCCTAGGGTGAAGGGTTAATTCCTGCTGATAAAAGACACAAGCACCTCTATTATGGTTGTCCACAATAGATTAGAAGTCACAGTTATCACAGACATTTATTTCGGTGATTTTACGGCACTTTTAACCATCATTCGCCATCGGAAATTAAATTATTTTCTCTTTTGGCGCTACTGTAGCGGCGTAACTTGAAGCCACCTTTACGAATTGGATGAGTTCTACTACAAATAAGTCGTAGACCCAAGCAATTGCAGGTTTTTCACTTTTAGTGCTTACCTTTCTTGCCCTCAAATTGTAGATTTTTCCCTACTCGTCCTCTCAAGCTTAGGACAGCATAGTATTTGAATAGGGTACTACGGGCATACACCCTTTTGTTCTGCCAGTAGAGACATGAATTTTCTTGTCTCTACACTACGAATAAACAAAGCAGTAGTAGCCGCATAAGCGCGGCTATTGATTCTGGTTTTGCTACTTCGTAATTTTATATTAAATACTAGCATGGACTAATAATAGCAAAATTGTTGTTTAATTTTGAATTAAAGTTGCAGATAAACTTTTATCTAAATCCCTGGACTTAAGAAGGGAAAAAGTGGTGAGGATTTTCCTCCCGCTGCATTGCCTAGTGAGTATTGTGGGATGGCTTTTATAAAAGTTCATCTAATTTAGACGAGTAGTTTTGTCCAATGAGTTAAATCCAAGATTTTCTTGATTGAGAGTAGACAAAAAGCGAAAAGTCTCACACATCCGGGGTTCCCAGTGCAAGAACTTTTCTTTGAAAGCAGTCAGACAATTTCGCACGTCCATCTATGGGAAGAATAAATCTTCCTATATCTACTTGGTGCTTTATTGCCACCACTAGATGTTAATATCCGCTTTAACACTTCTATATAACCAAAAAATTCCTGATTCGCCACAGCTTAAGAGATTTTTCCTGTCAGGGCTGCTAAACTCAAGTTGACATCAAGATGCAGTGATAACCTAATATATATGTATTTAATTTAAATATTTTCGCTAATTCGGGGATGAATACAAGTCTGGCTACAGATGAAGTCTCTCTTCGATACACTCCCAAATATATAAATTAAATGCAAAACCACAATAATCTGTTTGGTTTTTGGGTGTAGAGCTTGAGATAAATGTTGCCTACTGCGCTATTACAACTAAAATTTTAATGGTTATCCTTAAATTAGAATCAGTAGCCTTTTCATCATCAGCCTATTAACATCTGGCATTGAATAAAGGGCAACACAGAGTAGAGTATCACTCATTTTTTCACAATCACCTGCCTTTACTCGTGATCTCTAGGGCAGATGAGGAAATTTTAAGACTTTGGTTGGTAGCAATGGAAGTTATTTTTAAAGTCATTCGGCAACAAGAAAATTCCTCTCCTGTTGTGCAAACTTACCTTTTAGAGGCCGAATCTGGCAATACAATCCTAGATTGTCTCAATCGGATTAAGTGGGAGCAAGATGGAACATTAGCGTTTCGCAAAAATTGTCGCAATACGATTTGTGGTAGCTGTGCTATGCGAATCAATGGGCGTTCAGCTTTAGCTTGCAAGGAAAATATTGGCAGTGAACTTGCTAGATTACAACAGATACCATCATTAGCAAGTAAAGCAAGTGACGTTCCAGAAATCACAGTGGCTCCTTTAGGTAATATGCCCGTGATTAAAGATTTAGTTGTGGATATGAGCAGTTTTTGGAATAATTTAGAAACAGTAGCTCCTTATGTGAGTACAGCCGCGCGACAAGTGCCAGAAAGGGAGTTTTTGCAAACACCACTAGAGCGATCGCAACTCGATCAAACTGGCAACTGTATTATGTGCGGTGCTTGCTACTCTGAGTGCAATGCCCGTGAAGTAAATCCAGATTTCGTTGGCCCCCACGCCCTAGCCAAAGCTTACCGGATGGTAGCAGATTCTCGCGATAGCAACATTGAAAATCGCTTAGAAAGCTACAACGAAGGCACTAAAGGAGTGTGGGGTTGCACGCGTTGTTTATACTGCGACTCAGTTTGTCCAATGGAAGTCGCACCCCTAGAACAAATCACTAAAATTAAACAAGAAATTCTCACACATAAACAAGCTGACGACAGTCGCTCAATTCGCCACCGTAAAGTATTAATAGACTTAGTTAAAGAAGGTGGTTGGATTGATGAACGTCAGTTTGGTTTACAAGTTGTCGGTAACTACTTTCGAGATCTCAAAGGTTTACTTAGTCTTGCACCTTTAGGTTTCAGGATGTTATGCCGAGGTAAGTTTCCCATGTCATTTGAACCTTCCCAAGGAACGCAACAAGTGCGATCGCTAATCGAATCTGTGCAACAAGAAGAGGGACTGGGGACTAGGGATTAGGGACTAGGAAAAAGTTTTCCAAATACCCAATACCCAATTCCCAATTCCCAATCCCCAACTTCATCGCGGTTCTTGAGGTATATTCAACGGTTGTCCAGAACGGTTATACACTAAAATATCCCACTGCCCGTTATTACTAGATTCAAAAGCAATCCTACTACCATCAGCGCTAATTGTAGGGTTGCGGACTTCTGCTTGCAGATTAGTAGTCAAATTACGTAACTGGCGTGTTTCCTGGTCGTAGAGAAAAATAGCTGATCGCCCTTGACGACTAGCAGCAAACACAATATGGCGACCATTTTCAGAAACACTCGGATGAGTTGCGATCGTATCCAAGGAGTTTAAACCTGGCAAATCAACCAAATTACGAGTTACCGTATCAAACATATAAACATCTTGACTACCCCGTCGGTCAGAAACAAAAACAATGTATCTCCTAGAAATTTGAGGTTCTAATTCCGAAGCTAAACTGTTAAGACCTCTACCCCCTGGATCAAAGGGATAATTCAACAGGCGAGGGTAGCCAAAACATCCACTCAGTAAACCTGAGCATATAAATGTAGGTATAAAAATAAAGGGTTTCATATATCACTCACCAGTCAAGAGTCAAGGGTCAAGAGTCAAGAGTCATTAGTTATTGGTCAATTGTAATTTTTCTTCCTCTGCTCCTCTGCCCCCCTGCTCCCCCTGCCCCTACGGAGGCGAACCAACGGTTGCACCGTTAGGAATATCTAACTCTATATTCGGCCCCCGGTCTAGTACTTCAATATCCCACTGACCACGGCTAGCGGTTTCAAAGACAACATAACGTCCATCTGGGCTGATATTAGGTTTTCTTACCCAGCCGCGATAGGTTGGAGTGAGGATTTGCGACTGTTGCGTAGCACGATCGTAAAGCGCCACTACTGGTCTACCTTGGTCACTAGTAATATAAGTAATGTAACGCCCGGTATAGCTCAAACTTGGACTTTCAGCAATTGTTTCCGGTCGATTTAAGCCCGGTATACGAATCAACCTTTGCTCCTCCAAGTTGTACACCAGCAGTTGATGATTACCATTTCGATTAGATACGAACGCTAAAAAGCGCCCATTTCCACTCAAACCAGGTTGCTCCTCGGTGTAGCGACTGTTGAGGGAAGTAGGCCCTACAGGAATATCATTAGAATTACAAGCTACAAGTAAACTTATCAAGCTAAAAATCAGGCTCCAATGAATTGGTCTTTGGAGCCAAAATGTAGACGTAAATTTTTTCACCTCAACTGTGTTCCGTCGTCTCTCAGTCTCCCTGCACCCTGGCTATTTTAAACATTATCAAAATCGGTTGAATTATCTGGCTCCTCATTTGGTTTTTCAATCGGATTGTAAGGTACATATTCAGTTGGTATCGCCTCATCATCTTCGCGCACTCTTCGAGAAGACGAGTCAGTTGGCGGACGACGCCTTTTTGGTCTGCTAGGAGCAACATCATCTTCGCGACTTTCGGGTCGCTGGGGCCCGTTATTGCTACGACGAGAAGGTTTTCTAACTTCCCCGCCTGAACTGTCCCAATCATCAACTTCCCTAGGCGAAGAACCCCAATTCTCCTCTTCAAAGTTGTCATAAGTACGATTTACTGGACGCCCAGAATTACGCCGACGCCCTCTATCCCCGGCTTCTGTACTTTCGTTGCTTTTGCGGCGTTCTGGACGACGGGGAGATTGATCCTCGTAGTAGTTATCACGAGATGAAATTTCATCCCTGCTAGCCCGAATCCGGGGACGTACAGGACGTTCCTCTTCTTCATAAGGCAGTGGCTCAAAGTCATCTTCCATCTCAGCCTGATACTTTCTGCGATCATTGTACGAATAGCGATCGCTTACTGGTCTGTCTTCGTCCACAATCGGAGTGTTGCGCTTAGCTTGCTGAGTAGCAATACTCCGCAAGCGAATACTTTCAACAGCAAAAAACACAGTTGTGCCGACTAAAAGCAACTGACCAAATTGTAAAATGGGGTCTAGTCGCCATCCTTGGAAGATGAGAATGAAACCGCAAAGTAAGCCCACTGCGGCAAAAAAGATATCTTGATCTCTTGACAGTTCGGGACGCACAGTGCGGAGAAAATACAGTGCTGCCCCAGCCACAGCCAGGAAAATTCCTAGAATACTGGCTGAGTTTGCCCCAAAATTTACCTGAGCCAGAACACTGGCTGAGTTCAGCCCAAAATTTATCATTGCTGTTTTCCCAATATCAAATCTATGTTAGCGAGTCACAATTAAAATCACTACTCTAATTAGGCGCAATACATTAAAGCTTCAAAGCATCTGGTAAAGAAGCTCTGAAGCTGTCCACCGAAAGCTAAAAAAGCCGATGTGTGTCAACTACAACCGCCCTTAAGGGGAAAAATTGCTGCGCTTGGTGCAATTAGATAAATAGCTGACAGACAATCGGGTATAAGAGTCCAAGCGACTCCCCCAAACATTATGAACGCTGGATTTTATCTTTCTGGCTAATGAAAATTAGACCAACTGTAGCAGGGATAACTACAATTGCAGCACCAAAAACCAAACTCCAAAGAAAATTTGCTAAAGAAGGCGTCATAGTTCTCAACCTTTTTTTACACACTTCATAATAATTCTAATGGTGTATCACTTTCTTGAGAAGCCTCTGAACCTGAGCGACCAAACTTGATAACCGCCATCACAAATCATTGTTAATCCGTATGAGGGATTGAAATAAAATAATAAAGAGGGTGCTTTACAAAGCTTAAAATTTTCTGGCGATGCCGTTCGCCCAAGTTCTTCCTTTATTCACAGATAGTTACTCAAACTGATGACTGGTGCTAACCTGACTGCTTGGATTCTCGGCCCTGTGTTGGGACTGATGACGTTTTTGTTTATTTTTCGCATAATTCTCACTTGGTACCCCCAAGTAGATCTAAATCGTTTGCCCTTTAATTTAATAGCTTGGCCTACTGAACCCTTTTTAGTACCGATGCGAAAGCTAGTACCACCCATAGGTGGAGTAGACATTACTCCGATCATTTGGGTTGGTATCTTCAGTCTGGTGCGAGAAATTTTGCTAGGTCAACAAGGATTGCTGACCATGATGTCTCGTGTGAGTTAGGGATTGGGGACTGAGTATTAGGTATTAGGTATTCTATTAGTTGTTGGGTATTTAAGTATTGGATCTTAAAGATTAGATATTTTAGGTATTGGAAAAATTTTCCTCAGTCCCCAATTCCCAGTTCCTAATTCCCAGTCCCCAATCCCCATTGCCCCTTATCCCCAAAGGGGGCCCCGAGTTCCCCAGTCCCCAATCCTTAGCTATTCATCTCCTGAACAAAATTGGTATAGATATTACCCTGTAAAAACTGCGGAGTTTCCATAATTTTTTGATGGAACGGGATGGTAGTAGGAAGTCCGGTGATGGCACACTCCCGCAGTGCGCGTTTCATCCGGTTAATGGCGGTTGGTCGGTCTGGCCCCCAAACAATTAACTTGCCAATCAGAGAGTCGTAATAGGGGGGGATTTGGTAATCTGTGTAAACATGAGAATCAATCCGCACACCGGGGCCTCCAGGAGGCAGATAACCGCTGATACGTCCAGGAGAAGGGCGAAAGTCATGGTCAGGGTCTTCAGCATTGATCCGACATTCGATCGCATGACCCTGCAAAACTACTTGATCTTGGGTAAGCTGAAGTTTTTCTCCTTGAGCAATTCGGATTTGCTCAACAACCAAATCTACCCCTGTAATCATCTCTGTTACTGGATGCTCGACTTGAATCCGGGTATTCATTTCCATAAAGTAGAATTTACCGGATCTATCTAAGAGAAACTCAATGGTTCCCGCCCCAGTGTAGTTGATAAACTGGGCAGCTTTGACAGCAGCTTGTCCCATTTTATCTCGCAGGTCAGAATCGAGAGCAGGGCTAGGGGCTTCTTCTAGTAATTTTTGATTCCGACGCTGAATCGAGCAATCCCTTTCACCTAAATGAATGACATTACCGTAGTTATCTGCCAAAATTTGAAATTCAATGTGGCGCGGACGTTCAATAAATTTTTCTATATAAACGCCAGAATTGCCAAAAGCTGCTTCTGCTTCTCCTTGGGCTGCCATAAATAGTTTGACAAATTCGCTTTCAGCACGTACCAGACGCATACCTCTTCCACCGCCACCTGCTGTAGCTTTGATCATTACTGGATAGCCAATATCTTTAGCGAATGACAATCCTTCTTGCTCAGACTCTACCAATCCTTCACTACCTGGTACAGTTGGCACTCCAGCCCTTTGCATGGTTTCTTTGGCAGTGGATTTATCCCCCATTCGCCTTATGGCTTCTGGAGTTGGGCCAATAAAGGCAATATGATGGTCAGCACAAATTTCTGCAAACCGGGCATTTTCTGCCAAAAAACCGTAACCAGGATGAATGGCGCTGGCATTGCGTGTCAATGCGGCAGCAATAATATTGGGAATATTCAAATAACTTTTACTGCTGGCAGGTTCGCCAATGCAAACAGCTTCATCAGCAAGCTGGACATGGAGAGCATTACGGTCAACAGTGGAGTGAACCGCAACTGTCGCAATTCCCATTTCTTCACAGGCGCGGAGAATGCGAAGGGCGATTTCTCCCCGATTGGCAATTAATATTTTGTCAAACTTCATTTTCTAGTTTCGATATCAGTACCAGTAGATTGTCATTTTCTTCCATCCAATTTGAAATAAAACTTCCGTTATATTTCAAATTATGACAGGAGTTTCCAACCTTCATATTCAGCAGAGTATAGGATCGGGCTTGCTGCCTCTACGGGTCTTAACTAGAGTAGCAACATTGCTGCTGTCAAGCTTTGCCAGGTTCCCAAACTGGGCTGTTGCGATCGCAACAGCGAAACTGCTAGCGCCAAATCTAGAAGATTTTATGCTCTTGCCGAATCCAAGAAAGCGATCGCACCATGCCTCTACCCCTTTAAATATCACTTGTGCAGCTGCTAAATTTCTGTTAGTCTGATATCCGCTTTCAAAAAATTTGTGAAACCGTACACTTAAATTAAATTTTTGGGAACTTTAACTTAGATATCACCTTACTATAATTCTCTTGATATGCTATATTCTTTATTTAGGCAATCCATGCGGATGTGGCGGAATTGGTATACGCGCACGCTTGAGGTGCGTGTGCCTTTGGCTTGCGAGTTCGAGTCTCGCCATCCGCATTGTTTAAATATTAGTCAAAAGTCAATAGTCAAGGGTCAAAAGACCTAAGACTGTTGACTTTCGGCTTTTAACCTAGACTTAGCTCTGAATTTTTATGCTTTTATAGAAATAGGTGAAGTTTTGTAAAAAGCATTGACTACTACTTTTACGCCGACAAACAACTTAATACTGCCAGCAGCATGGCATCGCCTCACTCCAATTTGGCAAGGTGGGGAGGTAGTGATTCAACAAGGTTTGTCTCACACCCAACTGGCACCGACTTGGCAAATGCTACTTTTAGGCGACGGTTCGCCAACAAGACACTTAGAATTGCTGACAGGCAAGCCAACAGAAGTAGATGTCATTGACATGTCATTGATTGGCATGGATTTAGATGACGCTCCTGACCTAATCCAAGCTGTCCCAGGGCCACGACTACGGCGACAAGTGTGGCTGCGTACCCCCTCTGGTCAGCGATTAGCTTATGCCACCTCGTGGTGGGAAGCTAGTCATGTAGATGAGTATCTACAAAATCGATCATTACCAATTTGGGCGAGTTTAGCCCGTCTCCGCACAGAGTTGTATCGAGATGTCCAAGGAATTTACTACGGTTACTCAGATGCACTACAGTCAGGTTTTGATGAAACTGGGCCTTTTTGGGGTCGCCACTATTTGTTTTGGCATCACGGACAGCCACTAACTTTAATTTATGAAGTTTTCTCGCCTTATTTAACCAAATATTTGGGGCCTATGCAGATGAGTGTCGTTAATGCATCGGCATAGTGCCACACTTAAAACTAATGACTTGCAACTTTGTCAAATTAGGTTATATCCTCAGAGTGCTTGGAATGAAGCATTTCACTCTCGGAGAATTTTCGACAGAGGCAACTATCCTAGGAAATTATCCTGCAAAATTCAACACAGCGTGTTAAAAAAGGTAACTAACCATGAAAACACTGCTTTTGAGACAGTAGAGAAGTTTTATTCCTGAAGTATCATCACATTCAGGGTAGAGAAATTTATGTAATTAGCCGCCCTAGCTAATGGGCAACCTTTTGGTTGAATCAACCCATTAAGCAAGTAATAAGTTTGCAAGTATGAGGTATAGGTTTCAATGGCACTGCCTATTGTGTCTGTTTCGATGAAGAAAAAAAAGAAACCATCTCTGGTGTTAACGCTCTCGTCTGCTGGGTTATTGATTGGTGCAGGGAGTGCAGCATACTGGTTATTAACTCAGGGACAGCCATCTTTTAGAGATTTGCCAGTAGGTGCAAATATTATTCCTCAAGATGCCCTGTTTACGGTTTCTTTAACAACAGATCCCAGGCAGTGGCAAAAATTGCGGGAGTTTGGGACAAAAGAAACCCAAGCAGAACTGGATAAAAATTTAGTGCAGTTGCGCGATCGCTTTCTGACTAACAATGGTTATGACTTCCAAAAAGATATCGCTCCTTGGGTAGGCGATGAAGTCACAATCGCAATTCTTGCCCCTCAAGCAGCGAGTCAACCTGTACCTAAACCAATTGCTACTGATGGAGATGCTGCTAGCAATCAGCAATCGATGGTAATGGTGCTGCCAGTAAAAAATTCAGAAATAGCCAAAAACATTTTGGCACAACCCAAAACTCTCAAACAAGGCAAATGGATTGACCGCACATATCAAGGGATCGCCATCAAACAAAATGAGGGACAATCTGGGGAAAACTTCTCAGCAGCATTACTAGACGGGCGGTTCCTAGTCATTACCGATAATCCTAAAGCCACAGAAAGAGCAATCGATGCCTATAAAGGTAAAACATCTCTAGCGAGAATTGGAGGCTTTGCCGAAAATTTCCCGAAAATCACCAATTACCAACCCTTTGCCCAGTTTTACGTCAATGTGCCAACAGCAGCAAAAATAGCTGCTGCTTCTCCAAATCGCCATTTACCTGCTCAAGTTCTAGCTCAACTTCAGAATAACCAAGGTTTAGCAGGGACAATTACCTTGGAATCAGAAGGAATCCGCTTAAAAGGCGTTTCTTGGCTCAACCCCAATAGTCAGCGTGTACTAGCGGTGGAAAACAAAGCTGGAAAAATGCAAAGCCGCGTACCAGCAGAAACCTTGATGATGCTGTCTGGCGGTAACTTACAACGATTGTGGGGAGACTATGTGTTAACATCCCAAGGAAATCCCCTTTCACCAATATCACCAGAACAACTGCGCGGTGGAGTAAAATCTCTGACCAATCTA
Organism: Komarekiella atlantica HA4396-MV6; assembly: GCA_019359395.1. GTDB lineage: Bacteria > Cyanobacteriota > Cyanobacteriia > Cyanobacteriales > Nostocaceae > Komarekiella > Komarekiella atlantica. The sequence goes on from JAHHHK010000004.1 coordinate 27,370, forward strand.
GATTTAGATCAGGATTTACTCAGCTGGATGAAAGGCGAGTTTGCCATCTCAGTGATTCCAACTACCCAAAAAGAAGGTTCATCAGAGGATTTTCGTGCAGGTTTGGTGGTTATGGTACAGGCAAGTAATCGCAAATCAGCTGAAGCATCCTTACAAAAGCTGGATGATGTCATGAAAAATCAATATCAATTCCAGATCCAAAGGAGGCAAGTTGCAGGTCAACCCGTTATTAACTGGATTGCACCCTATGGTACACTAACCGCAACCCACGGCTGGTTAGATGAAAATGTCGCTTTCTTAGTTGTGGGTGCTCCCATCTCCAATAAAATTCTTCCCAAACCCAGCAACCCACTAGCTAATACTCTGCCTTTTCAACAAACAGTTCCTAGAGAACCCAATCCCACAAATGGTCAATTTTTCCTGGATGTGGAACGAACTGTGAAAAATTTTCCCCTCCCAACTCTGACCCCCAATCAACAACCTTTACTAGCAGCAACACGGTCAATTGGGGTGACTGCATCTGTCAGCGACAACCGTAGTAACCGCTACGATATTTTTTTAGCACTCAAGAAAGCTGGCAAACCAGCTGCTTTGCCTAGTCCAGTCAGCAGTCCCAACAAGGCTGCTATTTCTCTGCCAATCACTACATCATCTGTAACTACATCACCGTGACATTATTGAGATAGGGGAGATCGAGGAGTAGGAAGTAATGTAGTTCAATCAATTCACAAATGGGGTAATGCTGTAGTATTTATATCTTCTTCCTTATCGGTTTCATCCCATTTCCCCTTTCCCATATCCCATTGCCCTCTAAGCAGATAGGATCATAACAGTCAGAATCCATATTTTAACGAATTCACTGGGGAGAACACTATTATGAATCTGGTTGTACTCCAGAACTGGCTGGACAACGCCTCTTTTGCCATATTATTCCTCACAATGCTGGTGTATTGGGGAGGGGCAGCTTTTCCGAATCTGCCTTATCTAGCCGCTTTGGGGACAGCTGGGATGGCGATCGCTAATTTGTGCATAGCCACCCTACTAGGCGCACGATGGATAGAAGCTGGTTATTTCCCCTTGAGTAATCTGTATGAATCTTTGTTTTTCTTAACTTGGGGAATTACCACCATCCATCTAATTGCCGAAAATACCAGCCGTAGCCGCTTAGTAGGAGTTGTGACAGCCCCCGTGGCAATGGCGATCACTGCTTTTGCCACCTTGACACTACCATCCCAAATGCAAATGTCAGAACCCTTAGTACCTGCCTTAAAGTCAAATTGGCTGATGATGCATGTCAGTGTCATGATGTTGAGTTATGCCGCTTTGATGGTGGGTTCTCTATTAGCGATCGCTTTTCTCATTGTCACTCGCGGTCAAAATATCCAGCTACAAGGCAGTTCTGTAGGTACTGGTGGCTATCGTAGCAACGGTTATCGCTTGCACAAAGCAGCCGAATTAATTTCTCAACCATCAACACCCCCTGTCGAAAATAATGGCTTTGCTCGTAATGAGCGCAATAACAACGGTAATGGTAACGCTAGCACTGCTGTTTTAAATTTAGTAACTGCCCCTGAGTCTCAAGTTATCGCATCTGTCGAACCCCTTTCACCCCAGCGCCTTAGCCTCGCCGAAACCCTAGATAATATTAGCTACCGCGTCATCGGGCTGGGATTTCCCCTGTTGACAATTGGCATCATTGCTGGTGGCGTTTGGGCAAATGAAGCTTGGGGTTCCTACTGGAGTTGGGATCCCAAAGAAACCTGGGCATTAATCACTTGGTTAGTATTCGCCGCCTATCTCCACTCCAGAATTACTCGCGGTTGGCAAGGGCGTCGTCCCGCAATTTTAGCTGCCACTGGCTTTGTTGTTGTCTGGGTTTGCTATCTTGGTGTAAATCTTTTGGGTAAAGGTTTGCATTCTTACGGTTGGTTTTTCTAAGAACTTCATCCTTAACCCCTCTTTGCCAAGAAGAGGGGGAAAGGAGCCTATTTAAGATTAATTACTATATTTAGGAGTTCTATAGCGGTTCTCACTAGAGTGAGGTACACAGAAGAAGTAATTAACCACAGCGAAAAGTAAGCGAAGCTCCGGGTAACAGGAGCGCAAAACTTTTCAAGACAGCGAAAAGTAAGCGAAGCTCCGGGTAACAGGAGCGCAAAACTTTTTAAGACAGATAAACACCAATAAACACTGATAAATTTGTACCTCAACCGACTAGACAATCGATTCAGTAATCGCAAACATCCGATTTTTTTCGGTAAAACGACCAATTATCGTTGACTGTAGAGACTTTGCATTGCACCGCCTCTACGAAATAATCGGTTTTTTTCGCCCCCATCTTGAATACTGAATCGGTGTTCTAGGAAACGCTATAACTAATTTTTCTAGCAAGTGAACAATGTGGTTCAGATACTAGTTAAAAAGCTAACTTTTTAGGAGTTTTTAGAACAAATGCAATGTATTTAAAATAACATTTTCATTGTGGGTAGAACTAATGCTAAAAAATCATCATTTTATTTCGGATGAACTGCCACATCCTTGGAAACTATAGATTTAGTGACAGGATATCGTGACGGGAGATTTTTATGGGAGAAATATTCGAGAGACTGAATCACGATGAAGTTGTGTCTATAGAACCAGATGCTTTTAATAAGTTAGATATTTCTAGAACTTTTAAAGTATGTGATTTGATTGCAGCAATTAAGGAACATATTGGAGCAGATGGAACAGTTGAGGCAAATTTATACAACCAAGGATTAAATTGTGAAGTTTTGCAGTTTACTGCTCAGGGATGGAAAAAAGGAAAAGTTAGACTTGCTTTAGAATTTTGTCCTGATGAAATTGAATCACCACTGGATGAAATTTATCAACAACTCCAACAAGTTGAAAACTAGTAGGTAAATAATGCTCAACCTAACAAAATCTCGCGCATAGATGTGTTGTTGAAGAGAATCCCTTAGGCAAAGGATAGGCTAGTAGCGGCTTCCGGTAGGGTAGGTGCAAAAAAGAGCGTAAAAATAACAACTTTTGTAAGAAGTTTAATATAAAACTATCTGGGTCTATCTGCCACTGAAATCTTAAGATGTTATGGACTCCGCTACATGCAAGAATACACCGCAGCATCCGATCGCGCCATTTATTTGAGCGCAAACAGCGGCTATTAGTAGCTGTTTCCGGCGGACAGGATTCTTTGTGCTTAATAAAGCTATTGTTAGATTTACAATCCAAATGGGGATGGCATTTAGGTATTGCACACTGTGATCATCGTTGGCGTTCTGACTCCCAAGCGAATGCTAATCATGTAGAAAACTTAGCTAAGACTTGGGATGTATCATTTTATTTAGAAACAGCTAATCAGTCTTTAAATAGTGAAGCTACTGCACGCAATTGGCGATATCAAGCTTTAAGTGCGATCGCCCAAGTAAATAATTACCAATATATTGTTACAGGACACACAGCTAGCGATCGCGCCGAAACTCTCCTTTACAACTTAATTCGCGGTACTGGCGCTGATGGTTTGCAAGCCTTAACTTGGCAACGCCCATTAACTGCGGATGTTATACTAGTGCGTCCACTTTTAGAAATCACTCGTTCACAAACAGAGCAATTTTGTCAAGATTTTCAACTACCAGTTTGGGAAGATTCTACCAATCAAGATTTGCAATACGCCCGCAACCGCATCCGCCAAGAGTTAATACCATATTTGCAAGATAATTTCAACCCCCAAGTAGAATCAGCCTTAGCCCAAACAGCAGAACTTCTCCAAGCGGAAGTCGAATATTTAGAAAAAGCTGCTCACCAGTTACGGGAAAAGGCGATGAGCATAGAGCATCAAAGAGATTCCCTTACTCCTTTGGTTCCCTTAAGGTTAAATCGTCAGGTATTGCAGACAGCACCACTAGCTTTGCAACGTCGCGTCATCCGTCAGGTATTGCAGCAAATACTTCCTGATGCGCCCAGTTTTGAACATATTGAAAAATTAACGGCGTTGATCATAGCACCAAATCGTTCGCAAACTGATCCATTTCCTGGTGGTGCGATCGCTCAAGTAGAAGGCGACTGGATTTGTTTGAAATCATCCTTTTGATATATAAGATTTTATAAAATGTGACTTATGTTCGATTGTGGGATATATAGTGCAACAAAGTGCTTACAGCTAAACAACCGGAGATTGGCAAGCTCATTCGAGAACTTCGGCAAGAGATGGGGCTAACGCAGGAGAAATTTGCTGCTAAGTTAGGCGTGACGTTCCCAACTATCAATCGTTGGGAAAACGGGCGATCGCAGCCCTCACCCTTAGCTATGGAAAAGGTTGTCAGTTTGCTTACTCAGATGAGCAATTCACCAAAAGAAGCGTTGCGTGCACGCGACCAAGACCTACTCTCTAAATACTTTCCAGAATGAGGAGTAGAGCCGATGTCCCCAGATAAGAAAGCAACTGTTCCTGAAGATATCTTTGTTGGCGGTGGTGAGATTGCAGTTTTGATGCGAGATTCCTTCAAAGACGCTTTGCGAACGCACGATTGGTCAGCTTTGATTGTGGGCATCAGCCCCAGGCGGACGCTGGACTATGACTACAAAGGCTTCCTTGCTCTGGTTGTAGGACAGGTGACGATGGCGATCGCACTAACTGCTAATGCTGGAGAATTCGATCAGCTAAAAGCACTCCCATCGAGGTTCCAAGCTCACATCACAAAACCTGTGGAGCCAGAGGAGTTAGTGAAAGCAATCGCCCGGTTATGTGGGTGGAGTAGAGGAGGAATATGACCCAGGATCGTCAAGCAGCAGAACAACTTTTTACAGGCAACAGTGAGATGGCAATGCGGATGCGATCGCTCGACTGGTCGCAAACGCCGCTGGGTGCAATTGAAACTTGGCCCCAAAGCTTGCGATCAGCATTGAGTATTTGCATCAACTCCCGCTTCCCCATCGCCATCTACTGGGGATGGGACTGCTTATTGCTCTACAACGATGCTTGGCGACCGATCATTGGTGACAAGCATCCTTGGTCATTGGGTCGCCCCGCCCGTGAGGTTTGGTCGGAAATTTGGGACGATATTGGCCCAGAGCTTGCAAGCGTTCTAGCGACGGGCGAGGGCATCTTTCATAATGACGAACTGTTGTCAATGCATCGATTTGGATACACTGAAGAGTGCTTCTTTGAATATACTTTCAACCCGATTCAGGGGCAGGGAGGTGTTGTTGATGGCGTTTTTAACATCGTTACTGAAACCACATACCGCGTTTTGAATGATCGCCGTGCTCGATTGCTGCGAGAAGTAGCATTCAAAACCGGAACTGCTAAGACTACCGAAGAAGCGTGCGCGTCAACGGTAGCGGCGCTCAGATCTGATCCGGCTGACATTCCTTTGGCGCTCCTCTACCTGATTGACTCAGATGGAAGATATGCCCGCCTCTGTGGTGGCACTGAGTCGGCTTTAGATAGCTCAGTGAGTCCTGAGATAATAGATATTACTGAGGATAATGACAATGGTGGTTGGGCGATCGCCCTCGCTGCCCGTACCGCGCGATCGCTTGCGATCAATGACCTATTGTCACGCTTCGGAGAACTCCCTGGCAGTCCTTGGACTGAGCCACCCCAAGAGGCGATGGTACTGCCGATCGCCGCCACTGGGCAAGGCAGAGTCACCGGAGTGCTTGTTGCTGTCGCCAGCCCCCGCCGTAGACTTGACGATACCTACCGCGACTTCTTCAATCAGCTGACCGGACAAATTGCCATGGCCATCGCCAATGCCTGCTCCTACGAAGAGGAACGCCAACGAGCCGTTAGCGAAGCGGCACGAAGTGCAGCACTGGCAGAACTTGATCGCGCCAAAACAGTCTTCTTTAGTAATGTCAGCCACGAATTTCGCACACCCCTCACCTTAATGCTGTCTCCTTTAGAAGAAGCGATCGCCAACCTGAGCGACATCATTCCAGCCGAGGAACGCGAACAATTACAATTAGTACAGCGCAACGGGTTACGGCTGTTGAAGTTAGTCAATACCTTGCTCGATTTTTCCCGCATTGAAGCCGGACGAGTGCAAGCATCCTATGAACCCACAGATTTAGCTACCTTTACCGCAGAACTAGCATCGGTGTTTCGCTCGGCGATTGAACGGGCAAACCTGCGGCTGGTCGTAGATTGTCCACCCATGCCTGAAAGAGTGTATGTTGATCAGGAAATGTGGGAGAAGATTGTTTTCAACCTGTTGTCGAATGCCTTCAAGTTCACGTTTGTAGGAGAAATTTCAGTCAGCTTGCAGTGGCAGAGCGACCACACTGAGTTAGTGGTGCGAGATACCGGGATTGGCATTCCTGCCGCAGAATTGCCGCATTTGTTTGAGCGGTTTCATCGGGTAAAAGGCTCACAGGGGCGTAGTATTGAAGGATCGGGCATTGGGCTATCTCTGGTGCAAGAATTGGTCAAACTGCATCAAGGCTCCATCAACGTCACCAGCGTAGAGGGGGCAGGCTCTTGCTTCAACATTTCCATCCCAACGGGAACGGCTCATTTACCCCAAGACCGCATCGGTGCAACTCGCACTTTAGCTTCAACGGCATTGGGCGCAAATCCCTACCTGGAAGAAGCCTTCCGTTGGCTTTCAAAAACAGATCAACAAGTAACTGTTTTCGGGGATGGAGAGCAAAACTCTGCATCTGTGCGAAGTAAATTATTTTCCTCTGCTCGAATTATTTTAGCAGACGACAATGCAGATATGCGCGATTACGTCAGGCGGCTGCTAAGCCAGCAATACGAGGTAGTAGCCGTGTCGGATGGAGTTGCGGCTCTGTCTGCTATCTGTCAGCAGGTTCCAGATTTGGTTTTGACAGATGTGATGATGCCCAACCTCGATGGGTTTGGCTTACTGCAAGCGATTCGCTCCGAACCACAAATCAGGGAAGTACCGATTATCATGCTGTCTGCACGAGCGGGGGAAGAGGCTCGCATTGAAGGATTGGCAGCGGGAGCCGATGACTATCTGATTAAGCCGTTTTCGGCGCGTGAACTGCTAGCACGAGTGGAGGCGACCTTAAAACTGGCGCAATTGCGGCGGGAAGCAACGCAACGGGAGCAGGCGTTACGACTGGAAGCAGAAACAGCAAAACAACAGGTTGAAACGGTTTTGTCAAGCATTCGGGATGGCTTTTATGCTCTTGATTACAACTGGAATTTCACTTACGTCAACGATCACTACTGTAAAATGGTGGGAATGCAGCGAGAAGAAATTCTGGAGCAAAACGTTTGGGAGTTGTTTCCATCTGCCGTTGACACAGATGCTTATGTGCAATTCTATCGGGCAATAACTGAACAAACACCACTCCAGTTTGAGTATTTTTACGCCCCTTGGAATTGTTGGCATGATCATCGAATTTATCCTTCGCCCAGTGGACTGTCGGTTTTTCTAGCAGATATTAGCGACCGCAAACAAGCCGAACTCGAACGAGAGCGCCTACTTGCAGCAGAACAGCAAGCACGGGAAGAAGCTCAAGCCGCTAACCGGATTAAGGATGAATTCTTAGCTGTCTTGTCCCATGAATTGCGATCGCCCCTCAATCCGATCCTCGGTTGGTCAAAGCTACTCAAAACAGGCAAGCTTGACGAAGCTAAGACGGCTCAAGCCTTAACTGTCATCGAACGCAATGCCAAGTTGCAGTCCGAACTAATTGAAGACTTGCTTGATGTCTCCCGAATTCTACGGGGCAAACTCAGCCTGAATGTTTCCCCGGTCGATCTAGTAACAATGATTCAAGCCGCAATGGAAACAGTACAACTGGCAGCTCAAGCCAAGTCAATCGATTTACGATTTACGATTTTAGATTTGGGATTGGACAATAATGTTGATGTCAGCCCAAAATCTCCCAACAGTGACGAGCCTGGTCATCTAAAATCTAATATCCGTCTGGAAAAGTTTGCTACACATGGCAGCCCTCTAACGCTCGATAGCGATAGCGCTAGTGACGTAGGAGCGTCTGACTCGCTAACGCTTCACTATGGCAACTTTTTTCTGCAACACGCTACGCAAACGCAAAATCCCAAATTCCAAGTTTCAGGCGATTCAAACCGAATACAGCAGGTAATTTGGAATCTCCTCTCGAACGCCGTCAAGTTCACCGAGGTGGGGGGACAAGTGGACATCCAATTAGAGCGCTTCGGTTGTTTTGCCCAGATTAGCGTCAGCGATACAGGTAAAGGCATCCGCCCGGACTTCTTACCTTATGTATTTGACTACTTCCACCAAGAGGATGGGGCTACAACTCGAAAATTTGGAGGGCTGGGGTTAGGACTGGCGATCGTTCATCACTTAGTCGAACTGCATGGCGGAACCGTCCAAGCAGAGAGTCCAGGAGAAGGGCAGGGGACAACCTTTACCGTGAGACTACCGCTGATGCCAACTCCAACCCAAACTAACCAGGACAGTAAATTGTCTGAGCCAGCTTTAGACTTGACTGGTATCCAGGTTTTAGTCGTGGATGATGATGCCGATACACGCGAGTTTGTTGGCTTCCTAATCGAGCAGTATAAAGCAAATGTGATCACCGTTGCCTCAGCAGATGAGGCACTCGTTGCTTTGACCTACTCCAAGCCAGATGTGTTGCTCAGTGATATCGGAATGCCAGAGGTAGACGGCTATATGCTAGTGCGACAAGTGAGAGCCTTACCACCAGAGCAGGGCGGGCAGATTCCAGCGATCGCTCTGACTGCCTATGCTGGAGAAATTGACTATCAGCAGGCAATTTTCGCAGGTTTTCAACGGCATATTCCGAAGCCAGTCGATCCAGCCAACCTCGTTGAGGCAATTGCAGACTTGGTTAGACACAGACAATAAGCAGCGTGAAGGATTGTGCTAGTTTTTGAAATTCAGTTTTACTGGTCAAAGCCTCTTGTCTCGCCAAAGCCCCAGAACTTGTTAAGAGGCGAGCAATTCTGGTTGAGACATTAAACTCTGTAAAGTATGACGCATCTGGGTGATTGTCTGGAGTTGATAATCACCAGTTTCTTGGACTTGAGCCAAAGATTCCCCAATTCCTTGCAGCTTATGCCGTAATCCGTCTAAGGAATCCTGAATTGGTTGTAGTGCTTCTTGATAGAGATTTATCCGACTCCAGGATTGGGCGGTTGCTGTTCGCACAGACAGCAAATTCTTCTCGATCGCTTTTAGCTCCTGGCGCTTCTCCTCCAAATCGTGGGTTTGATTGTCAATCATTCCCTGCGCTAGCTCAATACCACTACGCATCTGCTCAATCTCACGTTCCAGCTTTTGTATTTCCTGTGAATGTTGTTGTCGCTGGGTTTCAACTTGTAATAAAATCGGTTCTAAATTAATTTTGTTACCCTCTTCTTCATTGGCAACAGTATGTCCTTGCCGCCGTAGCAGAACAGTTTGGTGCTGCTTAAGAAACTTCTGCCGCTGTAGCATATTGCGGCGTTGTCCCACCAGAGTTTCGTTTAACATTTGATAGAGGTCTTTTTCATCCGCCAGTTCCATTTCTAAATTAATGTGGTCATGGTCAGATGCGTGATTTAATTTATTTTGCAGTTCTTCTATAGTTTCTTGCTTATATGTCAGTTCTTGTTCTTGATCATGAACAAAGCTAGCATCTATTTCTAACTTATACTGTAAGTCTTGCACTATTTTTTGCAGTTCTTCTAAAGGCATATTCTGCAAAACTTCCACATCAGCTTGCTGACCGAGAACTACATCACCCGACGTTGCAGCCAAGGAATGAATCTGCTGGTATAATTCTTCCTGATTTCGTAACTGCTCCTTGAGTATCCGACCACACTCTTGCTTGCTAGTAAGATTTGCAGTATCCACTTGCAACTGGGCTATTTGCTGCGCTAAAGAGTTTTGTGCCTGTTGCCATGCGTTTTCGCGATCGCTAAATGTTTGCAACAAACGCTCTACTTCCTCTTGCTGTTGAGCAGCTACAGTTTTTTGCTGCTCCAGTTGTTCCCAGTGTGGATTAAGCGTAGCTTGCTGCTTTTCAACTAATTCAAAAGCTAGATGGAGGTGTTCCCTGACTGTTTCCGTGGGAGCAACGCGGCTAGACAAGCGATTAAGTAACTCACTCATCACTCGACTTTGTTCCTCATCCAAAACCGTTCCCTGTTGGCAATCCGCTTGACGCTCCTCCAGACGGCGCTGCTCACCTCGTAAATGCTCCCAAGCTCCTTCGAGTTCCTGACGGTTACGCTCAATTTCTGCTTGCAATCGTTCAATCTCCTCGCGAGATGTGTCAACTACCTGTTTTTGCTCCTCCAGGCGCTGCAAATCACCCTCCAGTTCTTGCAGTTGTTCCGAGCGTACTTCCATGTCCATTTCACGGCGATTCAACTCTTGCGCCTGAAACGTTAACGACTGTTTCCACTGGTCAATCTCATCTTCCTTGAGCTTAAATTTTTCCAACTGGCGAGAAAAATTCTGCAAAATATTGACTAGTGGCCGTCCTGCTTCTTGAATCCGTTGTATTTGACGATTCGGATTCATTTCAACTAGCACCAGTGCGCCATCATTTAGTTTGCTTGCGTCTTCAGCTGTAATTACTTCTTCCGACACAGTATTCCAATTTTGGTCAGTCCGCTGACAAGCTAGCAGTTTCAGTTCAGTTTTAGAACCACCACCGAGTAAGCCGCCTTTCTGCTTTTGTACTTCTGCTAAATACAGCACACCGTTAGTCCTTGTTGATGCACTTAAACTCGTGTTTTGGAATATACCTTAGATAATTCTGTTAACTTGTCTCACTGAACCTAAGTTGAGGGAAGACAGACAAAACTATTTATAGACGTGAGATATTACGTCTTGATATTTATAAGGGCGATTTGGTCGCGCCTTTATATTTTGTACTGATGATAGTGATGATGACTTCCGTGTTAACACTAGCTTTGCCAAAGGGTATTACGAAAGTTTAAAGTTTATAGCTTAATATATCTCCCGATCAAAGCAAAGGATTAGAGAAAAATCTTTCTAATACCTCATAATCAATACCTAATGCGTCTGCTTGAAACATGAAAAAATTATAGGCGCAGAATTAATAAAAACGTCAACAGGATTACAAGGAGCATCTTTTAGCTAAATGCAGGGAAATTTAAATGAAATTGATATTTGCAGTATTTTGCAATTGATTGAGTTAGGACAGCGAACTGGACAACTATTGGTAGAAGCCCCTAGCTCTCACCATAGCAACAAACTGGATGGAGAATCTCTTGGATATCGCCCTAAACAACAGTCTTGGTTTGTCTTTTTCCTCAACGGTCAAATTATCTATTGCCAAGAAGGCGAGAGTCGTTTATCCCGAATTGGCGATTATTTACATCATTACCGAGTTGAGATGCAACTCGAAGAAATACAACTTGCCTCCCTATCATCAACAAACGCGCCAGAATATGCATATCTCTGGGCACTCTTAGAACGAAATATAATTCAACCGAAGATAGCTGGTAGTATCATCCACGGCTTGGTGCATGAAACCCTCTTTGATCTGCTGAGTTTGCATCAAGGTAATTTCATTTTCCATCAGGGTGCGGCACTTACCCCACAATTAAATACTTTGGAGATTGCTCCACTAGTTACTAAAATTTCGAAGCAAGTGCAAGAGTGGAAGCAGTTATATCCACATATTCAATCTCCTGAGCAACTACCAGTGTTGGCTGACCAAGTTCAGCTACGCTCCTCACTCCCAGCAGCAACATTAAATAAGTTACAGCATTGGGCAGATGGTAAAACATCCCTGCGTCAATTGGCTCGCCATCTTAACCGAGATATTCTGACAGTTGCCAAGGCAATACATCCATACGTGCAACAAAATTGGCTACAACTAGTATATTCAGTTACACGTAAGCAAGAAAACTACACAAAAGATAGATTGGAAGTAAATCATCGCAAGCGGATAGTATGTATTGACGATGCGATCGCCATCGGTGAAACTATAGAGTCTATCTTGCAACCACAAGGTTATGAGGCAATCTCCATCACAAATCCCTTAGAGGCTCTCAGTCTCGTTTTTCAACTCAAGCCAGATTTAATTTTGTGTGATATTACGATGCCGCAATTGGAAGGGTACGAAATTTGCGCCATGCTGCGACACTCAACAGTATTTCGGTTTATACCAATTATCATGCTTACTGGTAAAGATGGATTTATTGATCGAGTCAGGGCTAGTATGGTCGGGGCAACAGATTATTTGACAAAACCATTCACAGACACCGAATTACTAATGCTTATAGAGAAATATATCAATAAAGAGTCTTGTGTATCGGCATAAACGAGATCTAAAACTTGTTGATCTAATAAAAGATGAGGTAAAAAATGTTATCACAGAATCAGCAAACCTAGTGAAACATCGATATTCAGTAAATTAGTGAAAAAATAAAATTAATTTATACACTAAATCATTGCGGGGGAATCAGGGAATGTTCCAAACAGGAACCTCTACATCAGGAGGTAGATAGACACTTATGAGTACAGTTCTGATTGTGGAAGACAGTATCGCGCAAAGGGAGATGATTACAGACCTCCTGAAAGCAACTGGCCTAACAGTCACCCATGCCAGTGATGGATTAGAAGCATTGGAGGCAATTCAAAGCGCACCTCCCGATTTAGTAGTATTGGATATTGTCATGCCCCGGATGAACGGCTACGAAGTTTGTCGCCGCTTAAAGTCAGATCCGAAAACCCAAAATGTCCCTGTGGTGATGTGTTCTTCTAAAGGCGAAGAATTTGATCGCTACTGGGGTATGAAACAAGGTGCAGACGCTTACATAGCCAAACCATTTCAACCAACCGAATTGGTTGGAACAGTCAAACAACTGCTGCGAGGATAAGGATGAAAACAATATGGTCAGCAAACCGGACTTTTTAAGTGGTAGTGGTCAAGACCACTTTCGTCCTGAATTACAAGTAGAAAGTCCTGAAGGTGAGTTACATTTGAGATTTTACATTCCCTCGCATCAGGAGTTTGCACTACAAGCAACTGGCATCCGGGAGGTAATTGAACTGAGTCCCGATAGAATCACTCCAATTCCTAATGCTTCTCCTTTACTTTTGGGTACTCTAAATTTACGAGGTCGAGTTATTTGGGTAGCTGATTTGGGTCAATTTCTTGGAGAAGCAAGTGCATTAAACACAGATAGAGCTGAAATTCCGGTGATTGCCATTGAGGAGCAAGACACAATAGTGGGTTTAGCAGTCGAGGAAATTGGTGGCATGGACTGGCTGGACATACAGCATCTCATGCCACCAACTAATATTCCAGATACTATGGCTCCCTTTTTGCGCGGAGAGTGGTTATTAGATACTAGAAAAAATCAGTGTCTACGACTACTCGATCAAATGGCAATTTTGCGGAGTGCGCGGTGGGCAGGATGAAATTGGGAGGAGGAAATGGCAGCAAGTATAGATGATTACGAGCCAACATATCAGCAGGCAATGACAGCCTATGTTCAAAGGAACTATGAAGTTGCCGCTACTTTAGTTGACCAAGTGGTGCAAAGTTTACCAAATGACCCTAACTCCCGTTTGTTACGGGGGCACATCTACTACGTTTTGCAGGAGTACGATGTCGCACAAGAAGAATATCAACAGGTGTTGCATTTGACTGACGAGCAAGAAATTATTGGTTTTGCCAATAATGGACTTGAAAATATAAATCAACACCTACAATCATTAGGTAGCCAGATTGATACATTTGCAGATCAAGAGCAAATCAATCCCCTAGAAATTTCTGATTCTCTTTCTCTATCATCTAGTGAACAAGAATTTTCATTGGGTACTAGTGAAGAGTTTGATAGCAGTAGCCTTGATTTAAGATCCTTTGGGGAACATCAAGAAGGTGTGAATGCACTAGAAGAGTTATCCTTGGACAGTCCATTTGACATACCAACAGACAGTATTCAATTTGGCAAAACATTAAACTCTTCCACAACTGTTGATGAGGCTAAAGATCCTTTTGACTTGAGTCAACAATTACAGGAGCAAGAGTTGAATGGCAGCAATTGGGATGGGCAAGCAGAATTAGAGCTACCCGCTTTCTGGCAAGAAGATATCTCAGAAACTAGTCTTGAAGAACAAGTAGTGAATAGTAATTTCCTAGAAATTGACGCAAATTTAACTAACGAAAATTCTGCAATTGACAATAGTAGTAGTAACTATTCACCTTTCGACTCAGCCAATCTACAAACTAGCAATAGCCAGAAAAATTTCCCTGATTTATTGATTGAGTCAAAGTCTCAAGAGTCTAGTGTTGAGAAGTTGGAATTAAAAAAAAGTAGTCTAGGGGATGAAACTTTATTGATCGTCGAAAGGGATCTCAAAAATGGCTCAATATTAGCAAACCAGTTGGAATATAGCAGTCCAGATGAGTTGTCTCAAGCCGAACCAAATAATTGGTTGCAAGAGGATAAAGCCTTAGTTACAGAAGTATTACAGCCAAATCAAACAGAGTTATCTTCATCTTTTAACAGCAATTTTGCCCAGGAAGAAAAGCAAGTTAAATCGGGTGAACTCATAGCTAGAAATAACTTTGATGATGATGAAAGTTTTGATATTGAAGCATTTGAGTCTACTTTTGGCTCAGAGGAATTTACCTCTGATGAAGATACAAACAGTATATTAATTAGAGAAAATTCTAAGAGTAATATAGAATTTTTAGACGACTTTGAAGAATTTGACGATCTAGGGAATATTCCGGGATTTGATCTGATAGGAGGAGATTCTAACTTCAGTGATGTGGCAATGCATTCTGGTGCATTAGAAACCAATGGTAGCTTACGCAGTAAAGCCGTGGAGCCTACTTCAAGTAATGCAGCTAGCGATCGCGAAGAAGAACTGTTCACAATTACTGGTTCACATGAAGCAGTCCCCGTTTTTACTCAAACAGATGCCTCGAAGATAGAACCCAATGTTACGGTCGAGCAGGGTTTGTTAGCGCCATTAGAAAATGCTCCTATCGAAAGGAAACAATGGTTAATCGCTGGGAGTGTAGGTATTGTCTCAGCACTGGTTGTAGCCACGGTCAGCTTTGTAGCCACGACGTTTTCCCCAGCCCAACAACGAGAATCAGTGCGGAACACAGGTTGGGCAATGTCACTAGCAGCGGGACTTGCAGGTTTTGCGACCGCAGGCTTTATGGGGACTCTTACACTCAAGCAAATTCGGCGCACAACCCAGGATTTGCAAAATCAGTTTGATGCTGTACGCCAAGGCAATCTCAATGCTCAAGCTACAGTATATTCTGAGGATGAATTTGGGCACTTAGCCACGGGCTTTAATGAAATGGCGCGGGTAATTTTCACCACCACAAATGAAGCCCAACGTAAAGCCGATGAACAAGAGGAAGCCAAAGAAAACCTGCAACGTCAGGTAATTCGTTTGTTGGACGATGTGGAAGGAGCCGCTAGAGGAGATTTAACAGTTCAAGCTGAGGTGACAGCCGACGTACTCGGAGCCGTAGCCGACGCTTTTAACCTGACAATTCAAAACCTGCGGGATATTGTACAACAGGTAAAAGTGGCAGCTAAAGAAGTAACAAAAGGTGCAACTAATTCTGAAACTTTTGCTAGAGCCTTATCTAGTGATGCCTTGCGGCAAGCAGAAGAGTTGGCAGTCACCCTTAATTCTGTACAGGTGATGACCGACTCGATTCAGCGGGTAGCAGAGGCGGCGCGGGAAGCTGAAACCGTTGCCCGCGATGCTAGTACTATTGCCCTTAAAGGTGGGGAAGCAGTCGAAAATACTGTAGCAGGTATTCTAGAAATTCGGGAAACTGTCGCTGAAACCACCCGGAAAGTCAAAAGATTGGCGGAATCTTCCCAAGAAATTTCTAAAATTGTGGCATTGATTTCCCAGATTGCTTCTAGAACTAACTTGCTGGCACTCAATGCGAGTATTGAGGCGGCAAGGGCAGGAGAAGCTGGACGCGGATTTGCGATCGTGGCAGATGAAGTGCGCCAGCTAGCAGACAAATCTGCCAAATCCTTGAAGGAAATTGAACAAATTGTGATGCAAATACAAAGCGAAACCGGCTCTGTGATGACCGCGATGGAAGAAGGCACACAACAAGTAATTAAAGGTACAAAATTGGCAGAAGAAGCCAAGCGATCGCTAGAAAATATTATTCAAGTAGCAAATCGTATTGACATTCTTGTACGCTCAATTACCACTGATACCGTGGAACAAACGGAAACCTCCCGCGCCGTTGCTCACGTAATGCAATCAGTGGAACTCACAGCCCAAGAAACTTCCCAAGAAGCACAACGAGTTTCTGGTGCTCTACAAAACTTAGTAGGTGTATCCCGCGACTTGATTGCCTCCGTTGAGCGTTTCCGAGTGGAAACTATGGAAACTAGGTAATTAATCAATAGTCCAAAGTCCAAATTATTGACCCTTGACTGTTAACTCTTGACCCTTGACTCTTGACTAAAAAACTATGCTGCCGGAACAACAACAGCGGATTTTGGGTTACTTTATTGAAGAAGCCAGAGACCACCTGAACACAATTGAGCAGGGGTTGCTGAATCTTGAGAGTACCCTGAACGACCCGGAAATGATTAACGAAGTCTTCCGGGCAGCTCACTCCATCAAAGGAGGAGCGGCGATGCTTGGTCTGACTAGTATCCAGCACACGTCCCACCGTCTGGAAGATTGTTTTAAAGTTCTTAAAGAGCATCCAGTTAAGGTTGACGAAAAGCTAGAGTCTTTATTTCTTGGTGTGTCTGATACTTTAAAAGTGCTCTTAGAGCATTTGAGTGGGCCGTTTGGTCTATCTGAAGATGCGGCTAATACTCTCATGTCAGAAACCGAGCCGGTCTTTCAATGGCTAAATCAGCATTTGGAATTACTCGTAGAGCAAGGTAATAGTGTAGCAAGTAGTACTACAGCACTGGAAAGACATTCAGCTTCCACAGATAACCTCAGCACACTCACAGAACTTTTTCTGCGGCGGGATATTCCCAGTTTGCCAGAAGACGCCCGGAAAGAATCTACAGATATATCCTTCTCGGTAGCACCTCAAGAGGTGAATTCTTCGTTTGCGATCGGGTCTTCAAAGGAGAAGCAGTCAAATACTAGCGGACACGGCGAATCGGTGCGATCACCAGTAGCAGCAACAACTGATAGTTTGGGCGAGTTTCAAGCCCATGTGCTACAAACACTACGGGAAATGTTGCAACTGTTTAAGCAAACAACAACACCCGAAACACGGCAAAATCTTCAGCAATGCTGTCACCAGTTAGTCAGACTCGGTGCAGCCCAGAATTTGTCCAATTGGTGTGGTTTGTGTCAAGCAGCAGCTAGTGCGATCGGCAATTCGGAAAACACTTATCTGACTTTAGCTAAAATCGTCATTACCGAAATCAAACAAGCTCAAGAATTAGTCCTACAAGGTAGAGAAGCCGAAATTGTCATCAGTCAGCAACTAGAAGTGCTTTTAAGCTTTGCAGAAATTGAGTTGCTAGAAATTACCCCTGATTTGGTTGATGAACAGTCTGCGGTTTTGACAGAACTATCAATTACGCCAGAGCCAATTCTATTTGTTAACACATTCGATACTACTGATAACGCCGAGCATTTAGTTAATTTGCCATTACAAGATAGCATAACTAGCTTATCTGAGCTAACAGAGCAACTTAACCTTGATGAGTATACAGGCGATCGCCACGTTAACGCTTCAGAAGAACAGACCTCTATTGAATTACAAGTAACATCGGAAAATGTTGTTAACCAGGCTACTCTTGTTATTAACTCCTTGTCCGATCAAGAAGATGAGATACATCCGCTTAATAGTAATATTGATCCCAATGGGCCAGAGGTAGGAATAGCTGAATTAAATACACTTGCCGATTTATTTGAAGGCGAAACTCCCGATTTAGATGAAACTTGGCAACAAGAGGAAATTTTAGAGATTGTTGCTACCGATGAATTAGGAATTGACTTCAGTGACAGTGACACTGAAAATGAGGATACTGATAGCGATTTATCCGATTTACTCTCGTTTGATGAAGATACAAGCAATGAGCAGCAGCAAATAACCACAACTGAAACAGAAGACTTATCCTTATTATTTGGTGATAACTTTCTAGACAAAGAAAATCAAGAACCACAAAATCAACAAATACCTTCTACAACCGTAGAATTTAGTAATATTGCAACTTTTAATCTAAATTTAGACGCTTCCCCTTTAGATATTTTACAAGAATTTACGGAAAATTCTGGCGACTCAGAGGAATTTCCGGCGGAGACTCAAAATAGTGCCAATGAAAATGATGTAGTTGAAGATTTATTGTTACAAGCAGTAGATGATGAACCACTGCTTGCAAACGAAGTGAATCAACCTGTGGCTGAGACGATCGCCAGCATAGAACTACCCACCAACCAACAAAATAATTTTGATGAATTATTTTTAGAAACCGGACATGCAGATTGGGTAGAGGAAATTACCCCTAATGACTATATAGAATCACCTACCTTGTCTCAGCCAGGCTTGTCTTTGGAAAACCTATTTACTCAAACAGAAGAATATATACTACCGTCTACGGGTGAGTTAGAACTGAGTGATCTATTTGACGCTCCTTCGATAACACCATCTGAGCTTTCTTACTCAGAAGATGACTTGAGCACCTTCTGGAACGCAGAAATCACAGCAGAACAGCAGCATGAATTCGATTCTGTAGTTGAGCAAGATGTGGCAAAGGCGCTAGAGGAGAGTTTGTTTGCTGCGGCTGCTGACGACATTTTTGCTGACAGTCAGCAATCCATCCCAGCTAGCTTTGATCTAGATGATTTTGATATCACTTTCCAGCCGCGACAGCAGCAAGATATGCTGTTTTCTTTAGATACTGAAGATGATTTATTTGAAGATTTAGCACCAAACAATTCAGCTTTTCCCACAATAGAAGACAGCGTACAACCCTCCGCACTTGAAAGCAGCGATCGCACAGAGTTAGCAAGTCTTAGAGAGTCAGTAACTCCTAAAGAGATTCGCAGCTTGTCGCAAGAACCAGAAGCTTTGGATGTTATACCAGAATTTACCAATCAGTCCACAGAAATATCATCTGTAGATTCTCTCAAAACATTTGCTGATACTTTTGATGACAACACAGATGAAAATTTGCAACTGCTGTCTGAGGATATATCTGACCTCACTTATATTCAAATTGAGACTACAGATAATATAAAAAATGATTTATCTTTTACAAAAGCTTCTTTAGATATAAGTTTTGGAGAAATTTCAGATTTAGCATCATTACAGACGCAGCCAAGCGATTTGTTCGAGACTTTCGATAACAACACAGATGAAAATTTGCAACTGCTGTCTGAGGATATATCTGACCTCACTTATATTCAAATTGAGACTACAGATAGTATAGAAAATGATTTCTTGGCTACAGAAGCTACGAACCAAGAAGAATCAGTAGAAAATTTAAAAAACACAGTAAACATTGACTTGCAAGCCGTCAATGGTTTTACACAAACAGTTATTCAAGAACCGATAGTTACAGGCTTAGATGACTTAAATCTAGAAACTGATGAAAATCTCGAAGCAGATTTTTCTGAGCATGCATGGGATTTAGAACAGACAAATGAACCTGCACTAGTAAATCAGATAGAAAATGCTATTGTTACCTCAACTGAAGAATTGGAGATGACATCAACAGAAGCAGCTGCTTTAGAAAATGACACCCCTGCTCTAGATGAATTTGCCGACTTGGAAGCATTACTTGGACAGGAAGTAGCGCCCAGCCTCAATGCTACCTCCATACCAGAAATGGATTTTGCTGCCTTGGAAGCATTGCTAGGTGAGGACAACGATCAAACAGCAGCCATATCTAACTATCAGCAGTCCTTCAGAACTCAACCTGCCTTGATCCCGCCTGTCAACACCGTTTCATCACTACGCATAGAGGATGAATTTGGTGATTTGGAAAAGTTGCTAGCAGAAGCAGATCAAACTATATCCCACTCATCACTTGTAAAATCGAATACAGGAAAAACTCTACGTCCCTCAACTCGTCGTGCTGCAAGATTTGAAGAAACCATGAAGGTTCCAGTCAAGCAACTGGATGATATGAGTAATTTAGTTGGGGAGATGGTGGTAAATCGCAATACCTTAGAGCAGGATCATGAACGGCTGCGACAGGCACTAGATAACTTGCTGATTCAGGTGCAACAACTCTCAGATGTAGGGGCGAGGATGCAGGAGTTATATGAGCGATCGCTACTGGAAGCCTCTCTTTTAGCCGGTCGCAAAACCCAAGACTCTAGCATCCCATCCCAGGACTCTAATTCGGACAGAGGTTTTAGTGAACTAGAAATGGATCGCTTTACTCCTTTCCATACACTCTCCCAACAGATGATTGAACGCATTGTGCGGGTGCGTGAGTCGGCAAGTGATATTGATTTTGTTACCGAAGAAACCGAACGAGTGGCGCGGCAATTTCGTCAGGTAACTACCCAGCTACAAGAGGGACTAACGAGAGCGCGGATGGTTCCTTTTGCCCAAACGATTGATCGCTGGCGGCGAGGAGTGCGCGATAATGCCATCAAGTGTGGCAAACAAGTGGAGTTGGTGATTGAAGGTGGCGATACTTTAATTGACAAGATGATTTTGGATCATCTGACCGATCCGCTGACTCACATGCTGAATAATGCGATCGCTCACGGTATTGAAACGCCAGACGAACGGCAAGCCATTGGTAAACCACCCGTAGGAATCATTACAATTCGCGCCTTTCATCAAGGCAACCAAACCATCATTTCTGTAGGCGATGACGGTGCAGGTATCGATTCAGAACGAGTTAAGGCCAAGGCAGTGAAGATTGGCATGATTACAGAAGCTCAGGCAAAAATCATCTCTCGCGTAGAAGTCTACGACCTGCTGTTTCAATCTGGTTTTACGATCAAAGACCAGGCAGATGAAATTTCTGGTCGAGGTGTGGGAATGGATGTAGTTCGCTCTGAGATTAGCGAAATTCGCGGAACAGTTAACACCGATTCCACTCTCGGCAAGGGAACCACCTTCACTATCCGTTTACCGTTAACCCTGAGTATTTGTAAAGCCCTTTGCTGCGTTTCCGATAAAGCGCGTATTGCCTTCCCTATGGACGGTGTAGAAGATACGCTAGACATACCACTCAAAAATATTCAGCATAATGCCAATGGGGAATCTTTTATTTCCTGGCGTGATACACTGCTGCCATTCCGACCTTTGAAAGAACTTTTAACCTTTAATCGCCAAATTAGCCGTGGTAATGTCTATGGCGGTAATCGAGATGATGACATGGTTTCTGTGATCGTGGTGCGATCGGCCAGTACTCTAATTGCCCTACAAATTGATTTGGTGCTAAGCGAACAAGAAATTGTCATTAAACAATTTGAAGGGCCAGCGCCTAAACCCATTGGTGTAGCTGGTGCTACAGTCCTAGGTGATGGTCGTATTATGCCCATTGCTGACGTGCTGGAAATAATTGACATCTTCCAAGGACGGATTTCTACACAAGCTGGTGGCAGTTCTTGGCAACAGAAAGCCACTCCTATAGACCCGCCTGCTGCGAAGATTGACCCAACTGTGCTGATTGTCGATGACTCAATTACAGTCCGAGAATTGCTCTCTTTAACGTTTAACAAAGCAGGTTATCGTGTAGAACAGGCACGTGATGGGCAAGAAGCTTGGGATAAACTCCGCTCTGGTCTGCCTTGTGATATTGTATTTTGCGATATCGAGATGCCCCGTTGCGATGGTCTAGAGTTACTTTCTCGCATCCAGAAAGACTCGAACCTCAACCACCTGCCGATCGCTATGCTCACCTCGCGGGGTGCAGACAAGCACAGACAAATGGCAGTTCAACTCGGTGCTAGTGGCTACTTTACTAAGCCTTACCTAGAGGAAGCTCTACTTGAAGCTGCGGCGCGGATGCTGAAAGGGGAGAAACTTGTTAATAGTAATAGTAATGCTTAGTTGGGTTTTACGTTATCTATTGCCTTCTGACTCCTATCCCGCAAATTGATCAATTTGCCGTTGATTAACATTAACTCTCAAAATCAGACCATAAGTTTCTAAAAATTCTAAGGGAATATCTGGAAGATTCATCAGCAGATTATCCCATGTATTGAAGGCTTTTAAAGCCTCCACAACTATTGGCAGTGGCTTGCAGAAAATATTTTGAAAGTCTGCTTCTTGGGGAAATTGAATTTTAAAGGCTAATTGTTCTTTTGAGGGGACAAATTGAGCGTCAACATCTTGACGATTTCCCCTTGCATCAACCCGATACCAACCTATTTGGGGTAAGTAAACTGCATTTAAACCATGTAAGCTATAAAATTCACTATTGTCATGAAGACGTAATCTTTGATAACAAAAACCTGCTGGAATACCATTCGCTCTGAGTAATGCTGCTAGCAAATGGCTCTTTGCATAACAATAACCTGTTTTATATTTGAGTACATCTGAAGCTCGACAAGTTACAGGGTTCATTTGATAGTCGTAGCTATGATAAATTTCATCACGTACCCACTCGAAACAAGCTTTTGCGATCGCCTCTGATGTTTGATATCTTGATGCAATCTTTTTTGCAAGTTTTATAACTGTAGGATGTTGCCAGTCAATAACTTCACTCACTTGCAGATATTTTTTCATGTTGCTTATTTCCTAAGAAGCATTGCATTCAGAATACAAGACTCTCAGCCTACTCAACAACAAGAAACTGGTATTTGGCACGATGGTAAGGCTAAATTTATACTTTATTAAAGAATAATATTACTTAATACTTAACAGTAGCCTAAAAAATACTATTTATAACTAAAATTTATCGTGGGATAACGCAGTATCAACAAAATAGTCATCACATGCACATATAACTAGATATGAAAATGTGCTGATTTGAAAAATTAAGGATTTTTCTCGTAGATTTGGCAAGTGTTTGACTCAAGTATTGGGTCTATCTTTGTAGTATGAAAGAAGCACTTTTGACCTAAGACTATGCCATACTCTGAAAAACGTCTAAGTTACCCATCCCCCCGCCAAAGTAATCAAGTTGATAATTACCACGGTACTTTAGTTACAGATCCCTACCGCTGGTTAGAAGATCCTGACTCTGAAGAAACAAAGACTTGGATTGAGGCACAAAATAAAGTTACTTTTGGCTACCTGAGTGAAATTCCTGCTAGAGAAAAAATTAAACAGCGACTCACTAAACTTTGGGATTATGAAAAATATGGTATCCCATTTAAAGAAGGCGAATCTCTACAAGACGGTTCCACCGAACGCTACTTTTATTTTAAAAATGATGGACTGCAAAATCAAAGCGTCCTTTATACCCTAGAAACACTTGATGCTGAACCCAGAGTGTTACTCGACCCTAACAAACTTTCAGAAGATGGCACTATTGCCCTTGCGGGATTATCTATTAGTGAAGATGGTAAACTTTTAGCATACGGTTTATCGATCTCTGGTTCTGATTGGCAAGAGTGGAAGGTGCGCGATGTTGAAACTGGTGAAGACTTGGGAGATCACCTGAAGTGGATTAAATTTTCTGGTGCATCTTGGACACATGATCATCAAGGTTTTTTCTACAGTCGCTATGATGAGCCAAATGAAAAAACTCAATTAGAAGATGTTAACTATTATCAAAAACTCTACTATCATCAACTGAGTAAACCCCAATCAGAAGATGTACTAATTTACCATCGTCCTGAACAGAAAGAATGGGGTTTTAGTGGAGATGTTACGGAAGATGGACGTTATTTAATCATCTCAGTTTGGCTGGGAACTGACCCCAAAAATTTAGTTTTCTACAAAGATTTGACTAACCCTAATGCTGAAGTAGTAGAACTAGTTAATCAGTTTGAAGCAGATTACAGTTTTATCGATAATGATGATAGCGTCTTCTATTTACGCACAGATTTAAATGCGCCACGAGGACGAGTTATTGCTATTGATACCAAAAACCCAGCGTCAGAAAATTGGCAAGAAATCATTCCTCAATCAGCAGAAACTTTGGAAAGTGTTGGCATCCTTAATAACCAATTTGTTGCTGATTATCTTCAAGATGCTTATACCCAAATCAAAATTTTTGACCTCAAAGGTACATTCATACGTGAGGTCGAATTACCCGGAATTGGCTCTGCGGGTGGTTTCGGTGGTAAGCGTAATGATACTGAGACTTTTTATAGTTTTACTAGCTTTACTACGCCAGGAACTATCTATCGCTACAACATGGTGACAGGAAAAAGTGAGATTTTTCGTCAGCCAAATGTAGATTTTAATCCTAATGACTACGAAACAAAACAAGTCTTTTATCACAGCAAAGATGGCATTCAAGTGCCAATGTTTATCACCCATAAAAAGGGCATTCAATTGGATGGAAATAATCCCACATATCTCTATGCTTATGGCGGTTTTAATGCTTCAATGACACCTAGTTTTTCTGTGAGTCTCTTGGTGTGGCTGGAGATGGGTGGTGTCTATGCTATGGCTAATATAAGGGGTGGTGGCGAGTACGGCGAGGAATGGCATCAAGCAGGAATGAAAGAGAAAAAGCAGAATGTCTTTGATGACTTTATTGCCGCGGCTGAGTGGTTGATTGCTAATAAGTATACAAAATCTGCAAAACTAGCGATCGCAGGTGGTAGTAATGGTGGTTTATTAGTAGGTGCTTGTATGACGCAGCGTCCTGATTTATTTGGTGCAGCTTTACCAGCAGTAGGCGTGATGGATATGCTGCGGTTCCATAAATTTACC
Organism: Komarekiella atlantica HA4396-MV6; assembly: GCA_019359395.1. Taxonomy (GTDB): domain Bacteria; phylum Cyanobacteriota; class Cyanobacteriia; order Cyanobacteriales; family Nostocaceae; genus Komarekiella; species Komarekiella atlantica. The sequence goes on from JAHHHK010000004.1 coordinate 52,105, forward strand.
ATCGGCTGGGCTTGGACTTCTGAATATGGTTCGCCGGATAATCCAGAAGAGTTCAAAGCACTTTATGCGTATTCGCCACTGCACAATCTCAAACCAGATACAGCTTACCCAGCAACCTTAATTACCACAGCCGATCATGATGATCGCGTTGTCCCTGCTCATAGTTTCAAATTTGCCGCTACTTTGCAAGCCGCTCAAGCAGGTGATGCACCAACACTAATTAGAATTGAGACGAAGGCGGGACATGGTGCAGGTAAACCCACAGCCAAGATTATCGAGGAAGCATCAGATAAGTGGGTTTTTTTGGTGCGTACTTTGGATGTTGAAGTTTAAACTAAGCATGATTATCTCACACAAAGACGCGGAGGCGCAAAGTTTTTTATTAGCGGCTTGGCATCTTTGCGTGAGATTTTTGTTATTAGTAATTGAAAATGTCTGCAATGGAAAGAGGAGCAAATAAAGCGATCGCTGTAATTAAAATCATCAAGTTTTTGGCCATAACACCAAGCGGATTGTGCTATATTTCCCCTATCTCTCGGAATAAGCAGGCCGGGGCGTAAGTTGTCTAACAAGTGCGGCGTCAGCCGTCCAAAATTCCGCAGATGTACTCTCAGCGCAAGCAAGAAATGCTGCATCATAAAGAGCGGCTAATCCGTGTTGATAAACTTCTGGTATAAGGTAGGGAATCCAAACGCTGGTATCTAAGCATAAAACTCTAGTCATGTCGCTCTTGTCCTTCTCTGAGACTGCGAATCAGTTCTGTAGAAGCTGATTGGATGCCAGTTTTGGCTTTGATGGTTTCGCTGCAAGCAATAATTCTATGATGAGTAGCCCATCCCCGTCGGCGTCGCATTTCCCGTTCTACAGCCTTAACCACTAAATCATTGAAGGATTCGCTGCCTTCCTTAAGTTTCCTAGCTTTTGCAAGCAGGTCAGATGGAAACTGGATTGTTATGGCTTCGCTTTCCATATCAATGCTTGTAACCAAATAGCGACACCATTTACTGTAACTGCTTTTGAACTATTAATTAATCGCACTGTGCCTCTAGCGTCAAACTTGCCGTTGCTAATGATATATCCCGAAAGACACGCAGTATCAACCGTGGTGTTCCAAGCCTGATGAGAACTTGAAACATAATTTAGTATTAAATAATTATCAGTTGATAAAGGCGATCGCTCGTTAAACTATAGGTGAAAATACTTGCCTGGTGATGCGATCGCATCATCTTGCTGATTCAGTTTCCAGCTTTTGAACAACAGTCAGGATGGTTGATTTTAAAGCGAATTCAAATTTTGAATCACCATTTGGGACTGTGTTTTATAATTTTGAGTTTTGAATTGCTTATGAAGCTGCGCTCATACATGCTTATAGGATTGTTTCTCAGCCTTTTGTTAAGTGTTGTGCCGTTTTCGGGCACTTTCACCAATGCTGCAACACCAACAACAATTGCCCCTGTGTCTGCTCCCTCGTTCACTCAAGGGGTGCAAAAAACAGTGTTGGACAACGGCTTAACGGTGCTAACCAAAGAAGTCCATACCGCTCCGGTGGTGAGTGTGCAAGTTTGGTATAAAGTAGGCTCACGTAATGAAGGAGCCGGGATGAATGGCATCTCTCACCAATTAGAGCATTTAATGTTTAAAGGCACTACTGACCGTCCCGTGCAGTTTGGACGGCTATTTAGTGCGTTGGGTAGTCAATTCAATGCTTTTACCAGCTACGACGAAACAGCCTACTTTGGTACAGTGCAGAAAGATAAACTCGAAGCACTGCTGACTTTAGAAGCTGATCGTATGGAAAACGCGTTGATTGGCCCTGATCAGCTAACAAGTGAGAAGCGAGTAGTAATCTCAGAGTTACAAGGGTATCAAAATTTTCCCAATATCCGTCTGAGTGAAGCAGTGATGCGAAGTGCTTTTCCTAATAGAGCCTATGGTTTACCTGTGGGGGGTACAAAAGCTGATGTAGAGAATTTCACTCTAGAACAGGTACAGAATTACTACCAAACCTACTACAGTCCAGATAATGCAACTTTGGTGATTACAGGGGATTTTGCCACAACACCCGTCCTCAAAGTTGTTAAAGAAACTTACGGAAAGTTGCCAAAACGAGCCAAAACGGCTGCGGCTCAAAATTCTACTCCGGTGACTGCACCTACCCCTGTTGTTCAGAAAGCGCCAATTGTCTTAAAGCAACCCGGAAGTGCAGCACTGTTGCAAAGCGTTTATCCGCTACCAGATATCAAGCACCCCGATGTACCTGCGATCGATGTGATGGATGCCATCCTTACAGGTGGACGTAGTTCTAGGCTTTACCAGGCTTTGGTGGAATCTGGACTCGCCAGTTCAGTTAGTGGCGGTGCTGCTGAACTCATTGAACCGGGATGGTATGAAATTAACGCTACGGCGGCTCCAGGTCAAGAGTTAGCAAAAATTGCTCAGGTACTCCAGCAATCTTTGGCAAAACTGCAACAACAGCCAGTTACCCTAGAAGAATTAAACCGGGCGAAGACGCAACTACAAGCCTCATTTATATTGGGTAATCAAGACATTACCAGTCAGGCAAGTCAACTTGCGTATAATCAAACCATTACTGGAGATTATCGTTTTATTGAACAGTATTTAGCTGCGATCGCCAAGGTAACACCAGCACAAATACAACGAGTTGCAAAAACTTATCTGAACCCAGCTAAACAAACCATCGGCTTCTTTGAGCCAACCCAACTAGATGGTAAACCAGGTTCTAATGTTGGTTCTGGTCGCACTGTGGAAAACTTTAGCCCTGGTAAACCTGTAGACCCAGCAGAACTGGCGAAATATCTGCCACCCGCCACATCAGCTACAGATTCCAATAAACGATCACTACCTGAACAGTTCACTCTAGCAAATGGCTTGCGAGTGCTGTTGTTACCAGATAAAAGCGTTCCTACAATTAACCTCAGTGGACAAATTGACGCTGGTAGCGAATTTGATGGCAATCAAAAAGCCGGATTAGCAAATCTGACTGCTAACAACTTAATGAATGGAACGCAGACTAAGAATGCTCTCACCTTAGCGAAAACTTTAGAAGACCGGGGAGCTGGTCTAGATTTCAGCGCTAGCCGCGAGGGAGTCAGCATTAGTGGTCAGGGACTTTCGATGAATCTGCCGATATTAATTCAAACTCTGGCTGATGTAGTAAAAAATGCTACTTTCCCAGCCGACCAGTTAGAACTGAGTCGTCAGCGAGCATTAACTAGTCTCAAAGTCCAGCTAGATGACCCCAGTGGACTGGGACGAAGGGTGTTCCAGCAAGCTATTTACCCGGAAAGTCATCCATTCTATAGCTTTCCGACAGCCGAGAGTTTAAAGAGCATTACTCGTGATGATTCACTTCGCTTCTACCAGGAACACTACCGACCCGATACTACAACGATCGCTTTAGTGGGAGACTTTGATCCAATTAAGGTAAAAGCGTTGCTAAATCAGGAGTTCGGCAAATGGCAAGCCACAGGTAAGCCACCTGTTCTGAATGTACCTACAGTACCATTGCCGCAAACTTTGACACGTTTAAACAAAATGATTCCCGGTAAGGCAGAGGCCGTTACTTACATCGGCTATAACGGCATTTCTCGGAAAGACTCGCGTTTTTATGCAGCACTAGTACTGAATCAGATTTTGGGTGGTGATACCTTATCTAGCCGTTTGGGTACGGAGGTGCGCGATCGCCAGGGTTTGACCTATGGTATCTACAGTGGGTTTGCTGCGGGAATCAATCCCGGTCCGTTCTTGATCCAAATGCAGACTGCTCCAGGAGATGCCCCTCAAGCGATCGCCAGTACCCTTGCTTTACTCAAACAATTGCGTGAGCAAGGAGTAACTGAAGCGGAATTAAATACAGCAAAACGCTCAATTAGCAACAGCTACCCTGTGGATTTAGCTAACCCCAGTAATGTATCTAGCATCATTCTGGATAATGCTGTCTTGGGACTGTCACGAGCAGAAATCCAAGAGTTTCCTAAGCGCATTCAGGCAGTGACTATGACTCAGGTGCAGCAGGCAATCCAAGATTTAATTAGACCAGAGAATCTGGTGATTGTTACAGCTGGGCCAGGAGATACTGTACCCAAGGGCAGCTAATTACCTCACGCAAAGAAAGGCGCAAAGAAATCTTTGCGCCTTTGTCTTGAAAAGTTTCCTGCGGTTCGCGTTAGCGTCTCGTAAGAGAGAAACGCTAACCGCAGAACTCGCCGAATCTTGGCGGGAGATAGAAAGAGAGCTATCTTGGATTAGGCTACGGATAACAAACAATTTGTTAATACTCAGTAAGGCGGACATTACCTGCCTTTTTTATGAAAGGAGATTTTTAATGACATATTCACAAACTACCTGGACTGAGCAGATATATAGATATGCAGAACATCTTTATTGGACACCTCAAGAATTGAAAAAATCAAATGAAAATACATATCCAGAAATTTTTCATAAATTGAGGAAACGAGAAGTTCCGCTAAATATAATTTTTAATATTTTTATGGATGTTGTATCAACGAAAATAAAAAATCGTATTATTAATTGCTTTTTTGACTTAGAAATATCACAAGTTGCAATTGAAGATAATATTGAATTTATTGATAGTCTAAATTTATATGAAAAGTTATGTGGATTTGAATTTATTCAACCAGATATGGTATTTGAGTCAGAAACATCAAGGTTTTTAGTAGAGTTAAAAATTCAATCATCAAAATTATCGCTTCAACAAGTATATAAATATTTATTTTTACATGGACTGTGGCAATATAAAACAGAAACAAGAAAGACATCATATATACTTTTATTAACTGAAACTAATCTTGATAAACAATGGGAAGCAGAAGAACGGAAATTAATTTTTACAAACAAAAAACATATAGAGGATTTATCTAGTTACATAAGCAAAAACGATTTTTCAAATCAAATTAGTAAGAGTGTTTCACTAACTCATATTCATAACGATGTCAAACAAGTTATTAATGAAGTTAGAATAGGCTGGTCTAATTGGCAGTCAGTGGGGGAGATTTTAAACCAAGAGTTTAACTCTTTGAACAAAACAAACTTAAGTGATGGAGAAGAAGTTATAAAGAGATTATTAGATGGCTTTCTTATCGAACTTAGTCGCCGTCAACTGTGGAAATTTAATGGCTAAATTTAAAACTACTGCTCTGCAAGGTTTAGATTAACAAATCTAGAGACGATATGAGCGATCGCACCGAAGGTAGTAGATCTGAACAAATTTTAATTTTCAGAAAAAACCCCATCAAAATGAAATTTTGGGGATACACATCACAAGTAAAGACGTTGCAATGTAATGTCTCTCTGTGAATTATTTTTCTAAGAAAACCAAATTTTCCGGCTCAGTAGTTAACTTAATATTCTGACCCTCGACTTTAACTACGAAGTCGAATCCAGTAATATGACCTTCTGGAAGAATTACCAAGCGATCATTGAGTGATTCAAGGTAATTTGAAAATCCGTCTAGAGCTACGCTGTCATCATTGATTGCAAGATAGCCAAGGAGTCTACGAAATAGTTTTGGTAAAATAACAACACTCTCAGTAATGGTTTCTAATTCTTCTAAGATAAAACCCTTTTTAGTCTTGTCTTCTGCCCATAAACCTTTATTTTCCTTGCGAACTTTTTTGGTGAGACTAGCCAATTCCTGGCGAATGTCAGGATATAACTTTGAGTAAAAAGTAGGATAAGCAAACCCTTTAGCCAAAAGATGATAATTGGCGCTTTTTTTGAGTAACGATTTATCTAAATAGATGTTACTGCCATCCTCTTCATCTGAATTGCCCTTGAAGGCAAAAGCTATAGCCCTGCCATAGATGTCTGCAAATCGGGTAAGTATAAAACCAGGCGCTTCTTCTGGTTCTGCCGCAGTTACTACTTCATTATCATTACGGGTAATCTTTTTAAAACCCAAGAATTTCAGTAACTCGCTGGCTGCACTATGAGCAAATTCCAGCGGTTGGTGCTGCATACCTATACCTCCTCTAGCCTGGAAGTGTGTTTCCAAGGTATCAATGCTATCTAAGCGTAGTTGTACGCCTCCGGCGCGGTTAGGACTGACTCGTGTCGGTAATTTCTCCCACAGCTTGGAGTTATTGGGATAGAAGCGGATCGAATCGCCATCAGGTGCAGCTTTAATGACTCTAAAGTTGCCTTGGATTAGAGTTAGTCCCATGTACTCAAAAAAATATTGCTAAAATTTTGGACTTTTAGGAAGTTGGAGGATTATCCCATAGAAGATACTTCCTGTGGGTGGGAAGTATCTGTATATGGAATTTAGGGTGTTCACTAAACAACCCCTTTTCAAAATTGGATGTAGAGGCGTGATTGCATATTGTCTGCCGCAGGCTTTTCCGTAAGGTAGAGTAGCTATTGCAGCAGTATTTGCGTTTATCTAAAAACAAGAAGCACCTTTTCATCCGAGTCAGTTTTAGCAGGCATTTCTAGAAATAGTTCAACGTGAGCCTCCCTTGGATACCAGATTGAAGTCCCAAGTGTAAAAACCGATTTGGTCAGGAACCCTAGAGAATCTACCTGTGCGATGACCTCTAGATAATTCATTTAGCACTTTGTTTTTGATCTCTCTAGTTTCCTCAGAATCTAGTTTTCCATAAATTCCAACGATAACTTCCGCAACGCTGAAAACTTTGCCTGGATTTTGTTCGAGGAGAGAGGTGATAGCGTCAATCAAAAATTGACCCTCAAATGCTCTGAGCATTGGTACTACTTTGGTCTTTGGGGGTACAAAAGATTTCTTCTTTTTGTGTTTGATACTCCTAGCAGAACCATTGCCGTTACTTGGAATTATTAAGCTTAAATCCAGAGTGTAACAACCCGGTTCTTCGGGAACAGCTACCCAGGCATTTCTTTCTCTTCCTTGGGTAAGGGAAGATTGGACTCTACCTTTAACTACTCTGAATAGATTGGACTCTAATTCACCGTAAAGCGATCGCACGATGAAATCTATATGACACACAGTCCCAATATATTCTTGTAAGAGTTGTTTTATCGCTTCCATCCGAGACAAAGCTTCATACTGGGGTAGCATCGGAACTTCCGATACCTTCGCTGAGTGATCGTTACTCTCTGAAGGTGTCTCTATTACTGGAGGTGTACTTGGTGGTTGACTTTCTTCTGTATCAACAGAGGAACTTGCTATCTCAAAGTTGTCTGAGTCTTTGAGTTCCGACTGTATAGACTCGACTAAGTTGATTTGGGAAGTATCATCAAGTGGTGATAAAAATAGTAGCGAGCCTTCTTGGGAAGATTTTGAAGTCTCATCAATCGCCGCAAGTCTGGATATCTGGTTATTGGCATTTGAAAAAGACCAGTTAGACAACAACGCTTCTACATGGTCGAGTTGCGATCGCGCCTGCACGAATAAGCGTTCGTACTCTTCTGTAAGACGAGCATAGTAGTCTCTTAATTCCAAGAGTGGAGACAGAAATGTGCCTGGAGGTGGTTCTAATTGTCCTTTTGGTATCATAAAGCTTCAATCAATTTAAATCAGTATCACTTTTATAAGACATTGGTCTAGGTTTAGCCTTGTGAGTTGTTGGTTGGGATTTTTTAGGCGCTTGGGGAGGGCGACATGTCTCACAATATAAAGGTCGCGGCCCAAAAGTTTCGCGCTTTGTAGCCTCATTACACTCTTTACAGACAAAGTTGAAAATACGAGTGTGAATCTGTCTTTTGTGCGCCCTGACAGTATATTCCCTAACATCAATGAGTTTACTTGCCATAATCAGGAATTGTGAATTTCCGTCGTATCAATGTCCTATCAATATAGCTATTCAAGCAAATGAAACTGCATCAGTGTGTGTTTACGTGGAAGTTTGATTCAAATCAATGAATTTGACGCCAACCACAAAATACAGTATTGCTTGGTAGAGCAACATAAGAGTTACTCATCGGCTATCCCTTCAGCATATACTTCACGTTCAGCACACACTACCACCATCTTATAGCGATTGATTGGGTAAACAATTCTTACTCCTAATGCTTATTAATAGCTGTTTTTACCTGACGCGATGCACCTAGATGCAGAGTGGCTAGCCTTCGATTAGCACAAAATCCCTAGTCATCATGCTAGTGATGCAACTCAATAGACTTCTGCAAAAAGTCGGTTAAGGGAGCAAGGGGGTTAAAAGGATTGACTCTTCCTTTTCCCCTTAACCTTTACCCTTTCCCCCCTCTAATTACTACATCTAGCATTGACTTTGCCTAGAGAAAGCAAGCACAAATTGGTTTAACTGAATAAGACTACTCTTCTACAACAGTGTCTTGAAGACCTTTGAGAGGTACTTAAACAGATTGTAGAAATCTTACCAAAGTATTCGCGCTTCAACCCCTAATTTTGATTTATTGGGATGAATTTTATGTGTGACGATGTAAGCGTAAGCGATTTTCATCGCTGTCATCTGGGGAGTTAGAGATTGGGAAGTGCGGGATTTTTCACTTCCGATTCACGTGATTGGCAAATCAAGTTATTTCCAATGGCTCTAATTGCCCATCATAAAAATACCCTACCCATCAACTGAACCCCTCTTCCTTGTGGTAGAGGGGTGTCCATTGGCAAAGCTATTTCCGTCGTAAATGGACATCTTATACCAATCTTGGTTGGCACAAAAGTGATGAAGTATTGCATATATTTTTCAAGATTAGCGATCGCCTTATCTTCAGTTTCTAAGCGACCCGTTTCTTAGTCTTTATAATATTTAAGAATTTTGAACAATTTTTGCAATGTGAATTTAGAGTGAACTACCCAACACCGACCCTATCGGGTACGGTGTGGGCTTCCCAATTCACAGGGGATTGCCTCTGTCGCCATAGATTTTTTACGTCCTGATGACTTTGGTCTTACATCCCCTCCAAGGGCAGAAGCGCTAGTTCCTAACGCCACGCCAGTTACTCTACTTGGGGAGACCCCAAGACCGTACTGGCTCCATAATCGCAAACCTTCATTTCTAATATTGATTGCAGCATTGATGTCTCTATCATGCTGTTTTTGACAGTGTGGACAATCTACAAACCTCACACCTAATGAATCATATCCTTTCTGTAGCATTGGAATAGGTAGTAGTGTCTCGCTACAAAGCTGGGATGATGGGAAGAATCTACCTATTTCAAGATAGGTGTGTCCAAATCTTTCAGCCTTGTACTTGAGCATGGTTAAAAACATTCCCCACCCCTGGTCTGATATTGACTTAGCCAAGTTAGGATTTTTAACCATGTTCTTAACTGCTAAATCTTCTACACAAATCACTTGGTTTTCGTATGCTATTTTGCGAGATAGCTTGTGTAGAAAGTCTTCTCTTACTCTAGCTATTTTTCTAGATACTTTTGCTACCATTCGTTTAGCTTTGCGTCGCTTACCAGAAGTTTTATCTGTCTTCTTGGCTAGTTTACGCTGCTTGCGCTTTCTATTCTTTTCTAAGAGCGCTAACTGCTTTTTAGGAAGGTCATACTTTGAGCCTTCGGAAGTTATAGCAAAGTTCTTTAATCCCAAGTCAACCCCAATAGCTTCTCTAATTGCAACTATAAAGTTATCTTCTTGGTTAAAAAGAATAGATGCATAATACCTACCGTCTGCATTTTTTGATATTGTTACAGTTGTAAATTTTGCATCTGGCAATTCTTTGTGAAACACGGTTTTCATTAATCCCAAAGCGCCAGGAAACTTAATTACAGAATCTTCTGGTATTAGTTTCACGTTTTGAGGATATTGAATCGACTGCTTACCATGTTTAGATTTAAAGTTAGGATATTTAGCACGTCCTTCAAAGAAATTAACAAATGCGCTAGAAAGGTTGAATGTCACTCGTTGCAATACTTGACTATAAGCAAGTCCTAACCATTCGTATTCTTTTTTCAAGTCAGGAAGCAACTTGTCCATCGTAGCTTTAGAAAGACCCTTTCCTGTTTCTTTGTACGCAGTAGTTGTGGCATTAAGCATATAATTCCACAACCAACGGGTATTACCAAAACACTGAGTCAAATAGGATTCTTGGCTGTCTGTAGGATAAATCCTAACTTTAATTGCTCTATACATGGTATCGACCTTACCGTGTTTGCATATTCATAGTAACATAAATAGTTATGATTGTGTTAACTCAAAACAAATATTTTGCTCGTTTCCTCCATGTCCTCTTCCCTCTCTACGAGACGCTAGCGCGAACGCCTCCGGCATTGGTCAGAGGACTGTCGTCAACTCACTCGCAATTCATGAGGCAGCGCGGTCTTGGGGGTTTCCCCCATGAGCGACTGCCATCTCAACACTGTACCGAAGGTCAGTGTTGAGATGAATTGCTGAAACAGGTAAATCGAAATCCAAACAAGCAACATTGTATCTATCTACTCACGTCCTTAAAACAGCTAAGTTAATAACTCCTGTCTCCTACTCTGGAGATTATTAATAAATATACACTCTGCATACGGAGAAAAAAGATGCCTGATTTTGCTAAAGTAAGTCGTTTAACTCAGTTAATGACTTTTGTAGCTTGTGGTACTATCTTAACTTCGGTTCCTATTAATACAGGTCAATCCTCGGTCTTAGCGCAAGAGATGAAGTCCACCGCTACTCCCTTGGTGATATCTCAAAATCGTCGTGGCTATGGGCGCGATACACGCAGACTCAGAGCTGAGTCAGGGCCAGATGATAGAGGACGTTGGCGATTTTATAAACCGGAAGATGTCTCACGGGATGCCATGCAAGCTCAAGGTTGCACTGATGTTGGCACTGGTGGGGCAAATTGGCGCTGTCCACGCCGCACCATCAGGGTAGAAGTTGATGATAATAGGCGTGATAATGACGGGCGTGACTACGGGCGCGATACACAGAGACTCAGAGCTGAGTCAGGGCCAGATGACAGGGGACGTTGGCGATTTTATAAGCCGGGAGATGTCTCGCGGGATGCGATGCAAGCTCAAGGTTGCACTGATGTTGGCACTGGTGGGGCAAATTGGCGCTGTCCACGCCGCACCATCAGGGTAGAAGTTGATGATAATAGGCGTGATAATGACGGGCGTGACTACGGGCGCAATACACGCAGACTCAGAGCTGAGTCAGGGCCAGATGACAGGGGACGTTGGCGATTTTATAAGCCGGAAGATGTCTCGCAGGATGCGATGCAAGCTCAAGGTTGTACCAATGTTGGCACTGGCGGAGCGAATTGGCGCTGTCCACGTCCCACTATTAGGGTAGAAGTAGATAATAGGGATGATTAGAACTTGGAGTGTGCTATACGAGCTAACTTAGTTTGACTACAAGAGTTTTCAATTGATATATACCACACACGTAGGGGCACAATATATTGTGCCCCTACAAACGATTGGCTGATTATTTATTATCCACAAAATCGGCATCAATTACATCATCAGTGCGATCGCTTTGCTTTTCTCTACCCGCAGAGCTCGCTGCTTGGGCATAGACAGCACTACCCACTTGCATCAGAGCTTGCTGCAACTCATTTGTGAGAGATTTAATCCGATCAAAGTTATCTTGGTTAATCGCCTCCCGCAAATCTGCTGTTAACCCTTCAACTCGACTTCTATCACTAGCACTTACCTTATCACCCAAATCTCTGAGTTGTTTCTCAGCCTGATAAACTAGGGAGTCTGCTAGGTTCTTGGTATCGATTTGTTCACGCCGTCTTTTGTCTTCTTCTGCATGAGTTTGTGCGTCTTGTACCATGCGTTCCACATCCCGCTTATCAAGAGTGGAAGCACCTGTAATCGAAATCGACTGCTGTTTACCTGTGGCCTTATCTCTGGCTGTCACCGAGAGAATACCGTTAGCATCAATATCGAAAGTCACTTCGATTTGCGGTACACCCCTAGGCGCTGGCGGAATTCCATCAAGGCGGAAGTTACCCAGACTCTTGTTGTCTTTGGCTAATTCTCGTTCACCTTGGAGAACATGGACTTCTACGTTTGCTTGACCATCGGCTGCTGTGGAGAAGATTTCAGATTTTTTGACGGGGATGGTGGTATTGCGGCTAATAATCTTGGTCATTACACCGCCAAGAGTTTCCACACCTAGAGACAAGGGGGTAACATCAAGCAGCAAGATATCTTTCACTTCGCCCGCCAAAACACCCGCTTGAATAGCAGCACCAACAGCTACAACCTCATCTGGGTTAACGCCTTGGTTAGGATCTTTACCCGTTATCCGCCGCACTAATTCTTGAACGGCAGGAATGCGAGTAGAACCACCAACCAGCACGACTTCATCCAGTTCCGCGTTGCTAAGTTTAGCATCTTGCAGTGCTTGTTGCACTGGCTTGCGACAGCGGTCAAATAAATCCGAACACATTTCCTCAAATTTAGCCCGTGTTAACGTCATATCAAGATGTTTTGGGCCTTCTTGAGTAGCAGTGATAAAAGGGAGGTTGATATTAGTTTGAGTGGCGCTCGAAAGTTCAATTTTGGCTTTCTCTGCTGCTTCGGTGAGTCTTTGTAAAGCTTGCTTATCTTTACGCAAGTCAATACCTTCGTTGCGCTGAAACTCATTAGCCAGCCAATCCACAATCTTCTTATCAAAGTCGTCACCACCCAGGTGAGTATCGCCGCTGGTGGATTTTACTTCAAATACACCATCACCTACTTCCAAGATAGAAACGTCAAAGGTTCCACCACCAAGGTCAAAAACCAAGATGGTTTCATTTTGCTTTTTATCTAAACCATAAGCAAGGGCTGCTGCTGTGGGTTCGTTGATAATGCGGAGGACTTCTAAACCGGCAATTTTTCCTGCATCTTTGGTGGCTTGCCGTTGAGAATCGTTGAAGTAAGCAGGAACCGTGATTACTGCTTGAGTAACTTTTTGTCCCAAATATTTGCTAGCATCATCAACTAACTTCCGTAGAACTTGAGCAGAAATTTCTTCGGGAGCAAATTGTTTTCCTTCTGCGGGGCAGTCTAGTTTAACATTACCGTTGCTGTCACGCAGAATTTTATAAGAAACTTCTGTAGCTTCATGAGTGACTTCTTCGTATTTGCGCCCAATGAAACGTTTAACAGAATAAAAGGTATTTTCTGGGTTCATTACTGCTTGGCGTCTAGCGATTTGACCTACCAAGCGTTCGCCGGTTTTGGTATAAGCCACAACGGAGGGAGTGATGCGCTGTCCCTCAGCGTTGGCAATTACCATAGGTTGCCCACCTTCTATGACGGCAACACAAGAGTTTGTCGTTCCTAAATCAATTCCAACTACTTTTGCCATATATCTTCATCTTCAGCTTGAACAATTGTGGAGCTGAGGAAAAAATAGGATTGACAGGAATTTATCAGATTAAAAATTGCACTGCCAATCCTGTTTATTTTCGGCTTGAGATTAACTCAAGCGACAAAATTAACCGAGATTAACTTTAACAGCTCTGTGTTTTTCTGATTCAGCTTTCGGTAAGGTCAAGCTGAGAATACCATTTTTGTATTCAGCTTGTACTTTGTCGTTTTGAATCAAAGAAGGTAATGGAATTACTCGCTGGAATTTACCATAACGGAATTCAGATCGAGTTACACCGTTTTCTTCTGTCTTGGATTCATATTTCCGCTCACCGCTAATAGAAACTGATTCAGGAGTTGCTTCTACATTTACATCTTTTGCTTCCAGACCAGGTACTTCTAGTCTCAAGTGAATTGCATCATCAGTTTCTTTGAGTTCGGCAGCAGGAATGAAGGTAAATCCAGTCCTGTCCTCGCCATCAGTTGATACCAACCTGTCAAACAGGCGATTCATTTGCCGCTGTAAGGTGTCAATTTCTCGGAATGGATCTAAACGTTCAATTTCTCGGAATGGTTCTAAGCGTTCAATATCCCGAAATGGATTCCAACGCATCAGTGCCATATATATCACCTCTAAGATTTAATGTTGGGTTTCTAGGAGGCTTAATTTCAAGCTTCGTAGCTTTACTGACAACCAGTATAGTTTTTTCAAGCAATCTTCAATTTTTAAAAGCTCAATCTTAAGCTTCCTAGTTATCACATTAGGTCAACGTTAAATTTCAGTAGGTTCGGTTTTATGGCAATGAGCGATCGCAATAACCGTACTCTATCAAAAGCGTTACAGTTCTTGATAAAGTTTGTCTAGCTCAGTATTGTTTGCAACTTGCGCTTAAACTCATGTGCTTGCGCTCCTATTAAATCAAAATAATAGGGCTTTCTACTATTAATTGTCTTTGCGGCACAATTAATAAAAACTATCACCTAATGTCTGTCACCAACTAAATAACACACATTATTTAGATCAATATAGTGCTAATCAATTTTAATGAATTTCAAAGAGTTTAAGGTGCTTTCTAAATTAGATACAGGTGAAAGTGTCAATCAAGCTCAACCTGAGTATCTTCCTTGTTTAAACTGACACTTGATTTGAGGTCTGTTTTTGCTTTCAGCGGCAAGCAAATCGTAAAAATTGCGCCCTGACTTGTGACGCTACTGGCTGTAATGCTGCCATGATGTGCTTCGACAATGCGCTTGGCGATCGCTAACCCCAAACCGTTGCTAGTGCCTTTACGAGAGGGATCTGTTGTATAAAACTGCTCAAAAATCCGGGGCAAATCGTTCTCACTGATGCCCTTTCCTTGGTCTTGAATTTTAATTACTGCTTGTTTCCCTTCAGTGAATCCAGAAATAAATACCTGAGAATTGGGTACTGAATGTTTGATAGCATTATCTAGCACATTTAAAACAGCCTGTAATAAGCGTTCTGGATCGCCTTGTAGCTTTAGGTCAGCCACGTTGACATGCAAAGAGACACCAATGGACTGCATTCGAGGTTCCATCGCACTGACAGCACGATTAATTAAAGTGCGAAGTGAGAAGGTCTGCTGTTCGAGTTGAGTAACTCCTGCTTCTAAGCGTCCTAGATCCAGTAAGTCATGAATTAGTCGAGATAAGCGTTTGATTTCGTTCTCGATAGTTTGGAAAAAGCGATCGCGTAATTGGGGTTCTTCGTATGCGCCACTTTTAAGTGCGTCTACCGTTACCTGAACATTGCTGATGGGCGTGCGGAGTTCGTGGGAGACATTTGCTAAAAAAGCCCTACGCTCCTGGTCTAGCGAAGCTAACCGTTCACTCATCCGGTTAAGCTCCGCCGCCAACTGATCTAACTCATTATTCTCACGGATAATAAGCTTATCGCCAAAATGACCACTGCCTAAGCGAATCGCAAAATTCCGCATAGTTTCAATCGGTTTGGAAAGACTGCGAGCCAGGCGAGTACTAATCAGCGCACATAGCAAGATTGTCAATGCCAATGTCCCCAAAATGCTCCAAATCACCCTAGCGAACTGACGCTGGAACTGGTCTAGAGTGATCGACATTCGCAGCACACCCAATAATTGACCATTACGCCAAATTGGTTTAGCAATGTAGAGGCGATCTTGCGTTGATAAAACCCCTTTTGCAACTCCCTGTACTGGACGATTTTGCAGAGCTTCCCACATTCCAGGAACCTTATACCAGTCAGTGACCAGTGTGTCTCGCTGTGGGTCAGAAGTAGCTAGCAGAAAACCTTTTTGATTAAAAATCCGAAGCGTCACAGTTTGTGGTGCTCCATATCGCTGCACCAGCACCTTTACCCGTTCAAGATTATTTGCTTCTAAAGCATCTGCTGCACTCTCACTCAGGGCAGTTGTCCAGTTTTCCAAATCTGCTAGGCGTGTTCGCATGAAATATGCATGGAATGACCACAGGATATAACCTGCCATCAAGGTCGTTCCCAAGGCTGTCAGCAGTAGGTAAGTGGCTAGCAGTTTGGCATGAATAGAATTTAATTTGATCCGAGGCAACCAGCCCATTTTTTCAACTAATCCCCACGACGACGCAACACTGCTTTGATGCGTGCTAGCAGTTCACGGGTGTTGAATGGCTTGGTGACATAATCATCTGCTCCCGCTTCCAAGCCCCAAATTTTATCAATATCTTGATCTTTTGCTGTCAGTATAACAATGGGAACATCCGAAAAGGCCCGAATTCGCCAACAGACTTCCATGCCGCCAACTTGTGGCAGCATTAAATCTAGCAAAATTACATCCGGTACTTGCTTATGGAACTGTTTGATAGCATCATGCCCATCTGCTGCTGATGTCACTGTGTAGCCTTCTTTTTGCAGGGTGTAGGTGAGGCTTTCGCGTAGAGGTGCTTCATCATCCACCAATAAGATGTGTGGCATTTTACATTTAGTTATTAACTCCCGATTATAGCGTCTCAAGCATTCGCTTTTCTGGCATCCTTCTGAAGATGCAAAGTGTGTTATTTATGCCCAGTATTTGAAAGAACTTTGTGATTGCATTCCTGCACATCCTGGCGATCGCAAGTGCAACTATCTTAAAGCTTGCTCAACTGTAATTTATAATTCTTGATCAACTACTTAAGAGTCTAACTTGCCATTACCATCTTGTAATTCAGCTAGCTGTCTGAGTGAACCGCCTATACTGCGAGGCTTAGGAAATTTACCCTTACCTGCGGGCCAGCCTTCACGCTGACGCGAGCGATCGCCATCTGTGTCTTCGGTTTGGTCATGGAATAAAATTTGTCTGGTGGGAATGCGATCGTCCTCAAAACTCCAACTTTCAAGCTTTGAACTCGAAATTTTGGCTTTAGTACTTCATACTTGCTGCTGCTAATAACTCGGAACATTGAGCTTTTTTCTCGAAAAATTAAGCTCAGAAGCTCAGCATTGAGCTTTTTTGTTCAATGCTGAGCTTCTGAGCTTCAACGTTACACTTCAAATGTGCAATTAATTACCGAGCTATTTGATCGAATATTGCTTTTGAGACTTGATTTTTCAGCATTTATACTTAAAACTGCCAGGTTACTTGTACCCCAAAAACATCGACGCTGCCTGAAAATTTACCTGTTAACGTACCATCTGTAGAGCTTGACTGGTTAATAAAACTATCATCTATAAACACATGGGTATAGCCAACGTCGATATTGAGTGACTTGGAAGGTCGATAGCTAGCACCTAAACCGATTAAAGTGCGGTCTCCACCTGGCAATCGGGGAGTGTTAAATTCCTCACTAACAGGACTAGGATCGTAGGTAACACCAGTCCGCAACGTTAAGTTATCATTTACCGCGTAGTTTACTCCTAATCCGATGCGGTAGGTATCATCCCAGTTCTGCGGCTGTACCTTATCGGCTTGAACAGGGTTGTTAAACTTGACTCGCAGTTCTTGGAAACGGTTCCAGTTTGTCCAAGTAACATCACCGACGATTGCCAAACGGGGGCTAAGCTCTTGGTAAACAGCGAGTGACAATGTATCAGGTAGGTTCAAAAGAGCGCTGGCTCCTGTGTCTGTAAATTGTCCTCTTGCAGTCAGCGCTCTAGCACTTGCTGGTACAGTAAAGTCAGCATTTCCCCGAATCTCTTGGGTAATTGGAGAACGGTAGCTTAGACCAATGCGTGTAGTTTTAGCTGGTTCGTACATGACTCCTAGGTTGTAACCCACACTCCAATCGGAGCCAGTTACTTTGACAAAACCGTCTGCTTGTTGGGGTTGATTGGGTAAGCCAACGCTCCGGCCAATTAAACCAAAATCGATTGCATTTGAGAGTGTTGCCTCAGCATATTGGATATTCAGACCTGCACCCACAGACAAGTTATCAGTTAATTTAGCAGCCACCGTGGGATTGATATTAATAGTGGCGAGTTTCGACTCAACTGCTTGGTAGCGACCAACCCAATCGCTGTTGTATTTGGTAGATAGCCCAAAAGGAACATTGATTCCAATACCCAGTTTTAGGCGATCAGAAACGCTCCAAGCAGCGTAGAGGTTTGGCACAATAATATCAACGCCTGCATCTCCACCATTTCCGCCTGACAAAGGCGCACCTGTTACCACCCTAGAACCTTGGTTTTGAAAACTGACTGTAGGGAAAATGACGTATGTTGCCCCAACTAGAGAATTATCTGGTAATCGAGTCAACCCAGCAGGATTAAAGAAAATTGTACTGGCATCATCAGTGGCGATTCCATTGCCAGCGAAAGCATTTCCCAGACTTTTAACACTCTGTTCATTGAGGGCAAATCCACCAGCCAATGCGATGTTTGCCGTACTAATTACTGTCAGTGTTACCAGTATTGGCACTAGCGACAAGTCCACCCGTAATTGCTTCATCTTATACCTTGAAAATTGTAGATGTTGGTTTTGTTTTAAGTAGTTCTGAATTTGTGATTGATTGTGAGTTTCTTTTGGGAGACTAGCGCGATCGCTCTGTGAACAATTTCAGCTAAATTCCGCAGCTAATAGAAGAGATTAATGTATTTTTTGAATCATCATAATTGCATGTGCTTAATAATCTTGTGATCCGATTATTGAGCAATACGGTATCTTTGTGGTTGTTTTGCCACAAGTTTTTGGGTATAAGCTCTACATTGACAGATTAGCTAATATATGCGTCATTAATACTGTTGAATTAAGGCTGACTAATAAAGCTCAGTCAGATGAAAATCTCTTGAAGCGATCGCGCCTTGTTCATAACAGCTTATAGTCAGCTTGAGCTTGAGTAACTTTCGCTTTGGCAGAGTGTGCTATATCATTTTTGATAGTATTGATTTTGCGTACAACTGTTTTTAAATTAATCTCAGCGTGTTGAAGTTTAATTTGAGACTCAAGCCGAATTTTAAGCTTCTTGTCCTCTCATCTCTGTCAATGGAGATAGTAGTTAGCTTCTAGAGATATATCCAGTTTTTATGCAGTCTTTTTCATGTCATTCCATTGAAACTTGTACATACACCATGATCCCAGGTATTATCACATCCAAGTATCGTGGATGATGACTTCATCTCCAACCTGTTTAACAAACTTGACAGATTTTTAATATGGAGTTTTAAAAATGTACGACAAAGATGATATAAGGACAATGATTGATGGCATGAGTTTATCTGGTGTGTTAGAGATACTTTCTCAAGTCTGTTACGAGAAAGCTGAACATTTAAGAACCAATTGGCAAGACCCTGACACTGCTAGAGCTTGGGAAAAAGTTGCCAGAGCTGTAGGAAAAATCAAGATAAAAACAGATTTATATTAACTGGGTACTTAAATTTAAAACCTCGTGAGCGATCACATCCAGGGTTTTCTGACATTTTGGGGTAAAAGCTGATACTATTACCCCAATTATGCTTTTTATGCTCTCAGCTTCTTCTCAAGAGTTCATAATACGAATAAAAACGCATAGGGGAAAAGGTTAAAGGGAAAAGCGCAAAGTCGAGCCAGCGCTGCGTACCCTGCGGGAAGCAAGCTACGCAAAGCGTCTCGTTGGCGCAGCCTCTCGTAGAGAAGAGAAGAGAAGTTGGAGCGGAGGCTTCCTCCGTTCGTCGAAGACGTTGCCGCAGGCATCCAAACTTCGGGGAGGGAAACCCTTCCGTAGGCGACTGGCGTTCCTTGCAGAGGCTTCCTCCGATGGTCTGTTCACTGCCGAGAGGCGCAAAGCCTTGCGCCTCTCCCTTGTGTCCAGAGGACACAAGGCAACCGTTCTTTTAGAACGGTTGGGCAGTAAGACCCGCATAGCGATCAGAACTTTGTAAGAGGGGAAAAGGGGTAAACAGGTCGCGTCACTTGCGGGCGAAAGCGCGTAGCGGGACGTTCGCGTTCATCGTCTCGTAGAGAAGTTCGGTTTCTACCTTTTCCCCCGCCCCTTGTCCCCTGAGCCTTCTTAATAAAAAAGCATTTTAGCAACTAACAAATATTACTCAAGAGATCAGACTAAGGTCATGGTAGCTTAATAATAAATACCCGCTAGGCAGCCAGTACTGAGCTAGCTGCCTAGTGGATTTCCTCCGTAATTGATTACGGCAACTAAGGAGGCAATATTATCATGGCAAATAATCCTGAAGATCAACATCCTCTAGATGTTACAAAAGAGTTTCAATCTCTAGATGGTATACAGGTTCTTGTAGTAGATGATAACGCCGATAGTCTGTTTTTAACTACCTGTATTCTTGAAAGCTACGGTAGTCGCGTAATCACAGCAACATCAGCTTTACAAGCTCTTGAGGCAATTAAACAATTCAAATTTGACATTTTCATTTTTGACATCGCCATGCCAGAAATGGATGGATTTTCGTTAATCAGCAACATTAGAAAGATGACGCTCTCAGAAAAAGGACAGATTCCAGCTATTGCTTTAACTGCTTTAGGTTCTGAAGAAGGTTGCAGTCTTGCTCTCACATCTGGTTTTCAAAGCTACGTGAATAAGCCTGTAGAACCTACTCTTTTAATAGCAGAAATCACAAAACTTCTTCATCAGGGTTTTGTATTTAACAATGGCAATGGGCAGCCTTGCATTTGAGTGTATACCCCAGAGCGATCGCAATCTCTGCACTGATTAAAAATTACGGATATTTCCGCCACAGCTAGAGCCTAAGTAATTCGTCATGAGATAGTTAGGCGGCAGGGGGGCAGAGGGGCAGTGCGTCTCTACTTTGAGGCTGCGCCCTAAGCGTAGCTATGCCGCAGGCTTTACGACTCCGCGGCAGTTGAGCGTAGTCGAAACTCAGTAACCGGGGCAGGGGGAGAGAATAATTAATGACTAATGACTAATGACAAACTCTATAAATTGTAAGATTGAAGCGATCGCTCCAGAATTATTGAGGCATTCTGAAGTATGTTAATCCTCAGCCGTTAGTCGAATCAGAAGCTCAATATCAATGTGCCAACTGCTCGGAATGAACTGCAATGTTCCAACGGATATTTGCTTTTCTTTTGAAGGGTTCTCTGCACGGGGAGGAAAAACGGATGATCATAGCGATGGTTGGGGCATTGCTTTCTTTGAAGGAAAGGGATGTCGAATGTTTTTGGATGCTCAACCTTCTGTTGCTTCTCCGGTAGCAGAGTTTGTCCGAAGCTATCCCATCCACTCGACCCATGTAATTGCTCATATCCGCAAAGCTACTCAAGGTGAAGTTGCCCTTCACAACTGCCATCCTTTCCGCAGGGAATTGTGGGGGAAGTATTGGGTATTTGCCCACAATGGAAATTTGCCAGATTTTCAACCAGAAAACATGGGCTTTTATCAAGCCGTAGGTAACACCGATAGTGAAAAAGCATTCTGCTTGATGCTGGAAACGTTACGCCGACGCTTTCCTGATGGTGAGCCTACCATCAAGGAACTGTACTTAGTATTACGCGAAATTACTGAATTAATTGCCTCTAAGGGCATTTTTAACTACCTATTATCAGATGGAGAGCACTTTTTTGCTTACTGTTCAACCAAGCTCAGCTACATTGTGCGTCAAGCACCTTTTGCTGCTGCTCACTTGATTGACCAAGACATGACCGTAGATTTTCGAGAGTTGACTACTGAGAGCGATCGCGTCGCTGTCATTGCCACTACCCCTCTCACCGATAACGAAGTTTGGACGCCAATCACACTGGGAGAACTACTAGTATTTCAGGACGGTTTACCCTTGAAATTTGCTTAATACAGCAGTCGAAGTATGTGATGACAATTTGATACTTGAAGCTCTTAACGGTTTTAATCATCAAACTGGTGGTAAAATCTCCATATTCTCTATCGAGAATGTGCTGTTATCCTCTGGCGTTTGCGATCGGATACCTGCAATAATCTACTACCATAAACAGTATATAACTGTATTCCCATCAATTAACTGTACTTATAGAGGAGGATACGAGATGACTTTGTGGCAGCGCCCACTGAAAAGATTCCAAGCGATGTCTCGCGACAAGCTGCTTTGCATCTACGCTGAACAAAGAACACGGTTCAGACTGAATTCGCTTAAAGGCTTTGTATCGCTCTTTGTAGTAGGAGCCGTTTTGAGTGTGGCACTCGCCGCCTGCTCTGGTGAAAATGCCAGTAATTCGACTACTGAAGCCCCTGCGGCTAGTCCTGTTGCTGCCAACAAGCAGAATGTTGAACTAACGCTGGTTTCTTTTGCTGTCACCAAAGCAGCTCACGAAGCCATCATTCCTAAGTTTGTAGAACAGTGGAAGAAAGAGCATAATCAAACCGTCAGCTTCAAACAAAGCTATGGCGGCTCTGGTTCCCAAACTCGTGCTGTTATCGATGGTTTGGAAGCAGATATTGTCCACTTAGCATTAGCTGGAGACACCCAAAAGATTGAGAAGGCTGGATTGATTCAGCCAGGATGGGAAAAAGAAGTTCCCAATAATGGCATTGTCTCCAAATCTGTGGCGGCGCTAATAACTCGTCCAGGAAATCCTAAAGGCATCAAGACCTGGGAAGATTTAGTGAAAGGTGATGTAAAAGTGATTACCGCTGATCCTAAAACTTCAGGTATTGCTAGGTGGAATTTCCTCGCGTTGTGGAATTCCGTGATTAAAACTGGTGGAGATGAAGCTAAAGCTACTGAATATGTGACTAAAGTTTACAGTAATGTGCCAATTCTGACTAAAGATGCGCGAGAAGCGACTGACACCTTTGCTAAGCAAGGTCAGGGAGATGTTTTAATTAATTACGAAAACGAAGTTCTCTTGGCACAACAAAAGGGTGAGAAAGTTGATTATGTCGTTCCTGAAGTAAATATATCTATCGACAATCCAATCGCTGTGGTAGACAAGAACGTCGATAAGCACGGCAACCGCGAAGTTGCTGAAGGTTTTGTTAAATTCCTTTATACCCCAGAAGCACAGCAAGAGTTTATCAAGTTGGGATTCCGCCCTGTAAATGAGGAAATAGCCCAAACTAAAGCAGCTACAGATAAATTTCCCAAAGTGAAAACTCTGGGTACAGTTCAGGACTTTGGTGGTTGGGAAGCAATTGATCAGAAGTTCTTTGTAGATGGGGGTATATTTGATAAAATCCAAGCTCAAAGGAAACGGTAATTAATTATTAGTTGATAGTCAGTCGTTACTGTTAGTAGAAAAAATAGCTGACTATTAACTACCAAAATAAAAATTCTTGTGAGTTTGAAATTTTGAATTCTTGACTATGACTTTATTTCCTTCTGTAGAAATTGACCGTAAAACTCCAGCTTGGAAGGGATTTCTCCATCAGTTATTGCACCTTCCTTGGACATGGCGAATTACCCTAGGGTATCTAACAGTGATGTTGTTTATCCCCATAGTTGCCATGTTCCTAAAAGCGAGTACGGAACCTCCGGCGAGATTTTGGGCGATCGCAACTAGTGATATCGCGCTAGCAACATATAATGTCACTTTTGTCACGTCAATGCTAGCGGCTTTGATCAATGGAATCTTTGGTACTTTGATTGCTTGGGTTTTAGTTCGCTATGACTTTCCTCTGAAACGGGTGATTGATGCCACAGTGGATTTACCCTTTGCCCTGCCAACATCGGTAGCAGGGTTAACACTAGCAACAGTTTACAGTGATAACGGCTGGATTGGTTCGCTACTAGCACCTCTAGGGATTAAAGTATCTTTCACTCGTTTGGGCGTATGGGTGGCGATGGTATTTATCTCACTGCCTTTTGTAGTCAGAACAGTGCAACCTGTGCTTCAGGAAATGGAACATGAAATTGAAGAAGCTTCCTGGTGTCTGGGTGCTTCTCAATGGCAGACATTCTGGAAAGTGATTTTGCCGCCATTGTTTCCGACAATTTTGACTGGTGTTGCTCTGGGTTTCTCCCGTGCAGTTGGGGAGTATGGTTCAACGGTGATTATCTCTTCCAATACGCCTTTCCAAGATTTAATCGCACCTGTACTAATTTTCCAACGCTTAGAGCAGTATGACTATTCTGGTGCAACCGTAATTGGTGTGGTTCTACTGGCAATTTCATTAGTGCTATTACTGGCAATTAATTTCTTACAAGCATGGGCAAGGCGATATGACAGTAAATGAGCCAAGTTTTCACTCATCTGGGTCTAATACAGGTACAGTCAAGCCAAAACAGCAGAAGAGTTGGGTTCCAACACTTTTGATTGGTATAGCAGTTGTCTATTTAGCCTTAGTTCAATACATCCCTGCACTCAACGTTTTTTTCCAAGCCTTTAGAAAGGGGGTTGGGCCGTTTTTATCTAACCTGACACACCCCGCCTTTCTCCATGCAGCCGGACTGACGCTGTTATTGGCTTTGATTGCTTTACCTGTGAATACAGTATTTGGACTGTGTGCAGCTTGGGCGATCGCTCGCCATAAGTTTCCTGGACGCGCCGTAGTTCTGAGTATTATTGACTTGCCATTTTCAATATCGCCCGTAGTTGCAGGATTAATGATTGTACTCCTCTACGGACGAAATGGATGGTTTGGGCCTTGGCTGCAAGCACATGATATCAAGATTATCTTTGCCTTTCCCGGCATGGTGCTAGCTACGGCATTTGTGAGTATGCCTTTTGTTGCTAGAGAAGTGATTCCTGTTTTAGAGGAGTTTGGCAAGGATCAAGAAGAAGCAGCTAAAACCCTAGGTGCAAATGATTGGCAGATATTCTGGCGTGTTACTTTGCCTAGTATCCGTTGGGGTTTACTCTACGGCTTGATTTTGACTAATGCCAGAGCAATGGGTGAATTCGGAGCGGTTTCAGTAGTATCTGGTAACATTGCTAATACAACCCAGAGCTTACCATTATTTGTAGAAGACGCTTACAAACAATATGAAACTGAAGCTGCTTTCTCTGCGGCTGTATTATTGGCACTACTAGCAGTAGTTACTTTAGTGCTGAAAGAGATTTTAGAACGAAAAACTCGTATTAAAGATGTT
Source organism: Komarekiella atlantica HA4396-MV6 (assembly GCA_019359395.1). Taxonomy (GTDB): domain Bacteria; phylum Cyanobacteriota; class Cyanobacteriia; order Cyanobacteriales; family Nostocaceae; genus Komarekiella; species Komarekiella atlantica. Next base: position 76,772 of record JAHHHK010000004.1, read on the forward strand.
GAATAGGACAATTAAGTAGGTAGGTATAATTAAATACAAAAAAATCTTAGTTCGTAGTGAGCGATTCATCGCTCAAAACAAAGATGATCAGGACTAAAGTCCCTACTACAAACTTTAATTTATTTACGCCTAGCTACTTAAGCAGCTATAAAAGTTATCCAAACGATAACTACAAGCAAATCGTGGGATCTGGTACGATCCGCTTAATACTTATAAAAAAATCACCATTAGAGGTAAAAGTAGTTCCGTACCAATCCCGATCAGAAATTAAAATAATTTAGATATGGCTAGTGACAATACGCTTACCCATAAACGGATTCGAGTCAGGATTCCCAAAGACTATCACTCCCAACCTGTTATTTCTCGCCTAGTGTCTGACTACGGTCTGACTGTAAATATTACTGCGGCAATTCTGGGAGCCAATGCTGTTGGTGATGGTTGGTTTGACCTTGATCTCCAAGGAACAAATACACAAATTCAAAATGGGTTGACATACCTTCATGAATTAGAACTTGAAGTCTGGGATGACACCAAAACAGATGATTGGTAAAATCATTTTCCATCCATAGCGATAACGAAAAAATTCTTCTTATGGCAGTAGGGCTGTCAAGTTTACTATGCTTTTCAAAGAATTTTCAATAGCACTTGTAGTTTTTCTTCTACTTGAAACGGTGGTTGTTGGTAGTTGATAGTTTTATATTCTGGTGTCACGCTCCAATCATATCGTTGCAGCAACGTTGCCAAAAAAATCTTCATCTCCATTTTGGCAAACTCCATCCCGATGCATATATGTTCGCCACCGCCAAAACCAATTAAAGCAAAGGGATCTTTTTTATCCTCTTCGCGGGGAGGTGCAAAGCGTTCTGGATCAAACCGTTCTGGGTTAGTATAAATTTCTGGTAAGCGATGCGTTAATCCTTGAGCAATAATAATCACCCAACCAGGAGGAATGCGATAGCCTGCATATTCAATTTCTTTCACAACTCCCCGCAATAGTATTACACCCGCGGGATTGTAAAGGCGCTCTATTTCTTTTAAAAAGTAAGTCATTTGGTTAAGTTGTTTGAGGTGTCCCAAGTGCAAAGGTTCATCTCCTACAACTTGTGTTAGTTCTTGACGGAGTTTATCGCGCCATTGCGAATATCTTGCTAATTCAACCATTGCCCATGTTAAAGATGTGGCATTAGTAAAATGTGCTGCATTTAGCAAGTGTATTAGTTCGTCTATAATTTGTGAGTGGGCTAAATTATTGCCCTCTTCATCCACTGCTGCAAGAAACAATCCTAATACGTCACAAGATTCCTTTAAGTTGCCTTGCATTTGGCGATCGCTAATAATATTTTGTAAGAAGGCTTTAAGTTGACGACGAGCTTTCTGGGAGCGACCATATTTTGTAAATGGTAAATCTAACCGCAATAACGTTAATGCTCCCTGCATCAAATTGTTATACAACTGTTCAACTTGCTCAACTTCATTTTGTAGCTGAACACCCAATAATAGACGAATCCCAATTCGTAATGCTAGCTGGTTAAATTCATTTTTAATAGCAATTGTACTGTGTTCCGCCCAGTTTTCTAGGCAGTTGTTAACTTCGATTTGCATAATATCAAAGTAATTAGCAATGGCTTTCCCGTGAAACGCCGGAGCCATTAAGCGACGGGTGCGGCGATGTTCTTCTTCATCTTGAAGCATCATGGGACGACCGAAAATATGTTCCATAGCCGATTTCCATCCTAAGTAAGAAGATACATGGTCGGCTTTTTCTTGTAAAATTAATTTATTTGCTTCTGTCCCTACCAAAACTGCATGTTTGGTTCCTAAGATGCTGGTTTTGAAAACAGGGCCGTATTGCTCGTAGTTCTTTGCTAATCCCCATCCTTGAGTAGCAAATAATCGAAGAGTCTCGCCTAAAATGGGTAGCCCAAAGCTACCGGGCATTTCCTCTGCTGATTTGAGTTGTGACATTTTTTCCCTTTCAGATTTCCGACTTCTTAGATTCCCAACTTATTAAATAAGTCGGAAATCTTGTTATTAAGTTTAGTACTGACAAGATAATCTTGTCTCGCGCAATCTTCCGAAAACTAGCGCAATCTTCCAAAAATTCAAAGTGCTTTCTTAAATGCTTGAGGAGTGACGCCGATATATTTACGAAAAACTTTAGCAAAATGACTTTGACTTTGAAATCCTACTAATTGAGAAACTTGCATAACTGATAATTCTTGCGTCAGTAAATATTTGGCTTTCTCAATTCGGCATTTAGTGACATACTGGTGAGGTGCAATTCCTGTTGATTGTTTAAACAAGCTAGCAAAATAGTGCGGACTCATTTGAACGATCGCAGCAATTTCTGCTAATGATAAATTTTGTTCTAAGTTATCGTTAATATAGGCGATCGCTTCTTTTAATTTGTGTTTCGGTAATCCACCAGTATATTCCCTAATAATGGATTTATGTGTCGAATAGCGTTTCAACAAATGCACTACTAACATATTTGCTGCTGATTCTAAATAGAGATAACTATCAAATCCACTAGTCTCTATTTCTTGTTTGAGTGTCAGCCCAATTTGCTGAATTAGTGGGTCGTGCGCTTGCAACTGTTGTACAATTTCAACCGTATCAGCATCTACTGATTCGTAGGCAACACGAGTAATTATTGCTGGTTCAATACCGATGTGAATAAACCCTAAATCCTGCTCAAATTGTACTGCTGGAGATATTTGGTGAGCCGGAAAAATTCCCACATCGGTTGTTGTATAGGATTTGCTTTGCCAGTGTCCGTTGATTTTTAATTTTGCTTGAAACTCTCTACTGTAAATAGTAACAATATGCTGAAAAGGAGATGTCTCAGGGAGTTTATAGTTAGATTGGCGATGATAGGCAAAATAAAAACCATTCCAACCAGCCACCGGGGTAGAAATAATTAAAGGTTTGGGAAGGAATTGTTTTAATTTATCTGGTTGGGCGGCATTAATTCTAAAAGCTTGCTGTGTTTGCATTACCCATTCACGCTAAAGATTTTTAATTATTAAATTAAGCTGTTATGTATTTTAGTTGCATATTTACTCGTGAGAGTCGTCATTTGTCATTAATTATTCTCTCCTCTTACCCCTCTTATATGTAATCACCATATTCTTGATTGAGATTATGGTGTTTGCTCTTGCTATTTCATCTAGATACCTGTACTATCTATTACCAAACAATAAAATACTAGATCCTGAGCGATAAACTGTAGATTTTTAGATAGGGAGTATAGAGTCAGTATGTGACTAGATATCTGCAATAGATGGAAACGTACCTCATTGAAAGGGATTAGGGATTGGGTATTTTATTTATTCACCTTGTCCCCTAGTCCCCATTCCCCAGTCCCCAGTCCCCAGTCCCCGTTCCCCGTTCCCCATGTCTCGAAAGAAATCTCCTCAACCCACACCAGTTGATAGCCGCATTCGCATACCTCAGCATTACCAACGGCAACCTGTGATTTCACGTTTGGTATCGCGTTATGGTGTCACCGTTAATATTACATCTGCGATGCTCACATCAACAGAAAACTACGGTTGGTTTGACTTACAATTCCAAGGCAATCCAGAACACATCTGTAATAGCTTACTGTACTTACAAAAATTGGGAGTAGATTTGATACAGCTGAGTATTGCTGGAAATATGCAGTATGATTTGAGTTCTCAGCCATTTCCAAACCAAAAACTGAATAAACAAGAATTTGCACCTTTGTCAACGTCTTCGCACACTCAAGCCTACCAAGGCTATAGTGGTCAATCTCACAGACTGCGGTTGCAAATTTGCATCTTAAAAGATTATTACCAAACACCAGTTATCTCTGATTTGGTTTCCCGCTATGGCATAACAGTCAATATTATTGCGGCATCACTCCCAGCCAATCAGCAAGATGATGGTTGGTTTGATTTGGATCTTTGGGGTAGACCACAGCAACTTTTTTCTAGTTTCAATTATTTAGAAAAATTAAAGCTACCACTGTGGCTAGACGCGTCTTCTATGCATGGATATGTCCTTTAGATCTAATACCAGTTTGTAGTTAATATTTTAATGAAGTACTTAAATTTGATCGACAAACAGTAGTTAAATATAGTTATGTACCAAATTGAATGCGGGAAGAACTATGGGAATTCGGGTAGAAAATATTTCTAAGCACTATGGAAGTTTTCGTGCTGTTGATGATGTAAGTTTGAAGATTAAAAATGGATCTTTGGTGGCGTTATTAGGCCCTTCGGGTTCAGGAAAATCCACCTTGCTAAGGATGATTGCGGGATTAGAAACTCCAGATGCAGGTCAAATTTGGTTAGTGGGTGAAAATGCTACTTACCGCAGCGTACAAGAACGCAATATTGGCTTTGTTTTTCAGCACTACGCGTTATTTAAACACCTGACAGTGCGTGAGAATATCGCCTTTTCTATGGATCTTCGTAAGCATCCTAAACACCATGTACGACAACGCGTTGAGGAACTTTTAGAATTGGTACAGATGCAGGGATTTGGCGATCGCTATCCTTCCCAGCTTTCTGGTGGTCAACGACAACGCGTAGCATTAGCACGTTCACTTGCTGTACAGCCCCCCATCCTGTTATTAGATGAGCCTTTTGGGGCCTTAGATGCCAAAGTTCGCAAAGATTTGCGTGTTTGGTTACGCAATCTGCATTCAGAAGTCCATGTCACTACCGTATTCGTTACTCATGACCAAGAAGAAGCAATGGAAGTTGCTGACGAAATTGTAGTGATGAATCAAGGACGGGTAGAACAAGTTGGCAGTCCGGCTGACATTTATGACAACCCAGCAACACCGTTTGTGATGAGTTTTGTTGGCCCTGTGAACGTCTTACCCAGCCATGTCGGTATCCTACCTAACAAAAATGCAACTTCTCCTAGTGATAAAGTTTTTCTGCGACCACATGACATTTTGATTAAGACGGAACCGGATGAGAATGCCACATCTGTCATTGTTGAAAGGATTATTCATCTAGGCTGGGAAATTCGTGTAGAGTTAGTTTTGCAGTCTGGTGAAACGCTCAATGCTTATCTGAATCGAGAACAGTTCTATCAGCTTCAGCTACGAAAGGGACAGCGTGTTTACATCCAACCGAAACAAACGAAGGTGTTTGCTGCTGCTTATGCTTAAGGTAAGAGATTTGAATTATTGAGTGTAGAAACCGGGTTGCTGTAGAAATCCGGTTTCTTAAATATTCAAATTTCTAAATTACGTTTAATGTGGATTAGATGCTAAAACCCTGTATTTCTCGTAGAGACGTAGCATTGCTACGTTTCTACAGTACGCAGAATTTTTGATATGTCGTTGATTTTCATAATTCACATCAGGCGTAAATTATTTAGAATTAACCCCAGTATAGAAGGGATGCGGGAGCGCGATCGCTAAAATCGAGCAAGTTGTCAGATCACCCACTAACCGAGATTTCATCACTCCAGCATAAAAGTCTGCAAATTATCTAAGGGAACTGTGAAGACATAGTAGATCACTCCTATACCAAGTAGAGCCACAGCCAAACTCGCAAGAATTATCCAACGGTCTGGCGGTTGATAGGTATCTTCGTCAATATCTCGGCGAACAGCGAAATAATGCTGAGTTGAAAGTAACACTGTCAACACACCTACCAAAGCGAACGCTAAACCCAACTTCCAACCATTACCAGGAGGTTGTGGTGCTAATGGAGGACGGATAATACGCAAACGCACAATCAACACACCGAAACCCATGAGTGCAATACCACTCCGCATCCATGCTAGATAAGTGCGTTCATTTGCCAAATGATCCCGTATTCGATCTGACCTATATTTCTGTAATTTTTCTGGCTTTTGTGTTTCTAATTTTTCTGCTTCTATCTTCATAGAATTTGCATTTTTGAGTAATTGTTGAAACTGTCGAATACTTAATTAATATTTTCTCAAAAAAAATACAAAAAAATAATATTTTTATGACAACAATATTTCTTGATTAACTCAGCTTATTTAATCAATTATATTTATAATATTGCTTGTTTCGGTAGAAATTTTAAGTTTATGATGTGATAAAGTCAAAAAATAAGAGCCAGAGCAATTCTGACTCTTATTTTTGTGTTATTATTGCTTAATTAGCAAATTCGCTGTAGTTACCAGTTACTCAATCGTCAATTTTTGCATTAGTAATTCCGGCATCAAGGGCAGCTTGTAAATTATCAGGAATAAACCAGTTGGCTTCGCCAGACTTGAAAATATTCGCAGGTGGAAGATTAAATTCAGTCTCTCCAGTTTGGGGGTTACTTGTCGCAACTAACCGAGTTCCATGAACAATCTTAAAAGCAGTAGCAGGTGTTCCTTCCTGTCCTTCTGTAGCAACTTGACCAGGGATATAAACACCTTGACAGTCCCACTCATCATCAGTTTCCGCACCACTGGGTAGCAGATACAATTCATTATCATAGGTTGAGCGAGATTTTTTTGGTTTTTGACCGTAGACTAACAGCGTCTTTTCCGTTTCATTACGGCATATTCCAACATTTTCACCAGTTTCAATGATATATTTCTGGAACTGTAAATTAGAGACTTTTTGTAGAATCTCTGGTGTAGCACCTTGTGTTTGTTTTTCTTGTAAGGCAGTATCTAACGCCTTGGTGATTTCGATATAATCTGGGTCATCTGCATATTTTTTTCCTGCCCAAGATGGTTGAGCAATCATCAAGTTTACCAGTAAAAATAAACAGACAACAGTGATTTTGAAAAAATTAGATTTGAAAAATTTCATGTGTTTCTCCTTGTGGATTAGAAAACATTTACTAGCTGTTAACTACCTAATTTAAGGTATTGTGTGAGGACTGTTTTATCTGTTTGTTGAGGCTTTTTATGTCTAATAGAAGTTTATTTTTGCTCAACTCCAGATAAAACTTCAGATTCAGGTAATCCCAAAGAAAATCTGTAAATTTCTTGCCATGCATTCCTACCTAAAATTAACAAGTAAGAACCAAGACTTACACAAGTAATGACAACTAAAGCGGGAGTTTCTAAAGTGTGACTTTCCATCAAAATGGAAACACCCAATCCGATTAAGATAAAGGGAATAAAAGAATTTCCGTAGCGAGTAATAACAGATGCGATCGCACTTACCTGAGTTAAGCAATAGGCTGCATAACACCACATACCCACCATGACAAAAAATACGGCTAAAACAACCAGTAAGCTATCCCATGTATTGGTAGCAAACATAGGCATATAGATACTGATATTGTCACCACCATTAGCAATTGTTACTGCTGCTACACCGTAGGTTTGGGGAGAGAGAAAATTGTACCACCAAGATTGAGAAGATTCGGGAGTTTTGGGATCTTCTGCATCGTCAGCCTCTTGATTTAGTAAACGACTAATACCAATGATGATCGGAATAATGCCGAGTAAACCAATCCAGGATTCTGGTAGGATGAATTTGCTAAAAAAGCTAGGTAAACTTGCAATTACTAGCGTACTAAAACCTAGATATTGACCGATAACGATGTGGCGGCGGCGAAAGCAAGTATTTATTTGTGAGAAAAATAGCGATAAGATGACAATATCATCAAGATTTGTGGCAACGAAAGCAGTAAGTCCTGTAGGAATAGCAGTTAGTAATCCGCTCATTTATTGTGTCTCGTCAATGGTAGTGGTTATCAACCATCTGTATCGGTGGGTAGCTGGGATGCTTGCTGATACGCAGGTTTAAACTAATTCGTAATTCGTAATACTCGCGCCTGGCGCGAGAAGCAAGCTACATAATTCCTAATTATTGCGACTTGATAGAAGCTGGGGATTTAAACCCCTACACTTTGTTAAAGTTTTAAATCTGGAATTACCTATTAGCGCTTGTCTTGCAGTGAAAAGGTAATTATTGTTGAAGGTTAAATTCTTTGGTCATCAGCAAATTTTCTAGTTTATAGATGTCCGATTACGGTTGAATCGAACTGGTGATTTGCCTTAACCAAGAATGCTATGTCAAAGGCATAGTTTCACTTTATGGTTTACTTTCAATAAAAGCAAACAGTGTTTTTTGTTAAATCGATAGATTGAACTTATTGATTACAGATATGAACGCATCCAAGACCTTTTAGTTAAGGGGGAAAGGGGAAAGGGAAAAGGTGAAATTTCTCCCTTACCCTTTAACTTTTTCTCAAATCTTAAAGGAGATAAGAAGTGCTTATAAGGGAAAGGATTGTTATCGTATCCATATAATTGAAGAATATTTAAAAATATCTACAGTTTTCCGCCCAATCTGCCGTATAATACTTTTGTGGTATTCAAAATCACTCTCCTCTCCCTTCTACCATAGCCAAAATGACGCTGGAGCAGTTGCGAATCTTTTTAGCCGTTGCAGAAGTGTTGCACTTTACCCGCGCAGCTGAAGCACTTTATATTACTCAACCAGCAGTGAGTGCTGCTATTCAAACTTTAGAGACAGAATATGGTGTTAGATTATTTCATCGCATTGGTCGTCATATTGAAATTACCGATGCGGGTAAATTATTGCAGGGTGAAGCGCAGAAAATTCTTGACCATGTAGAGTTAACAGAACGTGGTTTGAAGGAATTAAATAATTTGCAGCGGGGAGAGTTGAAATTGGGTGCAAGTCTCACAGTTGGAAACTATTGGCTACCTGAAAAAATTAGCCAGTTCAAGCAATTATATCCCGGCATTTTTATCAATTGTAAGTTAGGAAATGCTGAAGAAATTTGTGAAGGAACTGCTGTTGGTATGTATGATTTGGGTTTAGTGACAGGAGAAATAAAGCCATCATTGCAGCACTGTTTAGATAAAGACGAAGTAGGGAGCGATCGCCTGCAAATTGTTGTTAGCAAATCTCACCCTTGGTTTCAGCGTACCGAGATTTATTTAGACGAACTACTTACTACAAGTTGGGTAATGCGTGAATCAGGTTCCGGTGCACAACAAATGTTTCATCAAGCCTTACAAAGTTGGGGAATTGATCCCAGCAACTTGAATGTTGTACTCAACCTAAACACCAGTGAAATGGTGAAAGCAGTTGTAGAAAGTGGCGTTGGTGCGGCCGCACTTCCCGAATCTATGGTGAAAAAAGAATTGCAACTAGGAACACTACACGCTGTGCGAATTATCGATCCACAAAAACAATCTCCAAAGAGATTAGAAATTATCCAGCCTGTTTGGAAACTGAAACACCGTCAACGTTTTCATACACGAGTGATGACAGCTTTTGAAAATATTCTTTTTCAAGAAAACGTGCAAGTTGCTTAATATCAATTACGAATTGATCAAGTCAAATTTTATCTAGATTTCCATAGCTTTACTGTTAGCCTCCTCATCCGCCAGAGAATAAATTCTCTGGCTAATAGCAAAAGTCTACTCAAGTAGACTCAGGATTTTGGAAATATTTTAGTCATCTTCAGATGACTTTTGGTATGAGCAAGGAACTTCAGTTTGTTGCGGGATATGGTTTTCACGTTAAGTTGACGCGTATAGGTAATGCCGTGCCCCTATGAGAAATCTATATGTATCAAGATTTTCGTGAATTGGTATTATCAAGGGGGGACAGCATTAGCTGGAAGGCGAATTTTCTTACAACTCATTTAGGATTACTATATAAGTGTCATTAAACTGTTTTTTTTAATAAAATTGTTAAACAAATAAAACTTGCTCCTAGCTTAAAAAGACTTAAACTTCCAGTTTTTAACACAATCAAACAGCCTAATCCTATCAAGGCAAAAGGGAAAATATAGCTACTATATTGACTTAAAATATTTGCAAATTTTGTTTGATAAGTAAATTTATCAGCTAAATAACACCAAAGTGCTATTAATATAAAAAATACTCCAATAATAATCACAAAATTCGCTAAGCTACTACTAGCAAATAATGGCATATAGACGCTGATGTTATCACTTCCATTAGCAATAGTGATGGCTGCAACGCTGTATGTTTGTGTATTAAAAATACTTGCCGTGTTTATATCTTGATATTCTGTTGTTGCAACTATAACCTCTTGTGATGTATCTTCCTCTCGATTGATTAAATTGCTGATACCTATCGCCACAGGTACTAATCCCAGCAATCCAATCAAATTAGGTGGTATAACTAATCCACCAAATAACCCCGGAAGACTAGTAATCACTAGCACTGTAAAGCCTAAATATTGACCAGCAATAATGTGCCGACGCCTGAAGCTAGAATTTAGTTGAGAAAACAGCAGTAATAAAATAACGATATCATCAATATTGGTGGCAATGAAGGCTGAAATTCCAACTAAGAGTGTAGTAATTAACTCACTCATTTCAGTATATCCTGATTTGTTTGCTTAATATTTTATTGGTTAATCATTATGCTGACAACCTCACATGAATAAAATTAGTACAGTTATCACTGAGGGAATTGTTGCCTTTGTCGCTACCAATATTGACGACATTATCATATTACTGCTATTTTTTTCCCAGTTAAATACTCAATTTCGTCGTCGACATATTTTTGTCGGTCAGTATCTTGGTTTTGCTGCCATCATTATCGCAAGTTTACCAGGATTTTTTGGTGGTTTAATAATACCAAGAGCTTGGATAGGATTATTGGGCATACTACCAATAGCAATTGGAATCAAGCAATTGTTAAATAAAGAAACAGAAAATATAGAAGTTCAGACTGTTACTACTGATTTTAAGCCATCTACTAGCAGTAACCCCATACTATTTTTTATTTGGAGTGTTCTGAGTCCCCAAACTTATAAAGTTGCAGCAGTTACTTTTGCAAACGGTGGTGATAATATCGGCATCTATATTCCCTTATTTGCTGGGAACAGTTTTGACAGTTTGCTAGTGATCCTGATTGTGTTTTTTATTATGGTAGGGGTTTGGTGCGCTGTTGCTTACTTCTTAGCTCGTCAAGCCACAATTGCCTATATTTTAAGTCGCTATGGTAAAACCACTGTGCCATTTATATTGATTGGTCTAGGTTTGTACATCATGTATGAAAGGGGCACATTTACTCTATTACCTTGGCTAAAACAATAATCATTTTTTCTTACTCTGCCTTATCTGCGGCTATTTTAACTGCGCTTAATGTCAGAAAGTATAGTACCACAGCGCAGAATTCAAAATAACCTAAAAACCTGGTTAAAAGGTTTTTAGGTTATTTTGAATAGTGGTTTTGTTTTTACGAGTTTGTCGTAGTTAAATCAATAATTTTTATTTATCGTTTTGAAAAGAAAGAATATTTGCTCTTATTGAGTAAAAGGAAGTAGTATTTAGTTCAGATAAAGTTCAAGTATCTAGCTGAGAAAAGTATTAGTTGATTTGACAGCGATCGCTCCTAACAATTATAAAAAATAACTGTCTACTAAATAGTAGGTAAAACAACTAAACAATTTACTAATTTACCCTTACCTAAAAAAACGAAAGGGACTTAAAAGATCAAAATTAAATACTTGTGAGCAACAAATATGAGTTGGTTAATTGGTACTCTAATTATCGGGTTTTCTGCTGCTTTTGCAACTACATTTGATGATAATTTATATTTGACAGCTTTCTTCGGCAAAGTCAATCACACCTTTCGTCCTAAACATATTATTATCGGTGAATTTTTGGGATTCACTACGCTAGTATTTGCTAGTCTTCCTGGCTTCTTTGGTGGTTTAGTCATTCCACATACCTGGATTGGATTACTAGGTTTTCTTCCAATCGCTATTGGTATCAATCATCTTTTGAACCGAGAAAATAACGAAGAAGCAGTGCAAGCTGTGTCAGTTAACTTAAATTCTGCTAAACCTCAACGCCGTAAAAAATCACTGTTCGCAACTCTACGCGACCCTCAAACCTACCGTGTTTCTGCTGTTACCATTGCCAATGGAGGAAACAACATTGGGATTTATGTGCCGTTGTTTGCTAGTAGCAGTCTTCCAAGTTTAGGGGTAATTTTATCTGTTTGCTATTTCACAGTTGGATTGTGGTGTTTTCTATCTTATAACCTGACTCGTAACCCTTTGATGCTTCCCATTCTAGCCCGCTATGGTCGAAAAATCTTTCCCTTAGTATTAATCTGGTTGGGATTCTCCATCCTCATTAAAAGCGAAACCTATTTACTTTTACATAGTATTGCAATGTTTTCTAATTAAACATGAAGAATATTTTGCTCTCAATTTAACTATAAATCATCACAAGGATAAGCTGATGAATATTCTTAATTCAAAAAAGCTAATTTCCTGAATTTTAACTACTGCATTTCTAGTATTTCCAACGGTATTTTCTCTGCTTGACCAACCCAGCGCTATATCTCAATCACAAATATCATCTGCACTTATTGAATCTACTCTAAACATGAATATAGAAACGTAGTGCTACGTTTATACAAGAGTTATGGATAACGTATATTTAATTTATGAAGATGTTTAATATAAAAGATTAAACGATGAATTTTATCTAATAAACTAATTTTAAGCTCACCATCATTAATACAGAGTAAGTAATAAACCGCAATGGTTTTTGCGGCGCAATCTGACAGATTTTAGTCCCCAGTATTACTCCAGGTACTGAGCCTAGCCATATCGGTAATACTAAGCTCCAATCAACTGTACCTAAAGTGAGGTGTCCAATAGCGGTAAATAGTAAGAGAATTGCAGCTTGGGAAATATCTGTACCAACTAACTTTCGTGCATCCAAACGAAAAAATGCAATCAGTACTAAGGCAAACATTGAGCCGGAAGCGACGCTTGTTAGACCTACAATACAACCTAAAAATGCTCCTACACTGATTGTCTGCAAGCGTCCTAGTTTAGTCTTTAAGTCAAATTTGGGGAGTTCAGGTAATTGTAACTTTGGAAAGAAGGTCAAAAGCAGCATTTGTACTAACGCTAAAACTGTAACCAATAGAATCGTCACACCCAACAAGTGAAGCATGATGTCGTTTAGGTTATGCTCGCCATTCTGTTTAATCAGGTGTAATATTCCTACCCCAAACAGTGAACCAGGAACGCTTCCCAAAGCTAGCCATTTTACCACCTGCATATCAAGGGTTCGTTGCTGCCAGTGTTTGATGCTACCAACGACCTTCATGAGTGTAGCAGCAACGACATCAGAACTTACTGCGATCGCAGGCGGTACTTGAAAAACAAAAATCAACATCGGGGTAATTAGAGAAGCGCCACCAATTCCTGTCAGACCTACAGCAATGCCAATGAGAAAGCTGAAGAGAGGTAATAATAAAGAATCCATACTCCTGTCCTTAACCGGGGTTTTGTGAATGCGGCCTTGTTTCGCTGATACTCAAAGACTGCTTGTAACGTTGTTGTGCAAAACGTTTCGTACAACTGCAACTTTTGAGGGACCGTTGAAAAATCCCACCAAATACTAAAATCTGATCGGTTTACCGTATTTTAAGATTAAAAATAGTAAAAGTCTATCTTTGTGTGGAGTGATACAAAATATCAATATGGCGTTGAGCCGAGATACGTGTATTTTTCGGCAAGATAGTCTGGAAAAGCTTTTGGTGTCTAGGTTTTAGCGATTTTTGCGAACAATTGTATAAGATGCGTTATATACTTAATAAAATTAATACTTTAAATTACTGAGAATAAAAACAAAAAGGGAAAAAGGGTAAACAAGTCGCCCACAAAAGGCGTTAGCGTAGCGGGACGAAGTACGGTTTTTACCTTCCACATAAGAGAAGGATTATTTCGCGCCACTTGCGGGCGAAAGCGTCTCGTAGAGAAGTTCGGCTCCTCCGCAATCACCTTTGCGCGCCCTTCGACCATGCCCCCGGTGAAGCGACCCATCATCGGGGTGTCGATGTAGCCAGGACAGACGGCGTTGACGCGGATGTTCTGCGCGGCGTAGTTGAGGGCTGCCGCAGTCGGCATATCTCGCGTACGTATAAGAAAAGCTCATGCCATACAGGCCAACCCCATCGCCGAGACTTATAAGTTGCTGTTTCTAAGTTTGCGCGTTTGCATTGTTACTCCTTCGAGGTTCCACCTCGGTTATGTAGATTTAAGTGATGCCATATCGATACAGAAGCGGTACTTCACATCGGACTTGAGCAGTCGCTCATAAGCTTCGTTGACCTTCTGGATGGGGATGACTTCGACATCCGCGGTGATGTTGTGCTCACCGCAAAAGTCAAGCATCTCCTGGGTTTCGGCGATGCCGCCGATGTTAGAGCCGGAGAGACTGCGGCGGGCCATGATGAGGCTGAATGCTGAGACATCCAGGGGCTTCTCGGGTGCGCCGACAAGGGTGATGTTACCGTCGAGGCGGAGCAGGTTGAGATAGGCGTTGATGTCGTGCTTGGCAGAGACGGTGTCGAGAATGAAATCCAGGCTGCCAGCGTGCTTCTGCATTTCGTCGGTATTGCGCGAGACAACGACTTCGTCAGCACCGAGGTGGAGCGCGTCGTCTTTCTTGTCAGGCGAGGTGGTGAAGACAACGACGTGTGCTCCGAACGCATGAGCAAACTTCACGCCCATGTGACCCAGTCCGCCTAGACCGACCACGCCAACTTTCTGGCCCTTGGTGACACCCCAGTGGCGGAGTGGCGAGTATGTTGTGATTCCAGCGCAGAGGAGCGGCGCAACTCCAGCGAGATCGAGGTTGGAGGGGACGCGCAGCACGAAGCGTTCATCGACGACGATGCTATCGGAGTAGCCACCATAGGTGACGCGTCCAAGGTGCTTGTCCGAGGAGTTGTAGGTGAGGGTCAGGGAAGGGCAGAACTGCTCAAAGCCAGCTTTACACTGGGGGCAGGTTCCATCCGAATCGACCATACAGCCGACCGCCGCGAGATCGCCGGGCTTATACTTGGTAACTGCCGAGCCGACCTTGGTGACACGGCCCACGATCTCATGGCCGGGGACAATCGGGTAAACAGTTGACATGAAGCTGCTCCACTCGTTACGCACTGAATGGAGGTCGGAGTGGCAGATGCCGCAGAAGAGGATTTCGAGCTGTACGTCGTGCTCTGTAGGATCACGCCGCGCGATCGTGTCGGAGGCCAGCGGCGATGTCGCACTGGCAGCGGAGTAAGCCTTCGCGTTATACATGGATTTATGCTCCTATTTGTTTACTTTTGGGGTCTGGTATTGTTCGTCGCTGACCTTTTCCATCCAGTCCACGGTCTTGCCATCGAGTTCTGAATGGCGATGTGCGTCATCAAGGTTTGCCTTGATGCCAGTTTGGTTGTCAGTAGGCGAATTTATTGCTCAATCAAAACTGAGTTTTTTCTTGAATAAAAATCCAGAATGCCTACAAAAAGCCGGAATCATTTCTCATTGCTTTAGCTTCATTCTAAGAATTCTCAAGGGCAAGCAATAAAACAATCGTCTAAGATTGTTGTACAATCCTGCAAACTTAGAAATGAACGCTGCCAAAACGAGTGAAAAGTCCGATATGGATTTAATGAATGACCAGCAGGCAAAGCGCGAGGCAGACAGGGCGCAAGCCAACAGAGACGAACTGACCCAACGCATCTCACAGGCTATTCGTCATGATAGGACGATTGAGGCGCACAAAGGATTGCACTTCAACCGCACCTCCTCGCCTTCGGAATGCATTCATAGTATTTCTGTCCCTGCCTTTTGTGTAATTGCTCAAGGCAGCAAGGAGGTTCTTCTGGGCAGCGATCGCTATCAGTACGACCCTATGCATTATCTGCTTGCTACGGTCGAACTACCGATTGTCAGCCAAATTCTGGAAGCGTCCCAGGAAAAACCGTACCTTAGCCTTCGCCTCGATCTCGACCCCACCCTGGTCAGTTCAGTGATGGTCGAGGCAGGACATCCCTCATCACGCAGCCGTGCTGATGTGAAAGCGATTGACGTAAGTCCGTTGGATGCAAATCTGTTGGACGCTGTGGTGCGGCTCGTCAGGCTTCTAGATTCCCCTGCTGAAGCTCATGTTCTCGCACCACTGATTAAGCGGGAAATCATTTACCGACTTCTGATGGGAGAACAAGGTAATCGGCTCAGTCAGATTGCAGTTCTGGGTGGCTACACCCACCACATCGCTGTTGCTGTCGAGCGACTTCGTAAAGACTTTAAGGAGCCGATCAAGATTGAAAGCATCGCACGAGAGCTTGGAATGAGTGTATCGGGCTTTCACCATCACTTCAAGTCTGTCACTGCAATGAGTCCCTTGCAGTTCCAGAAGCAACTGCGGCTCCAGGAGGCTCGCCGTCTGATGCTAGGGGAAAACCTTGACGCTACTAGTGCTGCCTACCGTGTGGGTTATGACGATGCCTCGCACTTCAATCGGGAATATAAGCGGCTCTTTGGTACACCACCGATGCGCGATGTGGAGAGGCTGCGAGAAGCTGTTAGGAAGACTGCTAGTCAATATGATCTCCTCAAGATGCCCTAATGCCAGAAATCACTAAAACATTGGGGAAACAGTTGTGTGTAGCGCACCGTATGCTGAATGTTTTTGTGTCCTAGATAGTGCTGAATAGATTGTGTATCGTGCCCATCTTGCCGAAAATTACACGGTTCTCAATTCAACTTTAGTATAAAAATATACTAAAATTTAAAGTATTTTTTTTGATAAACTGAGTTCCAGCTTATATCTAGAGTTCAGTGATAAATTTAATAGCAGTATTTCAAAAAACTACATTATTCTTAGCGCAATACCGTATTTGATATGGCATTAGAAAAAGTCAACGACGAAAATCAACAAACAGCAGCATCTTCGCAAAAGCCACAGTCTCCCATAGGGTTTGTGCAAAAACTGTTAATTATCTATTGGCGTTCTCTGTTGCTACTATTCGTGGGGGTATATCTACCACTGCAAATTTTTGGACTGCTTGCATTAGAGGTGCAGCAAAAAGAGGGTAGTTTTCCTTGGGATTTGCCGATTTTGGTGACGGTTCATTCTCTAGCACAGCCGCAGTTAGACGTATTCGCCGCAATGTTGACTAAACTGGGTTCGTTTTGGACTGTATTACCCATACTGAGCATAATCGCACTCATTTTACTAGTGCAACGTCGCTGGCGATCGCTCACTTATTTAGTCATTACTACTGCTGGTAGTGCAATTATTAACCGCACAGCCAAGGAATTTTGGCACAGAGTACGTCCTGATTTGTGGAACTCAGTTGCACCAGAATTTGATTATTCATTCCCTAGTGGTCATTCCATGACAAGTATGACTTTGATTGCCGTTTTGGTAGTTTTGACTTGGGGTAGTGCCTGGTGCTGGTTAGTATTAATTTTGGGTAGCTTGTTTGTCTTAGCTATTGGCTGGACACGGTTATATTTGGGAGTTCATTTTCCTAGTGACATTATCGCAGGTTGGATGGTAGCAATCGCTTGGGCAATTGGCGTGAGTTTAATTATTCGACCATTATCACAATCGGCAAATATTATCAGCGAAAAGCCAGTAAGTGAAACCAAATTGCTCTCTGAAGAACAGGAGTTGTTTAATCAGGAATAAAGTTTATTAGTTCGTAAGTATAGGCTTTATTAATACAATTTAAATACGTAAACTTTCTACTCTACTAGACTCAAAATCTTGTAGACTTTTTTGATTTTTTGTTATAAAATACGGTAAGCCGATAAAAATACTGGACTATCATGATTGACATTGAAAAAAGTGTTCAAGAGTCTTTGTCACAAACTACAGAGAATTTACCCAAAACACTATTGCAAAAGATTAGAGGTGGATTTTTTTTAGTTATTGGATATTTGTTGTCACCATTATGCTGGTGGAATGACTTGATATTTAATTTACCAATTGCTTATTTATTTGGTTACATTTGTAGTCTTTTTGCTCCTAAATTACTTATGCCCTGTATTATTATCGGTTACTGGCTATCTAATATTATTGGTATTCTCTTGATGCAAGCAGGTGCAATTGATATTTTCCAAAAACAACCCCAAGAACGCAACTTAAAAAAAGAATTATTTACAGGCTTAATTTCTTCAACTGCGTATACATTTTTAATTCTGGCATTAATCCAGTTTAAAATTATCGATACTCCTAATTTATTCTCTGGTAGTTAATAAAATTTGAAATGTTCGTAGTAAGCACTTTAGTGCTTAAAAAATCAATGACTAAAGTCCTTACTACAAACACATATAACCATCAAAATTAATGATACAGTCCATTACAACTATCTTTAACTGGTAGTTAATCAAAAATAGTAAAATCACTTTAATTTTAAAATATCATTCATATTTAAAAGACTTGGACTATCCTTTGTCATAATTAAAGGTAATTTACCATCCCATTTTTCTATAGCCTGTCTTTTCAAAATTTCATCAGTCAAACTTTCATGTAATAATTTGTTTACTTCTGCTTCTCCTTTAGCTAAATTTACCTGAGCCTCTGCTTCTTTTGCTGCTTTCAATGCGATAAAACCTGCTCGCCTAGCATCTTGTTCTGCAATCTGTTTTGCCTCTACTGCTTCACTAAATCTATCTGAAAAATCGACATTAACTAAAGAAATATCATCAACTGCAATATGATAGCTATGTAATCTCGTCATCAATGTATTATCAACATCAGATTTTACTTCTCCTCGTTTGGTGACTATTTCTTCTGCTGTATACTTTGCGATAATTGCTTTTAAAACTTCTTTCACTGCGGGATTTATAATTTTTTCAACTACGTCTTTTTCATCACCAACATCTCGAAAAATTAGATTAGTTTCTTCAGGCAGAATATGCCAATTTAACACTACATCTGTATATATATCTTGTAAATCTTTAGAAGGAGACTCAGCAGAGATGTCTTGTCTTTGAACTCTCACACTGATTCTTCTGACTGTATTGACAATAGGAATTATAATATGTATTCCTTCTGCCAATACCGTTTCTTGGACTCTACCAAACTGCATTAATACACCGCGTTCTCCAGCATTTACTACCACAAAAGGTGTCAGTAAAATTGTAATTAAAAATAAAAGCGCAGTTAATTTACCAGCACCATTTGTAAGTTTAATTTGTTTCATATTTAGCAAAACTATTTGTTCAGTTCTCTTAAAAAGTGCTTGTTTATACTACACTAATCCGATGGGAATAAGCTAGTTAATAAATATTGTATACGAGTATGTCATAGGTTTATCTGCAAAACAAGCCGCCAGCAGTGAGAGCAATAGCCCTTTAAGGTGGGTAAAAATCCCAAAAATTTTGCGAATTTTGGGCTTTTCACCTTCGTGTCTTAGTGCCTTTGTGGTTCAAAAGTCAATTTTGTAACCACTAAGACGCCAAAACACCAAGAAAAATGCATTACACCTTGAAAGGGCTACAGTTATGGCAAAGTTAGGAAACAGGAATTAGTTGTCCTTCACTCCCCCACTCCTCATCTTTCCCTACTCCTTCCCAAAAGCAGCAATAGCCCTGTAACTCTGATTGAGTACGGTAAACCGTATTTGCTCATTAGTTCACAAAGATTAGTTTAATTGTTAAGTTTAGTTACATAAATTAAAAATTGCTACTAACCAGGAGAACTTATGAAAACCAGTAGTACCTTTGATGAGCAAATCAGATTAAACAACTTTGCGATATAAATATTGTTTTAAGATTGACATGGAAGCCACAAAGCAATTAGTTCATTTTTTAGAAGAAGATTTGGGCATATCTGACGGAGCAATTTCTCTGGCGTTGCGACATTGTGAACAAACACCCAACTTTTTACCCATGACCCTCTGGCAGTATGGTCTGGTGACACTAGATCAATTAACCCAAATTTTTGACTGGCTGGAAACAGTGTAAACAACTGCTTCAAATATTTGGGATAGAAATTAGCCAGCTTTCAGAAACACTGGCACTCTCAACAGCTTTAACAAAAAAAGCAACAATTCAAAGAGAATTTCCTGATTAAGTCGGGTTCTCCTAACTCTTGTCTTCTAACTACTGGAGTCTTAATTACGAATTACGCGCTTCGTAGCCCCAGAGCGAATTACGAATTACCATAACTCCTCTCATTCTAAGGATTAGTAACATCAATGACGATTAAAGAACAACCTAAGCCGCCTCGGTTTCGGATCATTGCCAATATATTGCTATCAGTATCAGGGTTATTCCTGCTTTTAAATCTGTTTTTGCCTAATTTATTTACTTCCGGGCCTGCTGGCGTTCCCTACAGCTTATTTATTCATCAAGTACAAGAAGGGGAAGTTAGCCGTGTTTCAGTTGGTCAAAACCAGATTCGCTACCAGCTAAAAACCGAGAACGCTGAACCGGGTGCGGTGTTTGTAACTACACCAATCTTTGATTTAGAGTTGCCCAAACTGCTTGAGTCCAAAGGAGTTGAATTTGCCGCTGCACCTCCACCCAAAAATACTTGGTTTACAACTCTTTTGGGTTGGGTCATCCCACCGTTAATTTTTATTGGTATTTGGCAGTTCTTCATCTCCCGTGGTGGTGGCCAGCAAGGTGTTCTGTCTATTGGTAAGAGCAAAGCCAAAGTTTATGTTGAAGGCGACTCGGCTAAAATTACCTTCGCAGATGTCGCTGGTGTTGAAGAAGCTAAAACTGAGTTAGTGGAAATTGTAGATTTCCTCAAGACTCCGGCACGTTTTACTCAAATTGGGGCGAGGATTCCTAAAGGCGTGCTGTTGGTGGGCCCTCCAGGGACAGGTAAGACACTGTTAGCTAAAGCCGTAGCCGGGGAAGCAGGAGTTCCATTCTTTAGTATCTCTGGTTCCGAGTTTGTGGAATTGTTTGTCGGTGTCGGTTCTTCCAGAGTGCGCGACCTATTTGAGCAGGCAAAAAAACAGGCTCCCTGTATTGTATTCATTGATGAATTGGATGCGATCGGTAAGTCTCGTAGCAGTAATGGTTTCTACGGTGGTAATGATGAACGGGAACAGACCCTTAACCAGTTATTAACGGAGATGGACGGGTTTGCAGCTGGGGATGCAACGGTGATTGTGCTTGCAGCTACGAACCGCCCAGAAAGCCTTGACCCTGCTTTGCTGCGTCCAGGTCGCTTTGACCGCCAAGTATTGGTAGACCGTCCTGATTTATCTGGTCGTGAAGCAATTCTCAAGATTCATGCTCAAAAGGTGAAATTAGGAGATGATGTAAATTTAAAAGCGATCGCAACTCGTACTCCTGGTTTTGCTGGCGCAGATTTAGCAAACTTGGTGAATGAAGCAGCATTATTGGCAGCTCGTAATCAACGTCAAACAATTGCTCAAGAAGACTTTGCCGAAGCTATCGAGCGGGTAGTAGCAGGTTTAGAAAAGAAAAGTCGGGTGCTGAACGATACCGAGAAAAAGATTGTCGCTTACCACGAAGTCGGCCACGCAATGGTAGGAGCGTTGATACCCGGAAGTGGACGTGTAGAAAAGATTTCCATTATTCCCCGTGGGATGGCAGCTTTAGGCTATACCCTGCAACTACCAACCGAAGACCGCTTTTTGATGAATGAAGAAGAACTGCGGGGTCAGATTGCTACCCTATTGGGTGGACGTTCCGCCGAAGAGATTGTATTTGGCAGTATTACAACAGGTGCTTCCAACGATTTGCAACGAGCGACTGACTTAGCTGAACGGATGGTGACAACCTATGGTATGAGCAAAGTCCTAGGGCCACTGGCTTACCAACAAGGTCAACAAGCAATGTTCCTTGGTAATGGTGCGCCCAATCCCCGCCGTTTGGTGAGTGAAGACACAGCAAAAGCCATTGATAGCGAAGTCAAAGAAATTGTGGAAACAGCCCACGAACAAGCCTTAGAGATTCTCAAACAGAATCGAGATTTGCTCGAAGCGATCGCCACTCAACTCTTAGAAACAGAAGTGATTGAAGGGGAGAAACTAAATAATCTGCTTAGCCAAGTTCAGCCTGTAGCTAAGGAAACAGCTGGTTTAGTTGCATCTTAGTTTAATCAACTTCACCCACTGATTGCAGAATTAGCGGAATCTAATACAAGGATTGCGCTAATTCTGTTTTACCTCACCCGCCCAGAACTCAAGTTCTCGTAGCCTGTTTCATTCATTGCTCGTTCTACCACAGTCGCTCAATGCCATATAGGTCGAACATTTGATCGGCTCCTAAAATCGGTATTTGTTCTGCGTAGATGCGTTCGCCTTTGTACGGTAGTTCTTCTTTTTTTCTCGCACTCTTGAATTTACTACAAAAACGAACCCACATTGCTCTGGCAGCCTACGGTTGCCACAAACCTCACCCCCCCCTCAAAACGATTATCATTTGCTTACTTCTGGACAGTCAGGAAAAAGCGTCCTGCTGCGTAGGCGCAGCCCGCCACAGGCATCGCTATGCAAAAAAACTTTTTGGTTTACTGTAGATAACACAACTCTTTTCTTGGTTCGTGAGTCAGGCAAATTATGCAACTACATCGATTCGACAACATTCAGGAGTTCTGGCACTCCCAAAAGGCTTACTTACTCCAGCATCAGGTAGAAAACAATGTTTTGCTCAGTATTTCGCATACCTTGTTGCATAACCCAGAACGTTATCTAGGCAAGCCTTATTTAGCAATTGTCCAAACAAGTGGTGAGATTCTGGCTGTTGCCATCCGCACCCCACCCCAAAAATTGATCCTATCCAAAGCCCAAAATATGGATGCCTTGCGGTTGATTGCTCAAGATTTGCGTCAAGAGCAATTGCCAGGAAGTATGGGACTGGCTTTTGAGGCAGAAATATTCTCGCAGACTTGGCAAGCCCTGACAGGACAATTCTATCAACGGTCGGTGGTAATGAAAATTTACCAATTAACGGCAGTGCAAACAGTCTCAACGGCCAAAGGATATCTTAGACTGGCAACTCAAAGCGATCGCTCTATTTTGATTAAGTGGCTTTCTGCATTTTTATCTGAGATCGATGAGGCGGTGAGCGAAGATGTCGAACACCAGGTAGATAATCGGTTGAAACAGCAGAATACTTATTTTTGGGTTGATAGCACTCCAGTTTCAGTTGCGTCTAGTAAACAAGTGTTACCTACAATTGGTCGGATCAATTTAGCTTATACACCACCAGAGTATCGTCGTAAAGGATATGCCACTGCCTGTGTCGCTGCATTAAGCCAAAAACTGCTAGACCAGGGATGCCGCCATTGTCTCCTCATAGCAGATTTAGCCAATCCCACAGCCAATCATATTTATCAAGCGATTGGGTATCGCCCCCTAAGCGATTGGCACGAATACTCATTCACCTCCAAGCAGCAAGCATAATAAAGCAATCGCTTCCAGGCTTGGGAAATAAATCAAACCAGAAATATTAATTTTTTCATCAGCTCTTAACCTTGTTTACCATTGAGAGTACTTTAGATGCGTTCGCCCTGGGCGATACCTCTGTCAAATTTACTTGCATGATGACGCAACTCAAAGCAATGTTTTGATTCTATCCTTATTGCTCTCAAGTCAATCGTTCAGGACATTCCACCAATGCTTAAACATTGCCTCCTGTCCTTCTTCCTTAATTTCCCGATAAACCCTCGTTTCTTTCAACGTAATGTCTAACATAGTGTAGGTTTTTTACAATAACGCGGGAAATGAGACAAGGAAGAATTTGCTTATTCCTACGTTCATAAGAGAGTACTAACTCACCCTTTCATGAAAAACCTACACTCGTCAGCCTCCCCCACTCCTCTGCACTCGCTATGGGCGGGTAATGGCTTTTGGTTCCAAAGCTACAGGTTGCCCGTTAACTGACAGTGCTGTAACTTCTAGAATTTGCCCGAAACGATTACGAGTGCCAAATCCATTGGCTTGAACTTTGTCGCAAATGTTGGCGACACTGGCTAGGTGATCGCCTACATGGCGAGTAAACTTGACAATAGTGCCATTAGAGATAATGACGCCCTTAATTGCGTAAATCTGCAACTGGGATACTTTCTAGTGATCGTCCAGCTTGCATGGGATTACTAGCAAGAGTATTGTACGTCCAGAAACCGAAGAGTGCGATCGCTGCTCCAATGCCGCCGCTAGTTAAAATTAACTTTAACTTGCGTTGACGAGTATTACGAATTACGTTAGCGCAGCGTAAAGCCTGCGGCATGGCCACGCTTAGAGCGAGTCTTCGCCCTTCTCTACGAGACACTACGTGAACGCGTAGCGTCTCGTAGAGAAGGGGCGACGCTAAGAGCGAACGAGCGTCATTACGAATTGCAAATTATCTTGAGGGCTTTCCGTACTCAACAAAAGTGAAAATAGAAAATAATAGATATATGAACAAACGCTATTTTCTTGAGGCTAGCGCAGCAATAGTTAGCACAACACTGTTATCACGCTATATCAATTGGGGTTCAGAAAAAATGACAACTTCTAAGAGTGGATTTGAAATTACCAAACCTGAAGAAGAATGGCGGACAATTTTAACGCCAGAACAATTTCGTGTGTTGCGTAAACATGGCACTGAACGCGCTCACACCAGTCCACTCGATAAGGAATATGATGAAGGCACTTATGTGTGCGCTGCTTGTGGACAGGCATTGTTTACATCTGACACTAAATTTAATAGTGGTACTGGCTGGCCTAGCTTTTTTAATCCGATTGAGGGAGCGATCGCTTTTACTGTAGACCGGTCGTTTTTTATGACCAGAACTGAAGTGCATTGTAGTCGTTGTGGTGGTCATCTGGGTCATGTGTTTGATGATGGCCCTGCACCCACAGGCAAGCGCTACTGTATGAATGGTGTCTCGCTGAACTTTGTTCCTGCTTAATTAGCTGCGATGTTAGTAGTCATTAGTCATTACCATTGAGACTAATGACTAATGGCTCAGGATAAAGGACAAGTATGATTAAAATCCTCCATCTCTCCGACATCCACATGGGAAGCGGTTTCTCCCACGGACACATCAATCCTGAAACAGGATTAAATACGCGATTGGAGGATTTTGTCAATACTTTGTCTCGATGTATTGACCGAGCGCTAGCAGATGCAGTGGATCTAGTGATATTTGGTGGCGATGCTTTCCCGGATGCGACACCACCGCCTTATGTACAGCAAGCTTTTGCCAGCCAGTTTCGCCGTCTAGTAGATGCCGAAATTCCGACAGTGCTGTTGGTGGGGAACCACGACCAACATTCCCAAGGACTGGGAGGCGCAAGTTTATGTATTTACCGCACCTTGGGAGTGCGAGGCTTTGTTGTTGGTGATACATTAACTACTCATCGCATTCAAACCCGCAATGGAGGAGTGCAAGTGATCACCCTCCCCTGGCTAACTCGTTCAACACTGATGACTCGCCAAGATACTGAAGGTTTGCCTTTGGCGGAAGTTAACCAACTGTTAACGGAACGTCTGCAAGTTGTTTTAGAAGGAGAAATTCGCCGTCTTGACCCCGAAGTGCCTACAGTGCTTTTGGCTCATTTGATGGCTGATAATGCTAACTTAGGAGCAGAACGCTTCTTGGCAGTGGGTAAAGGCTTTACTTTACCCTTATCTTTACTGACGCGACCATGTTTTGACTATGTAGCATTGGGACATGTCCATCGTCATCAGAACCTAAATAAATCTAATAACCCCCCAGTGATTTATCCAGGAAGTATTGAGCGAGTAGACTTTAGTGAAGAAAAAGAAGACAAAGGCTATGTAATGCTCGAGCTGGAACGGGGTAGCGCTGAGTGGGAGTTTTGTCCCTTACCAGTTCGGACTTTCCGCACAATTGAGGTGGATGTCTCAAAAGCAGATGATCCTCAAGCCGTATTGATCAAAGCGATCGCCAAGCATAATATTCAAGATGCTGTAGTCCGGCTAATTTATAAACTCCGCTCCGAACAGATGGATATCATTGATAGTAGCTCCCTACATGCTGCTTTAAGTACAGCCCACACCTATACCATTCAAGCAGAATTGGTGAGTCAGTTGGCTCGACCTCGCATTCCCGAATTGAGCGCAAGTAGCAGCATCGACCCAATGGAAGCGTTGAAAACTTACTTAAATAATCGTGAAGATCTCAAAGATATCGCAACATCCATGCTGGAGGCAGCACAAAAGTTGCTAGCAGATGACGTGGAAGTGTGGCTGGAAGGAGCGACTTCTGATTAATCTCGAAAGGCTTAGATCCCCGAATATCTCCAGGGAAATTGGCATTGATCACTTAGTGATATTCTTAAGAAAGATTTCCGAATTATTGCGATAAGTTAATGCTATTCAAGTTTAGTAAATATACTCTCTAGCTAAAGAAGATAATGCTAGATTAAGAGCAAGGTACAAACAGGTTAAAAGTTTAAACAAAAACTTTCAAGTTAGAGCCTGTGCCTCCTGCTCTAATATTCTCGCGATCGCTGCTAGGTTGTAACATCCTGTAAATGTGTTTTTGCCTTGAGTTCATTGAGTTGTTTTGGAGGTTTTTAAACGCACAGCCAGATATACCTGCCTAGTTGAAATAAAGGATGTACAACTCTAAGTAGTATCGATTGCGAATACTGTCCACCTTAGTTTAGTTAGCTACTTCTAATTCTCCTAATCTTCTTGAAATATTGCCTCCTTAAGAAACCGCCCTAAGCTGCTTGATAATTATCCATCGTAGCTTTTGGCGGTTTCTGTTGTTGAGTTATTTAATTATCCGAACTTGATATTACTGCTAACTTTTCTAATTCTTCTTTTACAGATAAAGGCTGATACCCTAATCCGAAAGCTTTAGAACTATCTAAAGAAACATCCGCTGGTCTTAGTGCTGCCATTTTGACATCTTGCTGTTGGCAACCTTTAAGCCCAGTTGCGGGAAGTTTAAATACCTCAACTAATAAACGTCCAAAATCATAGCGCGAAATCCGCTCTTTTCCGCCTAGGTGAATACGCCCGTTGACTTTCTCTAATGCTAATAACAGCCCTTTTGCTGCAGTTGTTCCACTGACTGGTGTGCGGAATTCATCTATAAATAAATTTAGTTCTTTTTCGGCTTTTAAAGTTTGGATAAATGGCTGTATAAAGCTTTTAGCTGTAGGTGTTGCTATACCAAACATTAACGGCATCCGGCAGACTGCGGTCATCGGATATCGTTCTAGCATACCTATTTCAGCTTTGACTTTTTGCTCACCGTAAATGTTTACAGGACACACGGGGTCTGTTTCTCGATAGGGAGCATTTAAGCCATCAAAAACTAAGTCGGTTGATGTAAAAACACAAGGAATAGAATTATCGGCGCAAAGTCCAGCAATATTGCAGGATGCTGTAACATTAATTGCGTGTGATTCTTCAGGATAAGTTTGACAGATATTAGGCTGCGATCGCGCCGCAGTATGGATAATTGCTGTAGGTTTTACGTCATTAAATATATGCTTCAATTCTTGAAAGTCTGTCAAGTTAACTTTCAGCATTTTGATGCCAGGAATCTCTAAAGAATGAGAAAAGTAAGTACCATAAATTTCCCATTCTTGCTTGGCAAGCTGGCAAAGATGCCATCCTAAAAAACCACTAGCTCCAGTGATTAACAATTTTTTCATGTCTCATTACCGTTACTAGTGGTGGTAACAACAGACTATTGAAGTAGTTCTTGAAATCGTTTTTCGCTACGCACTTGATTGAAATCAGGGTCAGTTTTTGCTAACTTTTTATACTTATTAGGCTGAAGCTGGATGGCTTGATTTAAATTCTCAATTGTTAATTCTAGATTGTTCTGTAAAGCATAAGAACAAGCTTTGTTGTAATATGCCTCGTGCTTATTTGGCTTGATAGTGATCGCTTGATCGTAAGATGCGATCGCCTCTTTGTAACGTTGCAACTTGGTGAGGGCAATACCTCGGTTTATCAAAGCTTCATACTTGTCAGGTTTAATAGCGATCGCTTTGTTGTAAGATGCGATCGCATCTTTGTAGCGTTGCAAATATGTTAAGGCAATACCACGATTGTACCAAGCCTCATCCTTGTCAGATTTGATGGCGATCGCTTGATCGTAAGATGCGATCGCCTCTTTATAGCGTTGCAAAGCTGTTAAGGCAATACCGCGATTAATCCAGGTTTCAGGACTTTCATATTTAATGGCGATCGCTTGGTTATAAGCTGCTATTGCAGCTGCGTAACGTTGTGCATCTAATAAATTATTGCCTTGATGAAAAAAATCTTCTGCTTTTTGGCTAGCCTTTGCTTCTACAAGCAGCTGGGCCACATTAGTTTCCTGTACAACTTGTTTAATAGTTTCTGTGGATGAGTTTGCCCCATCACTACAACCAAATGCGAAGAAAGTGATCAAGCCAGAGGCAACGAAGCAGCGCCAAAAGACCATGCTGTACCTACAGAACTCATAATATGATGCTAGAACCTGTTCAGATTTTAAAATCGTATCAAGATGCACGGTTTTTTATCAATTAATTTTCTTAGTTTTATGAACAAAAATCTTGTTGACTATGCATAAACGTCTTTTACTATAAAGTACGGCTCATATTATCATATTAAATACAGTTAAAGCAATTACTTTGCTTAGAGTTTAGCTATCAAGCCCTTGCAATGATGCCTACATACCAAAGTCATTAATAAATAATGTGCTTAAACAAGCACAAATCAACCAACCTCAAGACATCACATCATTCCTTTACCACTAAAGGATTAACCCTTGAGAAAACAGAGAATGCAGGGACAGAATAGATAATTTGCGAGTAGGAAGGGAGTAAGTACATTCTTGTGTGAAATTATGATGAAGCGAGCCTTGAAGTTTAACTAAGCTGACAATACCTGTAGCTGAGATTTGCTCAAATTGCTGTTTTAGTATGTTTTGAAATTTGAAAACGGCATGGCTAAATCAAATGCAATATTCCTAGAGGAATACGAGAGGGAAACTATTTCCAATCAAAAAAAGTAGTTGATTTATGGTATTGGACTCTTGCCTTACCCTACCCGGTGGCGGTTAACATAAAACAGCTGTTGAACTGAATCTGCTGGGACAAAATAGAAAGCATGACGATTGAATCCAACTCTCCGAATCTACCAACCCCAGAACCCATCCCCGAAAACGACTTGCAACCAGATGACTTTGACAGTGGTACAGAGGAAAATAACCTCACTTCAGAAGCGCTAGCGGCACAACAAGCCTTAGCTACAATTTCGTCTTTGCAATCTTCACAACATACCACTGCCCTGCAAGAATCCCGTTCCAGCTTCAAGCAACAGACTACCAATCAATTAACTGTTAAGCCGAGAGCATTGGTGATTACTCTAGTAGCGATCGCCATTACTTTTATCGGATTTGCCCTAAATAACTCAATCATCGGCATCTTGGGAACGCTGGTGACTTTGATGTTATCGTTGGCGATCCTATTGCCGTGGTTGAAATATGTACTAGATGAGTGGTTTTCATCCGATGAAAAAATTTTATTTGTCGCCTTTTTGGGGCTATTAGTAGCGATTATCGGCTTGTTTAAGTTTACTGGTGGGGCCGAGCGCCTACTTATTTGGGGACGCCAGATTAATTGGGATATTGCTGGGACTTTGGCAGAATGGTTTGGCGCTTTGGGGCAAATTCTCATTGCGATCATCGCTGTTTATGTGGCGTGGCGACAATACGTTATCTCCAAAGACTTGACAATTCAACAAAACCTGTTGACGGTTCAGCAAAATATTATCACTCAGCAGCAGACAATTGATTCTTATTTTCAAGGCGTCTCAGATTTAGTATTAGATGAAGAAGGATTATTAGAAGATTGGCCCCAAGAACGAGCGATCGCTGAAGGACGCACTGCGGCAATTTTTAGTAGTGTTGATAGTACTGGTAAAGCGAAAATTCTCCGCTTTCTCTCACGTTCCAAGTTGCTCACACCCCTAAAACGCGATTCTCGCTTAGGTCGAGCCATTCTCAACGGCTTTGGCGGATATGCCGAAGACCGGATTGCAGGCGTGCGCGTCATCGATTTAGGCGTTATGCTAGCCGCCGCCGACCTTTCTGCTACAGATCTACGTTGGACTGATCTCAGTGAAGCTAATCTTGTCCGCGCTAACCTCAGCGGTTGTGACTTGGTTAAAGCCAATCTCTCCCGCACCATATTGTATAATGCCAGTCTTCGCGGTGCTGACCTCAACGGGATTCGCTTATTCTACGGTACAGTGGCGATCGCATCACCACGCAGTCGTACGCAACCACCAAACTACGAAACTGGCGAACACACCGGTGCTGTAGTGGAAAATGCCGATTTTACTGATGTGCAACGAATGTCAGAGTCTACACGTTATTACTGCTGCGCCTGGGGTGGTGAAAAAACTAGAAGCACTATTCCCGGTGGTTGTGAAGGCATTCCTAATAACTTAGGGCGATAGGCAATTTGCTGCGGCTTAGCTTCGCTTCCCGGTGGTTGTGAAGGCATTCCTAATAACTTAGGGCGATAGGCAATTTGCTGCGGCTTAGCTTCGCTATCCATTGGCGCAGCTAAGCCGAGTCCCTTAGTGCTGAATCACGTTAACTTGGAAGAAACTGCCCGCATGTTGAAGTATTTGGGGGAGTTGAAGCACGTATATTTGACTGCTATGGGGGAGAAGCTGTTGAGTGTGGTAGAGAAAGAATATGCCTTTGATAAAATGGCACCTAATTCCAAATGAACCAGTGAGCAGGAGAAAATAGCGATGCAGAATATTAAGTTATGTTCTCATGTGGGATCTGATAGCATTTTGCACCTTGATATTCCAGTGGGGATAGTCAGTGGTGATATCGAAATAGAAATAAGTATTAAACCTATAAACCCATCACAAAGAGACTGGATGCCAGGTTTTTTTGAAGAAGTGATTGGCGGTTGGGCTGGAGAACCTTTAGAAAGACCAGAACAAGGAGAGTTTGAGACGCGGGAGACGCTGTTTTGACCTATTTGCTAGATACAAATGTTTGTATTCGGCTGTTGAATAATAGTAGCCAATTAGTCACGCACAATACGGGTGAGTTCAATCGAGTTCGAGAGCTAGTGATTGAAGATTGGGAAAAAGAGGAATGACATCTTTATAAAGTATTTCTTGGCAAATAGAAATGAAGCAGGAACACACATTATTGTGTTCCTACTTAACCTAAAATTAGACTTTTTGCCAAAGTAGCTTGAAAAGACACGCGGTATAGGGATAATTCCCTTGGATGCGCTGCTTTTATTTTTCCAACATCGGTAACTCTTGCAAGAGGTTTATTGTTGAGGCGCCTAACTCTTAGTAAAGTTCTTCTTCTTTGTGAGTTTCGATGGTCACGTCAGAAGTTGGATAAGCGACACAAGTCAGCACATATCCAGCTTGGATCTGATCGTCGTCTAAGAATGACTGGTCAGATTGATCAACACTACCTGATTTGAGTTTACCGGCACAGGTAGAACAAGCGCCAGCGCGGCAAGAGTAAGGCAGATCAAGACCAGCTTCTTCAGCAGCATCTAGAATATAGACATCATCATCAACGTCAATTGTTTGGTTTAAACCTTCTTCTTCGTTGATTAGTGTGACTTTGTAAGTTGGCATTTAGTAGTCCTCTCTTTTGCAAACGGCAGCATAAGTTATGCTAAAGCAAACGGTACGGCTGACCTCATGGGTTAGTCGCTAGTTCAAATTTGCTTCAATTCTGATACTACGAGAAAAACTAATGGATGTAACTGGAAATTGACCCCGATTAGTAATGAAATTTAGTTAGTTAATACCGATAAGTTTTATTTATAGAAAAAAGAACATAATAACGTTGTTTTAAGAAAAAACTATCTTTTAGATAAAAAATATAAATCTCCCGCAGCGCTATCTATTTGCAGAAGCGTCTACAGACTTCTCTGTGCCCACAGCACTAGATTCGCACACTGGCGCGGCCTCGTAAACCTTCCAAATGGTAGGCAAGTATTGTTAGACTTCCTATAAAAAAAGAGTCCCATGCTTTCTAGCCGTGGAATTGTCAAAAACAGAACTGGTAAGGATCATGTATAATTCAGAGGCAGCTTTGGAAAAAGCAAGAGTGCGTGTGGGTTTGGTTGGTACTGGGTATGCAGCAAAGCTTCGGGCTGAGGCTTTGCTGAATGACGAGCGATCGCATCTAATCGCAATTGTTGGTCATAGCCCAGAAAATACGCAAACTTTTGCCAAAGAATATCAGGCTGAAGCGTTGAGTTCTTGGCAACAGCTAGTAGAGCGCGATGATATAGATCTGGTGGTGATCTCTACTGTAAATCGAGATCATGGTGCGATCGCCCGTGCCGCACTCACCAACGGCAAACACGTAATTGTAGAGTATCCTCTTTCGTTGGATGTGGTAGAAGCTGAAGAATTGATCGCCTTAGCCAAAACACAACAAAAACTCCTGCACGTTGAACACATTGAACTCTTAGGTGGATTGCATCAAGCCTTGAAGCAGCACTTAGCAAAAATTGGCAATGTGTTTTATGTCCGCTACAGCACTATCAATTCCCAGTATCCCGCACCCCGCAAGTGGACTTATAACCATGAGCTTTTCGGCTTTCCCCTAATGGGTGCGCTGTCTCGCCTACATCGTCTCACCGATTTGTTTGGTCAAGTTTTGACTGTTAACTGTCATCAGCGATATTGGGAAACCGAACAGGAGTACTACCAAACCTGTTTCTGTATTAGTCAAGTGTGCTTTACCAGCGGACTTCTCGCGCAAGTAGTCTATGGCAAAGGCGAAACCATTTGGCTCTCAGAACGCAAGTTTGAAGTTCATGGCGAAAATGGCGGGTTAATTTTTGATGGCGACAAAGGACTTTTCATCCAGCCTGGAGAAACCACACCGATAGAGGTTGGTGCTCGTCGGGGTTTGTTTGCCAAAGACACGAGTTTGGTGTTAGACAATCTTATTGATAACACTCCTCTGTACGTAACTCCAGAGGAGAGCTTATACACCCTGAAGGTTGCTGATGCTGCACAAAGAGCCGCACAGACAGGGACAACTATATTTATGAAAAATTCTCTAGATGTAAGTTCATGAAAACCGAACCAATTGTTATTTTATCTACAAGAGAACTAGACAAAATGCGTCACGTGGGACGCTTAGCAGCCAAACTTTTACAGCATCTTGAACCATTAGTGAAGCCAGGGATTAGCACTCTCCAACTCAATGATGAAGCTGAACGTTGGACACAGGCGCACGGAGCGAAAAGCGCACCTCTCGGCTACAAAGGCTATCCCAGATCGATTTGCACTAGTGTAAATGAGGTTGTTTGTCACGGTATTCCTAATGCTAAACAGATTCTCAAGGAAGGCGACATTATCAATATTGATGTGACGCTGATTGTTGAGGGCTATCACGGTGATACATCTAAGACATTCTTTGTTGGTACGCCTTCCCCCAAAGCTAAAAAGCTAGTAGAAGTTACTGAAAAATGCCGTAGCCTAGGTATTGCTGAAGTTAAACCAGGGGCACGGATTGGGGACATTGGTGCAGCCATTCAAGAGTATGCCGAAGCACAAGGCTTTTCTGTAGTGCGAGATTTCGTCGGACACGGTATCAGCAATGTTTTCCACACTGCGCCGGATATTCCTCACTATGGCACGCGCGGCAAAGGCAAGCGTCTCAGACCAGGGATGGTTTTTACCATTGAGCCGATGATTAACGAAGGCACATGGGAAGTCGAAGTTATGAGTGATGGTTGGACTGCTTTAACCCGCGATCGCCTACTTTCTGCTCAATGTGAGCATACCTTAGCCGTAACCGAAGATGGGGTTGAAATTCTTACTCTACCAGAATAGGGTATGCAAAATTTGTTGGGAATGCCAATATCTTTGGGTATCATCAACAGTCATTTGTCATTAATAGACTTCTTGCAAAAATCGGAATAAGACGAAAATCAACCACAGCGAAAAGTAAGCGAAGCTCCGGGTAACAGAAGCGCAAAACTTTTCAAGACAGCGAAAAGTAAGCGAAGCTCCGGGTAACAGGAGCGCAAAACTTTTCAAGACAGATGAACAGGATAAACACAGCGAAAAGTTCTGTAGGCGGAGAGAAGTCTGAGCGGAGCGCAAAGTCTGAGCGGAGGTTTCCTCCGAGCAGAACTTTGTAAGAGAGGTTTCCGACGCTCGTTCGCTCTTAGCGTCGTCCCTTAGGCGAAGACTCGCTCTAAGCGTAGCCATGCCGCAGGCTTTACGCTGCGCTATCCGTTGGCGCAGCCCGCCAAGAGCGAAAAGTTCTGCGGAGAGAAGTTGCCATAGCGCAGCGTTAGCGAGTCATCGAGCGTCGGAGGGTTTCCCTCCAAGCAAACTTCGGGGAGGGCAACCCTGGGCAGGAAACTTTTCAAGACAGGCATCAGAACTTCTCCCAACGCGAAGTAGCGTCTCGTAGAGAAGGGGAGACGCAATCATGCGAACGGGGTTTCCCAACCTAGGAACGCCACTTGCTACAAGCCGGGAAACCCGTCCAACGCAGTGGCTCAACTTTTCAAGACAGATAAATATCGGTGTTTATCCGTGTTTATCTGTGGTTAAATTTAAAAAATCTCGACTTATGCAAGAGATCTAATAAATACAAATCACTAATGACAACCCTGATAAACATGCATGTAGAGACGTTACAATGCAACGTCTCTACTTTTTTAATTGGTATTAATCTCGTCGCTGAGAATTTTAATTTGAGTACCGGGATAGTAGAATTGCAAAATTTTTGGATTTGACCAACCTAGTTTGGCTAAATTTTGAGCACCAGTTTGGCTCAAACCGACTCCATGTCCCAACCCACCACCAATAAAGGCGTATCCCCAAAGATCTTGTTTGCCTTTATTCAAAGGTTCCAGATAAAAAAGCGTACTTCTGGGAGCAGCAAAGGCACTACGAACTTCGTCTTTGTGGAGCGTAAAAGTGCCGATATCAGTTTTAACAGCAAGTTCAAGAATACGTCCGCTCGAACTTCGCTTAGTTACGGCCATAGCCTGAATGGTTTTAAATTTGGCATAGGGATTCTTTTTCACCTGCAAAAATTTCTGTAAGCCCTTAGTAATGTTCTCAAGAGAAGTTTCTTTGCGCCAACGAAACATATTCCAACTGCTTTCATTAAATCCTTGTTGGCGATTAATAAACTGCTGAAAATTCTTTTCATTGGCTAAACTCTGTTTAGACAAGTTCCAAAGATTAATTGGAGCATCTACTACAGGGCGCAGATAGGCACGATCCTCACCATTCCAGACATCGCTAAAAGAGGCGGTGACGCCACCAGTTGTAGAAGAATAAAGGGCATCTACTAATTGGTCTTCATAAGTTAGAACCATACCCCTGGTTGAGGCGATCGCTCGATCTGTGACGGGAGCTACTCCATTTAGCCCATAATAAACTTGGCAATGAGTATCAGCACACAACTGATAGTTATCTGCGGCAAATCTCCGTAAATTACGCAAGGCATAAGTCCGAGCCAGAATCGTTTGGGCTTCTAGGGCTGCTTTTGGCGCATCTGTGCCAATTTCATAAGGTACAACCCCACGCAAATAAGTTTCTAAGGGCACTTGGTTAACTAAAGTGTATGTACCGTAAGCATTTGGTTGTAAGTTCATCCGCCCTGCATAGAGACGAGCATTTTCAGGTTTTTCGCTTTTATTTACCCGAATCAAGTTTTTATCACTACTAATTTCCAGATTGTTCGGGCTGTAGCGATTACCATTTACTACCCAACTAACTCGCGGTACTTTTTGCAGGATTTTAGTGTCAATATATGCCCCTTTCTTGCCAGAAGCTTGGATGTTCTGGAGTAGCAAGCGTCGCAGTAAGGGCGTGCTGTAAACATCCCGTTTTGCCCAAACTTGCCAGCGTTCTGGTTGGGCTACTTCCACCTCAATTCCCTGAGAGCGCCAG
Source organism: Komarekiella atlantica HA4396-MV6 (assembly GCA_019359395.1). Taxonomy (GTDB): domain Bacteria; phylum Cyanobacteriota; class Cyanobacteriia; order Cyanobacteriales; family Nostocaceae; genus Komarekiella; species Komarekiella atlantica. Next base: position 112,392 of record JAHHHK010000004.1, read on the forward strand.
TTTTTAGCACTGTCTTCGGCAGTTTCAAAGGTGCGGTAATTGCCTAAAACTACTACTTCCTCAACTGCCGGTTGGCGTAAAGCCTGCATTACTGTTTCCAGCTTTACGGGGTCTTTTGTAACCAGAATTTGCTGTTTGTTACCTTTTTTAAATCTTAACTTTAAGCGATCGCCTTTTGTCGGTTCTAATTGCAGCTTGGCTGTGGGCTTCTCTCCAAATCGCTGCACAATCCCAATTTTCAGTTCTACATCCTTTGTATTGCTCGCTGGGCCTGATGCAGCAGTCAGTCCCAACAAGCAAAATGTTGCCAGCACAGTGTAAGAAAAACGCCAGAATGAAAATTGCATAGCTACTTGAGAGACAAGCGGTAGCGAGTCCTTGAGTGTTTTCTGCCCCTCAATGAAGCGTTGGGGCAGATTTTTCAATTGCTTTGTAGTGCGGTGTTTTTGTCGCATTAGTGCTCCAATGATACCATTACCAATTTTGCCCCAAAGATCAGTTGCAAAACGAAGTCATAATGACTATGATTTATTTAGAGACACAAAGAACTACTTGGGAAAACACTTTATGGTTAGAGTCCAAGAAATTCCATTAAATCAGATTCAACGGCCGTTGCCCCGTGCGAACGATCCCAATAAAGTGCAAGCTTTGATGGAATCGATAGCGGAGATTGGGCAGCAAGAACCCATTGATGTCTTAGAAGTAGATGGACAGTATTATGGCTTTTCTGGTTGCCATCGTTATGAAGCTTGCCAGCGTTTAGGCAAAGAAACCATATTAGCCAGAGTCCGTAAAGCTAATCGCAGCGTTCTGAAGATGCACCTGGCATAGAGAATGGGGCATAAGGCATAGGACATGGTAAAAAGTAACAGACAATCAAATAATGCCCAATACACAACTACATATAACCCAATTAGGAGAAAATTATGTCATCTAAAGCAACAGTTAAGAATGTAAATATCGGCATTGACGAAACGAGTCGGGCTAAAATTGCCGAAGGGTTGTCTCGTTTATTAGCCGACACCTATACACTATATCTAAAAACTCATAACTTCCATTGGAACGTTACAGGGCCGATGTTCCAAACCTTGCATTTGATGTTTGAGACACAGTATACAGAATTAGCTCTAGCAGTTGATTTAATTGCCGAGAGGATTAGAGCACTTGGCTATCCCGCACCAGGAACTTACAGCGAATATGTCAAGCTGAGTTCGATCGCAGAAACTCCTGGAGTTCCTAAAGCTACAGAAATGATTGGCTTACTAGTGGAAGGACAAGAAGCTGTAGTGCGAACTGCACGGTCTATTTTTCCCGTAGTGGAAGAAGTTAACGACGAACCCACTGCCGATTTATTAACCCAGCGGATGCAAGTACACGAAAAAACAGCTTGGATGTTGAGAAGTTTGCTGGAAGAATAGGACTGGGGATTGGGGACTAGGGACTGGGGATTGGAGACTGGGAAAGAATTCTTTTAATCCTCAATCCAATATTCAATACACTAATCCCTACCTAATACAATCCCCAATGCCCTATGCCCAATACTAATTTCACCCAGAAGTTGCAAGATTTAATGCAACAAGTAGATATTTCTAGTTTTAGAGCGCTGAGTCGTGCTGCTGGTGTCTCAGAGCGCCAAATTTTGCGGTTACGCCAAGGGAAGTTAGAGCAGATGCGGATGGACGTGCTGCTCAAGCTGTCACTAATACTACAAATGCCATTGAGTGAATTAGTGGCTACTTTTTCAGTACCGAGTGTTGAGTATCAAGTATCTTCAGAACAGGCTAAACCAGAGCTATCCGCTAACAGCACTAGCAAAGAGATTGCAGATTTAAAAAGAGAGTACCAGCGATCGCAGCTTCAGTTAGAAGAACAACGAGAGGTATTGCTGCAAGAGTTTCAGCAGTCGAGTTTGCAACTGCTGGAGTCCTTATTATTGCAATGGCCCACAGCAGCGCAGAAAGCGCAGGAAAATCCCCAGTTAGCAGCAGTCAAAATAGTGCCGTTGGTGCAAAAACCCCTAGAAAAACTTTTGCAGGCGTGGGGTGTGGAAGCGATCGCACCTGTGGGAGCCGAAATACCTTATGATCCCCAGTTACACCAGTTGTTTGAGGGGAACTCACAACCTGGTGAAATAGTCAAGGTGCGCTACACTGGTTATCTTCAAGGCGACAAACTGCTTTATCGAGCTAAAGTCAGTCCTGTTAGAGAAAGTTAGGACGCAAATTTTCGCCACCTCAGCAATCAGAACCCCGACTTCTTGAAGAAGTTGGGGTTCTGTCTTGAAGAAGTTGGGGTTCTGGGGAATAAGCGCGAGAAGTTTAAACATAAAGCAGAACTATCGCAGTGATCCTGTTGAGCAATAACCAACATTGGGAATACTAAAACAGCAGAGGCAATAGCCTCAGAGAACCTCAGAAAGTGTTGGTGTATATAAACTCCAACCATCGGAGGCTAAAACTACCAACAGGATTTCAGGAATGCAAGAGGACAATACCCTTCATCAACCACAAGAACTCGCTAGTAATTGTCCGCTTAAAAACCCACAGGAAAATCTCTCTGTTGCCTTTCTACTCCAGATCATCGACTGTCTAGAAGACCCAATTTTTGTTAAAGACCACCAGCATCGTTGGGTACTGCTCAACGATGCCTTCTGTAAGTTCTTGGGGCATAACCGAGAAGAACTAATTGGTAAGTCAGATTATGATTTTTTCTTGAAAGCGGAAGCTGATGTGTTTTGGGAAAAAGACGAACTGGTTTTTACCACAGGTATTACCAACGAGAATGAGGAATCTTTTACTGATACTCAGGGGCAAACGCGCTTTATATCTACCAGAAAATGTTTATTTGAAGGTGATGCAGGTAGTAAGTTTTTAGTTGGTACTATTCGGGACATAACGCAGTATAAGCAAGTTGAAGCTGAACAACGCCAGTCAAAACACCTGCTACAACTAGTAATGGATAACATCCCTCAGTCTATTTTTTGGAAAGACCGTAATTCGGTTTATCTGGGCTGTAATCGGAACTTTGCCCGTGATGCATGTGTGATCCCAGATCAGATCGTCGGGTTGAATGATTATGATTTGCCCTGGAAAAAAGAAGAGTCTGACTGGTATCGGGAATGCGATCGCCGTGTGATGGAATCAGGCATACCAGAATTGCACATTATCGAAACACAACAAAAGGCTGATGGCAAGCAGTATTGGTCAGATATCAATAAAATCCCACTACACGATACTCACGGGAATGTAGTCGGTATCCTTGGTACTTACGAAGACATTACCGAGCGCAAACTAACGGAGGAAGCTTTACGTCAAAGTGAGGCAAAATTACAGAAGCTATCGGCAAATGTGCCGGGAATGCTCTACCAGTTTATGCTGCATCCTAATGGCTCACTCTCCTTGCCCTATGTAAATTCTGGCTCTTATGATCTGTATGGTTTGACGCCAGAAGAGATTCAAGCCGATCCCAGCTTGATAATTTCAATTGTCCATGCAGATGAACATGAGGATTTTGTACAATCCATCAGTGTTTCTGCCCAAACCTTGCAACCTTGGCAGTGGGAAGGACGAATTGTTTTACCTGACGGACAAGTTAAATGGCTACAGGGTGTATCGCGTCCAGAACAGCAAGCAGATGGGTCGATTCTTTGGGATGGTTTAATAATAGACATAACCCGTAGTAAGCAGGCAGAAAAGGCACTCCAGCAAGCTTATGCAGAACTAGAAAGACGGGTAGAAGAACGGACTCAACAACTGGCACAAAGTAATGAGGCGCTACAGGCTGAGATTGCTGAACGGCAACAAGCAGAAGTAGAATTGAGGGCTTCGCAACAAAGGCTAGCGCTTTTGATTCAACAAACACCAATAGGTGTAATTGAATGGAACACTAAATTTGAGGTTCAGGAATGGAACCCGGCGGCCGAAAAAATTTTTGGATATAGCAGAAGTGAGGTTCTGGGTCGTTATTTTGAGTTTTTAGTTCCTGAGTCTGTTAGAGAACACGTCAAGCACTTAACATCTGCTCTTTTAAGGCAACAAGGGGGAACTTCAAGTGTGAACGAGAACCTGACAGCAGACAATAGAACAATTATCTGCGATTGGTATAACAGCCCGTTAGTAGCCGTAAATGGTGAGGTGATTGGTGTGGCATCAATGGTGCTTGACATCACAGAGCGCAAACAAGTAGAGCAAAGTCTGATACTTTATAAGCAAGCTGTGGAAAGCTCAAGTGATGCGATCGCAATAGCAGATGCAGCAGGTAATCACGTATACCAAAATCCGGCATTTTGCAAATTGTATGAATGCCAAACCGTAAAGGACTTTATCGCATTTGGCGGATTTTCTGCTGTCTTCACTGACTCAGTAGTTGCCCAAGAGATATGGCAAGCTACTATTTCGGGTGAATCTTGGATCGGTGAGATTGAACAACAATCTACTAGTGGTCGGAGTATACAGACCTTCCTAAGATCTTATGCTCTAAAGGACTCCACAGGCCAGAACATCGGTTTGGTTGGTGCAATTACCGATATCACAGAGCGCAAACGGGCAGAAACTCAACTACAAGAGAAAGAGCAATTCCTCCGCAGTGTCTATGATGGGACTGAAAATCCTATATTTGTGCTGGATATTGTAGCCGAAGGTGAGTGCTACTATACAGGTTGGAACCCTGCTACAGAGCGTGCTACTGGTATAAGTAGCAAAGAGATAATCGGTGCAACACCAGAAGCGGTACATGGTTTAGTTGAAGGTGTAGGAGTACATCAGAGATACTTGAGATGCTTAGAAGTAGGTACGTCCATTACTTACGAAGAGTGTCTGACTTTCCAGGATCAGGAAACTTGGTGGCTAACTACAATTAATCCACTCAAAGATAGTGAAGGTAGAATCTATCGATTGGTGGGGACTACACATAATATCACTGAGCGCGTACAGGCAGAAACTCAGCTAAAGCTGCGAACAGAAGATTTAGAAATAGCCCTCCAGGAACTCCAGAAAACTCAAATGCAGCTTGTCCAAAGCGAGAAGATGTCGGGGCTGGGACAACTAGTAGCAGGTGTTGCCCACGAAATCAACAATCCTGTCAACTTCATTTACGGCAATCTCACCCATGCCAATGACTACATTCAAGACTTGGTAGGACTTGTACAAATCTACCAGCAATACTATCCCCATCCCACACCTCAAGTTCAAGAATTAGCAGCAGAGATAGAGTTAGAATTCTTAATAGAAGACTTGCCCAAACTGCTCAACTCAATGAAAGTTGGGGCACAGCGCATTCGGGAGATTGTTTTATCCTTACGCAACTTCTCCCGCATGGATGAAGCCGATATGAAAGAGGTAAATATCCATGAAGGAATTGATAGTACTTTGATGATTCTAGAACATCGCATTAAAGCTACACCTAATCGCTGTGCCATTCAAGTTATTAAAGAGTACAGCGATTTACCTTTAGTGGAATGTTATGCTGGGCAACTAAACCAGGTATTTATGAATATTTTGGCGAATGCAATTGATGCTTTGGAAGAGTCATTAGTCAGTGGTCATTTGTCATTTGTAAAGAACTCTGGACAAAAAGAAAAGTCTGAGCGCCAGGTCGAGGCTAATAGAACTTTAGGGACAAATGACAGAGAACAAATGATCTCTCCAAAAATTCAAATTTCTACCCAATTATTAGAGTTAAATCAAGTAACAATTCGCATTACCGACAACGGGCTAGGAATCTCAGAAGAAGTAAAACAACGACTGTTTGATCCTTTCTTTAGTACTAAACCTATTGGTCAAGGCACTGGTATGGGGCTATCTATTAGCTACCAGATTATTTCACAAAAACATGGAGGTACTTTAGAATGTATTTCGCAGCCAGGATGTGGGGCTGAGTTTGTAATTTCTATTCCTCTTCGTCAAGGGTAATTTACTTAATCTGTAGGCTTGAGATTGGTACTCATGAAAGCAAAATTAGCGATACTTTATCAATCTATCCATTACTAAAACCCTGATGGCTTGAGAGTTATATAATTGTTTTTTGTATAAATTTAAGGAGCGATCGCTACTTTTAAGTTACTTGATATGACTACTATTAACTAACGAGCATCATCAGTCATATTTATTTGCACGCTTTCACTTCAAGGAGCCAGAGAGTGATTATAAGTTAATAATTAGTTTTTTTCAAAAAAAATAAATACTTCAATTGATAATACCTGATTCAGCAGTGCTGAGAAAGCATCTAAGGCTTATAAGTCCTAATTTTTATCTGGTAAGCATTTTTTAAATGATATATGATTAGGATATACTAACGAAAACAGAACATCATTTATACCATTTCTCTATGAAGATGCACTAAATCTGACCTCTCTGTAGTCCTCTCAATTAGGAGAAACGGCAATAGCTGGGGCAAAATAAAGTGTATCTTTGCACAGAATTGGTATTACACAAATCAGGTGAGATATTATGAGAGAACAAGTCAAAGTTATTAAGCTCAGCGGAAATTTAAATGCTACAACCTCACAAGACTTTCGGCAAAATATTACTACGATTCTAGAAAGTGGGGCAAAAATCGTATTAGTTGATTTTCAAGATGTGACATTTATGGATAGTTCTGGTTTGGGTGCTCTGGTATTAGCGTTCAAAACATTACGAGCAGCAGATAGCAAGCTTGTTGTCTGCTCAATTAATGAGCAAGTTAGAATATTATTTGAACTAACTAATATGGATAAGGTATTTGAAATCTTTCCCAGCCAAGAAGCATTCAATCAGGTTTTAGTTTCGCAAAACTAAATTAATCAAACTGAATCTGAAGTATAGATAAATCATCATCAAAAGCCTCTTTGGAGTTCAAAGTGATTAGGTAGTTTAATATCTGTTCAAGTTGGTAGTTAAAAGGATGCTGTAGGCTAACTAATAGCTGAATAAAAGCATCCAAACTCCAAAGAGTGCCATCAGATTTAGTAATTTCATAAGCACCGTCACTAAAAATATAAAGGGTGCTAAAATTTTCAATATTGCAAAACCCATCAACATATTTTGCCTCTGGAAACATCCCGATTGGCATACCGGGTGTTTTTAAATATTTAACTTCAGTGATTTTTTGATTTGTACAAGAGACTAAAATTGCTGGTGGATGACCTGCACTAGCATAAATTAACTGGCGCTTAACTCGGTTATAAACACCGTACCAGATTGTAAAGTATTTATCATTTTGATAACTCATCTGAAATGTATCATTCAAAGCCGTCAGTACATCACTAGGTTGATAATAATTCAAGCTTTTGAGGGCACGAGAACGCAGTAGATTCAGTACTGACACTGAAGGTAGAGTAGCTTTTAGTCCATGTCCGGCTGTATCTAGTAGATAAATTGCCAGATAATCGGAATCGAGCCAGTAATAATCGAAACAATCGCCACCAAGTTGCCGCGATGGAATAAATCGAAAATTTATGTTAAAAGGTTCAGTTATAGGTGGAGGTAGAAGCGATCGCACATATTCTGCTGCTTCTGCCATTTCTGCTTCTAAAAGCAGCTTTTGCGTTTGTAAATCCCGGCTCAACTGATGCAGGCGCAATCCCGCTCTTACCCTTGCTTGTAATTCATTTTGCTCGATGGGTTTGGAGATAAAATCATCAGCACCAGCGTCTAAACCCTTAACACAATCGGCGACTGAATCTAAGGATGTTAATAAAATAAAAAATGTCGTAGATAATTTGGGGTCTGTTTTGATGCGGTGACAGACTTCTAGCCCATTCAAACCTGGCATAATCCAATCACAAATAATTAGTGCTGGATTGCAAGCCAGGGCCTTTTCTATTCCCTCTTCTCCGCTACTAGCAGCAACTACCTCATAACCCTGTTTTTCCAACATCCTTTTCAGGAGTATTTTCATTGTATGGTCGTCATCAATTATTAGTATTTGAAACATAGAAGGCTGCGGGCAACAATAATTAATAATTGGATTAAAAAATAGAAATATAGTTAAGGCTAATAGGTTAGCAGTATCAATACAGAGATTCTACTAACCCATTCTCAATTGTCCACCGAATTTATCACCTTTTGACAGTCATAAAATATTATGGCGGTGAAAGAGGATTTAGCCACAAGAGAATGATCCGTTTTAATTGATTCAAATCGCGGTATGCTTCTTGTTTGAACCATTGCCCTAGGGCGTCAAAGGGGGTGAAAGATGATCCAGTCTGCCATTTGATGTCTTGACCTAAAGGTGTGGTGTGAGTTCCAGGTAATGTTTGTGCTGTCACCATCTCAGGAAAGCGTTCTTGTAAAATTTTGGTTAAAGCTGCCGATTGGTCGATGGTGTCATTGCTAAATTTTATTAATAAATTGCGCCGAATATTGTATCGTTCTTGTACGAGCTTGTTAGTTTCCAATGGTGTGGGGGTAAACTCGATCGCAAAAGTAGAATTGAACTGTTCGACTAAAGGGATAGCTTCCCTGGCGGCGTAGTTGTTAAAGGATATCAAGATATTGCCGGCGCGTTCTACTTTAAAGAGGCTGCCAATCAATAAGTGGAGTTTACAGCCCATACTGTGTCCAATACCGTAGATGGGAAGATAGAGCTTGCGTAATGCTGCGGTGTCGTGTAAACGTTCGAGAGTGCGATCAAAGTTTAGGAGTACAGTTTTAGCGATCGCAGTATGATCCAACGTGTTAACAAAAGGCGTAGCAATTACAACATAACCTTTACTTGCCAACTGTTCTAGTAACCAACGGTAAGTAATGTGGGGTGCAGTGGCGACGAATGCACCTCCCAAAAAATGGATGATACCGATGGGATGTTGCGGAATGATTACCCAGTTACCTCTGACTTCTTTCCAGTCCATGCTAATGAGCGATCGCTTCAGGGATATTCTTTATGTTAAACCGGAGATTGTAGTCGTGAGGAGGATTATAGAAAAAGCCATTGAGGATGCAAAGCACAGAAAAAGCAATGCCTACGGCTGGCTATGCCTACGTTCTTTCTAACTGACTCGCTCCACGTAATTCTCATGATTATTCGTTTTAACGCTGACTCTGCAACCTTCTCATTTCATGTTGCACATCTAATGCAATCTGTAGTGCTTCATTGAGTAATCTTCCATGCTCAGTAGCCTGTTCAGTTACTTGCATAGTTGTTAAAGTTGCTAAATTATTGACAAACAATTCTGTATTACTGAGAATAAAGTTTTTATTTTCTCTCAAAATCTTTTCTGTCTTCAAAGCACGGACTAAATCGATTCTTGTAAGTTTCAGTGCTTCGATAACTTTTTCTCTTTCTTTTATACTCACTTCTGGATTACCAGCTTCTTCTATTTGATCATTAATATCTATTGCTTTAATTACATCATTATATCTATTAACATCATTTAACAAAACTAATAAAGAATTTGTCATATTTAATTTAACAAATTTGCTATTTTTCTTCCACATTAAATATAAGACAGTTTGGATAACTCCACCCACCCAAAGACCTAATAGTATTAACAATATCCAAGATGGAATTGTTATCCATGTAGCGAATAATTTGATAATTACATCAAATAAAATATAGCAAAAAACAATTGTGGAAAAGCCAATAAAAACTACAGTTGCTCCTTCAGAACCTTTAATTTTTTTTAGAAAGTTTACTCCCAAGTTTTTGAGAGGATTTATAATAATTATAAGTTGATCATTAACAGGTAAATTAGTCAGCTTTTGTAATTCTTTCTGACTAATCTCTAAGCCTTGTAAATCATCCCTCACAGCTTTCAAATCCTTGGCAGAATAGTTATTTAGTATAATATAGCAACCAAATTTCTGGAATGCTAAGCAAGCAGGCATTTTGTCCTAAATTTTTTATGCAAATTAATACTTCTAGGCTAAGGATAGATTTTTGTACAATCTGATACTCATTTGCAAAGATAACTAGTCATATTCTAAAGATTGCTACATACTATCAGATGAATTACTGATGAATCTGAGTAAATAAAGCATAGCCGCTAACAATAAAAATGAAAAGGGTAGCGGCTGAAAAGATTACTACATCTCTGACAATAAATAAAATCCAATCTTTTCTTAGTTCTTGTTTAAACTTGAGTTCTTGCAGCTTTCGCTCAAGTTCTGCTACTTCGTATGACTGTAAGTTTACTATTAATACAGTTAATGGCTTGTCGCCTTTGCTAGCAATTATTTTTGATAAATCTATTAAATCTGTCATGCTGTTAGATGCCAATAACTTCAGCTTCAAGGTTTTGGTTTTCGTCTGCAATCCAGAGATGCTTACCTTTTTGCTTAGCTTCTACTGCGACTTCCATAAGTGCGATCGCTTTTACAAATACCTCAGCATTATCTCCACTAATCTGTTGAGCTATTTTGTTTAATGTCTCATAAAGCTCTGGCGACAAATCTAAAATTATTTGAATTCGTTGGGTTGTTTCTGGTAAAATCATTTATATGACGTAAGTTTTGAATAAAGTCTTCTGCACGAGTTAAATTTTCTACTACTCGTCGAGAATTATAAGCACCGAAATACAACTCAGCAACGGTAATACTACAAATACAAATTTGCTCCCATCCTATTTCTCTAACTTTATTCCTAACTGAATTAATATCTTTCATCCAATAAATACAAGTATCGGTATCAAGTAAATAAGTCATAGACTGATGTCATTGTTAGAGATAGTACGACTATCATAAATATCTTTGACTATTTCCTCAGTACTACGTTCATCTTCCCAAGGGCCGAGCCTTTCCATAAATGTGTCTAGTGGATGCGGTTTTGGCTGCTGCTCAGATGAGAAAATGATTTCATTCGCTATCAGTTGATTTGCTTCTGGAACTCCTAATTTTTTGGTTTCCTCTTTAGCTATAACCATAATTTGCATCAACGTTATAGCCTGACGCAGAACATCACTTTTACTTGTACCTATTTTCTCTGCTAGTTCGTCTAGTATCTGATTAAGTTCAGGTGACAAATCTAAATTTAAGCGAACCATCTTTTGAGTGTTAGTCATGGTTCCATCCTTGTGTCAAATCTTAAGTACATTATAGTTGGCTGAGACTGTAAGATTGACAGCTATAATTCAATAATTTCATAAGGTTATTCTGACTAACATAATAATCCTTGTATATGAGTTCATTTGTTTTCGAGGAATTCATCAACTGTAATTCCTGCCTATCGAATCAAACTTCTAAGTAACCCAGGTGCTAATTCCCGATGATTGGGAATTGATAAAGTTGGTTTTGATTCACACCAAAGTATCATGTGGCTTCCTGTTTGGTGATCTAATACATAACCAAATTTTTCAAAAATATTGACAGCTTCCTTACCGGAGATATTTGATAAACGTCCCATTTATACTACAACTTCCCCAATAAACACTTGCGATTCCTTAACAATATAAGGTTGGCCATGTTTAGCTTGGACGTGAAGATATCCCGTAATGGCATCTTTAATATTTTCAATTGCTTCATCTAGTGTTTTGCCTTGACTCACACAGCCTGGAAGTTCAGGAACTTCAGCAACATAACCTTCATATTCTGAATCAAATGTAAAAATAACTTGGAATTTCATAATAAATTAATCTTCTATAGTCGAGGTTTAGAATAAATATAACGCTCAAATCCTAAGTTTTTTACTTCATACTACTAGTAGAGGAGAAATTGCGCGATCGCGCGTGATAAATTAATGTGAACAGTGCGATGTCTACTTCCTAAATTTATCCTCTTGAGTGCATAACGATTGAAATGGTGGCTAAAACCAAATTATTCCCGTATTATGCCACAGTAAAAAGCTGCATTATTATACTGCCTAGCAATAAATCCTTTGACGAACGTAAAACAGATATCAGTATCAAATAAATAGTTCACAGATTATAATTGCATAGGCGTAGCTAGCCGTAGGCATCGCTTACAATCCGACTACTTCGGGTGTGGTGATAAATCTCAGATAATGGTGGGTTATGCTATTTCTAATTAGCTCAAAATAAAAGATTTTCAAAAGGATAACTTTGCTTCCAACGATAGGTATTGAAGTCACGTTTATCTACTGAAAAAATGCGTCCATGCCCTAAATGTTCTGCTAAAATAACTAGGGAAGCATCAGCCAAATCCATTGGAAGATCAGCATATTTTTTCATTAATTCAATAATTCGAGGCGTATTGTTAATTTCTAAATTAAAAATTGTAAATAATTCTTGTTGCAGACTATTTATAAAAGTAATTTCAGCGTTAATCCCCTTGCGAGTTAGCAAAAGATAACAGGTCTCTGTGACAACACACCATGTTGTAATTAAAGGTTCATTATATTGTTTTAAAGCCTGTTTTGCTTTTTCGTGGTAGGTGTCTTTTTTATCAATAAGAGCTAACCAAAATCCTGTATCAACTATGATCATATTTAGTTTTCAATATATTAGATAAAACTTCTTTATAAGTTGTTGATAAATTTTCGTCAACAGAACAACAACCAATTAACCCAATTTCATCAAACTTTTCATAGAGATTTTTTTCTTGACTATGATTTTCTGATTCTGATTGAGGATACCGCTTTTTGAGTAACTGAATAAAATCAAGTAGTAATATTTGAGCTTCTTCTGGTAAAGTATCAATATCTCTATATATTTCTTCAAATTTTATAAGCATACTTAACTTCTAAGATTGAGGAAAATCTTCAGTATGACTTTATTATAGACTACTTTTTAACCTGAGTGAGGTGATTGGTGAAGTCGAAATCTGTGCATTCGTCTTCATCAAATATTGCTTAATCTAATGTTTTAACTTGGCTGAAACAATCAGTAAGTTCAGGAACCTCAGAAATATAACCTTCATATTCTGAATCAAAAGTAAAAATTACTTGAAATTTCATAATAAATTAATATTGTATAGTTGAGGTCTAGAATAAATATAACGCTCAAATCCTAAGTTTTTTACTTCATACCACTAGTAGAAGAGAAATTGCGCGATCGCGCGTGATAAATTAATGTGAACAGTGCTATGTCTACGATGGGCTATTAACTTGTGAAGCTGTTATTTCAGAAGCTTGTTTATCATAAAACTGTATTAATCATTTCTTCTATATATTTTAGATATTGATCTCTTAACGGATATTGAGCAGGTAATTTTAAATATTCTTGCTTCGCTAGTTGGAATTTTAAACGCCCTTCATTGCCAAATTTTTGTGAATTTTCTTGCTGTCCCCATTCTTGGTATAATTGTCCTGTTTTTAGATAAATAGAGTTAGTATCGGCAAGGTTAGATATAACATCAAGTGCTGCAAGGAAAATTTTTCTGCCTTCTTCAATATCTTTATCTTTTGCTGTATTAAAATAACTGATTGCTAGCTGCTGATAAAGGTTGGCTGTTACGTTGAGTTCAGATTCTTTGTATACGTATCCATTAGGTAAGCTGAAAAAGAGAGCTTTTGCCCTTTCGAGCATGCTCATTGCTTGTAGTTTATCTCCCCAATAAATTTCTGAATATGCCCAAGATCTATATGTAATACCCTGACAATAGATTGAGTAGGGATCTACCTCATTTTTTAAAGCATCAATAGCTTCCCTAAAATGCTTTCTTGCTTGTTCTATATCTTGCAGAGTTCCTGGCACAAAATAATTACTACCTAACTCTCGTAAGGCATACGCTTGCATAATTATTGAGCTTTGTTTGGCAGCTTTAACTGCTTTTTTGTAATAACTTCTAGCTTGGACAAAATCGGAATCATAATAATTTTCTGCTGCTAATATTATATATTCTGGTGACGAGACATGATTAGGAATTTGTTTTGCTACTAATTCGGCTGCTTCCAGATATATTAGTTTTTTATTGTTAAGCATAACTCCAGCATACATCCGTGCTTGTTCATCTTGCATCTGAATAATTGTGTTATTAAAGTTTTCTTGAAATTCTAAAAGTTGCACTATAATCTGTCGCAATTCCTCTTTTTTAGCACGGATTTCCTGAGCAGTAGCACTTCTTTGTGAACTAACAGCTGCAAGTATAGCTACTATTAACGCACCTAAGCTTAATATATTTGATGCTTCATACCAAGGTTTTTGGCTTTCAGTAGATTTTTCAGATGCTTGATTCTGAGTTGGAGTTGCTATTTGAGAGAAGTAATATAGATTAAATTGCTCTCTCATAGGCTGAATCAAGTTATTCACATAAAAACTATTTAATAACAAAAAACTAGATATACCAAAAGAATAAACCACACCACACAAGCTACCTATCATTTGCTTTACTGATTACAACTGATATTAATCTCGAACTTCTCAATATATAAAATAGGGTGAGAACTACCCACCCTAGATTATACATAAAAAGCCCCAAATTTAATGCAGTAACCCGATCGCACCTTTCCTCAACCCTCCACAGTCAATCCATTAAACGCCATATTTTCCATAAAATGTATCGTGCTTTGTCCTGGCTTATAAATAAATCAAGTTTTGAACTCATAAACTAACTTTTGTGACTTGTAAAGCAGCTTTTGTGACTTGTAAACTAACTTTTGTGACTTGTAAAGCAGCTTTTGCACTCGTAAACTAACTTTTGTGACTTGTAAAGCAGCTTTTGTGACTCGTAAACTAACTTTTGCGACTCGTAAAGCAGCTTTTACGACTTGTAAACCAGCTTTTGTCAACAAATTTCAGCAAATTTACCCGCATTTATCCTGTCTGCTAAGTTCTCTTCAATAAAAAAACGCAAATATACGTATAGTGCCATTTTCACCGTTTCTATACGTATATTTGTGATAACAGAAATAATTACAGCCTTAATGCACTAACGCGATCGCACGTTTTGTTAACGCCTCAGCAGTCAATCCATTAAACGCCATCAACTCCCCAGCACTTGCTGTAGTTTCGCCACGCTTCCAAGCAAAGGTATCGCGCTTGCAGTTACTCCGCAACAGAATCGGTTCCAGCATCGCCGCAGCACCACCAGTGACAGCAATTAAGGCATCGCCATCAAATAATTCGGCAAATTTCGCATCATCTAAAAAACCACCTTCTGGTTCTGAACAAGTCTCCCAGGCGGTATCATCAGGACGATATAACTGTCGAGGATTAATTACAGAAATTATCTTGACGCCAATACCTTCATTTTCTAAGAAAGCAGCAGCTTCAAATACTGGCATTAATGTCATGTCGCCAATAACTGCAAACACAACTTGTTTATCACCAGCAACTTCATGTAATAGCACCGCACCATCACGCAACCCTTGACGATTCTGTTCTAAAGTGGTGCGAATTGGCAGAGGTGATTTACTTGCAGTAATTACAATTCCCTTATTTTTAGTTTTCAGCGCCCAGTCATAACAGGCTTGGATACTATTAGCATCGGGGGGAAATAATGGGAAAACATTTCCATTTCTCATCAACGAAGCAAAGTAAGCTTCAATTTCTGGACGTTGGTGAGTCCAACCGTTGCGCCCTTGCTCTAATGCACCAGCTGTGAATAAAGTAATAGTTGAGGGAGTTGGACGCCGCAATTCTGCCATTGCTTGGGTTACAGTTTGCCAAATTGGTAATCCGTTGATGGCAAAAGATTCGTAGGAACACCACAAAGTTCTCGCACCCATTAACGCCAAACCAGCAGCTAAACCTGCACAAGCATCTTCACTCAAAGGTTCGTAAACTTGTCCGTTTGGTGCTTGGTTATATAAGTCGTCGGTTGTGGGGTGGATAATTTTAAGTGCTTGGTTGATGTTAGCAATTCCCGATGCTTCGTTACCGTCGGCGTTGGTGACGAGGAAATTTTGATCCTTTTTTCCAACAATTCCCACTAATCGTCCCATTGCTGTTGTGGAAACTTTGGGTTCGCCACCTATTGGATATTCTTCTAAAGGCAATTCGCCTAAATCTGGTAATGGTAATTCAAATTCTGTCACCACTGTTTTGGCTGCGGGGCCACCGCCAGCGCGTTCTGCATTTGTCCTGACTAATTGCCAAGCTTCAGCTGTTAAAGCACGGGTTTGCAATGCACTGATGATATGGGGAGCATCTAACGTATCTTTAGCATAGAGGTTGTGAGATTTTGCACCCCGCGCGTGGACTCCTGCACCTTTGAGTTGTTTAATGATGAAGACGGTAAGTTTGCCACCAAGAGCCGATCGCGCCGCTTGATCTATACTCGAAAGTACTGCTTTGGTAAATTCTAGCCGCTGCTCGAAGGAAAAGGCGGTGCTATCAACGTAATCGCCTGGTTGGTTTTGATCGTCAAAATCTTTGGCATCCACCAAAATGACTTCATCAAAGCCGTTACCTTGCCAGTATGCCTGCATCTGTTCATTGGTTTTGAGAGAAACCATGCTGTGGTGTTCTTGGCTATAACCGTTCCACACCAGAACTGGCAAGAAGTTAGTAGCATTTGGATAAGCAGTATGGAAGTGAGCGATCGCACTTACAATATAAGGCTCACCCAGCCCTCCATCACCAACTGTAAAGGGAAATAACTTATCTGGGTGTAGCAACGCCGCCGCCATTGCAAAGTGTTGTCCTTGTCCCAAGGGCCCCGCTGGTGCGAGAATACCAGGTATGAAACCGGAGAGGTGTCCTAAGAGTCCGTGCTTTTCTCGGAAGCGATCGCGCAATTGTTGGACTGTGAAAATTCCCATATCCTCTAAAGAGCGATCAAGAAACATGGCACTATAGAATCCGGGGGCGTGGTGTCCGACTTCGGTGATAATATTTTTGTATCCCAACATGACCAAAGCTGCGTAAGCTTCTGCTTGGCTGGCAAATCCGCCCGGATGTCCAGAAGCTTTACTACCGGTGACTTGTAATGTCAGGTAGCGTAGAGCATCGGCAGCTAGTAAAGTTTGATATACAGCCGCCTTGTCTGTGGGATCTGCGATCGCTACTTTACCCGACTCTACAGCAGGTTTCGCACCATAAGTTTCAAAAGCCGGTAGCGCTTCACTAAAATATTGAATTCCTTCACAAAAATCAGGAAGCGCTGAAGATGCCTTTGGAGAGATTGCAGTCATGCTGAGTACCTTATAAGAGGGGAAAATGTAGATGCTCGTTGAATTTAACAAAAATTTTACATCTTTCAGGTTGTAACAGTTTATTGCTTTTTCGCAATATCAAGATAAGTATCTTCAATCATCACCCAATAAAAATTGATGCTTTTCAGTTAGTTTAGGTAGTCAAAAAAATTTATGAAACTATTAAATGGCCCAAAAACCCCAGTGATTTTACAACTGCTACGCTGGATTACCAGCCCCATGCCTTACATGGAAGCATGTGCCAAACGCTATGGAGATATTTTTGCTCTGAGATTGTACAAAAAATCTCTTCCTCTAGTCATGGTCAGCAACCCGCAAGCATTACAGCAAATTTTGACCAACGATACAAAGGAGTTTGCAGCACCAGGTGAATTGAATTTGCTATTTGAACCTTTGCTTGGTAGGCGTTCTGTAATTACTATCAGTGGAGCAGAACATCAGCGTCAACGGCAGTTATTAATGCCTCCCTTTCATGGCGAAAGGATGCGAAGCTATAGTCAAATAATTATCGACATTACCGGGAAAGTCATCAGCCAATACCAGATAGGCAAACCCTTTAACATCCGGTCTGCTACCCAAGCCATTACCCTGCGAGTGATGATGCAAGCTGTGTTTGGGCTAGATGAAGGGCCACGCGCCGAAAAACTCCAGCAATTTTTGGCTGACCTCCTAGAAAAGGGAAGTTCTCGATTGAATGTCGCTTTGCTTTATTTTCCAGCTTTGCAGAGAGATTTTGGCCCAATTAACTTATGGGGTAAGCAGATGCGCCGCCAGCAGGAAGCTGACCAACTCATCTACGAGGAAATTCGAGAACGTCGAGAACAAAACTTATCGGGTACAGATATTCTCAGCTTACTCATGGCGGCTAGGGATGAAGCAGGTCAGCCGATGACCGATGAAGAGTTGCGCGATGAATTGATGACCTTGTTAGTTGCAGGTCATGAAACCACGGCTACAGCCATAGCATGGGCATTATATTGGATTCACAAACTGCCATCAGTGCGCCAAAAGCTACTGCAAGAACTAGATAGCCTAGGCGATAATCCAGACCCTAATACGATTTTTAAATTACCTTATCTCAACGCTGTTTGCTCCGAAACCCTGCGGATTTATCCAGTAGCGATGCTGACTTTTCCTAGAGTGGTTACAACACCTGTGACTCTGAGTGGTTACGAACTTGAACCAGGTACACCAGTGATTGGTTCTATTTATTTGACCCACCAACGCGAAGATTTATATCCTGAACCCAAGCAGTTTAAGCCAGAACGCTTTTTAGAACGGCAATTTTCTCCTTATGAATATTTGCCCTTTGGGGGTGGTGCAAGGCGTTGCATAGGTCTAGCATTTGCCCAGTTGGAAATGAAGTTAGCACTTGCCAAAATTCTTTCTAGCGTGGAATTAGAGCTAGTTGATAATGGTGAAGTGCGACCTCAACGTCGTGGTTTAGTGACAGGCCCAGACCGGCCTATCCAGATGATAGTTAAGAGCCAGCGTCAGTTAAAGTCTCGTATGCTCCAAAAAAGCGCTGTCTAAAACACCGATTCAGTGTTCAAGATGGGGGCAAAAAAACCGATTATTTCGTAGAGACGTTGCATTGCAACGTCTCTACCAATGACGTATGTGATTCCCCATAGCTCTGTTTAAAACCGGAATATGGGGTATTTTAATATGTTTGCAACTATCAAAAGAATGAATTTTAAAATCTAGCTAATATGCAACCAGACTGCAAAATAGACTTCTTGCAAAAGCCGGAATAAGACCAAAATAAACTACAGATGTAGACACGTTCGCGGAGCGTCTCGTAGAGAAGTGGCTACTCTCCGAGAACGCTAAGAGCGAACCCGCAGGGTACACGAATAAATATAGCGAAAAGTTCTGTAGGCGGGTTTCCCGCCGTAGGAAACTTTTCAAGACAGATAAATATCGGTGTTTATCCGTGTGTACCCTACGGGAAGCCCTTCGGGTTCAGCAGTCGCCTGCGGAGGGAAACCCTCCCGCAGCGCTGCCTCACCGCTGCGCGTCTACATCTGTGGTTCGATTTAATAAATTTTGACTTATGCAAGAGATTTAATATAGCAGTCGAGGTATAGGTTAGGACAATGTTGATTGCTCAAAGCTTTGAAGTACCGGGATTTATACGGACTAAACCATAACTATCCGCGCTTCAACACGTGGCTACGACCCGCTACGCTCTAAGCGCAACCATGCCCGCAGGGCTTTACAGCACTTTGCTATAAAACAACCAAAAGACAGAATTTCGGTAGTGTCTACTCAAAATTTTTGGGAAGTTTTTTTTGCAAAATCCCTCTAGAGATTCATGCAAAATTTGATAAACTTTATAAAACTTAATAATAATTTACGACCTCTTATAAATACTTAAATCCTAACAGTATCAAATTGATAATGAACGTATCTAACGAGCTACGCACACCAGCGTTGCTACAAACGCTGCAATTAATTACTCAACCTACGCAATTTTTAGAAAATTGTGCTGCTAAATATGGCGATACTTTTACAGTGCGAGTAATGGGACTAAAGTCACCGCCAGTAGTATTTTTTAGCCATCCTCAAGCAATTAGTGATTGTTTTGCTATACCTGCACAAAAGTTAGATTTTCAGAAAGCAACTCATGTATTTAAACCACTATTCGGAGAGAATTCAATTGTCTTAAAAGAGATGCGATCGCATCAACGACAGCGACAGTTATTACTGCCAGCTTTTCATGGCGATCGCATCAAATCATATGGGCAGTCCATTTGTCAAATTACTGAAATAGTTACAAAAAATTGGACATTAGGTACAGCGGTTTCTATACATAAATTGATGTCCGATATCACTTTAGAAATTATCTTGCAAGTGGTATTTGGTGTTAGCCCTGGTGTGCGTTACCAACAATTAAAACTACAACTGAGTTCTTTGTTAGAAGATATAACTAAGCCTTGGTATTCTAGCTTGTTTTTCTTCCCCATGCTGCAACAAGATTTCGGCGCATGGAGTCCTTGGGGAAGTTTCTTGAGAAGGCGAGAGCAAATAGACAAACTTATCTACGCAGAAATTCATGAAAGACGTTGGCAAAATGATGCTGAACGTACAGATATTTTGAGTCTGTTGATGTCGGCGCGGGACGAAAATGGACAACAAATGACAGATCAAGAATTACGCGATCAATTAGTTTCACTACTGCTGCTAGGTTATGAAACAACAGCAGGTGTATTAGCCTGGGTCTTCTATTTGATTCACTCCCACCCAGAAGTTGAAAATCAGCTAATACAAGAATTAAACGCTTTGGATAATACAACAAATCCAGAAGCAATTACACAACTCCCCTACCTCGCCGCCGTCTGTCAAGAAACATTGCGGATTTACCCCATTGCTTTAATTTGCACGCCACGCATGGTCAAAGATGCGGTAGAAATTATGGGTAATAAATTCACGTCAGGAACGATTTTAATTCCTTGCATTTATTTAGCCCATCGTCGAGTTGAAACTTACGCAGAAGCAGACCAGTTTCGACCAGAAAGATTTCTTAATCAGAAATTTTCACCACATGAATATTTACCTTTTGGCGGTGGTTATCGCGGTTGCATTGGCGCAGTATTTTCTATGTATGAAATGAAACTAGTATTAGCTACAATATTATCACGGTTTCAACTAACCCTTGCTGATAATCTTCCAGTACATCCGGTACGTCGTGGTATTACTATTGTTCCTCGTGGTGGTGTGCAAATGATTGTCACCCAGGCAAAAATAAAAAGGTAAAAAATTGCTTTTTGCGTGGTTATTTAGATCTCTTGCATAAATGCTTAAATTGTCATGTTGAGCGGAGCGAAACATCTGAGTGAGATTCTTTCCTGCGGAACGCTACGCGAACCCTCCACTACGTTCCGCTCAGAATGACACTAATAGTTTTCTGACTTTTGCAAGAGGTTTATTGTATCCTCCTATTTAGTTATATCATCCTATAGATACGTTCCTGGGATACAGCATCTACAGTAAACAGTAATAGGATATTAGGAGATTTAGAATTCATGCCTGACGAGCAACGGTTAGAGGAGCAATTGCTATCACAAGAAGCTGAGAGAATGGTATCTCATCAGATAGATAAAGCAGAAAAAATTGATATAGATGTGCAAACAGATATATTAAAAATAGTTCAGGGACAAGCAGATGGAGTTTCAGTTAGCGGTCAAGGATTGATCATAAAAGAAGATATCCGTGTACAGGAAATTAAACTGCAAACGGATAGTATTGCCATTAATCCTTTAAGTGCTCTTTTTGGTCAAATAAAACTCAACCAACCAGTAAATACCATTGCTCGTGTTGTACTCACAGAAACAGATATTAATCGTGCTTTAAGCTCAGACTTTGTTCGTAGCAAGTTGCAAAGTTATGATTTGAAAGTAGATAGTGAAATTGTGAGTTTAAAGCCGCAAGAGATTCAGATGTTTTTACCTGGTAGTGGCAAACTAGAATTCAGCATAAAAGTGTTGTTAAAAGAAATGGGCAATACTCGCCCGTTAAGTTTTACGGGAATGGTTCGCCCACGCACTCATTCACAACCTTTGACGCTAGAAAGTTTTAACTGTACTCAGGGTGAGGGTGTTTCTATAGAGCTAGTTGTCGCAATGATGCAAAAAATCAAAGAATTGGTAAACTTACCATTTTTCAAATGGGAAGATATGGTATTTCGGATTAAAGATTTGGAAGTAGAAAAGGGAATGATGACACTGATGATAGAAACTCAAGTCAGGCAAATACCATCATCGTCAAATGTCGTATCTCCTTAGTAGTAGAAACAGCTACAAAAGCTAATTTTTGTACCTAATGAGTGATGTAAAATTAGGAAAAACTTCTTAATATTAGAAAGCTAGCGCATTCTAAAATCACAATTATGCAAGAATACGACATTGTAATTATTGGTGCAGGACACAATGGTTTAGTTTGTGCTGCTTATTTGCTAAAAGCTGGCTATAGTGTTCTGCTGCTGGAAAAGCGTTCTGTTCCAGGTGGTGCGGCAACAACTGAAGAATGTTTACCGCAAGAAGCTCCTGGATTTAAATTTAACTTATGCGCTATTGATCATGAATTTATCCACCTAGGGCCAGTTGTAGAAGAATTAGAACTGGAAAAATATGGCTTGGAATATTTAGAGTGCGACCCAGTTGTTTTTTGTCCTCATCCTGATGGCAAATATTTTTTAGGCCATAAGTCGCTGGATAAAACTTGTGCAGAGATTGCCCGTTACAGTGAGCGCGACGCCAAAAAGTATGCAGAATATACAGATTATTGGCAACGGGCGTTGGGTGCAATGATTCCGATGTTTAATGCACCGCCAAAGTCAGTTATAGATATCCTTGGTAACTACGACATCACAAAACTGAAAGATTTATTTTCAGTAATTGGTTCTCCAAACAAAACGCTGGACTTTATTCGCACCATGCTAACCAGCGCTGAAGATTTACTTAACGAGTGGTTTGAGGAGGAATTTGTCAAAGCACCTTTGGCTAGACTTGCATCAGAACTGGGTGCACCGCCATCGCAAAAAACTATTGCTGTTGGTGCAATTATGATGGCAATGCGTCACGACCCAGGTATGGCTAGACCTCGTGGCGGTACTGGCGCACTTGTGCAAGCTTTGGTGAATTTAGTCAAAAGTAAAGGTGGTGTCATCCTGACAGACCAGCATGTTGAGAAAATTTTAATTGATGATAAAAAAGCAGTTGGTGTACGGGTTGCTGGTGGTACAGAATATCGCGCTAAGTCTGGAGTAATTTCTAATATCGATGCTAAGCGGTTGTTTTTACAAATGACTGATAAGAGCGATATCGATGCAGCCGACCCAAATTTATGGGAAAGATTGGAACGCCGCATCGTTAATAATAATGAAACTATCCTCAAGATAGATTTAGCTTTAGATGAACCGCTGCGTTTTCCATACCACGCACACAAAGATGAATATCTCACCGGCTCTATCTTGATTGCAGATTCCGTTGCTCACGTGGAACAGGCTCATAGTAAATGTACCTTGGGAGAGATTCCCGATTCTGACCCCTCTATGTATGTGGTGATGCCTAGTGCTCTTGATCCTACATTAGCACCACCAGGCAAGCACACCCTGTGGATTGAGTATTTCGCTCCTTATCAAATTGCAGGTGCAGAGGGTACTGGTTTAAAAGGTACTGGTTGGACGGATGAGTTGAAAAACAAAGTTGCAGACAGGGTGATAGACAAGTTGGCAACCTATGCACCAAATGTGAAAGATGCGACTATTGCGCGTCGTGTGGAAAGTCCAGCAGAATTAGGAGAAAGATTAGGTGCGTACAAAGGCAATTACTACCATGTTGACATGACACTAGATCAAATGGTGTTTTTCCGTCCTTTGCCAGAAATAGCAAATTACAAAACCCCAATTGACAATTTATTTTTGACTGGTGCAGGGACGCATCCAGGTGGTTCTATCTCTGGAATGCCAGGACGCAACTGTGCTCGTGTGTTTTTGCAAGCTAAGCATCCAATTAGCCAGACTTTAAAGGATGCAAGAGATTCCATCAAGTCAACGGTAGAGTCAGTTTTTGGCATTAGTTGAGCAGGATGTATGCATAAATGCGTACATTAATTGAATGTAAAGAATAATTCCCGGAGTTCTGAGTTCAGAGCTAGAAGTGTCGAGTTGCAAGCTTGAAGTTCTGAGTTTTGATCTCGGAGTTTCGGGTTTTGAGTTTGAAGTGTCGAGTTTTGAGAGCGATCGCGCGCTACATAGCAACATGAATTATCCTAAAAACTTAGGAGCAATTTATAAGTCTTCCTTTGTAAACAGGCAAAGTCATACTTATAACAGGTGACAAACAGAACCGAAAACTGATGAAATAATAGTGGTGTTTCCTGTGCTGGAGTAATGACACGCGTTTTAATTTTAGGAGGACGGGGGCGAATTGGTAGCAGTGTTGCTCAGGATTTAGCCACCCACACGCAGGCACAGATTACGATCACTGGGCGTTCCCCAGAGATAGGAAAGGCCGTTAACTTGACTTCGGCCGGACAAGTACAGTTTTTGATCTTGGATTTGGCAGAAGTTGATAAGCTAAGGGAAGCGATCGCAAACTCTGACTTAGTTATCCACTGTGCTGGGCCATTTCACTACCGAGATACTAATGTTCTTGAAACCTGTATTGCCCAAGGCGTTAACTATGTAGATGTCAGCGACCATCGTTCTTATACTAGTAAGGCTCTTAATTATCAAGAACAAGCCGCTGCTGCTGGCGTCACGGCGATTATTAACACTGGCATTTTCCCAGGCATTTCTAATAGCATGGTACGTCAAGGTATCGAGCAATTTGATGAAGCACAAAAGATTCATCTGAGTTATTTAGTTTCTGGTTCTGGTGGTGCTGGTGTTACAGTGATGCGGACAACTTTTCTGGGGTTGCAGCGTCCTTTTGATGCATGGATAGATGGCAAATGGCAAGAAGTACAGCCTTATAGTGAACGCGAAGCTGTTAACTTTCTACCTCCCTATGGACGTACGGGAGTTTACTGGTTTGATATGCCGGAAACTTTCACATTACCCCACGCTTTCTCATCAGTCAAAACCGTAATTACTAAGTTTGGCTCAGTTCCCGATTTTTACAATCACATGACTTGGATCACAGCTCATGTATTTCCTAAATGGTTAATGCAGAAACGTAGCACTATTGAATTTTTATCTCATGTTAGTCATTTAATGACTGATGTTACCAATCGTTTTACTGGTATTGGGGTAGCAGTTCGCTCCGAAGTGACAGGTCAAAAGAACGGTAAAACAGCCGTATTTTGTTCAGACTTAGTACATGAAAATACAGCAATGGCTTCTGGTTGTGGTACGGGTAGTATTGCTCAATTATTGCTAGAGGGAAAACTCAAGAAACCAGGTGTTTTTGCTGTGGAAGAAGCACTACCAACAAATTTGTTTGAGTATACAATGCAAAATCGAGGAATTAAGATTCATCACAGTTGGTTATAGCCGAAAATTAATATGCCTTGCGGTAGAAGGAAGAACTGTACCTAAACACTTAGTATGCCTTTGAGCCTTGTGGATGGAATTTATTTATACACGACGAAGGCTCATAATAAAAAATTAGGAGGTTTTTTCCATGCAAAAAATTCTATTGACTTGCAAGCAAGTTTTACGTTCTACCTTTTTGGTTTTTGGCTTAATAATGTTTATTAGCTTGTCGAGTTCATTCATTTTTATTCAGCAAGCTAATGCAACTACACTTGAAGAATTAAAGCTAGTACCTCCAGAGTATAAACCAAATTCTCAAGAAAAAATTAACCGTGCTTACGAATATGATCCAGGTGTCGGTGTTTTAGAAGAAGAACGACAAGAAGCTTATGAGCAAGCGGTAAAAGATGGAGAGAATCTTAATACTATGGAAAAGGCATACGAAAGGAATGTGAAGGCTGAAAACGAAGGAAAGCCTCAAGACAGTATCGTTGAGAAAGCGAAAGAAGTTATTGGTAATGTAACAGCAAAATAAAAATATTAGGATGTTCAGAAGATACTTAAATTTGTAATTGAGGTGTCTCTTGAATCCTGATATTTTGCAGTATTTTCAACTAGCTAATAACTTAACCAGCCTGGAACTCGAAGTTCCAGGCTAATTGCTAAAGTCTCCTCAATGAAGACTGATAAAAGACTCCGCTTTATTGGAGTTGGGATATAAAAGAGGTGTTATGCCAACTACTAAGGCTATATCTGCAATTGTAAATCTACGTCCTCAGCAATCGCATAATACGCCAAAAATTCACTTGCTGTCCTCACAAGTTTCTCAAATTGTTCTCATATCATCTTAACAGTGAGACTCGCAACATCCTGAAGAGACGGAGGCTCATTTCACTTGCACCTATATGATTCCTCAGCTGATTGGGTTGCAGATCGTTTTACCATTTGTTCTGATTGCGTGGCTAGCGATCGCACCGCCCCACAATTTCCTGGGTGTTTCGCTACAGGCCTTCGTAACAGCATTGACCTTATTTGCGATCGCCCGCATGGGAGTCTGGGTTTTTCCGCCTTGGTGGACACCTTATGTCTATGGGCTGCTCTTTATCGTTGCCTTAGTAGTTCGGCAACACAAGCTCCAGCGAAAGCTGCCGTCTAGCTGGCTCGGCTGGATTGCCATCATCGGTTTGGTTGCTTTTGGGGTTTTTGCAGGCAACGAAGCCGTGCAAAGTTGGGCAGGTCAGTTTCCGCCCCCGATTCCTGCTGTGGATCTCGTCTTTCCGCTGCGGGGTGGTAATTATCTGATCGTTAATGGTGGCAACGGCACACGGATTAATGCACATGTAAAGACATTGGACGAATCAGTTCCGCGTTTTCGGGCTTATCGGGGCAATAGCTACGGAGTCGATATTGTCGAGATTGATTCATTGGGCTTGCGAGCAAAAGGGTTAGCTCCCAGAGATCCGGCTGCTTACCATATTTATGGTAAGTCGGTGTTAGCTCCCTGTCCGGGTCAGATCGTTCAAGCGATCGACGGCTTTCCAGATATGACGATTCCACAGACTGATCCGGTGAATCGCGCGGGTAATCATGTCATTCTACGCTGTGGTAATATCGATGTCTTGCTTGCCCATTTTCGTCCCCAGAGTCTTTTGGTTCAGACTGGAACAGTTGTCAAGGTTGGCGATCGCATTGCCGAGGTAGGAAACTCCGGTGTCAGCGACGAACCCCACCTGCACGTTCATGCCCAGCGTCCCGGATCTTCTGTGGCTCCGTTTTCCGGCGATCCGTTGCCGATGCGTTTCAATGAACGCTTTCTCATTCGCAGTGATCGCGTGACCATGCCCAAATAGAAAAGAGGCTGATACCTTGAACAGAATTAGCTACCAAATTACGAATCATTACAAGAAGGGATGAGGAAAATGATTGCAAAAATTTTCCTCGGCATTGGGGTATTGCTGGCGATCGCATTCATAGTTCTAGTTATCATCCAGGTAAGAAACGAACAAGAAGTTGAGAGGATTTGGCGATCGCTCGAATCTTCACCAGCAGAAAATCGTTTCACTAAAGATATGGTTGCAGAATTACCTGCACCTGTACAGCGCTACTTTTTACATAGCATTGCATTGGGAACTCCTCTTGCTTCTTCTGTCAGCTTGGAAATGAGTGGCAGTTTTAGGATGGCACAGGATAAACCGTGGATACCGATGCGAGCAAAACAGATTACTTCAGCACTTAAAGGATTTGTTTGGAAAGCAGTTATTGGTGGCGGTTTATTTAATTTTATGGGAGCAGATTGCTATGCAAACAAGTCGGGTCGAATGCGCTTTTCCCTCTGGGGAATAATTCCGTTAGTAAATGCCCATAGTCCTGATATTACTCGCTCTAGCATTGGACGATTCGCAGGAGAATTTTTCTGGCTACCTTCTGCTTTGCTACCTCAACGCAACATAGCTTGGAAAGCAATTGATGAGAGGACTATCCAAGCTAGTTTAAAGATTGATGGTGAACCGATAACGCTGACACTGGTTACAGATCTTGATGGCAAATTGCTGAAGCTTTCTTTCCCACGTTGGGGAGAACACAAGGAGGATGGTAGTTATAATTACATTCCCTTTGGCGGAGAATTTCAAGAAGAATACACATTTAGCGGATTTACAATTCCCTCCCAGATAAGTGCAGGCTGGTGGATTGGGACGGATCGTTACTCAGAGTTCTTTCGAGCAAAGATTGAGCGGGCTGAATTTCGTTGAGTAACTCAAAAGAATCAGTAAAAGCGAGGTTAAAAGGGTATTATACCAACTTTACTAGATCGGATTATACCAGTGCATACAGTAGTACCAGTTGATATTTATTTGCCAGGTTGTCCACCTGATGCAACTCGGATTAAAGCGGTATTATACCATTTCATGAAAAATCTGATGCGGATGTAGGTTGGGTTGAGGTACGAAACCCAACCCTCAAAGTCTTGTAATTGTTGGGTTTCACTTCGTTCAACCCAACCTACGCATCTGTTTCATTCTTTTCTGGAATTGGTGTAAGAGCTACTGTTAAGGGGAGAAAAACCGCAGCTAGAAGAATGTGAATTTATTAAGTTTGGTTAACTTCACAAGTTATTCAGATTCTTTATTTAAGTTCAAAGTGAAGTAACTACAAAAAAATTTCGGAGCAATTATGACAGTTAATTATCGAGAAAGAATCATTGCTCTTTGGGTAGTATTTCTACTAGGAACACTGTTTCATACACAACTGGGTTTAATACCGCTTTTTCACGGTTTACCTGTTATCGAATCTCAAAAAGCCACAAACATCAATGATATTTCTGGAATTCTGTGGTTGATGTTGGGCTTTTTTATGCTACCAATGCTAGCAATTATTGCCACTACTTTTACTGATTCAAAGCGTTATCGAATCATTCATTTTGGCTTAACTGTCTTTTACAGCATTATGAACTTACTACATGTAATTTTAGATTTATTTGTCCAGCCAGTTCTCTGGTATCAGATAGCCTTGATGGTGCTTTTATTCTTAGTGAGTTTATTATTAAATATTACTGCTTTTCAATGGATGCAGCTACACAATAGGGCTAATAAATCACAGCAAAATCTAGAAAGCTCACATTTTTAGTTGAGAAAGATGGAGGTATTGTTAATGAAGTTTGGCGAGATTAGGAAACATCAGTAAGACTATCTGACCAGTCTAGGGATTGTGTAGGCTGTGTTTCTACCCATCTTTAATCTGCAATCCTACTTGCGCTGGATCAAAATTTTGGGGAAAATGAGTACTGCGTTGGCGTAGCCCCTTGTATCTGGGGAAGGTAAAAACCCCACACGCCACTTGCTCCTCTTGGCTACAAGCTAAGACCGCAGTGGCTCCCCTTGTGGGCGGCTTGGCTTTTCTGTTCCCTGTTAAGAGTTCTCTGTACACTTTTATTTACCCGAAGTTTATTCTCTCCACAATGCCACTTGCTGTTTGAGTTCTATCACATCTAAATAATCGCTTGCAAAAGCTTTCCTTAAAAGTGAATGAGGAATAAATTCATCATACTTTTGGATTTCTGGTGCTTCTGAAGAACTGACTAAATATTCTGGTATAATTCTTTGTTCGCACAAAGAAATAATTTCATGATAAAAATTTTTAAATTTATCTTTGCCTAGTTTTATTGTTAAGTAATAAGGATTCACTCCAGCAATACTTGTAATTTCTAAAGATTCCCGACAATTAGAATTGAGTAATCTTTCTAAGGTACGATAAGCAACTGTACCCAGCCAAGGAAAAATATAGCATTTACCTTTTTCTAACTGCACAATATTCTTCTTATCTAATCCAGTATTTCGCACTATTTGGCGAACTGTCTGTAAACGTTGCAGAGCATTATTTTGCAAGTAGCTATATTCTGCATCCTCAAGCAAAACTTGCCGTATTTTTTGCAAAACTTTTGTATGAATAGTACCACTACCACCACGCCAATAAATACTAGCTTTACCCTCAGCTTGCTTAACGGAAACAGTCTTTTTTTTGAAGTCAACTTCTAAAACTTCCCAAGTTCTGCCTGCTAAGGCAAATTGATTGCCAACAGGAAGAGGCGTGACGATACTACCAATTTCTGTTGCGCCTTGTTTAACAATATATTCTTGCTGTTCAGCAAAGACGGCATAAAACTGAAATTTTCTTACCACCTTTTCCCCTGCTAAACCCAGGATTAATTTACCCTGTTCAGTTTGCTGAATATGGTCAATATCAATTAAATAGCGTAGCAATAGTCGGAAATCTTCTTGAGAAATAGCAGTAAACGGTGGCAGATTTAAAATTTGTTTAGCCAAGGTAGCAGGTGAAAGTTCACCTGTTGCAGCTAAAATGCTCATTGTCTGATGATAAAGCAAACTCAAAGGATATTTAATCGGCTTTATCGGTTCAATCCAACGTTCCTCTAAATAAAGTTGAATAATGGCAATACACTGCAAAAGTTGCCAAGGAATTTGTTCTGGTAGAGATGCTTCTAGTAAAGGTTTATCTTCAGCACAAACAAACCGCATATCAGCCGCTTCACCTCTTCTACCGCTGCGTCCTAACCGTTGTAAAAAACTTGCTACAGATAGGGGTGATTCTAATTGAATAACTCGCTCTAAATAACCGATATCTATACCTAATTCTAGAGTTAGGGTAGCGGCAGTAACAGCTGGATTATTAGGTTCACGCATAGCATTTTCAGCCATTTGCCGCAAGCTAGCAGATATACTACCATGATGCACATGATATATATCTGGTTGTGTTTGTTCGGCGGCGATTTTTCGTAAAGATGCAATTATCGATTCGGTTTGGGTTCGATTATTAGCAAATATCAGACATTTACGAAATTTACTGAGGTTGAAAATATATTGTTCGTAAGCTGTCGTTTCTGATTCATCAACTTCATTTGTAATATAAAAGTGTTCTATAGCCAGTTTAATTTGGCGTTTTACCCCGTCAATTTTTGGAGTAATCACTGATTTTTCAGTTCCAGAACGCAACCACTCTTGTGCCATTGAGTAATCACCAAGAGTAGCGGATAAACCAATGCGGCGGGGTTGGGTTTGAGTCAATTTTGCCAAACGCTGCAACTGGCAAATAATTTGACAACCGCGTTCTGAACCCATAAAGGCATGAATTTCATCAATGATTACAAACCGTAAATTGCCAAATAAGCGAATTAGCTCATTATTTTTGTTAATTAACAAGCTTTCTAGAGATTCTGGGGTAATTTGCAGAATGCCTTGAGGATTTTTTAAAAGCTTATTTTTTCGATTTTGAGAAACATCACCATGCCAATGCCAAACTGGGATATCGGCTTCTTTAAGCAAGTCGTTAAGACGCTCAAATTGATCATTAATTAAAGCTTTAATTGGACTAATATATAATACACCTATGGTAGGAGCAGGATTTTCGTGTAATAGAGTCAAAACTGGTAGAAATGCTGCTTCTGTTTTACCCGCAGCAGTTGCAGCAGCAATTAGCAAATGAGCATCAGTTTCAAATATAACTTGACAAGCTGCAATTTGAACTGGTCGTAATTCCGTCCAATTGTGATTGTAAATATATTCTTGAATAAAAGGCGCGAGTCTAGAAAAAGTCATACACATTGAGAATTTTATAATTAGAGTAAAGCAAAATCCCCTCTTGAGATCAGCTCTGAGGGGAAAATGATTGCTATCTATTTTATCGCTGACAATATCCTCAGAACTATTGGACATCAGGAAAATAATCGTTTGTCATTTACGCTATGCAAAGTTCTGGGTTATCTTTAAAGCTTTGGAATTGGCATGATTTAACTGTTTATTTCACACCTCTTTAGCACTCTATCTACAATTTACGATTGTAAAAAGTTCAAGTCACTACTATTGAGGAAGGGGGCATTACCACTAGCAACTCCCTCAGATAAGGCTGTAGTAAAAGAGTTTTTGGCATTAGAGTCGAATACATCTGCAAGACCAGAAACGATTTGTCCATAGTCTAGTGTAGTGTTGGTGCTAGCGCTTCTCGCTGTAGTAGAGTTAGCGCTACTAATACTTATCCCCGCAGCAGGGTTAATGCGATTATCTCCAGTGGGGAGTTTTTCGTCAGTCACAAGCTCATTACTTACATCAATAACAGGGATTGCACTAGGGTCTTGAATGCTGTTGAAATCTTTAGATTTGCCATTAAATTTTTTCAAGTTTCCTTTCTTTACATCCAATTCAGCTAACCAAGCATCCACACCTGCGCCGTTAGCTCCCGCACTACTGCTACCTAGAAACGCTTCAGTAAATCCAGTCACATATAGCTTATCAGAGCCATCAACAACACTAAGACCTGTAGGGTAATCGAGATTGTTTCTGCTGCCAAACTGTTGAGTCCACTTATTGCTACCTTCGGTGTCGAACTTTGCTACCCAAGCGTTATAAGATTTATCTTGAGTGCCTTTTCCTAACTTATTGTTGGTATATCCCGTCAAGAAGATATTGTCTTGTGAATCGATTTCCATGTCAGATAAAAAGGTGCCATCGTCACCTTTCGAGCCAAACTGTTTAGCCCACTGCTGAGTACCATCTGGGCTAAATTTGGTTAACCAAATATCATAAGATTCGGATTTACTACTTTTTTTGTCCTTTGATCCTAACTCGCCTGTTGTCCATCCTGTGGTGTAGATATTACCTTTACTATCAGTGTCAACAGCCCACGCAAAATCAAGACCTTCATTTTTGCTGCCAAACTGTTGAATCCACTGCACTTCACCAGTAGGATTCACCTTCGTTAACCAGGCATCGTATTTTGAAAGTTGTCGTGATGGGTCTGACTCTTTTACTAAGCCCTGAGTCCATCCTGTAAGGTAAGAGTTACCTTCGTTATCGACAGCAACGTCATAACATTCGTCAAAGAAGAAACTTCCAACTTCTTTAAACCACTGCTGATTACCACTGCTGTCTAACTTCGTCACCCAAGAATCATCTTGAACATTAAAATTGAAGATGTCTTTTCTGGTATTTTCCTTAATTGCTAATCCCGATACGTAAACATTGCCTGCTTTATCTACATCGAGTCCAAAAGCACTATTAGAATAACCTCCAGTCAACTTAGTTCCAATCTGCTTACTCCACAAAACATTGCCATTGCTGTCATATTTAGCTACCCAAGCATCCTGAGTTTCTGACTCTTTAGTGGCAAACAAATTGCCTCCCGTAAGCCCGGCGAGGTAGAAGTTACCCTGGCTATCTGTAACGACGGCATAGGCTGACTCAGCACCAGCAGAGCCAATTTGCTTAAGCCACGACTGCTTGCCTTGATTGTCATATTTAGCTACCCAGACATCTGTAGAACCTTTATTGGTTCCTTGCAAAGCTCCACTAGTAGATCCTGTTATGTAAACATTACCTGACTTATCTGTGGCAGTAGCAAGACTGAAATCTATACCAGTAGTTCCTAATTGGCTAAGCTTTTTGATGCTTGGTTTTTTTTGTGGTTTTTCACCGACAAATCTGAAATATTTGTCATTTATATTTAAATCAACTTCTGGCTTGGAAATCACATAAGCAACGAGGTCGGGTTTTCCTTGTTGTAGCGAAAAGATAGCCTCTCCAAAAAACGGTTGTGCGATGCCTTCAACCTTTAATCCATTAATTTCTACTACTCGATAATCTTCCGGTTTTCCATTGAGTTGTATGGTATCTTGAGCGGGGCTGAAATCATAAATTACGGCAAACTCATTTAAACCAAGGAAGTTCTTTTTTATTAAAGAATCTGAGGTACCGCTATTATCTGTATAGTAGGGTCGATTCTCATCGCCAAGAACAAATCTATCTGCCCCTATTGATGGTATATCCCTATCCAAAATCAGTAATGGATTACCACCTTGTTGGTTATTCTGGATATTTACAATAATTTCATACTCTGCTCCTGAGTTATCAAATATGTCACCAAATAGAAAATCAATATTTCGCTTTTCATTATTGTTTGCTCCAGGATCGTAAGCGTAAATAACATCGTTACCAGCACGGGCAAAAACGGCTTCAAACTCTGAATTAGGATCTCCTGTGGCTAGATCACTACCAGGGGTAAATAGTGAGACAACGAATTTAAAATCAGCCATTTTGTTTTACCTCTAAGTTTCAATGATTTGAATTTTGAAATGTAATTTGCTAATGGGGCGTCATTTACGTTGGGTGGAAAACTTTCATACATTTAACCTCTCTGACTTTCTCGTTTTTTAGAAATAGAAGAGTGATTAACAGAGTGATTAAAAGTTGATGGAACAAAGACCAGAATTAATATTGCCCCAACTAAAAGAGCAATACTTGCGACTAGTACCGCAGTGTGAAGTCCTGAAACGAAGGCATTACCAAATGCTTGATTCCAAGTAAGTAAAGAAATATTAGTTGGGAGGTCACTAGTAACTTTAGCTCCACCGTGCAAAGCATCAGCGATCAGTCGCTCTTGAAGGTTGGAAGGCAAATTCCAAGACGTTAGCGATCGCTTCAAGTTTGAAGTCAGCCATTGTGTAAGAATCGTTCCTTGTATAGCAATTCCCAAGACACCGCCTAGTCGGGTGCTCATGTTAAGTACTGCTGAGGCAATTCCTGCTTTGCTAGAGGGTGCTGAATTCAAAGCTACTGTTACTAAAGGCGCAAGTGTCAAGCCACTGCCGAAGCCGGAGAAAACAAGGCTCCACAAGATGGCTCCATACTCGGTATTGACGTTGATTTGGATAAACAACATTGTCGCTATACTTGCCAATATCAGCCCCGTCGTAATGGCAAAGCGCCACCCAAGGCGAGCCGCAACCCATCCCGAACAAAGCGATGCGATTACAAAAGCTGCGTTCATTGGCAAGAAACGTATACCTGCTGCCGCTGCTGAATATCCCTGCACTTGCTGCAAGAATAAGCTGAAAATGAATAGCAAACTGATGATGGTGAAAAAGACCAAAATCGAGACGAAATTGACTACAGAAAAGGTTGGATTGCGAAATAAAGTTAGTGGCAGCATCGGATGGCTGCTGCGAGACTCAACAAATAAAAATGCTAGAAAACTAAGTCCAGCAATTGTTAGTAGCAACCCAATAAGTGGCGATCGCCAAACTCCGTTGTTGCCCTCGGTAAGCGCATAGATGAGCGAGCCTAAAAAGATGATACTAAGTGCCAAACCTGGTAAATCAAGACTTTGCTTTTTGGGATTGATAACTTCTTGAACAACACGGGAAGATATGCCAAAAGCGATCGCACCGAGTGGGACATTCAGAAAGAAAATACTCTGCCAGCCGAAACTATCCACCAACAGTCCGCCGACCACAGGGCCCGCAACCAAGGCAAGCCCTGACACCGCAGACCAGATACCAATGGCTTTAGCTTGTTCCTTTGGCTTAGGGAATGTATGCGTCAGGATAGATAGAGAAGTTGGAATTAAGGCAGCAGCACCAATTCCCTGAAGAGTCCGACCAGCAATTAAAATCTCCAGATTGGGAGCAAGACCACAAACTATAGAAGCGATCGTGAAGATGACCAATCCTGCAAGGAAAACTCGTTTGCGCCCGTAAATATCGCCCAATGTCCCACTCGTCAAGACTAGACTAGCGGCAGGTAAGGTGTAGGCGTTGAGAATCCACTGCAATCCCGACACACCAGAACCCAAACTTGTCTGAATTTTGGGAAGTGCGACATTCATCACCGTGTCGTCGAGATTAGTCATAAACAATGCAAAACACATTGCCCCCAGCGTGATCGCTTTCACACGACTTTGATTCATCGCTGTTACTGCCTCTGCTGGAGTAATTCTGTCGCTGTTGTTTGAGCGTTAGTGGTGAGAATATTCTGCAAAATCTCAGGAATCTCAAACACGGCTTGATTGTTCACAGCGGCGACATTTGCACGATATTGAGCAAAATTTTCCGGCTGAAGAAACTTCTCAACTGCCTGATCAATATTCCGAAAACTGTTAATTACTATACCGACCTTTTTCTGTTGAATCCATTCGGTGTTGTATCGTTCATTAATTAATGTAGCAGCATTACGTTGCACAATCATTGGTAATTTCATTGCCAGCGCCTCGCTAATACTAATACCACCTGGTTTACCAATAAAAAAATCGGCAAGGTGCATATAGTAAGGAATATCCTGAGTAAAGCTGGTGACAAACCTCTTTTGAGTACCTTGGCTTTCACGTAGAGTTACAGCTAGTTGTTCATTACGTCCGCAAATAAATATTAATTGTAGTTTTTGTTGAAAACACTCTAGACGCTTGGCAATTTCTAGCATTGCTTTCGAGCCGAAACCCCCGAATAATACAATCCCTGTCAGACAGTCTGGAGCTAAACCCAAACTTTCTCTTTCAATACGGCGTTCACTTGGAATTGGTTCATAAAAACGCGGGTGAATAATCAACCCAGAAGTTTTGATAATTCGTTCTGGTTGCACTCCCAAAGAAGTAGCTTGCTCGACTGCTTTTTCAGTTGCACAGACAATATAATTTCCGGTTTCTGGTTCGATATAAAAACCAGGAGGCGAATCGGCAAAATCTACACAAACGGTTACTAAAGGGGTATCTGGTTTACCCTTCTGTAAACTTTCCCATAGTCCTTTGTTATATAAAGGTAATAAAGAAATCACCATATCTGGCTGTTGCTGACGCCAATATTCTGCAAAGAACTCGACACCAGCATCGTAATTCAGCTTAAAAAGTAGTCTATCTAGCCATAAAATTAGCGGGTGAAGCCATGTCCAACCGCTTTTTAGCATCCGGTTATACAATTCGCCGCCTGTAACTCCTGATAGCAGCTTGTAGATATCCACTATCTTTTGTTGTTGTGTGAGGCTTTCTACTAGTTCGTCTACATCAGTAACCCTGAGTTCCCAAGGTAGTTGTTGCTCCTCAACTATTGCCCGTATTGCGTGATAGGTGGCGTAATGCGCTCCACCATACCATGCGGTGACAACATTAATCTGAATTTTTTTGTTGGGATGCGATCGCGATGAGAATGCTTTCATTAGTATTCTTTATGGGGTGTTGTTTAGCAAATGTGATTTTTTGAATTTATCTTGGCTATTTCTTTCTCAAACAATCCCAGCGCTCGAACCACAGCGGGCTTTTAGCACAAATTATTGTGAATTCTATCAATTGACTTTTTATTGATGAAAAAAAGTCTCTTACTCTAAAACTAAAATTTTCTTTCCATTAATACTTGGAGTGACTGAATTCATCGCTGTCACTACCTCTGCTGGAGTAATTCTGTTGCTGTTGTTTGAGCGTTAGTGGTGAGAATATTCTGCAAAATCTCAGGAATTTCAAACACAGCTTGATTATTTACAGCGGCGACATTTGCACGATATTGAGCAAAATTTTCCGGCTGAAGAAACTTCTCAACTGCCTGATCAATATTCCGAAAACTGTTAATTACTATACCGACCTTTTTCTGTTGAATCCATTCGGTGTTGTATCGTTCATTAATTAATGTAGCAGCATTACGTTGCACAATCATTGGTAATTTCATTGCCAGCGCCTCGCTAATACTAATACCACCTGGTTTACCAATAAAAAAATCGGCAAGGTGCATATAGTAAGGAATATCCTGAGTAAAGCTGGTGACAAACCTCTTTTGAGTACCTTGGCTTTCACGTAGAGTTACAGCTAGTTGTTCATTACGTCCGCAAATAAATATTAATTGTAGTTTTTGTTGAAAACACTCTAGACGCTTGGCAATTTCTAGCATTGCTTTCGAGCCGAAACCCCCGAATAATACAATCCCTGTCAGACAGTCTGGAGCTAAACCCAAACTTTCTCTTTCAATACGGCGTTCACTTGGAATTGGTTCATAAAAACGCGGGTGAATAATCAACCCAGAAGTTTTGATAATTCGTTCTGGTTGCACTCCCAAAGAAGTAGCTTGCTCGACTGCTTTTTCAGTTGCACAGACAATATAATTTCCGGTTTCTGGTTCGATATAAAAACCAGGAGGCGAATCGGCAAAATCTACACAAACGGTTACTAAAGGGGTGTCTGGTTTACCCTTCTGTAAACTTTCCCATAGCCCTTTGTTATACAAAGGTAATAAAGAAATCACCATATCTGGCTGTTGCTGACGCCAATATTCTGCAAAGAACTCGACACCAGCATCGTAATTCAGCTTAAAAAGTAGTTTATCTAGTCCTAAGATTAGCGGATAAAGCCATGTCCACCCGCTTTTGAGCATTCGGTTATACAATTCGCCACCTGTAAATCCCGTTAGCAGCTTGTAGATATCCACTATCTTTTGTTGTTGGGCAAGGCTTGCTACTAGTTCATCTACATCAGTAACTCTGAGTTCCCAAGGCAATTGTTGCTGCTCAACTATTGTCCGTATTGCATGATAAATAGCATAATGCGCTCCACCATACCATGCGGTTACAACATTAATCAAAAACTTTTTTTCTGAAGATGAAGGTAATTGCGTTGTTTCCATAAATACAAATAATTTCCGATAAAAATTGGATTAAATACTTTTGCGGAACATGATCGCCATCCCTGAATGAAAACTAAGCCAATAGCCGAAAATCGCGTAAAAAAGGAATTTAAAAGAGGTCAATGCTTTTCCGAGTTTGAATGGCTCAAAAACAGTGTCCACTGAGCCGTCGAAAAGGCTTACATACGCGCTCATAGCTCGACCATTGAAGCCAAACAAGGGTGTATCGTCAAATCTCCGATCAAAGAAATCTACAGGTTCCCATCCCTGACAACGCCCTAAATATTCAAGTGATTCACGTGTGTATATATGAAGGTGGTAGGGAACATGGACAAAGTTATAATCATCGGGTAAGTCGGGCCGATTGAGGTTGAGATTAGCGGCATCGGGTGTACCGATTAAAACATAACCACCAGGGGATAGCAGGCTGTTTAATTTGCTTAATAAAACATGAGGATCTTCAACATGTTCGATGACATCTTGACTCAAGATGTAATCAAATGACCTGCGCTGTAATGTTGTCAGATCACCAAAGCCGTCCTCTGGTGCGTAAGGATCATAACCGTAGGAATTGGCAAAGCCGTGTTGTCGTAGATATTGGACAAACAGACCATTAGCACCACACCCATAATCAAGTAATGAGTGAGTTTTGGAAAACCCATGCTTTGTCAACTGACGGCATAAGTTGCCATAGATAATTTGATATATCCATGTCAATTTAGCTTCAAAAAGAGGGAATTTTGCGTAGTAATGGTCTAAATTGACGACGTCTAGACAATGAATCGTCTGGCAATCAGGACATCGCCACACCTTGAATTTTTCGTCTATAAAGGCTCTGACATTACAAGGGAATGTAGAAAATGCAGATTCATCATTTGGATCGACACGATAATGACAAATCGAACACTCAAGGCGTTGCGTTATTGTACTAGTGTGTTTGTGCTTCATTACCTTCATGAGATTGATGCTATGTCTTTCTCAAACAAACCCAGCGCTCTAGCTACTGCGTGATCCATGTCGTAGTACTTATAATCTCCAAGTCGCCCTGCAAACAGTACAGTTCCGTTGAGTTTCTCTGCTTCTTTGAGGTATAAGCTCAGGCGATCGCGGTTATCTTCATTGAGAATAGGATAATATGGATCGTTTTTTCCTGGTACATAAGCTTGAGGATATTCCATCACCAAAGTGGTTTTAGAAGAAGTTTGCCCTGACAAATACTTCTGCTCAGTGATCCGGGTAATATCGTAGTCGTTGGGGTAATTAACTGTACCAACCTCTTGATATGATTCTTGATCTAAAGTTTCAAACTGGAAGCGCAAGCTACGATACGGCAATTCTCCATGCATATAATCAAAGAAAGTATCAATTGACCCAGTACAAAGTATCCGATTAAACTTGATGTCGTTAATAATCTCGCGGTAATCTGTGTTTAACAATACTTTAATATTTGAATGAGCCAACATCCGACGGAACATTTCTGTATAACCAAGCTTGGGCATAGCCTGGTAGGGGTCTTGAAAGTAACGATTATCCCGACTGATGTAAACTGGAACACGTCCTGTAACTCCGCGATCAAGTTCCTCTGGTTTTACCCCCCATTGCTTCATGGTGTAGCGGAGAAAGACATTTTCATAAATGTATTCAGCTAGAAAAGTTAGTTCCCCACTAGTACTCTCACGCAGTTTCAAAATGGGTACTTTAACACCAAAACCAAAGTTTTCTAAAAGTAAATTTTCCAGCTTCTCTGCATATTTTGGCGGAAAAAGAGCGTAGAGGGAATTTAAATTAAAAGGAATAGGGACTTTCTTACCTTCTACTACTCCAAGCACATGATGATAGTAGTGTCTCCATTCCGTAAATTCAGAGAGATAATCCCAGACTTTTTTTGACTTAGTATGAAAGATGTGCGGGCCGTATTTATGAACTAGGATGCCATGCTCATTGTAGTAATCGTAGGCATTGCCGCCAACGTGATCTCGTTGTTCTACAATTAGCACTCTTTGCCCAAGCTGAGTTGCTATGCGTTCAGCCATTACGCAGGCTGAGTATCCCGCCCCTATGATCAGCCAATCAAATATCATTGATTTCACTCCGATTATTGTTTGGACAATGTATATATCTTTTTGTTTTTAATTCGGCGATATTACTATTTAAACTTTTGGATTTAAATGAGTTTTAAAAGGTTGTTGCTTTATTAAATGCCCGTATAGTAGCCCATCTAAATTAGCTCTATGAATCAGTCATCTTAGTCTTTCAAGTAAATGCTCTCCAACTCGCAAAGCGTTCGCCATAATTGTTAGCGTTGGGTTCAATGCAGCACTAGACGGGAAAAATCCACCATCAACAACGTAAAGGTTATCAACATCATGAGTGCGGCAATTTATATTAAGTACAGAAGTTTTAGGGTCTTCACCAAAACGACAAGTTCCACACTGATGTCCAACGTCTTTCAAAGACATCTTTGTCGTAATATAAAGTGAGGATGGGCTAATTTTTTTATCTGAGTCAATAGACTTTAAAACTTGCTTCCAGCGTTTGATTAAACGATTAAATGCTTCTTCATTGTTATTTGTATACTCAAGAAAAATTTTCTGATCTTTGACACGTACGCGATTGTTAGGATTTGGTAAATCTTCAGTCATCAGGAACCAACCGACTGCACGATTCGCCACTGCCTCATATATTGCGCTGGGTAGAGGTGGGCCATTAATGGCAGCTCTCTCTTTAGAGATATTGCCAAGTGATTGTACGTGTCCCATTGGGTAAGCAAAATCTTTTTCTCCCCAATAAAAATCATTAATGGCAAGCGTTTTAGGATAAACTATGGGGTTAGGTTTGATAGTTAAAACTACGAGCGCCCCAATTTTATGCGCCATGTAATTGCATCCCACAAGATTAGAACTATTTGCTAATCCATTCGGATGTTGATCATTGGCAGATTTGAGCAACAATACTGCTGAGTTGATTGCACCACAAGCGACAACAACTATATTCCCCGAAAACGTCTGGCAGTTGCCTGCAATTTCTGCTTCTACTTTAGTAACCTCCCGACCCGATGCACTGGTATGTAAGCGCAATACTTTGGCTTCGGTCATCAAAGTCAGATTGGGATAAACCTTTGCTGGACGTACACCGTTAACGTCAGCATCAGCTTTGGCATCAATCAAACACGGGAAACCATCGCAAGTATCGCAACGAATACAAGCACTTAAAGAACGATTGACTTCATTAAGCTTGATCCCAAGCGGCTGGTAAGAGGGATGAAAGCCTTTATCCTTTAGAGCATAGTTGATTTGTTGAATGTATGGTTCGTGGCTGATTGGTGGAAAGGGATAGTCTTCATTGCTTGGCGGTTCAGTTGGGTCAAAACCGCGCTGACCATGTACTTCGTATAGTCTTTCAGCTTGAGTGTAGTAAGGAGCAAAGTCCTGGTACTTCAATGGCCATTCTGGTGAAATACCATCTTTATGAATGACTTTTTCAAAGTCCCGTTCGCGGAATCTATATAGGGCGCTACCGTAAAATTTGGTGTTACCACCAACGAAATAGTGTGTAAGTGGGTGTATTGCTTTGCCTTTTTTGTCGTACCACACTTCAGAAGTTCGATAGCGGTCTTTTTGAACAACTTCTTTAGAATCCCAATTGGCTTTTTCTTTAGGAAGAAAAGTCCCTCGCTCTAAAACTAAAATTTTCTTTCCACTTGGTGCTAGTACATTTGCTAAAGTTCCACCACCTGCACCCGTACCAATAATGATGACATCGTAATGCTCTTTAACCATTTTTGCTGTGTTTTCAAAGAAGTTGCGTATTAACTAAGTAAGAAGCTTGGACGCAATTTAGTTGTAGACAAGATTCCCAGCTTTCATTTGCTTTTCTGCACAGCTTTGGTTCAACTCCACCACGCCAAGCCGTTGAAAAACCATATCGCCAAATTGCGGCGAAAGTTGTGAAATCGCAAATAAGATTTTGGAAGCAGTTCCATCTAGTACTACTTCCTTTTGGTTTTGCTTAATAGATTGAAGTACTGCGTCTGCGACTTCTGTTGGTTCAGCGATATTGGCTACACTCGGCGCTGTTATATCAAGAGCAAGATACATTCCGGCATTGGTACATCCAGGACAAACCACCGAAACCCCGACATTAGTATTAGCTAATTCTTGCTGTATTGCATCCGACCACATTATCAAACCAGCTTTACTGGCTGAATAGATGCTGTTATAAGGCGCTCCTTTTTTGCCAGCCGAAGAGGCAATATTGACAATATGACCGCTATTGCGCTCTAGCATGGTCGGTAGTAGCAAACGAGTTAATTCCATCGGTGCTAGAAGATTGGTCGTCAATATAGATTGAAAATCTTCTAAGGTGTAATTTTGGAAAGGTCGGTATTTTTCTATTGCAGCATTATTAATCAAAATATCTATTGGGCCTGCAAGTCGATAAATCTCCTGGATTAAGACTGAAAATTTTTCCAATTTGCTGAGATCAAATGGAATACTTATACCTTTACCACCCGCAGCATTAACTTCAGCACATATTTGATCTAGAGCTTTTGGAGAACGAGAAACGCTAACTACAGTAGCCTGTTCTTTTGCTAGAGCACGAGCAATAAATGCTCCAATCCCACCTGATGCACCAGTCAAAACAACTGTTTTACCTGCTATATCTTTCATTCTTTCTCCTTTATTTCATCTGAAAATTAAAATGCGATCGCTTTTAAATTCCCTCCAAATAATTTCTAAAAATTTATCCGAGAAAATCTGAGATGTACTCGACTCATCTTCATACGGTAAGTGGTTTTTGAGCAGATCTTAAATGGGATTTTTTGAGGATTATTTCCAAATTTTCAACTACTTCAAATACAGCCCGATTGTTGTAATCTTTAACATTCGCCTGATAGCGAGCAAAGTTTTCTGGCTGGATGAGTTCTGTGACAGATTTGTTAATATCACGAAAATTATTAACTACAATACCGAACCCGTTATCTGCAAGCCAATCAGCGCTAGCCCGTTCTTGAAATAGTGTCGTGGTATTATTGCATTCTGTAATTACTGGCAGATTCATTGCTATAGCTTCGCTGACTCCGACACTACCCGGTTTGCCAATGAAAAAATCTGACAAATGCATGTAGTAGGGAATTTGACTTGTAAAACCTTCCACAAATCTCGGTAAACGACTTTGAGTATTTCGCAAATCTCTGGCTAGTTTTTCATTACGTCCGCAGATAAATATTAGTTGCAGATTTAGTGATGACTGTTCCAAACGCTGGGCAATTTCGAGCATTTCTTTTGAGCCATGACTGCCAAATATAACTAAGCCAGTGGGTAAATCTGGCTTTAGCCCTAAACGTTGTCTTTCAAATTGGCGATTGCTACTCACAGGCTCATAAAATCGAGGATGGATTACTATGCCTGAAGTCCGATAAATTCTTTCATCTGGATAACCACAAGATTGCGCTTGCTTAACTGTTTGTTGGGAAGGACAGATGAGAAATTGCTCTTGAGCTTCTATCCAGAAGTTAGGAGGACAATCGGCAAAATCTGTAATTGAAGTCACAAAGGGAATCCCTGGTAGTTCCGCCTGTAAGCTTTCGTAAAGCACTCGGTTTACCAGTGGAAGTAATGAAACCACTAAATCGGGCTGATACTTGCGCCAATACTTTCTCAAGAGATTTCGCCAAGCAGAATGACGCAAGCGAATTTGTAACTTGAATAAAGGAACTGACAAGGGATCATTAATAATTTTTGCCCACTTTTTTTTCAATACGAAATTGTTATATATGTACTGGGGCTGAGTTGTTCCAAATACTTCTTTGAAAACCTCGACTATTTGAACTTCCCAAGGTAAGTTTCGCTTTTTAATAACTTCTATTAAAGCATTGGCAGTACTGCGGTGGCCTGCGCCCATATCATAGATCATGAAATATACTTTTTTCATTTAATTCCATCTCCTCTATATAATGTTTTTGTTGTTTATTGCGGTTTTCAGTTGAGTTATATACACAGAAGTTGTAATTAACCACAGATGAACACAGATAAATTGGGAATTATTTTTTATTCTGAATACTTATTTAACTAAACTCGATTTTTTCTGAGAATTTTCGGTGCGGATCTGATTTTCTATCCGCATTTGATTTAGTTTTGGTACGCCAATCCACTGATTAACTAAGTCTCCAAATTGGGGAAAAAATTGTTCAATCGCAAATAACAGCTTTGTTAGATTTTCTGTGATGGGATTGCTATTAACCATTACTTCTGCTTTATTTTGCTCAATCGCCTTAACTACTGCTCTCGCTACATCTGCTGGTGTAGACACACCTCCAAAACTTGGTACAGGTACGCCAGTATCAGCGAACATTCCTTGTTGAGAAACATACCCTGGACAGATTGAGGAAATTTC
Source organism: Komarekiella atlantica HA4396-MV6 (assembly GCA_019359395.1). GTDB lineage: Bacteria > Cyanobacteriota > Cyanobacteriia > Cyanobacteriales > Nostocaceae > Komarekiella > Komarekiella atlantica. Next base: position 156,674 of record JAHHHK010000004.1, read on the forward strand.
TACGCCAGTACCAGCTAACTCTTGCCTAACAGCATCAGACCACATTAATAAACCAGCTTTGCTTGCAGAATAAATACTGTCGTAAGGATGTCCCTTTTTGCCAGCTAGAGAGGCCACATTAACAATGTGACCGCTACCCTGATGTAACATACTCGGTAATACTAAGCGAGTCAACTCCATAGCAGCAAGTAAATTAACTAACAAAACTGACTGAAGATCTGCAAGGGCATAATCTTGGAAGGCTCGATAGATTTCTATGCCAGCATTGTTAATTAAAATATCAACTGAACCTGCAAGTATATCAATTTTTCGTTGCAAGACTAGGAGTTCTTCGACATTGCTGATGTCAAAGCAAATACCTATGGCTTTACCGCCCATAGCATTAACTTCCGCACATACTTTATCTAGCCCCTCTTGCGATCGCGAAACACCAATTATAGTTGCTTGTTTTTCCGCTAGCGCACGAGCAATAAATACACCTATACCCCGTGAAGCTCCCGTTAGAACTACTGTCTTACCTGCTATAGTTGTCATGTTCAGTTATTAGTTATTAGCTAGGTTTTCGGTAAAAGAACTAAAATGTTTTCCACCTAATTCGATTTGTTCTTGTTTAATTCCGGTTTCTAATCTGGCTAATAGATACTCTAAATCACTAGTGATAATGTTTGTTCCGTGGTCTGGTTCGATTAAGCTAGCTAAAGTAATGTTGTCATTTTTGCTTGCTAAGGTATGAATGCCGAGAAAGTTGAAAACTCCTGATTCATAAGTTCCACAAGGTACAGAAGGATTATCAACTCCAGTGCAATATTCGTTTGGCTGCAACCACTCCCTTGATGGATATCCGTGAAAATGAATCATTGGTGCGCCATCTTTAATTAGTTCTGGTGTGTATAAAGCTGCTGCGAGAGCAATACCAACCAAAACGTAGAGATCATAAGAAGGTTTAATATCTACTACTGTTGGATCGATTCCTTCCGGTATTTGCAGACATAATTTGTTTTTTAAACCAATTCTGAGAATATCGCGCTCAAGGTTTAAGTCTGTCTTATTTGAACCTGAACGAGAGCTTACTAGCCAGATATCAGGAATTTGCTTATAGGAGTATTGATTTCCTATTTTTGTTTTTACATATCGCCTACCTATATTATTTTGACGGACTTCATTGCTACTAAATCCTTCTATAGTTAATAAATCTTCCCATTCACTTTCGGATATTTGGCGATCGCCTACATATTGTGGTGCTTCAGCATAAGCAACAAAACCGTAAGAAACACCTGTTCTGCCGTTAACAATCGAGTCAACAATATCTTTATGAGATTTCCTTTTAATAATTTCACCTAGCTTAAAGCCAGAAGGAAATAAACCTGTTGCTGCTAATTCTTCACTCAATTTTACCAATTTAGCAGCATAAATAGATTCTTTAGGGTCGTACTTACTTACCTCAAATCGGCTCATTGGTAAAGGCGCGATCGGTACGTAAATTTTAGGAATTAGAGATTTGAAAACAAAATTATCAAATTTTTCTCTAGAAAAGAGCGAATCGGAAAGATTCATATTTAAAATGGAAATATTGCTATCAGATACGCCAATAACAATCTCCGAAAATGTTCTAACTAGAGTATTTACACCAATGGCTATTTTTTGTTGATATGGAACTTGTGAGTCAACAAAATTCTGATCTAGGTCTGCAATTAAAATTACCAAGGTAGATGTCGGGTCTTCAAGACGTTGCATTGCATGGTCTTCAGCCCAACCAATTAACTTAGCAATTGTGGAAACCGACATTTTGCGGCTTTTTAAAATAAAACGACAATAAAATTGATAAAATTTTTCTGCTAAAAGGCTTTTAACTTTGTCTTTTAAATAAATAGGTCTTTCTACATCAATTACTCCATTAACATCAGCTTTAACAAACCTCATTTTAATAGTTTTTTTCCACTTAGTTAGGGGAATATCGATTTCATAATTAAATTCTCTTGTTGCATCTTGCCAAGAGACAATTTGCACCCCATAGTTTTGCAGCTTCAGTTTTAATTCTTCTCGAAATTTCAAAATTATTTCGTTATTAAAGCCTTTTGGTAATGGTCTAAAAGTGACTTTAATCTGTTTCGCCATTACGTTGGGGTCGATAATCGGCGACTTGAATTGTATAGGCAATGTCTGGCAAAATCCACCAAGTAAACGACCGATTGTCTGGAGGCTGAGTCCCGGCCCATCAGGGATAAAAGTGTCGCACTCATCATTATTTTCACGTAAAAAAGAGATAATTTCTGTTTTGCGTGCGGTTATATCTGCCTGAAGTTGCGGTGTCAAAATTCCCTTGGGAGAATTAACCCTGAGCTTGTCATTATCAGCCCACAACTGAACACCTTGCTGAGTAAGATTTGTCAAAAGTTCTGAGACGTTCATAAATAAAATCAAAATTCAAAAATGGTTTTTACAGTGCGGTCAATTTATTTCAAAATGGCTAAGATGTTCAAATTTCAAACATTTCTAATTCCGAAGCTTTTAATTCTTCAGCTAAATATTGAGACAACGATTCAATATTGGGATAATTCCACATTATCAGTGGAGATAACTGCAATCCAAAATGTTGTTTTCCTAGATTAGCAATATTCATTGTCTGTACTGAATCTAAACCGTAACTGTCGAAAGGTAATCGTGTATCGATTTCATCAGGTTCAGTTCCTATCTGTTCAGCAATTTGACAAGTCAGCCAATCTTGCATATCTTCTGCTGTCATCGATTTATTACTGATTTGTTGATCCAAAATTTGTTCACCCATTAGCATTTACTCTCTTACTTTTTCAAAAGATGTTCTATTTACTAGCTGTATTTGTTGAGCTAATACTTCTATCTAATGTGGTTACTTCTTGGTGTGTATTTTCAATCGTTTTAAACCAATAACGCTGTCGCTGAAAAGGATAAGTTGGTAGTTGGAGACGACAATGAGGATAATCTCGGTGAAAGCTAGACCAGTCTATTACTGCTCCACGAACAAATAATTCTCCTAAACTGTGGAGTATTTCCAGCCAATCCTCTTGTCCTTGATGCAAGCTAGATAAGCAAACTCCTACTTCCTCTGGTATGGAAGTTAATTTTGAGGCGATCGCTAAAAATACATGATCACCTGCTAAAGTCTCTATACCAGCAGTCAACTTCCCTGGCTGCCGCAAATGACAGCACCAATATTCGGCAGTAGCGATTTCCTTTGTTGTCAGTTCTCCAGGAAGACTGGAAATTAGAGGAATTTGTGGTTGAGAGTAGTTAACTTCCTTGGCGATTTCTGCAAAAGCCTCAACTATCCTTTCCGGCTGGAGAGAAGTTTGCATTAAACGACTGCGTTCTGTAACTAGCTTCAGAGCATCTTCGAGGGTAAACACGCCAGCTATGCAAGCAGCAACATATTCTCCCACGCCATAACCCGTTACTACTTTGGGTTTGATGCCCCACGATTGCCATAATTCGGCTAAGGCATACTCTATAGCAAACAGAGCAACTTGATCTAATACAGAACTCTCTTCGGTAGCTGGATACAGAATCTCAAGGAGAGACTTTTCTAAGTAAGGTTGAAGAATTTGAGCGCAGCGATCAATGGTTTTACGAAAGGTGGGCTGAGTATTATAGAGTAGCCATCCGGTGGAGCGAGATTCTAGCCCCTCCCCAGGAAAGAAAAAGGCAACTTTTGGACGCTTTCTGCCCTTAACCTTGCCCTTTAACAATCCAGTAGTTTCCTTTTGAGCGATAAAAGCACTTAGCTGCTGGCATAACTGCACGACGGATTCAGTCACGATACAAAGACGATGCTCAAAATGTGTCCGTCCTGTATTGGCACTAAAGCAGACATCTGCCAGCGATATATCAGGATTAGACGCTAAAAAGTCTTGATACCTTTGTGCTAGTTCTCGTAGAGCCAAATCACTTTTTGCTGAGAGTGTGATTAAATGGCCGCGACGTTGCACATCCATAGGTACTGGCGCTGATACTGGTGCTTCTTCTAAGATGACGTGAGCATTGGTGCCTCCAAAACCAAATGCACTTACACCAGCCAGACGACTCTGTTTCCCACGATACCATTTCTGAATCTCCTTTGGAATTGAAAATGAGGTATTTTCCAGAGAAATATAGGGATTAAGCTGCGTCAAATGCAAGTGAGGAGGGATTTCCTCATGTTGCAGCGAAAGGACTACTTTGATCAAAGCAGAAATCCCAGCAGCAGCTTCCAAATGACCAATATTTGTCTTGACTGAGCCAATCCAACAGGGTCTATCTGGCTCGCGGTCTTCCATGAGTGCGGCTTTTAAGGCTTTAAACTCGATTGCGTCTCCGATGGATGTGCCAACGGCGTGAGCGTCAATGTAGCTAATTTCTGCCGGTCGCACTTTGCCATTTTCTAAGGCTTGGCGAATTACCGCCTGTTGAGCGAGTCCGTTAGGTGCAGTAAGACTATTACTCAACCCATCTTGGTTAACTGCTGAACCTCTGATGAGTGCGAGAATATTGTCTTTGTCTCTCACAGCATCACTGAGGCGCTTGAGTACGACTACGCCACAGCCTTCTCCTCTGACATAACCATCAGCAGTTGCATCAAAAGACTTACACTGACCGCTAGATGACAGCAGGCGCGTCTGAGATGAGGAAATAGTCGAATCCGGCGATAAAATTAAGTTTACTCCTCCAGCTAGGCATAAATTCGATTCTCTGTTTCGTAAACTTTGGCAGGCTAAGTGGACTGTCACCAGAGACGAGGAACAAGCAGTATCTATTGCCATACTGGGGCCACGCAAATCCAGCAAATAGGATAAGCGATTGGCTGTAATGCAGGGAGTCGTTCCCGTGCCACTATGTAATCCGATGCAAGAGAAATTTTTATAAAGAAGCCGATGATAATCGATGGTACATAGACCGATAAATACTCCTGTCTGGCTGCTAGCTAGACTAGTTGGTACTATGCCAGCATTTTCTAAAGCTTCCCAAGCTACTTCTAAAAATAGTCTTTGTTGGGGGTCTGTATGCTCGACTTCATCAGGAGAAATTCCAAAAAAGTCAGCGTCGAACAAATCCACCTCTTCTAGAAAACCACCCCAACGGGTACTCATTTTTCCTGGAGTGTTGGGATTAGGATCGTAGAAAGCATCAATATCCCAGCGTTCTTTTGGTACGGATGCGATCGCATCTTTCCCATTACGCAATAACTTCCAGAAGGATTCGGGATTCTTCGCTTTGGGAAAACGGCAACCAATGCCAATTATTGCTATAGGTTCCATCTGAATTGTTTGCCCAATAGTATTAATCAATGCTGACTAGTAGTTTGTCCCATCTAGATCCCCGACTTCTTTAAAAGTCGGGGATCTAGCCACCGCCAAAACTTGACAAACTACTGGCGAGATATGAAGCCAGTCTAGCCATGAAAGTCGTACTTTAGCTCTCCTGCTCCATGACCGATTGGGAGAACTCTTTAAAGGTCTTAGTATTCTTTTGGAGTGCTTTGCTAATCGAGCCTCCGGCAGCCATAATACCCATTTCGCGGTTTATTTTCCATTGATAATCTAGGCGACTAAATAGTCTTTGCATCAATTCCAGGAGGCTTTGATGATATTTGAGTCCGACATGATAGCCTTCGTGTTCTTGACAGAAACACTTTTCCATCCAATCTAGGGCTTCTTTGGTTTCCATCCCAAATAGAGGAGATTTCAAGAGTTTGTAGTAAAAGACCATTAACATGGGGTCATCGTAGACGCAGCGACCGGGTAACACTCCAGAAAGACCGCTCAAAAGGTTGCGTTGCGCCATATAAATCGCCAAACCAGATACAAATTTCTCGTAAGCAGTTGGCTTCGGGAAATCCTTATACATATCTTTGGCGATAGTTTGGGAAATCGTGGTGTGGAAAGCTTCGTCTAATAAGTGGTAATAGGATACAGCTGTTGGGGTGGGGATATACTCGCCCTTTTGCTCTAACTCTCGGAAATATCTGACATAAGGATATTCTTGGTTTTTGAGAATCGCATTAGCTGTATAGCGCAAAGAATAATACTGACACGCCATAAACGGCGACATTCCCCAGTGAACAGTGAAGAAACGTAACCAATGACGTGGTGCGATTCGCCCTCCTAGACCATCAGCTGGTGCGGGGATTGGCTCGCCTCTTTGTTCTAACTCTTGCAAATATCGAGAGTAATACTGTTTTTTATCACTAAGCATCGTCTTAGCGATCGCATTTAAGGCATTGTCTCGGTATTCCGAAAATGTTGAATCACCATGACCTGATGAGGTGAAAAACTCCCGCACAGGATGGGGAATTAGGGGTCTAAGCCAGCTATTACTCTCTTTATCTGATTTGCCATAAAGGGAATTTCCCAATATGGTTTTACCAACTATGGCCATTTTCGTTTTGTAACCAATCTTTTGAAAGGTACGAATGTGGTAGCTTTCTTGATCAGTTTCAAAATCTAGTTCGTTACACAGTGTTTCGTAACCACCAAAGGCGCGAAAAACGCCAGATGTTACCATGTTGTAAATGCTTGTAGTGGCTTCGCTAACCGCAGTATGGTTATAGTTGCCAACCCAATAAAGATGATTAAGCGCTAGTTTCTGTGAGGGAGAAATGGCATCGTAGAGGGGTGTGCCATAAAGAAGTGAGAGTTCGGGAGGACTCCAGTAATAATTACTGTTATTAGCGTAGTTAAACTCATTACCTAAGTCTCTGAGTTTCTCTGTGTAGTCTGAGTTTGTGTTGTTCTGAAAAGTTTTCTCGATGATTATAGAATGCTTTGTTCCCTGTGCTTCTGACAGCGTTGAAGCTGAAATTTGGGGATCTAGAGGTTTTCCAACTACCATGATTTTCTCCTGAACGAGTCACTGAATAAGGCTGAGAATTTCTACTTTTATTGGCGCTAAAGCTTGAAAAAGTCAAGATTAACTTTTAGTTCTTAACTGCGAGCTTAAATGCTGAACTAAAGCCTGAACAGTTGGGTAATCATACATGAGGGTTGGATCAATTTCTCTTCCTAGCCAGTCTTCGAGATCGCCTGTCAAACCAACTGCTGCTGAGGAATCTAAACCATAGCGGTCAAATGGGATCGTAACGTCAATTTCATCTGAATCTACTTCCAGTAAGTTAGCTACATAGGAAACTATCCAAGCCTGAATTTCTGATGCTGTTGGTATTGGCTTGGATGTAGCGACTTTGCTAGTTTCTAAAACCGGACTTATGGTGCTCACTTCTAGATTCTGCATTTCCATCGTTTAATCCTTCGCAAGTATTAATGAACATGTATGCTTCCTGCAATAAAATTGCCGCAGGTTCAGCTAGGTAACTTTTTTCGTCTCAATCATCTTTGCTGTAGGAATATTGACATTCCAGATCAAGCCAAAAAACTCTAGAAAACGGATGCCCAAGTACCTATATCAATTTGCCACCATTCCCATCCAGCAACGGCTGAGTTAGGAAAAGCATGATGGTTGTTATGCCATGATTGTCCGCAACTGAAGATAGCTAGCCAGATATTGTTTGTACTGCGATCATTAGTATTAAAAGGGCGATCGCCGTAAAGATGGCAAATTGAGTTAGTAGCGGAAATAATTTGCTGTCCTAGGAAAATGCGGACGAACCCGCCCCACATCAATCCTTGTAAAGCTCCTATCCATGTTTCTGTTATCACCCCGCCTATAACAGTTGGAATCGCCAGACCCAGAAATACCCAAACGAGGTATAGTTGGTTGACTTTGCTAATCACAGAATCTCGAAGTATGTCTTTGGCAAAGAGTACAGAATTTGGCACTTTGCCTGCAAAAGTCCATGCTATGTGAGAGTGCCATAGACCTTGTAGCCATCCGACAATTCCTTTTTCATGCAGATTTGGCGAATGAGGATCACCAGGCTGATCGGTGTACTGGTGATGACGTCGATGATGACCTACCCAGTAAATTACTCCACCTTGAGCAGCCATAGAACCAAGAATTGCCAGGATAACTCGGACAGGAGTATTAGCTTGAAAAGCCCGGTGCGAAAAGTAACGGTGAAAACCTACTTCAATTCCCAGTGTGGTTAAAGCAAGCATACTCAACATTAAACACACTTCCAGCCAACCAATCTTCAAGTACCAAAGTAATCCAATTGCTACTACAGTTACTAAACAAGGAATCAAGAATGTAGCTAAGGCTAACCGCCTGTAAATAGTTTGTAGGTAATCACTTACGATTATGATCTTCTGCCCCTGATGCACTCTCAAAAGAAGCTTCTCTTGAGATATGTTATCTGGCTGTGTTGACATTAGTTAGTCTGTTCTCGGATAGTGTGATTCTTATTCATAGCTGTTTACCAGCTGTGAGTTGTTTTAAAATAGAATCGACTTCAGCTTGCAGATTCATGAACTTAGATTTATTTTGAGGATTCTCGCTCCAATCCTCTACAACATCTAAACTTCCAGAGAGAAACACAGTTCGACAAGCTAGACGGCGAATCTTACCACTGGAAGTTTTGGGAATACTTCCACTCTTGACGAGTACTGTAGCGCAAACATCCAGCCCGTGATGTGCTACTACTGCTTCTCTAATACTTGTGATGACTTCTGGGACGTTTAACTTTCGCAGATAACTCCGTTCTACTTCCTGAACAACAACTAGTCGCTCTGAACCCTTGAAATCGATAGAAAATGCGGCTCCACAACCGCGTCTCAGGGCTGGATGGCTATTCTCAACAGTCAGTTCAATATCTTGGGGATAATGATTTTGCCCGCGAATTATAATTACATCTTTGATGCGTCCTGTAATAAACAACTCGCCATCTTGTAAAAATCCTAGATCGCCGGTACGAAGAAATGGCCCTGACGCTGAGCGATCGCTAATATCTGTATATGTTAGATATGCACGGAAGGCTGTCTGTGTTTCTTCATCGCGATTCCAGTAACCTTGAGCAATACTTGGGCCAGCTACCCAGATTTCCCCGATTTGCTCAGGAGTACAGAGAGTTAAAGATTCGGGGTTGACAATAATTACCTTTTGCTGTGGATAACTTTGTCCACAACCAATAATTGTCTGGGTATCTGTTTGAGCATCGTTAAACTTGACAATTCGGTTTTGCTCTAGTGCTGCTTTTTCTACATTGCAAGCGATTGGTAAAGCTGTTTTATCACCCCCAGTTACCAGAAGAGTTGTTTCTGCCATCCCGTAGCAGGGGTAGAATGCTTCTTTACGAAAGCCACAAGGCGCAAAAGTAGAGGCAAACTGTTCCAATGTCTCGGCACGGACAGTTTCAGCTCCAGTAAAAGCAACCTCCCAACTGCTGAGGTCTAGATTTGCCAGTTGTTCGGGTGTAACTTTGCGTGTACATAAGTCGTATGCAAAATTTGGCCCGCCGCTAGTAGTACCTTGATGGCGCGTTATGGCTTCCAGCCAACGGATAGGCTTTTGTAAAAAGTCCGCAGGCGATATCAATGCTACAGGAAAACCACCATATAGAGGTTGAAGTATGCCACCAATCAATCCCATATCGTGGTATGGCGGTAGCCAAATCACGCCTTGGCTATCGGGTGTATGTCCAAAACATCTGTGGATCACATCTGAGTTGTGCATCAGGTTGCCATGACTCACCATGACGCCCTTGGGATTACCCGTAGAACCAGAGGTGTATTGGAGGAAAGCTAAGCTCTTGCTAGTTAATTCTGGTTGCTGCCATGCGTTGCTTAAGTCAGTGTTTAACTCATCTGTTGCTAACCAATGCAATCCAGCCAGTTCTAGACCTTGACTGGAGGCAGACTGGAGGTTATTCAATAGTGTTGCGGAAGTCAGTACTATCTTTGCTTGAGCATCTGCGGCTATAGTCTGCAACCTAGACAGTTTTTGATTTCGTCTGGGTGGGTAAGCAGGAACAGCGACAACACCGGCATATAAACACCCAAAGAAGGCAGCAATATAATCTAGACCAGGCTGATAAAGGAGTAAGGCACGTTCACCACAGACATTTAGAGACTGGAGGGTGGTTGCGATCGCCTGCGCCTGGATATGTAGCTCTTGATAAGTCAGCGATTCTGCTTCTGTATCTCTATAGTGCAAAAAAGTATAAGCTTTCTGTTCCGGCTGATTTTGTGCCCTGTAACTTAGTAATTCAACTAATGTTGAGAAATGGTACTCGTTGATCAAACAGTTGGAATAAGTACTCATTTAATGCACCTCTTTGGCATTACAGTTATTCCTACAAGATGGAGTTGCCTACCTAGTCTTATGACAAAGCAATACAACTATCTTGATAGATACCCTTTTCTCGATCTGTTGTTTGAATTTGATCTACTACTTACAAAGTTTGATTCAGGCTGCATTTAGTCAGGTACTATCCAAGCAAACTGCTAAATTACATATCTATAGCCGGGATAATTATAACTTCCAGCCTTGAAAATAGATTGATATTCCTACAAGGTTCTAACTACATCAATCCTGGTAGTTGTAAAGTAAAAATATTGGGCGTTGCTGAGTTACAGCCACAATCCAGATGTAGAGACACGATATATTGCTTTTCTACAAAGGTTTTTCATACTCTAAATCAGCAACACCAAATAAATATTGAACCCCAAATTACAATTGCTAGAGCAGCCTAAATTAGTTTAATCCTCATTGCTGTGTTGAATCAGATTTAATTTTTGAATGATTATCAACAGCTACTACAAACTTAGGCAAATTTGCTCCGTAGGTTTAGGAGTAGTGGAATTTGCTCTCAAACTTTTTGGTACTTGTAGATTAAAATTCTTGGTACACAGTAGAAAGCCGAACCTGCTAATCAGGTACTTTCTATGCGTTGTGCTTACCTCAAAGGATCACTCATTATTTAATATTTCCACCAAAGTAGAATGATTCCTAACTTGCATAAGAACCTTAAGAAAATTCAGAAGTATTTAACACTACTTGATTTATACAGTATTTGAAAGTTGTTTTCCATCACTTATCCTTTGCTAAAAGTAGCAATTCCTTCTTTTTGTGTCTGATTAGGCTGATTTCGATGCTTTCTTCTCCAAGCGTGGGGAGTTGTTTTGTGATGTTGGCGAAACTGACGAAAGAAATGAGCTACATTTTGATAGCCTATTTTCACCGAAATCGTTTCTACTGTTTCGTCAGTTTTCAATAGCATATTACGAGCCGCTGTCATCCGATACTCAATAATCCAGCTTTGGACAGTTTGCCCTGTTTGGCGTCGCACTAGATTGGTGAGGTAAGTTGAAGAGTAACCAACTTTCAGAGCTACGTCGCTGAGGGTAATTTGGTGGTAATAATTTTCCTCAATAAAGCTAAATACTTCGTCCAACAATGAGTTTGACGGAAATGTAGACTTAAGAGTTGTTGGTTCTAGAATGTCAGCTAGTAATGGTTTTGTAAATGGTTGAAATTGATGAATCTCACAGGCAGCGTAATACTTTTTGAGAATGGTTCTTTTTTCCAAACAGGCTGCGATCGCATTCAACAATTCCTCTACAGTACAGGGTTTAGTAAGATAGTCATCCGCTCCCAATTCCATACCTTTACGAATCTCATACCGAGCTTCTTTAGTAGTTACAAAAATCAAGGGGATCATTGCTGTAGAAGGGTTTTGGCGCAGCATGGTTAAGACACTATAACCATCCAATTTGGGAAGCGAAATTTCACTTATGATCAAATCAGGTAGCTCTTGCTGTGCTTGTTGAAAACCAATAAGACCGTTTTCAGCGTCTATCGTATAGAAACCTTCTGCTTTCAAACATTTTAGGAAAAAATTTTTGGTTTCTACTTCAGATTCAATTACCAAAATTTTTTTCCCATTCAAAAATCGTCTATTTATCATGGTAAGTAAGAGTTGTGTGGACTCGTCAATCGCCTTACTTTTTACCAAACTTCCTGAGTGGCATTAATTGTACTTAAAACCATTTTTGTAAAGCTCTATTGACTCGTTCCTAATTCTCATTATTTTGTATTATAGGCTACCAAAACATAAATTATCCAATCTGAATTTGTAGGGGATGTTAGCGTACCACTGTGGGGAAGCAAGCTACGCGTAGCTTAACGTAGGCGAGTAATGCACCATCTTGACTAATCTGTCACGGTGCGTTGATCAGAGGTATAGCGCAATACCAGTTGCTACTACAAGTTGGATATTTGTTTAATTGGAAGTCACATAATGAGAATTAGCTATGATGAAAAATCTCATTTGAAAGTAGATCTCAAAACTTTTGGTAAAAAGTCAGCAGCAAAATAAAACTGCGAGAAGCCTTTCATAGTTAATATTTATCCCTCCTTAGCTTCTATAGGACTCATATTTGATTTTTGACAAAAACTTCAGCACATTTTTATTCCTTTTTACCTGTCCTCTGTTCCCTGTCTCTATGAGTCGTTCAGGAATCAAACCGGATTCTTATATAACAATCAGAATCTCCTTAGAAGCATAGGTTAGGATTTTAATCAAGGAAAATTGTAGATTATGTGTTTTTGGCTTGAGTAATTCCATTCCTCATGTAACCTTCACCCCTGTCATTGGTGTTGATGATATTGAACGTCACCATAGAAATACTCTCCTTGTTGAATTAAAGGTTTGTACCACAAAGGCAAACTTATTTATCTAGCCAAGTCATCAGAGAACACTATGGAGGAAGCATCAATATTACTAAATATCAGTAATTGAATTTATTATTGTAGGACTAGGCTACTGTTGGTGTGTATGCTCAAAAGTACTACTGATAGCAACAATAATGGAACATACACTAAAGCTTGATATTCATTTATTTAGCAATAAAAAAGATTTTCCATCGCTGGAACTATATTTTATTAGAGCTTTTTTGAAAAGTCACTTTTAACAATACAGTTGTTTGGATAATAATGCAACACCCTTACCGTAATCTTACGGCTGATTAAAAAATCTGTGTTTTAACCGCATATTAGAAGGTGTCATTTATTTTTTATAATTTTTGAGATCTTCTTGGACAACTTTAATTTAAATATACTGCTTATACTAATAAGCCTTTATCTGTCTAACTTTCAGCTTTCTTGTGATCATAAATTTTTCGTGATCGTGGTCAAGCTTTTGAGATAGCTTTTTCTTATCTACAAAAAATTACATATTACTATTTTATTCATCTACCTAAAGATACATAAAAATTATTTTTTAGGTGATTAAGAATACAAGTATGTGCAATAAAATGAAGACTTTGTAAAGTAGAAGCAATACTTGAGTTAATATATATATTCTGACTTTTGAATTATGACGAAGGCTTTTAAGTAGATAGGCGCAATTAAAAGTTAATAAAACTTCTGTTCGTAATGAACAATTTATCTTTATATATATGGTTTTAAAAAGCTAGAACTGCCTACTACTTACCTTGAGCAAAAAACCTTGATCCTCACAGCATGTATTAAATGGGTACTCTGAGTAATGAGTTAGCTTAATTTAAGCAATACTCCCCCGCTTTCTGGCTTCTTTGTAGGAAGTTCCGACATTTTTCAAACCGGCTTTAATCATTTGTTGTTCGAGGAGAGCAAAGAAACGTGCTTTATCGCCACCTTTGACTACGGCTTGATTATGCGCTTCAGCGATCGCTACGGGGTAGCCATATCCTTTTTGCACTTGTGCCAACATCAGTCCCAGTGCTTGGTCAAACATCGCTGTATTTTCCGCTACCCATGCAGGAATTTCGATCCGGGCAATTTCTGTGCCAACGTGGACATAGCAAAAGTAAATAGTTTGATCACCGTAAAGTTCGAGAATCGGAGTGTTACTACGCCACAGAGTACCACGTTGCCCTGGTTTGAGCCGGGTTGCCCAAAGAGATGTATCTCGCAACTGCTCAAAAACTTTGCAAGGTACTTTTTCTAACTGATTTGGGCAATAACTTTTACAGTCTGGCACTGGATGGATACAAGCCGACAAACGCAAAAAATTCATACCTTCGATGTTGCGAGAGGCGCTAAGATAACCCATCAAAGGAATTTGAGCATTACGCATCTGCTGCCACGCTTCTAAGATGGGGGGTAAGATGCGATCGCGTGCATCAGTAGGTAACTGTTCCAAAAACCAATAAATTAAAGAACCGTCTACCATCGCCAGTGCTGGTGCTTCTCCCTTGGCCTCACACGCAAGTTCTGCTAACACCGTTGTTTCGGAGGCGGTACGGCGGAAACTCATCCATTCCTCGGTTCTAATGCCCCATTGCCGAGACATGTATAAATCTTCTGAGCGGTAAAATACCTCTGGTAAACTATCGAGTAGCGGATGGCGATTTTGTCCGTAGTGCAATACTACTCTGCCGACATTCAGAAGATAACAGTAAGCAATTTCGTGGTGATTAGGGGCAATTTGCGAACCATCGGTAGCAATGACGGTGTGTATTTTAGGAGGAACTGGGATATCAATGCAAGTTTCTAGCGGCTCAAGGGGTGTAGCATTAGCAAAGAGAATGCGATCGCGCCATTTATCTTGGCGATCAATTAAATCTTGTTGAAATTCGTAAGCATTTTTTAGATGTTGTTGCGCCAATTCTAAACGCTGGCGACTGGCAGCAGCTTCTAAGGTAAGATGCTGGCTTAAACCCTGCATTTGCCGCGCTAGTTTCGTAAGATCAAGCATAGATTTTCAGATTTTATTCTCCCCGCTAAAGCTGTTGATAATTTAACGCTCTTTTTCAATACCAAGCAGAAAAATCTTTAGCGAACTGAGACAGTGATAATAGCTGAATTCGCGGATTATTTTGGGCAGCTTCCCTTTCTGCTTGGGTATTATAGCCCCAATCTGCAAGGAAGAGTTTCACATCTTCAAGGTCTGTTTGCTGTTGAACTAACTGCAATGTCTTAAGTCTGTCTTCTACAAACCATACATTAACAGCCTTTTCGTCTGCTGCTTGGATTAAGTCTCGCAAAATTTCGTATTTAGGACGCTTGACTTCTTTACCAAAAATTGCTTTTGACGGTAAGTTTACCCCTTCTTGTTGCAATAACTGCTGCACAAAACGCCCTTCTTTTGTAGTGACGATGTATAGCTTTGCACTGGTAACAGTCAACTTAAGTTTTTCTAGCACACCCGGATAAAATCTATGCAGACTCAGCCAACCTTCTAAATCTGTGGTAATCCATTCATCCCGCAGATTGTCTAGTTTTGCACCAATATCTCTTGCTTGTAGCTTGTCATCTAACAAAATTTGTGGGGTGATAGTTACCCATTGCTGAAGAATCTTATCATCAGGAATACCTTCCATTAACGCTTTGATTAAAACAGGCATTTCCCAACCCGTCTCAATTACAGGTCGTAAGCGATAGAATCTCAAAGCTAGATCATCTGGTGGTGTGTCGTTAGCAGGCGACCAAATTTCACAGTAGGTACGCCATGCTACCTCAAAATATTCAATTAGTCCGTCGCAAATCACTCCATCAAAGTCCAGGGCTAAAATTGTAGGGCTACTTGCGGTCATAGTTTTGAGGATTAAACTGCTGTTGTCAGCTTACCCGATCTAGAACTATTTTTCTGTATAATAATACTTTAATAGGCTAATTCTAAAAGAAAAAATATTAGCAATTTTCATCAAATATTAATTTGCTAAACAATAATCATACTAAATTATATTCACTAATATGTTTAAGGAGTTAGTATATCTATAAAAACCAAAGAATCTAAATATTAAATACTGGCTTTAAGACATATTTAGGAATCAGTAATATCGGCACAATTGAATGAGATATAAGTTTAGTAGAGGCTGCTCTCAAGCAGGAAATTATAACTATCGTTAATAAAAAAATTATGTATGCTATTCGCTACATTTATTATTCTAATTCCTGCGGGAGAACAATTGTAATATTTGGTATAAGTGTAAAATCACTCGGATTGAAGGTTAGGAGATGGGTTGCAGAAACCCATAACAACATTGGTATCAAGCAGATATTTTGTCATTAGTCGTAAATGCTATCACGGTTGAAGGCTTCATTGGGCAGACTCGGACTATTTTTAGGTAGTTGCGAAATCCATTCACGAAACTCCTTGGCCCGTTCTATTGGTGTTACTCTTTGCCAAAAAGGAGCAGACAATGTAATTTGTTCAGCCTTAAACTCAATGAAGGCTATAAAATCAGCAATTTGCTTGAGTTGTTGCTCGCTTAGCTTGTCAAGTTCTCTTTTGAGCTTTTCTCGCAGCATAATTTAGTTTTGCAAAAGCAGATGTCTTTTATCGTAGGCGATGTGCTCTTTGGCTTGTTCGTTTAACCCGACTTTATTTCTGATTCACAGTTGGGATCAAAATCCCGTGTCTAGGACTAAATAATAATGCCAATAAAAATAATCCTGATACTACTAAAACGATCGCAGGGCCAGATGGCAAATTATAAAAGTAACTAAGATACATACCGCTGATACTAGAAAATACACCAATTACCGCACCCAAAATCATTACTTGGTGCAGACGTTTAACTAATAAATAAGCGGTTGCTCCTGGTGTAATCAAAAGCGATAACACTAAGATGACACCGACGGCTTTCATACTGGCGACAATTGTTAAAGCAATCAATACCATCAAGCCAAAGTTCAGCCGATTGACTGGCAAACCTGCGGCTTGAGCACCTAAAGGATCAAAGGTGTAAAATAAAAGTTCTTTATATAATAAAACAACGACTATTAAAACGATCGCAGCGATGATTGCAGTATCCCGCACTTCGTCAACAGTAACGCCGAGAATATTACCGAAAAGGAAGTGATTGAGGTCGATTTTGTTATCTTTTTGAACTACAGTAATTAGGGTAATGCCTAGGGCAAAAAATGCTGAAAAAACTATGCCCATTGCTGCGTCTTCTTTGATGGGCGATCGCGTTCTAATCCAGGCGATCGCCATTGTACTCAAAACCCCGGCAATAAATGCCCCAATAAATATATTTCCTCCCACCATAAAAGCGATCGCTAGTCCTGGTAAAACTGAGTGACTGATAGCATCACCAAGTAAAGCTAATCGCTGTACCATTAAATAGCTGCCTACAACAGCACACAGTAAGCCAACTAAAATAGCAATCACTAGCGATCGCTGCATAAAGCCATACTGCAACGGCTCAATTAATGCCTGGAACATAAACTGTCTTTAATTACGAATTACGAATTATGGCGTTGCATAATTGCGGGATGATTTATCGGGCTACGCCCCGCTACGCTAACACGCAGAGGCGCAGCGAAAAGTTTGAGCGGAGGTTTCCTCGGTAGGAAACTTTTCAACACAGAGGCGCAGAGAGAATAAAGAGTTTAAGATTTCAATCCATCATATTTCATCCCATGATTCAGCAACGCCCGAATTATTTACGCGGCATCAGAAAAGTACATTACTTTGCCACCGTAAGCTTGATACAGATTTGGTTCTGTAAGTACTTGTTGGCGTGAACCTGTGGCGATTAATTCACGATTTAGTAATATTAAATCATCAAAGTGGGTAATTGATTCGCCTAAATCATGGTTGACTACTAGCACGATTTTGTTAACGGCGGCGAGTTCATGAAAGACTTCAAAAACCACTGATTGGGTTTTTTGATCGATACCTACTAAAGGCTCATCAAAACAGAAAATCTCTGCTTGTTGTGTTAACGCACGCGCTAAAAATACCCGTTGTTGTTGTCCTCCAGAAAGTTGTCCAATGGGGCGATCGCGATATTCACTCATCCCAACTCTTTCAAGGGCGTCTTTTGCTACCTGGCGGCTAACTGTCGAAAAGCTACGCAACCACCCTGTTTTTTTCACCCGTCCCATCATCACTACATCCCAGACGGTGGCGGGGTAAGTCCAGTCAATTTGGCTGCGCTGTGGCACATAAGCGACTTTCTCTAATTGCTGCATCAAGGGTTTACCCTGATACAGCACCGTCCCACTGCTAACGGGAACTAAGCCCAACATTGCTTTCATTAATGTACTTTTGCCAGCGCCATTGGGGCCAAAAATCCCCGTCAATCTTCCTGGTTTAACAACACAGTTAACGTCCCTTAAAGCTTCTTGTGTACGGTAGTGTACCCCCAGATGAGCGATATTAATTGCTGCTGTTGAACTCATATCAATAGGTTTGACAAATTTTGCAGGCAATTTCCCTATATTTGCCTGAGATAAGCTAAATTTCGGGGAAATAGAGACATTTTTCATAAGTCTGCTTAAATATTCATTTCTTGAGCTTACTATAAAAATGAGAGAAATATGAAAAAATCTATAAATAGAAGTAATGTTCAAGATAAATGAAACTAATACTTAAGATAGACACCTCTAATCCTCACGGCAAAACACCAGTTAGCAGGATCAAGGGAAAGGCTTTTTTTCCCCTAATTTTTAGACTTTGCTTGGGAATGCTCTTGCCTTTGGCTTTATTCAGTTGTACCCACGACTCTAATCCCGATACTGCCAAGGGAGATAAAAAATCGCGAGTAGTTGCAACAAGCACCATAATTGCTGATTTGACGCAAGAGGTTGCAGGAGATGAAATTCAAGTAATTGGAATTCTCAAACCGGGAACTGATCCGCATGTTTACGAACCAGTTCCAGCAGATAGTAGGGTTTTGGAAGAAGCTGACTTGATTTTGTACAACGGCTACAATCTGGAACCGGGACTAATTAAGTTAATGAAAGCCTCTGGTGATAAAGCGCGTCAGTTAGCTGTGGGGGAAGTTGTCAAACCTTTGCAGTTAGAAAAAGGCAAAGACGAAGTTGTGCCAGATCCGCACGTTTGGGGTAGTGCAGAAAATGCGATCGCAATGGTGAATGCGACACGAGATGCTTTGATTAAGTTATCACCTGAAGATCAAGAGCAATTTACGCAGAATGCATTGCAACTTACTAACGAATTAAAGCAGTTGCATAGCTGGATTAATCAACAGATTCAAACTATTCCCGCTCCTCAACGCAAACTTGTAACAACTCATGATGCATTTCAATATTATGGACGTGCTTATGGGATAGCGATCGCAGGAACTTTAATTGGTATTAGCACCGAAGAACAACCCAGTGCTCAAACAGTCCAACGCTTAGTAGAGTCAATTAAAAAGATTGGTGTTCCTGCAATTTTTGCCGAAACTACAATCAACCCAGCTTTAATTAAAACCGTTGCTCAAGAAGCAAGCGTGAAATTAGCGCCACATCAACTTTACTCTGACTCAATTGGTGCTGAGGGTAGTGATGGTGATTCTTACATCAAAATGATGCAGGCAAATACCCGCAGTATTGTAGAAGCATTAGGGGGGAAATATACACCCTTTGAATCAGTAAACAGTAAAGAGTAAACAGTAAACAGTTATTAAGGGGTATGGTGGGGGATTTAAACCCGCTAAATAGTGCCTGCCACTAATCGGCTTTGGGTTATTAGTTTTCAGTTGAAAGTACTTGCCCCCTTAGTGGTTCTCCTTAAGCCCAATTATCTTGACTGATAACTGTTAAACCGCAGAAGTAAATCGAGCAGCAATGTTGGGGAGATAAAGGACGAAGTTTTTTTATTGAGTGTCTATTATTAAGAGCGGAGCCGGAGATGCTCCGCTTCTGGTAAAGATTCATCATTATACTTTTTGGATAAATACAGTTATGAGGAATTTGGAACTACAAATAGCCTGTAGTTTAATTTTGATAAAATTGATTTTTGTCAAGATATTTGTTCGTTAATTTTGATTTATTGACTATAATTTATCTCCAAAGTAAGAGATTATTTATAAATGTTTGATTTTATATCTAACTTAAGATATGTAACTTTCAGATCTATTCTCAAACTCTCTCCAGAGAAAGAACTAAAAGTACCTTGGTTTTTTTAAAATACTATTTAAGTAGAGAGCAGATTTTTTAGTTGAAAAAGCCATGACTGATAATAATCAAGAAAATCAAATTAATCAACCAGTCAGTGAAGATACTCATTTACGACCAGAGCCTAACGTGAAGGAAAGAAATTTAACTGCAAATCCGGGAGATGTAATCTCCGATGAACCTCAATCAGTTGAAGAAAAGGCTAAGCAGGTTGCTGTTGATTCACCAGACATTACAGGCGATCACATCACAGTACCAACTTACTTTGTTGTAGATGAACCCGATGGAGAAAAAAAGGCGCTTCACCATGTTAAAGATGCCGAAGAAATTTCTGATGTGATTAGGGAAGCAAGAGTTGACGAAAATGGAAACCGGGTTTGGTGGTAGTAACTAGAGCTAGTTAAGCGGAGACGTGAGCAAGCACGTCTCTGCAACAATTATTGTTTCAACATGAGTAGTGGGTACATCCAATTCAACTACTATGCCACTACAAAAAGTTATTCACTCTGACAGTTATAGCTATTTGCTGTTTGTGCCTGAGCGTGACGAAGCAAAACAGTAGCTTTTCTCAACAATTCTATTTTTACATGGTGCGGCAGAGCGAGGCTCTAACTTAAATGATTTGAAAAGACGGGGACTTGCGAAGATTGTAGAAGAACAGCCAGATTTTCCGTTCATAGTTATTTCTCCTCAATGTCCCCGTGGTGAACATTGGTCTGGAGAGCGGTTGAGTGTTCTTCTTGATGAAGCGATAGCGCAAGCGCTGACTATACAAATGGTTTTTGCAGTATCAGCGAGAGCAGGCTAAAAATTAAATTTACCAGAAATTACGTAAGAGCGATCGCCAGCATCTTCAACATATTTTCATTAAAAACGTTTTTTCATCTATAGAAAGTAAAAGTTTCAAGAAGACGTTACTTGCACCTTTGACACCAGAGTATACAGCCTCAATAATATTTGTACGTGGAAATTCGGGCTAATAGAAACTGGTATTCAGAGGGCTGGTCATCTACTATGTTTTTTTTTAATTCAAAACCTAGCTTTAAGAATAGTCAGAATAAAATAGGCAAAGATTTTTGGAATCACAGTAACACTGTGTTACTCATTGGATATTTAATTACTCTACCAATTTGTACATTGATAACCTTGTCTTCAATATTTTCTTTATTGACTGCCAGCTTATTCACGTCCATAAAATCCTCGCATTACTCTACATCAATTCCTTGGATAGATAATGCATCAGAATGTCAATACAGTGGCAGAAATTGGCGCGATCGCAAATGTTGGGATGATCAACACAATCCCACGTTTTAAATCGATATTAGTTGGAAAAGTATTGAGTTAATAGAATTCGCTACTACGCGAACCAATAAAAAATTAAAGAGTTTTAACCCACGTTCGCGCCCAGAAATAAATTTCTGCGCTCATAGCCAAACTCAACGCTAGTAGACTAAAATCCTTCGCCAGTCGTCTTGAGACGACTTTTGCTATTAGCCTAAGAATTAATTCCTAGGCGGTTGTTGTAAGGAGTGGCAGATCTGAGTTTAATCAAGTTTGGAATTAGTTCAAAATGGATATGTAGCCTGTTGTATCCAACCTTGAATCAACCTAACTTCGTGCGTAATCTGCAAGAAACCCATTTAAACCGTGCCCGCGCCAGTCTCAGACAAGCGCTATCTTGGTATGGATATCTTCGTAAGTCAGGACAACTATCATCAAGCCCCGAATTAGCAGGTTTGGTGAAACCTGAATTAGAAGCTTTGAACTCCACACTTAACAAGCTTGACTCTAACGTGATTAGAATTGCCGCTTTTGGTTTGGTGAGTCGTGGAAAGTCAGCAGTATTGAATGCCTTACTGGGAGACAAGATTTTGCAAACGGGGCCCTTGAATGGTGTCACCCAATGGCCGCGTTCTGTGCGGTGGCAGCCAGGTGGTAAGGTACTGGTGGAGTTAATTGATACCCCCGGATTAGATGAAATCGAGGGCGAGTCACGGGCAAAAATGGCGCGAGAAGTTGTACGTCAGGCAGATTTGATTTTATTTGTCGTTTCTGGTGACATTACCCGCACTGAGTATCAAGCACTTCTAGAATTGCGCCAATCACAAAAACCCCTGATTTTGGTGTTTAACAAGATTGATTTATACCCGGATATAGACCGGGCAGCGATTTACGAAAACTTGCAACAATTAGGTGCAGGACATAGCCAAGCAAAACCACTATTACCTGATGAAATTGTGATGGTGGCGGCTGAACCAGCACCAATGGAAGTACGGGTTGAATGGCCAGAGGGTCGTGTTAGTTATGAGTGGGAAACACCACCAACCCAAATAGACGAACTTAAACAGACAATTCTGAATATTCTCAATCGGGAAGGGCGATCGCTTCTGGCTTTAAACGCACTCATCCAAGCACGAGATGCAGAAGAGGCGATCGCTCAAAAAACCATCGACTTACGCGAACAAGAAGCTGAAGAGATTATCTGGCAATTTACCAAATACAAAGCTTTAGCAGTGGCACTAAATCCGATTGCTTTTTTAGATATTCTCGGCGGAACATTTGCTGATTTAGCTTTGATTCGCTCTTTAGCCAGATTGTATGGTTTACCAATGACTAGCTACGAAGCAAGTAAGATTTTAAAAACGATTTTATTTAGTTCTGGTGGTTTGCTACTGGGAGAATTAGGCAGTAGTTTCTTATTAGGTTTGGGCAAGAGTACAACTGCAATTGCTAGCGGTGATAATCCCACCAATATTACTGCTTACGCTGGCAGTGCGATCGCCCAAGCTGGTATCGCTGGTTATGGCGCATACTCCGTTGGCAAAGCCGCCCAAGTCTATCTCGAAAAAGGCTGCACTTGGGGACAATTGGGCGCTAGCAGCGTCATTCAAGAAATTCTTTCTCAAGTTGATCAAAATACAATTTTGTATCGTTTGCAACAGGAATTAGGAATAAAGTATTGAGAATAACTAAAAATTGTTTTCTTAATCAGAGTTTATCAACTTCCATCAAGTTCCTCTAACAATCGATTTACATTCTCAGTTTGAGATGCAGAATTGAGAAACAGACCTCTTACAAAAGTCAATTTTTTAGAAACTAAACCACAGATGAAGACAGCAAAAAGTTTGCACGTTCGGGTTTAACGACACAAAACTTTTCAAGACAGATAATTCATCGGTGTTTATCTGTCTTGAAAAGTTTCCTACGGCGGGAAACCCGCCTACAGAACTTTTCGCTGTGTTTATCTGTGGTTCATTTTTCGCTTATTCGCATTTTTGCAAAAAGTCTAATTACTAACTTTGTTTTCATACCTTTTTGAATCAACGATGACAAGGGGGATATTCCCACTCAAGTTTGATAAAAAATGACGGTGTTTACCACAGTCTTTTTTGTGAAGCTTATCTAAACTGGAAATATGAGCTTAGTACAATCATTACCAGCTCTACGGTTAACATCTATCTCAGTAAACAAGGTGAAAGTATTATGACGATAAACTTAAACGGAAACCAAGCTGCTGAAACTGCAACTATTGAGCACGCTATTCTCGAAGCTATTAATGAAGCTCGTGCAGCTTGTGAACAAGGTGGTAGTGATTCTGCCAATTGTGCTGTAGCCTGGGATATTGTAGAAGAGTTGCAAGCAGAGAAATCTCATCAACAGCAAGCAAAACACAACAAAACATCTCTGGAGAACTACTGCGATCGCCATCCAGAAGCAGTAGAATGTCTAATCTACGACGTTTAATTCTTGCGTAAATCGGCTATTGCTGATTGTGTTATTTGCTTAATCGCCGCTAAATCAGGCGGTGGTGTTTCACTATTTATTCCCAACCATAAAAGATACTCTATATTCCCAGCCGGGCCAGTAATCGGCGACCAAGTTAAGCCTTTGTATTTCCATCCTAATTCTTGAGCCGCCTGTAAAACCTGGAAAATGGCATCAGCTTGGTCATTAGGATCGCGCACAACGCCTTTTTTGCCTACACGGGATTTCCCGACTTCAAACTGTGGCTTGACTAACAATACAGCTTCCCGGTTAGCTTGAGTTAATTGCCACAAAGCAGGCAAAATCTTGGTTAAGGAAATAAATGATACGTCCACCACCGCCAAATCAGGAATAGGATCATCTTCCCCATACAATTCATCTGGTTTTAGTTGTCGCAAGTTGGTGCGTTCGCGCAAAATCACCCGTGAATCATTTCGTAACCGCCAGTCAACTTGTCCATAGCCGACATCAATACCATAAACTTGCTTTGCCCCAGCTTGTAGCAGACAATCGGTAAACCCACCCGTAGAAATACCACCATCTAAACAAACGCGTCCTACTACGGGAATAGCAAACACCGTCAAAGCTTTGAGGAGCTTTTCACCACCTCTCGAAACAAAAGGCGATCGCTCCTTAATCTTAATTTGAGCCGCAATATCAACTTCTGTACCAGGCTTATCAACTAGCTGCTGATTAACAGTAACTTCCCCCGCCTGAATTAACCTCTGTGCCAAAGCGCGAGAAGAACATAAATTAAGTTCTACTAATAGTGTATCGAGTCGTTGTTTAGCCAACTAACTAGACTCTCCTGGTAAAATTCAAACCAAAGCGTGATTGATAATTTATTCTCAGTTAACCAGCTTTTCTAATTTTTCACGGTTCCATTTATTGGTAGATCAACATTTGTTGACAATAGATTCTCCTAGCCTTTTTGGCTTGTGAGACACTTATTGGTTCTCCCAAAGTTTACCGACACAATTCGCGTACTCCGCCATCCGCAGAAGTTGGTAATTGGAGTCCGCTACTGCCAACATCTTACGCCCATAATCTACTGGGGCTATTTTTTACACAAAAGCGATCGCACATTAATTTTATTGGGCGATCGCTATATTTTATGCTTATTCTTGGATAACTAAATATCCTGTTCGCTCAACTCACGAGTTATGTGGTCAAACGGCTCATCTACAAAAGCAGCATTAGCCACACCTGCTGTTGCCACTTGTTCCTTAACTAGATCCTTCATAATCTGGATACCACGAACCGTCGGCCCAATTGGTACTCCTAAAGAATTGTAAGTTTCCCGTAACCCTTGCAGTACTCGCTCATCCAATACATTTGTATTACCAGCAACCAGCGCATAGGTAGCATAGCGGAGGTAATAGTCCATATCACGCAGACAAGCCGCATAACGACGAGTTGTGTAAGCATTTCCACCAGGGCGAATCAATTCTGGTAGTTCTTCAAACAACGCCAAACCAGCTTGCTTAACAAGTCCCGCTGCATTAGAATTGATCGCTGCCGCCGCTTGTACTCGTGCTGTACCACTGTCAAAATAAGATTTAAGGGTGTCCATCGCATTCCGGTCAAAATACCGTCCGGCTACGTCATAATTCTTAATTAAGTTTGTCACTGCATCGCGCATTCTTTTTTCTCCCAATCATTGCTATCTATGGTTTGATATTTATTTGGCTGCTTTTATGCACCAACAAAAATTTGTGCTATTTAAATATAGATTCGGCACAAAAACAATCCATCCGCTACTTAAGGATTCTATGCCAAAGTTGACCCCTATTGAGATGAACTTTATAGTTTTGTGCAGACACTTAGGAAAGGTTAATCTAACCTGTAAACCAGATAATTTGTAACAAAAACTACAAAATACTGTAATCTCCTATATCTAGGATAGATATTCCAGCTATGTCATAACTTGGTTCAGCTCAACAGGGTTAAGATGCTTTGAAGATTCTAGTTTTACTTTAAGTAATTGGCTACAGAAGGAGTAACAATGACAACCCCGCAAGAAGTATTAAAGTTGATCCAAGACCAGAAAATTGAACTCATTGATCTAAAATTCATTGATACAGTAGGGACTTGGCAGCACCTCACAGTGTACTACGACCAAATCGATGAGAGTTCATTTAGTGATGGTGTACCTTTCGACGGTTCCAGTATTCGGGGTTGGAAAGCGATCAACGAATCGGACATGACGATGGTACTAGATCCAAATACCGCTTGGATCGATCCGTTCATGAACGTGCCAACATTAAGTATAACTTGTAGCATTAAAGAACCCCGTACGGGGGAATGGTACAATCGCTGCCCACGCGTTATTGCCCAAAAAGCAGTAGATTATTTATTCTCAACTGGTATTGGTGACACAGCTTACTTTGGCCCTGAAGCTGAGTTCTTTATCTTTGACAGTGCCCGGTTTGCACAAACAGCTAACGAAGGCTATTACTTCTTAGACTCTGTAGAAGGCGCTTGGAATTCTGGTAAAGAAGAAGGCCCTAACCTAGCTTACAAACCACGCTTCAAAGAAGGTTACTTCCCAGTTGCGCCCACGGATTCTTTCCAAGATATCCGTACAGAAATGCTGTTGACAATGGCAAAATGCGGCGTACCCATTGAAAAGCATCACCACGAAGTTGCTACTGGTGGTCAGTGCGAACTGGGCTTCCGCTTTGGTAAATTGATTCAAGCAGCCGACTGGTTGATGATTTACAAATATGTCATCAAAAACGTTGCCAAGAAATACGGCAAAACCGTAACCTTTATGCCAAAACCGATTTTTGGTGATAACGGTTCTGGTATGCACTGTCACCAGTCAATCTGGAAAGATGGTAAACCTCTGTTTGCAGGTGACAAGTATGCTGGTTTGAGCGACATGGGATTATACTACATTGGTGGCATTCTCAAACACGCACCAGCACTGTTGGCAATTACCAATCCCAGCACCAACTCTTACAAACGCCTAGTTCCTGGTTATGAAGCTCCAGTAAACTTGGCTTACTCTCAAGGAAACCGTTCTGCTTCTGTCCGTATTCCTCTTTCTGGCACTAACCCCAAAGCCAAGCGGTTAGAGTTCCGTTGTCCAGATGCTACTTCTAACCCCTACTTAGCATTTGCTGCCATGCTTTGTGCTGGTATCGATGGTATCAAGAACAAAATCCACCCTGGTGAACCCTTAGACAAAAATATCTATGAACTCTCACCAGAAGAACTGGCGAAGGTTCCTTCAACTCCAGGTTCTTTAGAACTGGCATTAGAAGCACTGGAAAATGATCACGCTTTCTTGACAGAATCCGGCGTGTTTACGGAAGACTTCATTGAAAATTGGATTGACTACAAGCTAGCTAACGAAGTCAAGCAGTTGCAGCTGCGTCCTCATCCTTATGAGTTTAACCTCTATTACGATGCTTAATTAACAGCCGTATCTCAATCTAAGAACATAAATTTAGCCACCCTCTAGGGTGGCTTTTTTTGCAGAGTTATCAATTTAGGCTCTTACTCAAAACACTTAGCTCATGGTGGCGTTGCTGCGCCCATAAATCATCCGAGTAGTGGGATCTATCTTTCCTTGAGTAGGGTTCCAGTAGTGGCCTAGCTCTTCATGTAGACCAAGTTCTTGTGCAGCACGCATCAACATTGATTGTTGACGATTCTTAACTTGCTGATGTTGACGTACCATTAACGCACGAGATTTTTCTGCAATAGACATAACCATAGTCCTCCCAATTACTGTAATGAATGTATTATTATTTTTGTCCTCTTGTTAATTAGTATAGCAAGAATTCTGTATCATAAGCTACGAAATTAAATAATGTTACAAAATTTTATATTTATCGGAAAAAGCAGTGATTTTTTCCAGCGTTTGGGGGAAAAATCTCTTTCAACCTAGCTTTGCCGACTCACATCTTGCTTTAGTTGGGTCTTTCTTTGGGTATGTACCTTTCCAACAGTAGATAACTTATTCGTTACAATTGTTTACATAGAATAACTATAAGTACTCAAAACTCTACCTATTTCTATTTTCTATGTCTGACACTTTTACTAAGCTGACTTATCAGACTCTTCAACAGGGCAAAAATTATTTCAGTCTAGCTCACAAAACGCTCAGTTCACAGTTAAGGAACCTAACCTATCCCACGCTTGGGCAGAATATCAAACCTATCCCAAACGAGATTTTACTCAAACTTCAACAGAGATTAAATCAACTGCTAGAAATAGACTGGCAAGATGCTCAAAATGGTTTATATCCAGAGAGTTTGCTGTTTGATAACCCTTGGGAGGACTTTTTTCGCTACTATCCGCTAGTGTTGCTAGATTTACCGCAAATCTGGGAACGGGTTAAACAAAATAAATATCAAGACTTTGCGCCAGAAATCGAGACTGATGGTTATCCAAGTTATTATGTGCAGAACTTCCATCATCAAAGCAATGGCTACTTGAGCGATCGCTCAGCCAATTTATATGACTTGCAAGTAGAACTTCTGTTTGGTGGCACAGCCGATGCGATGCGGCGACGTATTCTTGCTCCTCTCAAGCAAGGGCTAAAAGCTTTTGAATCTGTTCCACCACGACAAGTTCGTATTTTAGATGTTGCTTGTGGAACTGGGCGGACTCTGAAGTTGATTCGAGCAGTGCTACCTCAAGCGTCTCTATTTGGTACAGATTTATCACCAGCTTATTTGCGTAAAGCAAATGAATTACTGTCCCAAATTCCAGGAGAATTGCCGCAACTTGTTCAAGCAAATGCTGAAGAATTGCCCTATTTAGATGACTATTTTCACGCTGTAACTTCTGTCTTCCTCTTTCATGAATTACCGGCGGCGGTGCGCCAAACGGTAATTGAGCAATGCTTTCGGGTGACAAAACCAGGAGGATTCTTTATTATCTGTGACTCAATTCAATTGGGTGATTCACCAGAAATGGTGTCTTTGATGGACTCTTTTCCTGAAACTTTCCATGAACCCTACTACAGGCATTACATCACTGATGACTTGGTAGCACGTTTAGAGAAAGCAGGCTTTGAGAATATTGAGATGCAAGTCCACTTTGCCAGCAAATATTTCATTGCTCGTAAGCCAGCTTGAGAGAGTATTTATAAAGTAAATATTAAATAGTGATGTGACAAGCCTTCAATGTTGCAAAAAAATTGTAGTAGCGCGTCTAGCCTAATTTATTGGGTAAACAAATAGTTATCATCTTGGAGAATTAAAATTCTACGAATTTTCTCAACCCAATATTTTAAGCTTGCCGTGCTACTACATCTATATCTAACGCACTATCTTAGCTGTGTCAGTCCACTACAATAATTTGATTTTTACTTTATAAATCCATGAAAATGTTAGATCCCCAACTTTTTTAAAAAGTCGAGGATCTGAACCTAATAACAAGCTCAAATGAAGCGACAGGAGTTTCATGCTTCGGTTAAAGATGCCGAATAGTTGCCACGAAAATTTATTTCTTGATCCAAATAAGCAGCTACTTGACGCATGAGAAAATCTGTTTAGAAGTTAAATGAGGTTGCTTTAAGCTATTTTCAACAAACGAAATATGTGAATTAGATGTACTTTAGATTCACTGATATCCTAAGTTACATCTATTTCTAGATTAGTTGAAGAGTGAAACGCAGAGCTTACCCGAAATACGAGCAATATTTGTCTGACTTTTGAGAAGTTGGTGATGCGTTTGATCAAAACAGTCAATTTTGTGGGCGTTTTGATTGCAAGGGTTCGTGCCAATTATATATGCAGAGTTTACAGTTAAAATACTTGGCGGCTGAAGTTTTTTTTGTGTCAACTGTTGTATTTCTGCTACAGAGATAGTGTCAAAGATGTTAAGCATCACATACTCTGTTTTCTTGTATTTTGATTCCCTTGCGATAAGAAGCATGACCCAAAATTACTTAAACAGCAGGATAGATATTTGCGAAATTTTCTGTTAGCTCTCTGCGTCCACTACCCCGATGAGACGGAATTTTTGGGTTAGTTTTGTTCGCCGAGAGCAACTGTTGCGAATCAGGCGTGGCAAGCAGTTGATCGGATAATTGATTGACCATTACTTGGCAGTTAGAAGCTAAGGGGCCGAACGCCAGACTCGATACTAAAAGTGAAATGGCAGCACGCATAGCAGATGTCTATTTTGGAACTCTCCAATTCACTGATACTTAACTTTTTGATGAATATCCGGACAATTTGCAGAAAAGTATTGTTCTTTACTGAAAATAAACTACTTTTGTACTTCGTCCAGATGTTCGACTAATAACCAATTACCGACGTGATTTTGACGACCCCATACTGTGATTAATTGATCGTGGGGACAAGTTTGCAATTGCTCATTAATATGCGATCGCAAAGTCACAAGCTGCCAAGTTTGCCCTTGATTTTCAGCTGGTGTGGTGATAGTAAATCTGTATTTTTGCTGATCTAATCGGTGTAAAATACCTTGGAAGCAGTGACTTTCTCGTATTAAGATCTTGTCAAAAGCAGAGTCATAAGATTTATCCCACGATGGGCAATTACCACTTGCTGGATAGGCTTGGGGGTTATCTAAGTAATACAGTTGCCAGTGCAGCCAATCCGAATGATTGGGTGGAAGATTAAATAAAGGAAAAATTGCCGCTCTTGCACGATGATCTTGTAATAAAGCGGCTTGTAGCACCCTAACAGCTAAATCTCTTGGTTGACAGTTTAACTCAACGCACATCGCCGCCGCCATCCCCGCTGCTTGTCCAATGCCCATAACCACAGGTTGTAATCTAGTGGCCCCATTGGCGATATGGGAGACAGAAATATTCTTTTCACAGACTAATAAACCATCTGTGGCGGCTGGAATTAAGCAATTGTAAGGAATTGTGAAGGGTGTCCCAGTCCAACGTCCTCCCCAGCGCAGAGATTTAGGTTGTAGTGGAAACTGAACCCCAGGATAGTGATGGTCATTGGCGTAGTTACCAAAAGCGATCGCTTCTCTACGAGAGGCTTCTCTACGAGAGGCTTCTCTACGAGAGGCTTCGCCAACGCCAACGCCAACGCCAAGGCAGACGTCTTTGGCCGCATCATTAAATATAGATGCAACACTACCTCCGGCTACTGGCAAGATATCTTGTTCTCGGACAGTAGTTAGTCCTACTAAGCGGCGGCTTTCCCGGTAGTAGGGATGCAGCGCAAAAGCGGTAGAAGAAGAAGGAAACAGTTGTTCTGCCAAGCCATAGCGACGACCAAGCTGATTTTGGATAAAACGAGCAAAATTTTGGCTATGCCAGCGACATTCTTGGAAGAATTCCCTTCTGCTTAGCTCTGAATTTATCAAACGCCCTAGTCCTTCGCCGTAGTCATTGCCACAGATTGGCCAGTTAATCATGAATCGGCCACCAGGCAAACGTCCATAATTCAAAAATTTCTCTGCTCCATAGCCATCCCAAGCACCTATAAACAGTGATGGATTTTCGTTAGGAGCCGCCGGAATTTCTGGGGCGATGGCTTCACCAAAGTCTTGCATAATCACTACCCAAGTGGGTGCTTGCACTGGATATCTTTGGGTGAAGGAGTCAAAAGTCACTGGTGCGCTGGGTTCTCCCCACTCAGATTGCAACTCCCAACCCCAGCGGTAAGGTATCTCAGCTAAAGCTAATAAATCTCCTAATTCTGTAGCATCGAGAATAATCTTGGCTGTGACAGTAAAATCAGAAAAGCGGACACCAGTAATCAAATCACCTTGGCGGAAGACTTCCACTGGCACTTGCCCAGAAATCCAGTGCAGATTAGGCAACTCCTGTACCCAGTCTGCAAAAATCTCTGCCCCAATTCGGGGGTCATAACTAAAAAAGCTAACCCAGCTGTTATCTAATCCACCTGGCTGTCGATGTCGCAATTCTTGCAAAAACGCACCCCATAACCCGGTTTGAAAGGCTTCTAATTCATTGCCATCGGGTGCAGACACCCCAGCCGACGTTAGCATCCCTCCTAACCAAGAAAATTCGCTCACGAGAATAGTTTTGGCTCCCCGTCGCGCCGCTTGGATAGCCGCAGC
The DNA here is from genome assembly GCA_019359395.1 of Komarekiella atlantica HA4396-MV6. Taxonomy (GTDB): domain Bacteria; phylum Cyanobacteriota; class Cyanobacteriia; order Cyanobacteriales; family Nostocaceae; genus Komarekiella; species Komarekiella atlantica. The sequence goes on from JAHHHK010000004.1 coordinate 188,210, forward strand.
AGTACCTCCGGTTCCTCCGCCGACAACTAAGACATCAGTTGTGTATGTCTGATTAACCATTGCTTAACCTCACAGGAGTTCCGACATATTGTCCTAAAAAAAGCGATCGCATTCCAGTTTTTATCTCAAACTGAGTGCGATCGCGATTCGGATTCCTTAAATCAAAAGCGATTATTAGGATAATTTCTTAAGAAGTCGAGAGCGTATATTACTTTGTTAGACCCTCATACACACCTCTTAAAGCTGCAACAGCATCTTGAGTCCGCGCCCAAACTCCTTGATCTGGGTCTTGACCTGTAAGTTCTCTTGTACCCAAAACTTCCAACACACCTTTCAATTGTTCTTGATGGGCGCGATTTTCAAAGTTTACTTGATTGAGTGGGCCAATAGCTTCTTTCACGTCATCACCAACCACCTGAGCAGCCTTATGGATAATTAAACCAGTCATTACGGCTTGGTGCTTAATCCTTTCGTGAGCAGAAACCTTTTGGTACAGTGTCAATTCGTTCCCATCTATTAAACGGTTTACTTGCTCAACATACTGCCGTATGGTATCTCTAGGCTGGGGTGAACCACCACCAAATTTAGAAATAACTTCCTCGATTACTTTGAGGTTTTTTTGGTCATCTTTGAGAAAGTCGTTTAGGCGCTGGCTAATTTCTTGATCGTTGCTGACAACAGGTATTACTTTTTGTTCATTGGCAATTAGCAACTCTTGGATAGCTTTCAAATCAGCTAGTTCTGTAGCGATCGCGCTACGCTTGGTATCATCTACCACAACCATTTCTAGACTTGCCTCAAATAATTTAGAACACGATTAACCTCTCACAATTGTTTTGCTCCATAAATCATTCTTGAGATATATTCTCATTTATTTCTGCCGAAAGTCGTAAACAGGAATATAGTGAATCTGACACACGTATAAACTTCCAGAAGTCGAGTAGCTGTTCTGCTACAAGCTGATACTGGAAAAAGTGAAAGAAATGCCATCCTTCCAAACAAGACCATAAGCGATCGCCTTCCTTTAAATGCGATCGCCATCCTTGCAATGCATCAGGTTTAACAACAATATCGTTTAAGCTACCACACACCATCAAAGGTACTGGAACTCTGTTTGCAGTCATACTCACCGTCTCAAAAAGAGAATGAGGGGAGAGCGAGCAATCTAAGTCTTGCTCTAGAAGATGTGTAAGATTCTTGAGAGTGCATTGATCTTGATAACCAAACAAGTTGTAAACCATATCAGTCAGAAGCTTTTGGCGACTTAAAAACTGACGGTGAGTATAGTAATGAGCTTGCCAATCAACCGCTGCATCAACACCCACGGCTAATAGTGTCAAAGACTTGACTGTTTCTGGATAGCGACGACTATAGAGTAGTCCTAGTAATCCTCCTGTACTATGACCAATCAGGTGAACAGGTCGATTGCAGGATTTGAGGTAGTCATGAAGTAGAACAACAGCAGCATCTAGCGAACTTACCTCATCTTGGCTTTGACGATATTTCCACTCTTGCATTGTCACTTGAGACGATAGGTAACAAAGCAGCGGTTGAGCAAAGTATTGCAAACTAGGGCTTGTATTTAACCAAAGAACATCCGGCAGTTTAGACATCCTGATTTTCCTGCAAATAGAATAAACTCTCAATTTGCTAATTAATAATTTTTGTAACTAATAACTACGAGTTGAGATATCTGATTCAAGTTAATTTTTCAGCCAGGCTTACCAGCTTGTAAAACCTCCCGTCAAAATTTATTGATAAAAATATTCAATATATTTGAGAAAAGCTTACAGCATTAACGAAATTATTGCAAATAATTATTGTTAGTGTTTGAATACCGTTTCTTTGTGAAGTTACACAAAATTTACCTCCACTATCGGCGTCCTTTTTTGGTGAAGAGAGCCACTGCTGCCATAGTTGCGAAGGCTAATATTAAGAAAATTTGGTAGAAAAAGACCAGTTATACAACTGCTATTGTTTCTGCTGCTCCAGTAAAACCCTGATAAATACTAGTGTTTGCTGACGCGACTCATGATCAGATCTACCTTGGACTTCCCCGTCGCTCAAGGTAGATTCGCTCTACATCAGAACGAGTAGCGATCGCTTGGATTAACGAAGGAGTGACTTCCGCCACCACCATTGGTGTATAAAGAGATTGATAAATGACTCGCTGGTTACTTTCCTGAAGTTGGTTTACAACAGGTTGCTGAATTACCGCATAGTGAGATCTAAGAGTATTTAAGTAATTTTGATACTCAGCACGGTTTGGTTGCCCGTAAGGCCTAACTGTTTTCGCTCTCAGATAAAAAACGACCCTGATTGGGCTATTGCTTCCTTGAGCAATGCGATTAGCTAATTCAGCCTCTAATTTGCCGACGAAGCCTTTATTGTTGATTGCCTGAATAGCTTGCTCTAAAGCTTCCCGACTAATTTGATTACCAGCACTATCAAGGGATACATCATACATATTGCCTTGAATATCTCTTAGCTTAAACCGCGTGATTCCAGTATGAGCGAGAGTTGCTGTGTTAGCTATGCTGAGATGGTCAGTCGAGATTCCTGTAGTTTTAGAAACCTCTAACTTAGCTTTTTCAGCCAAATTGTTTAATGTCTGGTTTTCTGAGAGCAGAAGACTAAAGGCTGCTGTAGGCACAAAGCAGATAACAGCAAATAAGCCAATGGTTAAACCTAAGAATTTCTGCATCTTGACAATAAGCTATTTTTTCGGATATTTCGTTTATGTAGTGTGTAATATAAATTAAGTCACTTAATTTTTCAACAACAGGCGGCAAGCATGATGTTAAAGCATAACGTCCCTGTAGAGTCGGTAATGCCTCCAGAGCAAGATGTGCAATCTATTAAGGAACTGGAGCACATACTGAGAGTTAAAGGCTACCAGGCGAAACTGGTAGGAGCAGACGGAGAAGAAATTTCCATTCCTGATTCGGTGTATCAGGTGTTGCATCAAGCTGTTCATGCAATGGCATCAGGTAAAGTGGTGTCTATAGTTATTCAAGATCGAGAATTAACGACTCAAAAAGCAGCAGATTTTCTTAAAGTTTCACGTCCCCATCTGATTAAGTTATTAGAACAGAAGGAAATCCCCCACATTATGGTGGGAACACATCGGCGTATTCGTTTTGAGGATTTAGTGAAATATAAAAAACAGCGCGATAGTAAGCGCCAGGAAGGACTTAAGCAATTTACTCAGTTTTTGGAAGATGAGGGATTCTATGATGACGAGAGTAGCGAATTAGATCAGTAAAATGGTACTCTCGGTTGTTTTGGATTCCTGTGTCATCTACCCTATGCCTTTGTGTGATATTCTCATGCGTGCTGCTGAGGCAGAGTTATACGAACTTCATTTTTCACAAGAAATTCTGGATGGCGCTACTCGCAACCTTGTAAAGAATGGGAGGATGACAAATGCCAAGGAAAGATACTTTCAAGAACAAATCAAGACAAACTTTCCTGATGCGATGGTGGAAGTACCAGAGTATCTAGTTGCAGCAATGACAAATGATATGGGCGATCGCCATGTTGTTGCTGCTGCTATAGTTGCCAAAGCAGAAGTCATAGTTACTGCTAACCTCAAACATTTTACTGTAGAAGCTCTAGCTCCTTATCAGATTGAGGCTTGGCATCCAGATGATTTTTTGGTTTACCTTGATGAGCAACATCCAGGAATAATGATTAAAGTTATTGAGCAGCAGTCTAATGAGCTTAAACGTCCAGTGACCGTTACTGAGTCGCTTAACAAGTTAGAAAAAAATAATAGAGTACCAAAATTTGCTCGTAGTATTCGCTGCCAGCTTTATTCTGACGAAATTGTGCAAACTGCCAAAAAAGCTTTGAAGAGTAAGTTTGTAAATAAAGCACCTGAAGGTGGTCGATGCTTTGAGGATGAACGGTATCGACTCTGGCAAAAAGGAGAAATTCTAACAATTACGGCTAAAGATAATCGAGGTGAGATTCTTAGGCTTGAAAATGGGGGAATTGGGGGAAATCTCTCATCAGCGGATGTTGAGGCATTTCAAATCTTTGAAAAAAGCTTAGAGCAACAATTACAACAAGCTAAAACAGAGAAATCTCAAAATTCATAGCTGAACGTTGAGCGCTAATGTTACATCTAGTATCGTTGAGCGGTGAAAAACCAACGTGAAAGCACAGGTATTTAGAGGCGTCAATCAGCTGTCTTACGAAGATATCCCAGTCCCAACGCTGGAACCAGATGAAGTGCTGGTACAGGTGCGGGTAGTGGGGTTGTGTCAGTCAGATATAAAAAAAATTCGTTATCCCCTATATGAACCGCCACGCATTTTTGGGCATGAAACTGCTGGAACGATCGCAGCATTAGGTAATAATGTTACAGGTTGGCAAGTAGGACAACGGGTGGCGGTAATGCACCACATCCCGTGTATGCGTTGCGCCTACTGTTTAAATGACAACTTTTCTATGTGTGATGTCTACAAAAACATTTCAACTACCGCAGGCTTTAACGCCAGTGGTGGCGGCTTTGCCGATTATGTCAAAGTGCCAGGACACATTGTACAAAATGGTGGGCTAATTCCCATCCCTGATCATATCAGTTTTGAAGAAGCGAGTTTTGTAGAACCAACTAACTGCTGCTTGAAAGCGGTGAAAAAAGCTCAAATAGCTCCAGGACAAACTGTTTTAGTGACTGGTGCTGGGCCAATTGGGTTAATGTTTATTATGTTGGTGAAGTATTTCGGGGCAAAAGCGATCGCCACCGACTTACTGCCCTCTAGAATTGACAAAGCATTGAATGTTGGTGCAGAGGCAGCTTTTGATGCCCGTGATGCTGATTTACCCGCAAAAATTCACGCCCTTACCGATGGATTGGGTGTTGATGTCACTCTGCTGGCTGTCCCCAGTGAAAAAGCTTTTTTTCAAGCAATTGACTGTACCCGTAAAGGCGGCAAAATCTTATTTTTCGCGGAATTCCCCGATGAGGTGGAAATTCCCGTCAATCCCAATATTCTCTATCGCCGGGAAATTGACTTGATGGGCAGTTACAGTTCATCTTACCGCCTGCAAAATCTGTCCGCTGATATCGTATTTAATCGCCGGATTGATGTGGAGGCATTGATTAGCGATCGCTATCCATTAAAAGATTTATCAGCAGCAGTTGCACAAGCGATCGCACCCACAGCGGAAACTTACAAAATCTTAATTTATCCCTAAGCAACAAATCCTTTGGTAGAGACGTTGCATTGCAACGTCTCTACGTGGTCTATCTGTACTCCCCCACTCAGCACGGACTAAACCAGAGCTATCCGCTAACATAACTCAGCCTAGAAAATGCTTGTTACCCTACTTTTCGTCGCCCTCTTAGCCTTCTACGTCGCTTTCAATCTCGGAGCTAACGATGTTGCTAACGCAATGGGAACTTCTGTTGGTTCCAAAGCTGTTACTTTGAAACAAGCGTTAATTATTGCTGGGATATTAGAGTTTACGGGTGCTACATTATTTGGACACGAGGTAACAGAAACCCTAGCAACGAAAATTACTAATCCTGCTTTGTTCGCCGCTACACCTCAAATATTGGTGACAGGGATGGTAACGGTGCTAGTGGCGAGTGGGGTGTGGTTACAAATTGCCACCTCACGCGGTTTACCTGTATCTTCTTCTCATGCAGTTGTTGGTGCGATCGCTGGATTTAGTTGGGTAGCTTTGGGAGTAGGTGCAATTGATTGGTCATCACTTGGCTCAATTACTATTGGCTGGATTTTAACGCCGATTATCAGTGGCACAATTGCAGCTTTATTTTACAGTCAAATTAAGCGCTGGATTTTGGATCAACCAAATCAATTGGTGCAGTTGCAAGAGTGGATTCCCTGGTTGAGTGCGCTTCTGCTAGGTGCATTTGGCGTAATTGTGCTACCCTCGCTAACTCAACCACTAACTAATTTTTTAATTGAGCTTGGTTTTAAAATACCCGCTCACGACATCCCACTATTAACAGGTGCAGTAGCAGCAGTCGGACTCACTATCATCAGCTGGCGACAGCTAAATAATGAGAGACACAAGGAAAATAAGAGCCAGAAATCCCCAGTCCCCAATCCCCATTGCCCCTTATCCCCAAAGGGGGCCCCGAGTTCCCCAATCCCCAGTCCCCAATCCCCATTGCCCCTTATCCCCAAAGGGGGCCCCGAGTTCCCCAATCCCGTCGAACGCTTATTTGCTCGATTCCAAGTATTGAGTGCTTGCTTTGTGGCCTTTGCTCATGGTTCTAATGATGTTGGGAATGCGATCGCTCCTTTAGCTGCGATCGTCTACATCAATCGCACTGGTAGCGTACCCACAAATGGTATCACCATCCCTATATGGATTTTAATCCTTGGCGGTGCTGGTATTGTTGCTGGTTTAGCCGTCTGGGGAAAAAAAGTCATCGCCACTATTGGCGAAAGCATCATTTCATTGCAACCTAGTAGCGGATTTTGTGCCGAACTTGCCACCGCTACCACCATCCTCCTGGCCTCCCGGCTAGGTTTACCCGTTTCCACCTCCCACGCTCTTGTCGGTGGTGTAGTTGGTATCGGACTAGTACAAAATATCAAATCTATTCAGTTCAAAACTCTAAAAGGTATCGCCGCCGCCTGGCTAATCACAGTCCCCGTGAGTGCTGTTCTTAGTGCTGCGATCTTTAGCCTCGCCCGAATTTTATTTTTCTAAAAATTATTAATATTTTCCTGATGTTTCCCATTCAATATATTTACTCACAGCAAAAAATAGACTGCTACAACGCCAAAGTCAAAGCGCATTTTTGCAGAATGGCTGCTCATTCATTAAAATATTGTGCAGGAGATGGAAATACTTTAAATTTCCATAGAAAGATACTCTAATCTCCATTTAAAGATGTAAACTGTCACACAAGTTACATTCCACACAAATTTACAGATTAGTCTTACAAGTCAGATAATTTTGTTGTAGCAAGGCACGCATCTGCAAGTCTTTGACAATTACTATTGCCATCAAAACAATAGGTATTTATTTGATGTGAGATTTTTTTATTAGCAAAAATCTCACTGGCTAATAGTTGATAAAAATTAAACTGACCAGATTTTCATCAATGCTAAAAACAACACCGTATAGTAAACAGTGGGGCAAATTTCACCAGAAGAAATCAGCAGCAGGGGTACATGCCCCACACACAATTTTTCACTTATGCGCCTGTAATTAAAAACGGGTGAAATCTTCTTTTAATTCTTCCTTCTGCTCCTCTGCCTTCTTCAAACTTTGCCAACCGTGTGTTTAGAATGACAGAATTACGTTGAAATGCGGAAGTACTGTTAAAATTTTTAGTTTATCTGACAAAATACAGGAAATTAGTATGAGCGCCAGTCAAGTGTACGGGAAGCAGCTTTATCGTCAAGGTGTTAGAGGTTAGAAGCTAATGGGGCGATTCGAGAAGCAACCAGAAAACCCGCGAGCCAGAGGTGAGCTATCCAGAGCAGCAGAAAATGCTCTCTGGGCTGTAGTTGAGGATTTAGAAAATCTCCAACAGAATGTCATCAGATCCTTGCAGGAAGACGTAAAGCGGCTTCAATCGGAAAAAAACCGATTAACTGATGACATTCAACACTTGCTAGAGGAAAAAGAACATTTGCAACAAGTACGGCAAATTACCGAGCAGCAAGTGTTAATCCGTCAGCTAGCAGAAGTTCTGGCAAAGCATATATCTTCACAACTACAATCCTCTCTAACGACTTTAGCAACGCAAGCAGATGAAAACTCCTATGAACGATCTGCGCTGAAGTCGGCGGAAGTAAGCAATAAGGTAGCAGGTGAGATTAATGAAAAAGTCGAACACATGTTCGGCAGTCTGGATGACACTGTTACTATCACCTTTAACTCACTGCAACAAGAACTAAAGAACTATCAAAGTAATCTTTCCCAACAGTTGTCTCGGATGTATAGCCAGCAGCAGCAAGGGGAAGAGATTTTGGCGGAGTTCGTTAATCGCCTACAGGGGAAACTAGAAAAAACAATAGAAGAAACTTCACGAAAAGCAGCAGCAGTAAGTGCGCCTACTGTGTTGCAACCGACTGAGCCACAAAAGAAGACTGAGACATCACCGCAGCTTGGCGAAGTAGCAAGAACGGCTGCTGAGCCAATTTCTGTCATCCCTAGGGAATTACCAGAAAGCAAAACTACGGCAAAGCCGCCTGCTGCTAAAATTCCGCCACCAATAGAAAACGCTACCAAACCAATTTCTATTGTCTCTAGGCAATCGTCAGAAAGTGAAGCGACGCCAAAGCCGCCTGCTGCGAAATCGCCACCAATAGAAAATGTTGTCGAACCAATTTCTATCCTCAGCAAGGACTTGTCACAGGGCGATGTATCCCCACCTACTACACCGACACCACAACAGGGAGTAAAACAACCGCCATCAAAGGAAAACGTCACTGAACCAATTTCTGTTATTCCTAGGGAATTATCAGAAAGCGAAACTATATCCCCGCCTGCTACACCGACGCCACAGCAGGGAGGAAAACAATCTTCACTCAGGCGAAACCAAAGCGAACCAATTTCTATAATTAGCAAGGAATCGTCAGCAAGCGAAACTATATCCCCGCCTGCTACGCCAACGCCACAACAGGGAGGAAAACAACCACCAAGGCGAAACCAAAGTGAACCAATTTCTGTGCTCAGTCGGGACTTGTCAAAGAGTAAAACTACCCTAGAGCCTCCGACTACACCAGCATCACGCCAAAGAGCAAAAACTCCGCGGCCTAACTCTCAAACCTTATCATCTATCCAGATAGGTTTGTTGCTAGTCGTGTTGTCAACGGTGATATCGTCACTTTACAACGTAGCCATCAAAATAATTTTTCATGAAGGTTCCCAAATTTTTGGAGTAGTAGAGGTGGAACGCTTGCTCTCACCGAGTTTGGGCAATATTCTGTTAATTATGACGTTGCGATTTATGGTCGTAGTACCATTAATGGTACTTTTGGCTCCCATACTACATCCAAGAGTGTGGCAAGACATCCAAAACTTAGCTGATTCAGTCCGAGGAAATTCGACACCTGCCAATGCAAGTAAACAACGGGCTTTGGTGATGTCTGTTGCAAGCGGATGCTTTTTGTTTGTGTCTCAGGTACTAATCTACACTGCCATCGGTCAAGTAGCGACTGGAATGGCGATCGCACTTTTCTTTATCTATCCGATTGTGAGCGGACTATTGGCGTGGTTTCTGTTTCGCGATCGCCCAAGCGCATTGGGTGCAAGTGCGATCGCCGCGATTTGCTGCGGTGAATTGTTGGTTTTAGCAGGTTCTCTCAGCACTGGTATGGGCAATAATATTCCTCTAGGAAGCAGCGCAGCAATCATTTCTGGAGCGGCTTTTGCTGGCTATGTTATCCTGACGCGGATATGCGCTGATCAACTACATCCGGTAACTTTTACTTTAATTAACTTCGCCACCATGTTGCTGTTGAGCTTTATTTGTTTGATGCTACCTTTACCAGGCGAATGGAACTTACTAGTTGACCCTTCTAAGATGCTGGAACTTGTCTTAAGTGCGTTTATTTTGGGTGTATTGACCCTCTCTGGCTATTTATTCAATATTTTTGGCACACGTAACTTAGGTGCTTTACAGTCACCGATCATCGGTGCTAGTGTCCCGGTTTTAACCGTGATTTTCGCTGGGTTAATTATTCAAGAAAACTTGGATATTGTACAAATTATGGGAGTGTTATTAGTGACTTTTGGCGCAGCTGCTTTCAGCTTAGAAAAAATGCGAAATCAGGTTAAATCTTCTAGTTCTACGAATTAAATGATGCGTCGCAATCAGCCTATGCACGGTGGAAGTTACTGAACTTCCACCACTTTCAACCCAGAATCTAAGCTGATATACATGCTCACAACTCCTCTGGGTTAATGCTTTCCATAGATATATTAATCCCGTTGTCAGAGAAAAGATAGGAGTAGCCTGCGTTAATGGGATTCAGTTTGAAATACACCAGTAAAATCTTTGCGGTCATAGCTTTTGGATAACTAAGTAGCCAATAAATCCTGTAAATAAGCGATTAATATTTACCACTTATAAGAGATTTTTGTATATTTATCCTGATAAGCCTGAGGGAACCACGTAAGTATAAGTTGTAATTAGGAATAATTGTGTTGTAGAAAGCTGTTGCTCGTTTAATTTACATAATTATGTGCGATGGCTATCAGGAGCAGAATTAAAAACTCTCAGAGCTACGGTCAAATGGACTCTAGTCCAGAGTAAATACTTACTCTTGAACGCCAGTTCATTCAACGGAGGGAACCCCTCCTACATGACCTTTGACAACCTCCTCCTGTGGTTGCCGCTATGCGTAACTTGCTTAAGCATAGGGGTACACAAAAAGATGTGCTTAAACATGCAACAGCTTATTTACTAGGTTTAAATATTTGAGAGACTCAAATGACAAACAAATCTAATGCTAAGCCCACAAATGCTTTTGATGATCCAGACTTTGCTCTAGAGGCACAGAATGAGGTTGAACATACCAATCGCGTCCTTGATCAAAATTTACCAAGCAATAATGCGTTAGGCGGATTTCAAGGGGAAATCTTCGCTGCTGATGTCAATTCAGTGAATATCAAAATTGATCGGGTTTTTCAGATAACAGAAGCGATCGCCCATCACAAAGCTAGTCAACTTGAGATGCGATCGCCTAAATGCCCAGAAGGTAAATTTTTTTACAGTAACCTCCTGTAGGTATTAACAACTCATCCATATAGATCTAGTTCCTCAAACAGGTCAGTCAGTAGATAAGCAACTTACTTAAAAGCAACAAAGAAATTAGCTCAATGACAAAAATCTAATTTTTTGTTGTTATCAAAAGTCAGAAACTTATCTGGTAAAATCTTACAAATAATCATCAAACCAAATCCCAAATATGATTTTGTGATGTTTAATTACTCGTCAAGTCTTTAGGTTGCCATAGTGCTGTAAATCTAAACATTAGCCTGGGTAGATACACCGGGAATTCTGTATCATCCCTGTCAGCACAAAGGAATGAATAAAAATTCTGCTTGTTAGGATACTTTTAAATATCAAGAAACCTTGATTTTTGAAAGTATAAATTATCAAAATTATTCACCACTTATTAGGTTAAAAAAACATGACTTTATTTCTATTTAAACATGACTTTATACCTATTTTATAGAAAAAATGCTATGGTTGTAAGTAATGATGTTGGAAAAATCTAAAGGTATTTTGAAATTGGAATTATCGGCTTTATTTGTTGTTTACCATTTGCCCTCAAGTCAACTGCCTATACTGCCGAGACATTACTGGAGGTTGTAAACGTGATGATAATTCACAACATATCCTGTGAATGTTGCTACACCCAGTAAGAGAGTTCCTCTTAATTTCCTCCTAAATTCCTATCACCTGTGTACTATCAAAAGTTGCCAAGACCGATTAAAGGTCATCTTAATTTGAGTAGTAGACATTGGGAAAAACCGGAAAACTTAACAGACTTTGTAAGTTACGAGGAACACAGTTGACTTGTAGAACGCAAATCGCATCAAGCGAGGTTTGGCGATGTCCGTGATTTTTCGGTTAAATACAGGAAAAGCTATATTGACAGTATTGCTTCTACCTGTTTGCCAGAAGAAATACGTAAATAACAATTTTGGCTGCCAAAAATCTCATAGTTATTGCATACTAAATAGTTTGAAATAAAGACATTGCCTTCAAGAGGGTGTATACTACCTATTTTCACTTGACTAATAATCGTGTAAACGTGCTATTCAATTGTCTGTAATATGAGTAACGACATAGATCTGATCAAACGTCTTAGCCCCAGTGCGATGGATCAGATCATGCTTTATCTGGCTTTTAGTGCCATGCGGACGAGTGGGCACAGGCATGGGGCATTTCTAGATGCAGCTGCAACGGCGGCAAAGTGTGCAATTTACATGACCTATCTAGAGCAGGGGCAAAACCTGCGAATGACAGGACATTTGCACCACCTGGAGCCGAAACGCGTAAAAATTATTGTCGAGGAAGTTAGACAAGCGCTAACAGAGGGCAAACTGCTGAAAATGCTGGGTTCTCAAGAACCTCGCTATCTGATTCAGTTGCCTTATATCTGGTTAGAGAAGTATCCTTGGCAACCGGGGCGATCGCGCGTTCCCGGTACAAGTTTGACAAGCGATGAAAAAAGACAAATTGAGCAGAAACTACCGAGTAATCTGCCAGACGCTCAATTAGTTACCTCTTTTGAGTTTCTGGATTTGATAGAGTTTTTGCACAAGCGATCGCAAGAAGACTTGCCACCTGAGCATCAAATGCCTTTGAGTGAAGCTTTAGGTGAACATATCAAGCGTCGTCTGATTTATTCGGGTACAGTAACACGCATAGATTCTCCTTGGGGAATGCCCTTCTATGCTCTGACTCGTCCCTTTTATGCCCCAGCAGACGATCAAGAGCGCACTTATATCATGGTGGAAGATACTGCTCGGTATTTCCGAATGATGAAAAATTGGGCAGAAAGGCGACCAAATGCCATGCGCTTGTTGGAAGAGTTTGATATCAAACCAGAACGATTAGAGCAGGCTATGCAAGAATTAGATGAAATCATTCGTGCTTGGGCAGATAAATATCACCAAGATGGTGGCATTGCAGTAGTTTTACAGACGGCTTTTGGCAAAAAAGAAGATTGATAATTCAAGAGTCATAAGACTATCGATGATTCTTGAATCAACAACTTTTGCCGAAGTATATGCATTAAAGTCCTTAAATTTTATTCGAGGATTTAGACGCAGATAAATTTAATGCTTGTTATTAATACCATGAGCGTGGCATGTATTTGTAAGGCAAATTTTCAAGGGGCTTGATCACTTGCTGGCATTAAATAGGGTTGGCTGTTCGCCAACCCCAGACTCAATTTATATTTCAGTCAATTGCAAAGCCCTGTAATTTAGTTAGTACCTGGTTGCACAGGAACGCTTGGCTGCGTTGGAATATTGGGCTGCACAGGAACGCTTGGCTGCGTTGGAATATTGGGCTGCACAGGAACCGGGGTAGGATCAAAAGTTGGATTTAATTTCCCAGGTAGTCTAGATGGTGGTGTAGACGAAGAAATGCCGCTAACGCTGTCACTAGCATCAATACAAGTATCTAACGCCTGAGCGGGGGTCAATTCGTCGATTTCGCTACGCAAGCCAACCACACACTGAGCATAGGTTACAGGTAACAAACTACGACCACAGTAAGTTAAAACTGCTGGGTTAATTGCCTCTTGGGTGTTCTGGCTAATACCAACTACACAGGAGGCTAAATCATTGGGACGTCGGGCTTGTCCACAGGAAGAAAGCGCATCCGCCGCTGCAATTTGCGTCTGCCTCTCAATCTTAACCACACAGGAAGCCAAGTCCCTCGGACGCAGTGCTGTTGCACAACCTTGTGAAGCAGCTTGTGCCGTGACGCCCACGCTCAGGAGTCGAGCAGCACAAACACGGTAATCATTGCTATAAGAAGCGGTGATAGCCATACTAGGCAGGATCATTGTCAACCATCCAGCCACAGCTAAAACTGGTGCTGTCAAAATTCTGGAGGCAGAACCACCTTGTTTGTTTCTACCTCTGCTAACCACTTTTTTGCTCTGTAACATTGCTGTTCTCCAAACACCCAAAGTTATGCTAACTCAAATGTCCTGTAAATCCTCTGTAACAAGAGAATTTCGGCTGTAACATTAAATCAGTGAACAGTTATCAGTTATCGGTCATCAAACCTTGATGATATGCCTCGTCATTAAGACACGTTTGTGATGTAAGCAAAAATTGATTTTCTCCTTAATTATGTTAGAGTAGTGGATTGTAAAGATAAGTAAGCAGCGTAAAAAGTATTTCAGAGTGAAAACACTGCGTAAACCAATCTCACGATTGAGTAGCTTACGAAACTAAATAAACAGAAACAAATTATTGGTGCGAGTACGGCAAGACAGCCCGGAATTTAAGCTTGGGGAAAAGATACCTCTACTTTGGTAGGATACGTCATGTCAAAGCAAGCGGCTTCGTAGAACCAAGAATTTCCTGATTTATAATCAGGGGAGTGTCAAAATGGTACGTCTGAGTAAAATTTAAACAGGATTAGATTAAGGAAACACATGTCCCGATATAGAGGGCCACGCCTCAGAATTGTACGTCGCTTGGGCGACTTACCAGGATTAACTCGTAAAAGCGCTAGACGCGCTTACCCACCAGGTCAGCATGGTCAGAACCGTAAGAAGCGCTCTGAGTACGCTATCCGTCTAGAAGAAAAGCAAAAGCTCCGCTTAAACTATGGTCTGACAGAAAAGCAACTGTTACGCTATGTGCGGAAAGCCAGACGTGTTACTGGTTCTACCGGACAAATATTACTACAATTGCTAGAAATGCGCTTGGATAATACCGTTTTCCGGCTGGGTATAGCTCCGACCATTCCAGCAGCGCGTCAACTGGTGAATCATGGTCATGTAACTGTAAACGGTCGTGTAGTTAACATTGCCAGCTACCAGTGCCGTCCCGGTGAAGTAGTTGCTGTCAGAGATCGAGCACAATCGCGGAAGTTAGTGGAAGCTAACTTACAATATCCCGGTTTAGCCAACCTCCCCAGTCATCTGGAGTTTGACAAAACTAAGTTGGTTGGCAAAGTCAACGGTGTTATTGAACGAGAATGGGTAGCACTACAAGTTAACGAACTGCTTGTAGTGGAATACTACTCACGCCAAGCATAATTGTCATTTTTCCTTAGTCTTTAGTCATTTGTCCCTAGTCATTAGCAAAGGACAAATGACCAATGACTAGCCGCCAATTTGCGACATAGTGCGGGTGTATGTACTTGTAACACCATCGCGCTCTTTGAAGTTAATTTCTGGCTTGATTGCCAGTAACTTCTTAACTTGCTCTTGTAATTGACTGATGCTAATACCAGAACAAAGAGCAGTTTTTAGGTTTATTTGACCAGTTTCATTCAATAAGCAGGGACGCAGCCAGCCATCAGCACTGAGCCGCATCCGATTACAACGATCGCAAAAACATTCTGACATTTGACTGATAAATCCCAGTGTTCCCTTTGCTCCTGGAATCTTAAAGACATCAGCAGGGCCAGAACCACGAACTTGGGATTCTGTCAAGCCCCAGCGATCGCGGATGCGTTGTCGTAATTCGGCTGAAGATACCCAACCGCGATCGCTAAATAAATGCAAATTGCCAATCGGCATAAACTCAATAAATCGGACGTGCCACTGTCTATCAATTGTGAGGGCAGCTAAATCTAGAATTTCGTGATCGTTAACACCAGGAATCACCACCACATTTAACTTCAGTGGGTCAAATCCGACGCTATAGGCAGCTTGAATACCATGCCATACCTGTTGCCAACGGCGACGACCATGATTACCAATAATTTGGTCAAAGATGTCTGGATCGAGAGAGTCTAGGCTAATATTAATTCTTCGCAGCCCCGCATCATAGAGGTTTTGCGCCATCGGGGCAAGTAAAAACCCATTGGTCGTCATCGATAAGTCTTGAGTTTGAGGAAGAGAGGCGATCGCTTTTACCAAATCCACCACACGGGGACGTAGCAAAGGTTCCCCTCCTGTTAAACGAAACCGGGTAAAACCTACAGGGATAAATACCTCTTGAATTAGGGTTAGCAGCTCCTCATCAGTCAACAACTGTTGCTTGAGGATATAATCCAATTCTGTGCCCTCTGGCATACAGTATTGACAACGAAAATTACAGCGATCAATCAAGCTAATCCGAAGGTAGTCTACCTGGTTCATCGTT
Organism: Komarekiella atlantica HA4396-MV6; assembly: GCA_019359395.1. Classification (GTDB taxonomy): domain Bacteria; phylum Cyanobacteriota; class Cyanobacteriia; order Cyanobacteriales; family Nostocaceae; genus Komarekiella; species Komarekiella atlantica. The sequence goes on from JAHHHK010000004.1 coordinate 204,005, forward strand.
TTATTTTTATTGTGTTTGATCAGTTTGATAACTTGCTAGGGTGGTTTACCCCTTCCTACCTTGGGTATAGAAATGAAAGTATAACAGTTCTTGTTTGTATCCAATATATGGTAAAGATATGGTAAAGACGCACAGCTAGCTGTCGTCTTTACAAACTACCAGTCATTTCTACTGATTTTGTCGTACCCACTCATCCAAGCGAGACATTTCCACTGCACGGTTCAAAACTAACCCATTAACCTTGTTCCAGCCAGAGTGAAGGGCGACAATATAATACTTGCCATCAATATAAGTAATAATTGCTCCTCCTGAAGCACCGCCAGTAGTATCACAGTTGTGGTAGAACAAACTATCTTTTTGGCGAAGGATGCTGCATTCTAGGTGAACGCCAGCAGTCATGCTTTCACCCGCAGTCAGGCCTTCATATCCTTTCTTTTTAGGGTTGGGAAAATCACCAGAATAGCCCACCAAAGCGAATCTTTTTGTATCTCCAACCAGAGTCGAAGATGGCAAAGATTTCCAGCCTAAGTAACCGTATTTTCTGCCGATGGGCTTGTCAAGCTTCAAAACAGCCCAGTCGTCTACATAATCTTCTAGAGTTCCCTGTTTAAAGTCTGTGCCGTAATAAACACTAGTCGCATAAGCTACATCATCTTGATCTCGGACGACACCGTTAATTAAGTTGGGTAAAAAAGCGATCGCTTTACTAACCTTTCGAGTATCAGGGTTAACTACACAGTGAGCATTTGTTAAAACAACGTCTTCAGCAATTAACGTTCCTGTGCAACTGTAATTACCATCATCACCTACCCCCTCAATTTTACCCACCGCTGACCAAGGGTATTTTCTGCTAGTCATGGGAATGCGGTCATCTGAGCCAATAATTGCTCGTCGGTTTCCGGGGGGTTCTTCCGACTGATTCAGTACCGAAGGCTCCCCTTTGCCTTGTAATTTAAATTCCGCAGGATTTTTGACTCTGGTGAAGCTTGGTGGGGCTGGTTGAGATTGTGTTTGAGCTGATACTGATGCCCAAATACCCATTGCTACACTAATTGTTGCTATACAGGGGAAGATAAATTGTTTGGATTTCAAGACACTTTTCATTTAATAATCACTCTTTGTTATGAAAACAATTAACCACAAAGACACTAAGGCACAAAGCAATAAGAGTTTCAGAGATTTTACGTAAGTCTTATTAGCTTAAGATGACATCAAGAAACTGTACCTTGTGTCCTTATTTAAAAGACTTTTTCAGCAGCGGCTTGTCAAGAGACATCGCACTTATTGAATAATTATTCAGTTGTCCTCAGAGATATTACTGAAAATTTATTATGATTTTATGGGTGTACTCGGCTAATGAAATCATGGCTAGAATACACGCTCAAAAGGCTTCTTGCGATAACGTCGATAGATATCGAAATCACTATCCAAAGTAGCGTAGGCGTAGCCCGCCGCAGCGAAAAGTTCTGTAGGCGGGTTTCCCGCCGTAGGAAACTTTTCAAGACAGGCATCGCTGCAATATCCAGGCGCTCCGAAATGACGATTAGGGATAAATCTGCAAAATCCCCTGGTAAGTCTTTGTACTGGGCATTTAACTCAGCAATCCGGGAAAAATCTTGAGGCAATAGTTGCTCACACTCGTATAATTGTTTGGCAACATCCAGAAGAAACTCGTTTTGTGTGCGCCAATCAAAGTTGAGCAACCACACCACTTCTGCGATGCAAATAGGCGTAGTTACCAGCCTAGAAGTGCAGTTTTCAAAGAAACGACGCACCTGTTGGTGATACCGATCTCTGGCGCTGTAATAAGCCAATAAAAACCCGCTATCCGCGAGTATAAGCGGATAGTAGGTCATGGTTGACGTTTGCTAAGATATTGGGCGATCGCCTTCTTACGGTTCGCACGTTCAGATAAATCTGTTGGTGCATCTTGTAGAAGGTGTTCAGGGTGTCCACCCCGCCTCTCAACCAAAGTTTTACCAGCTTGCAAGCTCAACCAACGTTCAGCGATCAAACGTCGGATTAACTCACTCTTGTCTGTTTTCTCTTGAGCCAAGATATCGGCTAACTGGCGTTCTGTTTCATCGTCTAGTCTCACAGTGAGCATTATTTTCGTCATCCTTGTATTACAAGTAATACAAGTATAGCCTAGATGTTTATTGCCGCCATTCGCCAAGTAAAGTAAAACCTGCCCAGGCATAGGGATTACGCCACTGCTCTTGTTTCCAGAGTTCGAGTTGTGCGGCTCGCAGAGCAGCTGCGGGAGATTTACCTTGCTGCAACATTTGGCTGTAAAATTGCTGCATCAACAACGATGTCGCTTCATCGTCCACGCTCCATAGAGACACCACCACGCGGGCTGCACCTGCATACATTAAGCCCCTTGTCAACCCAACTAGTCCTTCTCCCTGCACTTCTTCACCTAGTCCAGTTTCGCAAGCACTCAGCACTACCAACTCCGCCGGGAAGTCGAGATTGAAGATTTCGTTGAGCCGCAGAAAGCCTCTTTGGGGTTTGCCTTGTTTGTCTACTAAAGATAGTACTATTCCTGATAATTCTGGGTCGCTGCTATCTAGGAAACCATGAGTAGCAAAATGAATCATCTGATATTGACTGAGCTGTTTGCTGGTCGCCCAGTTGTAGTTAGCATCAAAATCCAAAGCTTGCAGATTATCTGATGGCGACACCAGTTTGAGAATCTCCTGGGCTTCAGTGCGAGTACCTTGGAGTCTTACAAGATTACTACGGTTGATGTTGCTAGTAGACCGTTTGAGGGCAGACTCTTGTAGTTGAAGGTTAAGGTCATTGACGGCATTTTGGGGTTTTTTGGCCACGCGCTCATCATCAGTACTAAATACCGGGTCGGCGAGGATGGCGAGAGATTTTGGTGCTTTAGAACGCCCTTTAATTTCTTTGCGGAGAATGGCAATGGTGGAGGCGGAAGGCAGATTTATAATTTCATGGTTGACTACTAACGGTTGATAAGCTGACTCATCTGCTGATTTTGCGCTAGTTAATGCTGCAAAAGGAATGTATTGCAAAGCATCATCACCAACAATTACTAAGCGTTTTTGTCCTAACTTGTCAGCAACGGGTGCGAGGATCAGTTTACTGAGTTCGTGAGCAGCTTGAGCGGTTTGTTTGGGCGATACTCCCCGCATCCCAGGATTTTTTAAGTAGTTGTTATATAAATTCTTGGCTGCTTTTTCTATTTGTTCGCGTCCAGGGAGTTGATAAGTGTTAAAAGAATTAGGTGTGACAGCCCAAACATAGCTACGTTTTTCACCCAATGAATACTGCAACAGTAGGGTGTCTTTATCTAATTGTTGCTGAATTTCGGGTAAGGTAAGGGGTTGGGGATACTTTAACTCAGCATATTCAGGGCTTTGAGTCCGAATTTTTGTCTTCAATACTTGTTGTTGATTGAAGAGGTTTTTGATTTCTCCCGTCAGATTCTCTATTTGCTTGGGAGTATTATCTTTATTAGCTAGCTCTGAAAGTTTTTTCTCTTTAGCATCAATTCGCCATTGCAAACGGCGTTCTTCTTCTAATAACTTGGGGTCAACACCTTTGAGGATATCTACATTAGCTTCTGTTAACAGTTCTACTAAACCTCTGGCGCGAGAACGTTCGCTAGCTTGCAGTGCTAAAGCATCGTATCCTTTTGATGGGTTTTGTTTGTGTAGTTGCATTAGCAGGTCAATGTAAAACTCGTAATACTTCTGCACGGTGGCAAAGTAAGAAGTACGTAGTTCTTGGCTGGTGACTTTGCTACGTGTATCCTCAACGATTTTAATTGTTGCTTCTATTTGAGAAAGAGCAGCGTTAAGATTGCCCCGATCGCTTTCTGTAATCGCAATACTATAAAGTGTGTCAGCTTCTCCGGTGCGATCGCCCAAGGTTCGCCACAGTCCAAGTTGTCGATTATAAGTTGCGATCGCCTGTTCGGGCTGCTTTAATGAATTGTATGTTTTCCCAATATTGTCCAGAACGTTAGCTTCTGCATACCGATTTCCTAACTTTTGCCACCCAGACACCGCATCTTGAGAGAATGAAAGTGATTTTTGATAATCGCCTGATGCTTGGTACACTCTACCTAAAAAGGCGAGAGCCGCGGCTTCGGTAAAGCTGCCTTTTTGTTGACGTGACAATAAAAGCGCCTGATTAGCAGCATCAAGCGCTTTGGGATAATCCTTTAATGACTCATAAACTCTGATGATGCCTGTAAGTGTGGCAAATTCTTGAACAATATTTCCCTGTTCGCGTTCCAGCTTCCGCGCCTGGTTGTAATAATCTAGTGCTTTGGGATAATCTTCCCTGGCTAGATAAACGCTACCAATGTTGTCTAGGATTTGAGCTTCCTTACCGCGATCGCCTATCTTTTTAGATATCTCCAGTGCTTGGCTATAAGTTTCCACACTTAACCGATAATCACCCAATGAACTGTAGACTAAAGCGATATCCTTAAGCGTATCAGCAACTCTTGCGCGATCGCCAACCTGACGACTCAAATCCAGTGATTGGTTATAAAAGTCGAGGGCTTGCTGATAATCGGCAAATGATGCGTAAATACCAGCAATGTTGCCAAGAGTAAAGGCTTCCCTAGCACGATCCTTGCTAGCACGCTGAAGTACAAGTGCTTGGTTTAATGAATCAAGCGCTTTCTGCTTCTCGCCTGTTTGGTCGTAAACAAAGCTGATTTGGTTGAAAATCTCAGCTTCAGTATTGGGATTACCTACCTTTTGCAGCAGCGATTGTGCTTGCTTAAAGTAGTCAATAGCTTTCTGAGGTTCGCCCAATGAATTATAGGTTCCGGCGATTACTGAGAGAATAGAGACTTGTTGAGTCAGATTAAATACCAGAGCAGTTCCAGAAAGATTTCCCTGCGCTTTCTGTTGCAATTCCAGCGCTTGGTTTAAGGTATCAAGTGCTTTTTTATTCTCGCCCAAGGATAAGTAGAGTATGCCGATGTAGTTGAGGACATTAGCTTGTCCAGCCAGATCCTTCTTGGTAAGTTGGATCTCCAGTGCTTGATTTAATGAATTCAGCGCTTTTTGTGGTTCGCCCAACTGCATGTAGGCTAAACCGATAGTTTGAAGGGTGTCAGCTTGTCCATCCAGATTCTTCTGGGCGCGTTGAATCACCAGCGCTTGATTGTATGAGTCTAGCGCCTTCTTAGCATCGCCCAATTGAAAGTAAACTCCAGCAACGCGGCTTAGCGTCAGTGCTTCAAAATCGTTTTTTTTCTCAGCGCGGAATAATGATAGCGCTTGGTTATAAGATGAGAGTGCTTTTTGCTTCTCACCCAAGTTGGAGTAAGCGCCAGCCAAAGAAGAGAGCATGACAGCTTCCCCAAAGCGGTCTTTGAGTGTACGCCTAATAGCTAGTGCTTGATTATAGTATTCCAGCGCCTTTTGATTGTCGCTTTGGATAAAGTAGAGAGTGCCGATGCTTAAAAGTGTCGTAGCTTCCGAATTGCGATCGCTTATTTCTCGCCAGATTTTTAGTGCTTCCTCATATTTTGCGATCGCTTGTCGCCGAGATTCAGCTGTACCTTGTTCATAAAGTTTCTGTGCTTCCTGCAAAAGTTGCTGTCCCCGCGCCGAGGCTCGTTTTGCATCTTGTTGTGTTGCTTCTGATTGTTGTGCTATCTGTGACTTGATATTTATCGGTGTTGCACCCACTACATCAGCCAGCAAAACCACACTGAGCAATAAAGTTAAACTGCAACGAGTCAAATTTGGTAAAAAGCATCCTAAAATATACGTAGACTTTAGTTGATTCATTCTCAAGCCTTAGCAAATAATAATCGACAGTAGTAATCACCTAGACAAGAATACTGCTAATAGTAAATTATTCAGTTTACCTCAGAGATATTGCGGAAACTTTGTTGTTATCTTAAGAATTTTTTAGACCAAACTCACTTTGGTTGCAGTTTTTGTAACATATAGCAGTTTTTAACTGCATGAAATACTGATATTTTTTGCAATTAGCGTCAAAATGGCAGTATACAGGTCGTGCTACTTGCGGGCATTAGCGTAGCGGGACGTTCGCGTTCATCGTCTCGTAGAGAAGTTCGGTTTTTACCTTTTCCCCTTTCCCTTTCCCCCTGAGCCTTCTTAATAAAAAAGGTGGGTATTACCCACCTCAGAAATCTTAGTTTACAAAAGAGTTTTGGAGTCATAATCCTGAGCAATAAGTGAAAACATACAAGTACTCAACTCAGGACTTTTGACTTACTTACGACTACATCTGGTTCATTAAGTTTAATTTGAGCGATCGCCTTTTGCAATTCTGGCTCTATTTGGCTTGCTTGAATCCTATCTGGATGCAAAGACTAACCAAATAATTAAATGTAGAGACGTATTTAAATACGCCTCTACACAAAGTGTATTATGATAAACTGCTATTCTTATCACCTAGTTCAGATGAAATAAGAGTGGCGTTGTTACTGTTATCAATCACTTAATATTGCAGAAACAGAATACACTTTATTGATACCCCTAAGTCTTCTGCAAAAAAGCATTATTCTTAGTCAACCTTTCTTTTTACACTATCTTTCACGTCTTCTATGCCGTGACGAACTTCGCTTTCAGCTTGTTTTGCTTTACCTTCCGCTTTATCTTCTGGATCACCGGTAACGTTACCCAATGCTTCTTGAGCTTTACCTTCAATATTTTTAGCAGTAGCTTTTGCGCGATCTTCTGTGCTCATTTTGTACTCCTAATTTTATAGAAAGTTAGTTTCAAAGTTTATTTGTAACTTTGAAATACTTTGTGATTACTCTTACAAAGTAGCTTAAACTTTTAGCTAGAGCCTTCTACCACAAGATATATTAAACAATCCAAAATTTAAAATCTAAAGTTTTAAACTAATCAAGTGCAATCGTGGCAAGCATCCTAGCTATTAACTCGATATAAATGGAAGGAATAATAGCTAAGTTACCTATGCTAAAAGATAGATAACAAGAGCGAGTAGAACATTTAGATCAGCGCTGGTGAGACACCTATTTTACAAGCTGTGTTTTTAGATATAGCAAATCTTAGCTTTGTGGAGTGCGTTATTGCGGAGCATAATGCATTAAAAAAAGTGTGGGTTATGGCAAAGTTAATAACGCACTCTACTTAATAAACATCTTGCAAAAATTTTGGTTTTTTATTGGAACCACAGATGAACACGGATGAACACAGATAGTTTATCAGTGTTCATCTGTGGTTTAATTTTCATAAAATCGACTTCTGCAAGAAGTCTAATGTATTGTTTCTAAATAACCTCTCATATTTCTGGGAAGCTGATGCTCAGAACTTCGATGAGTTCTAACTAAAAAACCCAGTTCTGTCAAGAAACTGGGTTAATAAAATTATGGTAATGATTTTTTGGTCTAATCGAGAAAACCCATCAAACTTTCAGACTCGTCAATAGTATTTGGTGCTACGGGACGGTTGCCAAACACTGAATAGTTTTCAGAAACTATTATTGAACTTGAACCAATTGGACGAATACCAGATGAGCTAATAGTGTCTACGACTTGAAACGTATTGCCACTAATTGGACGATCGCCAGCTTCATGATATGTCTCAACTACTTCAAAACTACTGGTGCTAATGGGACGTAAACCAGCAATTGAGACTGTTTCAGCAAACTCCAAGTCGCTGCTGGCTATGGGACGAACCCCAGCTATCGCAAGTTTTCCATGATCCGCTTGCACTGGCAATTCACTATCTAGCTCGCCTTGATCTGCATTCAAGCTCTTTCCCTGGTGATTTTCAACTTCTGTTGTTTCTCCCTTAAGCTTGGCAAGCTTCTGCTGAGAACTGATTGCTTTGCCAGCGCTGCTAATAGCCATAACCTAACACCTCTGAATTTGTTAACTGAATTTACAATAATTAAGGAAAGATGAAATTTTTCCTATATATGAGAGTTTAACCTTAAAAAACCTCATATAGATATAAGTATCTTTAAAATCTATACATAAGTAAACTTAATTAGTAAAATTCTGTAAAATATTATTGCTATTTATTTAGTTTGACTATTTAGGTGCAACGAATGCAGAAATGGAATAGTTACCATAAGATAGGGTATTTCTAGTAAAACTGTATGACAGAATTTGGTCTTCAAGCTCCTTTTAGTCCGACAGGTGATCAACCACAAGCGATCGCACAACTCACTACAAGTATCCAATCTGGTAATCGTTACCAAACTTTACTAGGAGCTACGGGAACTGGCAAGACATTTTCAGTAGCAGCAGTTATTGAGAAAATTGGTAAGCCAACTTTAGTTCTAGCCCATAATAAAACTCTCGCTGCACAACTTTGTAACGAATTGCGAGAGTTCTTTCCCAACAACGCAGTCGAGTATTTTGTCAGCTACTATGATTACTATCAGCCAGAAGCCTATATTCCAGTTAGCGACACTTATATAGAAAAAACCGCTTCAATTAATGATGAAATTGATATGTTACGGCACTCAGCGACGCGATCGCTTTTTGAACGCCGTGATGTCATTGTTGTTGCTTCTATTAGCTGCATCTACGGTTTGGGAATGCCAGCAGAATACCTAAAAGCTGCCATACCTCTCCAGATAGGTATGGAAGTTAATCAACGCCAAATTTTGCGGGATTTAGCATCAGTTCAGTATAGCCGCAACGATATAGAAATGGGTCGGGGAAAATTTCGCGTCCGAGGTGATGTCTTAGAAATTGGCCCAGCATACGAAGACCGAATTATTCGTGTAGAATTTTTTGGCGATGAAATTGATGCCATTCGTTATATTGACCCGGTGACTGGTGAAATTCTCAAGAGTATGGAAGCGGTTAATATCTACCCTGCACGTCACTTTGTCACCCCAGAAGAACGCTTAGAAATAGCTTGTCATGACATTGCAGCCGAATTAAAACAACAAAAATTAGATTTCGAGGAAGCAGGAAAATTACTAGAAGCACAACGCATAGATCAGCGTACACGCTATGATTTGGAAATGTTACGCGAGGTGGGTTACTGCAACGGCGTAGAAAACTATTCTCGCCACTTAGCAGGAAGACAAGCCGGAGAACCACCAGAATGTTTAATTGATTATTTTCCCAAAGATTGGCTATTAGTGATAGATGAATCTCACGTTACCGTGCCTCAAATTCGTGGTATGTATAACGGCGACCAAGCTAGGAAAAAAGTTTTAATTGAGCATGGATTTCGACTTCCTAGCGCTGCTGATAATCGTCCTTTGAAAGCAGAAGAATTTTGGGATAAGGTAAATCAGTGCATTTTTGTTTCAGCAACACCAGGAAATTGGGAATTAGAGGTTTCTGAAGGTAATGTAGTTGAGCAAGTAATTCGACCAACTGGTGTAATTGATCCAGAAATTTCTGTGCGTCCAACAGATGGGCAAATTGATGATTTATTAGGAGAAATCAAAGATAGAATTGACATCCATGAGCGAGTGTTAATCACCACATTAACTAAGCGGATGGCGGAAGATTTGACTGAGTATCTACAAGACCACAGCATTCGGGTACGATACTTGCATTCAGAGATTAATTCTATTGAGCGAATTGAGATTTTGCAGAACTTGCGCGAGGGTAACTTTGATGTTTTGGTTGGCGTAAACTTGCTGCGGGAAGGTTTGGATTTACCCGAAGTTTCTCTAGTAGCAATTATGGATGCAGATAAAGAAGGTTTTTTACGAGCTGAGCGTTCCTTAATTCAAACTATTGGTAGAGCTGCGCGTCACATCCGAGGACAAGCAATTTTATATGCCGATAACCTGACAGATAGTATGATTAAAGCTATTGATGAAACAGATAGGCGGCGTGGTATTCAAATGGCACATAATCGGTTGCATGGGATTACACCACAACCAATTGTAAAAAAATCGAGTAATGCGATTTTATCGTTCTTAGACGTATCTCGACGGTTGAATGCAACTGACTTGATTGTAGATGAACATATAGATGAACTGCCATTAGAACAGATTCCAGAATTGATTAGTCTGTTAGAAACACAGATGAAAGAGGCAGCAAAGAAACTGGAATTTGAAGAGGCAGCAAAATTGCGCGATCGCATTAAGCATCTACGAGATAAATTATTAGGACGTTAACGTGAATCTTATGCTCACCAATATTCGCCTAATTAGTGTTCAAGAATATCACCAAATGGCGGAATCGGTAATTTTTCATCCCGAAAAACGCTTAAAATTAATAGCTGGACAAATCATCAGAATGTCAGCAAAAGAAATGGTTACTGAGCGGAGTCGAAGTACTGCTCATGAATCAGCAATTACCTGCACATAAAGGTTATTACGTCAACGTTTGGACGACAAAGTTTTATTAAGAATCCAGTCACCAGTGCAACTTGATGATTACTCGGAACCAGAACCAGATATTTCAGTGGTAAAGCCCAATCCATTAGATTATGATGATCACCATCCCAATACTTCCGAAGTGTTTTTACTGATTGAAATAGCTGATTCCAGTCTCAAGTATGATCGAGAAGTCAAAGCGAACGCCTATGCTAAGTCGGGTATTATTGATTACTGGATTTTAGATGTCATCACATCCATGTTTATCTTTGCGTTTAAAAATAAATTTCAATAATTTTGTAAATGAGCATTTTTATTGTTTTACAATTAATGATGCTACTCCAATAGCTACAAATTGGGGAATTATCAGAGCTATTGATTAAAAATTGGAACTAAAGATTTATATGTCTGCTCAATTAGAATCCAAGCGACTAGCTGGCCTTGTGTCTCTAATCGTTCTTGGGTTGAATATTGCTTCTTGCACTACCGATAGTAAAAACGTGAAGACTGTTTCCCTCGTTGGTGCTGGGGCAAGTTTTCCCGCACCTTTATACGAACGTTGGCTTTCAGATTATAACCAGCAGAATCCCAATGTGGAAATTAATTATCAAGCGATCGGAAGCGGCGCCGGAGTACAACAACTCATTAAAGGTACTGTAGACTTTGCAGCTAGTGATGTGGGAATTACAAATGAACAAGCAGCTAAGGTCAAACGGGGAGTGATTGCTTTGCCCTTAACTGCTGGTTCTATAGTGCTGGCTTACAACCTCACAACAACTGCACGCCAATCGTCTCAAGTCAATCTACCAAATAGTCTAAAACTTTCACGCCAAGTCTACACAGATATCTTCTTAGGAAAAATTACGAATTGGAATAATCCGAGAATAGCTGTAGCCAATCCGGGGGTAAATCTACCTGATTTACCAATTCAGGTGGTACATCGAACTGATAGTAGTGGCACTACAAGCGTGTTAACACAACATCTAAGTGCTATAAGCCCAGAATGGAAAAGCAAAGTTGGAGTTGGGAAATCGGTAGCATGGTTTGTGGGAGTTGGTGCTAAGGGGAACGAAGGCGTTACTGCTCTGGTTCAACAGATCCCAGGAGCTATTGGCTATGTGGAGTACGCTTACGCCATACAAAATAAACTACCTGTGGCTGCTTTAGAAAACAAATCTGGTAATTATATTACGCCGACACCAGAATCGGCAGCTAAAACTTTAGAGACAGTGAAGTTACCCGCCGATAATTTAATTGCTTTTATCACTGATCCTATTGGTGCTCAATCCTATCCCATTGCAACTTATACTTGGCTTTTAACTTATCGCCAATATCAAAACCCCATCAAAGCCCAAGCACTAAAAAACTTTGTTAATTGGGCTTTGATTGAGGGGCAGAAATCTAGTTTGGAACTTGGATATATTCCTTTGTCTAAAGAAGTTGTTATTCAAGCACAATCTGTGGCCAAAAAAATTTCAGAATAACTGGTATTCCAGGGGATTTCATAATAATTGACCACAGTAGGGTGAGTATGCAATGCCCACCCTACAAGCCCAGATTTCTTACAAGCAACAAGAAATCAATAGCTGGTTTAGGGTAGACTATCGCCATCCTCGCAGGATTTTATGTACCTGCGCCAAATACCACATATAATCATCAATTTTATAGTTCTCAACAGCCTTAACTATATAATTTTGATTTAGCTCAAGATTATTCTCAGCTTCGTAATACAATCCTAAGTAAAGATGACTATAAAAATTTCCCTTTATCCCTTCTAATTGACCAACAGTTAAAACATCATCTGGCGTACAATTCCCTGCATATAAATCATATACGCACTGCATAACACGTCTAGGGTCATTTTTTACAGTTAACAGAGAATTACGGGCCTCTGTTACATTCGTCAAACGTGCTATGCAGAGATATCGCCAAACAGTTTCTTCTACGTCTTGGGCGTTGACTGTCAAATCTATCTCAAACTGTTGAGCGCCTTCAGCAAATCTTTCTGCATAATAATACGATAATCCACGTTGCCACAAGTAGGGTGTAAGACGGGAATCTAGTTGTTCTGCTATATCAAAATCTTGAATAGATTTATCAATTTTGACAAGCTGAAAGTTTATCATACCTCGGCGAATATAAGCATTGGGATTTTTTGGCTGATTGTGGATGATTTCATTCCAGCGTTTAAGTTGATTTTCGAGGGAATTGGATAAAAACATGAGTTTGCCAAACCAATATGCATTTAATTAGCATATTTTCAGCCTTGCTTAGAAATAGTCAATCCCTATGAACCAAGTTTTGTCATACTAAATTCTTGGTGTTATGTTTCCACCTTCCTATGACCAGCATTATCGAATTTCCTTGGCAGCAAGAGGCAATTCTTCGCCACAGTCAACGCTTAATGAGCAGTTTTCAGCATTGGACAGGGGATTCTTTGCTGAATATAAATGCTTCTTCACCCCAGGAAAAAGCGCAAACTTTATTTGAAGCACCCTTTGTATTAGTTTCTCACGGGATTGAATCAGATCCAATTTTCAACTATGGCAATCGCAAAGCATTGGAATTATGGGAGCTTTCTTGGGAAGAATTTATCACAATGCCTTCAAGGAAATCGGCTGAAGAGGTAGTGCAAGAAGAACGCGATCGCTTGTTAGCAGAAGCAGCAACCAAGGGCTTTATCAGCAACTATTGTGGTATCCGCATTTCTGGTAATGGTAAACGCTTCTACATAGAAGATACTATCCTATGGAACGTATTAAATGAGGAAAATCAGCACTGCGGTCAAGCTGCTTTCTTCTCTAAATGGAAATTTATTACATGACCATTACCTCACAGATTTTCTGGATCAATTCCCCTTGCTTGCAATCTTACTAACAAATCTTGATAGCGCTGTCGTTCCTTGTTTTCTTTAATAATGACAATCCATCGAAATTGTTCGGTTTTGTCTGACATTGGTTGACCGTCACTGTCAGGGTAGACGACATCTGGTACGATGTCTGGTGTTAGTTGTTGTACCATGCAATGCCTCCAATTTTGGGGATTTGCGCTTATATTCTCAGTCTAGAAGACAGTTAACTTAAAAAAGTTGGATTTGAAAAATTGAGAGTTAACTAGGTAGTACACCAATTCTGCACATGAGAACACAATTCTGGGAAGAATTCTTGAAAGTCATGCTCAAACTCATCGTAGTGGGTTGTGAGTTCACCAATAGCCTCGGTCAACAAAAAAAGTCTGTGCGATGAGCGCATTGATAACCGCTTTGATATTCTCTCTAATGTATTTTCTACACCAGTCAAGTTTCGGTAAGCTCCTAACCAGTCTTCATCTGCTACGCGAGTAATTATCTCGCTGACTGCCACAGGTATCTGACCTTGATATGCTTGAAACGACTTATAAATCTCTACTGTAAACTCATCCAGAGATACGTTTGCATAATCAGACCAATTCTTTGCTAGAAAGTGGTCATAAAAAACATCTATTAGTACTCCTGCAAATCGCCGATAGTTTGAGTTAATAAGCTCTTTGCTACGTTTAACGACTATGTGACTGTCCGTAAACTTATCAATAATTAAATGACATTCAATTCCTCGTTGGATGTTTGAGTTTAATTCCTGGCGAACTGACCCTTTCACAATGTCCGCAAGGAGATTACCTAATCGACTTTCAACATTCGGTTCAGACAAAAACAAGTGGGCTAGCCAGTTCATTGGTAGAATGCATCCACGTAACTGTTTGGCAAATTTACCCAAAGCAGTGCAATAAAATTATTTTACCCAGTACCAACGACTAAATCCAAATTTGTCCATGAGGTAGAAGAAACTACTGACGAAATTCAGTATTGTGAGGCTAGTTACTCAAAAATCAGGAAAATCGTCTGTGGTTCCAATTAGAGATAATAATCCTACAACAATCACGCCTTATGTCACTTTTGGACTGATTGCTGCCAATGTCCTGGCTTTCCTTTATGAAGCAAGTCTTCCTCCACAAGCATTAAATGGATTTTTACACCTTGCGGCTGTAGTGCCACGAGAACTCACTTTAAGCTTTGGTGGCGTCTCTCTCAATCAACCAGTACCAGAGTGGGCAACATTGATTAGCTCACAATTTTTGCATGGTGGTTTGTTGCACCTAGCTGGCAATATGCTATTTCTCTGGATTTTTGGTAACAACGTTGAAGATAAGCTGGGTCATGCGAAATATTTGCTTTTTTATCTGTCTTGCGGTGTTTTGGCATCTTTGACCCAGTGGTACTTTGCTCAGAATTCTAGTATTCCTTCTTTGGGTGCAAGTGGTGCGATCGCTGGCGTCATGGGAGCATATATTCTCCGCTTTCCCAACGCCGAAGTTATCGGGGTAGTACCTTTAGGGTTTTTCTTCCCTACCTTCCGCGTCCCAGCATATTTCTTCTTAGGATTCTGGTTTCTCCAACAATCTTTCTACGGACTTGCCAGTCTAGAAACACCTACCAATATTGGCATGGAAAGCGGCGGTATCGCTTACTGGGCCCACGCAGGTGGTTTCATCTTTGGGGCAATTCTCGGCCCGCTGTTAGGTTTATTTAGCGATAAATCTAAGGAAGAATCTTGGTACAGTTAGCTCTCCAAGATATCATAGGGATTTTAAAGATTTCATAGGTGAAATTACCTAAACTTCGCAACTGCCAGCCACACAGGATATATTGCAGTTAATTGATAATTAGGAAAAACACCTGTGTTTCCCCTCTACGACGAAAATCCGACGCGAATCACCCCGTATTTCACCTATGGGTTGATCGGGATGAACATTTTAGTTTTTCTTCACGAAGTGAGTCTGTCCAATGAACAATTAGAGCAATTTTTCCAGCTATATGCCGTAGTACCACGAGAGTTAACCACCAACTTCGCCGGAGAGTGGGCGACTTTAATTACGTCGCAATTTTTACACGGTGGTTGGTGGCATTTGATATCAAATATGATATTTCTCTGGGTTTTTGGCAACAATATTGAAGACCGCTTGGGTCATTTCAAGTATTTGATTTTTTATTTGGCATGTGGTGCTTTAGCCGCCGCCTGCCAATGGTTTATTGGCATGAATTCTGCTATTCCTTCCTTGGGGGCAAGTGGTGCAATTTCTGGGGTTCTGGGTGCGTATATTATCCGCTTTCCTCACGCTAGAGTTACGACATTAATTTTCTTGGGTTTTTTCGTGACTACAATTAGCGTTCCGGCACTGGTAATAATCGGGATTTTCTTTGTGCAGAATGTGATATCAGGTTTTGCCAGCCTGCAAGCAGCCGCAAATATGAGTGTGGAATCAGGTGGAGTTGCCTACTGGGCGCACATCGGCGGCTTTGTTTTCGGGATAATCCTAGCGCCTTTGTTTGGGCTGTTTAAGCGCGATTAATGGCAATAGGGCACAGGGAACTAGAGACTGAATGGCTTTGCTGTATCTAGTGGTCTATCGCATTAATTTTGATGGTCATACGTGTTTGTAGTAAGGACTTTAGTCCTTGATTTTTCAAGCACTTTAGTTGGTAGTAGTGAGATCCCCGACTCAGATTTCCGACTTCTTTAAAAAGTCGGGAATCTAATAGCCCACAAATGCCCTATTCCCTTAATTTTTACTGACACCCGCCGAAACCTCTTCAATTTCCGTGTCTGCTTGAGGTGAAGCGGCTTGTGGTGAAATTGGTTCGGGCATAGCTACTGTGATATCAGCACCATTGATAATTGCTCCTAATAGCCCTAACTCAGATTCAACCAATTGATCAATAGCTTCACCTAGCATATTTTCTTGTGTAAAGTTTGGTCGCGCCACAAGCACTATACCATCGCTGTAGGGTTGGATTAACAAAGGGTCATTGGATAGGCTCAGGGGATTAGTATCTAAAATGACCAAATCATAACGTTCCCGAACATCTTCCATTAGTCGTCGCATTTCGCTTGATTCAAGAATAGCAGCGGATTGACGCACAGGCCCAGGGCTGGGAATGATGTATAAATTTTCTACATCCGGAACTAAACGGATACATTCGCTCAAGCTGGCGTAATAACGCAGAGGTTCAATAGTGGCATCAGGGTCAGCAGTGACTTTTAGGGATGCACAATGGGAAGGCGATCGCAAATCTGTTTCAATAATCAAGGTTCTTTTGCCAGCACGAGCGGAAGCTATGCCTAAGTTATAAGCACTCACCGTCTTACCTTCTTGACTACCAGTGCTAGTAATCAGCACTACCTTCAAGTCTCTACCACCAATGCGGCGCAAATTACTGCGAAACTTCTCGTAAAATTCCAAATAAGGAGAATCCGGGGAAAATACCACTGGAACTGCTTCTTTATCCAAATCATCAACTAGCATTAACGGCAACTCTCCCAGCAGTGCCACTTCCCGTTGCTTGAGGCTCTCGCGGATATCTTCTTTAGTTTTGTAAGTGCCTTCCAACGACCCCAACAAAAATATTACTCCACCACCAACCAACAAACCGAGGAAACCACCAACACCTAGGGTAACAGGCACGCTTTTAGGGGGTTTAATGTCTGCTGTGACTGTAGGAAGTCTGGCAACACTAAGACTACTGATGGTTTCTGCCTCTGCGGTCTTAGAATCAGTTAGCTTTGTCTGCATTTGATCATAGACGGCTTTTTTCAGTGCAACCTCTTGTTCTAAGCGCGATCGCTCTAATTGCTTATTAGGTATTAAAGAATACTCTTGCCGTAATCGCGCCTCTTGTTGAATTTCCTGAGCTAGTTGTTGTTGCAGCGTCTCCCGTTGGGTCTGCAAAGCCACCATCTGGTTGGCCAATTCCTGACGTGCTGGGTCTAAACTGCTTTGGGTGCGAATACCTGCAATATCACCCCGAAGCGGAGCCGCCGTACCACCACCACCCAATACCTCAGCCGCACGCTGTTGCAGTAACTCCTCAGAAGCTTGTTTTTGACGCTGCAACTGAATCATATTTGGATGTTCAGGTCGTAAATCTTTTCTGAAAAGGGCGATTTGCGCCTCAGTTTGATAAATTTGCGCTCGTAAGTTGCCAATAATTGGATCAGCACTTAAAGCAGAAGAAACATAAGCCTGCCCAACTGTTAAACCCAACTTACCTTCTAAACTACGAATTTGGGCATCAACCCCAGAAACAGTTAATTGAATTTGCCGTTGCAGATTTTGGCTAGCAGTAACTCCGTTCAGCAAACTACCATTTTCAGCAGCCAATATTGCTGTTCGCTCTACGCGATCGTACCGTTCTAGTTTCTGCTCAGCAACTTGTAATTCTCGTTTCGCCTGTGGTAAGCGCTCGTCAATTTTTTGAATAATTGCTTTTAATCGCCCAGTATTAATATCACCACTCAACTTGATCATTGCTTGCATCAATTCGACCAATATCTCTGTAGCTCGCTTGGCATCAGTATCTTTATATTTCATTTCCAGGATTGTAGATTCTAATTCTCCAGTCCTGGGATTTTTTTTAGGTACAGTCAAAGCGACACTTGTACCGATCTTTGTTGGTTTAACATTTACCTTAGCTGCCACAGCCTCAATTATCTGGTCGGATAGCAAAACTTGCTCATTCAATTCCTTTCCTTGCTGCTGGATTTCGCTACCGGTTGCAGAGAAAGAAACTGGCGGGCCAGTGTAGGTAAGTGCGGCAGATGCTACGTAGCTAGCGGGTGGTTCTGGTTGCACAGCTACTACTGTTGACCCCGCTACAACTAAACCAAAACTAGCTAATCCAATCCACTTGTACTTATCAAAAGCAATAAGATAGCGTTTAACAATTGGTGGGGTCATGGCAGATGCGTATATTGGTTGTTAGTCATCTCTTACCAAGTTCTGATCCAAGGAAGCCTTAGCTCAGACTTTGCGCTTTGTCATTTGTTATTTATTAAGAGTTAAGGGTTATTTCGTCTCTTCTCCTGCTTCCCTGCTCTTTCGTATTTCTCATCAACTCCTATCAAGCGACAAAGAGCAATGAGATTAGAACAACTAATCACCACCACCGGTAAAGAATTCAAAGAAGCGGATAAAGCTCTGAATATTGAAGAATGGTTGAGTAATTGTACTGATGGCATTAGTAATTTTAGCGATGAGGTTCCGACCAACAACAATAACATCATTATCTTGAAGCGGCACGTTTTGAGACGCATCACCTCCAAGAGCTTTTTTAGCATCAAGTTTCTGGGTGACAGCTTTGCCTCGTTCAGGATCGAAGCGCACCAAGGCAATTTCCCGGAGGTTAGCTGTATCGAGATTTATTCCTCCTAAAGCATCTACAAACGTACTACCATTAGGCAGTGCTTGAGTGGCAATTCCTCCCGCAGCATAATTTAAAACTCGGACTCTAATCTGCGGTACGGCTAAGGATGAACGTGCTACCAAATTGCGATCATAACCATCATCATTCCCAACTTCACGACGTGGCACGCTTACCGCATCGCCATCTTGCAGACGTAAATTGGGTACTGAGCCACCATTTTGCAAGGCTGCATACAAGTCAATAGTTTGTGAAACTACAGAACCATCCATCAACTTCCGACGTACTTGTACTTGCCGCAGGTCTGCGGTCAAGGTTGAACCACCAGCTATTAATAGGGCATCAGCAACACGAGGTGTTCCCGAATTAATAGGATAAATTCCTGGTCTAAATACTTCCCCGCTAATGGTGACTTGAACTGGTCGCGTCCCTGTCAAAGATACTACCACAATCGGATCAACGAAAATGCGACTTAAGCCTAAGCGAATTTTTTCTTGAGCTTCTTCTAAACTCAAGCCTTGTAAGGACACAATTCCTACTTGCGGCACTACAATGTTACCTTCTGGACTAATTGCGGCTTGAAAACTAAAGTCTGGACGCTGCCCTGCTAGTGATAAAACTATGATTGGATCAACTACATAACGATTTAAGCCAGAGCGGATTTTTGCTTGTGCTTGTTCTAAAGTTAAACCTTGTAAGGACACGGTTCCTAGTAGCGGCACCACAATGTTGCCTTCTGGATTAATAGCAGCTTGAAAACTCAAATCAGGAAAGCGCTGAACTGCAACGCTAATTAAATCTCCTATTCCTAAACGGTAGGGCCCTGGAGGACGCTGAAGTGCAACGCCAATTACATCCCCCGGCCCTAAGAGATAACGGCTAAGTTGTGGGGAAACTTCGTCATTTACCCCTGGTGGTAAAACTTCAACACCTAGCGGGGGTGAAGGGGGTTGCCCTGGCGATTGTCCTTGAGATGGCAAGGGCTGAGCAACAACAAGTTGGATGGGTGTTGTTAAAACGCTTGCCTGAAAGCTGACAAAACACAGAGCGCTGAATGCACGCATATGAGAACTGAGAGCTATAAACATCGGTGCAGTAATGCTGTAAGAATCGGTTGCGCCGAGTCGTTATTCTACTCTGTAAATACCCACAATGTCTCTTTTCTCTGCAAGTATTTACAAGAAAAAGGATGAATAGTAAAGCGTCAAGACGAAAAATTTGCGAAATTTCGCTTATTGAATCATGTTTTTGACTTCATCCTCGATCTTAAGTTTTAGCCTGTAGGGAATGTTTGCGATTGTAAGAATACTTGATTTAATATCTGCACAAGCACAGCCATAACTTACTTTACAAAGCATCTGCCATTAATACAGCTTGCACTGTTTCCCCAAGTGACTGGGCTAGAGACCACGATTTTTCTACCTGCCCTAAAGGCTCCATTGGAATGATAATACTCACGCCCACCCAAGGAGTACGTTTCTTATGCCACTGTGCCCATTGATCTGCCAAGAACCAGTGTAAAGGTGATGGATTGCCACCTTCTGGCAAAGCGTACCATTGCAAAACAGCAAAGGTTTGCTGTGGTGTAGAGGCACGAAAGAACCTAGCTTCTACTTTTGCGGTATTGGATTCCAACTTTCGAGGCTGTTTCACAGTAAATTCAGCAGAGCGATATTGAGCGATATCCCACTTTCTCCAGCGCGATCTTCCCCAACCATTAAGCTCTGTCCACTCCACCTCAGGTTGATCCATAGGGCCATTTTGCGGCAACAAAAGCAGGATAGCCTGGGATTCAGACCCGTTTTTTTTAATTACCTGCAAAGACCATTTTCGTTCGCCAATTTGTTGTTCGGCTTGTTCAATAGTTTGCCACCCAGGAAGAGTTAACCCATTCTTACGTATGTGTTTTAATTCATTAAGGCTCGTAATAGGTGGCGGCTGTTTCCATTGCCAGCGTCCTGTGAGATATCCGGGAATCCCTCCCATCGCTAATAGTAGCAGCAATAACAAAAGTGCTACTACCTGACTTAATTGGTTTTCCTTGAAAAACTTGAATAAGGAAATCATCAGTAAAATCTGCAATACTTAGGCAAAATTTTACTTTATAAAAGAACACCATGAGTTCAGTAATATTGACAATGTACCTTGATCTTAATTATTTTGGCAAAGGAGTCAGAAATAACATTGTAACCCCTGGCTTGTGACTTCCTTTTAACTTTCCTCTTGTTGCTGAGTTTCTGGAGATGCTGAAAAATAGCTATTAATCCGATTTAGCAAAGGCACTAACAAAAGCAGCATACAAGCAGAGTATAAGTCTCCGCCCCAACCCTCATGTAGCCATTGAAAAGCTGCTTCCTGACCTGTGCCGTGAAAGAAGGTAAGTAAAGTGTTACGAACAATATTGGCAATAATGCTAATGATGACAGCAATAGATAAAAACCAAATAGTTGTGCGACGTGAAGACAAAGCACCCGTCCAATAAAGCAGCATCAAGCAGACATAGAGAGTAGTAAACAACATTTTCAGTCCAGCACAGTAGGGGGCAACTTCTACAATTCTTCCTCCTACGTATAAGTTTATTTCGTCAACGGTCACTTCCATACCAAACTGATTCAGTATGAAGCCCGCTGTGCCAGCGATGAAGCTTTGCAGAGGCAAGGTATAGGGTGCAATGAGGTAGGGTATTGCTGTCGGGGTTGCCAGAAATACTAACAACAGGGGAAATCCTTGCGATCGCAAACCTGGTATTCCCTTAAACCATAAACACAATCCTGTCAGTATAACAGGCAAAGAAAGGTTAACCCACTCTGTAACACCACTCAGATAAAAAACTCCCCCGATCAACAAGAATACAGCGCCCAATGGATGGGTAATATCTGGTAATCGTCTCCACTGTTTCCGGTTCAACCAGCCCAGGTAAGCAGCAAATGGCAAACCAATAATACCGTGGCTGAAATATTCGTGCTCTGTACTAATATTTTTGTGCAGCCAACCATCTAACCAATGTAGTAATACAGGAGCGTAAAGCAGCACCAAAACGCCTAAAATAGCCAGGCTGAAAATGGCTGGGGCGTTTCTATTTTTTACCTGTTGCTGGAATGTCATGATTTTAAGCAATTCAAGATTAAAAATTAACAACTCAAAAACTGTTAGCTGACGCAATGTCTAGCTTGAAAAGTGACGCTCCTCTGTTACAAAATTCAAAATCTCCTGCAAAGACGCTACGCGGTAAGCGTTCGCGTTGGCGTAGCGTCAAAGTAGAGAAGCCATACCCAAAGGGCTTTATGGCCGAAACCGCAACTCTAACTTTGTGCTTTCGACGCAAGCGCAATTGTTCTCACTGGCTCGACTTTTCGCTACGACGGGCTACGCCTACGCAAAGTGTGCATTAATATCCAACCATGCTTAGAGAATGCATGGGAGATGTTTCTTTGATAAACCCCTGATCAACTTAAGTGAGCTAATATCAATCTGCGATTTATGCTGCTATGGTGCCAACGACAGCAGGAGATGGATCTGAATAAGAACCTGTTGAAACTACATCAGCAATTACTGCTACAACTTCTTTGACTTGGCTGCTACTCAAACCAGGATACATTGGTAAGGATAATATTTGCTTTGACAGCTTTTCTGCTTGAGGGAAGTCTCCTTGCTGATAGCCTAAGCTGGTAAATGCTGGCTGGAGATGACAGGGAATTGGGTAGTGAATGCCAGTTTGAATTCCTGCTGCTGTTAGTTTTTCTTGAAGTTGCTGGCGTTCTGTGGGGCAAGTTTCGTCAACTTTGATGACATAAAGATGATAAACATGTCCTGTACCACTTTGGTTTTGTAGCGGGATAATGCCAGAATTTGCTAAGGCTGCTAGTTCCATATCGTACTGCTGGGCGATAGTCAGGCGATCGCGATTCCACTGTGGCAGATATGGTAGTTTTTGGTGCAAGACAGCCGCTTGTAAGGTATCCAAGCGACTATTCGTACCTGATTCAGTATGAAAATACTTTTGTGACGCACCATAATTCCGTAAGCGCACCATCTTTTGGGCTACATCGGAATCTCGCGTCAACAACATCCCTCCATCCCCAAATGCACCTAAATTCTTGCTGGGATAGAAGCTAAATGCTGCTGCTACTCCTACTGAACCAGCGTGAAATCCTTCTCTTTGCGCTAGATGTGCCTGTGCTGCATCTTCAAAAACTAGCAGTTTATAGGTATCGGCAAAGTCTAATAGCTGCCGTGGTGATACCATCTGACCATAGAGATGTACAGGAATAATTGCTTTGGTCTGTGGTGTAATTGACTTTATGGCTGCTTCTAAATCAATTAAAGCTGTTTGGGGATCGCAATCTACAAGAACAGGCGTGGCGCCAGCACGTAGCACGCCAATCAAAGTTGCTATGAAGGTGTTGGCTGGTAAAATCACCTCATCGCCAGTTCCAATGTTACACGCTTGCAATCCGAGAGCGATCGCATCGGTTCCTGATGCAACACCAACTCCATATTCTGTTCCAGATGCGGCTGCAAAGGCTGCTTCAAAATCTGATAGTGCTTGCCCTAAAATAAAATCTCCCTGTTCTAGCACAACCTGAATTACCTGTTGTAGTTGCGTTTGAATCGGTTGATGTTGTAACTTAAGGTCTACAAAAGGAATTCTAATAGTCATTTTATTCATAACTACTTGTCCTCAAAATTCAAATATTAAAATTTTGCTTAATCAAAGCTAGTCTATTTTTAGTTAACCGTAAATATCAGAATAAATATATTTACTAAAAATTGTGTGATTTTTGATAAATATGATGTATTTAAAAAACTTGCATTTATATTGCTATTTTTTTAATTATTTTCTTATAAAAATTTTATATATTATTTACTTCATATATATTTTGCAAAAACTTAGAAAACATACATAAGTAATATATGATAAAAATTGCTTTTAATAAACGAGAAAAACTTGGCTTATTAATAATTAAAATAGAATACAAATCGAAGTTCTTTAACTTACATTGGCGAGTGATATGAGGTATATAAGATTGCCAATAATCAGTGTTAGCTATTTTAAGTAAAAATGGTTACATAAACTTATACCAAAATAGTTATTTTAAGTAAATTTACGTTGAGTGTACAGACAATAATTTTCGCTTCTATGCATAAGAATGACACCCCCTTTGTATTGTATCCTTAGCGTTATGTTACCCTGGCTGAATCTAAAACTAACGCTGTCTGCTTGCAAAATATCAAGCAATACAGATGACACCAGTGCTGAGTAGAACATTCAGCACCAGTGGATAAGAACTACTGGAAACTGCATCGCCTGTTTAGGGCTGTGAGTGAAAAATTTTTGTCATGAAGTTGTTTATTAGAGGCGAAATTAGGGAATGCTTAAAAATAGCAATTGATAACTCAAAAATAGTGGTTATATCAATTACAGTATCGAGCAATTATCAAGGTAGCAGTGGCAATGGTAGAGCCTGAAAACAAATTATTTGCCCTAAAAGATGGTTGGACTTCTCAAGAAACAAGAGAACAACAACGCCTCAAAGCTTTGTCTGAATTAGGTTTACGGCAACCAGAAACGATTCCGGTCTTTGAAGAAGCCACTCAAACTGCTGCCCACTTTCTGGAAGCACCAATTTCCATTTTGGGATTTGTAGATCAAGAACGTCACTGGTTCAAGTCGGCGGTAGGCTTATCCAGGCTGGGATTAATGAATCATTTGGCACAAAGCCGTCAACTTTTACGCCGGGAATCTTTTTGCACACAGGTAGTAGAGAGTTATCAAATATTTGTAGTTAATGATACGCAAAAGCTTACAGATTCAGTACTTGCTAGCAGTAAGTTGGTGCAAGATTATGGCATTCGTGCTTATTTAGGAGCGCCACTGATTGATGCTTCGGGAAATTGTTTAGGTGCATTGGCAGTGATGGATTTAGTGCCGCGCAATTTCACAACTCGAGACATTGAGTTTTTACAAATCATCGCTCGTTGGAGCATGAGTGAATTTGAGCGTAACCGACTACTGCAAGGAAAACTAGAAACAAGCACTTCTAAGAGTGCTCCCATACTGTCATATAATGACGACCAGAATGCTGACCTTAGAATTACTCCACCTACTTTAGATCAAGACTCTGTTTCTACCAAGCAACTGAAACTAGAACTTTTGGAGCAGTTAACTCAGGAGTTGCGTACACCTTTAACATCTGTGCTAGGTATGGCTAGTGTTTTGGGACGTGAGATTTACGGGCCTTTGACAACTAAGCAGAGAGAATATGTAGAGATTATCCAACACAGTGGTCGGTACTTACTTTCATTAGTAAACGAAATTACCGAACTTGGGACTCTAGATCAAAACTCAGATGTGCTGAATCTAGCTCCTGTGGATATTGAAATGCTATGTCAACAAGCTATCAATACTCTAGAAGAAGTGGCTAACCGCCGCGAGCAAGATATTCGCTTATCTATAGAACCGGGACGTAATCGCATTTGTCCTTTGGATAAAGACAAGGTGCGGCAAATTCTTTATCACCTAGTTTTTAGCGTGATTCAAATTTCCGCTACAGGTAGTATTGTTCGTATTCATGTCTCGTACAAGGAAGATACGCTCCACATTACTATTTGGGTTTCGCATCCCTGGCTAGGAGATGGTATGACTGAGGTCGATCCCTATTTTCGGTTCAATCCTTTGTCGAGATTGGATCTCTCTGGTGAGACGGTAACTTATAATACTCATTTAGAAGCTCAGGATCAGCCAGATAACTTACCAATAGCAGTAGACAAGTCAAAAGATTTGAGTGATTCTCACTCAAGTATCATTGCTATAACTTCGGGTATAGACTTAACTAAACCACATGGAAGTCTCTCCCGCGAAAGTTTAGGTCTGTTGCTTAGCTGTCAGTTAGCAGAACTGCATGGTGGACAAATTTCGATTCAAGGTTCACCAGAATCAGGATATCGCTACGTTCTTTCTTTGCCATTACAACTAGCTGCTCCCTCAGAAGCAATTAGTGATGTCTGATGACACCTATAGCTGTCTTCAATTAGTAATTCCTGTAATGCTTTGAGATTATTAGGTAATAGCTAAGGGCTACTAAAAAGAGCGCTATCACAAATTACCAATTTGCAATCTACATTATTACCTTTTTATAGCTACCCGCATTATGATTAAGTCCAAGTTCTGTGGTGACATGCTAATTGATCACATCGTTTTTTATGAATTTAGTCTGGCAACGATTCACTTTATCATCTTTACCGATTAAAGAATATCTTGCTACCAGTTACCTGCACCGTTCTTTGGTAGGACTGTTGCGTTCCTGGCGGCAAACCAGCGTCTTGATACAGTGGGGAGAAACAATTGCGGCTGCCTTACTCAGCCTGGTGTATGCCCTTGCACCTTTTGTTTCAAGCACCTTAGTGGGTTTGTTGCTGGTAGCTTGTGTAGGATTTTGGCTTTTATTGACTTTATCTGATGAAGTAACACCAGCAAATACCACCTCAGTTACACCCATTCACCTGCTGGTATTGCTCTACTGGGTAATTGCCGTAGTATCAACAGCATTATCACCAGTGAAAAGGGCGGCACTTAACGATTTGGCAACGTTGACGCTGTATTTACTGCTATTTGCTCTTTGTGCTAGGGTACTGAGGCTGCCTCGCCTGCGATCTTGGTTGATTATCATTTACTTACATGTATCGCTCATTGTCAGCGTATATGGACTACGGCAATGGTTTTTTGGAGCCACAGCACTAGCAACTTGGGTTGACCCAGAATCTCCTCTGTCTAAGACTACAAGAGTCTACAGTTATTTGGGAAATCCTAACTTATTAGCTGGATACCTACTGCCAGCGGTAGTTTTTAGCTTAGTAGCAATTTTTGCATGGCAAAGCTGGATTAAAAAAGCCTTAGCATTAACTATGTTTCTTGTCAATACTGCCTGCCTGGTTCTGACTTTTAGTCGTGGCGGCTGGATTGGACTAGTGGCGGCAGTTGTAAGTGTGATGGCATTGCTAGTCTATTGGAGAAGTATAGAAATGCCTCCTTTTTGGCGTACTTGGTCGTTACCAATTGTCTTGGGAGGTTTGATTGGGATATTAGTGTTGGCGGTGCTCTTTGTAGAGCCAGTTCGTCTGCGGGTGTTCAGCATTTTTGCCGATCGCAAAGATAGCAGTAATAATTTTCGCAGGAATGTATGGGATGCTGTCTTTGAGATGATTCGCGATCGCCCGATTATCGGTATTGGCCCTGGACACAACTCTTTTAACAAGATTTATCCCCTTTACCAACGTCCTCGTTATACTGCTTTGAGTGCCTATTCGATTTTGTTGGAGGTAGCTGTAGAAACTGGCTTCATTGGTTTAGCCTGCTTTCTCTGGTTAATAATCGTTACCTTTAATACAGGATTGATGCAAGTGAGACGATTGCGACAGTTGAGAAGCGTTGAGGGATTTTGGTTGATTGGAGCGATCGCCACTTTGCTGGGTATGCTGACTCATGGAATGGTAGATACTATCTGGTTTCGTCCTGAAGTCAATACTCTTTGGTGGCTGATGGTTGCTTTAATCGCTAGCTACTGGACACCTTTAGCTCAAAACCAGACTCAAGAACTAAATTCACCTACCTAATAAGTAGCAATATCAAATAAAAAACAGTCAATAGTTCAGTTATTTTTACTAACTATTGACTGTTTTTGAATTTTTAATTGTCTAATCCCTGTAGGTAGTAGCCCCAGGGGTATTGGGGTCACGATAACGGGTTGGTTCATCGTCACGCTTTCTACCCGCTAAACCAGCTAGACCTAATAGACCTATTAATCCCAGCCAACCCCAATCAAAATCATTGCGCTCATAGGTTGTTGTCCTGGGGGCTGTATTGACTCCAGGGTCAGTAGTTGTCTGGGCTTGTGCAGGTAGAGTTAAGGGCATAATTCCCATACTCAAAGTGAGCACGCCCGCGCCAATAGCTTTGGTGAAATTGCGTTTCATCGTGAAAGTTCCTCATGCCATCCGAAGTTATTCACAACTGTATCGAGTTTAAAAGTTAGTAAAATCAATCTGTGGCTATAAACTGGGCATTTTGTCAACTCACGCTGAGGACATACAACATGCTTGCTACTGCAATCCGTTTCTCACCCTAGTGTAGTATGGCAACACTGATACTTAATAATTTTTCATTGCCCTTTGAATATCGCGCTGATCTTGGCGTCGTTTCAGATCTTCTCGTTTGTCGTGAAGCTTTTTACCTTTGCCAAGAGCTATACTGATTTTCACCCAGCCTCTTTTAAGATACATTTTCAAAGGGACTAAAGTTAAACCTTGCTGTTCAACTTTGCCAATTAGCTTACGTAGTTCTTGGCGATGTAGTAGCAGCTTGCGTGTACGCCGCGGTTCATGGTTAAAATATTGTCCACTGGCAGTGTAAGGAGAGACATGCACGTTGATCAACCAGGCTTCGCCATTACGAAGTAAAGCATAGCCATCTTGAAGATTGACTCTACCCGCCCTAATCGACTTGACTTCGGTTCCTGTTAACTGAATTCCAGCTTCGTAGGTTTCCAATATTTCATACAAATAACGGGCTTGACGGTTGTCGCTAATAACTTTGTAACCTTCGCTCTTTTCACTCATTGATAATTTGGGATGCGTTAAATGTACCTAAAAAATGGTTTGGATTGACTTTGTAAATTTTTGAGGTGAGATTAAACCACTATAAATGCTGAACCGAATATTACTAATTTAGCTTTTAAAAGGTTCCAATTTAAAGTTTTTTCAGTAACTTCAAGTTACTTAGAGTCTGTAAATATAATTATTTAGTTTGTCAGTTAAGTGTTGCCAAAAACAAGTAAACACTAGTGATGGTAATAACTTTGTGTATAAGCTTGTTTATGTTTACTTACTTAGTTTCTAGGAAATGATTGTTTAAGTCAATATTAATTTATATTATGGTGAGTATTTACTCTAGCTTTTTGGTAATTTGTTACGAATTATAAAGCTATTGATTTCTTCTAAGCCTATAAAGCTGAAATGGGTTAAACTTCGTTAACACTTCTTAATAATTTAAGATTTTCTTTATAAATTAACCCTAAGGCAGTTATTAGCTGGTAATCCTGTCATAGTATGAAACATAAGAACACTAATATTTGCCTGTGTTCATTAATAGTGCTCATAGAAGCAAATTTCTTACTAAAAAAAATGCTAGGGGTCTACTGTCCATGCCCTTGACGATCCTTGTAGTAGATGACGACCTGGGCACTCGTCTGTCTATTAGCGATTATCTTGAACTGTCTGGCTACTCGCTAATCATGGCTAATGACGGTCAAGAGGCTTTGGCGATGGTGGATGAGTACCATCCTGATTTGATTGTTACGGATATTGTCATGCCACGGATGAATGGTTATGAACTAGTACGACAAGTACGTCAAAAACCAGCGTTCCGTTTATTGCCTGTAATTTTGTTAACAGCACGAACTAAAACCCAGGAAAGAATTCTGGGCTATCAGTCAGGGTGCGATTTATATTTGCCCAAGCCTTTTGAACTAGAAGAGTTAGCAGCAGCAATTCGCAATCTTTTGGAGCGATCGCAAATCATTCAATCGGAATACCGCTTTTCTCACAAGGAGAATTTGGGTATTTCTGCTTCATCAAAAGCAATAGACGCCCACAATTCTCTGTTCACTCAGATTCAGCCATCCCAGCTGTTCTCAGCCCTAACTCACAGAGAACAGGAGGTTCTAGAGCTATTGACTCATGGTCTTTCTAATGCCGACATGGGCCATCAGTTACACCTGAGTCCTCGAACAGTGGAAAAGTACGTTAGCAGTTTATTGAGAAAAACCTCAACTAGCAACAGAGCAGAGTTGGTGCGTTTTGCAATTAAGCATGGTTTGGTGGAATAAAAATAGGAGTCAGGAGTCTTAAAGTCCTGACTTCAATACTTACTACATTATGGTATCGATTGCTGGCTAGTAACGTATGTAAGCAGACCTTCACAAGCATCGACAAGTAAATCTATCACCTGATTAAATCCTTCTAGACCACCATAATAAGGATCTGGAACATCCTTATGAGTGTGTCGAGAGCAAAAATTGCACATCAAACGCACTTTGTGGTGATACTGCCCAGTTTGATCAACAGAGAGGATATCTTTATAATTTTCTCTATCCATAGCTAAAATTAAATCAAAATCTTGAAAGTCCGATTTTTTAAACTGGCGTGCTAGACCACGCAGTTTAATCAAAAGCTTTGTAGCAGCCGCAGCACTCATGCGTTGGTCAGGTGGGCTACCAATATGGTAGCTAGATGTACCTGCCGAGTCACAAAAAATGCTATCACTCAAGCCAGCCTGCTCAATTAGATGATTCATGATGTTCTCTGCCGATGGCGATCGGCAGATGTTACCTAAGCAGACAAACAGCAGCTTATAAGGCATAAATATTTTTTGTCCTTTGTCATCAGTCATCTGCCATTTGTTTTTTGTTTTTTGACTAATGACTAATGACCAATGACTAATGACTAAAATCCAGGAAGTTCCAGTCCACTTGTCAAATCTTCCATGCGTTCCCGCATTGTTGCTGTGGACTTGTTGTAAGCGTCTTTCATCGCTACTGTCACGAGATCGGAAAGCACTTCTGCACCTTCTCCTAAAGCATCTGGAGAAATTTCCACTCGCTTAGGTTCTTGGTTGCCACTGACAATTACCTTAACTAGACCACCGCCAGACTCTCCTTGAATCTCCATTTGCTCCAATTCTTCTTGGAGCCGCTTTGCACCTTCTTGAACTTGCTGTGCTTTTTTAAAAGCTTCGGCTAATTCTTTCATTTTTCCTAAGCCAAAGCCGAATCCCTGTCCTTTTCCTGTCATAATTGATTGTCCGCGCGTGCGTTGAATAACAAATCAAATTCAATTATAGATGCGGTGGGCAATTTGCCTCTTTTTTTACCAATAATTAATGCTGAACGTGGGGCATAGGGCATTGGCAGGGAGCATGAAGCAGCAGAGCAAGAGAAAATAGGGGAAGTTGGAGTATAGCAGGGAGCATGAAGTAGCAGAGTAAGAGTGGACAGGGGAAGTTGCAGTCAGTCTTTTCTTCCTCTGCCCTTTTGCTTGTTCAGTTCCCACACCCTTGATTGCCAATTTCAGCAAGCATTTTAAAACTCTCCGATCATTTTGACTTCTGGCTCTAAACAAATAGACCAACGTTCTTGAACTTGTTGTTGGATATGACGAATGAGACAGAAGATATCACTAGCCTTAGCCCCGCCACGGTTGACGATAAAATTGGCGTGGAGTTGTGCTACTTGTGCTCCACCAATTTGATAACCTTTTAGACCAGTTTGTTCGATTAACCATCCAGCAGAGTAGGGTTTGGGATTGCGGAACACACTGCCACAACTAGGAAAGTTGTAGGGCTGGGTGGTCAGCCGATGCTTTTTGTGCTGCTTGGTAAGCGCTACAACTTGTGCTGGATCGGCACCTGGCTCAAGTTGGAGTGTGGCTTGAGTGACTATGGGTTGGCAACACCTCTTTGTTCGCGCAGCGTCTTTGTCGGTAGAAGTAGGCTGGTCACTTTGTAGTAATGAAGTTCGGTAACTATAACCTAGTTGTTCAGGCGTAAGAATTTCTACTGTACCATCAGGCAAAAGTACTTGGGCGCTAACTAACATATCTGCGATACAGTTTTTATGTGCGCCTGCATTCATGACAACAGCGCCCCCAACAGTTCCAGGGATACCAACAGCCCACTCTAATCCCTGCCATCCTAGTTCTGCTACTTGCCATGCCAAGCTGGGAATTGATTCTCCTGAAGCAACGGTTAATTGACCTGTTTTGGAGTCAAAGTAGCTGTAGCGGAGATGACGAGTAGCAATGACTAAGCCTGATATACCGCGATCGCTTACTAACAAGTTAGAACCCGCTCCCAGTATTGTTACTGGTAAATCATGTTCTTTTGCATAGTTAAGACTTGCTTGTAGCGCTTCCAAGTTTCGGGGAGCAACATACCATTGAGCTGCTCCCCCAACTCTATAGGAAGTAAAAGCTGACAAGGAAGCTTGGGACTTGAGCGCACAATCAGTACCAGGTAAATAAATTACCTCACTCTTGGCTGAATTAGTTGTTTCCTGTTTCTTTGTATTCAAAGCAGAAGGTGTGCAGACGTTTCCAGCTGCCTGGGAAATTGTCATTTTTACTTTAATAGGTAAAATTTTTACATTTTTTTACCGTAATAATACGGCATAGGATAAACCAATGGAACCGTTGTTAAACGGGTGCTTTGCTTAAAAATCAGACCTCGCAACTTATGATGTAGCTTTAGCCGGCTCGCAAAGTGTTGTAATTACTTCGGGAATTACCTGATTCAAGTTCCCAGCTCCTAAAAAAAGTGCCAAATCACCTCGATGCAGTGTTTGCAACAAGTATTCGCACACTGAGGGTAACGTTGGTTGATAAACCACTTGCGGATGTT
Organism: Komarekiella atlantica HA4396-MV6; assembly: GCA_019359395.1. Lineage (GTDB taxonomy): Bacteria > Cyanobacteriota > Cyanobacteriia > Cyanobacteriales > Nostocaceae > Komarekiella > Komarekiella atlantica. Next base: position 235,981 of record JAHHHK010000004.1, read on the forward strand.
GCTTAGCAATTTCCGCTGCTAGTTGTTCACCACTGATTTGCCCTAAATTTGGTTCGCCTGCACTGTAAATATCAGTCAACACAACTAAATCAGCATGAGTAAAAGATTGGGCAAATTCTTCTAAAAAGGTAAGTGTGCGGCTGTAGCGATGGGGTTGGAAGATGGCAACAACTCTCTGCCCTGGTCTTGCCTGTAAACGTGCTGCGGCGAGAGTAGCGCGAATCTCGCTGGGATGATGGGCATAATCATCAATGAAGGTAATGCCATCGACTTCACCCCGGAATTCAAAGCGGCGTCTTGCTCCTTCAAAAGTGGCAATACCTTTAGCGATTTCTCCAAATTCTAAGCCCAAGGCTCGACCAACAGCTACCGCTGCTAGAGCATTACTGAGATTGTGCCGACTAAGCAGCCGCAATTTCAACACGCCCAAAGCTTTGCCCTGTTCCCAAACTAAAGCCGTGGTGCCATCAGCACGATAGTCAACATTGGTAACTGTGTAGTCAGCGTCGGTATCTGAGTGTAAGCTGTAGCTGATTGTTGGTTGCAGGCGATCGCGTACTGTAGCACAGTCAATACTACCTACTAATATCTTACAACTCTTGGCAAATTTCTGGAAGATATCAACTACTTCCTCTAATGTATCGTAGTGATCAGGATGATCGAGTTCAATATTGGTAATAATGCCAATTTCAGGAGCGTGTTTGACTAGAGAACCATCTGATTCATCTGCTTCTGCTACCAAATATCGACTTTGCCCTAATCGAGCATTGCCTTCCCAAGCCTTTACTTCCCCGCCTACCAAAATTGTTGGGTCTAAACCTGCTTGCAGAAGCATATAGCCAATCATGCTACTGGTTGTGGTTTTGCCGTGTGTTCCTGCCACTGCAATACTGTAGTAATCGGCAATCAAGGCTGCTAGTACATCTGAACGATGTAAAATCGGACAACCTAATTCTAATGCTGCTTTGTATTCTAAATTATTAGTGTTAATCGCTGTCGAACAAATGACTTGAGGCAGTATTGATTTAGTAGGAGTAGGCGATTGTTCTTGTGAGTTTAATACTAATTCATTAGTCAATACCTGAGGGCGAAAGAATTCGAGATTGCTTGCTTCTTGTCTACCAAAAATATGAGCTCCGATAGATTCCAACTTGTGCGTAATGTGGTTTGGACGAAGATCCGAACCTGATACTGGAAATTGGCGTTTGGCAAGAACGTATGCCAGAGCAGACATACCTATGCCGCCGATCCCAATGAAATGAAATGGTCTACCACTAAAATCTACAGAATTACTCATTTATTGCTCCTCTTATACCACACCACACCATAATCACAAATGACACGCGTATCATAACAGGAATTTGATTTTTTACCGTAACTGTTCGTACATGATGTTTATATTTGATGCCAAGTTGACTTTTCTGCTCTGGCTTTGTTTATTCAGAATGATTTTACCTTGGTTGGAGGTTTTTGCTATTTCTGAACTGTTGTTAAGATTATTCTGAAAATTTCTGCCGGATCGGGAAAGAAATTCTTGGTAATGTCAAATACATATTTTTCGTTGCCTTACTGGAATTGGCTGCGATCGTACAATGTTGGCGAAACTGATTTTAAATTGCATCAAGCCTAGGCGCGAATTGACTTCAATAGTACATTGGTAATGAAACTATTTTTCAATTGCATAAAACCCAAGCTTGACTGGATGCAGCAACTAGCAATTTTTGGTGGCACATTTGATCCAATTCATTGGGGACACCTGCTCATAGCCGAAACAGCTTTGCATCAAGTACCACTAAAAAAGGTAATTTGGGTGCCATCGCTAAATCCTCCTCATAAAGAAGCAGCTTTGTTTGAGCATCGCGTGGAAATGCTGCAAAGAGCTACAAAAAATAACCCTGCGTTTACTGTCTCACTGGTGGAGGTAAATCGTTCTGGGGTTTCTTTTGCCATCAACACCTTAATCGACTTGTCTGCTTTTTACCAAAATACCCACTGGTACTGGATTTTAGGTTTGGATGCCTTCCAAACTTTACCTCGTTGGTACCGTGGACACGAACTAGCACAAATGTGTGATTGGTTAATCGCACCCCGACTGTTAAGTGGTGAGACAATAGCTCAAAGCGAGTTAATCTGCAAGCAAGTGGAGCAACAACTGAAGAAGCAGTCTTCTACCATTCACTGGCAATTCTTGAATATACCTTTAGTAGGAGTTTCGTCAAGTCTGATTCGTAAACTTTGCTGCCAACGCCAGTCAATTCGCTATTTAGTTCCAGAATCAGTTAGAGCGTATATCGCTAACAACAACCTCTACTCAAACAAATCTGAATAAATTATGTGTTTTTTTATTGATCCGGCACTTCATGGTTATGAGTGCTCCCCCCCTTTGCGATATGATTGGGGTCAACGATATCAACTTATAAGCATAAATACAGAGGGCAAGACACTGTGATTAGAGTTGCAATCAACGGTTTCGGGCGTATCGGACGTAACTTTGCACGTTGCTGGGTGGGAAGAGAAAACAGCCAAATTGACCTTGTCGCTATTAACGACACCTCAGACCCTAGAACCAACGCTCACCTGCTGAGATATGACTCGATGTTAGGGAAGTTAAAGAATGCTGACATTACTGCCGATGATAACTCTATCATCGTTAATGGTAAGACCATTAAGTGCGTATCTGATCGCAACCCAGAAAACTTGCCCTGGAAAGAGTGGGAAATTGACCTGATTATCGAAGCGACGGGAGTATTTACCAGCAAAGAAGGGGCGCTGAAGCATGTGAATGCTGGAGCCAAGAAGGTTCTGATCACCGCCCCTGGTAAAAATGAGGATGGCACTTTTGTGGTTGGTGTGAATCATCACGACTATGACCACAACAAGCATCACATCATCAGTAATGCCAGTTGTACTACTAACTGTTTGGCTCCCATCGCCAAGGTGTTGAACGATAAATTCGGCATCATTAAAGGTACAATGACTACCACCCACAGCTACACTGGTGATCAGCGCTTGCTAGACGCTTCTCACCGAGATTTGCGACGGGCGAGAGCAGCAGCCATAAACATTGTACCCACCTCTACTGGTGCGGCAAAAGCAGTGGCGCTGGTAATCCCAGACCTCAAGGGCAAGCTGAATGGCGTTGCCCTGCGTGTACCTACCCCGAACGTTTCAATGGTAGATTTCGTGGTTCAGGTTGAGAAGCGTACTATTACGGAAGAAGTTAACCAAGCTCTCAAAGATGCTTCTGAAGGCCCACTAAAAGGCATTTTAGACTACAGCGAACTACAACTAGTATCGTCCGATTATCAAGGTACTGATGCTTCTTCAATTGTTGATGCTGCCTTGACTTTGGTTATGGGCAATGACCTAGTGAAAGTTATGGCATGGTATGACAACGAGTGGGGTTACAGTCAGCGAGTCCTGGATTTGGCAGAATTAGTAGCCCAGAAGTGGCAATAATTTGTCAGTTGTCATTTGGCATTAGTCATTTGTCGAAGGACAAAGGACTAATGATTAAAGTGTTGAAATCCCTGACTAAGATTCAGAACTTGGTCAGGGAATTTTTCTTTTTCGTCGTGCAACATTACTGTTGATTCTGATGTAATCCTGCCCACAATAGCTGCACTCTGACCTAATTGTTGCACTAAGTCATAGGCTGGTTCTTGTGGCAAGCAAAGCACTAATTCAAAGTCTTCGCCACCATAAAGTGCATATTCCAGTGCTTGCTCTTTTGTCAGCCAGTGTTCAAAAGCTGTTGGCAAGGAAATTTGGCTGCGCTCTAGGATCGCACCGACACCGCTGGCGCGGCAAATTTGTATAACCGCATCTGCTAAACCATCGCTGCTATCCATCCCAGTGATGAGGAAAGAGGAGGAATTTAAGATTTTCCAGAGTAATGGTAAGACATCTAATCGGGGATGAGGGCGTTGGTGTGCGTGAATTAATGCCGTCTTATCAGCATTATTGAGGTTTTGCCCGAATTCAGGATGTAAGAGCAATTCTAACCCAGCACGGGAGGCGCCGTGGACGCCTGTAACGACGATCGCATCTCCCACCTGAGCAGCAGAGCGGCGGATAATTTGACTAGGATGAACTTGACCGAAAGCGGTAATTGCCAGAGTAGTCACAGGCGATCGCACTATATCACCCCCGACAATTGGAGTATTGTATTTTTGCAGGCATTCTGTCATTCCTTGATACAAACGCTCAACCCAACTCACCCTCATTTCACCAGGGAGTCCCAGTCCGACAGTGATTCCTAAAGGTGAAGCACCCATTGCTGCTAAATCTGATAAATTAGCTGCTACTGCTCGCCAACCAGCATCTTCTGGGGAAGTAGTGACGTTACTAAAATGTACGCCGTCAACCAGGACATCCGTTGTCACTACTAAAGATTGTTCTGGTTCTGTCACTAGCACTGCTGCATCATCCCCAATAATTTCTGAAGAACAGAATCGCTGTAATCTTTGTAAAAGTCCTTGTTCACCAATATCTTGTACTTTTAGGGAAGATAATTCACTATTCACAATCGGTTTTCCGGGTTGCAAAATTATAAGAAAACTAATGATTTGCTTGACGGTTTAGGATAAGGGTAATGTCTAGGAGTCAGTTGGAATGGTAACAACACCAGTAACTAGCATTACATTTGAGGAGTACTTAACCTATGATGATGGCAACGGCTTCCATTACGAATTGGTGGATGGCAGGCTAGAGCTAATGAACCCACCTACTATTCAACATTTCCTGATTGTCGATTTTTTGGATACTGCCTTGAAAGCAGAAATAAAACGTTGTAACTCTACTTGGCTGTGTTTTCGGGAAACTGGGGTGAGAACGGGTAGAAATAAATCTAGGTTGACTGATTTGTGTGTAGTAACACTGGAGCAAGCTAGAGAATTGTTGAATGCTTCAGCAGTATTTGAGTCACCTCCGTTACTAATTGTAGAAGTGGTCAGTCCAGAGTCGGTGAAACGGGATTATCGTTATAAGCGATCTGAATATGCAGCCTTAGAGGTTCCTGAATATTGGATTGTAGATCCATTGGAAACGAAGATTTCAGTTTTATTACTGGAAGAGGGACTGTACGAAGAGACAGTTTTTAGGAGTAACCAGCAGATTGTGTCGCTGACTTTTCCAGAGTTAGCCATCACTGTTGATCAGGTTTTTACCGCTGGGAATCTTAGTTAATAGCGCTGATCCCGGAAATTTTGAGGGCAGGCAATAGATGCCTACCCTGATTTGGAGATTATACAATGCCCTGCTAATAGAGCGATCGCATACCTAACACAGACTCAAGTTTGTTCTGCGATTGATTATGCTGTTTGCGGCTCAACCAAATTTTCTATACCTTGCACAACTGTTGCCGATTCAATTTTGTCACCTGCTTTGAGTTTATCCAAAACCTCTTTACCTTCGGTAAGATAGCCAAAAATTGCATAGCGACCATCCAATAAATTGCGTCCTGCGGGTGTGAGTTCCGGCTCAAACAGAAAGAAGAAAAATTGTGAAGAACCTCCATTAACTTCGCTTTCGGGACGAGCCATAGCCAACGCACCAAAGGCAGAAAAAGGCAAGACTGGCATATCAATGTAACGACCAGCTTCTTCTAAAGTAATACCATAGGTAGGCTGCTTGTCGCCTTCAACTAAAATTTCCAAGGGAATGGCGCGATATTTGTTGGTTTTTGGGTCAATAAAACCCGCCTCCTTTCCTGGTGGATCTCCAGTTTGCAGCACGTAAGATTCTTCAGAACGGGTAAATTCTAAGCCGTTATAAAAACCGCGTTGTACCAAATCTACAAAATTCCCAGCAGTGACAGGGGCACTATAACCGTCTACCACAAGGCTAAGGTTGCCTTTGTTGGTTTTGAATTCCACCGTAGCGCGACCTTTAAGTTGAGGCAGGTTACTGTACTGAGAAGGCACTTCAAAGGGGAATCCCTTCACCATCGACTCTTCTAGCTGAGTAACGATATTTAGTAATTTGGCTCTTTCTTGTAAAACGTGTTCTTTATCTTTGACGTTAGCTAATTCTTGCAATTTACCCACGCCAGATTTTAATTCGGCAATCCAAGCTTCGGCTTGGAGTTGGCGTTCTTCGGGAACGCTTGTTAAGATTTGGGAGGGTTTATCAAGAATCCGCGATGCTTGGCTGAGGTCTTTGGAGATAGCACCCCATCGTCGATTTGCCCGCAGTTGGGCAGATATGTCTTCTAAGCTGGCTTGCAGTTGCCGCACAGGTTTATTATCTATCGGGAGTGCATACCGCAACAGAGCTTTGCCGTCGGTAATTGCATTTCCAGCTGGCAGAGCGGCGTTACTGGAGGGAGTCCACCCAGATGTAGTTATGCCTAAAAATATTGCTACCAGCAGTATTGTCATGAGGCTGTTCTTCAGCCAGGATTTTAAAAAGTTAAACATGGCATGGCTCAAATGCAGCATCAAATTGTTAACTGGACGTAACCCATCAATAATCTTCCCACGTTAGGTGCTGAGGGAGCAGGGGGAGATGAGGAGATGGGGGAACAGGGGAAGAAAATAATTAATGACCCTTGATTCTTGTAGAGACGCGATAAATCGCGTCTCTACTCTTAACCAATGACCAATGACAAATGACAAATGACAAATGTCAACTGACTAATTACTCCGCTTGAAGGGTACAATAAATGCCGATTGTCTTCCAAAAATTGAAAGCTTCATGATCTCCAGTAACGACTTTCGACCCGGTGTTTCAATTGTATTAGATGGGTCTGTATGGCGGGTGATAGAATTCCTCCACGTTAAGCCCGGTAAAGGTTCTGCCTTTGTGCGGACGAAACTGAGAAATGCTCAGAATGGGAACGTGGTAGAAAAAACATTCCGGGCTGGGGAAACAGTACCCCAAGCCACTCTAGAAAAAAGCACCATGCAGCATACCTATAAAGAGGGCGATGAGTTCGTCTTTATGGATATGGAAACTTATGAAGAGGGTAGATTGAGTGCGGCGCAAATTGGCGATCGTGTCAAGTACCTTAAAGAAGGTATGGAGGTTAATGTTATCCGTTGGGGTGAGCAAGTGCTCGAAGTTGAATTGCCCAACTCCGTGATTCTAGAAGTTGTGCAAACAGATCCCGGTGTCAAAGGTGATACTGCTACAGGTGGCACAAAACCCGCAATTCTAGAAACTGGTGCAAGTGTAATGGTTCCTTTGTTTATTTCCCAAGGTGAACGTATCCGCATTGATACTCGTGACGATAAATACCAAGGTAGAGAATAACTTTGTTCTCTACTGAGGTGCTTTCTTCCGATTTCAAGATCCTACAAGGGATTAAATTCCTGCCACACTTAAGATTCTAATTTACTCATAGGTCGAGGTAAGAAAAACTGTGCCATTGGACTTTAATGAAATCCGTCAACTCCTAGCAACTATCGCACAAACAGATATTGCAGAAGTAACGCTTAAAAGCAATGATTTTGAATTAACGGTACGTAAAGCTGTGAGCGTTAGCACTCAGATGTTGTCGGTAGGTCAAGCATCTGGTGGTGGTATGGTTAGTTCGGGATTGACATCGGTTTCACCCACACCCCAAGCAGCATCAACTCCAGTATCGGAGGGGGCAACAAGTCGCGTTTTCGATAATGCTACCACTGCAACGCAACTACAGTTGTCAGTAGCTCCCTCAGCAATTGACCAAAGATTAGTAGAAGTACCTTCTCCAATGGTGGGAACGTTTTATCGTGCTGCTGCACCTGGGGAAGCGTCATTTGTAGAAGTGGGCGATCGCATCCGTAGCGGTCAAACAGTCTGTATAATTGAAGCCATGAAGCTGATGAACGAAATCGAAGCTGAAGTCTCAGGACAGGTAATGGAAATTCTCGTTCAAAATGGTGAACCTGTAGAATATGGTCAGCCTTTGATGCGAATTAACCCTGATTAAGTATTAATCTATATATGAAATGAGTCATATACTTTCAATCCTTGCGGGTTAATCCTGATGAAACAAGCGTTGCCTGTACCAGAAGTGGTGCAACAAGTAGCTGAATACTTCAGCATGTTAAGTGAGCCGATGCGTCTGCGGCTGCTACATTTGCTGCGGGATGAAGAAAAATGCGTGCAAGAGTTGGTAGAGGCAACACAGACTTCTCAGGCAAATGTGTCGAAGCACCTGAAAGTAATGTGGCAAGCAGGAATTCTTAGCCGCCGTAGTGAAGGAACTTGCGCCTACTACCGAGTAGAAGATCAAATGATTTTTGATTTATGTAACCGGGTTTGCGATCGCCTTGCCACAAGGTTAGAACAGCAAGCCCGTAACTTTCGTATATTAAATGGCAAGCGGTAAGTGCTTTGTCATTTGTCCTTTGTTATCCCTTCGGAGTGATGCCTCCGGCACGCCTGCCGTAGGATGCCCAAAGGGCTGTAAGGCGAATGCCAGTCCACAAGGGCGGCAGAGCCCTTACGGGTTCAGCAGTCCCTCTACTTGGGGAGACCCCAAGATCGGGCTGCTTCACCGCACGTGTGGCTGGTCTCACAAAGTTGAGCTAGTCGCATGGGCGGGTTAAGAGACTTGTGTGTTAGCGTAGCGGTAGCGACGCAGGAGCGTCACTGGTGTCTGATGCCTGTCTTGAAAAGTTGAGCCACTGCGTTGGACGGGTTTCCCGGCTTGTAGCAAGTGGCGTTCCTAGGTTGGGAAACCCGCTTACAGAACTTTTCGCTCTTGGTGGGCTATGCCGTAAGCGTTCGCAAAGCGTCTTGTACAGAAGCCATGCCCAAAGGGCTTTACGCCGGAAGCCGACGTTAAGACTTTGCGCTTTGTTATTCGTTCAAAACCAATGACTCTTGAGTCTTGACTAAAGCGGATAATTTTTCTGAAAGCTTTCACGAGTTAGTGGCTGTTGTAACTCCACACCTTCACCACCCAAAACATCCAAGGGTTTGCCGTTCACATCAATGTACACTTTGGCTTTTGGATTTAAAGTTGTCGCAGTGTAAACAACTTGTCCCACGCGACCCATCATTGAGGAACTACCACCACCACTGGTAAAATCTTCAGATAAATTAACGTGAACCTCATTATTGTCTGCTTTCAGCCCCAACAGTTTGGTTCCCTTGGGAATGGTTGTCGAATTTGTCCCTTCTGTTGGGCCTGCTAACAAACTTTGAAAAGCTGCTTCTAAAGCTTGGTTGGGCTGTGCAGTAGCTACTTTAACTGGCTGAGGAACCAAATTAATATTTTTGTCTTTTGGTCTGAGCCAATAAATGTTAGCGGTTTGCTCATTACCTGGTTGCGTGGTAGATGGTTGCTGTCCTGACTGGGTTATTTTTTGAGAGGAGCTTGACGGCGTAGGAGAATTGTTAGAGTTTGAAGTAACCCAAGCTACACCACCACCCACTGCTACAACCGCTGCTGAGACAACTGCAATTACACCTGGAGTTATACGGTTAGATCCTTGTTGGTCTTTCATGTTCAAAACCTTCCTGACTGAGGGCTGAATAGTCTTTGTGTGATGAGCAGCCTGGTTAAAGACGATACTTACAAGTGGAGAGTTTCCCAAAACCTACTAGAGGAAGCTCTCTGCTTCAAAATCTTATAATTCGTAATTTTGCTGGTCTCTTACTCAATTTTAGAATTTGTATTTCTAGTCCGTCACCTGCCCAATTATGTAAATCTCATTCTTTCTGGAGATGATTAAATTTACAACGCAGAGGAACGCTGAGGAAAACGCACAGAGAAGTCTGTAGCAAGATCCCGCAGGGTGCGGCGGCTTCCGCCGCTCAGAACTTCGGTGGGAACGCTAAGTAAAGTATTTATTTCTCTGCGGAACCTTTGCGCCCCTACCCTTCAAGAAGGCGTTCGCGTAGCGTCTCGTAGAGAAGCGCATATGCGTTTAATTTTTACCCTCTATTGCTGCTGTAATCGACTGTTTGAGTGTAGTTGTAACTTCATCAATGGCGATTTCTTGAGATTTACGAGTTGCCCTCTCCACAACTTCGACTTTGCCATTGGCGATCGCTCGCCCGGTTACAATCCTGTAAGGTATGCCAATCAAGTCGGCATCTTTAAATTTCACTCCAGCCCGTTCATCGCGGTCATCTAGTAGGGTTTCAATTCCCGCTTGGTTAAGTTCTGTGTAAAGTTTTTGGGCGATTTCGACTTGTTGAGCATCATTAATGTTAGGGATCGTGACTATTGCGTGATAGGGTGCGATCACTACCGGCCAAATAATCCCATCTTTATCATAAGATTGCTCTACAGCAGATTGCGCCAGTCGTGACACGCCTACTCCATAGCAACCCATGACTAATGGTTCTTCTTCACCCTGCTCATTGGTATAAGTTGCTCCCAATACTTGGGAATATTTAGTGCCTAATTGAAAAATATGACCTACTTCAATTCCACGAGCAGTTTGTAAGGTTTGTTCTGGGTTGTGGATAGCGCGATCGCCTGGTCTTGCTTTACGTATATCTACTACATTATCTGGTACTTGAAATTGCTCACTCCAATTAGCACCCACGACGTGATAGCCAGTTTCATTAGCGCCCGTGACGAAATTCTTTAAATCAACAACTGTTTGATCCACCAAGCGGACAAACTGAGGATTGATTTGTTTACTGTTAGTTATATATTCATCTGCAATATCAGGCGCGATGTAGCCTAAAGGTAGAGATTTTGTTGTCCATGTTTGCTGCGCTTCTGCATTTGGTACATTCAAACTAATAATAGTTTTAGCACCGTAATTAGAAGCTAGTTTGGTCAATTCATTCTGTAATTTGACCTCATTAACTTCTTGATCGCCGCGGATACTCACCAGAACCAACACCGTCATGCCATTGTCATAAACTGTCTGGTAAAGGACGTTTTTCACCACTTGGGTGGGAGAGCAATTGAGGAATTGACACACCTTTTCAATCGTTTCTGATTTAGGTGTATCGCGTTTTTCGTAGGTTGTAAACCGTGAGGGTTCGGCATTAACTGGTAACGAAACTGCTTTTTCTACGTTAGCGGCGTATTTTCCATCCTCAGTGTAGAGAACTTCATCTTCACCTGCTTCTGCCAGCACCATAAATTCTGTAGAACCAGAACCACCTATTGCACCAGAGTCGGCGTCCACTGCACGGAAAGCTAAACCAGAACGCCGCAGAATATTGCTGTAAGCTTGGTACATATCCTGATAAGTTTTTTTCAGACTGGCTTCATCGGCATTGAAAGAATAGGCATCCTTCATAATAAATTCTCTACCGCGCATCAAACCGAAGCGGGGACGAATTTCATCACGGAACTTGGTTTGAATTTGGTAGAGTGTTTGCGGTAGCTGACGATAGGAACGAATCATATCACGAGCGATCGCTGTAATCACTTCCTCATGAGTTGGGCCTAATCCTAATTGTTGCTCACGGCGATCAATTAGGGAAAACATGATCCCTTCAGCTTTGGTGTAAGTGTCCCAGCGTCCCGATTCTTTCCACAAATCAGCGGGTTGTAATTGTGGTAGGAGACATTCTTGTGCGCCTGTAGCGTTCATTTCTTCTCGCACAATCTGGGAAACTTTTTGCAATACCCGCCACATCAATGGTAAATAAGCATAAATACCGCTACCGATGCGACGAATATAACCTGCACGGAGTAATAATTTATGGCTGGGAATCTCAGCATCAGCTGGATCATCCCGCAGTGTAACGAATAACATTTGTGACAGTCGCATCGTTTATTCCCTTTCCAGAATCGCTAATAAAGTATGAAGGATGAAGTATAAAGTGTTATTTCTTTTTCATTTTTATTTATAGTCTCCTGGCTTAAGAGTACTGAGTTAGGAAACAGGAGTCCAAGGTTAAGAGTCAAGAGTCATTTGTCATTTGTCTTTATTTGTTCTTCCCGCACTCTCTCACTCTCTCACTCTCCCAATCCCCATTGCCCCTTATCCCCAAAGGGGGCCCCGAGTTCCCCAATCCCTGTACGCAACTTTAGGAGAAAACTACTTTGTCAGATGTGATTTATCAAGCACAAGCACCTTTAGAATTTATTCCTCCGGCTTTTAACCCGTGGGTATTAAGAGTCGTCCATCTGTTGCTACCGAGTTGGATAAGCTGGCAAACAGCTATTACCCAGATTGAAGCAGACAACGTAGAGGTTTTGGTGGATCTCTATCGCCAGTTTCAAGAAGGTAAGATCCGTTTTATGCTGGCATTTCGCCATCCCAAAACTGACGATCCATTTTGTTTGAGCTACTTGTTTTCTCAACTCGTGCCAAAGGTAGCACGACAGGGGACATCGCTACAACTTCCGATTCATGCTCATTTTATCTACGATCGCGGTATTCCTCTATGGGCAGGTTCCCACGTTGGCTGGATTGCTTCTCGTTTGGGTGGTACGCCAATTCAGCGGGGTAAGGCTGACTGGACGGGGTTGCGTTCAGCGCGTGATTTGTTTGCCAATGGGAAATTCCCGATGGCTGCTGCGCCAGAAGGGGCTACTAATGGTCTATCAGAGATTATCAGCCCCCTAGAACCTGGTATCGCTCAATTAGGCTTTTGGTGTGCTGAAGACTTGTACAAAGCTGGACGCGACCAGCAGGTTTTAATTGTACCAGTTGGGATTAAGTATAGTTACGTTGATGCTCCTTGGGAAGCGATCGCTCAGCTTTTGAGTGAATTGGAGGCAGCTAGTGGTTTACCCGTGAATCCAAACGAACAAAGCAATATAGCTTCTATAGAGTCGCTTTATCCCCGATTGTTGACTTTGGCAGAACATTTACTTTCGCTGATGGAACAATTTTACACGCGGTTTTATCATCAAAAACTGCCAGATGCCAAGATTGTAACTGGAGAAATTCAAGATAGAAATGAAGTACTAGCACATCGTTTGCAAGCTTTGTTGAATGCGGCGCTACTAATATCAGAGCAGTATTTTGATTTGCAGCCAAGAGGCAATTTAAATGACCGCTGTCGGCGGGTAGAGCAAGCTGGTTGGAATTATATATTTAGAGAAGAATTTAAGGATATAAAAGCATTATCTTCTATAGAGCGTGCTTTAGGCGATCGCGTTGCTGAAGAGGCAAATGCACGAATGTGGCACATGCGCTTAGTAGAAAGTTTTGTCGCAGTTTCCGGCAATTACATCCGTGAAAAACCGACAGTAGAAAGGTTTGCTGAGACAACTTTAATATTATGGCAGATGATTACTCGGATTAAGGGTGATAAAGCTTTCCGGCGTCCGCAATTAGGTAAGCAGCAAGTTAAGATAACTGTAGGTAAGCCGATATCTGTTTCTGAGCGTTACCCCGAATATAAAGGCAGCCGCTTAGGTGCTAAACAAACTGTTGCCCAATTTACGAATGATTTGCAGCAAGCGATGGAGAGTTTGCTTTAAGCAAGAGAAAATAAAACAATACAATGGTAGCGATGTTAGTACAGCAATCCTAATTAGAATAAAAACAAGTTAACATCTACAAAGCTTATATAGCTATCAAACTTGCGATATATTTCTTAAGTATGATTGCTGATACTTTTGTGAGTGGTTTAATAGGAATTTCACTAACAGTAAATATTATGAATTTAGCGTATTTAATTTTAGCACATAATACTCCTAATCATTTGTGTAAATTGATTAATGCTCTTAATAGTCCTGATACTCAGTTTTTCATACACATAGATGCTAAGAGTGACGAATCGCTTTTTCAAGAAAAAATTCATCATCAAAATGTTACGTTTATTCGACACAGAGTATCTGTTTATTGGGGTGAATTTTCTACAATTGAAGCTACTATAAATTTGATTCGAGAAGCATTAAACAGTCAACATAGATTTGACTACCTAATTTTAATTAGTGGAAGTGATTATCCCTTAAAGAGCGCAAGCTACATAAACGATTATTTTTCTCAAAGGGTTGGAACGGAGTTTATCAATCTAGTTGAGATGCCCAATCAAGAAGTAAGTAAGCTTCTAGATAGACTTTATAAGTACCAACCACAGACACTATATAATCACAGCCTTTATCGTACAATAATGCGAGTTTTTGCTGCTGTAATCAACAACATTATACCTTGGAAACGTGATTACAAAAAAGCTCTAGGAAATCTAAAACCGTATGCAGGAAGTCAATGGTGGGCATTGTCAGCAGATGCATGTCACTACATCTTATCGTTCGTCGAAACAAATCCCAAAATAGTAAAGTTTTTCCAAAACACATTGACACCGGACGAAATGTTTTTTCAGACAATTATAGGTAATTCACAGTTCCGAACAAAAGTTGCAATGAATTTGACTTTTACAGAGTGGGAAAGTGTTGAACATCCAGAACTTATCAATATAGAACAGTTACAGAGGTTGAAAAAAATGGATAAAATTATAGAAACTAATGTCTATGGCAGTGGTGAGATGCTATTTGCAAGAAAGTTCAAAGATGAAAGTTCAGAACTCACCGACTTTATTGATAATTGGATACAAGAATCTTAAATTAAAATAGTAAACAGTAAACAGTAAACAGTAAACATTGGTCAGAAAAAAATAATTACTGATAACTGTTAAACAACGCCTGCCACTAGTCAACTTTGGATTATTAGTTTTCAGTTGAAAGTAATCGCCGATAGAGTCGATAGAGTGGTTATCTTTAAACCTAATTATCTTTAGTGATAACTAGACCTCTTGCAAAAGTCCGAAAATTATGAGTGTCATTCTGACCAGAACGTAGTAGAGGGTACTCCTAGGTCGAAGCAAGCTACGCATAGCGTTCCGTAGGAAAGAATCTCCGAGATGTTTCGCTCCGCTCAACATGACAATTTAAACATTTATGCAAGAGATTTACTGTTTACTGATTACTGTTAAAAATGTCCAAACATCATCTATAGCATCTGTCATTTTGGAAAAACTTTAGATAAATCGAGAACTAAAGCAGGGAAAAATCGCAGATTAACTGATTCATTTGCCAAATAAATCAACTTGCGGCGATAACCAAATTTACCCTGCAAATGTTGATAAGGCTTGCTATAGCATTCTAAAGAATTATCTACTAAATTAAATATCCAATAATTAAAAATATTCGCTTCTGTATAAAGCAGTAATTTTACCTCTTGGTCATATTTCAAGGAGGAATCAGAAATTTCTATTAAAAGTAATATGTCAGAGGTGCTGGGATGATTTGTTAGATAGTCATCATCTCTATTTTTTGCAATTACTCTATCTGGTTCAGGCTCACTGTAGTTAGACAAAGTACTTGGTTGTTGTCCTCGCAGGGTTGCGCGATCGCCTACTAGCTTATATAATTATCGCTCTAGGCGTGTTTCACAAACTGAATGTGGTGTATCTTTTGCTACTATGTAGAAAATTTCACCCTTAATTAGCTCAACTCGGTCATCCTCCTTAAAGAAGCCGAGTTCTGCCATCCGGTGATATTCAGCTATAGTGAAGCGTTTAGCAGTGGTTAAGCTCATAACAAATACGGAATATGCAGAGTTATTTGCATTTTATCCTTTTACACTAAAAATAAATAGGTGGAATAGGAGCGAACCCTTCCACCTGTAAAATTAAATTACAAATGTCTTTGCAACTTAAGTTAAGTGTTTTTCTAGCAAAGATGCGATCGCGTCTGGATGAATATTTTTGTATTTCTTTTTACCAAGCTGCAAAACACAATTAGGGGCGCTACCGCAGCATTTTTGGCAGCCTGTGTGTTCAATTTTGACTTTATCTAACAAACCGCGATCGCACAAAGTTTTTTCCAATTCTGATAATAACCCTTTGCCGCCACGCTTCATACAACCAGACTTTTGACACACCATAATCCTGGCTTTGGGTTGAGGTGGCAAATCTGGAATTTGGCAAACACCCATTGATGTTACCCGATAAGCTTTGAGTTTAATTTTACCTGTGTGTGGATTTAATTTACTGTGACCACAAACGCGAATTTGCTCACCTGGTACTAACGATGTCAAAGAACGGCGCAACTCTTTAGGTAGTTTAACTTGCACACTTCCAGATGGAACTGCTAATTGTAAGTATTTATATTTTCCTGGTTCATCACCAACAAAACCTAGTAACTGTCCCTCAACATTCAATTCCGATAAAGTCAGATATTTGTCACCCATTTTCAGTCACTCAAAATATAAAATAATAAACCCCACTCTGATGGGGTAATTTCACTCATCCAAAGAAAGAAGGAAAAATCTATTTTTTATCTTTTACCTTCTCTCTTTACTGTCGGATAAAAATTTTATGCCAAGCGTTTAGCTTCTACAGTTTGAGGTAAATTGGCTGCATCTGGCAAATCACGAAATTCTAATTCCCAACCATTTGCTAAGGTGAGAATTTTTCCCTCATTTCCTTCTGTTTGTTTAACTACTTCTTCCTCTAAGTCTTTTTTAGCAACATAGACAACTAAATTGCCGGCATCATTCATGCGTAACATTACTTTCATGAGATTCCTCAACAGATTCTAGTTCTTTTTTCTTGCAGCCGACGACGAACCCTGTTTCCAAAAAATGCACGGCATAGATATAAGAAGTCTGCAAATATGTGCCGATACTTGCTATGTAGCCGATATCCCCCTTGTTTGCTAAAACTTGCCCGACTTCTTTACCAGGAAACGTACCATCGTTTTTGAGCAGTTTACGAACTCTGACTTTTTCACCGATTTCAAAAGCGGGTGGTAAGTTAAGCTCTAATTCATCGCGTTGCATGAGAATACCTCTGTTCTCGTACCAAATTCAAAAGTTCTTCTGTAGTCAGGCTGCGTTTTTTCTGTATCGATTGGTGGCGCACTGCGTCTAAAACAGACTGGGTTTCTTGAGAGTTCAAGAAAATACCATGCTGTTGTAGCAAACTAGACACTAAATGCCGGCCAGAATGTTTACCCACTACTAAACGCCGTTCCCAACCTACTTCTTCAGGCGCAAACGGTTCGTAGGTGATGGGGTTTTGTAGTACGCCGTGAGCATGAATACCAGACTCGTGAGCAAAAGTATTTTCACCAACGATCGCCTTCCAAGGTGGTACATTAGCACCGGATGCTGAAGCAACGAGTTGAGATAGTTCCAACAAACTGGGAGTGTCGATACCCAAATCGATGCCATAGATGCGTTTGATAGCCATGACAACTTCTTCTAAGGCTGCATTGCCAGCTCTTTCGCCCAAGCCGTTAACTGTGGTATTAACAGATGAGGCTCCAGCTTTAATACCAGCCAAAGCATTAGCAGTTGCTAGACCAAAATCATTGTGGGTGTGAATTTCTAGGGGGATCAGCAAAGCTGATGCGAGTCGTTTGACTTTCGTGTAGGTGGTGAAGGGGTCGAGAACTCCTACGGTGTCACAGAAGCGAAACCGTGATGCACCCCATTCTTGGGCGTAAAGTGCTACGTCTAAGAGGAAGTTTTCATCAGCTCTAGAGGAATCTTCTCCCCCTACTGCTACCCAAAGACCTTTATCGAGGGCGAAGCTGATACAATCTTTGAGCTTTTGCAAACTTACCCGCCACTGACCGTGGAATTTAGCGGCGATTTGGATACCAGAGACGGGAATGGCAATATGCACTCGGTTCAGACCGCAAGCTATGGAAGCTTTAATGTCTGAGATGACGGCGCGATTCCAGCCTAGGAGTTTGGCTTGCAAACCCAAATCAGAAATTGCACAGATCGCGCGGATTTCTTCCTCACCCATCGCCGGAATACCGACTTCTAATTCGGGAATACCTATGGCGTCAAGAAATTTAGCGATCGCTACTTTCTCTTGTAAGTTAAAGGCAACACCTGCTGCTTGTTCGCCATCACGTAATGTAGTGTCATTAATTATGATTTGATTCATTGCAAACTTCCCTCTCTCGGAATGTTTCCTAATATCCTTTCTCTCTACAATTCCTAATGATGGTAAATGCTAAAAATATCACAACTCATAATGCAGTATTCTTCATTCTTAATTATTATCGAATTGGGAATACCACATCTGTATGACAAAGAACCAAAACCTGGTATAATTTACGAATTCTTTTTACTGTTGTCAGTTGAAATTTGTTCAAGTAGCAAACAACTGATGTAGCTATTAATAAGTCCTGAACAAAGCAAAAGACCAAATCCAGCAATTAAAGTGGAAATCATCGTTGTAACCTCATAGTTTCTAGATAATTGGTGTGTAGTCTAACCAGGAAAATGCACTTCAAAGCTACACTTGTTCGGCTAACCAATCAAAAATTCGTCCTAGTTGCTCTAGGTCAACTAGGCCATACTGCCAAAGGAGCATTGGTAACGGCCCATTGTTCAACTCACGGTGTCGCAGCGCCACAGCAATATCAGCTTTTGTAAGTTCGAGTTCATTGTGCAGAAAATTAATGAATTTTATATCGCTGTTACGAGTTGCCATATCGGACATTCAAATTATTGAGCTAGGTAAGAATTAAAAATTTTAAATTCCAAGTCTTGCTTGGTAATTTCGCCTTTTTAATTGTCGGGGTATGTCAGGATAATTTCAGATTTACGAGACTAGACAAAATCCAAAATTAGGTTAACCTCTATCAGTGTGCAACAAAATCTGTTAACAGACAGTAGCTTCAACTTCTAAATTTCATGGAGGTTCATGCATTCTTTAAAATAGGAATGGAGAATCAGTATTTTTTTGCTTTGTGGTATCCAAAGTTCATGGTCTGCTGGATTAAAAAGCAGCAAGCAAAGATAAACTTTTATCTGTGGTTTGTGATCTCTGCTTATGACTTTTAGCTCAGCAATCATCGCTATAATTCCAGCACCGCTCTAGCCAATCGACTAATTCGTGGCGAGCCGCAAGAAATTGCATAACTGTACTGCGTATCAGAATTGCTTCTTGCAAATTATTTACTTGCACTCGCAAAGAACCATCGGGATGACAGGAACTTTTAATCATTAACTCTTGCAAACGGTGATATATTCGCCAGCGATCGCTTAAAGGAATCTGCAAAACTTGATCGCCTGATGCGTCAGAACTACAAGGTGATAACATAGTCGTTTGTCCTTTGTCAAAAATTCTTGGTTCACGCCTGGTAAAGTCCAGGGTCAAAAGTCCAGAGTAATTAATTTTGACTTTTGTACAGACGCGATTAATCGCGTCTCTACTAATGACTCTTAACTCTTAAGGCTTGTAGTTGTTGTTCAAGTTGCTCAATGCGCGAGAGCAACGAGCTAATCACAGTTGCTTCTAAGTCGGGTAGCTTTCCGTGTTCTAGGGGACTGAGACTGGTGTCATTGCGGGAAATAATCCGACCGGGAACCCCGACAACAGTGCAATCGCTAGGAACTTCGCGCAAAACAATTGAGCCAGCACCAATACGGACGCGATCGCCAATTTGGATATTTCCTAAAACCTTTGCACCAGCGCCCACCACAACGTTTTTACCTACCGTAGGATGTCGCTTACCGCTTTCTTTCCCAGTCCCGCCAAGGGTGACGCCTTGATAAATCAGTGTATAGTCTCCCACGATCGCAGTTTCGCCAATCACAACACCCATCCCGTGGTCGATAAACACACCCTGACCAATCTCTGCACCTGGGTGAATTTCAATTCCCGTCAAAAACCGCCCGATATGAGAAATTAAGCGAGGGATGAAACCCACTCCTCGATGGTGTAACCAGTGAGCGAGACGATGCAAACATAATGCGTGCAGTCCAGGGTAGCAGAATACTACTTCTAGCCAATTACGTGCTGCGGGATCGCGCTCAAAGATAATGCGAAAATCACTCAATAATGGCTCAAAAAAAACGCCAGAGAGTAGATTTTTTACCAGGGATGTATTTGAAGAATCCTGCGCTTTGATAGTCTGGGAATTGCTGATACTGTCAAAGGACTGTTGCATCGGTAATGTCTATCTGGTTGAAAGAGCCATGTGCTATTTTTATGCTTATATCAGGCGACTTCCAACTAGATAGGAAACCCAATGTTGATTGGATTTATTGAATTGATTAAGGTTGTACTCAAGCGTCCAAACCCTGACTTAAGGGAAATTTAAAATTTCTCTTGGGGTAGGGGTGCTAGTATTTAACTATGGGGGTGCTAGTATTTTTGGGACAGGGTTTAAGAATTTCTGTTCTCGCTACAAGAAACTTTACCTGTAAGACTTTGAAAACATTTCAGCAAGATATTTTGCAATATATTAAGCTGTACTCAGATGCACTCAAATATGAGGTAGATGAAGCGGAAAATCAATATTCTGTATATCGTATTACTATTAGTATCTTATTATTAGGTTAGACAAAAGACAGGTTTCTTTATTTTCTTTTAGGATTTACTGTCTGTATGTATATATACGTTTCTAAATATAGTTATAGCTCATAGTAAATGTTTTATTCTATTGATGTGTTGAAGTTGCGATCGCAAAATCCTCCAGAAATCTCGTTTCCAGATTCTACCTGGAAATGCACTTCATTGCGGCTCTACCGCCAATAGGGTAGGCGGAGCCTCTCAATACGCGTTCCCAGCCAGAGACTAGGAACAAGGCATCTGAAGACTCATTAATGGAGTTCAAAGGCTCATTAATGAGTATCAAAGGTTCATTAATGGAGTTCAAAGGTTCATTAATGGAGTTCAAAGGTTCATTAATGGAGTTCAAAGACTCATTAATGGAGTTCAAAGACTCATTAATGGAGTTCAAAGGCTCATTAATGGAGTTCAAAGGTTCATTAATGAAGTTCAAGGACTCATTAATGGAGTTCAAGGACTCATTAATGAGTATCAATTTATCAAGAACCAGACGCAGCTTTAGTTGGTCTACCTCTAATAGCTTTAAAGCGTTCGCCCAACTGTTCAGCGATAGTTTTTAAGCCTGGAGTCTTTTTAGATGCAGTCTTCACGTAATCATAAACAGTCAAACTGCTGGTCATAGCTTCACTACCGACTGCCATTAGGGTATCATCTACCTGTTCGGTGAGTTGCTGCATTGAGATTAAAAGTTCCGTAAGCGCACTGGCTAATTGATAATCCCGAACAAGTTCCTCAACGTTAAAAGTGGATGGAAGGATTTCGCGGTTAGACTGAGCAGCAGTAACGCTATTATTCACAAACGCTAGGCTTTTATCGCCCATTTTCACCAACTTACGCCGTTCTTCAGTGCTGAGAGTAATCAAAAAGGGCATCTTTTGTTGGACTGTCTGTAGCGCGGCTTTAATTTCTTGGATATCTTGTGGCGAAAGGGAAGCTGCAATATTTTGATAAGCCATTGTATATTTACCTTGGTAGTTCTAATGGTGAAGTAGCAATATTTGCTAAATCTAGAATTCCCATAGGTGAATGCGATGTCTACGACGGGCTACGCCAACGCACATTTTCTTATAATTTTTAGTTTAGTAGGGTGTGTTAGCGCAGCCTAAAGCATCGCAATACAACTAGCTAATTAATAATCCCAACAAGTTCTTCATGCGATGTCTACGACGGTCACTGAGCCAAGTCGAAGTGCGGGCTACGCCTACGCACATCATCACCTATTTATTTATCTGTTTTAGCGCCGATGCTGAGGGATACTGACCAGATGCAATCAAAGCTTGTCGCTCTACAAGCCTTTCATCGCTGTTAAAATCTAGGATACGTGCGGTGACTTCTCCAATCTCTGTTTGATGTTGAATGACAGCCTCATCTAGCCGAAAATGTTCACCCCAAAAGTCTCTGCGTGGGTTAAAAAACCGCACAAGTTCGCCAGTTTGCCAATTAATTGACCCTAAATCCGTGCCTTTTTGCAGGTTACAGAAGATACAGGCATAGCAGAGATTATCTGCTGTTGTAGCCCCACCGTGTTTCACGCTGATGATATGGTCAACTTGACAACCCGATGATCTATCTACTTCAGAGACGAGACAGTATTCACAAATATGATCAGCGCGAGATGCAACTAAACGCCGCAGTTCTAAACTAATGTATGAACGAGACACTTTGGATACTTATTTAGGGTTAATGTAGTTACGAGCTTTTGCTTTTGCTAATGTCATAATATGCTCTAGTGTGAGGAAATGATCTAACTCTCGCTGGTCACTTCCTGTAAGACCTTCAGTTTTTGCCCGGTAAACGAGATCCTCTAAGCGCTCTTTTGCAGCATCCGAAAGTTTAAAATCGATAACACCTTGGGGAGTGGTTCCAGCAGCAATAAACTCTATAATTTCATCGTAGACTTTGGTGGTATTTACAGATGTAGTCATGAGATTGCCTGTTTTTATTTAATTTTACTGATTTACAACGCCACTTTTAATGACTTTCCTAGTGTCTTAGGCTCTGGTAGAGTTTCACCGTCAGCCAAAGATGATTCAATCAGCATTTCTAAAACTTCCTGAGCATTTTTCAGAGCTTCTTCATAAGTTTTTCCGTGAGTGCAAGGCTGCATTATATGCGTAAACTCAGGTAGCAAAACCACATAACATTTGTCTTCTTCTGACCATTGAATCACGGTTGTATATTTCATATTTATCCATAAGCTTCTCGTCGATGAGCAATAGCAAATATACCTGGCGATTAGAAATCGCGGTTACACAAACCAAGTCCGCCTGCACGGACTCAAAGAATTTGAAACCCACCTCCGTGGGTTTTGTCTGTGTAGAATTCTATTCGCTAGGGCTTCTTTTATTTGCTTGCTCAATACGCTGCCTAATCGCTTCTTCCGCTATGCGAATATTTTCTTCAATTGGTGTACCGTCTGCTGTCACCATTGGCCCGTACCAAGTTGCTTCCGAATCGGGAGTGCGGCGGCTATACAATACACGCAAAGGCTCTACATCTTCCCGGTGTGCAAGTGCGTAAGCTATCAGTTCCTTATTAGTCATTGCCTCAAAGTTCGGTCGCATCTAAAAACCTCCAATCTCCATTAGGGGGTACGATGATTTGAAGTTCCTCGTTTGCAAAAATAAACACAACTCCGGTTTGGTCGTCATAACGGAATAATTCGACATTTCGGCAGCTATTCGATAACATTTGACAGACACGCACACAGGCTTGTGCTTGTTCATTGGTTGGATTTATCGTCTGTTCCTCAATTGTGACATAGATAATAGTAAGCCTTTCTTTTGCGGTTTCAAATGTGAATCCTAAATCTAAGAGTAGGGGAGCCAGAATGAGTTCTCCAGTTTTTTACCCGACTTCAGCAATATCTTTTTTACCACTTTCAAAGGATTCAATAAATCCAGGAATATCAAGCAACTCTTGGGTAGCATCTTCACTTTATTTATCTGCGAGATACGCTAAAAAGTCAGCAATAAGTTGTAGATGTTCCGAAGATAATCCATCTAAATATTGGTTAATTTGCTGACAAACTTCTGTATTGTTCATGTTTTCACCACTCTTTTCCTTCTCTAATTCTGCCAACTTCTTGTGTGCAAATCCAAACTGAGTGAAAGCTTGCCGAATAAGCTTTTCATTTTCAGTATACATACTGAGTAAGACTCAAGTTGGATTTGTATATTATAGTGATAACTTTGATTGATTAATGCAAAATAATCAACATTTTATAATCTGCAATTGTGGTTACGTAGAGGAAATAATTATGTCAAACATAGGCTTATGGGAATCTGCTAAACAGGGAAATATAAATGCTATATCTGATTTAGTCCAGAAGGCTTTTGATGATGACAACGTAACTGTAGAACCGCATATGGACTTATTGGGTATAACACTAACGTTAAAATTAAGCTCTCAAAAAGTTTTGGAGCCGCAAGTTTGTATTAAAAAAGTTATAGAAACCCTAAACGAGATTCAGCCGACAGGAATCAAATTAGTAAGGGTATCTTCAATCGCTTCAATTTGCCAAATTAAATATAGGTGGAATAGATGGATTGATAGAAAACAGGGTGAGTTTGTAGACGATACCAAGAATGCAAATCTTCTTAATTATATTACTATAGCTTTCCTGGTTTCTTGGATAGGCTGCACCACTTTTACAAACAAGCCTTCTTCACCTCCCCCAAATACTTCCAGTCAAACGTCAACACAAATCACAAATCCAGACTGTCTGTACGTTCCAGAAAGTGCAATTGCTGGCAAGAATTGGCAGGAAATATCCCAATTCAAAGATGAATTAAAGCGTCAAAGCGGGAAAAAGTGTGTTCTTTTTACTGGTGGTTAGTTTTCAAAGTTGCAACGTAGGTTGGGTTAACCGAAGCACAACCCAACCAAACAACGTCAATGTTGGATTTATCTCAAATTCGCGGTGTCCAGATCCCCGACTTTTCAAAAAAGTCGGGGATCTAACAAACCTATTAACTGTAAATTGCGATCGCAATTTTCCCCACAGCACGCTCGGTTTCGCTATAAGTATGAGCCGCTGCTAATTCTTGTAAAGGATATGTGCGATCAATCACTACACGAATTTTGCCCGCTTCAATCAAATCTTTGAGATAAACCAAGTCTTGAGTGTTGGGCCGCTCAATGATAAATTTAGCTTTTTGACCAGGAAGAAACGCTGTTAAGATACCTTGCACAAAGATTTCGGGCGTCGGTAGCGTTGTGATATAAATTCCATTAGGTTTGAGGACTCGTTTGCTAGTAGAGAGCGATCGCTTGCCAACTACATCAAAAACAATATCGTACTGCGCTGCACCCTCAGTGAAATCTTGTTGCGTATAGTCAATGAGATGATCTGCTCCCAGAGATTTTACAAAGTCCAAATTTTTAGTACTGCAAACTCCCGTTACCTGTGTCCCCAAAGCTTTGGCAATTTGCACCGCAAAAATCCCCACCCCACCCGCAGCACCATTTATCAAAACATTTTGTCCAAATTGAATATTACCCTGATCTCGCAGTGCTTGCAGAGCCGTGAGCGCCGCTAAGGGGACAACAGCCGCTTCCTCATAAGTCAGGTTTGTTGGTTTGGGTGCAACCAAATTTTCTGAAACAGCTGCAAATTCAGCATAAGCTCCTCCAGGGAAGCTAGTGCTCCCATATATAGAATCTCCTGGCTGAAAACGTGTGACTTGACTACCAACCGCTACGACTTCTCCAGCCAAATCAAACCCCAGGATCATCGGGAATTTGTTTCCTGTAAGCAAGCTCAACATTCCCTTGCGGATTTTCCAATCAATGGGATTAACGCTACTAGCACGAACTTTTACAAGTAACTGCATTGGCTCAATTTTCGGCTGCTCCACGTCTTCATAGCGCAACACTTCAACCGAGCCATATCGCCGGATAACGACTGCTTTCATAGCATTCCTCCTGCTACCCTGTTTTGCTGAATGAATTCAGACAGTCTGTTTTTCATTATGAATCCAGTTTAGCGATGTCTACGACGGTCACTGAGCCAAGTCGAAGTGCGGGCTACGCCTAAGCATTGGATTTAGCAGTCTAGTTATAGTTAACTGACAAAATTTCTGAAACCTTTGAAAGTATGTAGAGACTTCCTAAAATGGGGGTATGAATTTAAAACTGCACCTGTATGCCAGCTAGAGACATTTATCACAACAATGTCAAAAATGCTTTGATTAAAGACAAATGGCTAATTACTCATGACCCCCTGACTCTTAAGTTTGGTAAAAAAGACATGTACGTCTATCTAGGTGCTAAGCAGTTGTTAGCGGCACAAAAAGTAGAATGTAAAATTGCAAGCGATCGCTTCGCTGTTTATTCTTCAGTGCTAAATACAACATCTTCATACAGCAGTTCAATCGGACACTCAAATTCAATGCTTGATAAAGTGACGATATCTCCGACCGTGTAGGGATAATAAAGCCACATCCTCCCCTCTCCCCGACAGTAACGCTCAACAGAGATTTTTTCCGAGTCAATCAAGATATACTCTTGCAAACTGGGGATTGTTAGATAATAAGTAAATTTTTCATCCCGATCTTTAGCGCTTGTCCCTGGCGAAAGAACTTCAGCAATCAGTTTGGGATGTTGAATAAATTTGCGGGCATTGAGGTCTTGAGGGTCGCAACTGACAATAACATCAGGATAATAGTAGCGGCTCTGGGGAGTGAGTTGCACTTTCACGTCTGACACATTCACTCGACAACCTCTAGAACGCAAATGAGGGTACAAAGCTCTATAGAGATTTAGTGCAATGTCGTTGTGGGGAATTGTACCGCCTGTCATGGCAAATACTTCACCATTAGCATATTCATAGCGAACGTCTTGCTGAGGTTCCCATTCGAGATATTCCTCAACGGTCATTTTTGGTAGTTGTTGGGGGATAGCTATCATAACTAAGATTTTTATCACGCTTGGTTTGATTGTAGCTAAATAGTATACGTAACAAAGTCATTTAAACCTTTCTCCTTTTATAAGCAAGATTTAGAATTTTCCTCCTTCTGGCGTCGTAAGGGGGTTAGAGGGTTAGGTTTTTTGCCAAGGTTTGTAGTGAGCAATTTAGAAAAATCATTGCGTAGTTTACCGCCGTAGGCATCGCTCAATCATGTTAGATTGTAGTTTGTTGTCTCAAACACAAAATCCGAAACTTTCCTACCTATCTCCTCATTGTGGGAATGAAAAAAAGCAACTTAAAAGTTAAATTTTTTGAAAAATATGTGCAGCAATACATCTATTTTCACAAGCCTGCATGGCTTGCCAAATAAGACTTAGAACTATAATTGAATATCATTGTCAAAGCAAAAGTTAAAAAAATATGAATTGCATTTTTACCCTAAAAAAAATGATATGTTAGATACAGAATTGAATTTCGCACGTTTCTGGAGTAGAACGATATAAACTACTCCAGATTTTTCACCCTCAAACCCTTGCCATTTATTGGTTTTGAAAAAATTTGGGGTCAATCTGAGTACACATTGAAATAACCCAAACCCAGTTTCAAGTTAGTTAAAATCCTTGCTGGAATGGGATTATGGCTGAGTACAGATAAATCCTGAACCCCTATCCATAAACACTAGAACCCCAACCAAAAAATACTAGAACCCCCACCCAAAAAATAAATTTTTAATTCTTGTAATACTTGAAGAATTAGGATTTTTATTGCTTGAGTACAAGCGTAATAAATCCAATAAATTCTATCCTAGATAGACGCACCGTCTGACTAGGAAGTGGCTGCTATAAATCTTATATCGCCAATCACTTAATGCTCCAACACGAAACGAAGCAAAGAGTGAGTGGAGGGATGACATAGCACCATGCCAGAAGTGAATAGAAGTCGCGGCTGTAAGCACAAATTCTACCCAAGAACCGAACGTTGACACACACCAGCCGAACATCAAATATCTATCGCCTGCCCTACTTGACAACAAGTCGCCCGAACCCAAGCGTTTGCAGGCAGTGTGGAAGACGCGACTTCAATTCCTGGGCATAGAGAGTAGCAACAGCATCTCCCACAGTGGCAGCCAGTCCACCGACCTTTTGCGAAATTCAATGACATCACCGTCTACACGACTCCTCAACTCTCCTGCTACGGAATCGACGACAACCCCAGCAAAATCAGGTGGTTGCGGCTGCGACAGCAATAGCAGCGCCACCGTGGAAAGGGATGAAAAGCTCCAAGAACGTATTGCTAAACATCCCTGCTACAGCGAAGACGCTCATCACCATTACGCCAGGATGCACGTTGCAGTTGCTCCAGCCTGTAACATTCAATGCAACTATTGCAATCGTAAATATGACTGCGCTAACGAAAGTCGCCCTGGAGTGGTTAGCGAGTTATTAACACCAGAAGAAGCAGCACACAAAGCTTTGGTCATTGGTGGCAAGATTCCTCAAATGACAGTTGTAGGAATTGCCGGCCCTGGCGACCCATTGGCAAACCCAGACAAGACATTCCGCACATTTGAGTTGATTGCAGACAAAGCACCGGATATCAAGCTTTGTTTATCAACCAATGGTTTAATGCTGACCGAACACATCGATCGCATTAAACAATTAAATATAGATCACGTTACGATTACCCTAAACACCATCGACCCAGAAATCGGCGCACAGATTTATTCTTGGGTTCACTACAAACGCAAGCGTTATAGAGGCGTAGAAGGAGCCAAGATTCTGCTCGAAAAGCAGATGGAAGGATTGCAAGCCCTCAAAGAAGCAGACATCTTGTGCAAGGTTAACTCAGTGATGATTCCCGGAATTAACGACCAGCACTTGGTGGAAGTGAATAAATTCATTCGTGAGAATGGGGCATTTTTGCACAACATCATGCCGCTGATTTCTGCACCAGAACATGGCACACATTTCGGCTTAAACGGTCAGCGCGGCCCTTCAACCAAGGAGCTCAAAGAAGTTCAAGACAATTGCTCCGGCAACATGAAAATGATGCGCCATTGCCGTCAGTGTCGAGCCGATGCAGTCGGATTATTGGGAGAAGACCGCAGCCAGGAATTTAGCAAAGATAAATTCTTGGAAATGGATTCAGAATATGACCTCGAAAAGCGCGCCAGTGTACACGAAGGTATTGAGAAGTTTAAAGAAGAACTTAAAGTAGCCAAACAGAAGGCGCAAACCGGCAAGAAATTTGCCAACAATCCTAAAGTGCTAGTTGCAGTAGCAACCAAAGGCGGCGGATTGGTTAACCAGCACTTCGGTCATGCCAAGGAATTCCAAATTTACGAAGTAGAGGGCAACGAAGTTCGCTTTGTCAGTCACCGCAAGATTGACCAGTATTGTCAAGGTGGATACGGTGAAGAAGCCACTTTTGAGCATATTATGAAAGCGATCGCAGATTGCAAAGCAGTTTTAGTTTCCAAGATTGGTAACTGTCCCCAAGAAAAATTGCAAGAAGCTGGCATACAGACTATTGAAGCTTACGACGTAATTGAAAAGGTTGCTTTGGAGTTTTACGAGCAATACGTGAAGGAACTAGGGACTA
The DNA here is from genome assembly GCA_019359395.1 of Komarekiella atlantica HA4396-MV6. GTDB lineage: Bacteria > Cyanobacteriota > Cyanobacteriia > Cyanobacteriales > Nostocaceae > Komarekiella > Komarekiella atlantica. The sequence continues at coordinate 264,677 of JAHHHK010000004.1, forward strand.
GGGACTAGGGACTGGGGACTGGGGACTGGGGACTGGGAACTAGGGACTAGGAAGTGAGGATTAGGAATTAGGAATTAGGACTAGTACCTGGAAACTAAATTCTTCCCAATGCCCAATACCCAATCCCCAGTACCCAATACCTAATCCTCAATACCCAATAACCAAAAAAGGAGAATAATCATGGCTTACAAAATTATTACTAGCCAATGTATTTCCTGCAATCTCTGTTTGTCTGTCTGTCCCACTAATGCAGTTAAGGTAGTTGATGGACAACACTGGATTGACCCTGAACTTTGTACAAACTGTGTTGGTAGCGTTCATACTGTGCCTCAGTGTAAAGCTGGTTGTCCCACCTGCAATGGTTGCGTCAATCAGTCCAGCGATTACTGGGAAGGCTGGTTTGCCAATTACAACCGTGTAGTTGCGAAGTTAACAAATAAACAAGATTACTGGGAGCGTTGGTTTCAATGTTATTCCCAGAAATATTCCGAGCAGTTGCAAAAGCGTCAACACCACGTAGTGGCAGCAGAAGCTTGATTAAGATTCAAAAGTTAAACGGCAAGGGTTAAAGGTTAAAGGACACTGGTAATTATCCCCTTTTCCCTGCCCCATTCCCAAATTCTTGGTTTTTGTGAAATCAAATTGGAAACAATGCAAAAGAACTGCATCTATCTCGATAATAATGCCACCACCAAAGTAGACCCAGAAGTTGTAGAGGCGATGCTGCCTTACCTGACGGACTATTATGGTAATCCCTCTAGTATGCATACCTTTGGTGGACAACTCGGCAAAGGGGTGAAAACAGCAAGAGAACAACTTGCAGCACTTATTGGAGCCGATGAGTCAGAAATTGTCTACACCAGTTGTGGTACTGAAGGAGATAACGCTGCGATTCGTGCTGCATTGTTAGCACATCCAGACAGGCGACACATCATCACCACACAAGTTGAACACCCAGCGGTGCTGAATGTCTGCAAACAACTAGAAACCCAAGGTTATAGTGTTACCTATCTTTCAGTAAACCATCAAGGGCAGTTGGATCTAGATGAACTAGAAGCCTCACTGACGGGTAACACCGCCCTGGTGACGATTATGTACGCCAACAACGAAACAGGCACGGTTTTCCCAATTGAACAGATTGGGTTGCGAGTCAAAGAGTACGGTGCTATTTTCCACGTAGATGCGGTGCAAGCAGTGGGAAAAATTCCCTTGAATATGAAGACTAGCACCGTAGATATGTTAACTTTGTCTGGTCATAAGATTCACGCACCCAAAGGAATTGGTGCTTTGTATGTGCGACGTGGGGTTAGGTTCCGTCCTTTGTTGATTGGGGGACACCAAGAACGTGGGCGTCGGGCGGGAACAGAGAATGTTCCAGGAATTATTGCCCTCGGCAAAGCCGCAGAACTGGAAATGTTACATTTAGAAGAGGCGACCAAGAGAGAAAGAAGGCTGCGCGATCGCCTAGAACAAACTTTACTCGCTACAATTGCCGATTGTGTCGTGAATGGTGACTCTACGCAGAGATTGCCAAACACCACCAATATCGGCTTCAAGTACATCGAAGGCGAAGCTATCTTACTGTCCTTAAATAAATACGGTATTTGTGCCTCATCTGGTTCTGCTTGCACCTCTGGGTCTTTGGAACCTTCCCACGTTCTCCGGGCTATGGGCTTACCCTACACAACTCTGCATGGTTCCATTCGCTTCAGCCTTTGTCGCTACACTACAGAAGCCGAAATCGATCAAGTCATCGCAGTCATGCCCGGTATTGTAGAACGTTTACGCGCCCTCTCACCCTTCAAAAATGATGATGCAGGCTGGTTACAAGAACAAGAGCAAGCACTGGCGGCGCATCACTAGCGACTGAGGAAGAAAGGGAAAAGGTGAGACCAGTGCTGCGGGAGGGTTTCCCTCCGCAGGCAACTGGCGCTAGCGTAGCGGTAGCGACGTTAGGAGCGTCACCCCGAAGGGTTAAAGGGCAAACAAAGGGATGATTTTTACCTTTCCCCCTTACCCTTTTCCCAATCCAAAATCTAAAATCTAAAATCTAAAATTGGCTATGTGGGACTACACAGATAAAGTATTAGAACTGTTTTACGACCCCAAGAATCAGGGAGCTATCGAAGAAACGGGTGAATCTGGAGTTAAAGTTGCAACTGGAGAAATCGGTAGCATTGCTTGCGGCGATGCTTTGAGATTGCACCTGAAAGTGGAAGTGGAATCTGATAAGATTCTAGATGCTCGCTTTCAAACCTTTGGTTGCACCAGTGCGATCGCTTCTTCTAGTGCATTAACCGAGATGATTAAGGGCTTAACTCTCGATGAAGCCTTGAAAGTCTCCAACAAAGACATTGCAGATTACCTTGGTGGATTACCAGAAGCAAAGATGCACTGCTCTGTTATGGGGCAAGAAGCGCTAGAAGCAGCGATTTATAATTATCGTGGCATTCCTCTAACTTCTCATGATGACGATGATGAAGGAGCGCTAGTTTGCAGTTGCTTTGGTATCAGCGAGTCTAAGATTCGCCGCGTGATTCTAGAAAATAATCTCACTGATGCTGAACAGGTAACAAACTACGTCAAAGCTGGTGGCGGATGCGGTTCTTGTCTAGCCAATATCGATGATATTATCAAAGCAGTACAACAGGAATCTGCTGCACCTGCGCTTAACAATTATGCTCTGAAAGTTGCTACAGATATTGCTACATCTCAACAGCAATCGCAACTATCGCTAACCAACGTCCAAAAAATTGCTCTAATTCAAAAAGTTCTGGATGAAGAAGTCAGACCCGTTCTCATCGCTGATGGTGGAGATGTGGAACTGTATGACGTAGAAGGTGATCGCGTGAAAGTTTTGCTGCAAGGTGCTTGCGGTTCTTGTTCTAGTAGTACAGCAACTCTGAAGATTGCGATCGAAGCCAGATTACAAGATCGTGTCAGCAAGAACCTTGTAGTCGAAGCAGTTTAGGAATTGCTGTAGGACTTAACGTACTCTACAAATACGCCCTAATATGCATTCAGCCAAAAACAGAAAGTAGGATTTGAACCGGATAAATGTTTTCTCATCAATGCTTCATACCAATTCGCCAAAAGAAAGCTACAGATTAAAATCTGACTTTCTTAATTACGAATTACGTAGCTTGCTTCTCGCGCCAGGCGCGAGTATTACGAATTACGAATTGGTATCTGTCCTACGGCTAACAGTATATAGGCAAAAACATTAAGCGCCTACTTGCAAATTTCATCATCCAACTCGCTTCAAAGGAACAGGATATGAGCACATTGTACGACAAACTTGGCGGACAACCAGCTATTGAACAAATAGTAGATGAACTCCACAAACGCATTGCGACAGACAGCACCCTCAACACATTTTTTGCTGGTACAGATATGGCCAAGCAACGTAATCATCTAGTTGCTTTCTTATCTCAGATTTTTGAGGGGCCAAAGCAATACGCGGGTCGTCCAATGGACAAAACTCACGCAGGGATGAATCTACAGCAACAACACTTCGATGCGATCGCCAAGCACCTGAGTGAAGCAATGGCTGTGCGCGGAGAATCGCCAGAAGATACAACCGCTGCACTAGAGCGCGTCTCAAATTTAAAGGGCGCTATTTTGAACAAGTAATAGGACTTACGCATTGATTGTTGACGAATAGTAACGTCAAGTCCTACTTGGTCTTTCCAGCTAAAACACATTATGACGTATTTGTAAATTGCGTAAGCTCTTAGTCATTAGTCATTTGACTAATGACTAAGGACAAAAAGAAAAGAAATTTAACGAGGAAATAAATGTACCTACTTTCGATCATTTTAGCTGTGGAGCGATCGCCCCCAACGGCGACGTTCTACATCCCCTCACTGCTGTAGCTCAACAAGCGTGAGTAGCCCAGAGACGAACACAATAGACCCACCTACCAACCAACCAATTGCAGGAAAACACGAACAATGACTGACGAAAACATTAGACAGATAGCTTTCTACGGTAAGGGCGGTATCGGTAAATCTACCACTTCCCAAAACACCTTGGCAGCTATGGCAGAAATGGGCCAACGCATCCTCATCGTCGGTTGCGACCCCAAAGCTGACTCCACCCGTTTGATGCTGCACTCCAAGGCTCAAACAACTGTTCTTCACTTGGCTGCTGAACGTGGTGCAGTAGAAGATATCGAAATCGAAGAAGTAATGCTAACCGGTTTCCGTAACGTTCGTTGCGTAGAATCTGGTGGACCAGAACCCGGTGTAGGTTGCGCCGGTCGTGGTATTATTACCGCCATCAACTTCTTAGAAGAAAACGGTGCTTACCAAGACCTAGACTTCGTATCTTACGACGTATTAGGTGACGTTGTGTGCGGTGGTTTTGCTATGCCTATCCGCGAAGGTAAGGCACAAGAAATCTACATCGTTACATCTGGTGAAATGATGGCGATGTATGCTGCTAACAACATTGCTCGTGGTGTTCTCAAGTATGCTCACACTGGTGGCGTGCGTTTGGGTGGTTTGATTTGTAACAGCCGTAATACAGACCGGGAAATCGAATTGATCGAAACCTTGGCAAAACGGTTGAACACCCAAATGATTCACTACGTACCTCGTGACAACATTGTTCAACACGCAGAATTGCGCCGGATGACTGTTAACGAGTACGCTCCTGAAAGCAACCAAGCTAACGAATACCGGATTTTGGCTCAGAAAATTATCGACAACAAGAATCTAGCTATTCCTACACCCATCGAAATGGAAGAACTAGAAGAACTGTTGATTGAATTCGGTATCCTCGAAAGCGACGAAAATGCTGCCAAGTTGGTTGGTAAAACTGCCGCTGAAGCTCCTGTAGTCTAAGTCGCTACTAAGAAATAACGCTTTAGCACAAGGAAAAAGGAAGGTTTCATATCTTCCCTTTTAACCTCTCCCTAGCATCTCCCCCCTAACCTTAGAGGGGACTCCTAGTCCCCCTATGCCCCGATCCTTACGAGTCACAGAGGCTTAGTATGACACCTCCAGAAAACCAAAACATCATCGAAGAAAGAAAAGAACTAATTAAAGAAGTTCTAGACGCTTATCCTGATAAAGCTAAGAAAAAACGGGAAAAGCACTTAAGTGTATACGAAGAAGGTAAGTCCGATTGCGGCGTTAAGTCTAACATCAAATCCCTTCCTGGTGTAATGACCGCTCGTGGTTGTGCTTATGCCGGTTCAAAAGGTGTGGTTTGGGGCCCTATCAAGGACATGATCCACATCAGCCACGGGCCTGTTGGTTGCGGTTACTGGTCTTGGTCTGGTCGTCGTAACTACTACATTGGTACTACAGGTGTTGATACCTTTGGTACTATGCACTTCACCTCTGACTTCCAAGAACGAGATATCGTTTTCGGTGGTGACAAAAAACTCGTCAAGTTAATCCAAGAACTTGATGTACTCTTCCCTCTCAACCGTGGTGTTTCCATTCAATCTGAATGTCCCATCGGTCTAATTGGGGATGACATCGAAGCTGTTGCTCGCAAGACATCGAAAGAAATTGGCAAGCCAGTTGTTCCCGTTCGTTGCGAAGGCTTCCGCGGTGTTTCTCAGTCTTTGGGACACCACATCGCTAACGACATGGTTCGTGACTGGGTATTCACCAGAGCAGACCAAGCTAAGAAAGACGGCACACTACAGTTTGAAGGCACTCCTTATGACGTAGCCATCATTGGTGACTACAACATTGGTGGAGATGCTTGGGCTAGCCGCATCCTCCTAGAAGAAATCGGCTTGCGCGTAGTCGCTCAGTGGTCAGGTGATGGCACCATCAACGAAATGTTGATGACCCCCAATGTGAAGATGAACCTCATCCACTGTTACCGGTCGATGAACTACATCAGCCGTCACATGGAAGAAGCTTACGGTATACCCTGGTTGGAATACAACTTCTTCGGCCCCACTAAGATTGCTGAATCTTTACGGGAAATTGCTTCTAAATTTGACGAGACAATCCAAGCAAACGCTGAGAAAGTCATCGCCAAGTATCAGCCAACAATGGATGCGGTAGTTGCTAAGTACCGCCCCCGCTTGGAAGGTAAGACTGTAGCCATCATGGTTGGTGGTCTGCGTCCTCGCCACGTTGTCCCAGCCTTCCAAGACTTGGGCATGAAGATGATTGGTACAGGTTATGAGTTCGCTCATAACGACGACTACAAACGTACCACTCACTACATCGAAAACGGCACCATCGTTTATGACGACGTTACCGCTTACGAATTCGAGGAGTTTATCAAAGCCCTGAAGCCTGACCTCGTAGCCTCTGGTGTGAAAGAGAAGTACGTCTTCCAAAAGATGGGTCTTCCTTTCCGTCAAATGCACTCTTGGGATTACTCCGGCCCTTATCACGGTTATGACGGCTTTGCCATCTTCGCTCGTGACATGGATTTGGCACTCAACAGCCCAACCTGGGGATTAATCGGCGCTCCTTGGAATGAAAAGGCTAAGGCTGAAGCTAAAGCTAAGGCTGCCGTTTAGGTAAAAGGGAGAGAGAAGTAAGGATAGCCTGGGGTTTTAACCCCAGGGGGGAGTAGAAAGTAGGGAATTAGCACTCACCACTTCCCACTCCCCATCCCCAACTCTTGTTATCGGCTCCCACCTCAAGTCCTCATTCCTCGACTAGAAAATACAGCAAGCTTGGAGATCCACCAAATGCCTCAGAATCCAGAAAAAATTCAAGACCACGTTGAGCTATTCCACCAGCCGGAGTACCAACAGTTATTTGAAAACAAAAAGCAATTTGAAAACGGTCACGACCCCGAAGAAGTAAAACGGGTTGCAGAGTGGACAAAGGGTTGGGATTATCGTGAAAAGAACTTCGCTCGTGAAGCATTGACCGTTAACCCTGCTAAAGGTTGCCAACCATTGGGAGCAATCTTTGCTGCTGTTGGTTTTGAAGGCACTCTACCTTTTGTTCAAGGTTCTCAAGGTTGCGTTGCTTACTTCCGCACCCACTTAACTCGCCACTACAAAGAACCATTCTCTGGTGTATCTTCTTCAATGACTGAAGATGCAGCCGTGTTCGGTGGTCTGCAAAACATGATTGACGGCTTAGCGAACTCTTACCAACTCTACAAACCCAAGATGATTGCTGTCTGCACCACCTGTATGGCAGAAGTAATTGGTGATGACTTACAAGCTTTCATCAACAACTCTAAACAAGCTGGTTCAGTTCCTCAAGATTTCCCAGTACCCTACGCTCATACCCCTAGCTTTGTTGGTTCCCACATCACTGGTTACGACAACATGATGAAGGGAATTCTTTCTAATCTGACAGCAGGTCATAAGAAAGAAACCAGCAATGGCAAGATCAACTTCATCCCAGGTTTTGATACCTACGTAGGCAACAACCGTGAAATCAAGCGGATTGCTTCCTTGTTCGGCTTTGACTACACAATTCTCGCTGACAACAGCGACTACCTGGATTCACCCAACACAGGTGAGTTCGATATGTATCCAGGTGGTACAAAGCTAGAAGATGCAGCAGATTCAATTAATGCTAAAGCTACAGTTGCTCTGCAAGCACACTCCACCCCCAAAACCCGTGAGTACATCGAAAAAGAGTGGCAGCAACCAACCTTTGTTTCTCGTCCTTGGGGTATTAAGGGTACTGATGAGTTTTTGATGAAACTCAGCGAACTGAGTGGTATCCCCATTCCCGAAGAATTGGAAATTGAACGCGGTCGGGCAGTTGATGCCATGACTGACTCCCATTCATGGATTCACGGCAAGCGTTTTGCTATCTACGGTGAACCAGATTTAGTTTACAGCGTAGTAGGCTTCATGCTGGAAATGGGTGCTGAACCTGTGCATATCTTGGTTCACAACAGCAACGAAGTATTTGAAGCAGAAATGAAAGAACTGCTTGCTTCTAGCCCCTTCGGTAAGAATGCAACTGTTTGGCCTGGTAAAGACCTGTGGCACATGCGTTCATTACTGTTCACCGAACCCGTAGACTTCCTTGTCGGTAACACCTATGGTAAGTACCTGTGGCGTGACACCAAGATTCCCCTCGTGAGAATCGGCTATCCGATCATGGATCGTCACCACCTACACCGCTACAGCACCATCGGCTATCAAGGTGTGATCAACCTGCTTAACTGGACTGTAAATACCCTGTTTGAGGAAATTGATCGCAACACCAATATCCCATCCAAAACCGATATTTCCTACGACTTGATCCGTTAGGAATTGTATTCACTCGCAGCGTGCCAATAAAGGGCGGAAAATAATTCGTAATTCGTAATTCGTAATTCGTAATTATGAATTATTTCCACCTTTTTCTCTTTAGCATTTACCTGAGGTACTAAAGAAATGGAAACTATCAATCATACTCACAATCACACTCATACTCATACTCATCCTAATTACCATCCACCTAACTATAAAAAACGAGGGATATTCAACAATTTACTCAATCCTTTGCGTCGTGTGGTGGATGGAGTCCAGGTTAAACATAATCGCATCGCTCATTTAATTTGCCAAATAATTCCTTGCTGTTGTCCTTTTGAGCGACAAATTAAATTATTTGGGCGGTCTTTTGATATCCCAGCACTGTGTAAACTCAATCCTTTATATAACGAATTTGTAGGATTGCGTTTTCGTGCTTTATCTTACCTCGCCGATGAATGTGGAGAGGATGTTACAAAATACATTTGCTAGTTATTAGTCAAAAGTAGAGACGCCATTAATCGCGTCTGTACAAGAGTCAAGGTAGAGACGCGATTAATCGCGTCTGTACAAGAGTCAAGAGTAGAGACGCGATTAATCGCGTCTGTACAAGAGTCAAGAGTCAAAATTAATTAGTTTTAACTTTGGACTTTTAGCAGTGGGCAAATGACAAAGAACAACTGCCATCCAGTACGAGAAGAGAGATGAAAAGCACCCAAGGCAAAATTAACGAGCTGCTTAGTGAATCAGGATGTGAGCATAATCAGCATAAACAAACGGAGAAGAAAAACAAGTCTTGCACACAACAGGCACAACCTGGCGCGGCTCAAGGGGGCTGTGCCTTTGATGGTGCAATGATTGCCCTTGTACCGATCGCGGATGCTGCTCATTTAGTCCACGGGCCGATCGCCTGTGCTGGTAACTCCTGGGGCAGCCGTGGTAGTCTTTCCTCTGGGCCCCAACTCTACAAGATGGGCTTTACGACTGACTTGGGTGAAAACGATGTCATCTTCGGTGGTGAAAAAAAGCTCTATAAAGCGATTCTAGAAATCAAAGAGCGCTACCAACCAGCAGCAGTCTTTGTTTATGCTACTTGCGTTACAGCTCTAATTGGCGATGATGTTGATGCCGTCTGCAAAGCTGCTGCTGAGAAAATCGGTGTTCCTGTTGTCCCGGTAATTGCTCCAGGATTTATTGGGAGCAAAAATCTGGGAAACCGCTTTGGTGGTGAAGCTTTGCTGGAATATGTTGTCGGAACAGCAGAACCGGAACATACAACGCCCTATGATATTAATTTAATCGGCGAGTACAACATCGCCGGGGAAATGTGGGGAGTAACACCACTGTTAGAAAAATTAGGCATCCGTATTTTATCCAAAATTACGGGCGATGCTCGCTACGATGAAATTCGCTACGCCCACCGTGCCAAGCTCAACGTGATGATCTGCTCACGAGCGCTGCTCAACATGGCCAGAAAGATGGAGGAGCGCTACAACATCCCCTATATTGAAGAGTCTTTCTACGGCATCGATGATATGAATCGTTGTCTGCGAAACATTGCTGCTAAATTGGGTGACGCTGATTTGCAAGAGCGGACAGAAAAGCTGATTGCAGATGAAACTGCGGCTCTAGATTTGGCATTGGCTCCCTATCGTGCTCGACTTAAAGGTAAGCGGGTTGTCTTATATACAGGTGGTGTTAAGAGTTGGTCGATTATCTCGGCTGCTAAGGACTTAGGGATAGAAGTTGTTGCTACCAGTACCAGAAAAAGTACTGAGGAAGACAAAGCCAAAATCAAGAAGTTGATTGGCAACGATGGCATCATGTTAGAAAAGGGCAATGCTCAGGAATTGCTCCAGTTGGTCAAAGACACTCGCGCAGATATGCTGATTGCTGGTGGACGCAACCAATACACTGCCTTGAAAGCTCGGATTCCTTTCCTTGATATCAACCAAGAACGCCACCATCCTTATGCAGGTTATGTGGGCATGATCGAGATGGCACGAGAACTGTACGAAGCTCTTTATAGCCCGATTTGGGAGCAAATACGTAAGCCTGCGCCTTGGGACGAGGAGGTAGTTTAATGGCGATCGTTAATGTTCCTAACAAATCACTGACAGTTAATCCCCTCAAGCAAAGCCAAGCCTTGGGTGCAACCTTAGCTTTTTTGGGATTGAAGGGGACGATGCCTTTATTCCACGGTTCTCAGGGTTGTACTGCTTTCGCCAAAGTTGTCTTAGTGCGACATTTTAGAGAGGCGATTCCTCTAGCTACGACAGCGATGACGGAAGTCACTACTATCTTGGGTGGCGAAGAGAATGTAGAACAGGCAATTCTGACGCTGGTAGAAAAGGCTAATCCAGAAATTATTGGTTTATGCACCACGGGGTTGACGGAGACTAGAGGGGATGACATTGAGGGATTTCTTAAAGAAATTCGCGATCGCCATCCTGAATTGAATGATTTAGCGATCGTTTTTGCCCCTACTCCAGATTTTAAAGGTGCGTTACAAGATGGCTTTGCTGTTGCTGTCGAGAGCATAGTTCAGGAAATTCCGCGAACGGGTGGAATCAGAACCGAGCAAGTAACGATTTTGGCGGGTTCTGCCTTCACACCAGGGGATGTACAGGAAGTCAAAGAGATGGTGACTGCCTTTGGAATGACACCTATCTTTGTACCTGATCTTGGCGCTTCTTTAGATGGACATTTAGAGGATGCCTATAGTGCTGTCACAGTCAGCGGTACAACGCTCAAACAGCTACGAGAAGTAGGTAGTTCTGCTTTCACCTTGGCATTAGGTGAGAGTATGCGAGGTGCTGCAAAGATTCTCGAAGAACGGTTTGGCACACCCTACGAGGTGTTTGGGGAACTGACTGGATTAGAACCTGTGGACGAGTTCTTACAAGCATTGGCGATTCTTAGTGGTAATAGCGTTCCCGAAAAATACCGTCGCCAACGCCGTCAGTTGCAAGATGCCATGCTGGACACTCACTTTTACTTTGGTGCTAAGCGAGTTTCCCTAGCCTTAGAACCAGACTTGTTGTGGTCAACAGTGTGTTTCTTGCAATCGATGGGAACTCAGATTCATGCTGCGGTGACAACAACGCGATCGCCATTGCTAGAAAAACTCCCAGTCAAAAGCGTCACCATCGGTGATTTGGAGGACTTTGAGAGTTTGGCAGCCGGATCTGATTTGCTGATTGGTAACTCGAATGTCAGAGCGATCGCTAAACGTCTTTCGGTTCCTCTATATCGTCTGGGCTTGCCCATTTATGACCGCTTAGGTAATGGTCAATTTACCAAAGTAGGCTACCGAGGCACAATGGAGCTTTTGTTTGGTATTGGCAACCTATTTTTAGAACAAGAAGAGTTATTAGTCAAGAGTCAAGAGTCATTGGTCAAGAGTAGAGACGCGATTAATCGCGTCTGTACAGATTAATCGCGTCTGTACAGATTAATCGCGTCTGTACAGATTAATCGCGTCTGTACAGCGATTAATCGCATCTGTACAGCAATTAATCGCATCTGTACAGCGATTAATCGCATCTGTACAAGAGACAAAATTAATTACTTTTGACCTTGGACTTCGCAAAGCGGTAGATAAAGGACAAATTACGATGAAAATTGCCTTCACGACGAGTGACCGAGTTCATATTAATGCTCACTTCGGATGGGCAAGAATGATTGATGTTTATGAAATTTCTGATGAGGGATATCACTTCGTAGAAACCCTTAATTTTGAAGGCGATCTAAAAGAAGATGGTAACGAGGACAAAATCACACCAAAACTTGAGGCAATAGTTGACTGTACGATTGTTTACGTAACAGCAATTGGTGGAAGTGCGGCGGCTCGTTTAATCAAGAAAGGTGTCACACCAGTCAAGGCGCGATCGGAAGAGGAAGAAATTAGCGAAGTGCTAAATAAGCTAGTACAAACCCTCAAAGGCAACCCTCCGCCTTGGTTGCGTAAAGCTTTACAGCAAAAGCCTTCAAATTTTGCCGATGAAGTTGAAGATGAAGCAACAGTATGACCACAAATAATAGTGTTAACGGAACTGCTACAACCGAAGTCTTGAATTCGCCTTTTCTCAAGGTATTAATCAAACAAATCCGGGGTCAAGATAGCTATGGAGTTTACCGTAGTTGGTCGGATGAATTAATTCTCAAACCTTTTGTTGTCAGCAAACAAAAGAAACGTGAAATATCTGTTGAAGGTGAAGTTGATCCAATAACTCAAGCTCGGATTATGGCATTTTTTCGGGCTGTAGCCGCTGGTATTGAACAGGAAACAGGTCTGATCTCCCAGGTTGTAGTTGATTTGAGCCATGAAGGATTTGGCTGGGCGCTAGTCTTCTCTGGACGTCTTTTACTAGCTGTAAAAACCTTACGAGATGCTCATCGCTTTGGCTTTGACTCGCTAGAAAAACTTGCAGAAGAGGGAGAAAATTTTGTCCAAAAAGGGATTAATTTAGCGAAGCGCTTCCCAGAAGTAGGCAAATTGTAATTTCTTTGTGTCTTCGTGTCTTCGTGGTCAAAAATAACTCAACCACAAAGGCACAAAGACACGAAGGTAATTAACTCAGCACTCTTTTAACAAGGATGAAGTTGATGGTGCAGGTAGGAGAAACAAGTATTGAGGAATTAAAAGGTCAGATTAGACGCCTCAATAGTAAGGCAGGTCAAATGAAAATGGATCTGCATGATTTAGCCGAAGGACTGCCAACAGATTATCAGCAACTTATGGATGTTGCAGCTGCAACTTATGAAATCTATAGACAGTTAGATGAGCTTAAGCAACAGCTGAAAAAATTGGAGAATGTTAAATGACTGGAACTATTGATGAATTTAAGCAGCTCGTAGATACAGAGGAGTTTTTGAAGTTTTTTAACCTGCCCTACGACCAAAAATTTGTGAACGTAAATCGTTTACATATTTTGAAAAAGTTTTCTCAATATATCAAGGAAATTGATGAGAATTCTTCTGACTTAAGTCAAGAAGAAAAACTAAATCAATATTCTCTAGCTTTGCAAAAAGCTTATCAAGTATTTCTCGAATCAACACCGCATGAACAAAAGCTGTTCAAAGTGTTTAATGACAAGCCGAAAAATGTAGTCACACTGACAGAAATCACTTCTGATTAGGAGGTAAAAATTGGTAAACCTGACGCCTACCGAATTAGAACGCTATCGTCGCCAAATGATGCTCCCGAATTTTGGCGAAGTAGCACAGAAGCGCCTGAAGTCAGCAACGGTTTTGGTTACGGGTGTGGGGGGATTAGGCGGTACGGCGGCGCTTTACTTAGCAGTAGCGGGCGTCGGCAGGCTAATCTTAGTCCGGGGTGGTGACTTGCGGCTAGATGATATGAATCGTCAGGTTCTCATGACGGACGATTGGGTAGGTAAGCCAAGGGTATTTAAAGCTAAAGAAACTCTGGACGCTATTAATCCTGATGTCCAAGTGGAAACTGTTCATGATTACATCACCTCGGAAAATGTAGATTCGTTGGTGCAATCCGCTGATATGGCTCTCGACTGTGCTCACAATTTTGCGGAGCGCAATTTGCTCAATGAAGCTTGTGTGCGCTGGCGTAAGCCAATGGTAGAGGCTGCAATGGACGGGATGGAAGCTTACCTGACCACGATTATTCCTGGTGTGACTCCTTGTTTATCCTGTCTGTTTCCAGAGAAACCTGATTGGGATCGGCGCGGCTTTTCGGTTTTAGGTGCTGTTTCTGGGACACTGGCTTGTTTAACGGCACTGGAGGCTATCAAGCTAATTACCGGGTTTAGTCAACCTCTATTGTCGCAATTGCTGACAATCGACCTGAGCCGGATGGAATTTGCCAAGCGCCGTTCTTATCGCGATCGCTCTTGTCCAGTATGTGGTAACAACGCACCTTGGAGACAAGCGCAATCCAAATCGATGGAACCCAGCAGTATGGCACAGAATAGTTAATTTGGCCCACACCTGAAATCAAAACAACCAATCGCTACAATTCAGGAGATTTGATGACCGTTACTTTGTCAGAAAAAGCAGAATTTCATCTGCGAGCATTCCTGCGAGGTTCAGCTCCCGATGCTAATGGCGCAACCAAAGGTGTTCGCATCTCTGTGAAAGATGGTGGTTGCAGTGGCTATGAGTATGCGATCGATATCACCAGCAAACCACAACCTGATGATTTGGTACTCCAACAAGGCAAGGTAATCGTTTACGTTGAGGCCAAAAGTGCGCCTTTACTAGAAGGCGTTGTCGTTGACTTTGTTGAGGGAGTGATGGAGAGCGGCTTTAAGTTCATCAATCCCAATGCAACTGATACTTGCGGTTGTGGAAAGTCCTTCAAAGCTGGTGACTGTACGCCTACTGGAACTCCCTGTAGCTAATACTATTTGGGACTTTGAAAGACACTAGTATTGAGGTTTTTCTCAGTTCCGTTAGCATCAAATCTCACTGTGGCGGCTTCTCGTAAATGCCCAAAGAGTAGGATAGGGAAACTCAAAAGCTTCGGGAATTAAATCTAATTGTATAACCTTTGAGGAGAATCGCAAAATGGCCAGCTACCAAGTTAGATTGATCAGCAAAAAAGAAAACTTCGACACCACAATTGAAGTTGACGAAGAAACTACTATTTTGGCAGCAGCAGAAGAAAATGGTATCGAGTTACCTTTTTCTTGTCACGCAGGTTCTTGTTCTAGTTGTGTTGGTAAAGTTGTTGACGGTGAAGTTGATCAATCTGATCAAATTTTCCTAGATGACGAGCAAATGTCGAAAGGATTCGCTCTACTTTGCGTCACCTATCCTCGTTCTAATTGCACAATTAAGACACATCAAGAACCTTATCTCGTTTAAACACATTGAGCGAGCTGCTATTCTTAGCAATCTTTGAAATCTTAGCTTGACAAAGGATGAAGGATGTGCAAAACATTCTGCATCCTTCATCCTTTATGCTCAAAAGCTTAAATGTTTACCCCCTTTAGTGTGACTGGCTGCTCATTAGAATTATTGAGGATAGGAGAACGAGGAATCGTAGCTTTTTGTAAAACTCATGACCCAACTATCTCAGAAAAGCTGTTATTAATGGGAATTACACCAGGAACTACTATTACTTTAGAACAACAGTTTCCCTTTTCAATTATCAAAGTTGGAAATATGCTTTTATCAATAGATCAAGAAAGTTTTCGTGCTATTTACGTCCGGATTGTTGATAATTGATCATCAACTATTTTTATATATTTTGCTTACCTCGTCTCTACTTTAAAGACTTTGGATAGATGAGGGATTAATCTATATATTATGAACGCAACTTAGTACAAGAAACAAAGCGACTTACTGTTGTTAGCAAGTCGCTTATTTTTTAATCAACAGCAACTATCACATCTGATGACTTAATAACAGCGTAAGCTTCTTTACCTTCGACAAGTCCTAGCTTTTCTGCTGATGATTTCGTGATTATTGACACTAGCTCTACTCCTGGTGCAAGTTCTAGAGTTACTTCAGTATTAACCGAACCATGTACAACTTTTTTTACAGTGCCTTTAAGAGAATTGCGAGCGCTAATTTCCATTGTTTACCTTTTTTTAATTACATTTCAATTAAACTATCAAATTAGACTTTTAAAAGTGTAATTTTTTAGTTTTTCTTAATAAAAAAACACGTGTATAAGGGAAAATTTCTATAATGGGATGATTTCACGCTAGAAAAAAACTTTTTTGTCTTCTATAAAACTGTAAAAAATACTTCTTTTTTAGCATTATTTAATATTTATCTTGAGATATGTTTTAGGATCTTTATAAATGATTAATAATTTAAAATTATCAAAGTGATAAGATATAAATAAGCTAAATTTTTGCTAGTCAAATAGACTTTAGCAAAAAGTAATTCTAGAGTGATATCAAGCATTTCTCCCTGAATATTAGGTAAATATTATAAATAGGCAGGAAGCGAGATACACTCAACATCAAACAAGATGTCCTACCAGAAACTAGTCAAATTTATGAAGTTTTGAGATAGATTCAATACTTCCGAAAAGCCATGTTGCATTTTCGTAACTGCTTTTAAGGAGACGGAGCAAGTTTCTATTCTCTTAATTGTGGTGTAGGCACTAAGAAGTAGTAAAGTTGCTTTTACAATATCATCCTAACATGCAATTGAAAAATTTGGATGACTATAAAGCTATAGATTTTGCTAGTAATTTGGAAGTTTTAAGGATACTTAAAAATGCCACATGAGATATCAGGCAAAGTCTATCATGAAGCTACCAAGCATTCTTGTTTATCAGTACAACTTGATCCAAATTATGTAGTTGCTTCAACTCAACCATCTGCATTTAAAGTTTATCCAAAGTTTTATCGAAGAGTGAAATTAGATTTCAATAATCTTATTCACTCTTTTATCGGGTTAACTAGTGCAGTTACCCTTGAGAAAGTGTATCAGGATGGTAGCTCTAAACTGCGGGTAAATCCATCAGCAGGTGCTCTGTATCCTACGGAAGTTTACGTACAGGTTCGCGGCATCCAGGGACTAGTAGATGGCATATATCATCTAGAAGTTGAGAATAATTCTCTAACACTTATCTATGAATTAATTGATGATGGTTTAGAGAGTTATATTATACCGGGTAAAAGTATCAAGGGATTCATCTTTTTAATTAGTTGTGTTTATTATAGGTCTAGTTGGAAATATAAAAATAGGAGCTTGAGATATTGCTTTTTAGATAGTGGACACCATTTAGGTGCAATCGCTGCATCAGCTTATCTTCACGACAAAGATATACAGTTAGTTTTTGATTTTGATAAACTTGCTCTCAATGAACATTTGGGATTTGAGAATAAAGAGTTTATTACCGCTTGTGCTTTTTCAGGCGAAATACAGGAGAAGAATGTCAGAAATTTAAGGCTAAAAGTTCCTTTTGTTTGTGGCACAGATTATTTTGAAGCTAACCAGTTTGTTGAAGAAGCTTATCAAGCAACATCTTTGCAAAGTAGTTGCCAGAAGAAACTCAAACAGCCTCAGTTTAAATTTGACAAGGATAAATTTTACCAAACTATTTGGAATAGACGTTCTATTAGACGTTTCCGGAAACAGTCTATTTCTCAAGAAGATTATTTATATATATTGCGACAACTTCAGCAGCCAATACCAACAGAGAATTATGAGGAGATAGAAATTTTCTCAGTTGTGCATCAAGTGGAGAAGACGCCACCTGGGTTATACAAGGGTAGGCATTTGATTAAGTTGGGTGATTTTAGTGAAAAGACAGGTTACTTATGCATTAATCAAGCCATCGCTAGAGATTGTGCTGTAACTTTATTTTTTGTAGCTGATTATCTAAATTACCAAACTGCTATGCAAATAGCTGGTTTTCTAGGCCAGAGAGTTTATCTAACTAGTAATTATTTGGGAATTCAGTGTAGTGGAATTGGTGCTTACTATGATGATGACACCAAGGAATTATTAGAAACAAATAAAGATGTACTCTATGGAATAGCAATTGGAATGTAATTAGGAACTTCAAGAGAAATGACTAGAAAGATGTATTACTTTAATAGTGATGATTCACATCCTATACAACCGACATCTGCGGATATTATACTGCGGCAGCAACTAGAGTATTCTATTAGCAAATACTTTTATGAAGCTTGCGATCGCACCATTCAAAATCTCTTATCTAGTTGTCGGTGGTATGTCACAACCCATGCTAATGCTTTGACATTAGTAATTGAATGTCCCGATCAAGTTACAAATTGGCGAGTTTTACAAAAAATTGTGCCAATGGGGACATTACTGTACGGCATTATTAGTAGTGCTAAAATCCGTGTTTGTCCACCAGAAAGCCAAGGCGTACCTTTTGAAATGAGGGTAGATGAACTCTCTGTTTATCGGGATTGGGCCTGATTCAATTTTAGATTTTAGATTGTTAACTAAAAGTTGATATTCTGTTTGATAAGTGCAACTACCTCTTCAAAAACCAAGTCAGCAGAATGCTTAATAGCAGGACTTAACTCTAGTCCCAAACTAAGATTTGCAGCCTCAATTAAATAAACAATCACCTCTTGAGGAAAATCATTTTGAAAGATTTTCCGTCCGGCGGCTAAAGCATTATCCCAACGAAAATCGTGCAAGTTATAACTAGGTTCAGGTAAAGCTTCTAATTCTTTACCAGGGACTTTAAACACAGCACCCGCTTCAGAACCAGTTGAACTTGCATCAATAATTACTAATTGCTTACTACCTCTAGCTTGAAACATCACTTCCATACCTGCGGTTCCACAGTCATAAACTCGCACGTTATGGTGAGGATTTTCAGCTAGATATTTTTGTAAGCGTTGAGCGATGATGACGCCAACCGCGTCATCACTACGATTGAGATTACCGCAACCGATAATAGTTAGCATGGAATGATATTTAATAAACTTTTATAAAGATACTTTTCTAAACCTGTGTCCATCTGGTTCTACAACTACAAATGCGCCTACTAATTCGACTTCCGAGTAAGTTTCTATAACTCGTATCAGTTCGTTATGAACTTTATTCACAGTTGTAGGTAGGATTCTGAGATAGATAACTCCAGATCCCATTGCTCTAACAAAAACAAGATTTCCGTAGTCTCTATCTCGCGTAATGAGAATACGGTTCTGTTCCTGTGCTGTTCTAAGTATTTCTTCATCACTTGCTTGCGAAAGATTAATCTGAGCAACAAGAATTACATTATATCCCGCATCAACTAAAAATCTTGCTGTCACAGCATACACATCTTGATCCAGTAAGAATCTCATGCTCAAATAGATACTAGGCGAATGTCTTCAGCCGCCACCAGTGCGATCGCGTATTGTAAGCAAGCACGAATATCCTCAATTTGTAGATCTGGATAGTAGTCTCGGATAATTTCTTCAAATGAAAATCCGTCATTGAGTACTTCAAGAATGCTTTGTACAGTAATGCGTGTGCCTGCGATGCAAGGTTTACCAAAATGAATGTGAGAGTTAACTACAATTCTGTCCATACAACTGTAAATTATCATATATTTCCTAAATTATAAAATAAGAAGCCGCGCTACATTTATGAGCGATGATTACATCAATCGCGTCATCACTACGATTGAGATTACCGCAACCGATAATAGTTAGCATGGAATGATATTTAATTGTTTAAGCAGTTGCAAATTCAGTCAAAGCGCGTTCACTTGGAGGATGGAAAGCTAACACAATATCATTTTGGGGAACCCCTGCGTTTAATAATTCCGTGGCAATACCTTCTTCAGTCCAATCTTCTTCGATCCAAATTTTGTGATTTTTAATCCGAATATGTACAGTAATGCCTTTAATTCTATGATTTTTTTGCCAGCCAACCTGGAACCATAGATATTGATCGCGTTCATCATCGAGTGCTAAAAGGCTCTCTACGTCGTTATCAGGTGAGCTATTGCATAGGCGATCATATTCTATGAGAATATTTTTAATGATGTTTCTGTAGTGATTTAGTTTATCCATTGAACTATCATCTCACTTTCTATGTCTACAACTATTAATAAAAGTTGATTTTGTTGAAATACTATTTTAATTGCTTTTAGCTGGAAAAAATTTTCATAAGTACTTTGCTTTAGAAATTTTGCTGTCAAAGCATACACATCTTGATCCAGTAAGAATCTCATGCTCAAATAGATACTAGGCGAATGTCTTCAGCCGCCAGTAATGCGATCGCGTCTTGTAAGCAAGCACGAATATCCTCAATTTGTAGATCTGGATAGTAGCCTCGGAAAACCCTTAACAAACATGATTTGTTTACCTTTAGCACCCGATTTGAATTACTTTACTCTATATGATGTGCTTTTTCTCTAATCCTTTGTGATCAAGTCTTTTGAGACTTAACGGGAAAAGTCAGATAATTGAAGCGATTGATGAAGTCGGGCGCATAATCGACACCAAAGGCAAGAAGGAACAAATTTTCCCGACTTGTTGGAGAGTAGCGAAAGTTTTTAAGGGAAAGGAGGATATCTGAGTATGAAACGGACTTCTTACATCATTGCAAACATTAGCGCAGCAGCAGGGGCGATTGTCTTTGGATATTTCGGAGTGCAGTACTTGGGACGAAATACGATGTACAGCGTGGGTGGAGGAATGATCGGGGTGGGTACAGCAGCGCAATTGGTTCAGATGAAACCCCGTTCTGTGCCACAGCCAACACTAACAATTTACGACTTGGCTGATTTGTTGGCAAAGAACGAACCACCGAAGAAACGACGGTAAGTGACGAGCGATCGCGTTTTAGTTCAGAATTGAATAGGGGCGATCGCCTACGGCAGGCGGATACGCCATCGCATCAAAATTTGAAGCTTAGTAAAGCTCAAGACAATCTAAAGCTTCGTTACTCATTAATTCTTGGATTGCCTCTGCTCCAGATCGAAGTATTTCCTCTACCTTACTTATGGTTGCATTTCCACACCTTAGCCAAATCACCTTTGGAGGCGAACCATAAAGACGACTTCTCTCTGAAAAGTCGGCATCTTGAGTAACAATACAAAACCTTTGAACTTTCGCAAACTCCCAAATCTCGCTATCGCTGGCCTCTGTAAGTTCGTGAAACTGAACATGGCTGGCGTTAGGAAAAATGTCAGCTAACCAAGTAACTAACTTCCGACTCAGGTTTTGGTCGAAAAGTAATTTCAATCATCACCTACCACCGCAATCAGACGATGTTCTCGGTCAGCGGCAAACTCTAGACAAGCTCTAATGTCTTCCTCAGTCAACTCTGGGAAGTCGTCTAAAATTTCTGCATGAGACATTCCAGCCGCCAACCAGCCCAAAACATCATACACAGTGATACGCATTCTTCTAATACAAGGCTTTCCGCCACGTTTATCTGGCTCAATTGTAATAATGTTGTGATAGCTCATGTTTAAGCTAGATTTTTATATTTCTCTGTCCTAAGTTTAGCCCAGTTTCATACCGCAACACCTAATCGATTACTCCATTAAGCAACCAAACAACTCTTCTACTGTTAGATTAAAATCTTTGGTAAACTCTTTCTGGCTAGTTATAGAAACTTTTTTAAAATTAGAGCTTTGCTGAATGTTTTTACCGTTGGTCTTTACGTTAAAGGGAGCTAGTTACACCGTTTCTATCTGTTATTCTACAGAGCGATCGCTCAGTTCAAACATCGGCTGTATGTTCTAGTTTAGCTACCCTCGATGAAGCTCAGCTTTTAAACCGCTATAAGTAGTTTAGTTAATAGTTCTGCATCTAAGTCAAACTTTATTATTCTCAACAATGGGACACAAATACTCTCTCAATAATAAGCGTCTGACGAAAAAACAGGTTCAAGAGTTGATTGAATCTGAAGGTAAACTGCATGAAGAATTTACACAGTTTTTTGAACAAACGTATTCAACTGGATATAAAAATCAACCCTTAGTCTACGAACTACCAAACGACAGATTCTTATTCGTTTTTGATCCCAAAGGATATAGCATTCCTGGTAAAGGGGATATTTTTACAAAAGAATATTTTTTAAAATATGTTCAATGGACACAAAGAGGAAGAGAAGATATTGCCAATAATCGTGCTAATTCTGTTTCACACTGGAGATATTACTCTAAGCAT
Organism: Komarekiella atlantica HA4396-MV6; assembly: GCA_019359395.1. GTDB lineage: Bacteria > Cyanobacteriota > Cyanobacteriia > Cyanobacteriales > Nostocaceae > Komarekiella > Komarekiella atlantica. The sequence goes on from JAHHHK010000004.1 coordinate 286,463, forward strand.
AAAATAGAAATTGTTAGTAAAATTGATGATTTAATTAATGAACTTGTAGAAAAGTTACAAATTACCCATGCTCAGCTTGATTTTTCGTACATGAGCTTGGATGTTGTATCTAAAAAATCTGAAGCTTATGAAATCGATAAGATACAAACTGATCTCTATGATAACTTAGTCGCTTATGTAGGTGAGGTTATCAGGCATAGAAAAAATGGGCAGTGGACTATTAATAGTGACTCTTCGAGTGAAAAGTATCCATACATCAGTGCAGGTGTTAATGGAGTTCTAATGCCAATCAATGTAGTTTGGCAAGAACTAACTGACATGAAACTGATAGATTTACGGAAAGAAACCGCCAATGAGATACGACGGTTTTCATTAAATCAAAGGTAGGAAAAGTCCGTAGATGAGATGTTAAACGGTTACTAAAACAGAGGCTTTAGTTCATAATACAAACAAAGCCTCTGAAGAAGATATTTAAGTCGAAAACTAGAAATCTATACCATGTTTCTTGGCAATTTCATTAAGTTTCTCACATTGATGTTGCGATGCTTTAGTTAATACCGCTTCTGCATCTTCTGGAGTCATACCTTCTTTAGGAATTAAATACTTGACATAAAGTGACACAAAATCGGCTACAACTGCTAAACCTGATAAAGCGTGTTTGTCAGCTTCCTTACCAGCGATCGCTGCTACCAAACCTGCTTTAATTGGGTCTGGTTTAACTTTCATGAACTGATCAATAAGTTTCGGAAGATAGTCTGCTGGCGGCAAGTTTTCTAACTTACTTCTATCTGGAGTAAAGTTACATCCTGCGGCTTTTGCCTGTTCTAAAACACACCATTCTGTAAACTCTTGCAATGCTGCTTCGGGAAGGCGAGGGAGGTATTTATGTAGTGCTACAGACACAAGCTTACCGGGTAAATTTCATTTTTGTTGAGTGCATTAAAGCAAGCCTAACGCACTGTTTATATAAGTTTTGGTGTGTTACGCTACGACTTTTGAATAATTAGTTATTTATTATTTATAATTTATAATTTTTTATTCTTATCCAATGCCCATTCCTAATCCCTAATAACTCGCTTTAGATGTTCTTGTCCCCAGTCGCAAAGAGCTTTTAAGACAGGTATAAGAGTTTTACCATAATCTGTAAAAGAATATTCCACTTTGAGAGGTACATTTGAGTATACTTTTCGGTTAATAATTCCGTCATTTTCTAGTTCACGAAGTTGTTGAATTAGCATTTTTTCAGTAATTTCAGGAATCAATCGCTTCAGTTCACTGTATCGTTTTGCTTCATCTCTTAAGTGCCAGACAATCAAAATTTTCCATTTGCCACCTAAAATTTTTAGCGTTGTTTGCACAAATAATGTGCCCTCGGTTTGTTCTTCTGGCATTATGATTTGCTTACTTTAGGTTTATACAGGCTTACTAAAAAGTAAGTACTTCCCAAAAAGTAAGTATAAGTATACTTTTGAAACAGGGTAATTTCTATCTTGACCGTATGGAGGAAGCTCATGCAAGTTTTAGGTGCAATCGCTCTAGTAACTGGGGCCAATGGAGGCCTAGGCAAATACTTCGTAGAGGGATTGAGAGCGCAAGGTGCAGCCAAAATTTATGCTGGCGCTCGCAAGCTGGAAGCACTTGCTGAACTAGTTGCAACAGATCCGCACCGAATTATCCCGATTCAACTTGAAATTACTGATGAAGAATCTGTTCGCCAAGCATCACTAAAGTGTCAAGATGTCAATTTGTTGATCAACAATGCTGGTGTCGGGCTTAACCAGGGATTGATTGCTGCACCTGATTTGTCTGCCGCCAGAGCAGAAATGGATGTTAACTACTTTGGGACATTGATGATGTGCCGTGCCTTTGCCCCTGTTTTGAAACAAAATGCAGGTGGGGCGATCGTTAACATGGTATCAATGGTGGCGCGGGTGAATGTTCCCTTCAATGGCAGCTATGGCGCTTCTAAAGCAGCAGTTTTGTCAATGACTCAGGCAGTTCGGGCAGAATTAGCGGCTCAGAAAACTCTGGTAGTAGCAGTGTTACCGGGAGCTATCGATATTGGCATGGGCAAACCCTTTCCTGATCCCAAAGTAGCCCCAGAGGAAGTGGTTCGCGATGCACTGCAAGCTGTCGTTGATGGCATAGAAGACGTTTACCCAGGTGAGCAGGCCAAGCAACTCAATGAGCAACTGATGCAAGACCCCAAGGCGGTTGAAAAGTTAATTGCCACATTTTTACCAGGCTAAAAGAGTTGATGGAGCGATCGCTCTTCTTGGTGGTATTGACAGTGGTAAATTGTTGCACCACCAGCAACAATAAGAGCCTGTCAATATACAACTTTTACAACTTGCTATCTAGAAAGCTTACTGAGAAAGCATTTCTAGCTCAAAAAAGGCAAGGTTGCGGTCTTTGTTTCTAATTCTAAAGCTGACGATGCCGCACGCGAAGGCGTTATAGCAAAGGTGGTACGGGCTACGTATGATGAATGGAGTAATCGTTGAATTAGTCTTGAAATAATACATCACCTGAGATAACCGAGTGGATTCCGGTAACTCTTGTAGAATCAGCATAGTTAATGCAGCATAGTACAGTGTTGTAGCCGACTGCAATCAAGATTGTCTAGGTCAGTCCTTTGTTTAGGGATAAACGCAATGAGCAAATGCGTTCGCCGAAATAGCAAATGATGTCGCCGAAATAGCAAATGATGTCGCCGAAATAGCAAATGCGGTCGCCGAAATAGCAAATGCGTAGGCGTAGCCAGCCGTAGGCATCGCCGAAATAGCAAATGCGTAGGCGTAGCCAGCCGTAGGCATCGCCAAAATAACAAATGCGGTCGCCGAAATAGCAAATGCGGTCGCCAAAATAGCAAATGCGTAGGCGTAGCCAGCCGTAGGCATCGCCGAAATGGCAAATGCGTAGGCGTAGCCAGCCGTAGGCATCGCCGAAATAATCATTATCATTACTTGGGTAGAGCGATCGCGGTTCCATTACAAGCACCTGGTAATGCTTCGTGAGCAGCGACTATTGCTGTTCTTGAATGCTAGCTTTAGCCCATGTTTACTACTTTTGAAGGGTTTTGCTGCTTTCGACGTTCTTGTAAAGCCTGATCAATTAACTTTGCAACCAACCAGGAAACAGAACGTTCTTCCGCCTCTGCCCATTCCTCTAGTTCCTTTTTCCGCTCGGAGGGAACATAAGCTACCACTCTATCTAAATCTGTCTTTCCACCCATTTGAAGTGCCTGCTTTCAGTTTTTCCTTTATACCCAGCATACAAATAGTGGGCTAAACTGTGTTGCGCTATGCCGTGCTGTGCTAGCATGTCACAGCATGAGTAAAAAAGAATGTGGTTATGAGTAATCAAAATTTGCTTTCAATTGCTGAGAATCTTCTACAACCGCTACCAAATCGGGGGATTGTCTTGCTCTCCGCCAGAGAATTGAATAAGATGCGCCGGGTTGGGCAACTTGCTGCGAATCTACTCAAGCATCTTGAACCAATGGTACAGCCAGGAGTTAGCACCCAAACGCTAAATGATGAGGCAGAGCGTTGGACACAAGCTAACGGTGCAATCAGCGCCCAACTAGGCTACGCACCTCCCGGTTATCCACCTTTTACTCGTTCAATTTGCACCAGCGTCAATGAGGTTGTTTGTCACGGAATTCCTAATTCCAAACAAATCCTTAAAGATGGAGATATCATCAATATCGACGTTACCCCAATTTTAGACGGCTATTACGGTGACACTTCTAAAACTTTTCTGGTTGGTAAACCGTCAGTATCAGCCCGAAAACTAGTTAAGATAACCCAAGAATGCATGATGCAAGGTATCGCTGAAATTAAGCCAGGTGCAAGAATTGGGGATATTGGCGCTGCAATTCAGGAATATGCCGAGGTGAATGGATTCTCAGTTGTGCGAGAGATGGTTGGGCATGGAGTTGGAAGGCAGTTTCATATAGAGCCGCAGATTCCTCATTATGGTAAACGAGGCAGCGGTTTGAAATTGCGTCCAGGGATGGTCTTCACAGTCGAACCGATGTTAAATGAGGCAACTTGTGACATCAAGTTTCTGCCTGACCGTTGGACTGTGATTACTAAAGATAAAAAACTTTCTGCCCAGTTTGAACATACCGTCGCTGTAATAGAAGAAGGGGTAGAAATTCTGACTATCTCATAAGTTTGAGAATGCAATGCAGTGTTTTATGAATTGCTCTTTATTTGAGAGGTGCGATGAGCTACGCCCCGCCGGAGGCGATCGCATCTCTCAAATTTTTGCTTAGTTGGAATGCTAGTTATGGATTTATCAGTGAGACGATACCTTCATAGAGATATATCCTAACGGAAGATGGAGGTACATAGGATGAGTAAGCCTAACTTTCAAGCCATGAGTCAGAAAGAGTTGCATGATTACGTTCTTACTCATCGAGATGACTAGGAGGCTTTTTATGCTTATGTAGACAAATTACATAATGAAGGTCACTGGATTGAAATGCCGTCGTTAGAATCTTTGCAGGATTTGGATAATTATCTTGAATTCACTGAACGTTTTCAAGGTGGTTCTCAATTGTAATACTTGATGAGTTAATAACTAACTGAGCGATCGCCTCCGGCACGCTACGCGATCGCACTAAACAGATTAAGGCGGTGGATGACGACCTAGAAGTTCCTCCTCTGCCCGAATCGTCAGCATAATTGCACGATTTATTTTGAGTGCGTCAATGGTTGCTCGTCCTGTAGGTGTTAATCCAACAACTCGTACATCATCCCACCGGAAGTGTTCTTTCCATAACTGTTGACGAGGGTTGAAGATTAATACTTTTTCCCCTGTTTCTGGATCTTCAACCATTTGTCGAGCAGCCTTACGTAGTGAACAGGACATTTATTACTGCTGCGTCACACGCTGCGCTCGCAAGTGCAGCAAAGATAAAAATTCTACCAACTCAACAAGCCCTTCTGCTTCCCGTCGTTCTGCAAGGGGGAGCACTTCGCCTGTATCTTGGCGATCCAGCAGAAATTGAAGACGCTCTTGGACAGCTTCAGGAAGTTGAAAGTGAGTCAACTCAACAGGTATTTCAATAATTTCAACCATACAAAGCTAGTAAAATTGCAACCACTTGTAGAGCTAGTGTAACTCAATGTTCTCAAAGCGATACTTACGGTAAGCTACGCTAACGCCTGTCATGGGTATTCTGTGCGATCGCCTACTGTGGGGCGTAGTTCATCGCTTTTAGCCAAAACCATGACACAAGGTTTAACCTGCCGCCATGTTAGATTGTTGTTACACTGTAAGCAAAATTCAGCCTTTTGCCACAAGCTATGCGGTCAATTGAGCAACTAACAGAAGAAATCTTATCCTTGCCTAGTGCGTCGAGGGTGCTTTTGGCAGAAAAAATCATTGAAAGTCTGGAATTCGATACAGATCCCACCATTCAAGCTGCTTGGACTACTGAAGCCAAGAGGCGGCGAGATGAGATTAGGAGTGGTTCCATACAACCGATATCAAAAGATGAGGCTTTAGCTCAAGTGAGACGATTACTTGAGTAATGAAGTATGTATTTCACAGCGATCGCTCTGATTTTTTAGACTCCTATTAAGCACGTCAGATCCAGTAAGCTGTAAGTGGGGTTAGTTGGAGAAATGGAGCGCAAAACATGACACTCACTGAGCTACTTCCTGCTGTTCGGAAACTATCTGTACCAGAAAAACTTAAGCTCATCCGTATCTTGGCGGAAGAATTGGATACTAACGAAGATTTTTCACCTCTCGAACCATTTAAGACTTATGACTTACCTACACCCTACAATTCGTTTGGTGCAGGTGAAATTCTGATGCAAGCTTTAAAAAAAGCAGAATAAGTCTGGTCAAATGCGATTTAAATACTCTATCACTAACCCTTCACAAAATGAGTTTGATAGTTTGCCACGGATTCCACTGCGCCTTTGTCAGGGTGATAAAAGCATTGAAGCTTTTGGACTGGTGGACAGTGGTGCAACTGTAAATGTTTTGCCTTATGAAATTGGTATTGAGTTAGGTGCAGTTTGGGATGATAGCAAGGCGATTATTCAATTAGCAGGGAATCTGAGTAATCTGTCAGCAATGCCATTCTTTGCAACTGCTGAGATTAATGATTTTGCACCAGTTAAATTAGTATTTGCCTGGGTGAAAAGAGCAAACACACCGTTAATTCTGGGACAGACTAACTTTTTCCTGGAATTTGATGTGTGTTTCTACCGTGCCAAACTTGAATTTGAGATTGAGCCAAAGTCTGAGTAGACATCTCCAGAAATTAAATATGCATTATCCAGAAACTTTGTATACATGCAGATGTGCTATGTCTAGCTTTTCGGAGATGTCTTAATGAATAACGCCCCGAAACTAAATTAAGCAGTACGAAAACGCGCTAATTCTTCACCAGTCTTCGCATCATGGGCGTGGACTGTACACACCAAACAAGAATCAAACGATCGCGCGACGTGACCAACTTCCACAGGGTCGGTAGAATCGTAAATGGGTGTGCCTACTAAAGCTTCTTCAATGGGGCCGCGTTTACCTTCACTATCACGAGGGCCGATATTCCAAGTACCGGGGGCAATTACCTGGTAATTCTTAATTTTACCGCCCTCGACTTCTACCCAGTGACACAGAGAACCTCGCGCTGCTTCAGTTGCACCCCAACCCTTGCCGTCTTTTTCTGTGGGTTTGATGTACCAGGCGTCATTTAATTTGAACTCACGCAAACAGTGTTCAGCTTGGCGATATAATTTCACAAGTTCGTGAACTCGCGCTAATTGACGTACATGGATGCTAGCGCCACGCATCCGCTTGAAGACATCCAAGATAAACCCGTCGTAGTGTTGCCAAGATTCTCCATGTTTGCCACCTGCGACTAATTGACGCGCTAAGGGGCCGGCTTCTAAGCGTCCAAAGTCTTGGTGCAATACTGCACTTGCCCAAGAATAGGCATTATCGAAGTCTTTTGTATTATTTGCAGTGGGTTTAGTGGTGCGATCGCTGGGGTGAATGTCTGCTGTGCCTTCATCGTACCAGGAATGAGTTGTATTCTCACGGGTAAAAGACGGATCCATTAAGGTGTGAGTGTCAGCGAAACTATCGTACACTCCACTTTTCATAATCAAAGCAGCATTTCGTCCTTCAATGGTGGGCTTTTGGTATTTGTCCTCGTGGGCTAAATATCCCCAAGTGACGTATTTACCAACACCAGCCCCATACCTATCTAAACCGATATCTAAACCCATGCGCCAATAAAAACCCAAGTCGGAATCTCGATGATTTCGGTCTTCATCTAGCCAATCCATGAAGTCATCATAAGTTTGGATTTCTTCGTAACGTTCTAAAGAACAACCCAACCACACTGGTTCTAACCAATTGGTGCGGAAATATTCCAGAATTGCCCAGGCGCGGGTAATGTCTGTTAGGGTGGGGGCGCACATCACACCACCAGGAACCATGTAGCTAGAATGGGGCCATTGACCACCTAACAGTGCATATATCTCTACAGGTTTAGCTGAAATTGTAATACCGATTTCATAAGACTTGCCAGTGTAGGCGGCAAAGCGTCTGCAAGCTTCGTCATAATAGCGACTATTGCGGTATTTTTTATTGGTCAAGTCGATAGCAAACAAACCATAAAAATACCGGGGTATGCTTTGGATTGTTTCGACAATTTGACCCAGATTTCTAGCTAAAATTGCATTGCGTGGAACTTCTGTACCCCAGGCTGTATCTAAGGCCCAGGATGCACAAGTTAGGTGAGAACCGCCGCAAATACCGCAAATGCGAGGCGTGACAATTAATCCGGCTTGGGGGTCTTTACCGCGTAGGATAACTTCAAATCCTCGGAAGAGTTCGGCATGTGTCCAAGCGTTGACTACCCGCCCATGTTCGATATCAACTCGGACATCTAAATCGCCTTCAACTCTGCCAACTGGTGAGATGTCTAATGATTGAATTGTCATTTCTTCTATCCTGATTTTTATAAGCACTGAAGTGCTTACTACAAACTAAACTGTAAAAAAGTCTTCTTCTGCCCAAGGTGGTGCTGCATCTTTGGCAACCATTGTGAGTAAGGCGTAGTCTTTTTTGTTGACTCCTGGTGGTAATTCTTTAGGGACTCCCATGACGGTTTGCGTTTTAAATACGGTTCCTGGTTTGAGGTCAAAGAATGGGAACTCTGGTTCTGTGCAACCTAAACAGGGCATCCCGGCGCGGGTTTTGGAGGAGACGCGATTCCACAAGATGCGGTTGCAGGATGAATGGGTCATAGGGCCGCGACAACCTAAGTCGTAGAATAGGCAGCCTTTGCGTTGACCAAATTCGGCGGTTGATGCTTTGTAGGCAAAGTGGACGTTACGGGTACAACCTGTTTGAGTATAGGTGTTGAAGAAGGTTTGAGGACGATGCAGTTCGTCAAGGGCGATGTCGGCGATGCGTCCAGTAGCGATCGCAACTAATATCTGCGTTATCCAGTCGGGATGCGCGGGACATCCGGGTATGTTGATTACAGGTAATCCAGCTTGTGATAAGAAGTCTTTACCTAAAAAGCCGCCTTCTTGACGCTTGAGAAATTGCAAGCCTTCCGATTCGCTGGGGTTGGGTGACATTGCGGGGATTCCTCCCCATGTTGCACAATCTCCCACAGCAACGATAAAACTAGCAGCTTTGGAGAGGTCAGCTAGCCAGTCTTTCATGGGGCGATCAGCAAAACGATTCCATTCGCCACTGCCGTTGGGGGCGTTGACAACGCTGCCTTCAAATACCAAGATATCTAAGGGAATTGTGCCAGAAATACAATCCCATAGCAGCGTTTGCAAGTTGTTGCCCAGTTCCAGCCCTAAAGATGGATGCCAAAGTAAGTTAATGCCGAAGTCGGCAATTAAATCGCAGACTGTCGGTTCTTCAGCGTTGAGAAATGACATGGTGTTGCCTGAACAAGCACCACCTTGTAGCCATAGTACGTTAGTCATCGGCTATTTGTTTTTCTATCGTTTACCATGTACGACGTAGGTGATCAGGTTTGTAGAGTTTTACCTGTTTATCAATATTTATTTTCCAAAATAAGGGGATTTTTTTATTCTATAATCTTTCGTTAAATAAAAAGTTATCATTAGGCATAAATATAATCTAATAAAGATTTGATTAAAAGGTTATATGGATAACAGACTTTTCAAAAAATATATGAATAATATATAAACTTATAACCTTATTTTTAGATCTATAAGCTATTGACTCTCAAGCTAAAAGCTTTATATGGCAAGTACTTTAGCTTTGATTTCAATATATTGAGTATCAAATAGATATGAGCTGAGTATCTATATAAATAGTTAGTTTTTGATGATAAATAAGTAAATAATGTATTCATTATATGTCAATATATCAAAAAATATTTTTTTGATTATGTAATGTATGGATACAAAAAATATTATAAGGATATAAGGTGTTTAAAGCTGACATTAATATTGGCATTTTCCCCATAGAATTTTCTAAATAGGGTGTTTTATAGTAAAAAAATTGATTCACTCAATTTAAAGAGAGTATTAGGGATTAGGAATTGGTGAAAGGGAAAGAGGTAAAGAGGAAAGGGAAGAACCATCCTGTTCCTTGCCCTTTAACCTTTCCCCCTCTTTCCTAGTCCCCAGTCCCTAGTTTCAAAAAAGGGGAATTCCGCCTAAAGGACTCAAAGCCTGCGTAAATCTGTATGCCCTGTGATTAGACGCGTAAAGCGTGTCTCTATCTTTAGTGGGCGTTGAAAGACTCAATTCTTCAATTGGCTAGAGTACGGCAGTTATGACCCCCAGCATTACAGATTCAGCAGTGAAGGCTGCGATCGCGGCTATTGCATCGGAGTCAGCAACGATGGAGGAAAAAATCCAAATGCTGATCGAGATCGCACAGGGCTTTCAAAAGAAGCCCAAAACTGCCCAAGACTTGCGTAATGCAGTTTCCCTATATTACCGGGCGTATGAGATGTGTGGTGAGGAGTATACCCTGCTGAAGGCCCGCGCCCAGGTGGGGATGGCAGGGACGTTACAGATAATACCGGATGTGGGGACTGAATTGTTACTGCAAGCGAAAGTAGGTTATGAAGAGGCGCTACCGACTTTACAACAATTAGCTTTGCCAGAGGAAGTGGCAGAGGCACAGATGAATTTAGGGTTGGTGTTGCAGTCGCTTGTACCGTTCAATTTGGCGCGGATAACGGACAGCATCCAAGCTTATCATGAGGCTTTGCGGGTATTTACCTGGCAGAATTATCCGCAGGAATACGCGATTTTATACAACAATATTGCGATCGCATACCTTTCTATGCCTTTGGCGTCGGAACGTGAATACTTGCGTCAGGGTTTAGCAGTGCAATCGTTTGAGGTGGCGCTGAAGCATATTAACCTGATTGACCATCCTAGGGAATATGCGATGTTGCAAAACAATTTGGGTAACGCCTTGCAATATTTAGTCAGTTCCCATCCTCTGGAGAATAATTTGCGGGCGATCGCAGCTTACAATGAAGCATTAAAAGTGCGTAACCCCAAAGATACACCTCTAGAGTACGCTAACACAATTTCCAACAAAGCTAACGCTTTATTCAACTTACCCGACGACCCAGAAAAACCAGAAAACGGTAATTCTAAAAATCTCTTACAAGCGCATAATTGTTATCAAGAAGCTTGGCAAATATTCACACAACATCAACAGATGGAACAAGCAGAAGTAGTAGCCCAAGCACTACAAGATGTCGAAGCAGAAATGATGAGTTAGGAGTTATAGATTTAATTTAACTTCTTATTTCTAACTTTAATCATGAGGAAAACATAGCATGAGAGATATTTTGGGCAATTCTACTATAAGTGATTTTCTTACAAGCTTAGCGGCTGGAGAGTTGAACATAGAGACTGAATTGGTGTGGGTAATCATTGCAACCGCTTTATCTATGGTCGGCGGTGCTATTGGCGGGATGCTGTTAGCCGGAAAGGATATCGGTTATCAGTTTTCAGCAATGTTGGGTGCATTATTTGCCCCAGCTGGTGTGATTCCTGCCATAGTCTTAGGGCTATTTGTGCTGAACTTTTTAACAAATTATTAGGAGGAATTATGTTAGAAATAGGGTGGTTTTCTGCCAAGTTATTCTTTAAAGGAAAGCTGCTGCGTGACCCTATATATTTTGTCCAGCAGACTGCTATTGGTGTAAGTATTGGTTTTCTACTATTTGTGTTACTTGCACAAACCGAAATTCCTTTTTGGTTCCCAGTAGTAGTATCTAGTTTAGTAACAGGTATGATTATGCCATTTCTCCTCAAAGACTTCAAAATGAAGTGACTTTTCAATTTTTATTTGTCCTTTGTAAGTAGCTAGGCGTAAATAAATTAAAGTTTGTAGTGAGTTAGCGCGGTCTTCTCTACGAGACGTTACGCGTTCACGTAGTGTCTCGTAGAGAAGGGGGTTTCCATGCCAGTTCCTACAACGGAGGGAACCCGCCGAAGTTCTGATCGGAGGAAGCCTCCGCTCAGACTTCTCTCCGCAACGGACTGGCTCCCCATGAGCGACTAACTGTCTTCGCAGCGGTAGCGAGTCTTGCCTACGGCACGCTTTGCGAACGAGCGTCACCCGTACCCCTACGGGGAAGCAAGCTACAAAGCAGCGGCGACCTTAGGAGAAGGGTAAGGACTTTAGTCCTGACAATCCTTATTTTGAGCGATGAATCGCTCACTACGAGCTAAGATTTTATTTTATGTTAATTATACTTACCTACTTAAATAACCAATGACCAATGACTAAACTTGAAGAATTGGTTGAAGAAATTAACCGCTTTGAGGCAATTATATCTGAGTGGGATGAAAGCCAACGGTGTGTAGCAGTAGGGCTAAAAAGGTCAATTGAAGCTTTGCATAAAGAAGCCCTAACACGTTTGATTAAAAACCTCAAGCAAGAATCAATGTCAGCTTTGCGTCATGCTGTTGATGATGAGGTGGTGTATGCAGTACTGCTTTATCATGAACTAGTAAAATCACCACAACCGTCATTAATGCAACGCGTTCAGACAGCTCTTGAGGAAATTCGCCCAGGTTTAAAAAGCCATAATGGAGATGTAGAATTAGTGGCAATTAAACTACCAGATACAGTAGAAGTCCAATTAATAGGAACTTGTAGTAATTGTGCTGCTTCTACTTTGACTTTATCTCAGGGAATTGAGCAAGCAATAAAAAAATATTGCCCCGAAATTACTAAAGTAGTTGCGGTTAATAAGCCTCTTACTATTAATAGCGCTAATTCTGGCTTAAGTAGTCCATTTCTTACACAGGTAAATTCTGCTTGGGTAAAATTAGCAACTATTGATCAAGTTCCTGAGTCTAGTTTAGTAGCAGTGCAATTTGCGGGTAATTCACTAATTTTACATCGTCAAGGTGTTAATATTACCTGCTACCGTAATGCTTGTGGTCACATGGGAGATCCTTTAGAAACTGGTAAGGTTGAAAATGGTATTCTTACCTGTCCTTCTCACGGATTTCAGTACAATTTAGAAACAGGTGAATGTTTAACGGCAATCGATGTTTCTTTAAAGTCTTATCCAGTACAGATTAAAGGTGATAATGTTTTTGTACAGATGCAAAAATAGAGCTTAAGAGTATTTCTAGCCTGTATTTAAAGCAATTATATAACGACTTTGGAATTAGGCGATCGCACTGGATTTTCAAAGCACTTGTCAATATTGCTATTTACCTAAAGCTATGCATGTGACGCACCAAATCCGCCATTACCCATTTCCTTATCCTGAAAAGCAGGAAGTCCGGTTGCTTTTTTTGCTTCTTCAACAACAGAAGAATTTTTTTGAGCGATCGCAGTATATCTATCAATTTTAAATCTTTTTGGGTGAGTTAAAATTGCAATGGCTGAGATTTTTCGATATCGGCTTGTATGGGTGTAGCAAATATAGGTCGAAATAATTCGGGCGACGACGAAATTATCAATATTAGCAATAAATTGGTAATGCCTAGCGATTTCAAACCATCTCCTTAATTGGTTTTAATTTTTACAATACCACTACATGACCATACATCTCATCTTTTTTACTACCTCTTAACCCCACTACTGAAAAAAGCTCACCTGGATAAATATGTAGATTATTTTCAGTCATTGCAAAATAGTGAATTTTGAATCAAGTTTTGAGGTTTAAGAATATTAAAATTAATCACAGAATTGCAACTAATGATACATATTAATTTTCACCAATGATATTGGATAATTATTAGCGTTTATTTACTATTTATGAGGTTCAGAGCACAATTAATCCCATATAAACCTTGTTACCAGAAAACATAGTAATTCCCCAATTACCTTTATCATCTCAGGGTGCAACAGTGATTTTAGGTAATATTATTGAACCGCAACAATTAGTAATACCTTTAGCACCCAGTTCTACAACTATGTTTGGGCCTCGTGGTGCTTGTTTGCTATCTGATGGGCCATTGTGGGTATCAGATACAGGACATCATCGATTGTTGGGATGGCAAAATTTACCCACCAGAGACAACCAACCTGCTGATTGGGTAATTGGACAACCAGACTTTTATCATGAAGGACAAAATGCTAAAGGTACACCGGGAAAGGCAACTTTCAGCGTTCCAACTGGGATTTGTGCTTGTGGGGAAGGTTTAGCAGTAGCAGATGCTTGGAACCATCGAGTTTTGATTTGGAACAACTTACCAGAAGATAGCAATGTTCCAGCAGATTTGGTGTTAGGGCAAGATAATTTTATTGATAATGAATCTAATAGGGGAAGTCAAATAGCATCTGCTAATACAATGCACTGGCCTTATGGTGTTTTTTATCATCAAGGACGACTATTTGTTGCCGATACAGGGAATCGACGGGTTTTAATTTGGCATCAATTACCAACAGAAAACGGTCAACCCGCCGATTTAGTATTGGGACAACCAAATATGATATTTCGTAACGAGAATGGTGGTAGTTCTCCAACCGCAGCGAGTATGCGATGGTGTCACGATATCACCTTTTGGGGAGAGAATTTGGTTGTTGCTGATGCAGGTAATAATCGCGTGATGATTTGGCAGGGAATGCCAACAGAAAATAATACCCCTTGTGCAGCTGTGTTAGGACAAAAAAACTTTAATTCTGTAGAAATGAATCAAGGAGTTTATTTTCCCAGCGCTAGTAGTTTGAGTATGCCTTATGGCGTGGGAGTTGCTGATGATTGGCTGGTAGTTGCAGATACAGCTAATTCTCGATTATTAGGATGGAGAAAACCGGAATCAATTTCATCATTGCAGAATACTGTAGCAGATGTATTGGCATTGCCAGCCACAGGCATTGCAGGACAAATAAATTTTCAAAATAAGGGTGAAAATCGTAATTTTGGACTACCAAAGCGAGATAGTTTAAATTGGTGTTATGGAATTAAAATTGTTGGCAAAACAGCGGTGGTAGCTGATTCTGGAAATAATCGAGTTTTGCTGTGGCAGTTAAATACTAATTCGTAATTCGTAATGGGCTTCTCTGCGAGACGCTGCTTTGTAGCTTGCTTCCCCGTAGGGGTACGCCCCACTAAGAAGCGCGTAATTCGTAATACTCGCCAAGGGCGAGAAGCAAGCTATGTAATTCGCCCTGGATTATGCTCTAAGCGTAGCTATACCGCAAGCTTTACGTAATTTGTAATTTCTGAAAGTTAGATTTGTATGGCGATTGAAGAAATTAGAGTCTACGGTACTGTTCAGGGGGTGGGATTTCGCCCTACTGTATATCGTCTTGCTAAAGCTTGTGGGTTACATGGTGATGTTTGTAATGATGGTCAGGGTGTGTTAATTCGAGCATCTGGTAATGAAGCAGCCATAACAAAATTTGTCGCTAGATTACAACAAGAATGTCCACCATTAGCTAGAATTCATCAACTGGTACGAACTCCTTATGAAGGTGAATTTAACTTCAATGATTTTGTAATTTCTAGTAGCGTCAATAACACAATTAAGACAGAAATTACTCCTGATGCTGCCACTTGTCCCCAATGTCAACAAGAAATCTTCGACCCCTTTAGCCGCTTTTATCGTTACCCCTTTGCCAACTGTACTCATTGCGGCCCTCGCCTGAGCATTCTTCGTGCCATTCCTTATGACAGATGCAATACAAGTATGTCTGCGTTTGTCATGTGTCTAGAATGTGAGAAGGAATACCACAATGTCGAAAATCGTCGCTTTCATGCTCAACCTATAGCTTGTCATACTTGCGGCCCTACAGCTTGGTTAGAACGTGCTGATGATAAACCTGTTACCGCTTCCATGTTTTCCATGCTAGATGATCTTGATGCCGTTGGTACCCTGTTGCAAAAAGGCCAGATTGTAGCAATTAAGGGATTAGGTGGTTTTCATTTGGCTTGTGATGCTACACAGGAAACAGCAGTGCAAAAACTACGTCAGCGCAAGAGGCGTTATCATAAACCTTTTGCTTTGATGGCGCGAGATTTAGCAGTAATTGAGGAATATTGCACTGTCAGCACTAAGGAAAGAGAATTATTAGTAAGTCCTGCTGCACCGATTGTTTTAATGCAAGCTATAGGAAAAAAACAGGTAGCGCCTTCAGTTGCACCAGGGCAAAATACTCTCGGTTTTATGTTGCCTAATACACCTTTACATCACTTAATTCTCAGGCGGATGAATCGCCCAATTGTCTTAACTAGTGGCAATCTTTCTGATGAGCCACAATGTATTGATAATGATGATGCACGAGATAAATTAGGGACAATTGCCGATTATTTTTTACTTCACAATCGAGAGATTATCAATAGAGTAGATGATTCAGTAGTCAGGGTTGTTGGTGACAAATCGCAAACAATTCGCCGCGCTAGAGGATATGCGCCAACACCGATTAATTTACCACCTGGATTTCACAACGTGCCACAAATTTTAGCAATGGGTAGTGAGTTAAAAAATACTTTTTGCCTGTTGCATGAAGGTCAAGCAATTCTTTCTCAACATTTAGGAGATTTAGAAGATGCTGCGGTTTTTAATGCTTATCAAGATACATTAAATTTATACTTAAATCTATTTGAGCATAAACCAGAAGCTATAGCCATTGACCTTCATCCAGAATATCTTTCAAGCAAACTTGGCAAAGAACTAGCAGCAGCTAATCAAATTAAACTTTACCCCATTCAACATCACCACGCCCATATTGCTGCTTGCATGGCAGAAAATGGTATTCCTCTAGATTCGCCTCCAGTTTTAGGCATAGCTTTAGATGGATTAGGTTACGGTGCTGATGATACACTTTGGGGAGGAGAATTTATTTTAGCTGATTATCGTAGATTTAAGCGCTTAGCAACATTGAAACCAGTAGCAATGATTGGTGGTACACAAGCAATTTATCAGCCTTGGCGTAACACCTATGCTCAATTGATAGCTGCTAATGTTTGGGATAACTACCAACAACAATACGCGGATTTAAAAATTATACAATTTTTGAAAAACAAGCCACTTCAGCTACTCAATCAGCTTATAGAAAAGGAGATTAACTCTCCTCTAACTTCTTCAGTGGGGCGGTTGTTCGATGCTGTCGCTGCGGCTATCGGTATTTGTGTAGAAGAGTGTAGCTATGAAGGACAAGCTGCAATTGAAATGGAAGCTCTAGTCGGTATCAACAGCTTAAATAATGATAAAGAAACAGTAACTTATCCTTTTAGCTTTATATTTTCAGATAGTATTTATTGTATAGACCCATGCCCAATGTGGCGAGCCTTACTCAATGACTTGCAGCAGCTAATCCCACAATCAGTTATAGCTGCAAAATTTCATCAAAGTTTAGCTGATGCCATTACAGTAATGGTTAATCGTCTTTGTCAAGAAAATATGATTAATCAAGTAGCTTTAACAGGAGGAGTCTTTCAAAATTCTATATTGTTAGAATTAGTTACTAAGCGGTTACAGATATGGGGAATAAATGTACTCACACACAGCTTAGTTCCTACTAATGATGGCGGTATATCTCTAGGGCAAACCGTCATTACATCTGCTCAAATTATGACTTAATTATTGATATTTTAACAATATTTATCTTATAAATTATTTTCTCTGTGTTCTCTGCGTCTCTGTGGTTCGTCTCTCTTGAAAAAGGCAATAAAAATGTGTTTAGGAATTCCCGGTCAAATTATCGAAATTACCAACGTTAACCATAAATTAGCTATCGTTAATGTTGGTGGTGTCAAACGGCAAGTTAATATTGCGTGTATCGTTGACGAACAACATCCCCCTGAATCTTGTATTGGGAATTGGGTGCTAGTGCATGTTGGCTTTGCTATGAATAGAATTAACGAAGAAGAAGCAGCGGAAACATTACAATTATTGCAAGAACTAGTAGCAATTAGTAATTGAGTAATAGACCTCTTGAATAAATATTTTTCCTCACGCAGAGGCGCAGCGAAAAGTTCTGTTCGCGTAGCGTCTCCGTCAGGAGAAGGAGGGTTTCCCTCTCTTACGAGACGCTAACGCGAACCGCAGGAAACTTTTCAAGACAGAGGCACAGAGAAAGAGTTTAGAGTCAGGACTTTTGTTAAAAGCATAATTTACTAATTCTCAAAATCACGCCTTTCCTTTTTTCTTAACATCCTTGGCGCTATGCCTCCGACACGCTACGCAAACGTAAAAAAAAGACCCTGTAAAGAAAGAAAAATTAACTGACATAGCGTTTCCTAATCATCTAAGGTACAAATTTATCTGTATTTATCTATCTTGAAAAGTTTCCTACGGCGGGAAACCCGCCTACAGAACTTTTCGCTGTGTTCATCAGTGGTTAATTACTTCTTTGTGTACCTCACTCAAGTGAGAACCGCTATATCTAAACAACTATTCCTTAATTCCTATGAAATACGTTGACGAATTCCGAGAACCTGAAAAAGCTGAAGCCTTACGCCGCGAAATCGCAAAATTATGCCAGCAACTAGAAAAACCAATCAAAATCATGGAAGTATGCGGTGGGCATACCCATTCTATATTTAAGTATGGTATTGAAGAAATTCTGCCCGATGCCATTGAATTAATTCATGGGCCTGGTTGTCCAGTATGTGTAATGCCAAAGGGGAGGTTAGATGATGCGATCGCAATCTCCCAAAATCATAACGTCATCTTGGCCACATTTGGCGATACCATGCGGGTTCCCGGTTCCGACACTAGTCTGCTGCAAGCCAAAGCTACAGGCGCAGATATCCGTATGGTTTACTCTCCCCTGGATAGCCTGCAAATTGCCAGAGATAACCCCAACAAACAAGTAGTCTTCTTCGCCCTAGGCTTTGAAACCACCGCCCCCAGCACCGCCTTCACCATCTTGCAAGCAGCAGCCGAAAAAATTCATAACTTTAGCATGTTTTCCAATCACGTCCTCGTGATTCCCGCCCTTCAAGCACTGCTAGATAATCCCGATTTGCAACTTGATGGATTTGTCGGCCCTGGCCATGTCAGCATGGTAATTGGCACTGAGCCTTATGAATTTATTGCCCAACAATATCATAAGCCAATTGTGATCTCTGGATTTGAGCCTTTAGATATTCTCCAATCAATTTGGATGCTGTTGCAACAGCTAATAGAAAATCGTTGTGAAGTCGAAAACCAATATAACCGAATAGTACAAAAAGCTGGAAATACAGCGGCGCTTCAAGCTATGAATAAAGTTTTTACTGTACGAGATAGTTTTGATTGGCGAGGCTTAGGAGACATACCCTATTCTGGCTTAAAAATTCAATCTGAATACGCACAATTTGATGCCGAACTTAAATTTACCATTCCTAATCTCAAAGTAGCCGACCATAAAGCGTGTCAATGTGGAGAAATTCTGAAAGGCGTATTAAAACCTTGGCAATGCAAAGTATTTGGTACAGCTTGCACTCCTGAAACACCCATTGGTACTTGTATGGTATCTTCCGAAGGTGCTTGTGCAGCCTACTACAAATATGGACGACTATCTACTATTGCCAAAAAAACAATAGCTGAAAAACAAAAGATACCCATAACTCAAAAACCCCTCCCTTCTTGCGGCATCTCTTTGGATTAACCCTTCAAATACTCTGCGTTCCTCCGCGCTAACCTCAGCGTTCCTTTGCGTTTTAATATGAATCTTTATCCTACCAACCCCGCACAAAACCCCCTATTTCAAAAAATCGAACAAATTCATCGTCGCCAAGGCAAAGTACAAGATACTCATATAAATCTTGCACATGGCAGCGGTGGTAAAGCCATGCGTGATTTAATAGATGATATCTTTGTCAGTAGTTTTGATAATCCAATTCTCTCCCAATTAGAAGACCAAGCTAGTATCGATTTAGCCAGTCTTATACAACATGGAAATAAACTTGCCTTTACCACTGATTCTTATGTTGTAGACCCTTTATTTTTTCCCGGCGGTGATATTGGCGAATTAGCTATTAACGGTACAGTTAATGACTTAGCTGTCAGTGGTGCTAAACCCTTATATCTTACTTGTAGCGTTATTCTAGAAGAAGGATTACCTGTAGAAACTCTACGGCGCGTTGCTACGAGTATGAAATTAGCTGCGAAAAAAGTTGGTGTGCAAATTGTCACTGGCGACACAAAAGTTGTACATCATGGTGCTGTAGATAAGTTGTTTATTAATACTGCTGGTATTGGTGTCATTCCTTCAGGAATTACCATTTCTGCTCATAATCTTCAACCTGGAGATGTAGTAATTATTAATGGTGAATTGGGCAATCATGGAGCAGCAATTTTAATTGCCCGTGGTGAATTAGCTTTAGAAACTACTATAGAAAGTGACTGTCAATCGTTATATGGTTTAGTGCAAACAATCCTCAATGTTTGCCCCCAAGTTCATGCTATGCGGGATGCGACACGCGGCGGTTTAGCCACAGTTCTAAATGAATTTGCTCTTAGTTCTAATATGGGAATTCGTTTATATGAGCAGTCTATCCCAGTGCGCGAAGAAGTAAAAGGGATTTGTGAAATTTTAGGTTTAGATCCTTTATATTTAGCAAATGAAGGTAAGTTAGCAGTCATAGTGCCGCGTGAAAATACAGAAATTGTTTTATCAGCTATGAAATCCCATCCATCAGGCAAAGATGCTTGTATAATTGGCGAAGTTATAGCTTCGCCTCCAGGCGTTGTCTTATTAAAAACAGCTTTTGGCACAGAACGAATTGTTGATATGTTAGTGGGCGAACAACTGCCGCGTATTTGTTAATATTTGATAGTTTTTTGTATGCATGAACTAGGAATTACGCAAAATATTGTGGCAATTGTAACTGAACACGCTCAAGGAAAAAAAGTGCAACGTGTTCTATTAGAAATTGGCCAACTTTCCGCTATTATGCCCAATGCTGTACGATTCTGTTTTGAGATTTGCACTCAGAACACAGTTTTAGCAGGAGCGATATTAGAAATTAAAGAAATTTCTGGCTTAGGGCGATGTCGTCAGTGCGGTGCAGAAATTCCTTTAGATAAGCCTTTTGGTAGCTGTAACTGTGGTAGCACGCGATTAGATTTAATCGCTGGTGAAGAACTGAAAATTAAGGAAATAGAAGTAGAGGAAGTATGTGTGTAACCTGCGGTTGTTCTGATGATGGTGAAACAAAAATCACTAATTTGGAAGCAAATGGCGTTGAACAACACCATCACACTCACACTTTAGCTGATGGCACTGTTATCATCCATTCTCATAGTCACAATACTCACACAGAAGCATCTCAAATTCATGCTCAAATTCACGGCACAACTATATCATTAGAGCAAGATATTTTAGCAAAAAATAACTTGTTAGCAGCCCAAAATCGAGGATGGTTTAAAGGTCGAAATATCTTAGCATTAAATTTAATGAGTTCTCCTGGTGCAGGAAAAACAACTCTTTTAACTCGAACTATTAATGATTTAAAATATCAATTGTCTATTAGTGTCATTGAAGGCGACCAAGAAACTACTAATGATGCTCAAAAGATTAAAGAAACAGGTTGTAAAGTTGTCCAAATTAATACCGGAACAGGTTGTCATCTTGATGCATCAATGATAGATAGAGGTTTACAACAACTGAATCCACCGCCCAATTCAGTGGTGATGATTGAGAATGTTGGTAATCTGGTTTGTCCAGCTTTATTTGATTTGGGAGAACAGGCAAAAGTTGTGATTCTCTCTGTGACGGAGGGAGAAGATAAGCCAATAAAATATCCCCACATGTTCCGTGCTAGTGAGGTGATGATTCTCACTAAAACTGACTTACTGCCTTATGTACAGTTTGATGTTCAAAAGTGCATAGAATACGCTCAGCAAGTAAATCCACAAATTCAGATTTTTCAGGTTTCTGTAACCACAGGAATTGGATTGGATAGTTGGTATAAATGGCTATCTGAAAAAGTAACAGGCTTGTCAGATTGCTTTTGAGATTCCGCCCTTAAGTTATTTTAGGCGATCGCGTTTTAAATTCAATATTAGAGCGCGATCGCCATCCATAAAAGACTAGTTTTGTTTTATATCACTTGCTACCGAATTCATTCAGGAACGGTACTGTGGTTTAGCAAAAATCGTCAGTAAAACAGGGCCTAATAAGTAATGATGACTTAAACAAAGTAGTCCAGCATCAAATCCTAGAGCTTCACGACTCTCTAGGCTGTAGAATCTAATTCTAGCAGGAGAGGCTGCCACTAACTCCGATGCTGCCTGACTTTTGGAAGTTATATCAACTAAGTAGAACTTTCCACCCGGAGTAAGTATCCGCGCCACCTCACTTAAAACCTGTTTTGGTTCTGAATAGTGTAAGAAACTTATAGTATTAAAAACAGCATCAAATTGACCGTCGGCAAAGGGAAGAGATTCAGCTTTACCCTCAATATAAATTAAACGAGGATGGTGGCAGTTTTTCTGTCTTGCTACTCTTAACATCTGAGGAGATAAATCTAATCCAGTACCCCACAATTCAGGAAACTTAGTTGCTAAGCGTTCTAGCAGGCGTCCTGTACCACAGCCTAAGTCAAGCACATTTGGTCGATTTTGTAAATCAACTTTTGAGAGTAAACGTTTATGAATGGCTTGATAAATAACTGAAGGAAAGAGCGTATCATAGCTCGATGCCCAACGGTCAAAAAGTTGCTTTTTATTACTTAAAAAATTACTAATCATTAGTTTTCGCAGCTAGCTACCTCCCTTAACTTTGATGCCAAGTCAGAGAGGTTTTTGCAGCGCCTCCAAGAAGTAGTTTATAGAGCAAATGTTGTTCTTTTTTGCAAGTAGTAAATGGTAGAAAATAGAGTTGCTCATGAAATTACATAAAGCAACTCCTTGAACAAGACTGGAGAATAAATAGCACTCAGCAAGAAGATGGGTTGACTAATTCTCTAAAACTTGACGAATACGCCGCTCTAACCGTTCGAGATCTAGACCACCTTCATCACGACTAATCCGACGCACAGTCGAGTTAACATTGCTCAAGTCTACCAGTAAATCTTGGAGAATTTCTTGCTGTTGACGTGCTTGGGTAACTTCACGTGGTTCCTGTACTAAGTCACGCACGATAGTATCTTCAGCCCGCGAGGCAACAATGGGGTCGCTTAGCCCCTGTATAGTAACAAAAGTTCGTCGCCCAGGCCCACGTTCTTCTTCAATGGGTATTACTGCTGTTACCTGATCTGAGCGTACATATTTTCCAAATCCCAGATGAACTAGCACTGATGATTGTATTTTCATTTAAAATAAAGTTTATTTAGGAACATACTTCTATTTTAAATTCTACTTTGATAGCTAAGAGCTATAACTAGAGCGGGTTATACGCAATTCAGAGTAGTAGTTCCACATGATTGCCAATAAGTGCTATTGAATAGGTTTTCGTCCGATGCAAATAAAAATAACCCAGAGATTATGATCTCCGGGTTGTGCTTAAGTTAAGGAGTATTGAAGTAGAGCAAAAGGGTCGAGCTTAGCTAAATTCGCTACTTTTTGCGATCGCTAAATCTAGAAGGCTATAAAGAGTTCTAGAACTGAACTAACCTGTTATTTGTACTAAACTCAACATAAAATTAACCCGTTGCTCAAATTCTAGCTTTTTAATCTCTGCTGTAAACTCGTCCGTTTCACCAGGTAGTTGATAGTCAGATGGCACTTGGATGATGCTTCCGTTCTCCATTCCTTGTGCTAACAGCAGCCAAACATCCAACCTAGCATTGGGACTTAGAGCATTATAAGCTTGACTAATATTGTTAGCAGCACCATTAATCAAGTCGCGTTGCGCTTGCAGTTGCTCCTCAGGAGACAAATTTTGGATTTGGTCAAACACTGCTTTAGCAGGAGTTTCTACGCTGTCAGGTGGTGCTGGTGATAGGTGTTCTTTAAGATCTAAGTAACCAAACCAAAGTATGCCTAGTTGAGTGTCTACATCAAAGCGTTTAAAAGTTTCTAAAGCTGGTCTTGTGCTTTCGTCAATTGTGTAGGTCATAAAAACTCCGAACAAGTTAAGTTATTTTCAATTTCTTGAGTTCCTGAAAGATTTCGCTCTCAGTACCTTTACACAACTTAACGAATAAATAGAGATGTATAACCCTACTTAGGGTAGGTATAGGACTCACTACATAAGACAGATATAGATAATTCAAATTGCTACTTACAAAAATGTCTGTTTCAATGTATGTGCTGGCAAAAATAAAAGCTAATACTTTTGATAACGCAAGTTTTGTCTCTCAAGACACTAGCCAAAATTAAGACAGGTAAACCGCCACGTTGGGCTAGTTTGCACTAGGTAAATTATTGGGATCTATGCCGAGCGATCGCAAATACTCGGCTAACTGTTCTGCCCGGATTCTTTCCTGTTCTGCCCGGATTCGTTCCTGTTCTGCCTGTTCTTCTGCTCTTAAATAGCGATCGCCCTGCTGATCATACCAAGACAACAACTCCTGTTGAATACCAGCCACAGTACCCTGGTATCTTCCAATACCCAAACCTACTTCTGGCATCCAGTAAGGTTCACCGATCTGCAATTGATAGTGACCATCTACCAATTTATACACTTCAAACGGCTGATGTTGGTCACGTCGCCAAAATTCTGGATTATAAATCACATAATACAACACACCAAGTTTGGTGTAGATATCCATTTTCTCATCATATTCCCCCCCTGGTGTGTGGGATACCATCTCTAATGTGAGTATTGGAACTACTTCATTTTCTTCCCAAACTGCGTAACTTTTGCGGGATTTTCCGCCTTTTTTCCGTTCCACTCCCACACTTAAAAAGCCGTCTGGCACTACAGGGACTCTGGGATTGACCCCTGTAGTGTGATAAACTCCCATGTCTACACCGAAGTACCAATCCATACGATTTGCCCAAATAGAGTTCAGCAAAAACAGTAAAACATTGGGCAAAAAATTTTGGTCTTCATTATCCACGGGTGTATCGTCTGAGCAAGGCAGTTCATCAGTAGTCGGTAACGCTTGTTTGAGATCGGGTGAGAACATAACCTTTGTCTCGGTGGCGTTGATTTATTGTTATTTTATTATAAAAATATTTGGTATAACCCAACATGTAGAGACGTTGCAATGCAACGCCTCTATATATTGCGTTGCAACGTCTTTACTACCGGATTAATTTAAAGCCAATCTCGATAAGCCGAGATTTCATTCACACTGATTTCAAAGGGCATACCTTTGCCAAATGGCGGATAAACCCGGATTTTAGCATTACTGCTAAACCGCTCTAGCCGATTCCCTAACTGGGGAATATTGCTGACTATATGCCAATAAGATACGATGTCATGGCAATCAATTATTAGTGTTAAAGTGGTGGCATTTGTTGTCAGATACCACTGACAACTAGACAATAGTACTTGGGTAATGCGATCGCAAGCTAAATAAAAGCATCTCCCCGTAGATTGTTCTAATTCCAGACGCATCATTCCATCCTGTTTTGTCACCTCAATTGGTGGCAAATCATCTGGAGGAAGTAAGGATAGTTTAGACATAATTCCGCACCTCTTGGTTGTAGCGCGTCAAACTCTCAAGGTTTTTTTGCAGATCAAAAGATGAGGGTTTGAGTGCTAACGTACCTAAATTTAATTCATGCTGAAATTTCTTGATTTTGTCGCGACAAGTTGCTACATCACCGATGATTGAGTTCTCAATCAAATAGTCTTCATCAAAACAGATATTTGTGCGATCAAATGGCTTTTGGTTGGGATTCGCACTATTCTGCATTAATTGAGCCGAGTTGGCTATCATTTTCTGGCTGAATTGACGAATGAAAGGCAAAGCTTCACTCACTGCTTCATCATAAGTTTTACCAACATAAAAGAAGCGGGCCAGCATCAAATTTTCAGCGCCACTGGAATTTAAAGCACGATATTTGGCAACAGTATTCTTCAATCTCTCTAGGGAAAAGGGTGGCCCTCCCATTAAGCTGAAGGAATGTTTAGCAGCAAATCCAATACCTTCATCATCACCACTAGCAACATACACTGGAATTTGTCGCTGTAAAGGTTTCGGATAAATTGTCAGGCGATCGCATTGATAATATTGTCCGTTAAATGATACATCAGTTTCATATAAAAGCTTCTGAATCAATGCGATCGCTTCTAATGTCTTAGCGCGAGATTCACTCGTCGGTGTAGCAAAATGTTTGTTGTGTTGAGGAAATGGCCCACCTTTGGCAATTCCAAACAACAATCGTCCATTGCACAGGTTATCCAGTGTGGCAATGTCCTCTGCCACCGTAATCGGGTTATGAAACGCCAGCAATACCGCTGCTGTGCCTAATTGGATAGTTGAGGTCAAACCCGCCAGATGCGCTATCAATACCAAAATTGACGGGCTGAGATTCAACTCATTAAAATGATGCTCTGTAACCCAGGCTTCTTCAAAACCTAAGCTTTCCACATGTTTTACCAGCGTGGCTTGCTCAAATATGGCGCGACGAGCACAGGAATGTTGATTTTCGTAATTGCAGAAAAGTCCGGTTTTCATTATTTGCAAGCACTATTCTAGGTTGCAACCCACTGCAACTCTAACCATAAGCGTGGATTGTTTTGCTTGAGCTTCGACACGGGGTCACGCAACAATCGTTTAGCATTCATGCAGACTACCTGCATTAAACCCATGTTGTCTGCTACTTCTCGGAGTATTTCTTTTTGAGCTTGCACACAGGAAATCATTTCGTCAGAACAATAAATTCCTATGTATTGCAACCGTCTAGCAGGCCGTCCCCAGAAACAGGTGATGACTTTCACATAACACCCGTCTAGTAATTCTCCAACTTTTGGGTAGTAATGGTTGACGACTCTTGTGAATTCTTTGGCTAAGATGTCTTCAGCAATCATTGTAACTGATATTTCTGTAGCGTCCATCACGCTATTTAATATAACATAATTTTGTCATTTAAATATGACAAATTAATCCATTTATCTTAAATAAAATATTAAGTATGATTATAGGGTGGGCATTACAATGCCCACCCTATAAATAACAAAGAGCGGTGATTCTAAATTTTGAACTTTTAATTGTTATTATCGAGCATTGCGTTCTGAAACTAAAACCTCTGCTACGATATCTGGCACATTTACAAAGTCTAGAAATCCCTCAGAACCACGGATTGGTGAAATAAATGTATAGTTGGGGTCACACACTCCATTGTCATAGACTTGAATAAACCATCTATCTGGAAAACCTTCTACACCCAGTTCTACGATGTACCAGCTTTCACCAATCAAACGAGAATTAAAGATTGTGAACCACTCTCTATTCTCTTCTGAGATGTTCCAATCTGCCATGATCAGCTCTAATGCTATTTGTCCTGCATCAGTTGAAGTCAATAGCATTTTTACTCCTTATTAGAAACTTCAGTGGAAACTTCAGAAACTTCAGGATACAATCCCAGTTGTTTAGCTAGTTCACGCCCCACAAAGAATAAAAATTGAGCGCCATCTTGATTACCTTCATGGGCAAACATAGTCGCTACTTGTAACATTGTCTCCACTAAACCAGAATCAATCAATTCTGGCTTAGATTCCAAAACTTCTGGCTCTTGACCATTGGGGCATTTGAGTAACTCATCAATCAGATTAAAATACAGTTGTTGGCGTTGTTCTGTCATGGTAATTTTGTTGATTTTGAGAGAAGTCTAAGCCCTAAAACTCAGTGCTCCAAACTTCAGTGTTTACTGCTCGATACTTTGCTGCCAAAGTCTTTCCAACATTTCGACTTGTGCTTTTAAAACAGCAGCGCGGTAAAAAAGATACCTGTCATAAAAAATAATCCCTAACCCAACACAAATAGGAGTCAAAACGAAAAACCATTGCAGGATAGTGGCAAGTTTATATTGCTCAGCAATAGTCAGTATTTGATTAACCAGATTGCGGTCAGAGGGTTTTGTACTAGCTTGAGATTGAGATAAATGTGTACCATTTGACTGAGGATTCCAGGTACTACTCTTATTAACTTTGCAGATTAAATTCTGAGATTCTACTAAGTTTATATGTCGTTCCCAAACCACACCAAATACTACTAGCCCTGGAGAAAGCACTATTAAAGTAACTACGCAAACTGTAAGAACATTTAAAAGTTTGGCTCTCATTTAGGCTCTCCCTTGCTAGGTAGCATACACCCAGTAAGAAAATAACTTTTACAATTTATCTAAGTAGCTATCTGTATGTACTTCTCAAACAGTTCTGATACTAAAGATATGTGTAAACGGTAATTCTTATAATTGTTAGTTGTCAGTTATTTTTCTGATTAGTACTGACTACTACCCACGAATAAATTACCTACTTTCTCACAAAAGTAGAACTATGAGGTCAGAGCTAAGGCACTCAGATACTAAAATGTAGTTTCTCCTACTGCTAAAAGAGGGATTAAGAAGTCCCCCCTCGTTCACTAAGCTTTCACCTAGGAATTTCGGGGGGTAGAGGGGAATCTCTGCGTAAATCCTATACGTTTTATATCAGTCCCCTCTCCACACAACAGTTTAGCTGAGCCGAATTAAGATTATTAAATTCATTAAAACAGTACTCAAAGCCTATGATTCTCACCTGATAAGTCTTTGAAAAAATCGTTGGGGTATGGGTGCTAGTATTTTTGGGTTGAGGTTCTAGTATTTAGGAAGTAGGGTTCTGGCGTTTGGGGTACTCAACTTAAAGCATTACAGTAACTAGTACAGGACTGTTTTTTATCTAATTATTTTGTGGCTAAAACTTGTACTCAAAAAAGATACCTGTCTCTTGTGGTAAATATATATGCAATAACAAGAAAAAACAATTAAGTTTGCCAAATTAATTCACGTTTCTATCACAAATAAAAATTTTTAGAATATAGTGCCAAAAGTTTTGAACATAACCCAGGTTGTTTTAAATTCTTAGTGAGTAAGCGCTAAGCTCAGCAAGCTAATCTGAGTGCAAAAGGCGATGTTAAGCAATGCAATGGTAAAATATAAGTACAGCGAGTAAACCACAGACTGAAACAAAATGAATGGAAATATCTCACAAAAGTTCCTCCTAAACTTCTAGATTTTGTAGTTTAGTTAAAATCTATAGTTGATGCACTAACTTGTAATAAACTGCAAATTAAACAAACAAAATATTATTATTGTATAAGTAAATACTCTGCAATAAGTTAAGAATTCTAGGGGTGAATTGAATGAGAATTGCTAAAGACGTAACAGAACTTATTGGAAGAACTCCTTTAGTTCAGCTAAATAAAATTCCTCAAGCTGAGGGAGTAGTAGCGAGAATAGTTGTCAAACTAGAAGGCATGAATCCAGCTGCTTCAGTAAAAGACCGGATTGGGTTGAGTATGGTACTCTCAGCAGAAGCAGAGGGTTTTATTCAGCCTGGAAAAACTATTTTAGTAGAGCCAACCTCTGGTAATACCGGGATTGCTCTGGCGATGGTAGCAGCAGCACGTGGCTACCGTTTGATTTTGACTATGCCAGAGACGATGAGCCAAGAACGACGGGCTATGCTCAGAGCCTATGGTGCGGCTTTAGAGTTGACACCTGGTACTGAAGGAATGCGGGGAGCAATTCGCAAAGCCGAAGAGATTGTAGCGAACACTCCCAATGCTTATATGCTGCAACAGTTCCGCAACCCAGCTAATCCCAAAGTTCACCAGGAAACCACCGCAGAAGAAATTTGGGCTGATACAGATGGGGAAGTGGATATCGTCATTGCTGGGGTAGGTACTGGTGGAACTATTACTGGTGTTGCAGAGGTACTTAAAGGGCGCAAGCAGAGTTTTCAGGCGATCGCAGTTGAACCCAGCAACAGTCCAGTACTCTCTGGTGGTGAAGCCGGGCCACATAAAATCCAAGGTATTGGTGCGGGATTCGTCCCCGATGTTCTTCGCTTAGAACTGGTTGATGAAGTAATTAGAGTCAGCGACGAACAGGCGATCGCTTATGGACGACGGCTAGCAAAAGAAGAAGGCTTATTATCTGGTATATCCTCCGGTGCGGCTTTATGTGCCGCCATTCAAGTAGGTAAACGTCCAGAAAATGCTGATCGTTTAATCGTGATGATTCAGCCTTCCTTTGGCGAACGTTATCTCAGCACACCCATGTTTCAAGACTTGACTTTAGAGCCTGCTGGGGTGCGTTAATGCTAAGCCCATTAGCCCGCCTAGGAATGAATTCTCAGGCTAATAGCTAAAGTCCACTCAAGTGGACTGAAGCCCTTTCTCAGTCTTCTTAAGAAGACTTTAGCTATTAGCCATAGGTTTATAACCTATGGCGGTTGTTGGGATTGGTGTAATATTCCGGTATAGCTACCCCTCATCGGCTAGTGTTTACACTTACCTTGCTGATGGTGTTCATGATCGTGATCATGACCGTGGGCACAGTTTTGTAGATCCTGCTTCATTAGGCTTTCGCTCATTTCTTGGAAAGACTTATCCACAGGTTTTAAGCCAATCCAAGCATCAATCTTCTCGACATCAAAACCCACCTCACGACGCTCGCCGACTTCTATCAAAGGACGGCGAATTAACATCGGATCTTGCAGCATTAGCAGCAAAGCCGTTTCTTCATCCGTTTTTTCGGGAACCACCTCACCAGATTTTATCCGTGGAGCAGAACGATTAAAGCATTCGACTATGGGGCGATCGCCAAAAAATGAGCGCAAACGTTCGACTGTCCAAGGTTCTGTTAGCAGGTTGTGTGCTACCACCTCATGTCCCGCAACTGTTAGCAAAACTTTTTGCTTGATACCACCTTTACAGCCTGGTTTGCTATAGAAAATTACTCTTGCCATTCAACTGTCTCCTAGTTAGATAAATAAACTTTTAGGTATCACGCAGAGGCGCAGCGAAAAGTTTGAGCGGAGGTTTCCGACGCTCCTACGTCGCTCTAAGCGTAGCCATGCCGCAGGCTTTACGCTGCGCTATCCGTTGGCGCAGCCCGCCGTAGGCATCAAAGCTTTTCAAGACAGAGTCGCAGAGAAGAACTTAAGAGTGTGGTCTAAAAACATGAAACCTGTTGTAAAATTCAATTTACATATTTCGCTAACTCTCTGCGTTCCTTTGCGCTAAACTCTGCGCCCCTCTGCGTTTCAAATTAAACCTTCCATTTGCCCCGACGTAAGCTAGAAATTTCTAGCACTATGTTTGACCGGATCAAACTCGAATCTTTCTTTCGGATCAGTTTCCCCATAAATATTAAAGGTAACAGTTGGTTCATCACCCACTGCTTGCACACTGTGAATTGCATCTGGAGTGAAGCTAATAATATCTCCAGGAAATAGAGTTAGCTCTCCTGTCTGTTCGATTTTGTCTTCACATCCTGGGCTGTGAGTGCGTTGCCAAAAAGTATTTTTTTCCTGACCTTTTAACACCGCTACTATTCCCCACGTCCCATGATTATGAATGGTTGACATCGTTCCCGGTGCAAATGTTACTGTTTGCACTGTTAACGGAAAACCTAATTCATCGTATAGGAGAACAACAGAGGTTCCCGTATTAGGAGAAGGCTCTAAATATTGACTTCGCACCCAGTATGAATTCACAATCAAGCGCCTTACCAACATGCGGATTTCTGGCAGACAACTTGATTCGTCATCTGCATTATCAAGAACATCTTCCACCTCAGTTAAAAACCGATAAAGACGATAGTTCTCTCTCAATAAATCCCATGCTCTCACCGATTTACAAGCTTGATACTGACCGTCTCCTGTTAGCAGCCAATCTCTACCTTTCATAACCTTTAAAACATCAGTTGAGAAGATTGAGGCAAAACAAATGGAGGCGGCGGAGAGAAAGAGGGAACATTTGTTGTGTAAGGAGGCACACTACCGGCTGGTAAAACAGGTAAAAGAGGAGTACTAGAGTGACTAGATGTGGAGAGAGGAAGATAGAAAGATAAGTTACTCATGGCTGTTGATAGTTGATTCCTGACTAAATTAATCGTCTTCTTCTGGTGGACGTGTCAAAATATCCAGAAGGATGCCGGCTCCGAAATCATTTTTGGCATCAATCTCCTTAACTCTGCTACTTATTTCTTTGGCTTGGTCTATTTCCCCCAATTTTGCTAAAACCAATCCAGAAGCAGCATAAGCATTTAAGTACAATCTGATTTGGGGTTCTTCTCGCCGTTGAATTAATAGCGGCTTAAGTCTTAACCAATCATCAGGAAGATTTTCTGCTACTTTAATTTTATCTATTAATTTGATTGTTGTTTGTAGTGCAAGTATATAATTATTTTTATAATAGAAAAACCTGTATGCTGCTACCAAAACATCTGTATTATCACCAGTTTTGGCTAAAGCTTGTTGAACATATTTTTCGGATTCTGATGTATTTTCCCAGCTTTGTGCTGCTAATATTAGTAACTCTTTAATATCATCAGGAACCTGAAACCATGAGAAGCGATTTGCATCTATCTGCATAATTTTTTGGGGACTGGAGAAGGAGGGGAAAGGTTAAAGGGCAAAGGGGAAAGGGATGATTTTTACCTTTTTCCTTTACCCCTTTCCCCAATACCTAATGCCCAATTTAAAACAGCGTGAGAATATACACTAAGGTAAACAGAACAATCCAGATAATGTCTACGAAGTGCCAGTAAATTTCTGCCATTTCAATGAAAGTGTGATTGGTGGCAGAATAAGTACCGGGACGACGCGATCGCCACAATACACCTAAAATCAATAACAGTCCCACAAATACGTGCAAACCGTGGAACCCAGTCATGATATAAAAGCAGTTGGCGAATACGTTGGTAGTCAAGCCGTATCCTAAAGTCGAATACTCATAAGCCTGACCAAGCAAGAAAATTGCGCCCATGATTGCAGTAATTGCATACCAAAACTGCATTCCCTTGACATCATTCTTTTTAATCGCCGTATCACCGAAGTGAATGACGAAACTACTCGACACCAGAATGATGGTGTTAATCGTTGGTAACAAAAGCTCTACTTCAGTTTCTTCGGGAGGCCAAACATCTGTCATACCTCGGAAGAACAAATAAGTGGCAAAAAATCCCCCAAACATCAGGGATTCAGAAGCGAGGAACGTCAACAGTCCCCAGACTCTTAAATCTGGATGTTCTTCGTGTCCTGCACTGTCATGTTCCTTCGGCGTTGTAGCTATAGTCATAGATTTATTGACAGTATTATCCGCTGTGTCTGTAGTAGAGACGTTGCAATGCAACGTCTCTACAATCAACGAAAATTGGTCGTTTTACCGACAAGAAATCGGGTTTTTGCGATTACTGAATCGATGCTTTAGAAGGGAAGGTTGGGGGTTAGGTCTGTATTGGACTCAACTGCAAACCGCTATAGTTGTTGACAGCCGTGCAAGATTTTAATCTAACCAAACTCTTCACTTGTTCAGGAATTATAAAAATTCCAAGTTTCGAGTTCAAAGCTCGGTCTTTCGAGTTCAAAGCTCGGTCTTTCGTGTTCCGAACTCGGTCTTTCGTGTTCCGAACTCGGTCTTTCGTGTTCCGAACTCGGTCTTTCGTGTTCCGAACTCGGTCTTTCGTGTTCCGAACTCGGTCTTTCGTGTTCTGAACTCGGTCTTTCGTGTTCTGAACTCGGTCTTTCGTGTTTCGAACTCGGCCTTTCATGTTCTGAACTCAAATGAATAGAAGTTTCAGTCCCAACAGGAATAACAGTACTCACTCTACTAACTAAGCACTAGCTTCCGGCGTTGCAGTTGGCTGTAGTTCTATACTCTGACCATGACCGTAGTCATAAGGGCCGTGAGTGACAACAGGTAACACTTCCCAGTTTTCAATGGCGGGTGGTGAGCTGGTTGTCCATTCTAAAGTTAAAGCTTGCCAAGGATTATCGCCCGCAGGTTTGCCTTTGCTCCAACTGTAGAGAATGTTTATAGCGAAAGGTATTACCGATATGCCCAAGACAAATGAACCAAAGGTGCAAAGCTGATTGAGGTCAATAAATTGGGGGTCGTACATTGCCACACGTCGGGGCATTCCTTGCAGACCCAACTCGTGCATGGGTAAGAAAGTCAGGTTAGTGCCGATAAAAGTGAGGACAAAGTGAACCCGGCCCCAAGCTTCATTCATCATCCGTCCGGTAATTTTGGGGAACCAGTGGTAAATACCAGCGTAAATGCCAAATACGGAACCGCCAAACAGAACGTAGTGGAAGTGTCCTACTACATAATAGGTGTCGTGGACGTGAACATCAAAGGGAGCTGTTCCCATTGTCACGCCACTTAAGCCGCCCATAACAAACATGGACAACAAACCAATGGCGAAAAGCATGGCGCTGGTGAAGCGGATTTTACCACCCCAGAGAGTAGCAACCCAGCCGAAAATCTTGACGCCAGTGGGAACCGCAACAATTAGGGTAGAGATAGTGAAGAACATCCGCATCCAACCGGGTGTACCGCTGGTAAACATGTGGTGTACCCAGACGAACAAACCGACAACGCAGATTGCCACGCTAGAATAAGCGATCGCCTTATAACCAAAAATCGGCTTACGGGCATGAACTGGAATCACCTCGGACATAATGCCGAAGATGGGCAGAATCATTAAATATACTGCCGGGTGAGAATAGAACCAGAATAAATGCTGGTAGATAACAACGTTACCGCCTGCATCTGGTTTAAAGAAAGATGTGCCAAAGTTGAGGTCAAATAACAGCAGAATTAAACCAGCTGCTAATACAGGTGTGGAGAGTAGCGCCAGGATAGAGGTCGCTAAGATTGCCCAGCAGAACAAGGGTACTTGATCCCATTTCATGCTAGGAACCTTCATCATCAAAATGGTGATCACAAAGTTCAGTGAACCCAAAATCGAAGAAGTTCCCACCAAAACGATCGCAAGTATCCACATTGTTTGAGCAATGGGTGCTGTCATCAAGCTTAAGGGTGGGTAAGCTGTCCAGCCAGATTGCGAACCGCCGAAGAGGAAACTACCTAAAATTAGCGCCCCTGCTGGTGGATTTAACCAGAAAGCGATCGCATTCAGCTTCGGGAAAGCCATATCCCTAGCGCCAACCATCAACGGCACTAGATAGTTGCCAAATCCCCCAATTGCACTCGGAACAATCCACAGGAAAATCATGATTGTCCCGTGATTCGTCATGAAAGCGTTATACAGATTGGGGTCGAGCAAGTCTGCATCTGGTGTTGCTAACTCGGCGCGAATAGCGATCGCCATCAATCCACCGATTAGATAAAATACAAACGCCGTCACCAGGTATTGAATACCAATAACCTTGTGGTCGACATTAAATGTAAAATAATCCTGCCATTTCCACGCTTTGGGATGGGAGGTATGAGCAACCACCATTTCCGGCTTTTTCCCTTCTGGTGGCGTATTCCGTGGAAATTCTACCTTTGTCATATTTTTTCACCGCTACGCAAAGTCCAGGGTCAAACGTCCAAAGTAATTAAATATTGACTCTTGTACAGACGCGATTAATTGCATCTCTACGATTAATTGCATCTCTACGATTAATCGCGTCTCTACGATTAATTGCATCTCTACGATTAATCGCGTCTCTACGATTAATCGCATCTCTACGATTAATCGCGTCTCTACTCTTGACCAATGACCATTGACTCTAGAGTTGATGTACTAATCCCCATATCGTGGATATGAGGAGCGAGAAACTCTGATGTAGATAAGTCAGAAGGGTTAACCGCAACAACTTGATGTCCGTCTTGCTGTTGAGCAATCTGGTTTTCTGTCCGCCAGCTATCATAAGCTTCCGGCGTGTGGACAACTACCTGTGTCCGCATTGAGCCGTGATAACCACCGCATAGTTCAGCACACACCACAGGGTATGTACCTGGTTTGGTAGCGACAAATCGGAGTTCGGTAGGAATACCAGGAAGCGCATCTTGCTTCAGCCGGAAGTTCGGCACCCAAAACGAGTGAATTACATCCTGTGCTGAAAGATTGAGTTGGACATCAGCACCGACGGGAACGTGCAATTCCCCAGAGGTAATGCCACTATCAGGATAGTTAAATATCCAGGCATACTGTATCCCTTTGACATCGACAACTAAGTCGGCTGGTTTCCCTTGGGTTGTGGGAGATGCACCGATACCAATTGTTGGAGCAGTTGTTGCTTGGGAGGTGTCATTTAAAGTAGCTGCAAGAGCGCTACCTGGCATGTGAGCAATGTGAGCTGAAGAATGAGGATGACCCGCAGGCTCAAAGCCTCCCATTCGGTTAAAAACATCTACACTGTAGATGCCCAAGGCCAGCACAATCAATGTTGGAATTGCTGTCCAAAAAACTTCTAAAGGCAAATTGCCTTCTACTGGTGCGCCGTCAGTATCGTCACCCCGACGGCGACGAAACTGAATCAAAAAAACCACAATGGTTCCTTCTACCACCAAAAACAGAGCGATCGCAATGGTAAACATGATATTGAAAAATCCGTCTACCAAAGGCGCTTGTAGCGATGCTTGCACGGGCAGTAGAGTGTGATTTTGACCAATCCAAACGCTAATAGCTGTGACTACTATCCCAGCAATCAGAGTCCATAATGAAACAGGAATTTGTTGCATACTGCTACCTGCTCTGTAAAACGTCTTTAAAGGTACTGGGTACTGGGGATTGGGTATTGGGGATTGGGTACTGGGGAACTCGGGGCCCCCTTTGGGGATAAGGGGCAATGGGGATTGGGTACTGGGGATTGGGAAGAATTTAGTCCTCAGTTCCTAGTCCCTAGTCCCTAGTCCCTAGTCCCCAATCCATTTTGTTTTCACTTATTAACTTTCTAACGCGCACTAAAAAAAAAGGGGGGAAACTTCCAGATTTTTTCAGATCTTTCCCCCCAGTAAATTACAAATTATCTTTCAACTCCTATGAAAAAGGAGCCTTCTTTTTACAGAAAAGCTTGTTGTTCTTAGAGGACACTATTTGTCCTAATATTGATGAGGTTATATTAGCAGCAAGTTTAGATTTGTTAATAAGTAACAATTTACGATTTACGCATTTGTTTACTGTGAACTTTTAGACTGGTTCCGGTAAATATTTAGCATTCCCCTCTAGTTACCTTGCTTGGCGCAATCGCGCTTTCTGTTAAAAGTGCCTCCTTGAACAAACAACAAACTTGACTAACTCTAAAAACCTTAATTATTTAATGCTACATGTGTGTAGCAATTCTTCGGACAAATCCGCGCACAAGCTTCACAACCAATACAGTTTTCTGGATAAGCCACTGCCATTACTTTTCTTTCAATTTCTTCATCATCTTCGTCGTCTACAAATTCTCCTTCTTCGTTAAGTGCTTTTAAACCCAGCACATTATATCCGCATACTTTAATACATCTGCCACAGCCGATACATTTGTCCTTGTCTATTTCTTGAGCAAATTTTGGTGTCCAAGTTTTACCGCCAAATGTCAAACCTGTTAGTTGTGCCATGAAATAATCCTCGGCAATTTTGCCTATCAATCTGTTTGTGCTTTCATCTCATCGTATCCTAATATTTTCTGTTTTTGATGTTAGATGATTACTTTTTACTCATCAAATTTTGATATTTTTCAACACAATTTTGCGTGATTTTTTGAGTTTAATTCTGTAGATGAAATTTATTGCCAATAATTATTATGCAGCGTCAAGCATGAGAATGCTTATCTTACATCTATCACAGCATTTGATTAGCTAGTTTATGGGCATTAAATAACCGCGGCTTGCTAGAAAATCTGAGGAATCAACATTATTTACAACAAATGCAACTTTAGCTATGGGGTAATGATATTAATTTTCAAATCTTCCTACTTTTAGGCAAAAGTATGTAATTAAAATAGTATTTATATATACAAGTTTACATGTTTATTAATTACATTTTTATCTATGCGTTGTGTATTAAGAAAGCAATTAACCTCAATATAGCTTTCATTGAATATCTATAGGAATGCTGATAAAGTAAATATTGTCTTTGCATATTACTTCACCATAGAAATCTCAGTTAACTACGAGAAAAACTGTAACCTTGATAGCAGAATATTAATCCCTATTAAATATTAAAATTATTAATAAATCAGATGAATATTAGTCGTAATAAGTTTAATTGGTTTCCCAAAATCCTTTGGCTAAGGTTTTGTAGTCAAAGACAGATTGTTCGTAAAGTATCTATTTAAGGAAATGTTAAGAATGATTTCTAAGCTCATTATGAACAAACTTATTAATTTATTTGTGAAATGTATAGTTAATAAGAAGTAATTAGGCTCGGCTTAAAAGACTTAAATAGCTACCAGTTGGATGTGAAGTCAGAATATGGATGTGAGAAATTAGTGGGGTAAGAAAAGATTATTCTTACCTAAAAGATAATTTGGTAGCGAGCCATGAATAAACAGGACACATTCCAATACCTTTCGATTAAGGGAGAAAGGTGGAACTAAAAGGGTTTGAATTTACCCTTTACCCTTTAACCTTTTTCCAGACTCCAAGTTAAGTAATTAGACTTATCCGAAAAGTATTGGGACATATCCAGGGGAGAACTGAGCCTGACATCTCAACGATTAGAGTGGGAAAAGAGCCAAATGCCTTATACAATTCCTAACAACAGTTGCGTTGGATGTGACAATTGCCGTCCCCAATGTCCTACGGGTGCAATCAAACTAGAAAACGATGAATACTGGATCGATCCTTTTCTGTGTAACAATTGCGAGGGTTATTACCCAGAACCGCAATGTGTAATGGCTTGTCCAACAAAGTCTCCCATACCCTTGCAGGCCAAAAAAGGGAGATGCAAAGTTGAGCCGAGAGATGCTACTAGTTCAGACTTGTTTTCTAACGGCAAGAATAATCCATTTGCTTCAGCGATCGCAATTTGGGAAGCTTGTAACGTACTCGCGCAACGAACATCCTTGCATTGGGAAAGCGATGAAGAAGGTTATCTGTCCTACGGCCGACAAGTTAACCAAGGACGAGGAGCGATCGCCTTTCACATTCAAGATCCATTCCAAGTTAGCGACCGGGCCACAGACTTAGGAGCGATCGAAGCACTAGACATTAGAGCCGCTTGCATCCATCTGATTTTTGCAGCTTATGCCACAGCCTTAGATCAGCCTTGGGAGCAGGAATTTAGCATTGACGAGCGGCAAATTGAGAAATATTTGGGGATGGAGAAACGCAAAGACTTGAGCAAAAATGCCAAGTTGGCTTTAATGAAAAACATTGTGCAGCAAGCTTGCTCACTAATCATCTCCATTGACTGGCCGCAACAAGGACGGGTTAGCGGATTCTCAGTTAAACAAAGTCGTTTGTGGCATTTAGTCGATGTTCAGCATCACTTCCAAGAAGACAATCAGGGATGCAAGTATCTTGTCGGACTAACTTTTAAAGTAAAACCGGGTATATGGACACAGTATTTCTTAAACAAACAAGCATGTAAAGAGCGCACCGCATTCTATCAATACGGCAGTCTACCCAAAACCCTGTTAACTACAGTCATGAGCATTTGGCAGCAACATGAAGGAGCAGTAAGACTCATGCTGTGGTTGCTGTTTAAAACCAAAATGGGTAAAGAACAACGCATCACTGTTCCTACCCTACTACGTGTTGCTTACGGTGAGGAAAAAGTTACCTTAGCCTCTCGACAAAGAGAAGAACGCAAGCGCCTACTGCGAACTTTTGAAAGTGATTTGGAAGTTCTCAATCACTATGGAATGAAGCCAATTTTCGATCCAGTTACCTACCCAATAGAAATTCAACCTTTGTGGGCGAAGTTAATTGATCTTCCTGAAGATCCAGATGAAGCGTTAGAATTTTGGACTAATGACGGTGGTGGTGAAACTCGCCTCACAGACACAGGCCCCCGTGGGAAGTGGAATTTGCTGATGAATGCGCGGATTCTGGCTTTTGAACTACCAGCAGAATGGGAGCAGCAAATTTCCGAATCGGAAAAAAAACAGCGGCGAACTGCTAGGACCAGAAGGAAGCCCAAAGCTACAGGCGATTTGCTAGGTGAGCAGATTTTGCAAGCGCGAAAAAATTTGAATCTTTCCCAACGAGAATTAGCAAAGCTCACAGGTAAGAGTCAAAGCTGGATTCGAGACGTGGAAAATGGTCGTTTAAAAGCCAAGCTAGAAGACCAAATACTGCTACGAAAAGTACTAAATATGGCTTAATCTAGACAGCGATCGCGAAAAGACCCAATAATACTTCCAACGCTATCAGGCCCATCTGCTAGCTGCGGGTGACATTGTTTTGTTTGACCGCAGTTGGTATAACCCTGCTGCGGTAGAACAAGTTATAGAGGTGTTCCAGAAGGCTGTTGCAGGCTATTGTTAACAGTTTTTGCTTGTACAAAAGCTTCTCGACCTGTAATCAATCTAGAGCGACGATTACGAGTGATGTAATTCCACGCCCACTGAAATACTACTAGTAATTTAGTGTCAAACTCGATTAAGAAATAGATGTGAACTAATAGCCAAAATGCCCAAGCAATGAAACCTGTGAGTTTGATTAAGCCTAAATCTACAACAGCTAAATTTTGCCCAATCATCGCCAAACTACCCACGTGGTTGTAATGAAATTGTGGCAAAGTATGACCTTGAAGCCGTCGTTGAATCAGTTTACCTACATACTCTCCTTCTTGTTTAGCTACGGGTGCAACACCAGGTAAGAGTTTACCATCTTGATGGGAGAAGTTAGCTAAATCTCCAATTACGAAAATGTTGCTATAACCCTTGATAGACAAGTCAGGTTCTACAATTACACGTCCAGAAGTATCGCACTCTACACCTGTACTTTCTGCTAGGACTTTCCCCATGCCAGAACCTTGGACACCTGCTGCCCACAATATGGTTTTTGAGGCAATTTTTATCAATTCATCACCTTGCTTGAAAGTAACGATATCATCTTCAAGATTTGTCACTCTGGTGTGAGTGTGGAGTTCCACACCCAACTTTTGCAAAGATACTGCTGCTGATTTCGATAACTCTGGCGCAATGTGTGGGAGGATGCGATCGCCTCCTTGTAATAGTAAAATTTTCGTTTCTGAAGTGTTGATGTTGCGGAAATCTTCTTTGAGGGTTTTGTATGCCAATTCCGCGATCGCACCTGCTAATTCTACACCAGTCGGGCCACCCCCCACAATCACAAAACTCAACCAAGCACGGCGAATTTCTGGATCTGTTTCTTTTTCTGCTGCTTCAAATGCGCCAAATATCCGACGACGCATTTCTATGGCATCTTCTACAGTTTTCAAGCCAGGAGCAACTTCTTTCCAGTTATCCTTACCAAAATAGGAATGGTTAGCACCTGTGGCGACAATTAATGTATCATAATGTACTACTTCATCACCCAAAATAACTTGTTGCGCTTTTGGATCAATATCATTTACTTCTCCCAACAACACCTTTGTATTCTTGCTTTTGCTGAATACAGATCGCAATGGTGCGGAAATATCAGAAGGTGATAGCGTACCTGTGGCAACTTGATATAAAAGCGGCTGAAATAGGTGAAAGTTACGTTTATCAATGAGAGTAACATTTACATTCGCTGTATTCAGAGCCTTTGCTGCATACAGTCCACCAAAACCACCACCAACGATAACAACCTGATGTGGTGCATTATTCTCAAGTGAGACTGCCATAAGAAATATTTCCTTGTGTTAAGAAGTTGTAACTATTCTTAACAAAGATGTAACAGCATTATGATAGAGGTTGCTGTTTATTTAGAACAATTGAAAAAATAATAAAAGTAGTCAAAGAGCGATCACTACCCTCAAATTTCTGCCGCAGAGATTCAGAGGCAAAAGTATTGATAGCAGAAGTTACACCAGCTAGGCCAATTCTACCGCGCTTTAGCTATTACGCCGTAAGCCTCCCACTGAATTCCGTCTTCGGAATCAGTGGCGAGATATAAGGCGGTTAAAAATGACGCGATCTCCGACTAATTCAATCCGCTATTCCTTGACAGGAAGGGGGTCAGTGTTATTTTTAACACTCTCTGTATTTGGCAACCTATCAACCCAGTCTTCTACTATCTGCGTGACTGTTTTATCTTTCATTACAGCATAAGAGCGAAGCTTATTTAATCTGCGCTCAGACATCCTGACATTTAATCTAGTAGTTTTCATGTTTGTCTACCCATTGTTGTCACTACTATGGTATTATAGTCTTGATGGTTGAGGATATAGAAGTGAGGACA
Source organism: Komarekiella atlantica HA4396-MV6 (assembly GCA_019359395.1). Lineage (GTDB taxonomy): Bacteria > Cyanobacteriota > Cyanobacteriia > Cyanobacteriales > Nostocaceae > Komarekiella > Komarekiella atlantica. Next base: position 328,043 of record JAHHHK010000004.1, read on the forward strand.
GCGTACCAATATAAACTACGACCAACAGCAAAACAAGCCATTGAGATAGACAGATGGCTGTCTATGCTATGCGCTCAATATAACTATTTGTTGGCTGATAGATTTGATTGGTATGAGCGCAATCGTTCACCGATTAATGCCTGTCCTCTTGTGTGTCACATACCAGAATTGCGGGATAATCCAGACTATTACAGTCAAAAGAAAACGTTACCGAATCTCAAAAAAACTCATCCTTGGTACGGTGAAATTTATTCACAAGTTCTACAGGATATTGTTAAGAGAGTTAAGGTAACTTTTGACAAATTTTTAAAAGGTGATAGCAATGGGAAACGTAGCGGTAGACCAAGATTTAAATCTCGTAGCCGTTATAAAACTTTTACTTATCCGCAAATAAAAGATGGATGTTTGCAGGGGAATTTAATTAATCTTCCAATGTTTGGCAAGGTTAAAGTTATTTTGCATCGTCCTATTCCAGATGGTTTTAAAATCAAAACCGCTTCAGTTACTAAAAAAGAGTCAAGTGGTTATTATTTGACTTTGAGCCTTGAAGATCCCACAGTTCCAGCTATTAAGCCTAATTTTAATCCAGATTCAATCACAGGTATCGACCTCGGCTTAAAGGAATTCTTGACAACATCCGTTGGTGATGTTGTCTTAATCCCTCAACATTACCGTAAATCTCAAAAGCGATTAAAGGTTATTCAGCAGCGTGTTTCACGCCGCAAAAAAGGAAGTAATCGGCGCAAAAAAGCTCAGACACAAGTCGCAAAACAACACAAAAAAGTAGCTGACAAACGAAAAGACTTTCACTTTAAAACAGCTAACAATCTACTGAAAAAATATGACGTTGTAGTTCATGAAGATTTGAACGTCAAAGGTCTTTCACGTTCCATGTTGGCGAAGTCTGTACATGATGCTGGGTGGTCAAGTTTCCTCAACATTCTAACAACCAAAGCCGAAAATGCTGGGTTGTTGGTAATTGCAGTGAATCCATCAGGTACGTCACAAGATTGTTCCAGTTGTGGGGTGAGAGTTCCTAAAAAACTGCATGAAAGATGGCACTGTTGCCCTAATTGCAAATGCAGTCTTGACCGTGATCATAATGCAGCCGTGAATATAAAGAATAGAGCCGACGGACACGCGGTTCTTAAAGCTCAACGCCTCCTACGCAATAGCCGGATTGGTTGAGAAGCCCACACTGTACCTGTATTCAGGTCAGTGTGTGGAGTGTGTCACGAAATGAAAAGAAGATTTGAGCCTACTAAGATTACTAGTAGATGCATACCTTTTTGATTATTTGGCATAACCCAGATTTTTATACACTACAAGTTTCCGCTTTCTTGGAGGTAAGACAGAGGCTTGCTACAGCATATTTAATCACTACTGATTCTTGTGTTGCATTGCAAGAACTTTTCAGTCGTTGGGTTTTGGTTCCGTCTTTTACAAGTTTTGCCTGACAGGTGTAGAGAGAACCAGAGGGTTTTTCAAAACTTAGCTCAGCTTGCATTGTATTATTGTCTAAACTTTGCTCTAGGATTTTGCCTGACACTTTGTAGTTAAACCAATCCCATCCGTGGCTAAGGATTAATTCTCTTTCTAAAATCTGAAGTGCAGTCGGCAAAATTCCCCAGCCTCGATAGACTTTATTCAAGCATTGAATATCGCCAGTACGTGTCAAAATTGATCGGAATGAATCTTGCTCAAGAACACCGTAGTATCTTCCTTCTGGAAAGTCAATGATCGTTGGCGCAAACCGATGTCCACCAAAATGAGTTGATTTCCAAATCCGCACATTGTCCAAGCACAAATCAGCAATAGTAGCTGTAGCTTGGAAGTAAAAAGGATTCCCATACCTGGCACAGCACTTATCATGATTACCGTGGGTACAAACTAAAATATCTCTGGTTGCATTAGTGTGTACTTCAGATGCAGAACTCATACCCCATAACCATTTTTGAACAACCGTTGCTACTTGTTCAATATTTGCTAGTTTAAACTCTTGCTTGCGATATCCATTACTCAACCCCTCTTGTTTTTGATAAATCAAAAGAGTGGTATGGTCTACTTTATGTGATAAATCATTAGCAATTAAGAGAAATCTGATTGGTAGTTTAGCACGCTTCACTTCATCTACCAAAATCCTCAAATTATTGGGTACCCATTTAGAATTAAAAGCTTCTGATATCCAAGGTGGAGGACACTCAATTAAAATATAAGTTTGTTGATTGGTCGCGCTACCAATAATATCTTCTCCTGTTTGCCGCGAATAGTCAGAACAAAAAAAAGTATCCATTTAACTGTACTCATGAATTGATTTTTTGGACAAAGGTAATGAAAAGACAGTAATTGTGTTCTGGACAACAATTTCCTTAAATCAAAGAGATACAAAAGAACAATATACATTTCTTGGTTAAAACCAAGTAGCCACTTTATAACATCATTTCTAGCTAATGTCTTTCCGGTTAACAAACTCTCTATAATAGAGGTAAACAGCCTTAAGAGGCTGTTTGAAAAGTTTTAAGGGGTGAAAATTTATGCCAATCTCCTCACCATGATACGGATCATGGCAAGGTAGATAAACGTCTCTGAGGTTTGAGGTAGTAACTCATAATCTCTGACTAAC
>JAHHHK010000068.1 GCA_019359395.1 Komarekiella atlantica HA4396-MV6
TGAGTGCCAAGTATGGGTTGAGGAAATGGTCAGTTCCATTCGCAATAAGCAGGCATATTATCAGCGAGGTTTAAGGGCTAGGAAACTTATACAGCAAGCACTTTAGCTCGTTTGTCGCCCCTTGAACTCGAAACCTTCGCTGCCCAAACTGCACTACTGGCGTTCGATGAAGGGCAACCGCAGCAGGTCACGCCTGGGGATCTGGAAAGCTGCTATCAAATCATCACACCGCTTGCAATCACTGATGCGGCTGCTGTTGAGCGTATGCAGTCCTAGGTTATTACAGCACAACGGACTCTCAGTCCAGTTCTAGCGGCGAACACTCAATCGTTTCCTACTCCTAAATAAGCAACATGAACTAATGTTGATTGCGGTCGTCTCCAAGGGGGCGATCGCATATTCACATTCGTGAGGCAACTTTTTTACTCCAAAGTAAAGACCTCGCCTCAAGGGTGAGACGAGGCTGACATATATCTAAATGAATGACTGTCAACATACAGCAAACAGCAGCTTAAAAGCTTAAAATATGTCGTGCCAAATACAATAAATACTAGTTATTAAAGTATTCTTTAATACTTTGACACCTGTTGTTACGACATTAGCTATCCTTCTTGCTGTTACCGATGTACTGGTAGTGTCATGAATGCAGGCTTAGACTGCTACTGCGTTCGCTTCAGGTAGGGGTGTGATGGTTCTGCTCAAAAGTAAGATTTTCCCTAACAACCGAACAAAGGGGTATAAATATGTACAGAGTTTCAATTCAAGTCGTCAATGAATCCGGCAGTGTAATTGAAAAGTTTCCTACGCATGTTGTGAGGGTTCCTTGCGCTGGAGAATCTATTTATTTGAGTATTTATCGTTGTGACATCCCTGACTATCAAGTTCTTGAAGTAACGCACTATACCTTTGCATTTGAGAATTCCAAAGGATTGATAGAGAACAACAATTCTAAAGGATTAGCAGTAGCAGAAGTCAAGGTAAAAAAGTTGAGATCAACCTAGATAAAGAGGCAGTTCAAGAATTGCACATTTTTCAATCGGACTCTTAGCAAACGCTTACACTATCGCACAATCACGCACTACTCATGAGAAAACATTATGCCAAGAAAATACCTCAAGGGGTCGCCCATCATAACAAAGGTTGATGGGTGGGGAATTGAGGCAGGGCAAACGCATCTAAAGTACTCTTGATCGCAACCAAGATTAAGAACCAACGAAAAAATTAGGATTTATGGTTTGATTTGCTTTTCAAGACTCAATTCGATGTCTGCGACGGGCTGCGCCTACGCAAAATCTTTGTCAACAAGTAGGGATTAATGAGATTATTCTTGAGTCTATTGAGAATATACTAATCTTATTGACATGATGCGGCTGCCCTGGAACAAACCCCTTACGAGTTCTTCCAGTATGTCCTGGCTACCCACCTGGTTTTCTTCTTGGATGATTCGATTCTTCTTGAGGTGGTGCTTTTTTGTTTTCGCTCTTAAAGAGAATGTCCTCAGATGGCGGTTTTGACGAATTTTTACTGTCTAAATCTCTACTGACTTTTAAACGCTCTATTTCTTGCTGTAGTTCTAAGATTGTTTTCTGTAACTCACGTATTATCTTGCCCTGCTCAATAATTATCTCTACCAGTTGTTATGCGCGATAACTGGTTCAAGCTTTCTCGGTCTAAGTCTTGAGGCAGGTTCTAGTTCATATCTGTGATACTCCACCTCAATTGTCCCCTTTGTCAATACTTTGCCACCTGAATCCTTACCTTTTGGCTTCTTTGTATGCGGAGAATTTTTGTTAGTATCGGCAGATTTATTTTCAAAGTTCTAAGACATTTGAGTATTCCTAAAGATTTTTTAAGTAGCATCATTATTACCTTACACACCACTTTTATCCTTGTTTGTCAAGTATTATTTATACCAATTAGATGAGCTTACCCTGCTTATTTGCCATTATCCAGAAAATCCTTATCTTGAATAGGATTTCCATCTCGAAAAAGTTTTCGATAAAAATATAAAGATAACTAATCACGAAGTTAGGACTCATTTTGTTGTCGATAATATACTTGACAAAAACGCCTATTAAATTATTTTCATTTATGGATGTTCATGATTTTAACAATGGTTTTTAACCAATTTTAAGCAATAAATTAATTATATATTAACCTTATTTAAGTTAGATTCAACAAGGTAAATTTAAAAGCTTGATGACTACTATATTTACTCAATATATTTGAATATTCTATTTGTAAAATCCTTTTTGTATCATAAACAGTAACAGAAATCATAACTTTTGATTATACCTTGTCCTACTCCTGAAATTATGCCAACTCCCAAACAACAGCAGACTTCAGTTAGATCAAACAAAGTTCCTAACTTGATTCCTGTTCTTACCCGTAAACAAAGTGTAATTCTTCAAATCTTAATTGTATTTTGGTTAATCAACCTGTGTGGTTTCTGGATTTGGTGGTTAAAGGCTGATCATCTGATTACCATCAGGGGAATGGTGTTAAACAGTTTGCTATTGGCATACACTACCTTAATGCCAGCATACTTTTTCTATTTTACGTTGAGAATGAAACGGCAGAATCCGCAAGTGCCAATACCTAAAGACTGGCGAGTAGCTATGGTCGTCACCAAAGCACCTTCAGAACCTTGGTTGGTAGTTAGGCAGACGCTGGAAGCAATGCTGACTCAAGTCTATCCGCATGACACCTGGTTAGCTGACGAAGATCCTGACGTTGAAACCTGGGACTGGTGTAAGTTGAATGGCGTCCGCATTTCCTGCCGAAAGGGTATTGCAACCTATCATCGCCCCAACTGGCCACGCCGAACGCGTTGCAAAGAAGGTAATTTAGCCTACTTCTACGATCAAGTCGGTTATGAACAATATGACATTGTTGTGCAATTGGACGCGGATCATGTACCTTCTACAGGCTATTTGGAGGCGATGATCCGACCATTTGTAGATCCTGGTGTAGGCTATGTTGCAGCCCCTTCTATTTGTGATGCCAATGTCAAGCAAAGCTGGGTCGTCAATGCGCGTCTGTTTGCTGAAGCAACACTGCATGGTGCCCTTCAAGCTGGCTATAACGACGGTTGGGCACCTCTATGTATTGGTAGCCATTATGCTGTACGAACCAGTGCTTTACAAACGATTGGCGGACTGGGCCCAGAATTAGCAGAGGATCACACCACAACGTTAATGATGAATGCAGAGGGCTGGAAAGGCGTATTTGCTTTTGATGCCGAAGCACATGGTTTAGGTCCAAGCAGCTTCGCGGATTGTATGACTCAGGAGTTCCAATGGTCTCGCAGTCTGATGAAAGTGTTAATCAAGACTACGCCTCTTTATTTTGGAGCACTGCCTGCTACATTGAAATTTCAGTTTCTGTTTGCCCAACTCTGGTATCCAATTTTCGGTTTCTGTAGCATCTCCGGCATTTTTTTGCCTGCACTGGCACTAATTTGGGATCAGCCCTGGGTTCGCGTTTCATACTTGGAGTTTCTTATTCGCATTACGTTGCTCTCATCAACAACAATCTTTCCAGTAATGTGGCTGAAGAAATGCAGTTGTTTACGCCCAGTTAACAGCCGCATCATTTCTTGGCAGATAATAATCTTTCAGATCGCTAGAGGGTTATGGATTCTTGCTGGCATTTATAGCGCTTTTGTTAGTTGTATGCTGGGACGCGAACTACAATTCAAAATTACACCCAAGGAAAATTTGAGAAATCCTCTGCCAATGAAGGCGATCCTACCCTACCTACTGCTGGGTTCAACCGCCTGTATAATTACAGTCTTGATCGGTAATGTCAAGTACGCCATTGGATACTACTTTTTAACTCTTTTTAGTGCAACCAGTTTTATTGGTGTTTCTGCGGTTGCTTTGTTCCTGCATCACCGGGAAACTCGTCTCAACCTCTTGAGCCACGCAACTCAGTACATTTGTGTTGCTCTAGGAATAACATTGCTGCTGGTGGCAAGCCTCAAAAAATTGCCGCTACTGGGTTCCGTCTTCGAGCCAATCCAATACCTTACTAAGCTAGCTCAGATAAACTTACCCGCTACTATGCCTCAGATGCTATACGGTATTTACGATCCCAACGGAGACTTCAAGCAAGATCGTACTATTAAGCTCGATCACCATTTCGTCTTCTGGCGGCTCAACGATACCAAAGAACTGAAGTCAGCGCTTAAGCAAGCAACTGAGTCTGGGCGTATACCTCTGATTACCTTAGAACCGTTTCCCTGGAACTGGAACGGTATGACCACGGCAACTCTCTTCGATGACATTCTCGCTGGTCGTTATGATAGCACCCTTCGGCAAGTTTTCTCGACCCTGAAATCTCAACCGCATCAAAGAATTTACTTTCGTTTCGGGCACGAGATGGAAATCATTGGTCAGTACCCCTGGTCGAAAGCGGATGAAAAAGGCTTTATTGCAGTCTACCGCTATGTACACGACTTTGCTCAGCGTGAAGGGGCTACTAACTTGATATGGATGTGGTCACCAGCAGGCTTTCCGACGGCCAAGCGTTACTGGCCAGGTAGTAAGTACGTGGATCTGATCGGAGTTTCGATTTATGCCACAAAAGAATGGTCTCAAGATAAAAGTTTACCTTCGTTTGAGCGTCTAATGTCAGAAAAATACTGGTTTTCCAGCTTTTACAATAAGCCAATGATTGCCGTTGAAGTTGGTGTCAATGGCAGTGAGGCAGAAAAACAACACTGGCTCAATATGGCACTTGTCAGTCTAAGCAAGTTTCCACAGTTAAAAGGATGGGTTTACTTCAACCAGAAGCAGCCTGATCTAGTTCCATTGGCTATTGGACAGCCTGATTGGGCACTGAGTCCAGATACTGCAAGGCATCTTCAGCGTTCTTGGTCTTCATCGAAAAACTGACAGCTTATGAGTTAAGGCTTCAATTTTTTTCGCTATTCGTTAGTGCAGCCCGCCGCAGCTATCAGAATTTCGCAGATGCAGAAGGCAACTTTGCTAGAGTTATGAAATCTTTGTAATGCAAGACTTACATAGTTTTTATTTTCTTTTCTTTCTGCTTCCTGCTTCCTGCTTTATCTTCATGCCATTTGACTACTATATCCTGATTCTTACTCTTTAAGAGTATAGCTATACCAGAAACACTGTAGAAACAGCATGGCATCGAGAATGGGAACGAGTTTTGAAATATGCGAGTAGCTAAGAGGGATAGCTACTCTTCCCACTCCATCAACACCCCATCCACAATCGCAATCCCCCACTGCGGAAACTTCGCCAAAAGCTTTTTAATCACAATCTGCAAAGCCGGGTCATCATTCCAGCACTCCTGCAAAAAGTCAAACCCCGGATTCTGCCCCGAATTCGCCGCAACCTTGAGTTTCTGCATACGCTCTGGTCGCAGATTTGACCGTGCAACAATCGCCTCATGTGACCACTTTTCCGGGTTTGGCACGGGCGCGGTGGAACTTTCACCTTCATCAACTGCTTTGACTTCTACACCCGAAACTGAATTTTCAACCATCAACGTAGCTAAATAACCGTGTTCTACCTGCCCCTGATTTTGATTAGTGATCGCAGAATTTAAACGAAATTCATTCTGAGCGACGGGCGCGGCGGAAAAATCGCCTCCATGACAGTCTTTCGGCTCAGTACCACAATCCTGGTTTTCACCCAATAACAAAGCAGATTCACCCTCTGCATCATCCACAAGCGGCAGCGATGTACAGTCATTCGCCGTAGGCGAGTCTTTCTCCTTCTCTGACACGCTTTCAACAGGCTGAGGCGACGCGCCCCACAAGGGCGCGTGAGCCGTTTCTTCAACTTGCAAAATCTCATTTAGCGTGTCAGAGACACAGCTAACGAACTCTTTTGAAGAGTTCGTTAGCTGTTCCTGAGTAGTTCGTGAGATTTCCTGGAATCTTTGCTCTGGTTGAGTTATATCTAAAATAGATGCTTCATACAAAGCACGCATTTCTTCAGAGCCAGCATCTTTGTCTAAAATCTCAGCATTTGGTTCTTGTTTTTTAGCATCTGGTTCTTGTTTTTCAGCATTGGCTTTCTCCCAAAACTCCTTCATCCGACTGCCATGCAAATTTTTTACCATCCACCTCACAGTTTCCCGGCCATCTTCTATGGACTTGTCGGGCTTGAAAATGAACAACCCGCTTTCAGCGAGAATTTTCTTCGCAGAGATAAAAGTACTGTAACCCATCCCTGTAGAAAGGGGCATCCACCGAGAACCGTAGGGGTCAGCCGTCCAGCATTCCTGCCATAGCTGATTAACGGAAGGTTTTTGTTGCGAAGCCCACAGCATATCTTCAATCGGGATAATCACATGAAGCCGCTTATATGGTGACTCTGGTTTACTGGGCACAGCAGACTTTTTGGACTTTGGACGAGTAATAGTTGCGGTCATTTCACAATCTCCTGTTTATATTGACGCACGTAAATTTCCCCACTGTGATGCGGGGCTTGGTACTTGCACTTATTTGTCTAAAAAGTTACCGATACATTGAAAGCCTATTGAGGTTGCCAGAATCGCAATTTATCTCGGAAATACCTGTCAGTTTTTTTGGACTCGTTTCGCCAGCAATCCCATGCAACTAACAACTCTTCGCCTAAATCCTCCACGACTTCGCCCCTTTCCACATACAGAGTGCGGTAGGGGTCAGCGTGAGCAACGATAGAACCAACGCCAATCAATTCGCAATGACGCTCCTTCGTCGCTAACGCTGACGCTAACGCAATTCGCAATTCGCAATTATGAGAAACCGTCTGTTCCTTAATCTTGGAGGATTCGGCTTTTTCCAAAGCAGTGATTAACTCTGTCTCTTGTGGTGTCAATTCTGCCCAGTAGTCATTTTTGATAGCCTCATACTCAGTAGCTACGCTTAAATAGTCCCACCAACTACACTCTGGCTTTGACAGCACTTCCCGAATATCGCTAACAGCTTGGGGAAGCAGTTGTAATTGTTCGGCCCGATATGCGATCGCAGAAGGGGTTGGTTTGCTGCCCAGAATTAACGCCGCAGCTTCAAGCGCTTGGGTGTTATTCATGGCACTGGCAAGATTCCCCAACGCCATACCCATCAAGCGTAGGCACTCCTGGGCATTCTCCTTGGGGGGTTCCTGTGCCAGTGATCGCAAATCAATTGTCTTCTCCAGTAAACGCTTGACTTCCTTGTTTAAAGCTTTGGTAGCTTGCTTGGTGAGAGTGTTTTCCCACTGCTGGGCAGGGTGTTCTTCTACGGCGTGTTCTAATTCCTGAATACGCCCTTTTAGTCGCTGGTTCTCAAGTTCTAGCTGCCTTAGTCCCTCCATTTCGTCCAGTCGTTGCTGTAACTGGATGTTTTGCTCCTTCTGCTGCTTGTACAGGTTTTGTAAGGATTGGATTTGCTCTTGTACCTGGGCTTCGGCTCTGGTGGTAGCTTCTGTCTGTAGCCCAATCCTCAATTCCTGGGAAAGTCCTTCTAGTTCCTGTTTATGGCGTTCTTCGAGTGCTGCGATCGCTTCTGTGTATTCTGGTGGAAATATTCTTTCTCTGGGAAATGGGACACTGGGGGCATCTAGATCCTCATTTTTGATCAGCAGCTTTTCACCATCAGCAAATGTGACAATCTGCTGCCAAACGTTTGGAGCCGAAGCCTCAATTACTCCCGACTCCCCATATCTGGGATGTGATTGTGATGAAACCGTGACCGAATTACACAATTGCGTTTGACTTTTTTCTTTTTTTGTGGTGCGTTTAGCTGTTGGAGCCACCTGTTGTACTGCTCTAGCGAAATCGGCAGCTGTAGGAAAGGGTTTTTCTTGAGCTGCGATCGCTACGGCTTGTTGAAGCTTGTCGGGTGTTTTGACTAGTCGGAGTAGGGGGCGAGTCTGGGAAGGTTTGGTGATCTTGTCTTTTAACTCGTCGGGCAGAATATCTACTACTCGCTTGGCCGCGAATAGATCCTTGACCCTGCGGTGTCCCCCGTGTTTGTACAATTCGCTTTCGCAGTAATCCTCAAAGCTAGTGTATGCGCCATCTTCGTAATAGCCGTTATCTCGCATCAGCCGTAGTTCATCCGATGCCTGCCACTCGAACCGATCTATAGCGGCGAAGGTTTCCTGGATACTGATGTTGAGATTGCTGTAGTCAAGGGTTGAGGTTGTTTCGGAACGGTTTAGTGTCAGCATGATTATCGCCTACTAAGAATTAAGCGACCATAAGTTTTTGTCTATAAAATCGTCAAAACGTTTGCCAGCACTCTTATCTACCAATATTTTTTGTCTACTGTTACTAGCAGTTCTGTGGCATCATAAAATTACGCATCATGATTTAAATATCTTTGACGCGCCTGGCAATATGGTCAATAAGGGCGATCGCTCCGATAAAGATTGGTGGAGGCGGTCGCTTTTGTTGTCTAGTAACTATAGAATATAAAATCTGTTAGATTATGGCAAGTGCTGGTAGACAAAAAAAGATTATGTTGGATACAAAATATGTTGCTTCTATTTACTGGGATAAAGAACTAGGCGAACGTCTGAAAGCTTTGCGAGCAAGTAATTCTGTCCGTGCAATTTCTGAAAAGACCGCAGAGCTTGGAGAGCGCATATCTCATCAATATATTCATATGCTTGAAGACCCTGAAAGATATGATAATTCAGCTTCTACGGTATCTTTCCCAAAAATTTATGTTCTTCTCAAAGCCTTAAATAGTAATATTGAAGAATTTTTTGACACAGCAGTAACAACTGTGTCTATTACCCTTTGACATTTGTCTGGCATCAGTAGACAATAGAGTTAACAAAACAAAAGACGAGCGCCCGTCCTGAGAAAACTAAGCGATCGCCTTCTGTCCCTAAAAAGGAGAACTCTATTATGACCCACTTTGCTTGCACACAGCAAGTGCCTTCAAGCTTCAACCCCAGCACACTTGCCGATGCTGCCTTCAAAGACGAGCAAGCGCTGGCCCAAACAGAACTATACAACCATCTCGAAGCCCAAGCCAAAACTGTAACCCCCACCCAAGACCCCCTGACATCTCGTGACCGTCGCATCATTGCCGAGATTATCCAAGCACAGCCTGAAACCATCCGCACCATCTGGATTGAGGGCGGTATTACAGTGTGGGTGCAGTTCACAGATGGCGGACGGCTTGCTTTCGACCGGGACTGGTTCGCTACAAGAGTTGCATCCGTTAAGACGACTCTGCCCGAAACCCCACTGGAACGAAACGAGCGCCTGCATGAGGAATTGTCAATAGTTTGCAACAAGTTTGGGATTCAGACAGGACAAATTGATTGGTTATTATTCAGCGGTGGAGCTTGTCCTAGAACTTATCGCGTGTACAAAGCGCACTCCATGATTGGCCTGTTATTCAAGCATATTACCCATTGGTCAAATGCTGTAGTGAAGATTCGCTACGCCAACCCGGAGGATGCAGCTGTCGGGCTGGATGATTTTATGAGTTTGATGAAGATATCAACAACGATTACAAAACAACAATCAGCAACATTTGAAGAATTGCTGGTCAAGAATACTGGTTGCGGGTTTCTATTATCAGTTGTCGAGCGTAATTGAGCAGAAAAGAAAGCTTCGCTTGAACTTTTTGAGAAATTGTAAATTAATCATAAGGAAATGAATCATGACAGTTACGCTTGATACATTCAAATCTCCTGAGTTTCGTGGTAACTTCTCTAAACTGCCAATTTGTCAATTGCTGAATGGTAAAAATATTCTATTCATCAAGTCCGACAATATTAAACTATCAGGTTGGATTAAACGAGCAGAAGTTGAAAGTTTGATAACTCAGCTACAAGCCACACCCAAGGGCAAGAAATTTGTTTTACCAGAAGGGTACGATCTTGCTTGTGGTACTCCTTTTGTTCACACTTACCGCAATGGTAATGCTGAATCAGGCTTGGCTTTTGAATGTCCTAGAATTCATGTTTTAGCTTCCAGTCCTAGAATGATTGAAGTAAACGATAAAGGTGCTGAAGCCGGGATTGGACGTAAGGGAGATATCATCGGTAACTTCGAGACTTGGCATGGTCAATCAGTTCGTGAATCTCACCCAAAGGACTTTACTACACTCCGAACTTTGCACATGATTTACTTGGTTGATACAAGCGGTAGCTTTCTCCATAAAGTTCCTTTAGTTTTGACAGTTCATGGCGGTGCAGCGGCCTTCTTCGGACAACAGCTTGAGAACTTTTATAAGCTTGTGGAGATAGCCTACTCTGATAGTCAGGGTGATAGCTTCTACACATTAAATGAACAAGCAAGAGCGGTAACAATATTTCAGCCAACATTCGATACAGAGCTTGTGGGTACAGATGCTCGTGCTGAAGTTTGTGCTGTCGTAGGATTTAACGAACCATCAGCAGAGAATGTGTCAGAGTTTTTCAATCTCCCCAATGCTGAAAAGATTTGGGGAACACAGCAGTCATTATCGGGATTTGCTTCTAGATATTTAAAGCAGTTTGAGAAGTTTCATCAGATTGTACCTGGAGTTGAAGTTGATGAGTTTCCAGAAGAACAATTTGGTGAAACTATGCCAAGGAATCAAGTTGATGGTTTTTACCATCAAGTGAAGCAGGAAAATTTAATAGCTTTGCAGCAGGATGAAGATCCCGATAATTTTTAACTTCAATGGGGTGTATCTATTGCACCCCAGACTAACTAACATTGTAGGAGATATTATGTTTGAAACTCACACATCAAAAGATGGAATTACGATACTCATTTGTCAGATGGATGACAAGCATTTGAGTAACACGGTTAAGGCTTACTGTCGAGAAATTGAAAAGTGCAGAAAAGTGGTCACTCAGCCATCTGCGGAAAATCAGATGATTGCAATTTTTAATAGCAATTATAGCCAAGCCAATATTAAAGAGCAGGCAGTAAAGCAACTGAAAATCTACCATGAAAGATTGCAAGCATATTTAGGAGAAGCATTATTGCGTGGTTTAAATCTCAGCAACGAATTAAAAATAGCTTATGGCAGAACAGGGCAAATTAAAAATGCTTTTGGCATCACCCTCGAATTAATTGAAGGTGACGATGACGATGATTACGAAGATGATTATTCTCATCCTGGTCATCCAAGCCACTACGGTAACAGATAAGAAGTTCTACTGAAGACAGAATTCAGAATACTCCATGCCTGTTCGCGCAGCCTGACCGCAAAACTAAATAACTTTAAGGCAAAGACACATGAAACAACTCACAGGTTCTATACCCATCGCAGCATTACCAGAATCTACCGCGGCTTCTGCTAAAAAGCAACTGCTTGAAACAATTGAATGGCTCCAAAAAGAGGGAGCAGCTAATGTTACCAATCTCAAATTAATAAATGCAATTGCGGAATCAATTCTCTGGTCTGAAGAATCATACACAAGATTCCTGCAATGCGGGTTTAACGCAGCTATTGAGTTATTCGATATCAATTCTCAGAACTGGGAATTTGAAGAATCAATGTCATCACGTCATAACCCCCGAAATTGGGATCAGTATAAACGACTTGCAACTTGCGCGGACATTGTTATCAACAATCCATTACCCTCACTGAGTACCGTAGAAAATGAGAGCTTAAAATACAGCCTTAGTTGACCAGATTCAGTATATGGATAGTAGCAAAATTACTTTTGGTTATCAGATTTTCTCTGCTGTAATTGTTGCACTACTTCTACTGTTAAACCAGTAATCCGAGCAACTGCTTCTACTGTCATCCCCTCTGCTAGCAAATTCCGGGCAATTTCATGAGCTTTTTGTTGACTTCCTTCTTCCCTGCCTTCTTCCCTGCCTTCGGTTTTGATTTGTTGGTAAATCACAGACTCGCGCATTATGTCCTTCCTAAATAAACGTCCAATCACTTCTTGTTCTAATACTAACCCGGCCAAGATTGCGGTGGCGGCAGCAATATTACTTTGTGTCCGGCGTTCACTAATTTTATCAACAGCTGCCGCCGCTTGTTGTAGTGTACCAACCTGGTTACTAGTATCAGCTAATACAGCAAATGGCAACAATCCTGTGGTTCTTAAAAATATTTCTGGTGGTTGTTCCCAAAGGCGAATCACAGAAAATTCATGTCGAAGATTTTCAATAGTAAATGTGGTTTTGTAAACTTCTTCAGATGTGGTTTTGTCCAGATAAATTACGACTTGGTGCATTCGTTTATGAGGAAAACGACGATACACTCGCAAGCGATAATCTGCCATCCTAAAAGGCATATTTTCATCTGGCTGGGTCTGAAATTCTATGTGTAGAACAACTTCGTCTGATTGCAGCAGTATTAATGCATCGGCACGAATAGGTTCTAAGGATAACTCTGTAGGACTTAACTTGGTTAAAGTAATGGGTTCTCCTAACAACCAAGTAGCGAAATCAGGAGAATACATTTCAGCGATAAATTTGCAGGTGTTATCAAACATAAACCAAGTTTATCAGACGAGCAGCTACTTCCAGCAATTCAAGTCTGTGGTATCGGTGAAAACTCAAATTACTAATCAATAACAGGCTGATCAGCAAAGGATTAAAAATGTCCAATCTCCCACCAATTTCTTCACTTGTCTTAGTCATTAAAACAATTACAGAGCAAGACCCAAGATTAGGACAAACAGGTACAGTTATCCAATATTCAGGACAACGCAAAAGTTTGTGTTCATTTTCCAAATATGCCACCTGATAAGGGAATTTTCTTCAATCCACATCATGTAAAATTTCTAGAGTCATAAAAACATTATGCCCAGAAAATCCTCACATCCCGCTCCACAAGACCATTCCTCACTGTGCCTACAATACCTTCGCCGTTGCGGCGGCAGCGCTCGACTGTGCAACATCAGCTTTAGTTTGGGAGTGATTCAAACGCTGGTTAATCGAAAACTAGTGAAGGTCACGAACAAAGGTGCAAGATTTTATGTGGAGTTGAACGAAATATGATGACCAACCGCAAACAAATTCTTTACCAACAAGCTCAATTAGACCAAAACAATAAATTGTTTATTCGTCGGAGCAGAAGAGTTTTCAAGATAAAGAAGTTCATTAACCACGCTATAGAAACGGCAGCAATTGCCTCTTTACTGTTCACAGGATTTGCGGGAGTGGGGGCGATAGGATGCTGGGGGCTGGAGATAATTGAGACTAATACCAACCTCAAAATAATTTTCTCTAGCTGGCACTATCAGAAAAACGCTTGTCTGGGAGGTATGTTAGTAAGTTTTTCAACCTTTCTAGGCAGTTCTTTGCTTGGTGCAAGTTTTAGTATTAGCAGGGATAATTTTCATAAATAATTAGGAGAAATAATGTCCAAGCTGAAATACCTAAATATTTGTGCTGGAGCAATGGGAGTAACAGCAGCACTCATAGGAGGCACAATTCTATTCAAAGGAGCTAGCGGGGCGAGTGCCAAAAGTTTTTTGGCTGGTTCCTGCTTGATTCTGGGAGGGACAGGGATAGCTTCAGCCAGTTTGTATCAATTTAAAGTCGAGTCAGACATCGACAAGATCTTATCAGAAAGACGTAAAGCAATGCCAAAAGCTTGTAGGGGTTGCAGGAATTTTCACGGGATTAAATACCAAGGAGTGATACTGGTTTGCGCGATACATCCAAGTGGTGTAGAGGGAAATACTTGTCCAGATTTTGAAAAGTTCAGTCAAAAAGGAAAGCGGTAATGCAAATGATATTGACCACAGCAGAGATACGAGCAATTCTCCAGGGATGTCAGCAGACTTTGCGGCTCGTTCAAAGTACTACAGAGTATCGACTGATTCAGTCTTCTCCTTACTTTTCAACTACGAATGATGTCTATATTGGCGATGCTGTGAATGTTTTAGGTGAGCTGGTGGAGGCGATTGACCAAGTAGAACAGATCACTCAATACAAGGAAGGAATTCTAAATGATTGAACCAAAAACGCTTATCAAAGGAAAACTGTACGAGTTCCGTGGTGTACAACTCCGATACAGCCATCAGTCCCAATGTGCCGTGCAAGCCCGATATGTATTCACGAACTCCAAGGGCCAGCATCGGGAGTTGGGAGCGCAAATTGTGCGACACGAGGTTGTAGAGATTCGGGAATTTGCAGAGAATTAACAAACCGCAAGAAAGCGAATACTCCGCCAATCGGGATATTAACCTAAACATACAAAGGAGCAAAAATATGCAGTTATCTGTAGACAAGATTCAGGAACTAGAACAGCAACATCAAGACTATGTGCGTTCGCAGCAGAATTTAATTCCAGCGATCGCCGATATTTGCCCTTCTCTAATACAAGAGGTTGAGGCTTTCCGCATTCTGATATACAAGGGCGAGGCAGAGTGTCGGCGGTACTTGCGCTCGTTGTTGGTGAATCAAAGGAAGGCGTCTTGAGATTAATTAAGTAGGGATAGATGCAATAATTCTATCCCTGACATTCTTTAATTCGGTCAATGTAATTATTCGTTTGCATTCACCCGTTCAAGCAGATTGGAGAAAGCGAACGATTCATGAGGAGCCTTCTAGTATTTATTTCAATAAAGTGAAGAGTGCAATCTCCTGACATTTAGCTAACCCTATTATTCCAGTCCTAATACTTGCTAAATCAATGGATATGATATACTTCCAGCAAAATGCCCCCGGTGGTTACAACACCGGAGGACTACTCCAACAATAGACACTACCTACAGTAGGAGCAAGAGCAGTATGGCACAAATTGGTATTACACCAATACATCCTAAAGATTTTAAAAAGATTCATGATTTTTCGACTTACCAGATGAGCAGATTGTCTGGTTACTCAGTTGAGGCCGTTAAAAACTGGTTAGCTGATGAAAGTAGCTCTAGATTTGTAGAACCAAAACCATACGTACTTAATCATTTTGGAGCGATTCATAGCTGCTTAGCAAGAATTTAGTGTTTCCCAAACACTAAGTCGTTAGAAAACCCCTACCCATCAGTCGATGGGTTTTTTATTATTAAAGTAACGATGTCAATGTACAGATCCTAAGTAGGCTCTAAACCATTAGATTGATAATCAACTCGACATCGTTAAGGTGCTAATAAATTAGAGTTATGACGACCAAAGTTGTTGACTACATATTGACAAGGAAATGATGAAGGAGTGGAAAAGTAAACTGTTTGAATCACCAAATCCAGAGTTAGGTTTAAGTTTGTTGGGATTGCCACTATCGATAGCAGAAGGAACGCGAATTCTGGGTATATGTTACCGCACTTGGAAACGATGGAACGAGTTGGCAATGAACGTACCTGAATACAAACAACAACACATGCAAATGCTGGAAGTAATAGCCAAAACTGATGTAACTCCACCAATACTTCGTTATCAGGTATGGGTAATCGGAAAGATCGGGGAAATTTACAGTCAACTTCCAAACGGCATTCCCAAAAAGTGGATAGCACAAGAGTATTTACGTAATAAACTTGACGATTTCACCGAAGAACAATATTACCGAGAACAAGAACAATTTACTAGTAAAACAATACATAGAGTCTCAGTACAGTGAAAGTGGGGATGAAAGTTTGAGCGCTAAAAAAATGAACTGCCGATTTCCAGTCATTTACAGGCTACTACACTTGTAAACCAAGCTAATAACAGGTTTTTGCCTTTAATGACAAACTACATTCATGATGCCGAATTCCGCGAAAAAAGCAAAGTTGAAGTCCTCTGATATCCATAAGCGGGATTAATACTAAGACACTACAAGTTTAAAACGCTTATCAAGTAAGGATTCGGCAGAACGTTAGCAAGTGGAATGACCCTTTTTCAGTTCCAGACGCCCTGATTTCTCTACACATTTTTTTTGATTCGAGAGTGAGTGTAGTATCCAACAACCAACCATGAGTGTCCATATATACGGAGGTAACAGAATGTGTACAAGAAGGAAACGTATACAAAAACGACTCTTGATGGCTCAACTGAAACAATAGAAAAGATTGAGACAAATCCTTCCGGGCTGTTAGAATTTTGTGCAGCAATAATCGCAATTACTTTGTCAATACTCTCGGTAACAATAATATTGCAGAGTTTCAATCATGCCAGTAATACTAGAGGATTGGATCTCCCAATCCATCAATCTCAAAAACCAATGTGAAAAGATTCGGGGAGCTACTATCAGTGAGCGCACCTGGCGAAATTGGGAGCGACTTGCAGGTGCTTGTTATCCCCAGGGCGAACGCATCTTATTTACTAATAGAAATTAAGAAAGATTTCAAAATGACATAGATAATTGTAAAAATTGATGTAAAGATAAGCAGAATAAATCAAATACTATCTGAATTTATCAAATAA
>JAHHHK010000069.1 GCA_019359395.1 Komarekiella atlantica HA4396-MV6
TATTTGATAAATTCAGATAGTATTTGATTTATTCTGCTTATCTTTACATCAATTTTTACAATTATCTATGTCATTTTGAAATCTTTCTTAATTTCTATTAGTAAATAAGATGCGTTCGCCCTGGGGTCATAGAGGTCTTCGACAGATACAGTAAAAGGTTGTGGAGAGCAGAAAGTACTAACAGTAGCTTGCTTGCCTTGTATGGCTCGTGCTGTTACTGCTAGAGGAGAAATAACTCCTTCAGTAGTTTGTTTAGAAAGATCTTCAAAAAATTTCCCGTCATATCGGGGATTGTCTGGAAGCAATCTTCCTGGAACTTTGTATATGAGAACATAAGTTTCACCAATTTTAAAAGGTTTATTAACACCTGGTTTTTCTATCCTCTCAACTTCATTTAAAGGCGAAGAAGGGTGGTTATAAAAAACATAAAGAGTTTTGCTGCTATCTATATAAGTATTGGCAAGATCTAGTTGCTTCTGACAATTAACTGTTTGCTCTGCGATAAACTTTTCATGCTTCTCTTGGTTATACTTCCAAACTTGAAAACTACCTATTGAAGTGATTGCTGCCAAAATTGCCAACAGAATCTTATTTTGAACTAAGCCATTGACAATGCTACTCATAATTTTTCTCCCTGCCGAATGCGCTCAACATAATACTTAGAGAATTCTGACACCCATTTGAACTTACTGCTGTAAATTTGTTTAAAGCGATCGCGGGCGGCTTGTTCTTCTCTACTGTTGGCGACCAGGGCAATCATTGGGGTTGAGGGATAGTAGCGGCAACGGACGTACTTATCTTTGTAATCCAGCAGCCACAACGTGTACATTTGCTTTTGTTTGGGAGAAAATGATTGGTTAAGAGCGATAATCTGTTCTGGTATTCCCAGGATTCGTGTGAAATTCTTCGCAGCACCAGGAACTATTTTGCCGATGAATCGGCATGGCATATTTTCAAGTATTTTCTCGCCAGCTAAAGAATTAGCAATGGATGAAACGTCTTGTCCTGCTAGAATTACACGAGAACCAGACTTGCGGGCGGTTGCACATTTTTGTCCAACTAAACGAGACAAAGCTGGATAACCTAACAGAACACTTGCCTCGTCCATGAAAAATACACTTTGAGGACAGGAAAGTGATTGTCTTGATGCTGCCATGTATGCAGATAAGCCTAAAACTTCGGCAGCTTTGCCCGATTGTAAGTTGGTTAAGGCGAAAGTAATTAACTTAGAATCGGTTTTAAAAGTCGAGGGCTTGCAAATTGCATTTCCGATAGAACTTGCTTGCCAATAGCGCAGTCGCAAACGAATAAAGTCAAGAGCCTCAATAGCATTCTCTTCTTCATATACTAAATTTAGCCGCTCTTTACAGAAAAAAGGCTCTAAATCGACCAAGGTTGGAGTATCTGCCCAAGCACTAGAACCAATTCCTTGTTTTTGAGCTAATGCAAAGCGTTGTTGAATATCAGGATCTTGGTAAAATGCTTCAACTCCCAGAGGAATTAGTGACTCGATGGTTGAGGCAATTAGTCCATCAAAAGACTGTGTTCCCAAGACAAGCTGCTCAACTATAGTATTGATATCATGCCTGTGGTTTTGAATCCGATAGTTTCTACCGTCGATATCGTCTTCAGGTATTTCTGACAAATCCAAAGGTTGCATCAGATTGTTGGATTCTTTGGAGATATCGAAATAAAAACCATTGTAGTAGGGAGTGTAATCGCCAAATGTACCAGTCCCATCGGGATTTGGGAAGTCAATGATTAACCCTGACATCCCTTGAGCCAAGCATTCAGTCAAAATCGCGGCAGTGAGGACAGATTTTCCCGAACCCGTAGTACCTAAAACTAAAAAGTTTTTGAACAGGGAGACATCAATTTTGATTGATGAATGTCCTTCGTCCGAGATTAATTCAAACCCTTCGGTGTCAGCAGGTGCAATTTGGATGGCGTTTGTAAGTCCTAACAGCTCGCTAGCGAAAAAAGTAACGCGTCTGTCATAAGGACGTAGCAGTATTTGCTCCTGCCTGACAAGTAAAGTTTGTAGCCAGATAAACCAAGCATACTCCGTTTCGCGGGCTAACTCAGCAGGTTGGTTTATGTATCCTTGAATCAGCCGACAGGCGTCATCTACGCGTTCTGGAGTGTCACGGTAAACCAGTATTACTAATGCTAAGTTTAGCGGTGCGTCACCTGTGTAAAGCTTTTCTTGGGCTTCAACTGAGCGTTTGACATTAATCTGAGAGGCAACATCAATTGTCCTAAACTTTTCAGTATTTAATTCTGCTGCACGAGAGCGCTTAGTAATTGTTTGCTGTGCCAATCGAGCTAGCCTCCGATCTGCTGGATTAATCTCGGTGATCACCTCAACATCAAAAATTGTATTCCTTGAAAAGATGTCCCACAAGAATCTAGCTTGCCCAGCAGTTGACGAGAACGCTTCTGGTTTGCGTGAAAGAGTCATTACTCCCACGTATTTTTTGCCGTGAGCTTGAGTTGGTAAGCATACCCACCGCCGATCTGCAAAAGGAACACCATTATTTAGAAGAACTGAGGTTGCATGAGCTTCGTCGATTGCTTGAGATAGGTTCTTGAAGTCGGAATTTTCGTTGAACTCTTCTCGAAGCCCAAGCTCATCTAAGACTAGAGTGTGAGGAACTTTAACGGGCTTTGTTCCCACTTTGCTGCAAAGCTCTTTCCATAACTGCATCTCAGTCTTTGGCTGAGGCTCAAAACCCATTTCATCTAATATTTGCTGGTGTCTAGTTGATGCTTCTATAGCGTTATTAAGGATTTGAGTTAATTGCTTTTTAGTAATCTCACTCGCGCCTTCGGAAGTAAATCTTTTTTGAATAAATAGCCCAATCTTAGTAATCAGGTTATCTAGAAAATCACCATTTGTCCCGTCAGACGTTGTTACTGTATAGGTTGTATAGATATTCAGGGTAACGTTTTTGCGAGAATGTTCACGTGTTAGTTCTTGAATCCTTGCCAATTGTCCATAATCCAAAAACTTACTTTCTGGAGTTACTGGATTTTTTACACGCTTGCTGAAGTACTCTGTAGCATCAGTGTCATCACAAAATGAACTCCAGCGAAACGTGAACTTTTCTGCTTGGGGGATATCTTTACACCCATTTTCAAAAGCCCGTGCGATCGCTTCTACCTGTTCATCCGAATTAAATATCGGATGGATGCCCGTGCAATTGTACCCAAAAACTAATTGTAGTGTGTTGTTGGGACTGCCAATCTGCTTTTTACTTAGTAAGTAAGCACCTGCTTTATAGGAGCCTTTCTTCAATCGCACTAAGGTTGTCAGGTCTAGCCAATCTTCAAATGGGCTTAATTTCTTCACCGATTGACGACTAACTTTGACTTTTTTGCTTCCAAGTTTTTGCTTCATTTGAGGTGAGGTGTACCTCGCGTAACCGCGAACCCAATAAGGTGCAGTTGGATAAATCTTCGACCAAAATAAGTAAGGACGATTCCCCGACAAGATTAAAACAGTTGTACTCACCCAAAAAGCTGATATTACTGACCAAAGAATATTTAACCCTAGAGTAATCACAAGGAAAAACACTGAACAAAATACAGTCGCAAACACAGCAAACTGAGTAGCACTAAAGGCTCCTAATCGGGCAACCTCTCCTAAAGATTGATTGACTTGCTTAACTTTGGATGCTGAATTGTTCACAATCCTTGACCAGCAAAATAATCAGATTGAGTTTTGACCAAAAAGAAGGGCTGGGAGATTTATAAAAGCTGGAGGAATTGGCTTCTATAGATATTTACAGAACAACTACATGACAGATATTAGGCGTGTCATTGTTTTCTGTCTCCCTGCTCTCTTCTGCAATAAAGGTTTCATTCCTTAGCATCCCCGCTCTCCATAAATTGAACAAACCTTCGATACCTCACGATTAATAGTGTTGCCAAGACAGATACCCCAATTCATGTTTGTTCAATTTATTTTTGCTTAACCCCTTAGTATGCCTACTGAGAGTAATGCTTAAGCACAAGCATTGCCTGTAAACAAGATGCTTTGGAATATGAACAGAATTAACAGAACCACAAAACCAACAAGAGGCATTTGCGCTACCTGAGTCAGTTCTTTCCCTTGTTGAACACCATCAAACACTTGATAAGCAGCAGCTAAAAGACCAATAAACAGTGTCAGGTTAAGCGCTGCAAAAATTACAGTCGGTAGCGCTTGAAGTAATGCATTCCCATTGGAAGTATTGAACATACACCGCATAGCTTGTTCTGCTGGGTCAAATAGCCCTGCATAAGCTTTTTGCCCTGGAGTTAAAACAGCATAAGCACCGCCAACAGCTAATAGGGAGTGTCTATTCTTGCGTATCAATTTAGCTAGAATTCCAGCTACTATTTGAGATTGAGTCTTTGAGTGTTTGCCAGAATCGACCCCTACTTGGGGCATTAGAAAAATCTTTTCATCTTGCATGTTGTACCTCAAAAAGTTTAAATATCAACTTTCCGTCAACGTTATTTGCTGAAATTTACTCTCTGTATCAGCTAGAGTATGTTCTGTAGCTAGTGTCCGAATCTCTTGAAGCACTGATATCTGAGACAACCAGCCTTCAAGAGGACTATTTTTTGAGCTTTTGAACTCAAAACTCCAAGATCTTAGGGTGTGTAATCCCCAAAAGTACCATTACTATCGTCGGTTGTTAGGTCAGTCATGATTGACATTCTTTTAGCTAATAAGCAGTCGTTGATTAGCTCTGCGAGTCGTACTGACTTTCCAGAGCCAATCGTACACATGATCATAGGGATTTCGGTTTCTGAGAGGTCATTTTTAGCAGATGAATGTCCTTATTGTCCTTGAGAAGGATTGATTTTCACGATCCCTATGTACCACGATTTTTTAGAACCGACTTAATGATGAATTCTCGACAGTTCTTACAAACAATTAATTGATAATTGTTGAGTGCATAGTAACATCACCTCCCGATTAAATCAACAATTAATTCTCAAAAAAAAAGTCTGCAAAACATATCTTTATAATTGCCCGATTGCAGCAAGTAAGTAATATTGCAATCGGGCAATTATGCAATCGTGCAAGGCATGACTATTAAATTAACTAGATAATTGGTTCTCTCTAATTAATCTCTTGACTGCTGACGAGAGGCTAATACCCCAATACTCAGCTATTTGCTCTAGTTTTTGACGTTCAAATTCATCTAAATAAATAGGTAATGAAGATTTCTTGTCGGTCTTGTTTTTCATATTTAACTTGAAATAGCTGGAAGAATCCTACTCCTTAATCGCCAGGTAAACTCCTAAGTTATTTAACTTAAATGCAAGGCAGTATGATATCATTGCAGTATGAAAGTAATGCTGCAATCGCCGAGTGCAAATATTAAAATATTTTCTGGACTAGGGAGAAATTACCATGCCTACACCCGAAGGAGAATTGGATAAATCTAATCTTGTCAATTTTACTTTTCGCATCGAACCAAAACAGTTAAAACAGCTGGAGCTTTATTCACGAACTCTTGGTAAAAGCCAGTCGCAAATAATTCGTGAATTAGTCAGTTCTGCACTATCTACAATTCCTGACCATCACAAGCAGGCTATGTCTACTATTGTTAATTGTCGAGCTTCTCTTTGAGGGAAATGAGATAATATTGATTAAAAGCTCTTGAACACTTGCTCAAGAGCTTTGCTTAATGTTTGCAAAGATTTTAGACAACTTCTATCAATTCTGTAGCTCAGATAAATTTTACGGGGGGATTCGACTACCAGAAGTTGTTTTGTCATAGCAGGAGTTGAGAAATTTTCTAATTTGATATTATATTTGAGTGTTAAATCAGGAAGTCAGGAGTCAGAAGGACTTATTTGATGGGGGGGGGTATTTAGACCCTTGCTCCCTATCGTTCGCCATTCGTCAGAGAAGACAAGAACTTCTGACTTCATTAATGCACTATAGTTTTTCTCTCTGCTCAAGAGCCTCTTCTTGAATTGTTGTACGATTTTTTGGTTTGTTTGAGTTGGTTATTGAGATAATTTGCTTTGAATAGAAAAGAGAATACTTATCTGGTTTCAGACTTCAATCTCAACATAGCAAAGCTTTTTACATTTACTTAATTAGCAGTTTCAAGTAATATGTATATAGTGGGCAACACCAATATAAAATATTCTAATAGTTGAATTATTGGTGTTTAACTAATTTATCAAATATTGGTACAAACCAATGTTTGATAGCCAAAAGCTTAAAAGTTATCACGATTAATTAAAGTACGGCTAGTGCAACTCCTGATCTAGTTCATTCCTACCTCCAGGAAATCGGCCGCTACCCTCTACTGTCTCCCTCTCAAGAGATTGCATACGCAAGGCAGGTACAACAGATGATGGCAATTGAGCAAGCAAGAGAGCAACAAACACAACAGCTAAACCGACAACCAACCGACTCCCAATTAGCTGCAACTCTGGGTAAAACCGAAGCTGAAATCAGTCAAATCCTGAATCTTGGGCAACGGGCTAAGCAAAAAATGGTAATAGCTAATTTACGACTGGTAGTGGCGATCGCCAAGAAGTATCAGAACCGTAATCTAGAGTTTCCCGACTTGATCCAAGAAGGCTCACTTGGTTTGCAACGGAGTATTGAAAAGTTTGATCCCAATCGCGGCTATAAGTTATCGACTTACGCATATTGGTGGATTACTCAAGCTATCACACGAGCCATAGCGGAAAAGTCCCGCGTCATTCGTTTGCCCATTCATCTCAATGAAAGACTCAATCAAATCAAGAAGCGAGAGCGAGAACTGTTTCAATCACTGGGACGACGACCCACTGTGACGGAGATTGCGGAGTCCTTAAAACTCAAGCCTTCTTTAATTCGGGAATCTCTGAATGTCTCAAAAAATCCTGTTTCTTTGGAGATGAAAGTCGGAGATGAACGAGAAACCGAATTAATCAATCTCTTATCTGTGCCTAACAATTCTCCCTTAGAGCAAATCAATCAAGAACATTTGTATCAGGACTTAAGCAAGTTACTGGCATTGCTCAAAGACAAGCAACGAGAAGTAATTACTCTACGCTTTGGATTAGGGGATGAGCGCCCAATGAGCGTGAACCAAATTGCAAAACGCCTTAAACTCAGTCGAGAACGAGTTGGTAAAATTGAACAGCAAGCAATGAAAATTCTTCGTCGCCATCAAGATAATATCAAAGAGTATCTTGTTAATTAGTGCAATTGTGTTGCTGCTCTCAAATATTTGTATGAGTCGAACTCGCTACCCTAAAGATTGGAAAGAAATTGCCACTGCTATAAAGAATGCCTCTAACTGGCGCTGTACTAAATGCTCGCGCATCTGCCTGCGTCCAGGTGAAAAGCCTGAAGGCTGGTCTAAATCCCAACGTCGGGTATATAACCTACAGGTACATCACCACAACTTCGATCCGTCTGATAACAGGCTCGAAAACTTGATTTGCCTTTGTAGTAGCTGCCATCTTGATTACCACCGATTTGGACGGGGCAATGTTTCACCAGGGCAGTTATCCTTGTTTCTAGACGAGCGCCTTTAGTTTTGATGCACATCTATTGCACCACTATGTGATAAACAAGAAACTATATTCATAGAGTGAGACTTATAGATTAATACGATGCCAAGCAGCAAGATTATCGATGTCAAAGAGTACGTTGTTCGAGCGCATCAGCGAACGATTCACACTCGCATATTCAACTTCGTCTGTCAGCAGTGCCAACAGCCAACCCAACGTGAGACTTTTGGCCCGCGACCGCTCTACTGTGAACAATGCCGTCGTCCTCAAGCACCTAAGAAATCGGCAGTTCCTCTCAAGAAAAGGAAACCAAGAGCGATGACTTATAAGAGTGGCAAAGACATCGGCGGATGAAATAGCGTCATAACTTCGACGGTAGTTCGACAGTCAAAAACCAAAAATTTTTTATCAACTGCATGATTTCCATCCACTGCTCGAAGTCAACTGGCTTAATTATGTAGCTGTTGGCAGCTAGATCATAAGCTTTAAGGCGATGTCTATAAGTTGAGCATTGTCAGGATTGTTTTCTATTAACAGAACTTCAATCGGCATCACTACTGTCGTAATATTTACAATTAGTTACACTCTGATCAAATTTCCTGGGTATAGTACTGAATGTCACGAAGACTCATGTGAAAGCCTTGTCACAGATGGGTGTAGGGGTATAGGGGTGTGGGGTTACAGGTCGGAGGGTAGATTTGTAAGTATTATTTTATTTGGTTCTGAATTATTGACCGTGCAACCCCTACACCCTTATACCCAAAAGCCATCCATCTTAAGGATTTGCGCTTAACAAGAGTCCCATTCGGTATAGTACTGAAAACACTAAATCAGTAACGTCATTATATTAGCTTGATACTTGCTTTACGTGCGACTCAAGTCGAGCCGATAATGCCGCTGAATGTAAAAATACACACCATTTTCGACAAAAATTTCAATTTTCTGTGTCTCAAGTCGTAAGACTAAAATTGTAAAAGCTTGATTTAATCAAGTTAGTAACATTCTGAAAATGCCTACAGAGCAGCTAGTTTCCACCTAGCCACCTGTAGGACTTCCTCCATAATTGAGTTGGCAACTAAGGAGGCCATATCATCGTGTCAGATCTTTGTTGTGATACATGTCCTGATTTTGACATAGATATTTTTAGAGGTCTAACAATTCTTGTAGTAGATGATACACAGACTGACCTTTGCTTAATTACCTATGTTCTTGAAAGCTATGGAATTCAGGTAATTGCTACATCAAATGCTTCCCAAGCATTTGATCTCATCAAGCATGAGAGTATAGATCTTTTAATTAGCGGCATTGATCTACCAGGTGAATCTGGCTACTCTTTAATACAGAAAATTCGTACCCTTACGCCTCTACAAACTAGAGATATTCCTGCCATTGCTTTGAGTAGTAATGCTCATAAGCAAATTCATCAACAGGCTCTCGCTTCTGGGTTTCAAACTCATATTACAAAACCTTCAAGTCCTACACAATTAATTACGGAAATTGCAAAACTGCTATTTCGTTCTCGCAAGAGTAGTTCTTCACTATTTGACAACTACTCCTAGTGAACATGGGACTATGGATCTCCTGAGAGCAAAGATAAAAACAGACATAAGCTCAACAATTACGTCTAATATTTTCATCTCATCTGATTACTTTCTCCAGTTTAATCATTAAAATAGGTAAAAAAGTTCACAAACTTTTAGTAATTTTGGGAAGAATTCAGCACCCAGGAGTCAGAATGGGCTGCGCCCCGCTACGCTAACAGAATTTATAAGAAGTCTAGTATGAGGAGATATTCATTTATTTAATCTTCGTCTAATTCTTTAACTATTCTAACTCCTGAAATCTTACTAATTTTGTAACTTAGATAACTCCAATCAGTTCCAGCTATCACTCCCGGTGAAGCAAACATCACAAATCATTTATGTCTAAATCTTTAGTTTAATAGTTGAGCTTTTTAAATTAATTTGAAAACATCACCTACATCAAAAGCCAGCTATTCAAATAAAGGATTATTTAAAATGTCTGATATCAACTCTGCCAAATTAGTTGAAATTCTTGACCAATTTGGGTTTACAAAGGGAAATTTCACAGGTGAATTAGAACGCATACTTTACCTCCTCCCAGGATATAAAAATTATCGTCTAGGCTTCAGATGGGTTAAAGATGATAATTTTTGTTCCGATGCAATTGAAGTTACTTTAAGTAAATGCTGGGGTGGATTAATCATGGCCCAATGGCGTGTAGATTTATTTTTGTTTGGGCTAGTTTTGAGGCAAGCTCAGATGTTTGCTTCGGAATTGGAATCACTCGATGAAGTAGAGCATAGTTAAAGTCAAAATATTCTTGTTTGAAGCTCCTAGATTCATCTATGGGGTTTGCTCCCACAGCTTCTCCAGCTTTATTACGACCATCTCTGTTCCTTGACTATCAAGCTTTGTCAAAACCCTTCAGCTTCCCAAACACCTCGTTGAGAATTTGATTTACTTCCTCTTCTGTCGCTGGAGTATCCCAAGCTCCCTTAGATACCAAATTTTGCGTGTACTCTTGAATCCAAATATTCAAAAACTCTTTTTGCTCAACTCTCGTTCCTCTGGGCAATATTATTGTGACTGGAACTTGATTGAAAACCAGACTGCAAACTTCGCACGTTCCCAGACCAGGAACATGAGTTTTGAAAATTCTGTTGGACATACTCGACTATTGCGGCACAGAAACCAGAAGGGTCAACAACAACTGCTGTATATTGACACGAACAATTGTTTCTCTTTTCTGGGAAGTTGTTCAATTTAAGGATATTTGTTTTTTTAAACTAAAACCTTAGTACTTAAAAAATCAAAAGATAGGACTTCGGAACTTGGTTTAAATAAAATAGAGGAATCGGTAATATAAGGTATATCTCTTAATCTTTGGCGCTCCCACTCAGGATAAATGTAATTTTGCAACCAGCCAGTAAGCTCCCAAGAATACTTATTGTCTATCTGATTTAATATCGCTATCGCATTCTTCTTGGATAAAAAATCAAACTTTTCTCCATACAATTCTAATGGAAAAGCCAGATTTTTTATCCGGCTTTCATGTTTACTCACTTTGGAATTTGCTTGCGACTCCAAGCAATAGTTCATCACAGAAAAAGCTGCAACACTTAAATTTACAGCATCGTCAGCGAATATGAAACTTTCACCGTCTTTATTTGATTCATAATCAATAGGTAGCCAGAAATCTATACAATAAAACTGATAATTAGTAGACATAAATTACTTCATCCTTTAAAAGGATAGCCAAATGACACCCTTGTTTCCCTGGACTAATGAATTTAAATTGAATTGCTTGAGATCGAATAACAATAAGGATAAACCGCTTTAAAAGATACCAGATGTGTTTACAGTTTCAACTCATGCTGTTAAAAACAGTACCACTATGCCTACTGGTTTCTTTCTATATCTAAAGGAGGAAATCGAAAGAGTTTATCGGAATTTTAAGTTATTTTTTATACTAAATATCAAAAAAATTAAGAAGTGCAGATGCAGCCTTGGGTAAATCCTGCCCAAAAAGTAGCCGGAGCATGAAGGAAGGCGTCTAGCCTTTAATTAGACCCAAGAATAGAGGTGCATATCTTTTATCTCAAGGCTAGGAATGGATGTAGTCGTGTGAGGTGTAGGAAAAACTAGAACTACTTTTTTGTAATACTAACTTACAGGATAATATAACCCCGTATTTTCATGAAATTCCCACCCCATCCCCGCTCTATCCTTCCCCTTACACCAAGCTACAAAAAGCGGTGGGTGCAGCTTATTTCGCTGTTCGCGTATAGCTTCTACACTAACACCAAGTCTTGTAGCCAAGCCTTCTTCGGTTAGCGGTTGAATTCTTTGAGTAGTCCGTTGATAATATGAATTGCTGTACGATTTCTTGGTTTGCTTGAGTTGATTATTTAGATAATCTTGAATCTTAAGAATCGCTTCAGTCAATTGTTTGATTCGAGATGCCATCTCCGAAATTTTTTGTTCTAAATCGGCAAGATTGGGGATTGTTGTGGTTTGATTGCTATTAGATTCACTTAAGGACTGTGACTCTAGCTTATCTAGTCTTTCGCAAATAGCTAATATCGCTTCATTCTTCTGTTCGGCGTTGTTATTATTACTAGTAACCAAGTACTCCTCAACCCTTGCCTTAATCTTAGAGTCCAGGCGTTTCTCTAAATCATTCCCACCAATTGCATCAAAGTCATTTGTACCATCCAGGTAGCGTTTGATAAATTGGGTGAGCGTGGCTGTTGCTGTCGTGTCTTTCGAGTTGCAACGGGCAATAAACTGCTCCCACATCTTTTGGTCACAGTTGAAAGATGCC
Source organism: Komarekiella atlantica HA4396-MV6 (assembly GCA_019359395.1). Taxonomy (GTDB): domain Bacteria; phylum Cyanobacteriota; class Cyanobacteriia; order Cyanobacteriales; family Nostocaceae; genus Komarekiella; species Komarekiella atlantica. Next base: position 11,869 of record JAHHHK010000069.1, read on the forward strand.
AGTTTCTTGTTTTTTCCTGTTTGGCTCATATCTGGGTTTTGTCTAGGTAAACCGAGGCTGGACGCGGCCGAGTGAGCGCCAGGACTGGAAGATAGTTACCTAGACAGTACCATGATTAGTGCGTTACTCCCTGCCTAACCCCGCATCAATCATTTTGGCAAGCGATTCAGCATTAAATCTCGTTAGCGATTCCGTTAGTTGCTGAAAATAACTGTATTGCTGATCGGCATAATCTCCAGGTTCTAACTCCAAAAGTTCGCAAAACTTTAAGTAGTCTGTCTGCCAGTTAAACTCACCGATGCCTTAGGCAACGTCTTCGACGAACGCAGTTGCAAATCTTTCTGCCAGTTCCCGCGATTCTTTGCTCGCTGTTGTGGATTTACCGTTATGGTTGTAAGTGCTGCCAGATTCCATAATTTTGTTACCGCATCAAATTAATAGTAGCTTTGTATTATTAGAATTTTACAATCAAGGCAGGTTTGACCATTGGCAAAAAAGACAAGGGTATAGAAATCGTCTATACCGCCAAATCGCCAAATGTATAGAAATGGTATATAAACCAGTACAGAAACTAGATCTAATCAGTACAGATTTACCAGTCAGAAAAATAAAGCTTAGTCATGGTGATTTTACTCCGTCCCGCGTAAACTAAAAAATACTACTTTGAGCGAGTGGTACTCTAAGATGAAGCGCGACCGCCACGGGAAAGCGAAAATTCTCTCTCACGAGGAAATACAGTTGCTATTTACCGACGGACTGAAAACGACCCGCGACCGCACCATATTTGCTACCGCCCTGTTCACTGCCGCGAGAATTAATGAAGTCGTGACCCTGCTCAGTGATGATATATATGATGGTAAAGGGGGAGTGCGATCGCACCTCACGATTCGCAAGTCTAATACTAAGGGGAAGTTGGCAACCCGTAGCATTCCGATCATTGAAGATTTGCAAAGTTTGTTGATCGAGTATCAGCCCCAAGCAGGAAAGATATATTTGTTTCCTGGAAGATATGGTTATAAGCATATAACTTCGGATTCGGCAGGCAGAGTCTTCAAGAAAGCTTGTGCTCAAGTGGGCATAGAGGGAGCAAGTACCCACAGCTTTCGCCGCACGGCACTTACTTCTATGAGTGATAACCAAATTCCCTTGCGAGTTATTGCGGAGCTATCGGGACACCGCAGCTTAGAGGAACTTCAGGGATACTTGGAGGTTCGCCCAGCGCAATTAGTAGGAGCAGTGTCTTCCTTAGCAATGCTGTCTCCTATCAGTAATGCTGGGAAAAGCGGCTTATTACGTCCTACTAACTCTAATACTTAAATTATTTAAATTATACTTAATAGAAATACGTGTAGAAAACACTGGGAAACTACATTAACCGTTGAGGTTTTTTCCTTGAACCAGGAATACTCAACTTTTGAACAGCGAGGCGTTTAGTTTGTTCACCGCGACGGTCATATCTGGCAGTTTGGTCAGAGTTTGCGTGTCCAGCTAGTCTCTGTACTGTAGAAATATCTTCGCCAGCATCAAGCAGATCGGAGATAAAAGTCCTACGGAAATCATGAGCCGAGAAGTTAGCTACAAGAGCTTCTTCGCCACGTTTTTGCAAGATGAACAGCACCGCTTGGGAGGTGAGTCGTCGTCGCACTACCCTTGAAGCTTTGTTAACATGACACAGTAGCGCCCCATCACAAGACCCTCGCAGCAACAGCCAATCACGAAGAATAGTTATACCACTATCGGGTAAGTACACAATTCGGTCTTTGCCTCCTTTACCGCCGCGCACGAATATAGCCCCAGTATTCAGGTCAAGATCGCTTAAGTCTAAATTCACCAATTCCGAGCGCCGCACTCCTGACCCGCGCAGTATGGCAAACAAGGCAGCATCTCTGTAACCTGCGGGAGTGGGGTCATCAAAGCAGGTTTGCATTAATTGGGCGATTTCTTCTGCTGCGAGGACACGTCCTCGTAATTGCTTGGTGACTTTAACGTTGGGAATATCGATAGCATGGGCAAAATCAACAGCATTCATAATCTCTAAGCGCAGGGCTTCTTTTAAAACTCGCCGCAAAGCACACAATACTTTGTTGACATAAGCTGGTGAATACTTTTGGCTTAACACAGCGCGGACTGCTGCGGTATGTTTGTAGCGCAGTGCTGCCCAGTTAAGAGTCATCGCATCACAGCTATTATCTGTGAGCAATTGCGCGATTGCATTCAAAGCTTGGCGCATAGCGGGACGGGAACCAGGAGAAAGCGTCGCCAAGTAGACCGCAGCAGGATGTTCGACCAGTGGAATGGGTTGGGCTAGAACTAAAAGAGAGGAGGTGCTGTTTTCAAGGGTTTCATGCATTTACTTATCGGAACATGGTTTCTTATAAGCAAGATTCTGATAAGTAATTTTCCCATCATTAGGTACAGCGCGATCGCTTATTTTCATGATCAGCACCGCGACGGGCAATCACTTGGACGATAGTAGCAGCCAAACACCGATAGCCAGCAATAAAGCTAACGCTAAGAAGGTGTACTGCATTCAATCTCAATCAAATTCAACATTTTTTCTTCCAGCCCAGTCAGATAAGGGCGCTTCAGTTTCCCCAAGTGTTTGAGAACAGCATCAGCAGCTTCCTCTAGGTTGTCACTGTTACGAATTGTGTTGATGCGGGTGCTAATTGATTGCATATCCTGGCATTCCGAATCTGTGTAGTTCATTGACTTCAAATGGTCTGTCCTCACGGTATATTCTCCGTCCCAAGTCATAACTGTGCAACTGTAATCGCCAACATGGGTAACAATGCCCCAGCACCCGCCCTTACCTCGCAGATCGGGGTTGTCTTTAACAGTAATTTGACAGACTTCGCTCAACTGATAGGTGTTTGGGACTTTCGTACGCTCCATGATTCTTTGCACCACATCAGTTACAACCCTACCGCTTGGGGCTTTTCCGCCAGCTTCTTGAACTGCGGCTTGCCACACCTGTTGCTGTTGTGATGGTTCAAGTTTAGAAAGGGGGCGGACTTGGCGCTCACTGGTGGGCAGAATTTGTAAACCAATGGTTGACATTTCCTCATTTTGTAAACCATTGGTTGTCAAATTGTCTATAACTGTTGCAGCTGCAATTTTATAACTAGCTGCCATGCGTGTGTAGCCAAAGCGATCGCGGCAATACTCCTCAAAGGTTTTGTGGGTAGAGCGATACAGTCTGCGATCACGCAGTTCCATTAATGCTTTGCCAGCCTCATAAAAAGCCCTTTCTACCCGTCGTTCTAGATACAGGCGATCGCTCTGTTCAGAGTCGGTCAATTCAGCCAGTTCAGCCAGTTGCTCTGCAATCTCTGGTAAAACCAAAATTTCCTGAAGCATAACATTAAAAAGTTATAGTGCGGGCCGGTCAAATCAGTTCAAGTAGGTCGTCAGCCTTCCATCGGCAACTCCTCCTCCGAGAGCCATTGATAAAATTGAGGTACAGCTTGCTCCAAAGAGCGCAGTTCATTAGCCGCGATCGCCTCCAACTCCAGCACAGTCTGCCAGCGCAAATTAGATGTCCACCTTTTGAGGATGGATTTAATCGCGTCAACTCCCTTGGCAATACCAGAGCGAAGTGTTTCAACGCAATGCAGAAGGGTAGGGCGAACGCCATTAGATGGTTCTAGCTGCGTAGTATCCACCCCCCCCGATAGGGGGTTCCCTATAGCATTATGGGGGGGGGTGGATACGGGGGCTTGATTAGGGTTAAACTCATGCTGTAACTGTGTTTGAGCCTTCTCTTCCCGTTTATTTTGGCGATGAGCCATTACTTGTGTCGCAAATTCCAATTCCTCCTGTGCCAGTGAATAAATTTTCACCTGCTGACCGCGTGGCCCCTGCTTGCGACAAGTCAACTTTAGCCCCAGCTGTTCAACAAGGGTGGCCAGCAACCAAACTGGTTCACAATCGCTGGGGATAGTGAAACCAAGAATTGCTTTAATGTGAGCAGCGCAATCATTGGCGATCGCTCTCATATTTAGTAAGTTACTATCACTGGCAGTAATTTCATCACCGGCAATTAAACGCTTAAGAATGTGATGCAAACCCAAGTTGAACCGTGCCAACCAACGAGCTGAATAATTGCCCCAGTCGAAGCTAAAAGGTAAATTATCCCGTTGGCTGCGGTCTTTTTGGGTGACAATTGTTGGTGGTGCGGGGTAT
>JAHHHK010000070.1 GCA_019359395.1 Komarekiella atlantica HA4396-MV6
ACGGCGCAGAAATTGCTCGGACAGAGTGGACTCGTGAAGGTAGAGTACCTCTACATACCTTGCGGGCAGATATTGACTACTCTTATTGCACGGCAAAAACGGTTTATGGCATTCTAGGCATCAAAGTCTGGGTGTTTAAGGGAGAAATTATCCCTGGACAGGAAGAAACTCCACCCCCACCTGCAACACGCGATCGCGATCGCGATCGTGAACCTCGCCGCCGTCAACAACAACGCCGCCGCCAGCAATTTGAAGACCGCTCAAATGAAGGATAAAAAAGGGACTGGGGACTGGGGATCGGGGACTGGGCAAAGAACCGCACCCATTTCCTAATTCCTAATCCCCAATCCTCAATCCCTAATCCCTAGTAAATAGTCATGTTAAGCCCTAGAAGAACTAAATTCCGCAAACAACAACGCGGACGGATGGAGGGACTAGCCAGTCGTGGCAGCACCCTAAACTTTGGTGATTTTGCACTCCAAGCTCAAGAACCTGCTTGGATTACCTCGCGTCAAATTGAGGCTTCTCGTCGGGCAATGACCCGTTATATTCGCCGGGGTGGACAAATCTGGATTCGGATTTTCCCTGACAAACCTGTAACCATGCGTCCCGCCGAAACTCGGATGGGTTCTGGTAAAGGTTCACCGGAGTTTTGGGTAGCTGTCGTTAAACCAGGGCGAATTTTATTTGAAATCGCTGGTGTTTCTGAAGAAATCGCCAGAGAAGCTATGCGTTTAGCTTCATTTAAGTTGCCCATAAAAACCAAGTTTATTGTGCGCTCTAAACCAGAGGAGCAGGAGTAGGTTATGCCTCTTCCCAAGATTTCAGAAGCTAGAGAATTAAGTGATGAAAAACTGGCTGAGGAAATTGTTGCTATTAAAAAACAACTATTTCAGCTGCGCTTACAAAAAGCAACCAGACAACTAGAAAAACCTCACCAGTTCAGACACGCCCGACACCGCTTAGCCCAATTGCTAACAATAGAAACGGAGCGCCAACGGGCAGCAAGTCAATCGGCTAAAGAAGAAAAGTAGGAGATTATGGCAGTCAAAGAACGAGTTGGCTTGGTAGTGAGCGACAAAATGCAAAAAACGGTAGTAGTTGCTGTGGAAAACCGCGCTCCTCATCCCAAGTACGGCAAGATTGTAGTTCAAACCCGGCGCTATAAAGCTCACGATGAGGAAAACAAGTGTAAAGTGGGCGATCGCGTCCGCATTCAAGAAACCAGACCCCTGAGTAAAACCAAGCGCTGGCAAGTCACAGAAGTCCTCAACGTTAAATCTATTTAAACCTCGTTGTTAATTTTTTAACAACTCCACACGGGAGACTAATCGTGATTCAACCCCAGACCTACCTTAATGTTGCAGATAATAGCGGCGCTCGTAAATTAATGTGCATCCGCATTTTAGGCGGAGGCAATCGGCGTTATGGCGGGATCGGCGATAAAATTATTGCCGTCGTTAAAGATGCCACACCCAACATGGCTGTAAAAAAATCTGATGTTGTGGAAGCAGTGATTGTTCGTACTCGCAAAGGCGTAAATCGAGACAGTGGCATGAGTATTCGCTTTGACGATAACGCCGCAGTGATCATCAACAAAGATGGTAATCCCAGAGGTACACGGGTCTTTGGCCCTGTAGCAAGAGAACTGCGCGAGAAAAACTTTACCAAAATAGTTTCTCTGGCTCCGGAGGTACTGTAATGGCATACCGAAAAGATCAGCCGAAAGTATTCCACAAGATGCACGTCAAAACTGGCGATACAGTGCAGATAATTGCTGGTAAAGATAAAGGCAAAGTTGGTGAAGTTATCCAAGCACTTCCTCAATTAAGCAAAGTTGTCGTCAAAGGCGTCAACATTAAAACTAAGCACGTTAAACCCCAGCAAGAAGGGGAATCAGGGCGGATAGTCACCCAAGAAGCCCCGATCCATAGCTCTAATGTGATGCTTTATTCTAATAAGCAAAACGTCGCTAGTCGTGTTTGTTATACCTTTACGCCAGAAGGCAAAAAGGTGAGGAAACTCAAGAAAACTGGTGAGATTCTAGATAAATAGTCATGTGTCATTAGCAAAAGACTAATGACAAAGCGCAAAGTCTGAGCTAAGGCTTCCCTAGATCAGAACGTTGCAAGAAAAGACAAAAGAAAAATAAGCTTCCCTGACCAAGCCCAGGGATAAGTAGGACAAGAAACTATGGCGCCAACAAGACTCAAAAGCTTATATCAAGAGACAATCGTCCCTAAACTGATTAATCAGTTTCAGTACACTAATGTTCATCAAGTACCGAAGTTGGTGAAAGTTACTGTTAACCGAGGTTTGGGAGAAGCAGCTCAAAATGCTAAGGCGCTGGAAGCGTCCATAAACGAAATCGCGTTGATCGCTGGTCAAAAGCCAGTCGTAACGCGAGCAAAAAAGGCGATCGCGGGCTTTAAAATTCGTCAAGGTATGCCTGTCGGCATCATGGTAACTCTCAGAGGCGAGCGGATGTACGCATTTGTTGATCGACTCATTAGCTTGGCACTGCCGAGAATTCGAGACTTTCGCGGCGTTAGTCCCAAAAGCTTTGACGGTCGTGGCAACTATACTCTGGGTGTACGAGAACAGCTAATCTTTCCAGAAGTAGAATACGACAGCATCGATCAAATCCGTGGTATGGATATTTCCATCATCACTACAGCGAAAAACGACGAAGAGGGCCGCGCCTTACTTAAAGAAATGGGAATGCCTTTTCGCGATCAATAAGTTCATCTAAAGAGGGAACGATGGCGGCTAACGACACAATTGCAGATATGCTGACGCGCATCCGCAATGCTAATTTGGCGAGGCATCAAACTACACAAGTGCCAGCTACAAAAATGACTCGTAGTATTGCTAAAGTACTGCGCGAGGAAGGCTTTATTTCTGAATTTGAAGAAGCCGAAGAAGGGGTAAAGCGTAATCTGGTGATTTCCTTGAAATACAAGGGCAAAAATCGCCAGCCTTTAATTACCGCCTTAAAGCGAGTGAGTAAACCAGGTTTGCGCGTTTACTCCAACAGAAAAGAATTACCAAGAGTACTAGGCGGCATTGGTATTGCCATTATTTCTACATCCAGTGGCATTATGACTGACCGCGAAGCGCGGCGTCAAAACTTGGGTGGTGAAGTGCTTTGCTACGTCTGGTAGTCATTAGTCATTTGTCATTGGTCATTTGTCATTAGGAAAAGACAAAGGACAAAACGCAAAGTCTGAGCTAAGGCTTTCTTAGATCAGAACTTTGTAAGAGAGGACAAAAGACAACGGACAAATAACAAAGGACAAAAAGTCATGTCTCGTATTGGTAAACGTCCAATTACTGTTCCCACCAAAGTACAAGTAGCGATCGATGGCACAAAAGTTGTTGTGAAAGGGCCTAAAGGTGAACTTTCACGCGATCTGCCTAACGCTGTTACAGTTTCTCAAGAAGGGGAAATATTACAAATAACTCGACGGGATGATACAAAGACATCTCGTCAAATGCACGGTTTGTGCCGCACCTTGGTTGCCAACATGGTCGAGGGAGTTTCTAGTGGTTTTCAGCGCCGTCTGGAAATTCAAGGAGTTGGCTACCGAGCACAAGTTCAAGGTCGTAACCTAGTTTTGAATATGGGTTACAGCCATCAGGTACAAATTGTTCCACCTGAAGGAATTCAGTTTGCAGTAGAAGGTACTACTAACGTCATTGTCAGCGGCTATGACAAAGAAATAGTAGGCAACACAGCAGCAAAAATACGTGCCGTTCGTCCACCAGAACCTTATAAAGGTAAAGGCATTCGCTATGCCGGTGAAGAGGTAAGACGCAAAGCTGGTAAGACTGGTAAGAGTGGTAAGAAGTAAAAATGAAACTTACTCGTAGAGAATCAAAACAGCGTCGCCATCGACGCGTCCGTGGTAAAGTTATCGGCTCCCCAGAGCGTCCACGGTTAGCCGTGTTTCGCTCTAATGAACATATTTACGCGCAAGTAATTGATGATACTCAGCATCATACATTAGTGGCAGCCTCGACTGTAGAACCAGAGTTGAAATCTAGTTTGAGTTCAGGCGCTAATCGTGATGCATCGGCGCAAGTTGGTAAATTGATCGCAACGCGATTGCTAGAAAAAGGTATCACTAAAGTAGTCTTTGATCGTGGTGGCAACTTATATCATGGTCGTGTCAAAGCATTAGCCGATGCAGCACGCGAGGCTGGTTTAGATTTCTAAATTAGTCAAAAGTCAAAAGTCCAAAGTCCAGAGTTTAAATCTTGACTGTTGACTGTTGACTGTTGACTGTTGACCATTGACTAACAGAGGCATTGATTATGGCAACGGGTCGTCGTAAAACTAACCGAACAAAAAAAGAAGAAACCAACTGGCAAGAGCGGGTTATCCAAATCCGACGGGTGAGTAAGGTTGTTAAAGGCGGTAAAAAGCTTAGCTTCCGAGCGATTGTAGTCGTTGGTAACGAACGCGGTCAAGTCGGTGTTGGAGTGGGCAAAGCCTCAGATGTAATTGGTGCTGTCAAAAAAGGCGTAGCCGACGGTAAAAAACATTTGATTGACATTCCAATCACCAAATCTAACTCTATTCCTCATCCTATTGATGGTGTCGGTGGTGGTGCTAAGGTGATGATGCGACCAGCCGCACCTGGTACTGGAGTAATTGCTGGTGGTGCTGTGCGTACTGTGTTGGAATTGGCGGGAGTTCGCAATGTCTTAGCCAAGCAACTCGGTTCTAATAATCCACTCAACAATGCGAGAGCCGCAGTTAACGCCTTATCTACACTACGTACCTTTGCTGAAGTTGCTGAAGATCGGGGCATTGCTATTGAACATCTTTATATCTGAGTGGTCATTTGTCCGTAGTTCTTAGTCCTTTGTTCTTAGCAATGACAAATGACAAATGACAAATGACAAGTAACAAATGACAAATAACAAATGACAACTTTTAGCTTATGAGACTCAACGATGTTAAGCCTCAAAAAGGCTCGAAAAAACGCCGTAAGCGTGTAGGTAGGGGTATTTCTGCTGGTCAAGGTGCCAGTGCTGGTTTAGGTATGCGAGGTCAAAAATCTCGCTCTGGTAGTGGTACCCGACCAGGATTTGAAGGTGGTCAACAGCCATTGTATCGTCGTCTGCCTAAGTTGAAGGGCTTTCCAATTGTTAATCGTAAAAATTACACTACGATTAATGTAGAGAAGCTAGCTTCCCTTCCTGCTAATACAGAAGTAACTTTGATCTCCTTAAAAGCAGCAGGTATCATAACTGCTGTGAAGGGGCCATTGAAAATTTTGGGTAATGGGGAATTGAGCATTCCGCTCAAGGTGCAAGCGGCAGCTTTCACAGGTACAGCTCGTAGCAAAATTGAGGCAGCTGGTGGGAGTTGTGAAGTCTTATGAGTGAGCCAGAACAGCGCACTTAAATGCAAGTCAACTCGCTACCAACGCCTGGTTCACAATAAAGGTAGCACTCTATGATCAGTCGAGACAAAGCCCCAACGGCTCAAGAAACTTTTATGCAGATGGCGCAAGCGGCTGGGCTGAGAGGCAGGCTGCTTGTCACTGTCGGGATTTTAATTTTGGTTCGCCTAGGTATCTTTCTACCAGTACCAGGTATTGATAGAGTTAGATTTGGCGAAGCCATTCAGGGCAATAATTCCATATTCGGTTTGTTGGATATATTTTCTGGGCGGGGACTTTCTACTTTGGGAGTATTTGCCTTGGGAATTCTGCCCTTCATTAATGCATCCATTATTATTCAATTACTCACTGCGGCAATTCCTTCTTTAGAAAATTTACAGAAAAATGAAGGAGAAGCTGGCCGGCGGAAAATTGCACAAATTACCCGCTATGTATCTTTAGGCTGGGCAATTATTCAAAGTGTAGCTTTTTCAGCATTATTTCTCCAGCAATTTGCTTTAAATCCAGGGCCAGTCTTCGTAGCTGAAACTGCGATCGCTCTGATTGCTGGTTCAATGTTCGTAATGTGGGCCTCAGAACTAATCACAGAACGTGGTATTGGCAATGGGGCATCATTGTTGATTTTTGTCAACATTGTGGCGTCCTTACCAAAATCATTAGGTGATACCATCGACTTGGTACAAGTTGGTGGTCGGGAAATAGTAGGTCGTGTAATAGTGCTGATCTTGGTTTTCCTGGCAACAATTGTTGGTATTGTGTTTGTGCAAGAAGGAATGCGCCGTATCCCGATTATTTCGGCTCGTCGCCAAGTAGGTCGCCGCGTTTTGGCAGAGCAACGTAGTTATTTACCCCTGCGGTTAATTGCCGGGGGCGTCATGCCAATTATCTTTGCAGCTGCCATCCTGAGTTTGCCACTTTTGATCGCTAATTTTACTAAAAATCCAGAATTGGCGAATATTGTTAACACTTATCTGAGTCCAAGCGGTTCTGGTTCTTGGCTCTATGCCTTGGTTTACATGATTTCTATCATTTTCTTTAGCTATTTCTATTCTTCGTTGATACTCAACCCAGTAGACGTAGCGCAAAACTTGAAGAAAATGGGTTCCAGTATTCCTGGTATTCGTCCGGGTAAGGCGACTAGTGAGTATATCGAACGTGTGACAAACCGACTCACCTTTTTGGGTGCTATATTTTTGGGTTTGGTTGCTATTATTCCAACCGGCGTGGAAAGTGCTTTAGGAGTGCCAACTTTTAAGGGTCTGGGTGCAACCTCTTTGTTAATTCTGGTTGGTGTAGCAATTGAGACAGCGAAACAAGTCCAAACTTACGTCATCTCTCAGCGCTATGAAGGAATGGTGAAACAATAGTGACGCGATTAATCTTCTTGGGGCCACCTGGGGCTGGTAAAGGAACTCAAGCTCAAACCTTGGCTAAAAAGTTGAATATTCCCCATATTTCTACGGGTGATATATTAAGGCAAGCCATGAAAGAGCAAACTCCTTTAGGGATTAAGGCTCAAAGTTATGTTGATGGCGGTGAGTTAGTTCCTGATCGGCTAGTGCAGGAAATGGTGCAGGAGCGGTTAGAACAGCCGGATATTGCATCCGGCTGGATTCTTGATGGCTTTCCCCGCAAAGTAACTCAAGCAGTTTTTTTGCAGGAGTTGCTAGAAAAAACGCATCAGCATGGTGAAAGGGTAGTTAACTTAGATGCGCCAGATGAAGTAGTGGTAGCACGTTTACTTGGCAGAGGACGAAAAGATGACACTGAAGAGGTGATTCGTCGTCGGCTAGAAGTTTACCGCGCTGAAACTGCGCCTTTGATTGACTATTACCGCAATCGCCAAAAACTCCTCACGATCAATGGTAATCAGTCCCAAGAAGATGTCACTACAGACCTTCAAAAGATGGTAATAGCCTCCTAAAACAGGAGGGGGAGTATAGGGAGATAAGAATAAGTATGTAGTTACATCCTGGTTTCTTCCACTCCCAGCAAGGAGTAGATCAATTTTAGCTAAGATATATTAATAAACTGTTGATATATTTCTCAAAGTATGTTCTCTTGCAGATGAAGCTGCTGCAACAGAACAGGAGATTGTTGAGTTGAGGAAAAAACAAATTGTCTAAGCAAGATTTGATTGAAATGGAAGGCACGGTTACTGAATCCTTGCCCAATGCAATGTTTCGCGTTGACTTGGACAATGGCTTTAACGTGTTGGCACACATTTCCGGCAAGATCCGCCGCAATTATATCAAGATTTTACCTGGCGATCGCGTCAAAGTAGAGTTAACTCCCTATGACTTGACAAAAGGCAGAATTACTTATCGACTACGAAAGAAGTAAATCGTATGTAGAGAATTTTACCATAAAACCAACTTTTTGGTGTTCCTCAGTTAGTGACCTGAAATTAATTTCTCTAAAAATGCTATAATTCTATATTTGGAGTCAATCAAAAAAGGCATGAAAGTCAGAGCCTCAGTCAAGAAAATTTGTGAAAAGTGTAACGTGATCAAACGTCGTGGTCGCGTGATGGTGATTTGTGTCAACCCCAAGCACAAGCAACGTCAAGGATAGTGCTCTTACCACCATCAGATTGGGGTACGACACACATATCATCATTAAAACGAAAAGACGCGATTAATCACGTTTTTCCAACAATAATTGCGACAACAATAGGGAGAGATTAATTGTGGCACGTATTGCCGGAGTAGACCTTCCACGCGATAAGCGTATCGAAATTGGTCTGACTTACATTTACGGAATTGGATTATCACGATCGCAAGAAATTTTAGCGTCTACAGGTGTAAACCCAGACATCCGTGTTAAAGAGTTGAGCGATGCCGATGTCGCAGCCCTGCGAGCAGAAGTAGAAAGCAACTATCAAGTTGAAGGGGATTTGCGGCGCTTGGAGTCGATGAACATCAAGCGTCTAGTTGACATTGGCACCTACAGAGGGCGTCGTCATCGCATGGGCTTACCAGTCAGAGGACAAAGAACTCGCACTAACGCTAGAACCCGTCGTGGGAGAAGGCAGACAGTGGCCGGTAAGAAGAAGGCACCAGGTAAATAATTTTGCAATGCTTGCTAATCAGAGCAAGTTTTACCAGAAATTAACTAAACAAATATGGCGAGACAACCAACTAAAAAATCCGGGAGCAAAAAGCAAAAACGGAACGTCCCCAACGGGATGGCATATATCCAGTCTACTTTCAACAATAGCATTGTCACCATTACCGATCAAAATGGAGATGTCATCTCTTGGGCTAGCGCTGGTTCTAGCGGTTTCAAGGGAGCAAAAAAGGGAACTCCTTTTGCAGCACAAACTGCCGCTGAAAGCGCAGCACGTCGAGCCATCGATCAAGGAATGCGCCAAATTGAGGTAATGGTCAGTGGCCCAGGAGCAGGTAGAGAAACGGCTATCCGGGCACTCCAAGGAGCAGGACTGGAAATTACCCTAATTCGGGATATTACCCCGATTCCTCATAATGGTTGCCGTCCGCCTAAGCGCCGTCGAGTTTAATCATCAAAATTAGACACTAAGGGCAAGAAGTTTCATCAAAAATAAGTCACCCGTCATGGATGCTTAGATTAGTAGAAGTGCAAACTGCCGTTAGGTAGAGCTTGTAAACTTCAGACGGCTGGGCCTACTCAAAGCGGATCAGTTCTTCCAGTAGGAAGAGCTACTAACTTTAGAAAACCCAAAATTTTATCAACACCTGTAAGCTCAATAGAAACTTCAAACTCTATGTTGTGAGTTTGATAGACCTAAGCTTACAAGATACAAAGTCAATTCGGGAGGCAATTGATTTGCCTGCTAGCAGCACCTTAAAAGAAGGGAGGCTAATCCGTGGCGCAGTTTCAAATTGAATGTGTAGAGTCTAGTACTGAAGAAAGTCGGAGCCATTACAGTAAGTTTATTCTGGAACCTCTGGAGCGTGGTCAAGGAACAACTGTTGGCAACGCACTGCGGCGGGTTTTACTATCTAATTTAGAGGGTACAGCAGTCACAGCAGTGCGGATTGCAGGCGTTTCCCATGAGTTTGCCACAGTTGCGGGCGTGCGGGAAGATGTGCTGGAAATCCTCATGAAAATGAAGGAAGTCATCCTTAAAAGCTATTCTTCTCAACCTCAGATTGGTCGGTTGCTCGTTAACGGTCCAGCAACAGTTACCGCGGCACATTTTGATTTGCCCAGTGAAGTAGAAGTAATTGATCCAACCCAGTATGTAGCCACCCTAGCTGAGGGAGGCAAGCTAGAAATGGAGTTTCGGATTGAGAAAGGTAAAGGATATCGCACCGTAGAACGAGGACGTGAAGAAGCCACATCGTTGGACTTTCTCCAAATCGACTCAGTGTTTATGCCAGTGCGGAAAGTCAACTATAGTGTCGAAGAAGCCCGTTTAGATGGCTCGATCACAAAAGACCGACTGCTGTTAGAAGTTTGGACAAATGGTAGTCTCTCCCCCCAAGAAGCACTATCCTCTGCTGCTGGCATTTTGGTAGATTTATTCAATCCTTTGAAAGATATCTCCTTAGAACCAACAGATACAGGTTCAGACATTCCAGACGATCCAACTGCTCAGATTCCTATCGAAGAGTTACAACTTTCTGTGCGTGCTTATAACTGTCTCAAACGAGCACAAGTTAACTCTGTAGCAGATTTGTTGGATTATACCCAAGAAGACCTCTTAGAAATTAAGAACTTTGGTCAAAAATCAGCGGAAGAAGTGGTTGAAGCTTTACAGCGACGCTTAGGCATTACCCTACCGCAAGAAAGAGGTTCTAAACACCCTTAATTAAAAACCGTTCGTAATTCAATAGTGCATAATTATGCGTCACCGTTGTCGCGTCAAGAAACTCAGTAAACCAACCGATCAGCGCCGTGCTTTGCTGCGATCACTCGCTACCGAGCTGATCCGTCATGGTCGGATCACCACTACTTTAGTTCGAGCTAAAGTTCTACGAAGTGAAGTAGACAAAATGATTACTCTAGCCAAAGACGGCTCTTTGGCAGCACGCCGGGAAGCCCTTGGCTATATATTTGACAAACAACTAGTTCACGCTTTGTTTGAGCAAGCTCCTACTCGATATGGTAATCGTCAAGGAGGTTATACGCGCATTCTGCATACCGTACCGCGTCGCGGCGACAATGCTCAGATGGCGATTATTGAACTGGTCTAATTCATTAGTCAAAAGTCAAAAGTCAAGAGGAGCTAGTGCGTTGGGCGGCTCTGCGGACTTGTACCCCTGCGGGGAAGCAAGCTACAAAGCAGCGTCTCCCAGGGGGAGACGCAACTGGCGTTCAAGAGTCAAGTTATTTCTACTTGAAACTCCGCAACTCACCTGACAAAAGACGAAATCTGTATGCTAGAAAGTCACCAGCCTCCACCGACTCACCGAGTAGCCCTGGTAATCCAATACCTGGGCACTCACTTTCATGGCTGGCAACGGCAAAAGCAGCAGCGCACTGTTCAGGAAGAAATTGAAGCAGCGATCGCGAAAATTCTTGGATACCGTGTACCACTGCATGGTGCAGGACGTACCGACGCCGGAGTTCACGCCGCTGCTCAAATAGCCCATTTTGATGCGACAGGTTTAATCCCACCTCACAAGTGGGCAACAATTCTTAACAGCTATCTGCCTCAAGATATATTAATAAGGGCTTCGGCAAGTGTAGATAACCGTTGGCACGCTCGCTTTAATGCAGCCTATCGACGATATCGCTACACAATATACACTGAAGATCTACCGAACTTGTTCGTACAAACCTTCAGTTGGCATTATTATTATGAACCCTTGGATGAAGCCTTAATCCAAGCCGCCCTTAAACCGTTAATGGGAAAACATCATTTGGCTGCTTTTCATCGTGCAGGATCAAAGCGATCGCATTCCTGGGTAGAGGTACAAGCAGCAGAATGTTGTCGTAGTGGGCCATTTATCCATATAGAAATACAGGCAGATGGATTTTTGTATGGCATGGTGAGGCTATTGGTAGGGATGCTGGCACAAGTAGGCTCTGGCAAGCGATCGCTTGCCAGCTTCACAGAACTTTGGAAAGAACAACGCCGGGAAGAAGTGAAACACGCCGCACCTCCCCAAGGCTTGTGCTTATTACGCGTCGGCTATCCAGATTTTCCCTTTCCAAAAGAGATTTGGTACGAAACCCTGCCAAAGTTAGTTATTAGTCAAGAGTCGTTAGTCATTAATTATTAGTAAAGACAAATGACAAATGACAAAGCGCAAAGTCTAAGCTCTGGCTTCCGGTGCTTAGACGCCAGTGACGCTCCTGCGTCGCTACCGCTACGCTAACGCACAAGTCTCTTAACCCTTTCCCTTGCGACCGGATCAACTTTGTAAGACCAGCCACACGTGCGGCTCTGCCGCCCTTGTGGACTGACGTTCGCCTTACAGCCCTTTTGGCATCCTACGGCAGGCGTGCCGGAGGCATCACCCCGAAGGGGTAAGAGAAGACAAATGACAAAGGACAAACAACAATGAGTAAAACATACCTTCCTCCTCAAGAATCTCTTGAGCGTGAGTGGTACGTAGTAGACGCTACTGACCAACGCCTCGGTCGCCTCGCTAGCGAAATTGCCCAGATCCTCAGAGGCAAAAAGAAAGCCGAATATACTCCTCACTTAGACACAGGTGACTTTGTGATCGTCGTTAATGCTGAAAAAATAGCAATTACAGGTAAAAAGCGCACTCAAAAGATTTATCATCGCCATTCTGGTCGTCCTGGCGGAATGAAGACAGAAACTTTTGCCAAGTTGCAACAGCGCCTACCAGAAAGGATAGTAGAACTCGCTGTTAAAGGTATGCTACCCAAAAATAGCCTGGGTAGGCAGTTGTTTACCAAACTAAAAGTCTACGCTGGGCCCACTCATCCCCACGAAGCTCAAAAACCTAAAGAACTAAAAGTTAGTACAATTCCTGGAGCAGAAAATTAATGGTAGTAGCAGACGCTAATAGCGGTCGCGCCGTGTACTGGGGAACTGGTCGTCGCAAGTCCGCAGTCGCACGGGTACGTCTGATTCCCGGTAGCGGTCAACTGACTGTGAATGGGAAAGATGGAACCTTATATTTCCAATTTAACGCCAATTACCTTGGCGTCATCAGAGCACCTCTGGAAACTCTGGGACTGGAAAACGAATATGACATTTTAGTTAAAGCGGAAGGCGGCGGCTTGACCGGACAGGCTGACTCCATCCGCTTGGGAGTTGCCCGCGCATTGTGTCAACTAGATCCAGAAAACCGCTCACCTTTGAAAACAGAAGGCTACTTGACTCGTGATCCCAGAGCAAAAGAGCGGAAAAAATATGGTTTGCACAAAGCCCGAAAAGCGCCTCAGTACTCCAAACGATAAGCGATTGGGGATCGGAGATTGGGTACTGGGAAGCTACTGCGAACAATCGCGCCTGCGTCGAAAAGCAAGTGGCGTGATTGGGAAAAAGCTTGAAGAATTTCAATCTTTGTTCCGATCGCCCAGTAACTCTTGGGGTGATTGCCTCTGTCATGCTTTCGCAGCGCTGTCTAACCAATACCTAGTCCCTAGTTCTGATTGAAGGCTAAAAGTTATAATTTATATAGATTCACCACACAAGGAACAATGGCTAAATCTGATATTCATCCCAAGTGGTATCCAGAAGCTAAAGTTTACTGCAACGGTCAAGTTGTGATGACTGTTGGCTCTACCAAGCCAGAATTGCATGTAGATGTTTGGTCTGGAAATCACCCCTTTTACACTGGTACTCAGAAGATTATTGACACTGAGGGTCGAGTGGAGCGCTTCCTTCGCAAATACGGTATGAGCAGCACTCAAACATCTGGTGACGATCAAAAGAAAAAGTAGCGGGTTGGCTCTGCTGTTAACGACGGCCCTGCATCAGCTGGGTCGATTGTCATTTAATGCTCGAGCCAACTTGTTATTTTAAGGAGCGATCGCACCCGTCATGGCTGAATCATACTTACTAGACAAACTAAAATCCGTTGAACAAACCTTTAATGAATTAACACGTCGTCTTGGCGACCCTGATACCGCTAGCAACCCTGATGAGTATCAAGAAATTGCTAAGTCTCGTTCTTCTTTGGAAGAGGTAGTTGATACCTATGAAATTTGGAAAACAGCCCAAGAAGACTTGATCGGAGCGCGTGAGGTTTATAAAGAATCTGCGAGTGATCCAGAGTTGCAAGAAATGGCAGCACTGGAAGTAAAGGAACTTGAGGAAAAAATAGAATATTTAGAGTCTCGCTTGAAAGTCTTACTGTTACCACGCGATCCCAATGATGAAAAGAATATCATGTTGGAAATTCGCGCTGGTACTGGTGGCGATGAAGCAAGTATTTGGGCTGGCGATTTGATGCAGATGTACACCCGCTATGCCCAGACTCAAGGTTGGAAAGTTTCTCTAGTGAGCGAATCTCGAGGAGAAATGGGTGGCTGGAAAGAGGTCATTCTCGAAATTAAAGGTAATGACGTTTATAGCCAGTTAAAGTTTGAAGCTGGAGTGCATCGTGTGCAGCGCGTGCCGGCAACTGAATCTGGGGGACGGGTTCATACTTCCACAGCTACAGTGGCGATTATGCCAGAAGTGGATGATGTGGAAATCCACATTGACCCCAAGGATATTGAAATGACCACAGCTCGTTCTGGTGGTGCTGGTGGACAAAACGTCAACAAGGTGGAAACAGCCGTTGACTTGATGCACAAACCAACGGGAATACGCATTTTCTGTACAGAAGAACGCAGCCAATTGCAAAACAAAGAACGGGCGATGCAAATTCTGCGGGCGAAGTTGTATGACATCAAGTTAAGCGAACAACAAGAAGCTGTTACTTCCATGCGGCGATCGCAAGTTGGTACAGGGTCGCGATCAGAAAAAATTCGCACATACAATTATAAAGACAACCGCGTTACTGACCACCGCTTAGGTCAAAACTATTCCCTTACTCCGGTCTTGGAAGGCGATTTAGAAACAGTTATCCAATCTTGTATATCTCAAGATCAGCAAGAGCGTTTAGCAGAATTAGCGACTTCCGGTGCTGCCAATTAATTGTCACTATTAAACTACTTGGAAAACTGCTTGTCGCTCTGTTGCATTCAACACACGTAAGTGGTTTTCTAATTTAGTGTCGAGTATTTTTTCTATTTCACTAGGATAGTTATAGTAGGCAAATTCGTACTGCATGAGGTGATTTAACTTCGCCCATTCTTTTAAGTTTTGGCAACAATAAATTAACCTTTCTACTTCCCTTCGCCAACGTGCAAAAATCCGGTAGCTGAAAAAGCTGCTGCACACGTTACATTTTGCATCCCAAAAGGAAATACACACCTGATGCTTTAGGTGATGGATTTTTTTGATTTGCTTAACATCGTAGCCTTTTGCTTTTAGGGCTGTTTTGGCTTCTGATTTAGAAATATTCCACTGTTCTGGTTTAATTTTATTAGCGGCTATAAGATTTCGACCTTTGCGGTGATATTGATTAATTTTATGTAGCTTGCGAAACATGATGCACCTTCGATATTATTGTTCGCAGCAATGCCTAGCTACTAGCTGATCTGCCGTAGCAAAATAAGTTCTTTTGGCTCAAGATGGCTGCGTTAGCCTACTTATAAAATCAGTACTGTAGTTGTCACTTTACAACTTAGGATAATTAGTTTAGTACTAAAACACAAGGCTGTCAATCTAAAAGTAAACTTGTAGTATTGAAAGTAAACTTGTAAATACGTTGGCTAGCTACACAAGCAGTGAATATCGAAAGCAGACAAAAACTGATTGAAATCATTAAACTGGCTCGTGGTTCAATGAGTCAGCGATCGTTTGGTAAGCTTTTAGGAGTTTCTGCTACAGCTGTTCAGATGTGGGAAAAAGGTGCGAAAGTGCCAGATACGGAAAATTTGGCTCAAATCGCAACGAGAGCAGGCTACACAATGGAAGAGTTACTCAGCTGTTTGGATGGCAAACCAATTCCAGAAACCTCAGATTTGAGTTTAATCTTGAGACAAATTCAGCACATGCCTCTGGGCCAGGTAGCTCAAATCGTTCAAGCTGCGGCAGATAGGTTAGCCGCTGTTGCTGAAGCATCTGGGGATGAAGCAAAAGCAAGTTGAGTTATAAAATCGATAAAAATTAGTGAAAACAGACAGCATCTTTTATCGGCTGTTTCAAGAATTTCCTAGTATCTTCTTTGAACTCATTGGCAAATCATCAGAAGCAGCTAACGTTTATCAGTTTTCATCAGTTGAAATCAAATTCCCACGATGAGTAGGAAGGAAATAGAGACAATGTTTGGATTAAGCGAGTTGAAGCAAACGCGAGTTTTTCAAGGGGCGACAAACGAGCTAAAGTGCTTGCTGTATAAGTTTCCTAGCCCTTAAACCTCGCTGATAATATGCCTGCTTATTGCGAATGGAACTGACCATTTCCTCAACCCATACTTGGCACT
>JAHHHK010000005.1 GCA_019359395.1 Komarekiella atlantica HA4396-MV6
CGAAAAACTTTATGTTATTCCAAGTCAGAACAAATGCTGAGATACTCAATTAAATTGTTACTCCATTATTTGAAGTATCAAACTGTACCTGCATAAGTTAATTCATCCCTTTATTCAGCAACGCCCAAAATTAAAACCTCGGTATTTAGAGTTAGAAATTACTGAAAGCGTTGCTATGCAGAATGTTGCCTTAACCAAAGTTATTTTGAGAAAATTATATAATATGGGTGTCTCTATCTCCATAGATGATTTTGGTACTGGTTATTGTTCTCTAAGTTATCTAAAATATTTTCCTGTCCATTCCTTAAAAATTGATAGATCTTTTGTATGCGATCTGGCTAATGATCCTAATGATGCTGCCATAACAACTGCGATAGTCGCCTTGGCGCATGGACTGAACCTTGCAGTTGTTGCCGAAGGAGTAGAAACCGAAGAACAATGCAATTTATTGCGAGTTATTGAATGTGAACTAATGCAAGGTCATCTTTTCAGTCATCCTGTATCAGTTGAGGATGCTACAAAATTAATCAGAAAGTGCAAATATCGCAGAGTTAGTACCTCTTTTTTAGTGGCATAGAATTAATTGAAACGCAATTCAGAGTGAGGTAGACCGTAAATTTGCTAATTTTAAAAAAAATCACGGCTGCTAATTATTGGCAGCCTGCTTTATACTGCTATTGCTGCTGTGGTGTTTCTGGCTGTTGTTCGTCAACTTTTTCAGTATTACCTGCTTTCACCCAACCTTCTTGTTCGCTACCTTCCACCCGAATTTTTTGCCAGGTTTTATCCTCGCTTTCTTCCAAAATGATAATTTTTTGATTAAAACCAACTCCACCAATACGTTGGGCTTCTTGATTTGGTTCTGCTCGCAAGCTCAAGCCTTGAGACCAACTTACACGCCCTCTGTACGTTCCTGGTGGCAATGGCTTTGATGATTGTACAGTCTTAGGTGATTCGGTAGGACTAGGAGTAGTTGAGCTAGGAGAGGATTTAATTGCAGCTCCAGATGTCGAGGTGGGATTGCTTGCTCCCGTCTCTGTTGCTTTGGGAGCTTGGGCTTTCACCGCTGGACTATCATTAGCAAAAATGGGCTTGGCAGGGGGTATGGCGGTTCGATTAATGAAATAGAGAGCAGTAGCAACGCCGCTACCTATTAATACAGCGATCGCTAAGAAAAACCCAAGGGTAAACTTTAGTAAGCCAGACAACATAGTTAAAACCTGATCACCAATGGTCAATAATCAATAGTCAAGAGTCAAACGTCAAGTGTCAAAGGCAGTTTTTTTAGACTATGGACTATTGGCTCTGGACTAACCCATTATTGTAGCTGCCACTGAATATGTTAGCGTAGCTTGCCGAAAGCATCGCTTAAAGGGCTGTGTTTCGATGCTAGACGTGCTCTCCCCGCAGCAGCCCATTCTTGGAGTTGCTGAATTTGCTCTACAGCGGTTCGCGCTAAAGGTATTATCTGACTAGCTGCTTCCAAAATATCGTCGGTAGCAAAATCTCGGTTTTGACTAAAACCAATATGCATTGCTTCAATCAAAGTTTGCTCAATCTCTGCCCCAGAGAAATCAGGCGTTTCATAAGCTAACCTGTCAATGTCGTAACTTTTCAAGTTATGAGGACGCAATCGGGATAAATGAACATTAAAAATCGCTTTTCTCTCTTCTTGGGTAGGTAAACCTACAAAGAAAATTTCATCAAATCGTCCTTTACGGAGCATTTCCGGCGGTAGGGCTTGGATATTGTTGGCGGTGGCGACGACAAACACAGGTGAGGTTTTTTCGGCTAGCCAAGTAATAAAAGTGCCAAAAACGCGGCTGGTTGTGCCGGCATCACCTTTGCTACCAAGTCCAGAAAAGGCTTTATCTATTTCATCAATCCACAAAATGCAGGGAGCAAGGGCTTCAGCTACTTGGATCATTTGGCGGGTGCGAGATTCTGATTCACCCACCAAACCACCAAATAATCGTCCCACATCCAAACGTAGTAGAGGTAAATGCCAGTGATGAGCGATCGCTTTTGCTGTTAGAGATTTGCCAGTTCCCTGAATACCCACCAACATTAAACCACGGGGGTGCGGTAATCCGTACTGTCGCGCTCGTTCAGTAAATGAACCTCCCCGGCGGAGGAGCCAGTCTTTGAGATTATCCAATCCACCAATGTCAGATATTTGCTCAGTGGCGGGGTAAAAGTCCAGGATTTGGGTTTGGCGGATCGTTTGGCGTTTTTCTTCCAAAACTAAATCTACGTCTTCTGGTTGCAATTCACCGTGGGTAGCGATCGCTCTTGCTAAAACCCGGCGAATGCGCTCCATAGAAAGTCCTTGACAAGAGCGCACTAGATCATCTAGCACTTTGGCAGAAAGTAAGGTGTTACCAGTACTTTGTAGCAAGCGTTCCACCTCCAGTTTAATTTCTGGGGCTGCGGGTAAGGGAAACTCCACAACCGTCAAAACTTCGGTTAAGTCGTCAGGAATAGCGATGCGCGGCGACAGCAACACGATATTTTTCGGTTGAGATTTGAGAAGTCGGGCGAGGTTGCGGAGTTTGCGAGCGATCGCCACATCATCCAAAAAGCGATGATAATCTCGTAGAATTAAAACCGCTGGCGCGGCGGCTGGTAATTTTTCGATGAATTCCAGAGCTTGTAGGGGATTACGCCGCCCAAATCCAGCATCATTGGGGTTTCCCTGATAACCATCGACAAAATCCCAAGTGTATACTGGGCGAGCGCCTTGATTAGTTGCTTCTTCCCGAATAGCTGCTTCTACCCGTTCTTCCTCATAGGTAGGAATGTAAATCAAGGGGTAGCGGGCACGTAGCAGCAGTTTAAACTCGTCACGGAAGTTCATAAGTAGCTGTTAGTTATTTTCTCATTATTCAGGTTTGTATTGTCTCTAACAACTAAAACCAATAATGAGGTTAATTAGTATCGCTTATTGCTAAAATTTACTCGACAGTAAGGAAAAGTTATCGAATACAGACCAATCACTAGACAAAAACTAAGGACTTTTATTTTCATAACTCCTTTGTTATTTTTTCCGCCCAGGATTAGTCTATTTCACAAGCGATCGCCTTTCAAACAAAGTTCTTATTTAAGAAAATAAATATAAAGTAAGATTTTACAACTTAATTTGGAGATATTTATGAGGTGCGTTAGATGCTCTAGTCATGTACTAATCGCGCCAAAACGCACCAAACGGCACATTGAAGAAGTTTAAAGTTACCTACAATCCTGGAAGTTGCTTTTTTAAGGCTTCTAGAGAAGCCCAACGGTTATCAACTGGATTTGCGGTATCGGTAGTACTGCTAATGATACCTGGACAATTGCGATCGCATAGTTGCCGCTGAGGCATTGCTAGACACATTTGCTCATACAACCATTCGCTGGGATAAAAATAACCATCAGGTGATATGGTTTCTATCAAATCTTCCATAGCCACTTCCCTCTCTAAAGGCAAGTCTTGGGCTTGATTAGCGGTTTCGTCTAACCAGATAACTTCTTTAGTATCAATACTCAAACGTTGATTGTATTGCTGTAAGCAGCGGTTGCAGGTACAAGTAATAATTGCTTCTGCCTGACCAGACACTTCCAGGTAATTGCCTTGATGCTGCACACGAACGTGACCGCGAACTGGTGTCAACGTTTCCAGACCAGGCAGAAACTCCTTAACCTGAACTTCCTCTGTCCGCTCCGATGCTCTAGTTAGCTGCGGAATATAAATTGCGTCCATAGGACTTGTGAGACATCCTCACGAATATGGTGACTATCAGCAATTATGCTGAGACTAGATCTTTATTTTATTAGCGACAGGAGATATTTCGCACTTGAGCTAGCTTCTCATGATTCAACCGCTACCGCCGGTCGGACGACTAAATGACGATGCGGCTCTTTACCGCGACTGAAGGTTTCTAAATCTCCAAAGTCTTTCAAGAAAGTATGGACTTGACGCCGTTCAGCCGAACTTAGGGATTTTATTTCCACTTCTTGACCAGAAAAGCGTACTTCATCGGCTGCTGCTTCAGCTAATGCCCGAATTTCGGCTTGTCTTTTAACGCGGTAGCCATTCAACTCAATGGTGTAAGAAGCTTGTTCTTCCTGGGGTTGGCTCAGATTTAGCACCGAATTAGCTAGATACTGTATCGCATCCAGGACAGAACCATCAACACCAATTAAGAGTTGAATTTGTTCTGGCGTCAAATTAGTTTTATCAATCGTCAACCAGTAATTATCTGGTTCTGAGGAATCACCATCTTGAGATTGGGCAGTTTCTAAATCACCCTGAATCTCAGCAGATGATATCCCAGTGAGTTCAAGCAGTGATTTTAACCACTGCTGACCTCGCTGCATGGGGTTGTTGCTCATGATCCCCCTGTAGCTTTTTTCTTAGAACTTTTTGGCTCAAACGGCAATGCCTTCTGTTCTGTGACTGCTGCTTCCTTCTCTTGGGTTGCGACAATTTTTTGTAGTTCTTCTGGTAAGGGTTCGCGGGAGAGAATATAGGTTTGCAGTGTTTGGAAAATATTACCAATCACCATATACATCAGCACCCCAGCCGGTAGGGGGAAAAACAAAAACATCCCAGAAAAGATAACTGGGGTGATTTTGTTCACTGTGTCCTGCTGCGGATTGCCACCACTGGAATTTTGCCCGGAAAGCAATTGGCTAACGTAAAGGCTGATTCCAAAAAAGACGATCATTGCAACAATGTCCCAGTGAATTGTGCCATCTGGATCAGTTGCGCCAACCCTGCCTAAGGCATCAATGAACAGAAAGCCTTTTTCTGCTGCTAGTCCAGGAATTGTTCCTTGAATGGTAACTTCTCCCGGTTGCAAGGCTTCTACATTGCCTTGGGCATCAATTTTTACCCTATCTTCCCCTTTGGTGACTTTCCACTCAGGAATCAGCTTATTTTCTGGGTGTTCTGCTAAGAGCACCTGAAATGGTTTGCCCTCAACGGTCTGATACTGTATCTTAGTTTGTTCTCCCACCGCTAGCTTGTTTCCGCTAGGAAGGATTGCAGCTACTTTAACGTGTTCCCCATCCGCAATGTAAATATTTTGAGGAGGTGTGGCAAAGGCTTGCGGTTGAATTTGTTCTATTTGTTCTGCGGGAAAGATTTGCAGGTTAACGCTGTAGTTTGCACTTGCAAAAGGCGAACCTCGCAAAGTTGCAAATAGCGCTAACAAAACTGGCATTTGCACTAGTAATGGAAAACAGCCTGCTAAGGGGTTGCCAAATTCTTTTTGGACATTAACCATTTCCTCTTGCTGCTTTTGCGGATCATCCTTATAGCGCTCTTTGATTTCTGCCATCCGCTTTTGCATTAGAGGTTGTACAATTCGCATTTTCCGCATGTTGCGAATTGAGCCAGCACTCAGGGGATAGAGCGCAAAGCGGACTATCAGTGTCAAAGCAACGATCGCCAATCCATAGCTAGGTACAATGCCATAGAAAAAATCTATGATTGGCAACATTACGTTGTTCGAGAGAAACCCGATACCAAAATCCATTATTCTGAATTCAACCTGAGGTACTGTAAACTGACTGAATCTAATTTATCTAAATCGTAGTTTGTCGGCGACTATCTTTCGCTACGGATAGCCGCACATTAGGAGTACTGAAGCGCGGATAGCTATGGTTTAGCCCGTGCTGAGTAGAAACGCGATTAATCGCGTCTGTACAGGAGAGACGTCAAGAGTCATTAGTCAATTGTAATTTTTCTTCCCCTGCTCACCCTGCCCCCTTCTCCCTGCTTCCCTTGCCTCCTCTGCTCCCATCATTTGTTGGCAGTAGCACTATATTGGGGATTTTTAGCAGCTACTTTTTCGTTGATGTAGTCATAGACTTCGCGAAACTTGGGAACAGCCCGCAATTCTAGACGACTACCATTTCTGAGGGTTAGCACCATATCGCCCCAAAAGCCAATACCACGAGGGACTTTGACGATTTTGACAATTTCTGAATAGATGACGTCGGTGCGATCGCGTCCCCTCCAACCTCCCGTCACAGTAATCCGGCGATCTGTGATCCGGAAACGCAGCCACAATGCCCTGACAATGGCTCCGACTGTCAATGGTATCCCAACTACAGTTAGCCCAATCAGCAGGTTGAGAATTAAATCCCCAATATGAGGGCCACCCTCATAATAAATATCTTCACGAATGCCCATCGAACACCTCGGCTTGTGCCAACAACTGCTCTAATTCTTGCAGAAATTGTGGGCTTACGCACTTAGATTCTGCTGCTGTGGGTTTCACAACGACCACTAGCCGCCATCCTGGTGATAATTTCGGTAGTAAATTATGCAAAGCAGCGGTAATTTGCCGTTTGATTCGGTTGCGAACTACTGCCCTCTTACTAACTTTTGTACTAATCGAAATGCCAATTCGCGTGCTAGCAAGATGTGCTGAGTCTGTTACTTGTGTATTGTTAATGGCAGTATCCAAAGAAGGTTGTTTTGCATATAGAGGCTTTAAAGCTCTCAGTGTTAAGTAAAAGCCATGACGCCGAGTTCCTTCCCGGAAAACTGCCTGGAAATCTTTTCGAGATTTTAACCGATTTGCTTTGGGCAAAGCCACAGTTGTTCTTTTGGCTGCAAGTGCCCTAAACGCTCAGACGATGACGACCCTTCTTTCTTCTAGCGCTAATCACGTTTCTTCCGTCTGGTGTCCGCATTCTAGCGCGAAAACCAGAAGTTCTTTTTCTCTTACGGCAAGTGCCGCCTAAGGTTCTTTGCATACTGTTCTCCTGTTAGGTGATTTTTATAAAAAGCCACAATCTCTTATTGTATCACTCTAACTGCAAGAATATAGATTATGTCAAATAAGTCAAGAGTCAAAGGTCAAATACTTCATAACCCTTGACCTTGACCTTTAACTTAACTGATGCTCAAAATCCAGGTTCCTAAGTAACGCAGAAGTGGCACATCGCCAGGCGAGAGAATCTGGCAGTTAAAATAGTAAACTCCCCCAAAAGCTGGGTTTCGCACGTTAGATAAAACTAACTCAACCTTGCTACCTGCTGGCACTGGCTCTTGGGGATAAATGTTAATTAGTTTACCTTCTTTGTCCCACTTAACTTCTGAGAGCGGAACTTTTTTGCCTTTGACGCGTACCTCAATTTTTTTGGGATCAAAATTTCCTTTGTAATACTCAGGGTAGGTAATGGCAAATTGAGCCACTGCCAACTTCATCTTTTGTTCTGGAATTCTTAGTATGTAACGATCTGTGCTATTGGTTTGCCCACCAAAATCTAATCGGAACGGTAGCTGATTTTCGCTTTTGATGCCGCTAAACAGCGTAAATCCAGGTAAGCTTTGCGCCCAGGTGATTACGGGAAATCCAGTCAGTAAACAGCTAGTCACAGCTAAAGTTGAAAGTAAACGTCGCATTATTAGGCTCCTCTACCAAAATCTAAATCTGTTATCTAAAATAATTGTGTTAGTATTCGTAACTAAACTTTACTACTGACTTCCTGACAATGGACGCTCAATGACAATAAAAAGTGCCACCTTTGTTAGAGGCTTGAAGGCAGCAAAATTACTTAGTTATTTATTTTACTTAAGTAACGCTTGCCGCGTTGTCCTTGCGGAATACTGATTGTATTAGTAGCTTGGTCAAATTTGAACTAGATAAAAACACCGTTGGGATTCGATTGTGTTTCTGAATATGTATAAGTGTATCTAAATTTAAGATTTTTGTGATAAAACTTGATCCATGCCATTAGCGATCGCCAGTTAAATTGGGATAAATTGATTAAAATAAGCTTTGAATCGAAAGTAATAATCATTAAAATTTTGTTTGGGAATTATCAAGCTTAAAAAATTTGATGAATATTGCACTATATCAACAAAGGAATACCAAAATTTTTCAATCCCTAAAATAAGCTGAAGACAAAGATGCAAAATTTGGGAATCACTTAGGATGTGCAATATATAATCCTGCTTGCAACTATTTGAAACTGTGACATATGCAAGCGGCAAGCAGAAAGTTCCAGCAGGGGAAACCTTCAATCGGAACTTTACAAGAAAGTAAGGCTTTGCCTGAAGTGCTAAGAGTGGGAGAGGAAAGGTTCGATAGTTCCCGCCTAGGCACTATGGAAAGTGTGGGACGTCCTTCATTTGGACAATCGCTTACTTGGCAATTAGGTATTTATCTCCAGGAGATTTCATGAGAATAGCAGTTGCTAAAGAAATTGAAGTTTGTGAACGTCGTGTAGCATTGATTCCTGACACCATTGCCCGATTGGTAAAACAAGGTTTGGAAGTATGGGTTGAGACAGGTGCAGGAGAGCGAGCATTTTTTAGTGATGCTGCCTATGAAGCAGCAGGAGCCAAAATTATTGGTGATTCTGTCACATTATGGGGCGAAGCAGATATTTTGCTGAAAGTTAGCCCCCCGCAAGAGCGAGAAGATGGACGCTCAGAAATTGATTTGCTCAAAGAAGGATCTGTTTTAGTCAGCTTCCTCAATCCTTTGGGAAATCCAGTGGTGGCGCAGCAACTAGCAAATCGCCGAGTCACAGCCTTGAGTATGGAAATGATTCCCCGCACTACCAGGGCGCAAAGTATGGATGCTTTGTCCTCGCAAGCTTCATTGGCAGGCTACAAAGCAGTATTGATTGCCGCTGCGGCATTACCGAAATATTTCCCAATGTTAACTACAGCCGCAGGGACGATCGCCCCAGCCAAAGTATTTATTATGGGTGCTGGTGTGGCAGGATTGCAAGCGATCGCCACCGCTAGACGCTTGGGAGCAGTAGTAGAAGCCTTTGATATCCGTCCCGCCGTCAAAGAAGAAGTACAAAGCTTAGGGGCTAAATTTGTTGAAGTCAAATTAGAAGAAGAAACCGTCGCAGCTGGCGGCTACGCTAAAGAAATTTCTGAAGCTAGTAAACAACGCACTCAAGAAGTTGTCACCGAACACATCAAAAACTCTGACGTCGTAATTACCACCGCCCAAGTACCTGGTAGACAAGCACCAAGGCTCGTTACAGAAGAAATGGTGGCACAAATGAAACCAGGTTCCGTAATTGTGGATTTGGCTGCCGAACAAGGTGGTAACTGCGCCTGCACCGAACCCGGCAAAGATATTGTGTGGAATGGCATAACAATTATTGGCCCCATCAATCTCCCATCATCGATGCCAATCCACGCTAGCCAACTGTATGCCAAAAACGTAACATCGTTGATCCAACTGCTGATCAAAGACAAAGCTTTGCAGGTGGACTTTAGTGACGACATCGTTGATGCGGCTTGCGTTACCCATGCTGGTGAAATTCGCAATCAACGAGTGCGGGATGCGCTACAAGCTTTGAGCAGTGTAGGCGCAGGTTAGTAGGGAACATGTTGTGCCCCTACAAGCCGAATTAATAATTAGGAGTTTTTTAAGCATGACAGAAGCATTACTTGCTGCTTTGTTTGTATTTGTTTTGGCATCTTTTATTGGCTTTGAAGTCATCAACAAAATACCACCGACTCTGCACACGCCTTTAATGTCAGGCTCAAACGCGATTTCTGGGATTGCGGTACTTGGGGCAATAGTAGCTGCGGGTGCAAGAGAGACGAATGTGTCAGTAATTCTTGGTTTGATTGCTGTGGTATTGGCGACAATCAACGTCGTCGGCGGTTTCTTAGTCACAGATAGAATGCTGCAAATGTTCAAGAAAAAGGAGATTAAGGCGTGAGCGATTTTTTACCAACTGGCATTCAGCTGACGTACTTAGTCGCTGCATCTTTATTCATCTTGGGTTTGAAAAAGCTGGGATCACCTGCTACAGCGCGGAATGGTAATGTCATCGCGGCTGTAGGGATGCTGTTGGCGATCGCAGCTACAATGCTAGACCAGCATGTGTTGAATTACGAGATGATATTGTTGGGCTTGGCGATTGGTTCAGGGATTGGTGCGATCGTTGCCTACAAAGTCCAAATGACGGAAATGCCCCAAATGGTGGGCTTACTCAACGGTCTGGGCGGTGCAGCTTCGGCTTTAGTAGCCGTTGCGGAATTCTGGCGGTTACTGGATAGTTCTCAACCAATACCGCTAGATGTCAACATCTCCATGTTGTTGGATGTGTTAATCGGCGGTGTTACCTTCACAGGTAGTTTTCTCGCCTTTGCTAAATTGCAAGGTTTAATCAGTGGTTCCCCGATTACATTTCCATTTCAGCAACCATTTAACTTGTTGCTTTTGGGTGCTTATGTGGTAGGTAGTGCCTACTTAATCATCACACCCGATAGCTTACCCATCTTCTTAGCAGTGGTTGCTGTTTCCCTAGTGTTGGGTGTAATGTTCGTCATCCCCATTGGTGGTGGCGATATGCCGGTGGTAATTTCGCTGTTGAACTCCTTGTCGGGTATAGCCGCGGCTGCGGCTGGATTTGTGGTGATGAACAATATGTTGATCATCGCTGGTGCGTTGGTAGGAGCATCTGGATTAATCCTTACTGAGATTATGTGTAAGGCAATGAACCGCTCTCTATTTAGTGTGTTGTTCAGCGCTTTTGGCACGGGTTCTGGTGGTGGTGCTGCTGCTAGCGGTGGTGGTGCAACCGATCAAACCGTCCGCAGTATTGATCCCGAAGAAGGGGCGATGATGTTGGGTTATGCCCGTTCTGTGGTAATTGTTCCTGGTTATGGGATGGCTGTTGCCCAAGCGCAACATAGTGTGCGGGAATTGTCAGATCAACTAGAACGGATGGGCGTTGATGTCAAGTACGCCATTCACCCCGTTGCTGGCAGAATGCCGGGGCACATGAATGTATTGCTGGCTGAGGCAAATGTGCCTTATACGCAGTTGTATGACATGGAAGATATTAATCCCCAGTTTGAACAAGCTGATGTGGCTTTAGTCATTGGGGCAAATGATGTGGTAAATCCTGCGGCGCGGAGTGATGCTAATAGCCCAATTTATGGTATGCCAATTTTGGAAGTAGATCGGGCAAAGCAGACAATTGTGATTAAGCGCGGGATGAGTACAGGTTTTGCCGGTGTAGATAATGAGTTGTTCTACAAGGATAAAACTACGATGCTCTTTGGTAGCGCTAAGGATATGGTGTCGAAGTTGGTTTCGGAAGTGAAGCAACTTTAAGAAATTTTAAATTTTCTTTTAGCCATTACTGGCTATAACTTCCCTACCTAGTTTATAACTGGGTAGGGTTTTGTTTGATCATTGTAGGAATATTATTTATGCCGATTGTAAATAGAGAAAAATGGCAGCATGTTTTATTTTTTAGTGAACGTGAATTTTTAGAGATAGGCTTGAGAAATGATGGAGTAAGAATAATTCAAATTGGGATGGAAGGCGATGCCCCTATCGTTGCATTTGTTTCTACAGATGATCTAAGCAACGAAGATTTAGAACCGATAGAACTATGGTCATTAATGAAGTTTTCCTATACTGCCGATGAATATCAGTTCTACGATCAACCTAAAAAACTAAATTATAATTCAAAAATTATTCAAAAATATAAGATTATTACGGATAATCAATTTTCTCTTGATTTAGATATTGAATCTTATATTTTATCTATTCAATTCCAAAAAGACAGTCTTTGCATGTGGGTATTAGAGAGCAATAATGAATTTAAAAGACGCAAAAAACGAAATTTTTTATGGATTAGAACAGGCGAAGTTATAGAATATCAAGATTACAAATATCTCTTTACATTGCAATCACAAACGAGGAACCATGTTACTCATTTATTTGAAATCTTCGATACTGATTTTAGGGAATTAGAAAAATTTCTAGCTGCTCAACAATGGGAAAAAGCCGATAAAGAAACTTTTGCTATCTTGCTAAATTTATGCGGTTCAGAAAATTCTCCAGATGGTTATTGGATAAGCGAAGCAAATATAAAAAACATCAAATTTTCAGACTTAAATTATATAAATTATCTATGGTATAAATACAGTAATGGGCGCTTTGGATACAGCATTCAAAAGTGTATTTGGCAAAATATTACAGATAATTTTGAGATTGATATTAATAACATTCAATATGAGAAATGGCATAATTTTTGCGAGCATTTAGGATGGAATACTGGTTTTCCCGCACTAAATTTTACTGATAGTGCAATAGAAGGTCATTTACCTGCTATCGTTGGTTGGGGAATGCCATTTGGCCCGATAGGTTTTCCTAAAACATTTCTTAGTATTCTGTCTCGCTTTTGAGATAGTTCGTGTAGTGCGATCGCCTAATTGTACCTTTATAACAACCGTAATCGCTTCCCTTCTTCCTCTGCGTCTCTGCGGTTCGTTAAAAAAGCGATCGCCAAATCTTCACTGTGCGATCGCCTCTTATATTCTTCCTTGGCGGTTTTTTAAAAAAGCGATCGCACTTCCAAAACCCCACCAAGCGATCGCTTTGGTAATATAATTAAGACTGCGGTGTAATACTGCGCGGATCAACAACTACAATCGCAGAAAAACGTTTAAAGTCATCAATATTAAATGTAAGTAGATGTGTAATCTGGTGCGTTATCATCGCCGCAACTAAACGTGCATCATGCACCTGTTTTCCCATGACTTGGTATTTAACAATTAGAGATTCCCACTCACAAAAAATTGCAGGTGTATCAAGGTGTAGTATAAATATCTTCTTGAGTTTCTCAGTTTCTTGTACTGCTTGAGCCGTGGATAAACCTAAACCATTACTATTAATTGGTCTTGTAGCAACAGCCCAAAACTCAATGAGATTCTGTGGAGTTATATATAATAATTCACCTTGTCTCTTGAACATCAAAATCGCTCTTTGAGTATCAGAGTGCATTGGGCTATTCTTCTGCACCAAACGCAGCAAAATATTAGTATCCACCAAATAGCTCATAACATTTCGTCTTCTCTGGTGTAAATAGTCTCTCGACTAATCGCTGCATCTGAAAGTACTGGTGCTAAAGAAAAAGCAGGACTATTTATTAAATCTGTTAATATAGCTTCCCATTCTTTCTGATCTGATACTTGATAAAATTTTTCTTCTTCATGGCTGCTTAAACTGTCTTCAATCAGAGACGCAAGATAAGCTTCTACCGATAAACCTTGTGCAGCAGCTTCAGCAATGAGACGAGCCTCTATTTCTGGTTTCAGTTGTAGCTGTATGGTCATTTGTTGTCTCCTAAAGTAGCCATGAAAATCGCCTACTTTAATGGTAAATAAAAGTGTAGGGACACGATATTATCATGTCCCTACAAAAACACTGTGTAACCGTGGGCGAATTATCGCCGCTTAGGAGTGCTGCGTCGTGTTTCGCGTTTTTCTTGTTCTAGACGTCGGCGATCGCGCCAATCTGCCAGCGTCAAATAACCAATACCACCAGTAACTACTACCAGCAGCACTACGGCAACTAAAGCCAAAATACTCAGGAATGGACTTTCCACCATACCTCTACAGTCCGTTACGTCCCCAAACTACCATTGCAATTGACCAAGTGAACACAACTAACAGTGATACCCAACCCAGTGTCAATATTGCCATAGTCCCACTTTTGAATTCATTTACAAAACGTCTCTAATATTTATCATACTGGGGATTGGGTACTGGGGATTGAGTATTGAGAATTGGGTACTGGGCAATTTTTCTCATCTCTAATCCTCAATTCCCATTCTTTAATAAATGCCAGATGTCAAATGAACGAAACTTCAGATACTCAACTAATGGCAGAACGCCTAGAATCCCTCAAAGCTGGAATTATCGGGGGTTTATCTCTGTGTTTCGCCTTCGTCATTACCAGTTTAATAAACACTCTAGTACTGGCAAAGTATTTTCAGACACTCGCAAATCTGCACGTTAGTGTTAATTGGCACTGCTGGGTAAGTGGTGCAGTTGCTTGCTTCTCTGGCTTGCTGTTTGGTATCACTTACCGTTATATCATCCGTTCAGACAACAATCCTCAACTCAAAGCTGGCGGTGTACTAGCTTTTGGCTTGGTGCGGGGACTAACCCAGATAGAACTTGGGTTAAATTCTGCCAACAAAGTTTTACCTTGTTTAGTACTGGCTCTGGAAAGTGTATTGTGGTTTGTAGTGGGGGCGATCGCTCTCGATACCGCTATCCAACTTGGCTGGCTCAAACCTTTTCCATCAGCCTAAATTCTTTATATTTAAACAGTCCAACTTTTTAATATGGAAACTAAAAGATCTCACTATTATCTGATAGTCGATCTGGAGGCTACTTGCAGTGACAATGGAATTATTCCTAGGCACGAAATGGAAATCATCGAAATTGGTGCGGTAATGCTCAATCGAACCACATGGGAAATTGATGCAGAGTTTCAACAATTTATCCAACCTGTGAGACACCCGCAGCTAACAGCTTTTTGCACAGAATTAACTAGTATTCAGCAACAAGATGTTGATCAAGCATCACGATTTTCAGAGGTAATTTATGATTTCAAAGAATGGATTTATTCATCATTTCCCAATCATATTTTCTGTTCTTGGGGTAATTACGACAAAAAGCAATTTCTCCAAGATTGTGCATTTCATCATATCCCTTATCCTTTTGCCTCAGAACACATCAATATCAAAGAAGAATTTTCAGAATATCTTGGTGTATCTAAAAAATATGGTATGGCACTAGCTCTCAAGGAATTAGGAATAAAATTAAAAGGCACACATCATCGCGGTATTGATGATGCTCGCAACATTGCAGCTATTTACCGCCAAATGAAAACTAAAAAACCAAGCTGAGTCAAAGGAATGATGAAGCTTGTCAGCCTGAAAGCTACACTGCATAGTTAGCATAAACATGAGTTCAAACTGTTATTGATAATAACTTCGGAACTAAAAATCAAATGCAAGCACTCAATCCTCTTAAAACCCCCTCTTTTCTTCAGAAAATCCAATGGGTTGCTGATCCGGTAAAATATATGGAGAGTGCAGCCCAACAATATCCTGATCTATTTACTGCTAATGTAATTGGTTTTGGAAACAAGTTGGTATTCGTCAACCATCCCCAAGGACAGCAAGAAATTTTAACTAATGACCGCAAGAAGTTTGCTGCCCTTGGTAAAGAAAATAGAATATTGCAACCCTTAATCGGAGACTACTCAGTTATTATGCTAGAAGGCGATCGCCATAGACAGCGGCGACAGTTAGTAATGCCTTCTTTTCATGGCGATCGAATGCGAAGTTACGGTGAGTTAATTTGTAATATTACAAAAAAAGTCTTCAATCAATTACCCACAGATAAACCCTTTTCTGCACGTAGCGCCACACAAGATATTTCCTTACAAGTCATCTTACAAACGGTTTTTGGTGTGCATGAGGGAGAAAAAAGCCAACAACTCAAGCAACGACTGGCAATCATGGCGGATCTGTTTCGCTCACCTTTGACTTCTAGTTTTTTATTTTTTCCCTTCCTGCAAAAAGATTTAGGCGCTTGGAGTCCTTGGGGCAAGTTTTTACGCGATCGCCAACAACTTGATAAAATGCTCTACGCTGTAATTGCTGAACGCCGAGAAAACAGCGATGCTAACCGGATCGATATCCTCTCTTTGTTGATGTCAACTCACGATGAAGCAGGAAACTCAATGACAGATCAGGAGTTGCGTGATGAGTTGATGACTTTATTGTTTGCTGGATATGAAACCACAGCAACAGCAATGGCTTGGTCATTGTATTGGGTTCATCAACAACCTGAAGTCCGGGAAAAACTCCTCCAAGAACTGAATACTCTTGGTGATTCACCAGATCCGATGAGCATTTTCCGGTTGCCTTATCTCACCGCTGTCTGTAATGAAACCTTGCGGATTCACCCGGTTGCTATGTTGACATTTCCGAGGATTGTACGCGAACCTGTGGAACTACTGGGACATTCTTTAGAGCCTGGTACAATCGTAGTCGGCTGCATGTATCTCACTCACCAGCGCGAAGATTTATATCCAGAACCAAAGCAGTTCAAGCCAGAACGTTTTCTAGAACGTCAATTTTCTCCTTATGAATTTATCCCCTTTGGTGGTGGTGTGCGCCGCTGTTTGGGCGAAGCTTTAGCTGTGTTTGAAATGAAGCTAGTATTAGCGACTATCCTGTCACGCTATCAACTCGCACGGGCTGAGAATCAACCAGAAGTACCTCGCCGCCGAGGTGTTACCCTTGCACCTGCTCGTGGTGTCCAGATGGTAATTACAGGTAAACGTGCGCCTCAAGAGTCTCCTCTTAGTTTGGTAACTATTTAGTTAAAGAGCGATCGCATGGAATCTCTAACCTCTCGTATGCAAGCGGTACAGTCGCCGATCATTCCTGTGGTTGGGGAACTGATTAAAAACTCTCCTGGAACCATCTCTTTAGGACAGGGTGTAGTTTCTTACAACCCACCACAGTCAGCAATTGAGTTTTTAACCAAATTCCTTGCTGAACCCGCTAATAATCTTTACCAAGCAGTTGAGGGAATTCCCCCTTTGTTGGCTGCACTGGCAGGAAAATTGTCAGCTTTTAACGGCATTGAAATTAACGAGGAAAACTGCGTTGTTGTTACAGCGGGAAGCAACATGGCGTTTATGAATGCCATTCTGGCGATTACTTCCCCAGGTGATGAAATTATTCTGAATACGCCTTACTATTTCAATCATGAAATGGCGATCGCAATGGCGGGTTGTCATGCAGTGTTAGTAGAAACAGACGAAAATTATCAACTGCGTCCAGAGGCGATCGCTCAAGCAATTACCCCGAAAACACGGGCAATAGTGACAATTTCACCAAATAATCCGACTGGAGTTGTCTATTCAGAAGCGACATTGCACCAAGTGAATCAAATTTGCGCCGTTCACCGAAGGTGTGCCGAAGGGACTCGCGGCATTTATCATATTAGCGATGAAGCTTACGAATATTTTACCTATAACGGAGTAAAACATGTTTCCCCTGGCGCTGCTGGCAGCAGCGAGTACACTATTTCCCTCTATAGCCTTTCCAAGGCTTACGGTTTTGCCAGTTGGCGCATCGGCTATATGGTAATTCCCAAACACCTGCTTGTCGCCGTTAAAAAAGTCCAGGATACGATTTTGATTTGTCCGCCAGTGGTTTCTCAGTATGCAGCTTTAGGAGCATTGCAAGCAAAAGATGAGTATTTGCAGAGCAATATAGGAGCAATTGCTCAAGTTCGACAACTAGTACTCGAATCCCTTAACCACCTACAAGGCTTGTGTACTATTACCCCAGCCGATGGTGCTTTCTATTTTTTCCTCAAAGTTCATACCCAGATGGATGCTTTGGAATTAGTTAAAAGACTGATCCAAGAACATAAAATAGCAGTTATTCCCGGTTCAACCTTTGGCATGGATAATGGATGCTATCTACGAGTTGCCTATGGTGCGCTGCAAAAAGAGACAGCAAAAGAAGGTATAGACAGATTAGTAAAAGGTCTACAAATTATAGTGAGAAGTTAGTTATGAGTAAATATTAAATTCGTAGAGTTATTACACAGCGTTTATTTACTGATTTTTCCAATATTTATAATTTCAAGTTTAAGCAATGCCGATTATTAATATAACAATCCAAATCGAAACTGAACAGGGAATTAATATTCATAACATAACACCACAAATTCAAGATATTATTACCTCAACATCGATTAAGAATGGACAAATTTTAGTATTTTCTCGACATACTACAACAGCTTTAGCTATTAATGAAAATGAAGTCAGACTATTAGAGGATATAAGGGTATTCTTACAGAAATTAGCACCCGATTCAGAGCGATACTTGCACAATGACCTGCATTTAAGGGATGTCCCAGAAGATGAACCGATAAATGCTCACTCTCACTTGATGGCAATGATGCTAAGTACGAGTGAAGTAATTCCCCTTGTTGATGGAAAATTAGCTTTGGGTACTTGGCAATCTGTATTATTTTTTGAGCTGGATGGGCCTCGCAAACGAACTGTATTTTTGCAAATTTCTGGAGAGTAATATCTTAGCTCCCAAAATAGTCCTAAATCATTTGTAATAAGCCACAAATGACAAATGACTACCTTTACGAAAACCTTACAACTCAAGTAGGATTGCTGTAGCAAAAAATAACTTGGTAATTAAAATTACAACAAATACATAACAAAGCAATTATACTTAACACCATTGTAGGAAGTATTTTTGTCATCAGTTGTGCCAATCTAGCAAATAACTCCTCAAACATAAATTTATGGCTAAACAATCGCAAGATATCAGGTTAGCTGCTACCACAAGAATCTGGGGACTTACAGTTGGCATGTTAACAATTTGCATTCCACTTTCTGCTGTTACTAGAAGTGGTTCTATTCTTCCGTTAGCTGCTATTGGTGGCGCAGCCGTTGCGACGATTGCTGTTTGGCGTTCTGATGAAAGAAGATTACAAACTAAATATTTGCAACAGCAGCAAGTAGAATTGTTAGAACAAAGAATAGCGAATTTAGAAACAATTGTTAGTACTGATGACTATGAGGTGCGGATGAAACTTCAACAACTAAAAGCAAGTGATGCTTACAAAAATCCGTCTGGTATCAGCACTACACCCAAACAATCAAAAGGTTAAAGGGGAAAGGACAAGGGAAACACCTTTTCCCCTTACTCTTTACCTCTTAATTGAATCGTAGTTGTCTTAACTCCTTTCATTCACACCGAAAAAATTATTCAGACTACGATTCAATTAATTCCACATCAAACACTTCTGCAAAAGACTTAGCTACATAAGAACGTACTTCTTGGCAAGTGATACCTGGAATCCATTCAGCTAAACTGCTTACAGGTTTATCAGAAATGCCACACGGTACAATTTGCTCAAAGCCTGTCATGTCTGGACACACATTTAATGCAAAGCCATGCATGGTAATCCAACGGCTGACTTTAATACCAATAGCTGCAACTTTACGCCCTTGTAACCAAACACCAGTAAAAGCCGGAATTCTTTCTCCCTGTAACCCGTAACTTGCCAATACGCGAATTATTACTTCTTCGAGTTGCCGTAAGTACCAGTGGAGGTCTTGACGATAACGTTGCAGATTTAAAATCGGATACCCCACGAGTTGACCAGGACAATGGTAAGTGACTTCG
Organism: Komarekiella atlantica HA4396-MV6; assembly: GCA_019359395.1. Taxonomy (GTDB): domain Bacteria; phylum Cyanobacteriota; class Cyanobacteriia; order Cyanobacteriales; family Nostocaceae; genus Komarekiella; species Komarekiella atlantica. The sequence goes on from JAHHHK010000005.1 coordinate 19,024, forward strand.
CCGCCTCTTTCAACTCGATGCACATCATACTTATTATTGTTAATTTCAAATTTGAGAAATTCTGGGCTTGCTCCCTGCCCTAAAGTGTAGACAGGTGGATGCTCTAGCAAGATTAACACATCATCTAGACTAGGGTCATTGATGCGCTCAGCAAGAAGCGATCGCTGCCATGCATGAGCTTCTAAGTAAGGCATTAGTCCCTGGTTATATAACAGACAGCGGTGTTGGTGTGCTTTCATACTATGGATAATGCCAAAAATCAACTAGTATCGGGAAGAAATATATTTCAACTCACAAAGCTGAAGTCAACAAATGTCAAGCTATGCAAAGGATTTTGAAGGAAAATCAAGGGAACCAGCATTAGCAAACACAAAGTGCTAGCTTGAATATATAACCTCAATAGGTGTTGGGAGGAATTCTCTGCAATCAGCATCACGCCAAGACAATAAGAATGAATACACTGGCTGATGACTCTAATATTATTGTTTGCATCTCGCAGGATCAAACATTCCCCAAAGACTTGTGTTCTTTATCAACAGCGAGCGGAGTTCTTGGAACACATAATCAACCACCAACAGTTGTTTAAGCGTTACTTAGAGAAAAAAGTAGTCACGGGAGCTACTGCTCAGACTATCTCTCCTAAATTTCTGCGTAGACATCCAATTGCTTTACAACCAATTGGAAAGCAGCGCAGAGATCAGAAGATAAATCGACGGTATACTTAACAAAAACCAGATGCAGCAAGCCTTAGAGACAGCGTACCAGCAGTACATAAAAATAATTCACAATTTGTTTTGGCGGCATTGATAGACCTTACCGCAACTTCTTTTCATACAAAGCAAATTCACACATCAAATATTCAGCGGGAGAGTTTACATGAAGCTTGTCATCCACGGCAAAAATATAGAAATTACCGATGCGATTCGGGAGTATGTGCATCAAAAAATTGAAAAAGCAGTTAATCACTTTCAGAACATCACAAATGAAGTGGATGTGCATCTTAGCGTAGCCCGCAATCCGCGAATTAATCCTAGACAAGCGGCTGAAGTAACGATTTATGCCAATGGTAGTGTCATCCGTGCTGAGGAAAGCAGCGAAAACTTATACGCCAGCATTGATTTAGTTGCAGATAAAATTGCCCGTCAACTGCGTAAATATAAAGAACGGCGTCAAGATCAGAAAATTCATGCCCAACCAACAAATGAAGTAGTGGTTGCAGAGTCGATAGTAACAGATTTAATTGGCGATCGCACCCCCGAATTGCCTAACGAGGTCGTCCGCACAAAGTATTTTTCCATGCCTCCAATGACTGTTGCACAAGCCCTAGAACAACTGCAACTGGTAGGACATGACTTTTATATGTTCCACAATTCTGAAACTGGGGAGATTAATGTAATTTACGAACGCAACCACGGCGGTTATGGTGTGATTCAACCCCGCAACGGTAATGGTCATACTAACGGCAAGAATGGCAAGTCAGCCCAAGCCAATATCGCCATGCCAGAAAAATCGCACTCGAATAAATAGGGACTAAGGACTATTAAGAGGGGGAAAAGGTTAAAGATTAAAGGGTAAGGGGATGGTTTTTCCCTTTCTCCTTTACCCCCCTTGCGCCTTACCCTATCCCCTACTTAGCTGCAAGCTGTTGCAGTGTTTTCAGAGACTCCTCAACATGACCTTTAAAGTTAAACATTGAATCAAAAACATATCGCACAACTCCCTCTTTGTCAAGAATGTAGGTAACACGACCAGGGAACAAACCAAAAGCTGCTGTTGCACCGTAAAGCTTGCGTACTTGGTCGCCTTTATCGCTCAAGAGGGTAAATGGTAGCTGGTGCTTTGCGGCAAATCGCTGGTGAGATTCGCTAGAGTCGGCACTTACACCAATAACTTCAGCGTCAGCAGCTTTAAATACTTCATACTGATCGCGAAAGGCACAAGATTCTGTCGTACATCCAGGTGTGTCGTCCTTGGGATAAAAATATAGGACAACAGCTTTTTTGCCACGAAAATCTTGGAGGCTAACTATTGAACCGTTTTGGGCAGGAAGGCTGAAATCAGGAGCAATATCCCCAACTTTAACTGGCATAACAAATAATGGTGGTTATTTAATAAAGGTAGATTAACTAATTATTTGTCACTGTGGCATTCACTAGATGATCAAAAATCTCAAGCAACAAGTTCACACTTTAGGTCTATATCTTGTTGCTCAATTTACAGCCATAGAGAGATTTTTTTTAAAATAAACTTATGCATTACTAGATAGTATTTCCAAAAGTTAAGTAGGAAAACCGTACTCATCATACAGGTTTTCTGCACTATATATCTGAGTTTAGCTAGATACAATCAAGGTGTAGCTTGAGTAATGCTGTTGTTGAGAAAAGCTTAAAAAATCTATGCAGCATTAGCAGGAGAGCGAAAATATGACAAATCAATTGAAAACGGTAGCTTTGCTAGCCGCACTCAGTGGCTTATTGATTGCCATTAGTTATTGGGTAATTGGCGGCACTGGTGGCTTGATAGTAGGAATTGGTTTAGCAGCAGTAACAAACTTATTTTCTTGGTATCAATCAGATAAAATTGCCCTATCAGTTTACCGCGCCCAGCCTGTAAGTGAAAGTCAAGCGCCCGGATTATATCGAATGGTGCAAAGATTGTCTCAGCGCGCCAATATTCCCATGCCAGGAGTTTACATTGTTCCTAGTCAAACTGCCAACGCTTTCGCTACGGGGCGCGATCCAGAACACGCTGCTGTAGCTGTCACCGAAGGCATTTTGAATATACTACCAGAGGACGAACTCGAAGGCGTTATTGCTCACGAACTTACTCATATTATTAATCGTGATACCCTGACACAAGCCGTTGCTGCTACTGTCGCTGGTGCTATTTCATTCTTAGCCCAAATGGTTAGCTACAGTTTATGGTTTGGCGGTGGCTCACGAAATGACAATAGAGGCGGAAATCCTTTAGGTATTCTATTAACGGTAATACTTGCACCATTAGCTGCCACAATTATTCAGCTAGCAATTTCTCGCACAAGAGAATTCTCCGCTGACGCTGGTTCTGCCAGATTAACTGGTAATCCCCGCGCCTTAGCTCAGGCATTGCAACGGTTAGAAGCTACGGCAAAACAGTTACCTTTAAATGCCAACCCAGCATTTGAACCGTTATTAATTATCAATCCCATTTCTGGACAATTTTTAGGTAACTTATTTTCCAGTCATCCTGCCACTGAAGCACGAGTTGCAGCATTGTTAAAATTAGAGCAACAACTGCCAACCACAGCTTATTGAGAAAAGTCCAAGGTCAAATGTAATTAATTTTGACTAATCAATCAAAAATGCAGTTTTCATTCGATAGTCAGCTTTGCAATAAGGATATTTCAACTTATGAATGCTAACAACATCGAACCCATTGAAACCACAATAATCGAATCCACCGAATCCATATTAGTAGTAGAAATCAGTTCTCAAACTGACGAAATGGTAGAAATCGAAATGGCAGGTGAGACGGATGAAGTAAAGCGTGAAACCAAAGCGCTTATTGAAGCGTTAAAAAGACGCGCTCAAACTGAAGCTAGATTAGCAGGCACTCTTACCCGTGAAACGTATTTGAAAGCTGTACGTCAAGCACGAGAAGCAATTGAAGGCAGGAGACTTATTGAACGAGATCATCGCCTGGAATATGCTTGGGCGGTAATGCAAGACGAAGCTGAGAAAAACTGGTACTTGCTGATGAAAGAAGTCGTAGACTTCAGCCTTCGTCTTCAAAAAGCTACTAAAGCTGCTTGGGAAGCCTTTAATGCTCCTCGCTCTCAACTTTAAACAGGGTGTGTAAGCAGCGCCTCTCCCCCCTCCTCATACCTCGTTCCCAGTTTCCGATGGGCATAAGGCTAGGTCATTTACTAACTCTTCCTCATGCCCAAAAACTCCATCCCCTTGTTGGTGGAGTTTTTTATCTTGGTCTTTGCCGTGCATATCGTCCATCAAGTCCTTGCTTAACCCAACTTAGACATTCGTATTCAGATGTGAATAATTTGGGTGCAGCAATATTATTCAATAATTCTGGTGGATAATGATCGTAAAAATATTTACCTGCTTCTTCAAAGACAATAATCAAATTATTGCGGTAAATATATCGGAATTGAAAATTATCCCTTTGACTGTTAAATTCTAAATGTTTGTCAATATGTTCTTTGGCAATATCAACGATATTACTGATGCTAATGCCATAGATTCCTGCTGGATTTTCTGCTTTGTGAAATTTACTTTTTTGTCCAATTTCTGATAGCAATTTATACGAATAAATTTCGTAATTATCCGCTTTGGTAAAAATAAATGGAATGATGAGATAACCTTTATATGAGACTGATTTTTCATGAAGAAGACGACTCATCTCAACCTCCTTTTGTATAACTGCTCTCAAAAAAATTGTTCACATACACATTAAAAATTAATACATTTCTGTTAGTTACTCGCACAGCTTACCTACACTCCACGACTCTTTTGTAAAGAAGGCTATATCCCCTGTACAAAAGGGTAGCTAGGTTAATCTCGGTTTATCAGAAAAGTATCGCAACAACAATTATCGCTCTTTTTGAAATCAGTAAGCATTAAACTTGTGAGTCAATAAGGGTAATTGATACGTACTGTCACAATTAAGTAACTTATCTATTTTTATTGACAAAATTTTTACTTTTGCTTCGATTTGATCACTGAATCGGTGTTTTGGGCGATCGCTTCAAATTCAAAGCCACTGGGAGTGTATCCTTACTCTGATTAACAGAGCTAATATAAAATTTACCCATCACATTTGTTTACAGAATAACTATTGTCCCAAAGTTGCGAAACCAATTAAAGTGTTAATAAACAGCTTTAAACCTATAGAGCAAGCGTTTGTCTAGGGTGACTGAATCGTAAAAATCAAACTGGGGTCAGACAAAACCACAGCTACCTAGGGGTATGAGTATATGAACGAGTCTAATTTGACAGATGCTTTACAATGGACATCTGAAGCTAAAACAAAGTTGAAAAGTATTCCCTTTTTTGTTCGTTCTCAAGCTAAAGCCCGAATTGAGCAGCTTGCTCGCCAAGCAGAGCAAGAAATTGTGACCGCCGATTTAGTAGAACAGGCTAGGCTTGAGTTTGGACAGTGAGCAGCTAGTGACCCCATTCTAAGGTAATCTCTAGATTGGCTGTGGAAGTGCCTTTGACTAGTAAAGGTATAAGCCTACCTGATTCAATACAAATTTCTATACCAAATTTTACACTTGCCTTATCTGGCTTAGCTTTGTGTACTATCTCTGCAATTTCCTTGGTAAGAGATTCTATAGCAACGGTTACTTCATTAAAAGGTTGGGTTTGAAAATTTATTTTGCGTTCGCCAATTAGTGTAGCTTCAACTCGGACATGTGTACCATCAGTAAGTTCTACCGAAATAATTCTAGTTTGGAGTTCCATGTTGATTTGAATGGATTACTCTGCTTTTATAACATTCAATCAGTATTAGTAAATACAACTTTAAATTTTAAGGCAGTCTCCGCTTATTGTTGTACGTGAGCACCCTATATCTGATGTTAAGCAGGAGTAACCGGAAAATTAGCTGAATTTACTTATAGCGTTTCCTAGTCAGATGAGGTACAAATTTATCGGCGTTTATCGGTGTTTATCTGTGGTTAATTACTTCTTGGTGTACCTCACTCATGTGAGAACCGCTATAGTCAACTCCCTCCGACGTTCATCGCTGCCAAAAAGGCTTTTTGACTAACATCTTTGTAAACTACATCTAAATAGTTCATTACCACATCAGCAGAATTTAAACTTACAGTATTTTCTGCTTCCTTGGCTAAGGGAATTGCTCCTAATACATCTAATATTGTCTCGCTACTTGATGGTGCAATCACTACCAAAGATGACTCTAATGGCTCGTTATATTGCCAGAAAGCGTCAATTGTTACCGAGTATTGATTGTTGGGAATTAATTGTTGAACTTCAGGGGTTTCAATGATGTGAGCTTCAACCTTAGCACCACGTAAATTTCGTAAATCACTAATAATTTGCTCTTTCGTGCGTCCACGTAATTGAAATAGTACAAATGGATCTTCACTGAAGCGATCGCCTAACTGATAATAAATAGCACCAATATGTTTGCAAGGATTTGCCTTATCGGGACAAGAGCATTTACTGTGGATATCTGAGAGGGTAAAAGGAAATAAAGAAAGACCATTCGCTGTAAACACTTCTTCTATATTTTGTGGCATTTCCCCTGCCAGCAGCTTGGCAGCAAAAGTTGCTTTATGGGACATTGTTTCAATTACATAACCCCATTGCTCATCACTGAAGGGGTCAAGAGAAAGAGAAACTTTATAAGGTTCTGCTTCACTACCTTGCACTCTAGCTAAAACTTTTGCACCTTTAAACTCGATACTCAAGACATTTCCCTGACGAGCATAGTTTCTAGCACGTTCCAAACGCTTTTTAAATCGATAAGAATCTAGCAAATCAAGCCATCGTTGTGACCACCATTCTCGGCTTGATTGAAGAGTGTAATTGGTCATAATTTTTCTTATTTGATTAAATAAATTACTGGAAAAATGCTAACCTATCTGGTATTTTATATTGTCAAAATTAAAATTTTGACATTTTTTAGTTTAGACACTTCTGCTTACATCCCATTTTTTTTTAAAATACTCAACAAAATTCGTTAGTAATCCCCTTCCTCGACTAAAGTCTTTCCCTTCCACAATTTCAAAATGTGTACAGTCAGCTGTATGGTCGTTGAGAAAAATAGAATAATAACCTAGTTTAGGAGTATCTCTTCTTCTATCAAATAAGATATAAAAAGGCACGCAAGTAAGCCCATCATAAATTCTTAATTCTAGATTATGCCCATAGCTTGGATCGTTTCTTAAGTTACGCATTACGGTAATGAAGTCTCGAAGTCCTACAACCCAGGCTTGACCTTCATCCATCTCATTAGATCTATAAGTAGCATTAGGACAATCAGGATCTATTGCAAGAATATGGATCTTAACTCCTTCTTGCAGAGCATTCTTTAAGTCTTCAAGATACCCTTTACGAAGTGAGCAATAGGTGTCATGCCAATACACCGTATCTCCATTCTTTGCAATACGAAAAATGCTACCGAAATCCATCTGCTCATGTACCCTCCGAAAACCCTGTTCAGAAAAAGCCTTGATCCTGAACATATTCTCCAAGCGGTTAACCAGTGAATCTCGATCATAGATAACTGAAACCCAGCTAGCTAAGAGTGCCGACCCAGTTGTTGATAGTAGTTGCGACCAGAAACCTAAAGTATTTTGAGTAAACAAACCGACAGTTAAAAGTATTAAACCAATAGTAAATACTACGGATGTTGGAGTGAAATAAGTTGCAAAGTTACTTAATGGATTATCGTATCTATGATTATTATTTTGAGGCATTAACGTTCCGCAGCTAGAAGTCAATATTCAAGATGACATGAAGATAAAATGAAAAATTCATTCCTAAAATCAAACTAGCTAGAACGGTTAGAAGAGGAATATGCTAGTGTAACTGACCTAAAACTTGCAGATGAAGTACTAGAAGAATGTGCTGGAGTTTTATAAAACTTTACATTATCCGATGGAAAAAGTTCTTGAAAAAGAGTTTGACTCAATTCAAATTTTTTAAGATGCTCTTTTTCATCCTGCTGCCCTCTTAGCCCAGAATAGGGATAATGATCTAAGAATCGACCGAATAAATATTGGCAATCATTCCGATATTTCTCAGTGTCAAGAATATGAACATGCCAAACATTATCAATTTCCTTTGTAGGTACTAGTTCTTGCTCAGGATATAAAGCATTTAAAAAAAGGAATTTCTTATATTGAGAAACTGCATACTCTGCTTTTTCTCGGCTCCACTTATAAACATCTTGCGGATGAGTTAGCTTAATAATAATTGATTCCAAATCCAGATTCTCAAACTTAAGCAAGAGTGCGCGTTTGGATTCATTATTAATACTTTTTCCTAGCATAAAACATACCTGAAAAATTTGATATATTAATTATACCTTGTGCAAGTAGATTGATTTTCTGCCGTCAACCACACTTTACATTTATTGTAAGAATTCAGGTCAGTGGATATTAGACCTCTTGCAAAAGTCAGAAAACTATTAGTGTCATTCTGACCAGAACGTAGTGGAGGGTACTCCTAGGTCGAAGCAAGCTACGCCTTAGTTCCGTAGGAAAGAATCTCACTCCTATGTTTCGCTCCGCTCAACATGACAATTGAAGCATTGATGCAAGAGGTCTATTGACGAGTGTGATATTGGAGGCAGAATATAGCAATTATGCAAAAAGACCTGCCTGGAAAACCAGAAATACCTCAACTTTAAATCTGAATCTTTACTCTTCTTACTTATTAGACTTCTTACAAAAATCGGAATAAGACCAAAATAAACCACAGCGAAAAGTAAGCGAAGCTCCGGGTAACAGTAGCGCAAAACTTTTCAAGACAGCGAAAAGTAAGTGAAGCTCCGGGTAACAGGAGCGCAAAACTTTTCAAGACAGATGAACAACGAACACTTGCTACAACGGGGGGTTCCCGCTGTAGGAAACTTTTCAAGACAGATAAATATTGGTGTTAATCAGTGTTCACACCGAAGTTCAGATGTCTTTCCTGCGGAACGCTGCGCGAACGGCGGTTCGCTTTTGGCGTTCCCGCAGGGTAGCCGCCGCACCCTGCGGGAAGCAAGCTACCGACTTTTCTCTGTGGTTCGATTTAACAAATTTCGACTTATGTAAGAAGGCTATTCTGAGTCCTCATCAATTACTGCATTGCGGTCAAGTAGTAATAAGTTACGGAGTTGATCTGTATCCAATTCAGTCAGCCATTCTTCACCCGCACCTACAACTTGTTCAGCCAGCTGTTTTTTACTTTCAATCATGTCATGAATTTTCTCTTCTAAAGTGCCATTACAGACAAATTTATGTACTTGCACATTACGAGTTTGACCAATACGAAATACTCGGTCTGTGGCTTGATTTTCCACGGCTGGATTCCACCATCTATCAAAGTGAAATACATGATTTGCGCGTGTTAAATTCAACCCAACACCACCTGCTTTTAATGAAAGAATCATAATTGGTGGCCCTTGGGGATCGTGTTGAAAACGGTCAATCATTTCCTCACGTTGTTTTTTGCTGGTGCTGCCATATAAAAACAATATTTCTCGACCAAGTTGTTTTTCTAGATAGGGTTTGAGTAATTTTCCCCACTCAGCAAATTGAGTAAAGATTAAAGCATGATCGCCTTCTGCTAAAACCTCTTCCAGCATTTCTTCTAGCCGCAGAAGTTTGGCTGAATTATGTTGCTCCAATGTAGTTTGTTTCAAATATTGGGCCGGGTGATTGCAGATTTGTTTGAGCTTGATTAGTAAAGCTAAAATCATTCCCCGGCGTTGCAATCCTTCAGCCGATTCAATCTCTGTTAAAGATTCCTCTACAACTTGTTGATAAAGTGCAGCTTGTTCAGCAGTCAGACCACAAAAGACGGTCATTTCTTGCTTATCTGGCAAGTCTTGAATAATTTCGCGATCGCTTTTCAGACGGCGTAGAATAAACGGTTGAACTAATGCACGTAACTGGCTCAAAGAAGCGGTATCACCATACTTTTCAATTGGCATAGCAAACCGCCGCTGAAAAAATTGTCGCTTACCCAAATACCCAGGATTGAGAAAATCTAAAATTGACCACAATTCTTGCAATCTATTTTCTACTGGCGTACCCGTCAAAGCAACGCGAAACTTAGCCTCTAATTGCCTCACAGCTTGTGACTGCTTCGCATCTGGATTTTTGACGTTCTGCGCTTCATCTAAAACAATTGTTTGCCAAGTAAGGCTCTCTAATGACTTAATATCTCGATGAATTAATGAATAACTAGTAATAACTAAGTCGTGCTTTTTTGCTACTTCGACAAATGCTTTTCCTTTGGGCCGTTTATCACCGTGATACTGCAAAACTTTCAGGGTGGGGGCGAATTTCTTAACTTCTCTTTCCCAATTTCCTAAAACAGAAGTTGGACAAACTAGTAAAGTTGGATTTTCTAGCACATCTTGTTCTTTGAGATGCAGAAGAAAGGCGATAAACTGAATAGTCTTGCCGAGTCCCATATCGTCGGCGAGACACGCACCCAAGCCCCAACGTTCCAAGAAGGCCAGCCAAGCAGCACCTCGTTCTTGATATGGTCGTAACTGTCCCTGAAAGCCACTAGGCGTGGGCAAAGGTGCGCTCGCCTGATTATTGGTTAGTGCCCCAATCAACTCCTGCAATGCCCCAGACGCCTCAAAACTGACCACTGGTAGCTTTTCAATAACTTGGGTATCCCCAGTACTAAGGCGCAGAGCATCTTCTAAAGAAAGCGCCATTTGGTCTTTGCGAGAGGCGAAAAAGGCTTGAGCTGTCTTGATGTCTTGGGGACGCAACTCCACCCACTCGCCATTAATTTCTACAAGTGGGCTATTCAACGCCACAAGTCTATCAAACTCGGCTTTAGAAATAGTCTGTCCGCCAATTCCCAATTGCCATTGAAAATTTAACAAACTCTGCAACCCCAAACTTCCTTGCTTTTTCTTGGGAGTTTCAGCAGTAATTTTCAAACCCAAACGGTTCGCCCACCCTTCGCGGTTAGCTAAACTAGGAGGTAAAATCACTCCCAAACCACTATCTTCTAATCTCCAAGCTACAGATTTAATAAATTCATACGCTTGTATGGGACTGAGAGGACAAGATTGGGGAGCTTCAGCTTCTAAGCTGGGTGCAAGTACGGGATACAATCTGGAAGCTAATCCCAAACCCCGCAAAAATGTTTCTTGAGGTTGGTCAATTGTCCGATTTTCATAAACCAACTGCTCAACTGGATTGTGCCAAATTGTTGCTGCATCGACCAAAAACTCTGAATTATCAGCCGCCTGGAGGAAATACGCCAATGTCCAATCTACTTCTCCAGGCTCCGGGGAACGCAGTTGAAAACAGGTGCGAAATAGAGTTTTCAGAGCTAGTTGATATTGTAGCGGCATAGTCCAAGCCTTCAGCGCCGCTTCCAGTCGTTCGACTCCAATTGCATCTGTATTGACTATATGAGATGCATTAGTTAAAGATTGCAACCACTGTCGTACCGCAGACGGTAAAGACGCCATTACCTTTGCTTCAACGATGGGTTGAGAACCTACCATTTCTCGTACTTGGGCATCTATTGTACTATTGAGAAATCCCAACAATAATTCTTGAGGTTCGGCGGGGAAGTCTACATAAAGTAGGGACTGGGGGTTAGAGATGGGGGATTGGGAAAATTCCTCTCCAGTCACCCCAGTTCGCTCAACGGAGGACGCTTCCACAGACTGGCTCCCCAGTCCCCAGTCCCTAGTCCCCAGTCTTCCCTGATAGGTGCGACAAGCTAATGGCATCTTTGCCGAAAATCTTTCTAAGCGGCTTCCATCCACAGCACTATCTAAAAGTACTTGCCATTTCGCAACGATAGAATCATCAGATTGGCGTTGAATAGTCGGTAAAAACTTACAACGCGAGATTAAATCTAAGCTCCAGCGGGCCACTTGCGACCAAAAACGTAAATCTCCTCCCAAAAAGGCATCTTCTCCATTAGCAGCATTTAGAGGAACAGAAGTGAGAAATTTCATTGCTGCGGTGGGATTGAGACAAAAACCCTCAACTCGCCACGATTGTAAATATTGTGGGGATTGTGTTTCATCTAATGTGGCAGCAGAATGTACTGGGGTTAATACTGTTCCCTCCTTACTCTCTGAAATATAAGTTAGTAGAGAAATTATTTGGGAGTGCGTTGGCATAATCTCAGCAGTGTTTGCACCTTTGCGGGTTCGTCCAGTAGTCGTTAAAGCAACTTGCGGCTGCTGCGTTTTAGTAATTGTAATGTTATGCAAATCACCAAAAGTGATGCTTTGCGTAGCTTGTTTCCCCGTGGGAGTACGCAACCACTCGCTTAACTCAACTGGTGTCATTGCCAATGGATGTGGTGGCACACTTGGCGATGAACTCAACTCAAAATTTACCCGCGAGGATCGCCATGTTTCGCCCCAAATAAATAAACAACTACTTTGATTATTTAGTAACCAACTACCGTGTAAAATCGCCATTTGCTAACTACTCAGATTTTCGCCAAACTTCAGCAGTAACTAATTATTGCTGTTTTAAAAAAAAATTGAATTACAAATTCAATATAATCAACACATTAAATAAATGAGACATCCTAAATATTAAAGGGAAGAAAAATTCCTATTTATAAAATTTTAAAGAAGGAGACGTCACTAGAACTAAATTATATGTTTTTTCCAGAGCGGAAGACCGTAAGGGTATTACTAAAGGTTGTAATTATTAAAGGTAAAAATATTCCCAATCCAACCCTCTTTGAGACAGAACTTACGGCTTATTAATTGAGTCAGGATACGTTGGTTATTAGGATATCTGTTCAGGACGTTACACACAAGCCAAAAGAAGTATTGGGAGCGTTTTATTTAAAACCAAACTTTCCTAGTCAGTGCAGCTATATTTGCAACGCTGGTTTTATTGTACAACCTACTGTGGTCAGAGTATAGGACGGTTCATAGGACAACGCTCTTGATAGCGGCTAGCTTTGACTACGAGGCAGTGATGTTTATTTGCCTTAGAAACTAATATACCTTCAATTACACTTTGGCAGTCCTTAGGATTTAATATTATTGGGTGTATTCCGCGTTTAGCAAAGCTAAGCGATAGACAGGTAGATAGATAGCCTGATCTTGTATCGCACTTTGCATTGAAAGACTTGTTTATCTTTGTGTGTAACGGAAGTCAGCCATAGGGCATAAATGTTAGGATTGCCACAGAGAGAGAATAGCGAAAGAGAAGGAAAAAAAACTGAATGGCAGAAGTTGATAAGTCAATATCCTTCGATGGACGGGATATTCGACTGAAGGTAGGCCTATTAGCTCCCCAGGCTGGTGGGTCAGTTTTAATACAATCGGGGGACACAGCTGTATTAGTGACGGCTACGCGATCGCAAGCCAGAGAAGGCATTGATTTTCTTCCCCTCACAGTAGATTACGAAGAAAGGCTATATGCCGCTGGTAGGATTCCCGGAGGGATCATGCGACGAGAAGGTCGTCCACCAGAAAAAACAATTCTCACCAGCCGTCTTATAGATCGTCCCCTGCGTCCTCTATTCCCTTCATGGTTACGGGATGACCTGCAAATTATTGCATTAACGCTATCGATGGATGAACTAGTACCACCCGATGTGCTAGCAGTTACAGGTGCTTCAATTGCTACCCTGATTGCTCAAATCCCCTTTAATGGGCCAATGGCGGCAGTGCGGGTTGGCTTAGTGGGAGATGATTTCATTATTAACCCCACCTATGCAGAAATTGAAGCCGGAGATTTGGATTTAGTTGTAGCAGGTTCACCACATGGCGTGATCATGGTGGAAGCGGGAGCGAACCAGTTACCAGAACGGGATATTATTGAGGCGATTGATTTTGGCTACGAAGCAGTGCGAGATTTAATCAAGGCACAGCAAGATTTAGTAGCAGAACTGGGTTTGGTAATAGTGCAAGAAGCACCACCAGAAGTAGACCAAACCCTGGAAAACTATATCAGCGATCGCGCTAGCAGTGAAATTAAGAAAATCCTGTCACAATTTGAATACACTAAACCCGAACGCGATGCAGCTTTGGATGTCGTGAAGGAAACAATTGCAACTGCGATCGCCGAATTACCAGAAGAAGACCCAATTCGAGTTGCTGCAACCGCAAATAGCAAGGCCCTTGGTAATACTTTTAAAGACATTACCAAGAAGTTTATGCGCCGACAAATCATCGAAGATAATGTCCGCGTTGATGGTCGTAAACTCGATGAAGTCCGTCCCGTTTCTTGTTTAGTTGATGTTTTACCGAAGCGAGTTCACGGCAGTGGGTTATTTAACCGCGGACTAACTCAGGTATTATCCACTTGTACTCTAGGTACACCGGGTGATGCCCAAAACCTCAATGATGACATGCAGCTAGATCAACAAAAGCGTTATCTGCATCATTACAACTTCCCGCCTTTTTCAGTCGGAGAAACCAAGCCGATGCGTGCGCCAGGAAGACGTGAAATCGGTCACGGGGCATTAGCAGAGCGATCGCTACTACCCGTGCTACCGTCAAAGGAACAATTTCCTTACGTAATTCGCATCGTCTCGGAAGTACTCTCCTCCAACGGTTCCACCTCAATGGGTTCAGTGTGCGGTTCCACCCTTGCCCTAATGGATGCTGGTGTACCAATTCTCAAACCCGTTAGTGGCGCAGCAATGGGTCTAATTAAGGAAGGGGATGAAGTACGAGTCCTGACTGACATTCAAGGCATTGAAGACTTCTTAGGTGACATGGATTTCAAGGTTGCCGGTACTGATGCCGGGATTACCGCCTTGCAAATGGATATGAAAATCTCCGGTCTGTCGTTGGAGGTTATTTCTCAAGCCGTCCACCAAGCCAAATCAGCCAGGTTGCACATTTTAGAGAAAATGCTCGCCTGCATCGAGCAACCGCGCACTGAAACCTCATCCTATGCCCCACGTCTATTAACAATTAAGATTGAATCAGACATGATTGGTCTGGTTATTGGGCCTGGAGGCAAGACTATTAAAGGCATTACTGAGGAAACTGGTGCCAAGATTGACATCGAAGATGACGGCACGGTGACGATTTCCGCAGTGGATGAGAGCAAGGCAAAAAGAGCGCGTAACATCATCCAAGGCATGACCCGCAAGCTGCATGAAGGGGATGTCTACGTAGGACGGGTAACTCGGATTATACCAATAGGTGCATTTGTGGAGTTTCTGCCTGGAAAAGAAGGCATGATCCACATTTCTCAATTAGCTGACTACCGTGTTGGCAAAGTTGAGGATGAAGTAGCAGTTGGAGATGAAGTGATTGTCAAAGTGCGCGAAATTGACAATAAAGGTCGGATTAATCTCACCCGTTTGGGTATCCACCCAGATCAAGCAGCAGCAGCGCGAGAAGCTGCGGCGGTGAATCGTTAAATCGATTTGGAATTTTAGATCAAATCTAGAATCCGCGATGCCTACGACAAAGGCATCGCCATATGCTTCTTAAATCAGTTGTCTAGATTAGATAGCAAAAGGAGCCGAACGACTGAGGTCGCGCGCCACTTCCTCTACTTAGGGAAACCCCAGACGCTCGCGGACTCGCTCTAAGCGTAGCCATGCCGTAGGCTTTACGCTGCGCTATCGCATGATTGCGTCTCCCCTTCTCTACGAGACGCTACGCGAAGGGAGAAGACCGGAGTGGCTTGGCTACCTGAACAAATTTTTCTATTTTCTAATATTGGATTCCGTCTTTAGGCTACCTGAAAGCTAAAACTTAGACTGGCCCAATTATTCACATCCAAGATATATGAGTCAGCAGCTATATTATTCATCTCGCCTTTGACTGCACTAGCGTTATGTAAGTCTTGTAGCAAGGCTTGTGCAACTTCTAAAGGATTCAGTAATGCACTAATTAATAGCTGTTGGTCAGCTGTGGAATACTTAGCTGTATCCAGAGCGGCGAAAGTTTCGCTCAAGGGAGCAGTACTGAAGATTAGTTGTTGTTCACAAAAGAAGGCTGGGCCTGGAATAACCCAATCAGATGCAGCAGCAGTAGTTTGGGGTAAGGTGAGAGTTCCGCCAGGGGTAATAACCAGTTGTGTGAGCAGGGGTTTGGTGTCTGGATTATTTGGTTCTTGGGGGATTTGCCAAGGGTAGAAGGCAACTGCTGTGCGATTATTCTTTAATCCCAGTAAGATTAAATATAGTGGGCGATCGCCTAAGTTTTGCACTCGATACTGCATTCGACTACCAATAGGAACTGTAGGAATGCTGGGTGATTTGCTAATGGATTTTTCCGAACTGAGAGTTCGCAATGTTTGCCGTTGCATAATCACGCGAGGCGATATGCTATTAATTATTTCTAAGGTTGCCTTGACTGCTAAGTTAGAAGAACCTGCATTCTCTGTGAGCCGCCATAACTTGGCTGCGAGTAAGATTTTGAATTTCGGCGCTAACCTTTGCACAGCGACTTTCACAGCTTCCCCAACTTCCCCAGCAGTGTTGAGAATTAGTTCACCACCAAGAGAAAATAGACCATAACGACTGGGTGTTTGCTCTAGCTTACCAAGTACATAGTCAGCTGGTTGTTCTCTGGCAACAACACTGGAAACGCGGGGAACGGTAGCAGCAAAGGCACTTGTAGCATCTACCCGTTCGATTCTTTCTAATTCAGTGTCTAGAGCTACTGTTAAATCAATATTTCTAGGTAAAACCCGAACTGCTTCCTGAACAAGTTGCCCTTGTAGGGGGATTGTAGCATCAATGCTGGAGATATGGGCTTTGGCTGTTAACCCAGTACGCGATCGCAATATTAACTGTTCTCCCGTTAACAACGTCAAGCGAGAATTAACACCGTAGTATTCCAGCACTTGTAGAGGTAGTCCTGCTAACCACAGATGGACTGTTTTCCCATCTTCTTCAACTGCTGTCACCGCTCCTTGAGCAGCAATGTTAATCTCTGGGAAAAAATTCTCAGCTAAGGTGGAATTTTTCTTGCTACTAACTAATGCTGGCTGCTGTTTACTACCCAATTTATATAGAGAACTTTCTACATCAGAGAGAATGAATTGAATTGTTGTGGCTGGGGTGGATTCCCACAAGTGTTGTGTCAAAGCGTAGGTAAATAACCCAGCACTAAAATCAGAAAATACTCCTTCCCTTGCCAACTGTTTTGGTTCTGAGGTAGCGGATAGGACTAAAGTATCTAGATTGAGTGAAGTTTTAGTTTTGAGTTGTTTGAGAAAGTCGAGTTCCGCTGCTGCTAACTGTACATCTACTGACTCTTTACGAGCACGAATTTTTGATCCGATCTCGGCTTTACCAAGAGCGTCATAGCTAGTATCCAATACTGCCGTTACTCTGTTTGTGGGGAGCGATCGCAACAATAATAATACAGTTTCTTCTAATAAATAGT
This sequence comes from Komarekiella atlantica HA4396-MV6, assembly GCA_019359395.1. Taxonomy (GTDB): domain Bacteria; phylum Cyanobacteriota; class Cyanobacteriia; order Cyanobacteriales; family Nostocaceae; genus Komarekiella; species Komarekiella atlantica. The sequence continues at coordinate 36,076 of JAHHHK010000005.1, forward strand.
TGACTATTTTCTCATCTTGTGATTTATTCTCACTAGCTGGTACAAGAGCATTTTGCCCCGCCGCATCTAGCGATGTACCCCTCACACGAGTGCCGTAGCCACTAAAGTGGAAGACAACCACATCACCAAGTTGAGCTTGACCCAAGTGATCCAAAAAAGCCGCCTCAATGAATTCCCGGCTAGCTTGTTCTTCAGTTAAGGTGAGAATATCTGAGGCTTGGAAACCAAAACGGTGCATCAACAGCTCTCTTTGCAGTTCCACATCAGTCAAACAACCACTCAGGGCTGAACGTGGATATTGATTGATGCCTATTAATAATGCCAACTTACGTGGACTAGGTTGTGCTAAAGCTTGGTAGTAGCGATTTCCCAAGGTCAACCACTCAGCCTCAGTTATCCCCAATACCGCCAGTATTGAGCCAATTGTGTGTAAAAACGTCCGCCGCTTCATAAATTAGCTATCAGTTCTCAGCCCATCAGCTAGCAGCTTAATGAGCCGAACTCTGTAGTGTAAAGTATTTGCAATCTATCCTAAACCGATACTTGTGTACGCATTGCTCGCGCCAACTCCGCCGCCACTTCAGGACGGGAAAATTCCGGTGGAGGTAACTCACCCCGACGCAGCATTTCCCGAACTTTTGTTCCCGACAGGTGAACCCGCTCCTCTGGTTTGCTGGGACTGGTTTTAGTCGTTGCCATCTGCTTGGTGCGTGTACAGTAGAAAGCATGTTCAAATTTCATCGGCACAATACCCATTTCACCAGGTGCAAACTCTTCAAAAATGTACTGTGCATCGTAAGTGCCGTAATAATCGCCAACACCAGCATGATCCCGTCCGACGATAAAGTGAGTACAGCCGTAGTTTTTGCGGACTAAAGCATGGAATATTGCCTCACGAGGCCCAGCATAACGCATTGCCGCCGGATTAATTGCCAAAATCACCCGGTCTGAGGGGTAGTAGTGTTCCAGCAAAATTTCGTAGCAACGCATCCGCACATCAGCCGGAATATCATCTTCTTTAGTCGCCCCAACTAACGGGTGTAAAAATAAACCATCTACAGTTTCTAAAGCGCATTTTTGAATATATTCATGAGCGCGGTGGATGGGGTTGCGAGTTTGAAAGCCAACAATCGTTTTCCAGCCTTTATCTTTAAACATTTGCCGTGAGGCAGCAGGATCAATTTGGTAGGTGGGAAACTGGGAATGGGCGTCGCGTTGCAATAACCAAATATCTCCCGCAAGATTTATAGAGCCTTGATTATAGACTACTTGGACACCAGGATGTTTGGCATCATCAGTGCGGTAGACATTTATGGCTTCGCTATTTTTGTCGTAGTGATATTTTTGTGTAAGCTGCAAAACCCCGATAAACTCGCCGCTGGGGTTATCCAGACGAACCAAGCCGCCTTCCTTGAGGGGAGAAGCCACTTCTTCTGTCACTGAAAGTGTAATCGGTATTGACCACACAAGACCGTTGGCTAACCGCATTTGGGTGACTACGCAATTATAGTCTTCCTGGTTCATAAAACCCGTGAGTGGGCTAAAACCGCCGATCGCAATCATTTCTACATCAGAAACAGCTCGCTCATCAAGTTGCACTCGCGGCAAAAAGTCGGCTTTTGAGAGAAATTCTGCCTTTTGCTCTGGTGTGGCGATCCGGTTAACCAACTCTCCACCGTGGGGGGTAATGGCATCTGGATGGTGACTCAACGTAATCCCCTCTTTGCGTTAACTGCTGTTGTTTCAAACTATGTACTAACTTATCAAAATGCTGGTACGGCGAGAAAAATAGTTTAGGAAATGGAGGAAAATTTTGCACCTAGCCTCTGAGCTATCTGACTAGGTTAGGCATCGCTACGAGTTGCTTACAGCAAGTCTACGTTAGAAATTATAGTTCCTTTACCCGAACACGAAAAATTAAAGGAATTGATTTCGGATATTGTAAAAATCTTACTGAAGATCGCATAGAAGTAGTTTTTGATAGAAAGTACGTAGGTGTACTTACCACAGGTATCGCTTTTGCTAATTGAGCCTAATATGGCAATCAATGGCATAAATTGCCATAAAATAATATTATGAAGTAAAAATTAGGGAAGTAGTGCCAGTGAAAAGTATAAATATATCTCTCCCTGATGCGATGCGGACTTATATAGAAGAGAAAGTGGCGGCTGGTGGTTACAGCAGTGTCAGTGAATATTTCCGTGAGTTAGTGCGCCAAGACCAAAAGCGTCAAGCGGCTGAACGTTTGGAAGCGATGCTTTTAGAAGGTCTAAATTCTGGGAATGCAACTGAGATGACTCCTGACGATTGGGAAGACATCCGCCAAGCTGTGCGGGAAAGAATCGCCAAGCATAAAGGGTCAAACCAAGGTTAATGAGTGACATCAGCAAACGACCGCAAGTCATCCGCGACTTGATAGAATTAGCGACTTATATTGCAGAAGATAACTTGGAAGCTTCAGATAGGTTTCTTGCAGCAGCAGAAACAACTTTCAAACAACTGGGTAAAATGCCAGGAATGGGAAAATCTTGTCAATTATCTCACCCTAATTTAGCTGGTGTTCGACAGCAAGCAATAAAAGGATTTAAAAAGTATCTTGTCTTTTATCTTCCATCGGATTCCGGTATCAGATATTCATTGCTTTTACGATATACAGCTGAACTATCTCCACGATATCCAGTTTTTGGAACTCTAATCGCTCCTTTTTTATTAAAGTTATGAGCTTTGCGTAGATACTTTAATGGGTCAATTACTTTTCTATTAGCATGGTCTAAGATACTCTGGGCAACACTCGTATAGGTGGCAGCATCCCACTCACTTATGTACTTTTGAATAGACCTCTTGCATAAATGCTTAAATTGTCATGTTGAGCGGAGCGAAACATCTCGGAGATTCCTCCCTCCACTACGTTCTGGTCAGAATGACACTAATAATTTTCGGACTTTTGCAAGAAGTCTAATCTCTGCCGCCTCTTCTGAGGTATAGCTTTCTAATAACTGAATCAAAAACTGATTAAAGATAGGTTCTTCCGGCATATATCCCATTTAAAAATAAAAATATCCTTCCTTACAAGCGAGGAAGGGTGGTTTTGCTTTATGCCAAAGCAGGGTAAGAGTTATTCTTAACTAAACTGTTCAATAATCCCGCCACCTAACACTTTTTCCCCGTCGTACCACACCGCAGCTTGTCCGGGGGTGATGCTGAACTGAGGTTCATCAAACACTAAGCGGACGCGGGAATTTTCTAGGGGAATTACCGTTACTGGTGTAGGCGTTGAACGATAACGAATTTGCACTTCGGCGTGAATTGGGGTGGATGGTTCGGCGATGGATACCCAGTTTACTCGTCCGACGGTGCACTCTGGCTGAGTTACCTTGGTGCGATCGCCCACAATTACTTTATTATTAACCGCATCCAATTCAATTACATACAGCGGTTCCGGGGCAGCAATTCCCAACCCTTTGCGCTGTCCAATGGTGTAGTGATGCACACCATCGTGCTGTCCTAAAACTTTGCCTGCGGTATCTACAATATCGCCTGTTTTGGGGGCGAGATATTTATCCAGAAATGCCCGCATGGAACCATTACTTTCCACTAAGCATAAATCCTGACTTTCTGGCTTATCAGCAGTTTTCAGCCCGTATTCAGCGGCGATGCGGCGCGTGTCAGCTTTTTCCAGTTCGCCTAAAGGAAATATACTAGCTGCGAGTAAATCTTGAGACAAATCATACAGGAAGTAGGACTGGTCTTTGTTGCGGTCAACTGCTCTTAATAACTGATAACGCCCTGTAGCTTGATCATAATTAATTTGAGCATAATGACCTGTAGCAATGCGATCGCATCCCAATTCTTCACGAGCATATTGCACCATCGGCCCAAACTTCACCGTTTTATTGCACTGAGAGCAAGGCAAAGGCGTGATTCCAGCACTGTAACCAGTCACTAGGTAATCGACAATATGTGTTTGAAAAATATCCCGAATATCCACAACCTGATGAGGAACGCCCAGTTGTTCACAGATATCAGCCGCGTCGATCATACCTTCAGAGCAACACTGACCTTTGCCTTTCATTAGCCAAAGAGTCAAACCAATCACTTCATAGCCCTGATGGTGCAGGATAGCAGCGGCGGTGGAACTGTCAACGCCACCCGAAAGACCAACGACGACTTTTTTCATAACCCTAAATCTTGTTAGGCTACTGGGATTAAAACCCATGCAATACAACAACTTTGTGGCAATATGTTAACTCTATACAACTTTCTATCTGTGGTTTTTATGCAATCAAGGCAAGACCATGTTTACGGAATTTGTGGTTGCAACTAATGGCAATTCACACTTTAGAAAGTGCTGGCTCCTTTCCGGTATTTGTAATGGTGACGCTGTACTCGGCGTACGAGTAGAGGCTTTTCATCCAAGCACCACACGGAAGCTACGTGATTGTTAAATTGTAGCATACACCTCTTCAAAGCCTTACTATAAAAGCACTTCAGTTTATGGACAACCGAATCAGCGAACAATAAATAGCAGAAGGGCAGGGGAAGGAGGGGAAGCTGGGGGAGCTGGACGCGGACGAGTGTTTGATATTCGTGGACGAGTGTTTGATATTCGTGGACGAGTGTTTGATATTCGTGGACGAGTGTTTGATATTCGTGGACGAGTGTTTGATATTCGTGGACGAGTTTTTGATATTCGTGGACGAGTTTTTGATATTCGCGGACGAGTGTTTGATATTCGTGGACGAGTGTTTGATATTCGTGGACGAGTGTTTGATATTCGTGGACGAGTGTTTGATATTCGCGGACGAGTGTTTGATACTCGCGGACGAGTGTTTGATATTCGCGGACGAGCCTTTTATGCAGACCTTGCCCTCTCCTCTACTTCCCCATCTCCCCCTGCTCCCCCAACCTCCCCAGCCCCCTAATGTATTTGTTGCCACGTAAATGAGCTAATTTCACGCAAACACTATATAGTTGCTACAACGGCGAACTAATTAATTGCTGTAGGAAATTGCCTAGAAATGTTGTGACTATTTTGTGACTATTATGTCGAGTGCAATACCAAGTCAATTTATCCGCTTTCAGATGCTACTCCGTTCGCCCTTGGCGTCTCCCCTTCTCTACGAGACGCTACGCGTTGGCGGAGCCTCTCGCAGAGAAGGGAGAAGTTCTAAACACCAGCGTGCGGCGCACAGAATTCTCTATTTATTCGTGGGAGGATGGTTAGCGCTGACCCCCCACTCTACTCCAGCACAAGCACAAATCCACAACAGCAGCGTATTGCTGGCTCAACAAGGGGTAGTTGAAATACCACCACCGCCAGATCTTCAACCGATTCCTTATGGTCAGCAGCCATTACCGCAGCTAGAACCAGTACAACCAGTAGTTTATCAGTATGAGCAAGACTTTCAGCCCTTCCAAGCAGCACAGGCTAATCAATATAGCCAGAACTTTGAGCGTTATTTAGTATATGTTGACAGCAATGATCCCCGGACGCTGGAACAAATACGTTTGATTGAACCCAGAGCTTATATCCGCCAGTACCAAGGACGTACCGTAATCCAGTCGGGAGTTTTTAGCAGAGCATCTAATGCTCAACAACGAGTCAGAGAACTGAAGTCATACGGCATCAATAGCGCTCGAATTGTCAGCTTTGCTGATGGACAGGAAGTAACTACTTCCTCCTCTTTTAGAAGCGATTCTGGTAGAGACAATTCTAGAAGAGAAGAATCTAGATACTATGTCGCCATTCCTGCCAAAGCCGAAGAGTTAGCCGGAATCGCCTCCCGAATTAGGCAGAATCTAGGACAAAATGGCGGTGTATTTGAAAGGCTCAAACCACGAGGGCCACACGTAGCAGTCGGGCCTTTTTCTGAGCGTTTCCAAGCAGAGGAATGGAATAAGTATTTACGAGATTATTTAGGATACGGTGATGCCAGGGTTTACTACGGAAAGTAAATAAGTGCTGATTGGGGAGTTAAAAGTTAGAAATAGCCCTTTCAATGTGAGTAAAAATTCCAAAAAATTTCTCGTTTTCGCCTTTGTGTCTTAGTGCCTTGGTCAACCAGCGCTGTAGGCGGGTTTCCCGCCGTAGGCGACTGGTGGTTCAATAGTCATTTTTTTAACCACTAAGACACTAAGACACTAAGAAAAATACATTACACATTGAAAAGACTAGAGTTAGAAGTTAATTAAAAATCTCAAACTTACAACTCACTATTTATGACTCAGCAATGGGAACTGATGCAACACAGGCAAGAACAAATTTCGCAAGTGGTCGTTACTGCTGGGCAAATGCGCGATATTGAGGAGCGTATTTTTGCCGCAGGAATGCCTGTAGTGGCTTTAATGGAAAAAGTGGCGGGGTTAATTGCGCGTCGCATTCAAGTGCTGATCCCTTTTTCTGTAAAAGAGAAATCTCGTGTAGGGATTTTAGTCGGCCCCGGTCATAATGGGGGTGATGCTTTGGTAGTAGCCCGTGAATTACACTTTCGCGGGTATGAAGTCTGGATATATTCTTCTTTCTCGAAGCTCAAAGAATTAACTTCACAGCACTTGCAGTATGCCCAAAGTTTAGGCATCCCAGTTTATCAAACCATTACACAACTGCCAAATGCTGATTTTTTGATTGATGGGTTGTTTGGATTTGGTTTAGAAAGAACGCTCACAGATCCCATCGCCTCTGCAATTAATCAGCTAAATGAATTGTCTGTACCAATTATTAGTATTGATTTGCCGTCGGGTTTACACACCGATACAGGTGAGGTGTTAGGAACTGCTATTTGTGCCACTCACACACTTTGTTTGGGTTTGTGGAAGCTGGCTTTTTTGCAAGATCAAGCTTTAGATTATCTCGGCAAAGTTGAGTTAATCGATTTTGATATTCCTTTGGCTGACGTGCAAGCTGTTCTGGGCGATACACCCAGAATTAAACGCATTACACCAGCAACGGCACTTTCCACTCTTCCCTTACCTCGTCCACCTGTGACTCACAAGTATAAGGAAGGACATTTACTGCTAATTTGTGGTTCACGCCGCTATGCTGGTGGAGCAATTTTAACTGGTTTGGGTGCGCGGGCAAGTGGTGTGGGAATGCTTTCAATTGCAGTACCCGAATCTCTGAAACCCCTTTTAGTGTCACATTTGCCAGAGGCGCTGATTGTTGGTTGTCCAGAGACGGAAAGCGGAGCCATCGCTCACCTCCAACTGCCAGAAAACACTGATTTGAGTTCTTTTAATGCGATCGCCTGTGGCCCCGGTTTAACACGAGATGCCACCCCAATTGTGCAAGAAGTTATAGAAAGCGAACGCCCTTTACTCCTCGATGCCGATGGTTTGAACATCCTGGGACAAATGGGAACGATCCCCACTTTACAGAAGCGCCAAGCAGTGACCGTACTTACACCCCACACTGGTGAATTCCAGCGATTGTTTCCTGATGTCGCCGATGCCAAAAAAGACAGGGTGAAAGCAGTACGGGAAGCAGCGGCCCAAAGTGGTGCGGTGGTGCTGTTGAAAGGGGCAAGAACTGCGATCGCAAATCCTCAAGGTGCAGTTTGGATTAACCCAGAAAGTACCCCAGCTTTAGCCCGTGGCGGTAGTGGCGACGTATTAACTGGGCTACTAAGTGGATTATTGGCGCAAGCGGCGACTAAACAAATTCCCATAGAAGATATTGTTGCAACTGCTGCTTGGTGGCATTCACAAACAGGTATTTTAGCAGTCCAAGAACGTACCGAGTTAGGTGTCGATGCGTTCACATTGACTCAGTATTTAATGAAAGCATTGCAACTGTAGAGACGTTGCAATGCAACGTCTCTACAGTTGCAATGCAACGTCTCTACTTTGAGTTTCTTTGCAACCCGTTAGCTTCAGCTCCCACCTAGATTTAAAATTCATGCAGACAAAGGACTTACGTAGGCGATCGCTTGATGTCTATTCCCCCAATTAGTGAATTTACTATCCGTCGTAATGCCAACGCTAAATCTTTCCAGCGAGGTGAGGCATACTATGAGTCTGGTGCTGTCAATGTAGTTACCCAACGTGGTCATCTGCTTCAGGCAGAAGTTGCAGGTAATGAAGCAAAGTCTTATCGCGTCAACTTGAATTTCGATAGCAGCGAGTTGCTCTCAGTCAACTGCACTTGCGCTTACAACTTTGACGGCTGGTGCAAGCACATTGTGGCGACAATGCTCGTCTGTGCGCGTCAAGCAGAAATTATTGAGCAACGTCCCACTCTAGAACAACTACTTAATCGCTTGGATCATATCCAAACCCAAAGGCTGCTACAAGAGTTGGTGGCAGAATATCCGCCACTGATTGAGGTAATTGACCGTCATGTCACCTGGATGACAAGTCCGGCTCCCCAGCAAAAAACCACAAAACCCGTGCGCTATAGTGCCATTGATCCGGCTCCCTTTAGGCGACAAGTGCGGCAGATTCTCCGCGATGCGGTGCGCTATTTTGAGGAGGGGTGTGAAGAAGATCCTCTTTGTGAGGAGTTGTTGAGTGTAGTACAAACTGCTGTCGATTTTAGCGAACGGGGAGAAGGTAATAATGCGATCGCTATTTTGGAAGCAATTACCTCTACTTGTATAGAAAATTGGGATGATGTGGCAGAATACGGCGCTGAAAACGATGGAATTGCTAGAGAATTAAATGATGCTTGGTGTGAGGCAATTCTCACCGCTGAACTCTCCCTAGAAGAAAAAGTTGACGTTCAAGTAAATTTGGAAGCATGGCAAGATGAGTGGAATGCTGATTTTGCCATGAGTTTAGAGGCTTTGCGACAAGATTGGGATTACCCGCCACTAGTGAAAATTCTCCAGGGAGCCACCAACATCGGAGTTTGGGAAGGAGAACCACCAGACTACGCTGATGATTTGGTACTAATTCGCTTGAAAATTCTTGAACGTCAAGAGCGTTATCAAGAATACTTGTATTTGGCGCAAGCGGAAAGGCAAAACCAACAATATCTAACAATGTTGGGGCAGTTAGGTCGAGTGGAAGAAGCAATTGAAGCCGCTCAAACCCAAATGAATTCAATGGAAGAAGCTTTTGCGTTGGCGAAAACACTCAGCGGTCAAGGAGCATTGCAGCAAGCACTAAATATTGCCCAAAGTGGCTTAAATTTACCAGGTAATTGCCAGTACCATTTAGGGATTTGGACAAGTGAATTAGCAGAGGAGTTAGGTAATGATGAAGCTGCTTTATTAGCAATTCAGACTGCTTTCCAAGTCAAGCCATCCTTTTTTGACTACCAAAAAATAGAAGAATTAGCTGGGGAAAATTGGGAAATTATCAAAACAGACCTGTTGCAGATTATCCGTAGCTATGAAGGTTGGGGAACGGAATCAGTAAAGGCAGATATTTTCTTATATGAGGAGCTAATTGATGATGCTATTGCGATCGCTAGTGAACTCAATTCCTATTATTCTGAGCTAATTCACCGAGTGATGAACGCTGCTATTTCTCACAATCCTAACTGGGTGATTGCCAACGCCTGTCGCCGCGCTGAAAAGATTATGGATGCGGGTAAGGCAGAATATTATCATGAGGCAATCGAGTGGCTGAAAAAAGCACGCGCTGCTTACTTGGAATCTGGCAAGAAGGGTGACTGGTTAAGCTATCGAGATGAATTGATGCAAATCCACGCCCGTAAGCGTAAATTAATGGGGATGTTCAATGAACAGGGTATGAAGTAAGAATATTAATCTTTATCATTGCCTGAAAGATAATAGCAGCGATCGCTTTCCAAAACATCGAAACTGGAAGAGGCAAATTTTGGATAATGCTTAATCTATTTCAGAGGAGTTGAATGAAACGCGATCGCTGCTCACTTAGCTACGGCATTGGATGGAAAAGGAGATCCGGGAAAAAGTAGTTAAATATAGCCCAAGTAGAAAAAGCAATAGATACCGAAACAACGGCAAGAACTGGTGCAAGGGAAAGATACTTAAGAAAATAGCCTTTTTGGTCGTTTGGTTTCTGCATATAGCACTCTTTAAGAAAAGTTGATGAATCAAACTGAACTAGCAGAATAAATCGTTAATTTATTCATACGTTGTAAACAAATTACCGATTCAGTAGCTTTAATTATTGTTGGGATTTAAACTCCCATAGTTAAGATTTTCAAGTGAACTGTATAATTAAATATTAATTTTTAATACATTAATAAACTTCTTACTCAAGATAGGTTTGATATTAAAGTTGTTTGTAATCTTAAACACAAAAAAATATATTGATTAATCTAACAGAATTTTTTAAAAGTATTGGGCATATATCAATTGCTACTATACAAACCTGCGTTCACAAATGAAAGTGATCAAGATAACTTTAAAACTTAGTACTTTACTTTTTGACCAAGTATTCTCTATGATATTCATCGTTTGTGAAGTTAAAAAATTGACCAAAATTTCCTATTACCAACGTTGCGATCGTCTACTTCTCTGGTGTAATCCATACTCATCTCATGGCTCAAGCTATTGCTAAAGGCGTAAGCCAAGCTGAAGAAACAACTGTTGAACTGCTACAGATTACTGGCGAGCAGATTGTGAATAGTCGCTGTAAAAATAAAGGGAAAAAAGAAAGTGAAATAATTGGAATTCACTTTTTACCAAATTATTCTTGATGATTGCTTCCTATCTCTTTGATATCATTAGATAAGTCAATTTTTGGCTCAACTTTTGCTTGCTGATAAGTAGCTAAAGTCAGCCCATCTTTCAAATTTTCAGAAGAGTATTTACTCAATCCAATTCGCTGTGCAGTATAAATCCCGCTATGTCCCGAAAAAAGATAGCTGACTACACAGCCAATACTAATAAATAGCCCCGATTCTATACCAAAAAGTTCAATTCCCATTAAAGTCGATGCCAAAGGCGTATTTGCTGCACCTGCAAATACACCGACAAACCCCATCCCTGCTAATAGGGGTGCAGGTAATGCCAAAAGTAACGATAAAGCATTACCTAATGTTGCACCAATAAAAAATAGAGGGGTTACTTCTCCTCCCTTAAAACCTGCTCCTAAAGTCAGAGCGGTAAAACCGAATTTGGCGGCAAAATCCCAAGGAGGTAGCTGAGTATAGAAAGAATTAACGATAGTTGGGATACCAAGCCCAATATACTTGGTTGTGCCACTCAACCCAACAATTACTGCTACGAACACACCGCCTATAAAAGGACGCATTGGAGGATATAATATCTTTGCTTTAAAAAAGTGACTAATTTTGTGAGTTGCTTGAGCAAAAAGCCTCGCAATAATTCCAAATATTGCACCTGCTGCGATCGCAGATATCAGCCCCCAAATTGTAATTGTCGGTATAAACGGAGCATGTCGGTAATCTGTATGATGCAGACCAAATAGTAAAGTCACTTGATTTCCGATGATCGCTGCAATTAAAGAAGCAAAAAGGGCATCATAATGAAGTTTTCCAATCGCTAAAACTTCCAAACCAAAAACAGTCCCAGCTAAGGGTGTACCAAAAACTGAAGCAAATCCTCCACTTATACCTGCTGTTAACAAAATTCGCCGATTTACCCCTTGAAAGCGCAAAATTTTAGTCAATTGGTCTGCCAAAGAAGCACCCATTTGTAAAGCTGTACCTTCACGCCCGGCTGAACCACCAAAAAGATGGGTGATGATTGTTCCTAATAAAATTAAAGGAGCCATGCGGCAAGGAATAATCTCTTTAGGATTATGAATTTCTTCGAGCAACAGGTTATTTCCGGCTTCTACAGTCTGACCAAACCGATGGTAAATCCAACCGCTCAAAAAACCACCAAGTGGCAACAAAGCAATGATCCAGCGATGAGATTCCCGCAATTCAGTTGCCCATTCCAATGAAGCTAAAAGCGCTGCAGAAGCAGTTCCGGCAAAAATACTAACCACAAAAGAAATCGGCAACCACTTAATTAGGTGAGGTAATGCAATGCACAGTTCAAACTGACGAAGATGTTTCATATAAAAATACCTGACACTCTTCGGTCAGTATTTACGTAATGTGATGCTATGGCTACTTAACTGCTAAGTTTCAAGCCAAAAGTCTGCTCTAGCAAGGAAAAGTTGATAATACTGTGGCTTTATCTGCTAACTGTCAACTTAAGCAAGCCAAGAATTTATATACTAATCTTCACAAACATCGTCACCGCATCGTTAATTACCAATACTATCAAGCTGAACAGATTTGCTCAATTGGTTCTGGCGCAATTGCATCTACTATTAAGCAGATTAACCGCCCAACTAAAATTTCTGGCGCCCAATGGAAAATTAACAATGTTTTTCACGTCTTATCTCATCCCTGTGCCTGACTTTGCAAAGTTACTGTTAAGTTTTAGATAAATTATTGTAAAGTTACGTAAATAAAACACAATAATAAAATATTCTTAAATACGTCATACGTTGATAACAAGCCAACATATTATTAGTTTTGTTAATTTTTAATTATTCTAAAGATTGAGGAAAAAATTTAAAATTAAATTTACCTTAATACTGTGTTTTCATACATGAGGTATTTAAATATTACCAAATATTCTGCGATCGCCTCTAAAAAACTTGTGTTTTTTACCTCAAGTTTTACCCATATATATAAAGATGAGTTATTATTTTAAGCGTAATTATTCACCTATCAGTAATGCAGATAGAAAAAATGGTTTTTAAGTTTGTTTCTAGTGTCAAAGAAAAGTTATATATAACTTCTGTCGCATTAGTATTGCTTGCTTTTGAAGCAGTGCTATCTTCAGACCGAGCACAAGCAGCCATAATCACCTCGACCTTACCAGAATTCAGCGGTGAACTCTTTGATGAAAGCGCACCATTTCCTCTGCCTTCGGTTACTGTTGGTACATTTTTGTATAAAATTCCTTCAGGCGAACAGATTGTATCTGCATCTATTAGTGGTACTTTCGGTAACTCAGTTGTTCCCAACAGTTCAGGGTTGAATCTATTAGTAGATGGCCTACAAGTGGCGCAGTGTATTAGATTCGCTGACTGTTATTATAATCAGCGTCCAGAACAGTTTAATTTCACTTTTTCTACCGGAGATTTATCTTTTTTGAAAGATGGATCAGCATTAGTTACAGCAATTCAGACATCAGAATCTATTATTCGTCTGGGATCAACAACTTTGATCCTAGAAACGGTTCCTGAACCTTTAACTATCTTGGGTTCGTTGACAGCTGCTTGCTTTGGTGTGGCTTTGCGTTGCAAACAAAAGCAGCAATCAAAAGATATCACTAAAGCTTAGGTTAACAACTTCAACTGATATGAAATCTGCGTTTGCATAGAAAAATGCTTATCTAGAATCTATAGTAACTAGGCAATAAAGTGTAGCTCCAGGCAACTGGCTGCCCAAAACTCAATTCTATGATTGAACAAACAACAGCGATCGCAATTTTTGATATTGATGGTGTTGTCCGTGATGTCAGTGGCTCCTATCGCCGGGCGATCGCAGATACCGTAGAATACTTTACTAACCAAGCCTATCGCCCGACACCATTAGACATTGACAAGTTAAAATCTGAAGGTATCTGGAATAACGATTGGGAAGCGTCTCAGGAATTAATTTACCGTTATTTTGAAAATCAAGGGCCTCGCGAGCAACTGCAACTTGACTACGACAAAATTGTTACCTTTTTTCAATCCCGTTACCGAGGCGAAAACCCCGACAATTGGACAGGGTATATCTGTAATGAACCCTTATTGTTACAACTTAGCTATTTAGAGCAACTAACACAAGCCGGCATTGCTTGGGGATTTTTCAGCGGCGCAACTCGTGGTTCCGCTAACTATGTTTTGGAAAAACGCCTCGGTTTGCAGTCTCCAGTGTTAACTGCAATGGAGGATGCACCAGGTAAACCAGACCCCACTGGACTTTTAGCCACCGTTCGTCAATTGGAGAATGGACTAGAGACGACATCAGCGATCATATACGTAGGGGATACGGTAGCTGATATGTACACCGTAGAGAAAGCACGAGAATTAGATTCATCTCGGACTTGGATTGGTGTAGGAGTATTACCACCACATGTGCAGGAAACAGCAGCACGAGGGGATGCTTATGCTCAGACACTAATAGCAGCAGGAGCAGCAGTAGTTTTGAGTAATGTACAGGAATTGACCCCAAAGCAGATTCAGGAATTAGTAAGCCAATCTGTACGCTCACTGTAGAATCTTGCTCAAACTGTTTTGAGCGGTTGTAAGGTGTGGGGTGTGGCGAAAAAAGTTAAGCTTAGCCGAGAACCGCTATATTGATCTGTAGTGCATTTCATCCTACTTTTCTGAAACCTTGAGGTTGAACACACCGTCAATATTTCAGCCATCAATTATCTTGAATCATTCCAGATTGGATATTTCATATCTGGATAAACAAATTAACATAATTGGAATACAAGTCGAAATCCGCAATCCCAAGTTACTATGATGCCCTGCTATCAATTGTCCAAATCACAGATGCGTCGCTTTGGATTAGCCTTCATGCTACCAGCTGCACTCCTAGGCGCGATCGCAATCCCTACCCACAACGTGCAAACCGCTACAGCTCAAACACCTGCAAGTAACCGTCCCCTCACCATCCGCTCTGATATACAAGAATATGATGCCAAAACTCAAGTAATCACCGCTCGTGGTAATGTGCAAATGTTGTATCCATCTCGTCAGCTGCAAGCAACATCTGCTCAAGCACAGTACTTTAGTAAAGAACGCCGAATTGATTTCAGTGGCAACGTATATATTTTGCAACAAGGCGGCAATAGTATGCGAGCAGAAAAAGTTAGCTATCTAATTGACGAAGGGCGATTTGTCGCCTTACCCCAAGCTAACCGTCAAGTAGAGTCTATATATATGGTGCAGGAAACAGATGAAAGTGGTCAAGCTGGTACACCTGCTCCAACAACACCAGCTTTAAAGCGTTCTAACTAGCATCGATCACCAAAAAAGGGCGCATCTATTGTGAAAATTGTTTTAGAAAATATTCACAAATCCTACGGTAAACGAGTAATTATCAATCGCGTTAACCTTTCTGTTGCTCAAGGTGAAGTCGTCGGTTTACTAGGCCCCAATGGAGCTGGTAAAACGACTTCTTTTTATATCGCTACAGGTTTAGAAAAACCCAATCAGGGAAAAGTTTGGCTTGATAATCTAGATATTACTGGCTTGCCCATGCATAGAAGGGCGCGCTTAGGAATTGGTTATCTAGCACAAGAAGCAAGTGTTTTTCGCCAACTCTCGGTGCGGGATAATATTCTCCTAGTACTAGAGCAAACTAATGTGCCACGATGGGAATGGTCAAAGCGAGTAAAAACTTTACTGCGAGAGTTTCGCTTGGAAAAATTAGCTAATAGTAAAGGAATTCAACTTTCTGGTGGTGAACGTCGGCGGACGGAATTAGCCAGGGCGCTTGCAGCTGGGCGAGAGGGGCCGAAATTTTTACTATTGGATGAACCATTTGCGGGAGTTGACCCCATAGCAGTCTCAGAAATTCAGCAAATTGTAGCGCAACTGCGCGATCGCGGTATGGGTATCTTAATTACCGATCACAATGTCCGCGAAACCCTTGCTATTACCGATCGCGCCTATATCATGCGTGAGGGGCAAATTCTCGCTTTTGGCACTGCTGACGAACTTTACACTAATCCGCTCGTGCGACAATACTATTTAGGAGATAACTTTCAAGTCTAAATTAATAATTATTAATTTACAGATATAAAAGGATATTTTTGAGTTTTTTTCTTAACCATTAATCTATAATTTTGCTCCAATTTATCAACTAATGATAATTGAAATTAGATACTAAATTACAGTAGAAATGCATTCTTTTACCAGGGTTGCCGGGATTTAACTTTTCAAGTTGCTTATGATCTCAAAAAAGCTCACATCTTTCTACAACCTCAATTCGCTGCTACCTTTTACGATCATGGATCGCTACTTGATCAGCGAATTGCTGCCGACGTTCTTGTTTGGTGTCGGAGCTTTTTCATCAATTGGTGTCACAATTGATGCTGTATTTGACTTAGTACGGAAAATAGTAGAAGCCGGGCTACCTGTAGACATTGCCATTCAGGTTTTTTTATTAAAGCTACCAAACTTCATCGTTTTGGCCTTCCCCATGTCTACCTTACTAGCTACTCTGATGACCTATAGTCGTCTTTCTAGCGAGAGTGAATTGATTGCCCTACGGGGCTGCGGGGTAAGTGTCTATCGCATGGTGCTAACCGCTGTGATGATGAGCTTGGTAGTCACAGGAATGACATTTGTATTTAATGAACACATAGCACCAGCTGCAAATTATCAAGCAGGTCTGACTCTGGATGCAGCTCTCAAATCAGATAAACCAACTTTTAAGCAACAAAATATTTTCTATCCCGAATACCGTGATGACCCCCAGCCAGATGGTAGTAAAAACAAGATACTGACACGCTTGTTTTATGCTGACCAGTTTGATGGTAAGCGTATGAAAGGTTTAACAATTATAGATCGCTCCACAAAAGGTCTGAATCAAATTGTGGTATCAGAATCGGCACAGTGGAATGGCTCTCAAAACGTCTGGGATTTTTACAACGGTACTATCTATTTTGTAGCGCCCGATCGCTCTTATCGCAATATCGTTAGATTTGAACACCAACAACTGCAACTACCCCGCACACCCTTAAGTCTGGCAGAAAAGAGCCGAGACTATGGTGAGATGAATATTGGCGAAGCACTAGACCAACTAGAAGTGGAACTTCTCAGTGGCGATCGGCAAAAAATTCGTAAACTCCAAGTACGTATTCAACAAAAAATCGCCTTACCCTTTGTATGTGTAGTGTTTGGCTTAGTAGGCGCAGCTATGGGAACCGTACCCCAACGCACCGGAAAAGGAACAAGCTTTGGTATCAGTGTTATAGTAATTTTTTCGTATTACTTAATTTTCTTTATTAGTGGTGCAATGGGACAAGCAGGTATCCTTTCTCCCTTTATGGGAGCTTGGTTGCCTAACTTTATGTTTTTGGGAGTAGGTGTATTTTTATTGATGCGGGTTGCTAAACGATAAATTACGCCGATTTCAACAGAATAATACTACCAAAATGCAAGATAAGGGAGCATTAAATAATTCGTAATTCGCTCTGGGGCTACGCCCCGCTGCAAAGCGCGTAATTAAGTTTTGTAATGGGGATTTAGCGCAAAGTCGAGCCAGCGCTGCGGGAGGGTTAGCCCGACCCAGGCGACTGGCGTCAGA
Source organism: Komarekiella atlantica HA4396-MV6 (assembly GCA_019359395.1). GTDB lineage: Bacteria > Cyanobacteriota > Cyanobacteriia > Cyanobacteriales > Nostocaceae > Komarekiella > Komarekiella atlantica. The sequence continues at coordinate 53,285 of JAHHHK010000005.1, forward strand.
GCGGAGGTTTCCTCCGTTGGCGCAGCCCGCCGTTCGCGCAGCGTTCCGCAGGAAAGGCATCTGAACTTTGTAAGAGAGCGCAAAGTCGAGCCAGCGCTGCGTACCCTGCGGGAAGCAAGCTAAGCAAAGCGTCTCGTTGGCGCAGCCTCTCGTAGAGAAGAGAAGAGAAGTTGGAGCGTAGGTTTCCGACGCTCGTTCGCTCTTAGCGTCGCCCCTTGGGCGAAGACTCGCGCTTCGCTGCGCTATCCGTTCGTCGAAGACGTTGCCGCAGGCATCCAAACTTCGCTTAGGGTTAGCCCGACCCAGGCGACTGGCTCAACTTTGTAAGACAGACCCCAACACAAAGCTTGCTGGTTATAGAACCGGGGGACTTAAACCCACGGAACTAGTTAAGGATGATAATTTCGGCATTCCGGTGCATCTGGATTTTCTCTACAGTATTCCTCAAAAGAAACTTTGGCTGATACCATACCCTCAGCTTTTTGATGAGCGGCTTCTGCTTGGAGTTCTTCTACTTCATCCCAAGCCGCAGCACAAGCTTTAGAATAAGCACCTTGTGCAGTACAAGTAGCACGAGCCTGCTCAATTGCTTTTTCAATTCTCTCATCCAGTAGTAGCGCTTTTGGCGTTTCCACAAAGTCGCTCTTGAGCAAAATATCAGTAATCGAGATGATGCCCAACAACTTGCCTTTAATCACAGGTGCTCTACGGATACCTGTATTGGCAAACAATCGCGCTACATATTCCACACCCAACTCAGGATTTACAACAATACATGGCTTACTCATGATTTCGTAAACCCGCACTTGCTTAGGGTCTTTACCATAAGCCGTTACCTTATAAACAATATCCGTTTCTGTAACAATGCCATAGGCATCGTTATCATAACGACGATCCACAACCAGAGCACGCAATTCTTTTTCTTTCATCAGCCCCACCGCTTCCGCGACAGTTGCCGAACCGCGAATGGTAACTACATCCTTGGTCATGATATCTTCAGCTTTCATCATTGCTGTAGTCTCCTGGTAAATATTACGGTGCGATGCGTCGCGCCAAGCGCATCGAAGCATTGCAGCGCACAGTTTGAGAATTTAGAGAGCGCAAAATTTGAACAGTTTGCCAGCCACAACAATAAATTAGAGCAGCTTTCAAATCTGGATGATATCCAAAGTGACCGATGCTCAAAAACTAAGCAGGAATTGCTATAACTTTTTCTAAAAGCCTTACCAAACAACCCATAAAGGTAAATAGTAAATTTTTGACTACTACATCTCCATTGGTAATGACTAATAACTTCTTCAAAAGTTAGGATGAAATCACCATCTAACTTCAGTTGCGAAGTTTTTTGCCGATTTTGAGTAAATTTCAATCACTTAAGCCATGCCTCGTCATCATTATCCTCCCGCTTACTTACGCTATCTCAAAGCCAGGTTATGGAATCTAGGGCGACCTGGTTTTTGGGGAACAGCAATTTTTTTATCTGTAACCGGGCTAGTAGCCTGGGAATACTCGTCAAATCCAGAGCTTTTAACTCGCAAGCAAACTAACCAAGTGACTTCACAAAACCCTGCTAACTCTTCTCTGTCAGCAGAAGACAGAGCCATTGCAGCAGACATTGATAACTTGCCAGTTCTGTTTAATGACTTTGAGCAGGCAACTCTTTCAGTCAGGGCAAATACATCAAAGGAAAATACTGATGGAAAAAAGAGTAAAGGCTTATTAGAAGATACAATTAATAAACAAAAGTCTGCTGGTGATGTAAAATTAAATCCCAGTTTGGGGACAGTTAGTACCCCACCGCTACAAAATATGACAAATCCCTTTGTAGTACAAACAGAGAATTTGTTGCGTGGCAGGACATCTGATAGTAATAATCAGTTTCTAGGCGTGAAGTCATTAACTGCGGCGTCTGAGCAAACAGGAGCAGTACAATCCTCCTCTAGTCTGGGAATTGGATTAACTAATCAAACCAACGTTGATCCAAATCCTGCTTTCATCAGCCCTTTGCAAGCAGCGCTAAACCAATCTACACAATCTACAAACCAAAAGTTGTCTAACTTCAATGGCAATGCTTCAGCTCAGACAAATGGCTTGGGGCAAGTCTCTAATGAAAGCATAACGCCGATACTACCCACTAACAGCTTACCACCTAGTCAGAATTCTCTACCAAGCACTGGGTTAAGTTCTGGAACGGGCTACACGTCCACGAATACAAACTTCCCGCAAAATCCCTACAGTAATTTAAATGGCACTCAGGTATTACCTAATGTAGCACCTGCAACATCGCTCTCTGCTCCACCAACCAATATTGCACCCAACTCTGCTCAGATCCCCAGCCAAAGCGTGGTTACACCAATAAACTCTGTGGGTGGCAATTCCATACAGCAGCCAACACAACCATCGCAGTCTATATATGGCAATTCTATACAGCAGCCAACACAACCGTCGCAGTCCATATATGGCAATTCTATACAACAGCCCATACAACAGCCACGGTCTAATTTCTCAAACCGTGACCAGATTTTAAGGCAGTATATAGGTACAGGAGGTCAGAAGTAATCCTGATTACTAGAATTGCTGGATATAATTTGACTTTTTGGGATTTTTCGTTTTAATCCTCGGATTAATTCTCTGAGTACATCAGTTTTGCTTCTGTGCGTTGCAGAGCAGTAAGCTTCCAATATCTTTAACTCCTGCTCTGGCAATCTAAAATCTAGTCTTTTATCTGCCTTGATCATGATTAATGTACTGATATTTTGTGTACATTTAGATCATATGGCACATCTAAGATGGTTATGAAAAAGCAGAACAGCGACTTGCACAGGTGATTTGTCTAGTCTGAGGATCATTTAACCAATTTATGACGTTCGGATACTTCTGAGTTGTCAGCTGGAATAGAGCGGATTAATTCCCGAATAACATCGGTTGCGGCTCTGCCTGTTATTTTGCAGTATTGTTCAAGTTTCTCTACCTCCCCTGAAGTGAGATTTACTGTGAGTCGTTTAATAGCCCATTTTTTATTATTCATAGTTTACTCTTACAATCACGCCTGGAGAATGTGTGTATTAGAATCATCCACAAATAGATGAGTTTTTTCCAAAACAAGTGTTAGTCGCGTAAAAAATCTGAAAACAAAGTGTCGTTAGCCGAAATCTGAGGTTGATGAACTATTAGCAATAACTTCAAACAGAGTCTTTTGCAAGCTCAATAGTTGCTAATATTGCTCTTTTGACAATTTATCCGTTCACCTATTTTTATATAAATACTCTTTAGAAGTACTTAAAGTTAACATTTGATGTGATTAAGGATACGCGGTAGTCAAAAGTTAGCTCTACCATTGGTTGTATTGCAAAAACTGGAGATGGTCTGGTGATAAACTGAACGGGAACTTCATATAGAGGATTGTACAATATTAAAAAGTTATATTGCAGCAATTTTTAGGTTTATTAAGAAGGAGCAGGGGTAGGGGGAAAGGGGAAAAGGTAAAAACTGAGTATTTTGTGGGCGAAAAAATCCTTGTTTTGAAAAGTGACGCTCATTCCTTGCTTGCTGACGGGTTTGAGCCTCATAAGGTGACTTACGAGCGTATGCTTGATTATCTGTAATATTAGATTGTGACAACAGCTACCTCTGGAATTGCACCCTGCATTTTGCTCAAAGCGTCAATGAGACTTTGCAATTGTTTATCTGCTTTGAGAACTGCTAAGCCGCGTACTGTGACTTTACCAGGTGAGTAGACAAAACGGGATTTGAGATTTTCTGGTAAATTTGCTGCCAATAAATTCCAAGCTGGTTCTTCCATTGGTGTTTCTAAAATGATGTGCTGCTTATTTTCTGGTTTAATGCGGCTAAATCCTAATTTTTTCGCTAGTTGTTTGAGTTCCATCACGCGCAAAAGTTGACTAGCAGATACAGGTATAGCACCATAGCGATCGCTCCATTCCCCAGCAATTTGGGTTAATTCTTCTTGAGATTTAGCTGTTGCTACCGCACGGTATGCACTCATCTTTTGATCCAAATCGGTAATGTAATCTGCTGGGATGAACGCTGTCAGGTTGAGGTCAATCTGAGTATCATCCACTTGGGGAATTTCTTGGCCGCGGATTTCTCGAATTGCTTCTTCTAGCATTTCCATATACAAATCAAAACCGATCGCATCCATTTGACCAGATTGTTCTGCACCTAACAAGTTACCCACACCCCGGATTTCCATATCGCGCATTGCTAGCTGATATCCAGAACCTAGCTGGGTGAATTCTTGAATCGCTCGTAACCTTTGCCGTGCCGCATCAGATAATGTCCGCTGTTTTGGATAGAATAGCCAAGCGTGAGCCTGAATCCCAGCACGTCCCACACGTCCACGTAACTGATACAACTGCGCCAACCCAAAGCGATGAGCATCTTCAATTAAAATGGTGTTGACTCGCGGGATGTCCAAGCCAGATTCAATAATTGTCGTACAAACAAGAATATCAGCATCACCATTGCTGAAAGTAATCATGGTTGATTCTAATTGACTTTCATCCATTTGACCGTGAGCGATCGCAAACCTTCCCCCCGGTATCATCTCCCGCAAACTTGCTGTTGTCTCTTCAATTCCCTCAACTCGTGGGACTACATAAAACACCTGTCCGCCTCTATCTAGTTCTTGGCGAATCGCACTACGGACACTTTCTGGGTTCAGCGGTGCTAAATGGGTTTTAATTGGGCGTCTGGTGGGGGGTGGTGTGGTAATCAAACTCATTTCCCGAATACCCGACAAAGACATGTACAGAGTCCGGGGAATCGGTGTGGCGGAGAGAGTCAGCACGTCAACCTGAGTTTTCAAACTTTTAATTTTCTCTTTTTGGTTCACTCCAAACCGCTGTTCTTCATCCACCACCAATAGTCCTAAATCCCGGAAGGCTACGCCTTTACCCAAAAGTTGGTGCGTCCCGACAACTATATCTAATTCACCAGTTGCTAATCGTTTTTGAATATCGCGGCGTTCTTCAGCGGTACGGAAACGGTTGAGTAAACCGACATTCACGGGGTAGGGAGAAAAGCGTTCTTTGAGAGTGTGGTAGTGTTGCTGAGTCAGGATAGTAGTCGGTGCAAGTAAGGCGACTTGTTTTCCAGAAGTGACAGCTTTAAAAATAGCGCGAATTGCCACTTCTGTTTTTCCGAAACCAACATCCCCACAAACTAAGCGATCCATTGGGCGATCGCTTTCCATGTCGCGTTTAACATCTTGTACAGCTTTGAGCTGATCTGTTGTTGGTTGGTAGGGGAAAGAATCTTCCATCTCTTCTTGCCAAGGCATATCACCTGGGTAGCTAAAACCTTGTTGTTGCGATCGCGCTGCATAGAGTTTCAGCAAGTCTACCGCCAACTTCTTAATGGCTTTGCGGACTTTGTTCTTGGTATTTTCCCAAGCTTTACCAGTCATCTTGTTGAGTTCTGGTGCTTTATCGGCTGTGCTGCGAAACCGAGATAGCGCACCTACTTGATCGGCTGCAACTCTAAGCAACCCGTCAGCATACTGCACGACCAAATAATCACGGGTTTCGTCATTAATCGTCAAACTTTCTAACTTGACAAATTTACCAACCCCGTGGTTACGGTGAACTACATAATCGCCTGGACGCAGCTTATTGGCATCAACTTGCTTAGAAATAGCTTTGCGGCGTTTGCGGAGATAGCCGGGAGTTGCCAGGGAGTGTTGTCCATAAAATTCCCGATCAGTGACAACTATCAGCCGATACGTAGGCAAGATAAAGCCTTCTAGCTCAGCCAGACCGGAATATTTGAGAGCTACTGGCGTATGGTTGATTTGGAGCTTTTCAATCGCTTGGTAGTCGCGGGGATTAGGAATAAACTGCGCGGGACAGTCATGCTCTTGCAATAGAGATACAGAACGCGAAGGCTGAGCAGAAATCAGCCAGCTAGAGAAATTGCGATCGCGCTCTTGGCGGATAGTTTCAGCTAATTTAGCAAACTGATGTGGCGTAACTGGAACAGCTCTGCTAGCCAGATTAATTCCACTATTTTCCTCTGATAGTTCCGATAAATATAATGTTTTAAATTTTGCAACCTCAGCCAAACAGTCATCAAATGAACGATGGATTTTTGGTAATTGGCTGGATTCTCCAGTTACAGATCGCCATTGTTCTTCGGCATTTTCCACCCAGCGATCGCTGTGAGCATGGCACTGTTCTGGCTCATCAATGGCAATCAGAGTGTTTTCTGGTAAGTAGTCTAGAAGGGAGGCTGGTTGATCGAAAGCTAACCCCAAAAAGCGACGACTACCCTCTACAAGTGCTGAGTCCTCGGTGTCGTCGGGGCACGGCAATGCCTTGCCCCTACTGAGTGATGCCATGACGATGGGAGCGAAGCTAGTAGGAGTCAGAACTAGCTGGTCAATTTTATCAAGTGCTGAACGTTGAGTTGCTGGGTCAAATTCCCGGATTTGCTCAATTTCGTCACCAAACCATTCCAGCCGCACTGGTAACTCAGATGAAACCGGGAACACATCAACAATATCGCCGCGCCGACTCCATTGTCCTTCTGTTTCTACCAAAGGCACTCGCTCATATCCCAAAATCGTAATTTTCTCACTGAAGCTATTTAGATCAACTTCCATCCCCCGCTTCAAAGTCAAGCAAAAGGATGTAAAAGCCTCTGGTGGTGGTAAGTGCTGTTGCAGAGCCACTTGAGTAGCGACAATCGCCAAAGGTCGCTTCGCTCCGGGATTAGGGATTGGGGAACTCGGGGCCCCCTTTGGGGATAAGGGGCAATGGGGATTAGGAAGAGTTTTACTCAGTTCCCAGTCCCCAGCCCCTAGTCCCAAGTCCCCAGTTACTAAATCCGCCAATACTTGCATTTGTCCCCAACTCATCTCGGTTTCGGGGTCAAAGGGTTCGTAGGGTGAAGCTTCGGAGGTAGGGTAAAAATATACACTCCTCCATCCCATTGCCTCCAATTGTGCGTAAACGCGTCCAGCTTCCTCTAGAGTGGCGCAGACTACAAACAAATTTTTGCCTTCAGTTTGTGCTAACGCCGAAGCCACTAAGCCTTTAGGCAGGCGGGGAATACCATTTAACCGTAGTTCTTGTTGTCGATTAAGCTTAGAAATAAATTCAGTGGTGAGTGGCGATCGCGCCAAAGCACGCACAATAGAAGAAAATGCCATAAGTTGCTTGTGTGGGAGTCGTAGCAGGTCAGAAAAGATTGAGGCAGTTATGTCCACTATTTTAAAAGTGTTAACAGCTGTCTCATTCTTTCTGTGGAAGAATAATGCATAACTACTAAATAAACTGTAGAAATATAACTACTACTTTATGTACAGTTAAAGCGTTTATAGAAGCACCTTTAATACTAGATACTAGGGATTAAGCTAAGTTCGCATTGATAAGCGGCAATTTTAAACATGTCCTCCACCACTTTGGAAATTTTAATCGTTTTAGTACTCATTATTGCCAATGGTATATTTTCTATGTCTGAGATGGCGGTCGTCTCGGCACGCAAGGTGAGACTACAGCAACTTGCCAATCAAGGAGATGCCAAGGCACGAGCAGCATTGAAACTAGCTGAGTCTCCAAATCAATTTTTATCTACTGTTCAGGTCGGAATTACCCTAATCGGCATACTGACTGGTGCTTTTGGAGGAGCAACAATCGCCAATCGGCTGGTAGTTTATGTGCGGCTTGTTCCCTTTTTGGCGCCTTATAGTGAACCGATCTCCTTTGGGATCGTAGTTTTGATCATTACCTATTTGTCGCTGATTGTTGGCGAACTTGTGCCGAAGCGTTTGGCATTAAACAACCCAGAAAGAATTGCAGCTATTGTAGCTATTCCGATGCGAGCTTTGGCGGCGATCGCTTCCCCAATGGTGTATCTTTTAAGTGCCTCAACAGATATGGTACTACGAGTGTTAGGCATTACTCCTTCTACTGAGCCGCAAGTCACCGAGGAAGAAATCAAAATTTTAATCGAGCAAGGTACTGAGGCGGGAACCTTCGAGGAAGCCGAACAGGATATGGTGGAGCGAGTCTTTCGCTTAGGCGATCGCCCTGTCAGCTACTTGATGACACCCCGTCCCGATATAGTCTGGCTAGACTTAGACGACTCTCCCGAAGAAAACCGTCACAAGATGGTTGATAGTGCCTATTCCCGGTATCCAGTTTGTCAAGGGGGCCTTGACAATGTGCTGGGGATTATCCCCGTTACAGACTTATTAGCTCGCAGTTTTCGAGGTGAACCACTAGATTTGACCGTAGGATTACGACAGCCCGTATTTGTCCCAGAAAGTACCCGTGGCTTAAAAGTTTTGGAATTGTTCAAACAAACCATCACTCACATGGCAGTGGTAGTAGATGAATACGGCGTGATTCAAGGATTAGTCACTCTCAACGACATCATGAGCGAAATCGTGGGAGATGTTCCTTCCACAGATGGGCAAGACCAACCACAAGCTGTACAAAGAGAAGATGGTTCCTGGCTATTGGATGGGATGTTGCCTGTAGAAGAGTTTTTGGAACTATTCGGTATGGAAGAGTGGGAATCTGAAGAACGAGGCAGCTATCAAACGTTAGGTGGTTTTGTCATTACTCATTTAGGTCGGATTCCAGCCGCAGCAGATCATTTTGAATGGCAAGGTATGCGTGTTGAGGTGATGGATATGGATGGCAACCGCGTTGATAAGGTGCTAGTTGTACCAACGGCAAATAAATCAGCGGATGTTACAAAGTCTGATTAACTGGGGATTGGGAAAAGATGAAGGGGAAGGCAGACAGGAGTCAAAATAATTACTAATTCGTAATTCGTAGTTACTAAGACTAGCCCTTTCAAGGTGACTCGTAAAATCTGTCTTTTCTCTCTGTGTCCTTTGCGCCTCTGCGGTTCAAAAGTCATTTATTTAACCACAGCGAGAAGTCTGAGCGGAGGTTTCCTCCGATCAGAACTTCTCAAGACAGAGGCACAGAGAACACGGAGAGAAGAGATTAAAAAGAGATTTTTTGAGCAAAATGTTGATCCACCTTGAAAGGGTTGATCCCTTTTAAGTCCGAGATAAACGTTTAACAGGTTCACCCGCTAGCATTTGATGCGCTTGTTCTAGGATTTGGGGGATTTTATCAGCGTGGGGACTGTTTGATAGACATTGCCATAGGTCGAGTTCATTTAGTTGGTCTGCTTTGTTGCCAGGGAACCAATGACTGCCGTTACCTAGCAGGTTGTAACGCATTTTGGCATACTCTACCAGATCGTAGGCGATCGCTAAATTCCACAGCCACAAAATCACCCGAATATTTACCTCACCTGGAGTTTGCTCAAAGGTGGGTAAATTAGTCTGCCAGGTTTTCACCCAATCTTCTCCCAAAGTGGCCATTGCTTCTGCTTCCAACCGTGCCACAATTGGTGACAAAATTTCTGATGCGTTATCCAGCAACTCTAATGTTTTCAGGTGTTCATCAAAATCTTGTGGCTTAGCAGCTCCCAAGCTTAAGGTATGCACTTGTTGATGACTCAAACAAAACAAATCATTAAAAACCATCGGACTTAAGGGAGCACAGAGTTTTACTAACTTCTGCGGTGGTTGATAAAGCATTCCCCCTTTATCAGATGGGCTAATAATAAACACCCCCATATCATGGCGTTTAGCTGCTTCAATTGCCGCCCAATTCCATTGATTAATGTAGTACCAGTGCAGGTTAACGTAATCAAATTGGTTAGTATTAATCGCTTGCACAATCGTATCTGTTGAGCCGTGTGTCGAAAAGCCGATAAATCTCACCTTTCCCTCGGCTTGCAACTGCTGCGCCACTTCCAAACAACCACCGGGGCGGATGCTGTAATCTAATGACTCAGCATGGTTGATGCCGTGCAACCCTAGTAGGTCAACATAATCTAGCTGGAGGTTTCGCAGTGATAGCTCAAATGTCTTGCGGAACTGTTTTGCATCTACCTGTGGTTCAATTTTTGTTTGCACAATCAATTGTTCACGGGGAAACTTGGGCAATATTCTCCCTAACTGCATTTCAGAAGTGCCATAACCACGAGCAGTTTCAATATGATTAATGCCCACCTCAACTGCTCGTCTAATAGTCGCTTCAAGATTTGCCTGGTTGTCGGTAGGAATTTCCCAAGCGGGAACATCCTGCCATTTGAACTGGTATCTCATACCACCGCAGGAAAACACTGGCATCTGTAATTCTGTGCGCCCAAATCGTCTGTATAGCATTAGTGAATTTTTAATTACTTCCCAAATTAAAATCTAAAGGTTTTAAATATAAAATTGCACTACTGGACTGACACAGCTAAATTAGTGCATTAGCTTTCCTCTTGTGGGATGGACGTCTCGCCCGTCCGGTGCGGGCGCTCATCCCACACTACAAGAAAATTTATTACAACAATTTAGTAGTTGAGCAACGTGAAACCCAACATCGATAAGGTTTTTGGGTTTCCTTACGTCAACCCAACCTACATTTTTTTTTGCAACAATTTAAGCTTGTTACGCCACTATGAAACTAGTGTTTTAGTGTAGAACACAAAGTTCCGAGTTCCGAGCACGAAGTTCCGAGTTCTGAGCACGAAGTTCCGAGTTCTGAGCACAAAATTCCAAGTTCCGAGCACGAAGTTCCGAGTTCTGAGCACGAAGTTCCGAGTTCTGAGCACGAAGTTCCAAGTTCCGAGCACGAAGTTCCAAGTTCCGAGCACGAAGTTCCGAGTTCTGAGCACGAAGTTCCGAGTTCTAAGCTAAAAAGTCGGGGTTTTGGGGTGATATATGGCAGAAAACTGCTTCTCTTCTCCTGTGCTTGAAGCTTTGCGTAGCTTGGTTATTTGCAGCAACATGTGTTTAAGCACTTTGCTTATTTTAACTTAGTAGTACGCTTGCATTACCCAATCAATATTTGCCGTAGTACGCAAGAAATTTGTGTGTAACAAACAGAATATATAGCTGGCATCAGAAAACAACGAGGTTGCTAATGAAGTCTTTTAGTAGAACAACTATCAGATCTCAGGAGGCGTGAATGCAATCACTTTCAACTACTCAGCTAGCAACCAACTCCACTAATGTACATTCTAAGAATCAGGCAGATTTACCTGCTAATGTATTCATCGGATCTTCGCTGCTCATTCCATTGATTTTTTTTGCAGGTTTTAAACTTTATAAAAAACACCGCTCTGTTGTTCTACGCCAACAAATTGCCACTTTAGAGAAAGTATGGCATTTGGATGTTAAAAAGCGAGCTTGAAAAAAGGAATATAGACAATGAAGTACTTATTTATAGTTTGGGTGCTTATAATATTCTTGATTTTTCCTGGCGTAGCGATCGCAAATGACAAGCCTTTCCACGTCTACGCTCAACCAAAACAGCTTTATTCTTTAATATCTGGACTTGGCACAGTTCACCATCCAGTTTCTACTTCTAATCCCCAAGCGCAACAGTTTTTTGACCAGGGATTAAGTTTAATTTACGCCTTTAACCATGACGAAGCGGTGCGTTCTTTTGAACACGCTGCCAAACTTGATCCACATTTGGCAATGGCATACTGGGGTATTGCCCTAGCCCTAGGGCCAAATATTAATTTAGATGTAGACCTCGACCGCGAACGAGCTGCTTACCAAGCAATACAGCAAGCTTTGGCATTATCCACCCAAGCATCTGCTCAAGAACGGGACTATATAACCGCCTTGGCCAAACGATACTCGCTAAAACCCGATGCAGACTTGCATCAATTAGCGGTGGACTATGCCAAAGCAATGGCAATCATAGTCAAACAATATCCCGATGATTTAGATGCAGCAACGCTTTATGCTGAAAGCTTAATGGATCTGCACCCCTGGCAACACTGGACTAAAGACGGCAAACCAAAAGCAGATACAGAAGAGATTGTTGCTGTTCTAGAATCGGTACTCAAACGTAACCCCAATCATCTGGGAGCTAATCACTACTACATCCATGCAGTGGAAGCCTCATCCTCCCCAGAACGTGCCCTTAATAGTGCCAAGCGACTAGAAACCCTAGCTCCATCTGCGGGACATTTGGTACATATGCCTGCCCATATCTATTTTCGTGTGGGAGATTATCCAGGAGCAATGCGGGCAAACCAGAAAGCGATCGCTCAAGACGATGCCTACATCCAAAAGTATCACGTCCAGGGCACTTACCCCACGATGTACTATAACCACAACGTACATTTCCTCATGGTGGCTAGCAGCATGGCAGGAAGATACCAAGATGCTCTCAAAGCCGCAGATCAATTGGTCGCAAATATAATTGCCATTGACCCATATATGCCAATGCTTGAGGGATTACTAGGCAGTAAAATGCTAATTCAGGTACGCTTCGGCGACTGGGATGCCATCTTAAAGACTCCTCCCCCTGGTGCTAAACTGCCCACTACTTCAGCACTTTGGCATTTTGCTCGCGGCATGGCCAATGTTGCCACAGGTAAGCTTGAGGACGCAGCAGCTCAAAGCCAAGCATTATTAGCCGCTAAACAAGTAATTCCCCCTGAAGCAACCATTGGACTTAGTCCCGCTAGTCGGATTTTAGACATTACCACACAACTTCTAGACGCCAAAATTGCTAAAGCCAAGCATGACTATGAATCTGCGATTAAATTCCTAGAAAAAGCCGTAGTAGCAGAAGACGCCCTTGATTACATGGAACCACCAGACTGGTATTTGCCTACACGGGAATCCTTGGGTGGTGTACTTTTGGCTAAGGGTGATTATGCACAAGCCCAGAAAGTCTTTCGTGCAGATTTAGAAAAATATCCCCATAATGGACGTTCTCTATTTGGTTTGCAGAAAAGTTTGCAGGCACAAGGTAAACATGAGGCCGCTAAACTTGTACAAGCCAAATTCGCAACAGCTTGGAAAGATACAGATACTCAGCTACAGGTTGAGAATCTCTAAGACTGGGGATTGGGGACTGGAGATTGGGGACTGATGTAAAAGGGAAAGGTAAAAATCATCCCTTTAACCTTTTCCCTCCTTCCCCTGCCCCCTGCTCCCTGCCCCTTAAATTTGCCGCACTAGTGGCTGACCATCTTTGACTTCGCCAATTAAAACTAAATCCACACAGTTGACAAAAATACCATTTTCTAGAACGCCGGGAATGTTATTCAGCGTTTTTTCTAGTCCGGCTGGATCATCAATAGAGTCAAATGTGACATCTAATACGAAGTTGCCTTGATCTGTGATTACTGGGCCAGCTTTTTTTACACCCATGCGGAGTTCAGGTTTGCCACCCAGTTTTTTAATCGCATCAGTCACGGGAGTAATCGCCATTGGGATCACTTCCACAGGCACAGCGAAACTAGAACCCAAGCGGTCTACTAATTTACCACTGTCTACAACAACAATGAACTGATTTGCTAGGTAATCTACGACTTTTTCGCGGGTATGTGCTGCACCACCGCCTTTAATCAAATTCTTCTGTGGATCTACTTCATCCGCTCCATCAATAGCAATATCGATGTGGTCGATAGCGTCTAGGGTGGTGAGAGGGACGCCGTACTGTTTTGCGAGAACTTCTGACTGAAATGAGGTGGGGACGCCAACGATATCTTTGAGTTCGCCAGACTTAAGGCGATCGCCTAAAAACTGAATTGTGTATGCTGTAGTTGACCCCGTACCCAATCCGACAATCGAGCCTGACTTTACAAGAGCTGCGGCGGCTTTGCCAACTTCTTGCTTCATCAACTTCACGGGATCTGCTGCTGTAGTCATTCCCAAAACTCCTGAAAAACTGACTATAGTCCATAGTAGTGGTCAGGTAACGCGAAAATCTAAAAGGCAAAAAACAAGTTTTTTCTGATTTCTTGTTTTATCTTTCCCTTTCAACCTTTTGCTTCTGACTGAGTTAGAGCAGCACAGGATACACCTGTTCTAGTGAACTAGACAAAGTTAATTCTACTTCTCAGATCCCCGACTTTTTAAAGAAGTCGGGGATCTTTCTTCCTTAGTCCGGGATCTTTCTTAAAGTCGGGGATCTTTAATGTAAGCAACATTGCTCAGCCTAAATTCGTCACTAGATGTAATAGAAATAAATGAGTTACAGAATCTAAGTACACTAGACTTGTAATTCACCTAAGTAACACAGTTTTTTCATTCGCAGTAACAGCTAAAATTGATTATGGTGATGCGTCAGCTTTCAATTACTTTGTCGTTAGTGGCAATACTACAATTGCCAGTAATTGCTCAGTCCCCAGTGCCAGCAACATCTTCAGCAATACCATCTGATTCTATTCAAAAAGTAGTTGCTACTAAATGGATGACAAACTTTTCCGATGGTAAGTTTTATCCAGAAAGGTTGCTGACGAGGGCAGAATTAGCCTCAATTATGGTAAAAGCATTTCGACTAGATAAAAGACAAGCTGTTAGCAAAGAAAATTTAGTAATTCCAGATGTTACTCCTACTAATTGGGCATTTAATGATATTCAGATAGTCTTAAAAACTGATATTATGAAAGGCTATCGAGGGAATATGTTTTTCCCTAACCAAAGAGTAACAAGGGCAGAAGCTTTTGCAATTTTTGCCCAAGCTTATGGCATATTTCAATTTCCTGATGACACTGTGAATGAAACTTTAGCCTCAAGTCCAGATCAGGCGTCTATTCCTGCTTGGGCTAGAAAAGCGATCGCCACGGTAGTTACTGAGGGATTTATCAATACAGATGCCCAAGGCAATATTGCCCCATTACAACCAATGACTAGGGGAGATATGGCTTATTTATTGAGTAAATATTTGCAACGACAGCAGCAACAACCAGAAACACCAGAAGTTCCTAGTATTCCAAATAGCCCAGAATCCCCGTAAGAAGAGAAGAGGAATAGGGAGTAGAGACGTTGCAATGCAACGTCTCTACATGGTCTATCTGTCACATTCTTTTTTTAAATTGGTATAACTTAGTAACAATGTAATAGTCTGAGATTCAACGAGCAACCCGACCGTGGGAAAATCAGAATACCGAAACTAGAGACTTTGAGAGGAAAACCGCATAATATGCATCTGAGCGAAATTACTCATCCCAATCAGTTGCACGGTTTATCTGTTCGACAACTGCAACAGATTGCCCGTCAAATTCGAGACAAGCATCTCCAAACCGTAGCAGCAACAGGGGGACACCTAGGGCCAGGGTTGGGTGTTGTAGAATTAACGCTAGGGCTTTACCAAACACTGGATTTAGACCGAGATAAAGTGATTTGGGATGTAGGACACCAAGCTTATCCCCACAAACTCCTTACAGGACGCTATAGTAGCTTCCACACTCTCAGGCAAAAAGACGGAATTGCTGGTTATCTCAAGCGCTGTGAAAACAAGTTTGATCACTTTGGCGCTGGACATGCTTCCACCAGTATCTCAGCCGCTTTGGGTATGGCTGTAGCGCGAGATCTCAAAGGAGAAAAATTTAAAGCTGTTGCTGTAATTGGCGATGGGGCGCTAACTGGGGGGATGGCTTTGGAAGCCATCAACCATGCTGGACACTTACCAAAAACTAACCTGTTGGTTGTTCTTAACGACAACGAGATGTCCATATCTCCCAACGTCGGCGCAATTCCCCGCTACCTCAACAAAATGCGCCTCAGCTTACCAGTGCAATTTATCAAGGATAATCTTGAGGAGCAATTCAAGCAAATTCCCTTTGTTGGTGAATCCCTGTCTCCAGAACTAGGACGCATCAAAGAAGGTATGAAGCGCTTAGCTGTCCCCAAGGTAGGGGCAGTTTTTGAAGAACTCGGCTTTACCTACATTGGGCCAGTGGATGGGCATAATCTAGAAGAGTTAATTTCCACTTTCCAACAAGCACATCAGATACCAGGCCCAGTTCTGGTACATGTGGCAACGGTAAAGGGTAAAGGCTATGAAATTGCTGAACAAGACCAAGTAGGCTACCATGCCCAAAGCCCGTTTAATGTGGCAACTGGCAAAGCTATTCCCTCTAGTAAACCCAAACCCCCTGCTTATGCCAAAGTCTTTTCCCATACTCTAGTCAAACTTGCCGAACAAAATCCCAAAATCATTGGGATTACTGCGGCGATGGCAACGGGGACAGGCTTAGATAAACTTCAGGCAAAACTGCCCAATCAATATATTGATGTTGGTATTGCCGAACAACATGCTGTTACCTTAGCTGCGGGACTAGCAACTGAAGGTATGCGTCCTGTAGCTGCTATCTACTCTACCTTTTTGCAACGCGCTTATGACCAGATAATTCATGATGTCTGCATTCAAAACCTCCCGGTGTTCTTCTGCTTAGATAGGGCGGGAATTGTCGGTGTTGATGGCCCCACCCACCAAGGCATGTATGACATTGCTTATCTGCGTTGCATTCCCAACATGGTAATGATGGCCCCTAAAGACGAAGCCGAACTTCAACGCATGATGGTGACTGGTATTAACCATACCAGCGGCCCGATCGCAATGCGCTATCCTCGTGGCAATGGCTACGGTGTGCCCCTAATGGAAGAAGGCTGGGAACCTTTGGAAATTGGCAAGGGAGAAATTCTCCGCACTGGTGATGATGTGTTAATCGTCGCTTACGGCACAATGGTTTATCCAGGAATGCAAGCCGCTGAAATTCTCAGCGAACACGGCATTGAAGCGACTGTAATTAATGCTCGTTTTGCTAAGCCTTTAGATACCGAGTTGATTTTACCTTTAGCTCAGAAAATTGGGCGCGTCGTCACCCTAGAAGAAGGCTGTGTTATGGGTGGCTTTGGTTCTGCGATTGCCGAATCCCTGCTAGATGCTGATATTTTAGTTCCGGTGAAGCGTTTCGGCGTACCAGATGTGTTGGTAGATCATGCTGAACCAAATGAATCTAAAACAGCATTAGGTTTAACTAGCCATCAAATCGCAGAAAGAGTCTTGCAAGGTTTCTTTCAAGAGCAACTATCTACTGTGTCTAGCTAGTTTTATTTAAGTAACATACATCCTCAAAGCATACTTCTATGAAAATAACCTCTAGAACAGGGGTTATTTTCATTAATTACTAGCTGATCCTGTATTTTTGTTGTCATTTGTGCATCTTTGTATGAGACAAAAATATAGTACTGGACTTGAATAAGGAATTTTGAATAGTTTATGACATCTTCCACAAACCAGGTTTATCCTGTTATTTGGCACAACGACGCAGTGTCGCTAATTGACCAAACCCGTTTACCTAACGAGTATGCATTTGTGGAAATTCACCGCAGTGAAGATATGGCGCAGGCGATTAAAACGATGATTGTGCGCGGTGCGCCTGCAATTGGTGTAGCTGCGGCGTATGGAATGTATTTGGGAGCTAGAGAAATTGAGACAAGCGATCGCCATCAGTTCTTAGATCGCTTAGATCAAGTCGCCCAGTTGTTGCGTTCTACTCGTCCGACGGCGGTAAATTTATTTTGGGCAATTAGCCGCATGATGAAAACCGCCTATGAAACCCTGGGAACAGTAGAAGAAATCAAACAAACCCTCTTCCAAACTGCCCAAGCTATCAATGTTGAAGATTTACAAACTTGTCAGGCGATCGGCGATCGCGGTTTGGCAGTTTTGCCCAAAACTCCAGAAAAGCTGACGATACTTACCCACTGCAACGCCGGGGCCCTAGCTACTGCTGGTTACGGCACAGCCTTGGGTGTTGTGCGTTCGGCGTGGAGAGAAGGGCGTTTAGCGCGGCTGTTTGCTGATGAAACCCGTCCTCGGCTGCAAGGTGCAAAACTCACAACTTGGGAATGCGTCCAAGAAGGTATTCCAGTGACGTTAATTACTGACAACATGGCTGCTCATTGCATGAAGCAGGGTTTAATAAATGCCGTAGTTGTTGGTGCTGATCGAATTGCCGCTAACGGCGATGCTGCTAACAAAATTGGTACTTATAGTTTAGCGATCGTAGCCAAAGCACATAATATTCCTTTCTTCGTTGCTGCTCCCCTTTCTACTGTAGATTTTGAGTTGTCTGATGGTGGCAAAATTCCAATTGAGGAGCGTAACCCAGAGGAAATATATCAAATTGGCGATACTTTGATCACACCATCCGGCATAGACTATTACAACCCAGCTTTTGATGTCACGCCAGCTGAATTAATTACAGCGATAATTACAGAAAATGGTGCTTTTACCCCAGCTAATTTAACAAAATCTCAGTTAAAACAAGTAAGCTAATACGCGTGGATACTGCATTTTTTGCTTACACTTGTGGTTTGTTGAGTAATAGAAATCCAGTACTAATGGTTTTTATATCAAACAACTTTTTGCAAAACGAACGAAGTGCACTGGAATCTCAACTATAAATGTTGTTCCTTCTCCTAGTGTCGATTCACACCAGATTTTTCCACCGTGTTTTTCGGTAACAATTTGATAGCTGATAGATAGACCTAAGCCCGTACCTTTACCAACATCTTTAGTAGTAAAAAATGGGTCAAATAGCTTGTTATGAATATGTTCTGGTATTCCAGAACCATTATCGGCTATTGAAATTAACACATGATTTTCTGAAGAGACTTCGGTACTAATCCAAATGCTCAATATTTTGTTATTAACAAATGACTCTTCTAAAGTATCAATAGCATTAGAAAGTAGATTCATAAACACTTGATTTAACTGTCCCGGATAACATTCAACTAAAGGCAATTGACCATAGTTTTTGATAACTTGAATCGATGGACGATGAGCCTGTGCTTTAAGACGATGGTGTAAAATCATTAAAGTATTGTCTATACCTTCGTGCAAATCTACAGCCTTGGATTCAGCCTCATCTAAACGAGAGAAATTTCGTAAACTCAAAACAATTTCCCGAATACGCGTTGTACCTACTGTCATAGATTGAAGAACTTTATTTAAATCTTCTATTAGAAAGTCAAGTTCAATAGTGTCAATTTTTTCTTTAATTACTTGCGGTGAATTTGGATAATACTGCTGATACAGATCTATTAATTGTAATAAAGATTCGGTGTATTCTTGAATATAATGAAGATTAGAGTAAACAAAGCTAACTGGGTTATTAATTTCATGGGCGATTCCTGCTACCATTTGACCTAAAGCTGACATTTTTTCGCTCTGGATCATTTGGGTTTGAGTATCATGCAATTCTTTTATAACCTCTAAAAGATAAGTATTTTTATTATTTAATTCTTGAGTTCTGTCTGCAACTGTTAATTCTAAATTTTGATTAATTAATTCCAATTTTTCATTAACTTCTTGTTGCTGTTGTAGGAGTTCTTTAACCCAAGTAATTAGTTGATTAAATGAAGAGGCAAGTACACCTACCTCATCCTCACTTTTAATAAAAGCTTGCAAGTCAAAATTTGACTCTTGAATAGTGCGTTGAGATATTCTAGTAAGAGTTTGAATTGGGCGAGCAATAGCCTGAGTCGTCGCAATTGCCAAAACCAGTGCAGTCAATCCAGAAAACAGCAAAGTTCCTACAATAATTTGTAACTGCAATTTTCTAGAAGTTTCGAGGGTTGTTTGTGCTAAGTCATACTCCATATGAGAAAACTTGATGATTTCGGCCAAACCTTCTAAAAATCCATCCATCTGGGGATGTATAGGATTTTCGTTAAATTGTTCAATTTGTGTCCGAACCGTGTCGATATTTTCGGGTTTTAGATCAGCAAGATTAATTTGCTGTAAAAGTCCATCTAGTTGATGTATGTAAACCTCTGTAGCCTTTCCGTATTCCTCAATGAATTCCTTTGTTCTCTCTGCTTCGCCTGGTAATTCCTTTTCTTCTTCGCCCTTAGTTCCTCCCTCAGAGTCTTTAAATTCTTGCCATGCCTGTTTGAAATCTGAGTAGTACTTTAAAAAGAGAGTATACCGTTTCTTGAATTCTTCAGGTTTTTTGAGGACTGGGATAAATTCATGTTTGCGCGATCGCGTTTGCAGCAAATCGGTTTGTAAGCGGGTCAAAAGTTGATATTCTTCCAGGGCGTCTTCTTCTGTTTGTTGCGCTACGTGTTGATAATAGTGCGTCAGTCCTACCCCCAACGTTGTACCAACAATTGTCAGCCCCAAAGTTAAGGCATACCCAAGGCTGATTTTTTGTCCAACCTTCAATTTTTCAAACCATTGACCGACTTTGAATAAGGCCATTAGTCTTTTAAAATAAGTGTTTTATATAATTAGCGTTCCCATATCCATCACGTTTTGATTACAGTAAACACTTAAATAAAAGTATTTTTTACTTAAACCAAAAATTTTTCCCCTTGGGAGTTGCTAGTTCTTAACAAGCTTGGTTATATTCTTATAAATTATTGTATATATCTTAATAAGTCAGGATAACAGCAACCTAATTAACTTTATGAAAAAATTAATTCTGATCATGCCATTAATTATTTGCTTCTTCTGGATTGCGAGTTGCAGAAACTCGCAAACTGATACAGTGAAGGAGACTCAAACAAATCAGGTTGAAAAATCTCAAACAGAAACTATACAAAATTCAACAGGCACTCAAAATCAAACTGCTACAACTCAGAAGACTGCAAGCGAACAACCAAAAATTGGCACAGTCAAAGAGTTAGTAAATGGTGATCTTATGTGCTATGTCACCCTAATAGATGAAAATGGAACCGAGCATAATGTAGGTGCATCATTTGAGATCTGTGCAGAACAAGCAACTTTTGTAAATAAAAAAGTCCGTGCTTTTTATGAACTAGAATCAGTTAATGATTGTCAAAGCGCTGAACCCTGTGGTAAAAGCCGAAAAGAATATCTGATCACAAAAATGGAGATTCTGAAGCCAAATTAAAGACTTTTGTTTAATTCTACATTCTTTATTGAAACCATCTAGAGTTACTCTTGAGGTGAAATTCTGATGCCAGTTTTGGGATCAAATACAAACAACTCATTTAAATCAAGTTGCAGAGAAAGGCGATCGCCTGGATGCAAACGCACATTCCCACCCGTTTGAATATTCAGCAACGCCGTCGATCTGGGTAAGGCTGCACGAATTAAAGTTTCTCTCCCCAAAGGTTCCACTACTTTCACTTCCACAACTAACTGATTGTGGTTCTCTTCTGCTTGTTGCAGTTCATTAATAAAAATATGCTCTGGACGAATCCCCAAATTCAGGCTTTGTCCTTGCGGTAAGTGTAAATTCTCCTGCATATATGATGGAATTGCTAATAATTGCCCAAAGACATCAAAACCATCACCCTTATAGATTGCAGGTAAAATATTCATTGGAGGATTGCCTAAAAAAGCCGCTACCATTTGATTAGCAGGACGCGCATAAATAGATTGAGGATCGCCAATTTGTTGAATCCGTCCGCGATTTAGCACGACAATCTGATCAGCCAAAGTCATCGCCTCAACTTGATCGTGGGTGACGTAGATAGTTGTGATACCTAATTCTTGATGTAGCTGTTTTAATTCTGCTCGTGTATCATCTCGCAATTGGGCATCTAAATTAGACAAAGGTTCATCAAGTAAAAATACTTGTGGTTCGCGGGCGATCGCCCTTCCCAAAGCTACCCGTTGTTGTTGTCCTCCAGAAAGTTGTTTGGGTTTGCGATTTAGCAGCTGCTCAAGAGAAAGCGATCGCGCCACATTCATCACCCGTTCTTGAATTATTTTCGAGTCAACTTTCCGCATCTGTAACCCAAATGCAATGTTTTGTGCCACTGTCATGTGAGGATAGAGAGCGTAGTTTTGGAATACCATCGCTACATCTCGCTGTCTAGCTGGGACATTGTTTACCAGCGAATCCCCAATGAAGAGTTTGCCAGAAGTAGCACTTTCTAAACCGGCGATCGTTCGCAAAATTGTAGACTTACCACAACCTGATGGCCCAACTAAAACCCAAAACTCTCCATCGGGAATTTCAAAAGTAATGTCCTCGATAGCGGTGACATTATTAAATCTTCGCTTAATATCTTCTAGACGAACTTTTGCCATGATCCGATTTGAAGTTGTGGATTAGTAGGGAAACTTTCTAAACAATTTTATTTGAGTAATGCGGTTAATTCCTCTCTTATAAGTTCAACACCACATAAGTATCTTGCATAGCAATCCTTTATCGGTGGAATTGAGCGGCAAAAAGTAACATTAACTCAGTAATAGGGACTTTCATTCGTTCAATCTGACGAAGTATTAGGCTGCGTGGTTGGTGTAGGAATTTGATTTTCCTGCATAACTCTGATCAGAAACCGTAGAGCCTCATTGACAGCATCAGCATTGGGAAACATCTGTGCAACATCAGGTTCTAAATGAATTATTGTTTCACCAAAGCTCTTTCGCTCAGAGCCAAACTTTCTGACCCTTAGGCTCTTGAAGTCATACTCTGAACGCAGATCAGTTAAGCTTGGTAGTTTTGGCATTAAATTACTACCTTTTGAATACCTACTACCTACAAATTCTAGTATTGTCTCATCAATTTCTGATTTTAAACAAAGTTCAATTACTTCTTTAATATTCACCATTAACTCATCAATTGTTTCTCCCTGGCTGTAACAAGCTTTTAGCTGAGGAACTTCTCCGACATAGTAGCCATCCTCATCTCGTTCGATGATGACGTAGAATTCTCGCTTGTTGGCATTCAGCATGATTTTTTTTTACTTCAACTCAAAATCATTTTTCTGGACTATTTAGACCACGCTGGGTGAGATAGTAGAGAAGACATCACTCGTACTCCCCGCAGTTGATTAGAGAGGGGTAAGTGACCTCTGGGGGCGCTCAAATCCCAGGTAAACTCATGTGGGTATCGCGTCCAGTTATTGCCACTTTTCCAGCCGATTTTCAACCAGAAATTGTCCCAATTTTTTCCTAAACTCAACCAGATTTCTCGCTGCACTGAAAAGCCAAACTTACCCTCTGAATGGACTAACCACAGGTTGTTAATGGTTTGTAAGTCAACAGTCGGGGCATTTTCTACCTCAGTAAAATATAACCATTTTCTTTGTACAGCCGTTGGCCCTGCCAGTTCACACATTTTTTGTATGGTTTCGCGATCAGCTGCTTGGAAGTCTTGGAGGGCAAGTAGCTGTTGCAAGGGATTGTAATTAATCCCGCACTCTGATTTTAGAGGTACAATTCCTTCAGGAAAATTAGTTTGCATGAATTCTTTGGCTTTGGGTGCATCAGAGTTGTAAAGGACTTGGTAGGCTTTGCCATCAACCCAAGTCACTGGGTGATCATGACGTTGCAGTAAAAATTCCATCAACACATCTAATCCTTCGTTATCCAGGTCAGCCAACTGTGAGATGATTTGTTGTTGGGCTTTTTCAGACCCAGAAATTAACTGGAGGCGGAGAGAGTCGATGTCATTAGCTGTGCCTGATACAATCATTGGGTCTGTCATGCCATTACTGGTGTTAGCGGTCAGTGAAAAAGTGTTCGCCCTTGAAGGCGTGCCGTAGGCGATCGCCTATCAGGTGTTTTCTAAAGCAAAACACTGATAGCGAAAAGTAGTTTACTATTTTTGATCGTACAAAATTACGATGGTTTCACTGAAAATCCATACCTCACCCCCAAATGCTGTACAAGGGGAATAGGGGAAAAATCTGCGCCTCATGACTTGGTGAACAAAAGACACAGCAATATCTGCAAGCCTGCCAAAACAAGATTTTCAAAAGTGGCGGCGTATCTATCAGGAGCGTGTGAAGTATGTACGACAAGATTACTCCCCCCACAACCGGAGCAAAAATCACCTTCAAAAATGGTGAACCTATTGTGCCTGACAATCCAATTATCCCCTTTATTCGGGGCGACGGCACAGGTATAGATATTTGGCCTGCTACCCAAAAAGTACTAGATGCTGCGGTAACAAAGGCATACAAGGGCCAGCGTCAAATCAGTTGGTTCAAGGTTTATGCTGGAGATGAAGCATGTGATTTATACGGTACATACCAGTATTTACCTCAAGATACTTTGACAGCAATTCAAGAATATGGTGTAGCTATCAAAGGGCCCCTGACCACTCCAGTTGGGGGAGGTATTCGTTCCTTGAATGTAGCGTTACGGCAAATTTTTGACCTATATGCCTGCGTGCGTCCTTGCCGCTACTATGCAGGTACACCCTCGCCTCACAAAAATCCTGAAAAGTTGGATGTGATTGTTTATCGGGAAAATACGGAAGATATTTATTTAGGTATTGAGTGGCGTCAAGGTAGCGAAATCGGCGATCGCTTAATTAAAATCCTCAATGAAGAACTGATCCCCGCCACCCCAGAACATGGGAAAAAACGAATCCCCCTTGATTCTGGCATCGGTATTAAACCAATCAGCAAAAGCGGTTCTCAACGCCTGGTAAGACGTGCTATTAAACATGCCCTGCTATTGCCCAAACACAAGCAACAGGTGACTTTGGTGCATAAAGGCAACATCATGAAGTACACCGAAGGCGCTTTCCGCGATTGGGGTTATGAATTGGCAACCAGCGAATTTCGTGCCTCTACTGTCACTGAACGGGAATCTTGGATTTTGAGTAACAAGGAAAATAACCCCGATATTTCTTTGGAAGAAAACGCCCGTCAAATTGATCCAGGATTTGACAGCCTGACTACAGAGAAACAAGTGCAAATTGTCAAGGAGGTTGAAAACGTTCTTAACGCAATTTGGGAAACTCACGGCAATGGTAAATGGAAAGACAAAGTGCTAGTCAATGATCGAATTGCTGATAGTATTTTTCAACAAATCCAAACCAGACCTGATGAGTATTCGATTCTGGCAACGATGAACTTGAACGGTGATTACTTGTCTGATGCTGCTGCGGCAATTGTTGGTGGACTGGGAATGGGCCCAGGGGCAAATATTGGTGATGCCTGTGCCATCTTTGAAGCAACCCACGGTACTGCGCCTAAACACGCCGGGTTAGACCGGATTAATCCTGGTTCAGTGATTTTGTCTGGTGTGATGATGCTAGAGTATTTGGGTTGGCAAGAAGCCGCAGACCTGGTTAAGAAAGGTTTAGGGGACGCGATCGCTAATAGTCAAGTTACCTATGATTTAGCACGGTTGCTAGAACCACCAGTTAAACCCTTAAAATGTTCTGAATTTGCTGAGGCGATTATTCAGCATTTTGGTAATGGGTATTAGGGAATGGTGATTATATAGGTCATTGTAGAGACGTTGCAATGCAACGTCTCTACAAAATTTGCCTAGATAGAGATGATGGAGAGAAAAAAGAATCATTATTTCTCTTCATCTCCTCCAAAGTTTTGATTGTCTTGTACTGCCAATTTTTTTACGTACTTTGTGTTAAGCAAAAGTAAATAGAGAGTTTTTGGTGATGAATTACTTTCTGCATCCGGGAACACTAAATCTAGAAGTTCTCAGGATTCAGCAGTATGGTTAGCAACCAAGTCATCATTCCCGGATATCAAGTTAGCGAAGAACTCTACAACGGTTCTAGAACTCTGGTTTATCGTGCTTTTCAAGAGAGTGACCAAAAACCTGTAGTAATTAAACTGTTGAAGAATCCTTATCCTAGTTTCACTGAATTAGTGCAGTTTCGTAATCAGTATACTATTGCCAAAAATCTCAATTTACCTGGAATCATTCAAACCTATAGTTTAGAACCATACCAGAATAGTTCTGCGTTGGTGATGGAAGACTTTGGGGGAATTTCTTTAAAAGAATGGTCAGGGAAATGTCAGGATGGGGTGAGTCTGATAGAGTTTTTAGAGATTGCGATCGCTCTGTGCAATACATTAGATTTACTTTATCGCCATCGCATTATTCATAAAGATATTAAGCCTGCTAATATTCTCATTCATCCAGAAACTAAGCAAGTTAAACTTATTGATTTTAGTATTGCATCTTTGCTGCCACGAGAAACTCAAACTTTGATGAGTCCTAATGTACTGGAAGGGACTCTTGGCTATTTATCTCCAGAACAAACAGGACGGATGAATCGCGGGATTGACTACCGCACAGATTTTTATTCTTTGGGTGTAACTTTTTACGAGTTACTGTTAGGACATTTACCGTTCCAATCGAACGATGCGATGGAGTTGGTACATTGTCATATTGCTAAAGAACCCACTGCTTTAGAGGAATTCAAAATTTCCAAGTCGGTTTCGGATATCGTGATGAAATTGATGGCAAAAAATGCCGAAGACCGCTATCAAAGCGCATTAGGACTAAGATATGATTTAGAAATTTGTTTGCATCAACTCCAGGAAATTGGCAAAATTGAGGATTTCCAAATCGCTCAACGGGATGTGTGCGATCGCTTCCTGATTCCTGAAAAACTTTATGGTAGAGAAGAAGAAGTCAAAACTCTCTTAGCAGCATTTGACCACATTACTAATAATCAAACAGAACTCATGCTGGTGGCGGGTTTCTCTGGTATTGGTAAAACTGCGATCGTTAATGAAGTCCATAAACCAATTGTCCGTCAGCGTGGTTACTTCATTAAAGGCAAGTTTGACCAATTTAATCGCAATATACCTTTCTCAGCTTTTGTACAGGCATTTCGAGATTTAATGGCGCAATTGAGCCGTGAAAGTGATGCCCAATTGTTAAGTTGGAAGACTAAAATTTTAGCAGCCCTGGGTAACAACGGCCAAGTTATTATTGAAGTCATTCCCGAGCTAGAACAAATTATCAGTAAACAACCTCCTGCAACAGAACTTTCGGGAACAGCGGCACAGAATCGGTTTAATTTACTTTTTCAAAAGTTTATCCAAGTATTTACGACAAAAGAACATCCACTAGTTATTTTTCTAGATGACTTACAGTGGACAGACTCCGCATCCTTGAAGTTAATGCAATTGTTGATGAGCGAGTCGGAAAGTGGGTATTTATTATTAATTGGAGCCTATCGAAATAATGAAGTTTCTACTACCCATCCTTTGATGTTGACTCTAAAGGAAATTGGCAAAGAAAACACTAATATTAATACAATTACTTTAGCTCCACTGAGTACAGAAAGTTTAAATCAACTTATTGCTGATACTCTTAATTGTTCGCCAGAAATAGCGCAACCGTTGAGCACTCTGGTGTATCAGAAAACTCAAGGTAATCCATTTTTCAGTACGCAATTTCTCAAATTTCTGTATGAAGATGGGCTGATTCAGTTTGATTTGGATAATGGAAATTGGCAGTGTGATATTGCAGAGATAAAGGCGTTAGCACTATCGGATGATGTTGTTGAATTCATGGCATTGCAGTTGCAGAAGTTACCAAGAGTGACGCAAGATGTTTTGAAATTAGCGGCGTGTATTGGTAATCAATTTGACTTGGCGACATTAGCGATCGTGTCTCAGCAGTCAGAAACCGAAACTGCAACAGCTCTGTGGAAAGCTTTGCAAGAGGGGTTAATCTTGCCTCAAAGTGAAATCTACAAGTTTTATGTTGGGCGAGAAACACAGGATATAGCTCAAGGTTCACAAGCGGTAACGTATAAGTTTTTGCACGATCGCGTGCAACAAGCTGCATATTCCTTAATTCCAGAACAGCAAAAACAATCTACACATCAAAAAATTGGTCAATTACTACTGCAAAATACTCCTCAAGCAGAACTTGAATCCAACATTTTTGATATTGTAAACCAACTGAATATAGGCATTTCAAACCTTCAAGATTCATCTCAAAAAGATGAATTAGCCAAGCTAAACTTTATTGCTGGACACAGAGCAAAAGCTACCACAGCATATGAGTCTGCTGATAAATACTTGAACTTAGGTATTGAACTCTTGAACCAAAATGCTTGGGAATCTCATTATGAATTGATATTGAGTTTATATGAGGAAACCGCAGAATTAGCCTATTTAACGGGGCGATTTGAACAAGTAGAGCAACATATTAGCATAATTAGACAACATACTAAATCATTACTTGATCAAGTGAAAGCTTACGAAATTCTGATTCAGGCATATCTTGCCCAAAATCAGCTTCAAGAAGCAATTAACACTGCATTAACGGTTTTACAAAAGTTAGGTATTCGACTACCTAAACAACCGAAAAAAATAGAGACGTTATTAGGACTTACCACTACAAAACTAGCTCTAACTGGGAAAAAACCTGCGGATTTGGTAAATCTGCCTCGGATGAGTAATCCTAACCAGCTAGCAGCAATGCGGATTCTTTCTAGTGCTTTATCTGCTGCGTATATCGGGCATCCTGATTTATTGCCGCTAACAGTATTTAAGCAAGTTAATTTATCCGTTAAATATGGCAATACATCTTTATCAGCATTTACTTATAGCTGGTTTGGGCTAATTCATTGTGGAATTTTACTGGATATTGAAACAGGTTATCAATTTGGTCAACTGGCTCTCCAGCTTTTAGATATATTCAATGCTAAACAACAGCAATGTAAAACGCTATTTATGGTTAATTGTTTTATTAACCATTGGCATGGACATGTTAGAGAAACTATTAATCCATTGTTCACATCCTATCAAAGTGGACTAGAAACTGGGGACGTAGAATATGCATCCTGGGCTATTCTTGTCCGTTCTCTACATTTATATTCAATTGGTGAGGAACTGACAAAAATTGAGCATGAGACTCACTTGTATGGTGAGGCAGTGAATCAATTTAAGCAAACAAATGCTTTTGTTTACATTAGCATCTATCATCAAGTTGCATTGAACTTATTGGGGCGATCGCTAAACCCTTGTTATCTAATTGGTGATAGCTACAACGAAGAAAAGCAACCTGCACTTCAAGAGCAAAAGGGTGATGGTACGGGGCTTTTCTTTTCCTATGTCAATCAACTCATGCTGCGCTATCTTTTCGGTGACTATGCCGGAGCCGTTGAAAAAGCAGAAATGACCACTAAATATTTGGAAGCTGGAACGGCACTACAACCTGTTGTTCATTTTTACTTTTATGACTCTCTATCACAGCTTGCTATATATTCAGATGCTTCACAGTCAGAGCGCAAACAAATTCAAAAGCGAGTTGTAGTTAATCAGAAAAAAATGAAAATCTGGGCACATCATGCCCCAATGAATTGTTTACACAAATTTCACTTAATTGAAGCAGAAAAAGAGCGGATGTGTGGGCAAAACCATCAAGCAATGGAACTATATGATCGCGCCATTAAGGGAGCTAAAGAAAACAGTTATATCCAAGAAGAAGCCTTAGCAAACGAACTAGCTGCTAAATTCTACCTCGACTGGGGCAAAGAAAAGGTAGCTCAATCTTACATGCAAGAAGCCTACTATTGTTATGCTCGTTGGGGAGCTAAAGCCAAAATCGATGACCTAGAAAAACGCTATCCCCAACTGCTTACTCACATCCTACAAGCGCAACAGCATCGCTTCCAACTTGGTGAAACGCCTATTTCCACCGTCACCTCATCTTCATTCCTAAATCAAACTATCCAAACCAGCCGCCCAAGTAGTAGCAGTATTTCTGAATCTCTAGATTTAACTACCATCCTCAAAGCCTCACAAGCCCTTTCTAGTGAAATTCAACTAGAACAATTGCTTTGTACTTTAATGCAAGTAGTGATGGAAAATGCTGGAGCAAAAAAGGCTGCTCTACTTGTAATTGAAAATGGTAACTTAATGATTGAAGCTGTAGCAACCACGGATGAAGGTGTTTCCCTACTGTCTGTACCTTTGGAAAACAGTCAAGCGATTCCTACCACAATTGTGAACTATGTCAAACGCAGCTTAAAAACAGTTGTATTGGATGATGCAACCAAACAAACTGATTTTATGGCTGATTTATATCTCATACAAGAACAACCTAAGAGTATTTTGTGTGCGCCGATTGTACATCAAGGAAA
Source organism: Komarekiella atlantica HA4396-MV6 (assembly GCA_019359395.1). Lineage (GTDB taxonomy): Bacteria > Cyanobacteriota > Cyanobacteriia > Cyanobacteriales > Nostocaceae > Komarekiella > Komarekiella atlantica. The sequence goes on from JAHHHK010000005.1 coordinate 82,946, forward strand.
ATTAATCGGGTTGTTGTATCTAGAAAATCAGTTGACCATTGGCGCATTTACGAGCGATCGCACCGAAGTTATCCAATTATTATGTGCTCAAGCTGCCATCTCTTTGGAAAATGCCAAACTCTATCAAACTTTACAGCAATCAGAACTCAAAGAGCGAGAAAAAGCAACTCAAATTGCTCAATCTCTAGCAGATCTTCAGCGAAGTAATGCTATTTTTGTTGCTCAACAAGAAGTTTCCTTTGATGGCATCTTGCTAACTGATGAAAACCGCGAGATCAGCGCTTACAATCAACGATTTAGTCGAGTTTGGCAAATTCCAGAGGCGTTGATTCAAACTAGGGACGACAGAAAACTTTTAGGATTTGTGATTGACCAAATATTACACCCTGAAGTTTTTTTGAGTAATGTTGAATATCTTTATGACCACCCTAGGGAAACAAGTTACGATGAGATTTACCTTAAGGATGGACGTATTTTAGAGCGTTATTCTGCTCCAGTTTGGTCGGATAGTAATGATTATTACGGTCGGATTTGGTTTTTTAGAGATATTAGCGATCGCAAACAAGCTGAAACAGAAATTCGTCAGAAGTCTCAGGAGTTAGAACAAACGCTGCAAGAACTTCAGCAAGCTCAACTACAAATGGTGCAAAATGAAAAAATGGCAACTTTAGGTAATTTAGTTGCAGGAGTCGCACACGAAATTAACAATCCCATTGGGTTTCTCAAAGGCAGTCTCAGCAATGCTGAGGAATATATCCAAGATTTATTTGCCCATATACAATTGCTTAAACAACATCATCCAACTCTAGCACCCATAGTCATCGACCATGCAGAAGATATTGACTTAGAATTTCTCTCTGAAGACTTACCAAAACTACTAAGTTCGATGCAAGTAGCGACAGAACGCATTACAGACATTAGCACTAGTCTTCGTACTTTTTCCAGAGCCGATACATCTGAAAAAATTGCTTGCAACATCCATGAAGGGATTGAAAGTACACTGTTGATTTTGAAGTATCGTCTGAAAGCATCGGACAAACGTCCAGCGATTCAGGTAATTACAGATTATGGTAAATTACCGCTTGTAAAATGCTTTTTAGGACAGTTAAATCAAGTATTTATGAATATTCTTGCCAATGCAATTGATGTATTTGATACAGAAAGTATTGGACAAACATTTGCTCAATTACAAGCTAACCCTCAGCAAATTATTATTTACACTGAAGTATCCACAAACCAAAATACAGTAGTAATTCGGATCAAAGATAATGGCCCAGGAATGCCAGAGGAGATTAAAGCGCGGATCTTTGAACACTTATTTACTACAAAAGAAGTTGGCAAAGGAACAGGATTAGGATTAGCGATCGCTCGTCAAATTGTGGAAGAAACCCACGGTGGTAAGTTGAGTTGCAATTCTATTCCTGGTGAGGGAACAGAATTTGTCATCGAGATTCAGATGTAGAGACGTTGCAATGCAATGTCTCTACTACTATAGAACGTGAAAATTCGGATTAATGACAAGGTTAATTAAAGCAGAGAAAATTCTGCCATTGCTTTTGGAAAGTTTTTATTTTCATGTCCTGAGCGGCTAAGTTTAATCAGAGCAAAACGCTGTAAGGGAGTTAAATTTGCCCACTGATGCGGTGTGAGGATAATACCTATTTCTTGAGATTTTTCTTGAATGCTGGCTGGTATATTTGTAGAGTCCATCCATGCAGGATGAGGCTCGATAGGCAATTTTGCAGGTGGTATACCTGTGCGTTCTAAAATTAACTGCTGGAGATATTCTTGGTAAGCTCGAATTTCCGTTTCTGTAGTGCAAGGTAATTCGACTAAAGTTTCACGCTCAGCGTGAGCCATGTGGTTCCAATCAGACAATTTTAGCTTGATGCCACAGCTATCTAATTTGTAACGTACTTGCATGGGGATGCAACGCAGGGAGTCAACAAAATCGCTTTCAAATTTAAAGAAAGTTGCCATAATCAATAGTTAAAAATTCAATTTCAGATAAAATTTTTGTTCGTAGTTAGCGTAGTTAGCGATTTATCGCTGCCAAGTTTTAAAGGGTTAGAGCCGCTGACTACGAGCTTGTATTTAATTATAAGCTTTTCTACTTAATATTATCTAGTAATAAACAAGAGGGATAAAAGGGAAAAGGGGAAAAGTATGATAGTGATCGTAAGTCATTCCACTCGCTTATTAACTTCCCCGTTATATAAGGATTATTTGGCTCACAATATTAAAGAGCTTTTTACTCTTATTATTTGTTCTAAATTTTAACTATTTCCGTGGGTTTAAGTCCCCCGGTTTTATAATCGGCAAGCTTTGTGTTGGGGTCTGTCTTACAAAGTTCAGAGTGGAGGAAACCTCCGCTCTGACGCCAGTCGCCTGGGTCGGGCTAACCCTCCCGCAGCGCTGGCTCGACTTTGCGCTAAATCCCCATTACAAAACTTAATTACGAATTACGTAAAGCCTCCGGCATAGCTACGCTTAGAGCGCAGCGGGGCGTAGCCCCAGAGCGAATTACGAATTATTTAAATATCCTATTTTAACGGAAATGCCTAGAATTACTGAAACGAATTATTAAATAACTAATTGACAAAGCAAGAGTAGCAATTCCTAAACCAATAATATCAATGCCCGTGACTTTTTCCAAGTCAAGAATAATTATTTTTCTGGCAATAGCAATCAAAGAAGTTACGATAACTAATTCTACCTGAAAAACGTGTTTTCGTAGATAAGCTGTGATATTTTCTAAGATTTCTAAAGCAATTAAAACATTCAAAAATAACCCGAATATTTTAAACAATGTTGTGTTAAACCTGGCGTATGGAGTTGTAAATAATTCTTGAATAATAAAAATTACTAGATCACCGATCGCAACCAAAATTACTACGACCATTAAAATAGATAGCACTTTAGAAACTATCACCTCTATGTGTTCGATGACGTGCATAAAGTTCTCATCTTTGGTAACTTCTGCAACTTTCCTAAGCAATTTCTTCATCTGCTGCACCCGGTTTTAAAGTAAAAAAAATAAAAATCCCATAGATAAATCTAGAGGATTAAAAAAAGCACTTTGCAAGTTTCATATTAAGTTTTTTATTTTTCATAACTTAAGCTAGTACTAGGCAAGCTTCTTGATAATGAGAATTTTACCTTTCTTAAAATGGTAATGGTTAATAGTCAAGAGTATATAATCAAAAAACTTAATAATTACCATTGACTATTGACTATGGATATTTGACTAGATTATTTATTACCAATTTCCTATTGAAAGGTATACTTAGCAGCTTACCATTGTGAAGACTGGAGTTGATAATTTTTGACTGTAACTTCTACAGTAATTGGTATTAGCTGCACTGCACAAGCTTTTAATTCTGGTTGCAGTGAATCGGGGCAAGATTCTGGATGGGTGAGGGCGTTGGCTTCGGCGTCGTCTGCCCATAATGCACCCCAGTGCATGGGTACAAAAACTGTGCCAGGTGCGATCGCCTTTGTGACTTTTGCCGGAAAATTAGCTTTACCTCGGCGCGATCGCACTTCTACCAACTGGTGATTTGCAATATCTAAAGCAGCAGCATCACGGGGATGAATTTCTATAAACGGTTCGGGATACATTTGGCGAATTTTTTCAATTCGACCGGTGCGCGTCTGAGTGTGCCAGTGTCCGTAAAGTCTTCCATTAGTTAGCACAAAGGGATAATTTGGATCAGGTGGTTCTGCTAATCCGCGCGAGTAAAATGCCGCAAATCGAGCGCGTCCATCAGGGGTATGAAAGCGCAAATCGGTGTAGAGACGCTTACCAGTCCTGCGTCTATAGTACTTCTGTTTCTTCGCGGCTTCCTTGTGTAATAGAGTTTCTTCATCGTCGCCTTCTTCTGGCTCAAAACTGAGAATTCCTGTTTCGGAATCTATAAATATTGGCTCGGCTTTTTCTTCTGGATAAGGCCATTGAGTTTGTCCCTCTGTCTGTAATTGCTCATGGCTGATACCCGTCATATCGCAAGGCCTCCCGCGAGTTAGTTGGGCAAACTCAGCATAAACTTCAGCCGAGTTAGCAAAGGCAAACTCTCCAGCAAAACCTAGCCTGCGGCCAACCTCGGCAAAAATTTCCCAATCTGCTTTAGCTTCTCTTGGCGGTTGGCGGAATGCTTGACATAGCGTTACTACTCGTTCGGAGTTTGTCATCACGCCAGTTTTCTCACCCCATTGTGCAGCTGGTAATAGAACGTGAGCATAAGCGGCGGTTTCTGTGGGATAATAGGCGTCTTGGTAAATGGTAAAAGGCGATCGCAATAACGCCTTCTTCGTCCGCTCCAAATCTGGCATACTTACAGCTGGATTAGTAGCAGCAATCCACAGTAACCCCACATCGCCAGTTTCTAGTCCAGTAATCATGTCCCAAGCACTCAGACCCGGATTGGGCGAAATCTGTCCTGGCTTGAGTCCCCAAAGTTCCTCAACTTCTGCTCGGTGTTGGGGATTTTTTACCACCCGATAACCTGGTAATAAATGCGCCAACCCCCCGGCTTCCCGTCCTCCCATCGCGTTCGGCTGACCTGTGAGCGAAAAAGGGCCTGCCCCCGGCTTGCCAATTTGTCCAGTCATCAGGTGCAGATTAATGATCGTTCTGACCTTAGCTGTCCCTTCTGACGATTGATTCACACCCATTGACCACAAAGACAGTACTCGCCCAGATTCACCCCAGTAGCGAGCTGCTGTTTCTAAATCTTCAATGCTGATCCCACATTCACGAGCCACTACTTCTGGCGGATAGTGCCGAATCACCTCAGCATAAGCGGGAAAGTTACTGGTGCAGTCGTCGATGAACATCGTGTCGATGTAGTTCCAGCGCATCAATAAATGTGCGATCCCATTTAACAAATCGATATCTGTACCCGGACGAATCGCTAAATGTAAGTCTGCGGCTTCTGCGGTTGGTGTGCGACGGGGATCGACCACAATCATTTTGACTTTACGATTCTTTCTGTGGTACTTCTCCAACCGATTGAAAACAATTGGATGACATTCAGCCGTATTAGTGCCAATTAAAAACGCACAGTCGGTTAACTCTAAATCTTCGTAACAGCAGGGAGGGCCATCTGAGCCAAAGCTTTGAATATAGCCAGCCACAGCACTAGACATACATAAGCGAGAGTTGGCATCAAAATTATTAGTACCCAGACAGCCTTTCATGAGTTTTTGGGCTATGTAGTAGTCCTCGGTTTGAAACTGACCGGAACCATACATACATAAGGCTTCTGGCCCTTGGGTGAAGCGAATGGTTTGAATGCGCTTGGTGATCAGATCAAAAGCTTCATCCCAGCTAACCCGCCGAAACTCTTGATCCAACGAGTCTCGCACCATTGGGTAATGTAGTCTATTTTTATCTAAAGATTCAGCGATCGTTGCGCCTTTAACACAAACCATACCCTGACTGGATGGGTGTGCTTTATCGCCCCGCACCCGCCAAATCGGATTTCCTTTACTATCTCGATTAGTCGCTTTGTTAGCTTGGGCTGGGGGGGAAACTTCTAAACCACAGCCAACACCGCAGTAAGGACAAAGGGTTTTGGTAAATTCACTCATGACAGTTGTACCGTGTTCGCTGATTTTTTAAATATTGAAAAGCAAGGTTTGTAGAGGCGCAATTTTAGCGAATCATATCGTTATTAACTTAACTAGTGGTAATGAGAAAATATTTCAACTGCTCCTTGTTCAAAACTAATAATTTAAGTTACTAAAATTTGCCCAATTATGTTTTTGAACTTTGATTAAACGATTAACCTAGTATTTTTACTTATTTAATATTATTCAAACTAAACTAAATGTAATATATGATACTTTTGGTGATTTATTTTTGATATTTTTTCATTTATAAAACTTATAGTAATTATTGATTAAACACTTGTTATTTTTGAGTTTTAATAATCATATTTTTACCAGTTTTTGAAATTTTACATACTGATTTGAGCAGGATTTACAAAAATTTTTCCATTAGAGAAAGGTAAATATAAATGAATAAAGCCTGTAGGCAGGCTTTGAGATACTGTAGTCCGCTTCAAAGTTTTGATGAGCTAAAGCTAAATCTTGTCTTTATCTCTACACAGACTACATTTTTATAACTAAAACTTCACTCAGTGACTACCTTTGCAATTAACTTATTCTTCTACTAGTACAGTAGAGTTTTTATTAGAAGTTTCTTGTAATTCACTTTCATCAGCAGATGCAAAAGAGCCTTGCGGTTCTTTAAGGAAAAAGGCACACATAAAAGCACAGATAAAAGCGGCTATAGCCATTGTGCTAAACAGTGTTTGTGCGTTGGTTAAACTGAAAATTGTCAGATAAACCACACCACCAAAATTACCGTAAGCCCCAACATTTCCGGCAATTTGTCCAGTGGCTTCTTTTTTAATTAGAGGTACAATACCGTAAGTTGCACCGCAACCAGCTTGAGCACAGTAAGCGGCAAACATAGTAGCTGCGATCGCTAGCGGAATCGGCCAACTGCTATTAATAAAATGGGTCATCAAATAGCCGATACCAATACCAACACTGATAATTGTCATTGTCCATTTGCGAGAGCCAAATTTATCAGAAATTAAACCACCACTGGGACGAGAAATTAAATTCAAAAAGGGATATGTAGCAGCAATCATCCCAGCTACTACATGCTCTAAAGCAAAAGTTTTTTCAAAAAATGCAGGTAACATGGAAACGGCTGCTAGCTCGCTACCAAAGTTGGTTACATAAGTGAATTCGAGTAAAGCTACTTGACCAAATTGAAAGCGTTCAGATGCAGCGTAAGTTTTTTTGCCAATTAAAAGTTCTCGATTTACCTGCCAAGCTTTGTAAGTTTGGTAAGCAAATAATCCTCCTAATAGCAACCAAGCCAGATACATTTGGCTTAAAGTCAAAAAGTGAATGTTCTTTTGTTCCAAACGCCAAGCTAATAAACCTAGGGCAAAAATCAAACCAAAATTGGAAATAATCATTGCCCAGAAGCTTTTGACGCTGGTCACTTCTAGAGAACCATTTTTCTTAGGTTTTTTGTAGATTTTACCTGGAGGTGTATCTTGGACACTGTTGTAATAAATAACGCCGTAGATGGCTGCAATGATCCCTGTAAGAGCGATCGCCAAACGCCAGTTAGAAGCACCACCAACCAAAAAACTAGTAGAAACTGCAAATATCGGTAAGGCAAACTCTGCTCCAAAAGCACCAAAGTTACCCCAACCACCATAAATACCTTGGGCAATTCCCATCTCCTTTGGGGGGAACCACTCCGAAACCATGCGGATACCAACTACAAACCCAGATCCAACAATTCCCATTAATAAACGGCTGATGACTAGTTGGTTAAAATCTTGCGACAACGCCGTAGCCAAACAGGGAACAGCCGCAAATATCAGCAGCATTGAATAAGTACGTCTGGGGCCAAAACGATCCAGAAGCATCCCAATGATGATCCGCGCTGGAATAGTCAAAGCCAGATTACAAATAGCTAAAGTTTTAATTTGTTCAGGCGCTAACTGTAATTGTTTACCAATCGTTGTCGCAAAAGGAGCGAAGTTAAACCAACAGACAAAGGTAAGAAAGAAGGCAAACCAAGTCTTATGTAATATGCTGTAGCGTCCGCTGAATGAAAATAATTTTTTAAGCATTAAGCCTTCCTAATTGAAGAGGATACGGAGATGAGGGGCAGGCAGGGAGCCAATATTTTTCGGATAAGCACTTCTTATCTCATTTGGGGCTTGGGAAAAGGTTAAAGGATGAATTTTAGCCTTTCCCCCTTAACCGAAAGGTATTGGGCAGAGAGCAGGGGAAGAAAAATTACAATTGACTAATGACTCCGCCAAGCGGTTACTCGTCAGCGTGAGCAAATCGGCGAAAGAGGAAGTCTAAAGCGTAGTTCCGCAGGTTGTAGTACTCAGGGTCTTCCATGATGCGGCGACGATTGCGGGGACGGGAGAAGGGAATATTGAGGATTTCACCGATGTGAGCAGCCGGGCCGTTAGTCATCATCACAACTCTGTCGGCGAGGAAAAGCGCTTCATCAATGTCATGGGTAATCATTAGTACGGTAACTTGATGTTCACGCCAGATTTGCAGCAGTTCTTCTTGTAATTCTTCTCTGGTGATGGCATCTAATGCACCAAAAGGTTCATCGAGAATCAAAACTTGCGGACGAATAGAGAGGGCGCGGGCGATCGCAACTCGCTGTTTCATCCCGCCAGAAAGCTGATTCGGTTTCTTGTCAGCCGCTTCTGTAAGCCCCACCATTGCTAAATGTTCTCTGACAATTGCGCGTTTTTCTGCCTGGGGTTTTTTCGGAAACACCGAATCTACAGCCAGGTAAACGTTATCAAAGACATTCAGCCAAGGTAGTAGACAGTAGTTTTGGAATACCATCATCCGGTCGGGCCCTGGTTCGGTGATGGGTTTGTCTTGCAGCAGCACAACACCATCGGTGGGAGTGTTAAACCCGGAAATCATGTTGAGGAGAGTTGATTTACCACAGCCAGAGTGACCAATGATGCAAACGAATTCGCCCTCACGCACTTTCAAGTCAACTCCATCAAGTACGGTGTGAGGGCCTTCGGAAGTTGGATAAATTTTGCTTACACCTTCAATTACCAAAAAGTTTTCTGCTTTTTTCGTTTGCAGTTGATTGATTTGGGTTTTGCTGCTAGTTCCGTTTACTGTTTGCATGATGAATTTAGTAATTTGTTAAATTTTTGTTTTTCTCTCTGCGCTCTCTGCGTCTCTGTGGTTAAATAAATTACTTTCTAACCGCAGAGGCGCAGAGAACACAGAGTTAAGAAGAATTCTTTTGCCAAAAGTTTACGTACCTTGGGATGACTAAATAAATACTTCTTCAACCCGGATTTGCCGTTTAATTTCCAGGCTTTTGAGATACTCTATCGGCTCTGATGGGTTAAAAACTTTACCATCAAATAAATGAATTGGGTCATCTTCTCCGATATCGAGTAAGCCGAGGTCGCGTGCAGCCGCACCAAATATGTCTGTACGACAAACTCTTTCAATCACTTCCACCCAGTTTTTTGGGAAGGGTGTTAAGCCCCAACGTGCCATTTGAGTCACCATCCACAAAATTTCAGTCCGGTTGGGATAGTTGGTTTTATTGAGATAAAACTGGTTGTATGCTGTGAATTCTTGTGGTTGTGTACCGTCGCCGCGATCATAGGGATCGATGAACCCCGGACGGACGTATACAGGATCTATATCTAAATATTCATAACGGCAGAGTATTTCTAAAATCTCTTCGCGGTTGCGAAAATCGTCACAGTATTTGCAAGCTTCTAACAATGCTTTGACCAGAGCAAGATAGGTTTCTGGGTACTGCTGCGCCCAATCTTCTCGCACTCCCAAGACTTTTTTCGGCTGTCCTGACCAAATTTCCAAAGCTGTAGCCGCAACAAAGCCTAAGTCTTGATGAACAGCAAGGTAGTTCCAGGGTTCTCCAGCACAGTAACCGTCAATATTTCCGGCTTTGAGTTGAGAAACCATTTCCATTGGTGGAATCACTGTCAAGCTGACATCTCTATCAGGATCTATGCCACCAGCCGCCAGCCAATAACGCAGCATGAGGTTCAGCATGGAAGTAGGATGAACTACACCCAAAGTTAGAATTTGGTCGGGAGCAGCGCTAATTGCTGCTTTTAAGTCAGCCAAATTTCTGACACCTTGGCTATATAATCTTTTGCTTAAGGTAATGGCGTTAGCATTACGAGAGATATTCAGGGCATTGATTACAGGAATTGGTGTTTTACCACCAGCACCCAAAGTGAGGGCTAAGGGCATTCCCGCAAGCATCTGAGCAGCGTCTAATTTACCGTTAACAACCCCTTGAGTTATCTCTTTCCAACTACTGGCACGATTGAGGGTGATTTTTTCTAAACCATACTGAGCAAAGAAGCCTTTTTCTTGAGCAACAATTAAAGGTGCAGCATCAGTTAAAGGTAGAAAGCCGATTTCCAGATTGACTTTTTCTAAGCCGTTGTGAGATATAGCTGCTGGTACTGAAGTTTGCTGTGCTTTGCGTTTCTTGGCAAGCTTTTGTTGATTGAGAAAGTAAATCATTTCATTCCGCAAACTGTAGTAGCTGGGATGTTTGACTACTTCCAAGCGTTGGCGCGGGCGAGGGATCGGTACTTCGAGAATTTGCCCGATATGAGCTTCTGGCCCGTTGGTGAGCATGACGACGCGATCGCTCAACAATAGCGCTTCGTCCACGTCGTGTGTCACCATCACGCAGGTAACGTTATGTTCGTTACAGATTTTCATCAGTTGTTCTTGCAAACTACCCCGCGTTAAGGCATCCAATGCCCCAAAGGGTTCATCTAGCAGTAACAACTTAGGACGGGTAGCCAAGGCGCGGGCGATCGCCACCCGTTGTTTCATCCCCCCAGATAACTCACTCGGACGTTTATTCGCCGCAGGACGCAGCCCTACCATATCAATATGTTCTTCAATAATGCTTTGGCGTTCACCCTTGGGCTTACCTTTATACACTTCATCAACAGCTAGAGCTACGTTTTCCCGTACTGTTAACCAAGGCAGTAAAGAGTAGTTTTGAAACACAACCATCCGATCTGGACTAGGATCTGTGATTTCCCGCCCTTCCAAGGTAACGCCGCCAATACTTGCTCGATCTAAACCTGCGATGATGTTGAGCAAGGTAGATTTACCACAACCAGAGTGTCCAATAAGAGAAACAAATTCCCCTTGTTGGATTTTCAACTCAATATTTTTGAGGGCAATATATTTGCCACCAGTTGGGAGATCAAATACACGGTCAACGTGGTCAACTTCAACAAAAGTAGTCATTGGTCATTAGTCCTTTGTCATTAGTCATTGGTCATTAGTCCTTTGCCATTTGTCAAGAGTCAGTAATCGATAGAGATTGCTTTTGACTTTTGACTTTGGACTTTTGACTACTTCTGTTATTGGGATACAACTTTGCTAGCTATAAAGCCAACTAATCTATCTAGGATCAAGCCGACCAAGCCAACATAAATTAAGGCGAGGATAATTTCGCTTAAGTTAGTTTCTGTAGTGGTATTGTAGGCATCCCAAATAAATGAACCAATTCCGACACCACCGACTAACATTTCTGCTGCAACAATTGCTAACCAAGATAGACCAATGCCAATGCGTAATCCTGTGAATATATAAGGAACAGTGGCAGGAAACACCACTTTAAAGAAATACTTGGCTCCTTTTAAACGCAAAACTCTAGCTACATTTATGTAGTCTTGAGGAATTTGTTGCACACCTACTGTGGTGTTGATCACAATCGGCCAAACAGATGTAATGAAAATCACGAAAATAGCTGAAGGATTAGCCTGTTGAAATGCTGCTAAAGAGATTGGCAGCCATGCCAGAGGTGGTACAGTTCGCAACACTTGGAAAATGGGATCTAGAGCGTTATAAAGTAATTTATTCGCACCAATAAAAATCCCCACTGCAATGCCAACAATTGTTGCTAAAGAAAATCCTAAACCAACTCTTACTAAGCTACTGAGTATTTGCCAGCCTAAGCCTTTATCACTTTCACCATTATCAAAAAATGGATTAATGATAAAAGGATCCCAAGTTTCGGAAAAGGTTTCTATCGGCCCAGGTAACTTAAAGTTAGGATTTAAACAAAGCAGTTGCCAAATCACTAGAAAAAGAGCTAACGCTACCAGTGGCGGCACAATTTTTTGTGAAACTAATTTATTGAAGTTCTTACGGTGATTTTTTTTGATAGTGCGACTTCCAAGAATAGCTGCCATTTTTTTCTCCGATTGCCTTTAAGTAGCTAGGCGTAAAAATTAAGTTTGTATTAAGTATTTTAGTCCTAATAAACCTTGCTATGAGCGATGAATCGCTCACTACTAACTATGATTTTGTTGATGTTTAATTATGCCTAAATCCTTAATTAAACTTTCTTAATTTTTAAACTCTGCAAATATTCTTCTGGTTTTTCTGGGTCAAATTTCACACCATCAAAAAAAGTCTCAATACCGCGAGAACTACTCTTAGGAATTTCGGAATCAGGAACACTAATAGCTTTAGCTGCTTTTTTCCACAAGTCCTCTTTATTGACTTGGTTAACTATTTCCTGAACTTTAGTATCTTTTGGTAAATAGCCCCAGCGAATATCTTCAGTTAAAAACCAAATATCATGACTTTTGTAAGGATAAGAAGCATTATCTGCCCAGAATTTCATCCGATTTGGGAAGTTTTGCTGAGTACGACCATCACCAAAGTCAATATTGCCTTTCGACCTTTCTAAAATATCTGCGGCAGCAACATTAAAGTATTTACGGTCAGAGCAGATTTTGCACATCTCCTCTTTATTTTCTGCGCGATCGCACCATTGTTGAGCTTCCATAACTGCCATCAACATTGCTTGTGCAGCATTGGGATTCTGATCAACCCAATCTTTCCGCATAGTAAAGGCTTTTTCTGGATGATCTTTCCACAATTCGCCTGTAACTAAAGCTGAATAACCTATTTTTTGATTTACCAATTGAGCGTTCCAAGGCTCTCCCACGCAGAAAGAATCGATGGTGTTGACTTTCATATTTGCCACCATTTGTGGTGGTGGTACAGGTTCCAAAACCACATCTTGATCTGGATTGATGCCGCCAGCCGCTAACCAATAGCGCATCCACAAATCGTGAGTACCACCGGGAAAGGTAACACCAAATTTCAATGCTTTTTTATTAGCTTTGGCTTGGCTTGCAGCTTCTTTCAGTCCTTTGCTTTCTAAATTGACATTGAGTTCTTTAAATTTATTGGCAACAGAGATAGCCTGACCATTGGTATTTAACCTGGCCAAGATATACATTGGCACTTTATCGTTGATGGTCATTAAATAAGGCATGGGGCTGAGGATGTGTGCGCCATCAATACCACCGCCAGCTGAGCCGATTTTTAAGTTGTCACGGGTGACAGGCCAAGATTTCTGTTTGATCACCTCGACATCAGTCATGCCGTACTTAGCAAAGAAACCCTTTTCTTTAGCAATAATTAAAGGAGCAGCATCAGTTAGAGCGATGAATCCTAGCTTGGCTTTGGTTACTTCTACCTTCGGTGCATTAGCCACTGTAGAGACGTTGGCGGCGGGAGCAGCAGAGGGCGAGTCACCACCTGTTGAGGCTGTATTGCTGCCAGCAGAACAACCGTGAGCCAAAATAGAAGCGGTAGCCGTAGCGCTTGCGGTGAAAATAAATTTTCTTCTTGAAAGATTTGTCATTTTTCCTTTATTTAGTTGTTAACTGTTAGTTGTGATCTATTGACCAATGAGTTACCAAGGCTTCTTGCTTCGGTTTTGCCCCAAAGTGTTCAATGAGTAAATTTTGCAAGAATGGCTGTAAGTCTTCACAGGGTATGCCTTTGATGACACAAGTTCCTAGATGGGCGTCTTTGCCAACTTTGCCACCCATGTAGATATCAACTCCTTCTACAGCTTTGCCATTTTTGCGAGTTTTAGTTCCCATCAAGCCGATGTCTGCAACTTGAGGCTGTCCACAGGAGTTAGGACAACCTGTCCAGTGAATTCGCACGTTTGCGGTGAGTATTAAGTCTGCTTCTAATGCTTTAATAATTCCTAAAGCACGGTTTTTGGTTTCAATTAGGGCAAAGTTGCAAAATTGTGAGCCTGTGCAAGAAACTAGCGATCGCGTCAGTAAACCAGGATCAATCGAAAACCTTTCTAGCAGTGGCTCTGTCAAAAATGTTGCCAACCGCGAGTCAGGAATATTGGGAATAATGATGTTTTGCTCAACGGTGAAGCGGATTTCACCACTACCGTAAACTTCTGCTAGACGTGCGATTTCAAACATATCTTCGGCATACAACCGACCAACCGGGATATGCAAGCCTACGTAGTTTAATCCTGGTTGTTTTTGTTTATATACGCCGATATGGTCGCGTTTTTCCCAGTCAATTTCGTCTTTTGGCGCTGCGGGTAACAACGATGTACCCAAACGGTTTTCGACTTCTTGGCGAAACTTTTCTAAACCCCATTCATCAATTAGCCACATCAAGCGGGATTTTTGGCGATTGGCGCGTAAACCGTGATCCCGATAAACTTCCAAAACGGCTCTACATACGGCTACGACGTCTTCTGGAGATACCCAAGCATTTAGAGGAATCGCCGCCTCACAGCGTTTAGCTGAGAAAAAGCCACCCACCAAGACGTTAAATCCAAATATTGGAGATTGGGAAGATTGTTCCCCAGTCCCTTCTTTAAACGCGGGAACGAAAGCTAAATCGTTGATTTCGGCGTGAACTGAGTTGTCTCGTCCACCAGCGATCGCAATGTTAAATTTCCTTGGTAAATTGGTAAACTCTGGATTGCCTTCACCTTTATTGGTGAGCATATCCTGAATCTGCTGTACCACCTCTCGTGTGTCATACAACTCATCTGCATCCAACCCCGCCACAGGGTCGCCTGTGATATTGCGGATGTTGTCCATCCCTGACTGGACGCTGGTTAAACCAACTGCGTGAAATCTATTAAAAATATCAGGTAAGTCTTCAATTCTAATGCCCCGCAATTGGATATTCTGTCTGGTAGTAATGTCAGCATTGCCGTCATCTCCGTAACGCTGCACCACTCCTGCTAAAGCACGCATCTGACTGCTGGTGAGAATACCGTTAGGTAAGCGCATCCGCATCATAAACTTGCCCGGAGTTACTGGGCGAAAAAACACACCAACCCACTTGAGTCGGTGATCACGGTCTGTTTCGTCCATTGCTTCCCAACCTAGGGCAGCAAATTTCTCTATCTCACCTTTGACGGCAAGTCCATCTTTTTCTGCTTTGAATTTCTCAAACTTGTTAAGGCTTGTTGTGGTAGTTGCTGTGTCTGTCATGAGATGAGTCTCGTTGCAAATAACTGATCCGCTGAGAACTTATAGAGTTACTTACCCAATATCAACCAGCCCGTAGTCTCATCAGTTAATGGGTCTACGAGGGTTATGAGCAAAAAATTTGATTTAGTTAAGGCTGATTATCTGTACTCAAGAGCATTACAACTTGAAACCTAAAATAGGTAAAATCTGTCGCCCTTACACTTTGTAAATTTGTCAAGAAGGTGTGGATACTGTTTATGTAACAATTTCGATACTTCTAAGTTAAAACGAGATTTATGTTAAAATCGTATAAATTGTTACGGTTTTCTAGTAATATTGCTGAAAGTGTATCAATAATATGCGTTTTTTGCATAAAGAACAGCTAATAAGCGATGCAAAGCGCTTGCTGAACAGCATTTGAGATTGATGTATGTTAACTAAAACGCAGTCATGAAACGTCGTGATTTCATCTATTGGGTCGGCTTGGGTTCGATAGCGAGTTCTTTACCTGTAGCGCTGGCAGCTTGTTCTTCTCAGACAACTGCTGAAGATTGGCAAGCTGTGGGCGCATCAGCAGAATTAGGTAAGACTGGTCAAATACTTGCTAAAAACTCACCCGTTGGGCCTGTTTTGGTAGTCGGTACATCTAAAACCGAAAATCTGACTGCTGTTAACCCGACTTGTTCTCATGCAGGTTGCACAGTGGCATGGCAAGCTGAGACCAAAAAATTCGCCTGTCCCTGTCATGGTTCGGAATTTGGTGTTGATGGTAAAGTGCAAAGAGGCCCAGCAACAACACCGCTAAAAACTTACGCCGCTAAGATTGAAGGTGATTCAGTTGTGGTTAAGCCCACCTAGACAATTCCAAATTTAAGCAAAGTGTCGTGAATAATCTCAACCAGCTTTTGGTGCAGGCCGAAATAGCATACGATGCAGCTGATTGGTCATCGCTGATTCAATATTTGCAACAGTTAGTTTTGGGAGAAAACTCTAGACATTCAGAGATAGTTAAAAATCGAGAACGTATCCTGAAATTAGCAATTCCAATTTTAGAGATGGGGGATTTTCAACAACGTTGGGAAGTTGCCAAGGTGTTGACTAGCTTGGGAAATATTGCCATCCCGCCACTCATTGAAATCTTAGAAGATGAAGACGCAGAAGAAGAATTGCGTTGGTATGCAGCAAAGATTTTAGGCGAGTTTCAACACCCAGATGCGATCGCCCCGTTGGTAGAATTGTTGAAAATCGATGAAAATGAAGAACTCAAAGCGATCGCTACAACAGCACTTGGACAAATGGGTAATGTTGCGATCGCCGCACTCTGTGAACTTTTAGCAGCAGAAGATACACGACTTTTAGCAGTGCGATCGCTCTCTTGTATTCGCCAACCAAAAACCATCACACCTCTGTTGAGTGTAGTCCAAGATTCACAAGCAGCAATCCGCGCCGCTGCAATTGAAGCCCTCAGTAGCTTTCATGACGAACGTGTCCCACCAATCCTGTTAATTGCCTTGGATGATGTAGCTGCTACAGTCAGACGCGCAGCAGTGCTGGGTTTAGGTTTTCGCCCTGACTTATGTGCAGAATTAGATTTAGTGACGAGACTGCAACCTAGGCTTTATGACTTTAACCTTGAGGTTTGTTGTGCCGCAGCAGTTGCCCTTTCGCGGATGAATTGTGATCATGCTGCCAAGCAATTATTTCAGGTATTGATATCATCTCATACACCAATCAAGCTGCAACTCGAAATTATCCGCGCCTTAAGTTGGATGGGGACAACATCAGGTTTGGAATACATACAACAAGCACTGAATCACAAATTATCAGAGACAATGTGGCAGGAAATCGTTACAGTTTTAGGACGAGTCCAAAAGCCACATTTAACTCAACAAGCTACAGAAATTTTGCTGGAAATCTTGCAATCAAAGCATCCAGCCACAGAAATTACCAACATCAAAAGCGCGATCGCCCTATCATTAGGTCAGCTAGGCAACATGCAAGCAATTGAACCATTAATTTCGCTGCTAGCAGATCCAAATACATCGGTGAGACTGCACGCGATCGCTGCACTGAAAAATTTAGATAGGGAAGTCGCACATCAACAATTACAGCAGTTAGCAAATAACGCCACACTCACACCAGATTTGCAAACAGGAGTAGCGATCGCCCTAGCAGAGTGGTAATAGCATATAAGGATGGTGAGGTACTTAAAGGTTATCTGTTAGTATCTCTTCTTTCTTCCTCTGCGTTCTTTGTCTTGAAAAGTTGAGCCACTGCGTTGGACGGGTTTCCCGGCTTGTAGCAAGTGGCGTTCCTAGATCGGGCTAACCTTTCCTATCCTGACGGAGCTACGGTGTACACACAAATGCGTAGGCGTAGCCAGCCATAGGCATCGCTGAAATAACAAATGAGTTCGCCGAAATAGCAAATGAGTTCGCCGAAATAGCAAATGAGTTCGCCGAAATAGCAAATGAGTTCGCCGAAATAGCAAATGCGTTCTCCGAAATAGCAAATGAGTTCGCCGAAATAGCAAATGCGTTCTCCGAAATAGCAAATGCGTTCTCCGAAATAGCAAATGCGTTCTCCGAAATAGCAAATGCGTTCGCCGAAATAGTAAATGCGTAGGCGTAGCCAGCCGTAGGCATCGCCGTTGCGTTCTGAGTATGACTTTGCTCAAATGGAGGCAGGCATCAGAGGCAAGTATGTTAAGCGGGAAGAACTCGAAGATGAAATTCGATGGGATAAAGCATTTGCAGGTTCTAAGGATACCCTTGCTAAACTCGCAGCCGAAGCAATGGCTGAGTATTATGCAGGAAAAACCCAAGAGTTAGACCCAGAAACATTGTGAAGTCAAGCACAACCGCCCAATTTCGTACTCAACTGTAACCACGTAGAAAAAATTAGCAAGATTACAGCCATTTTCCGCGATATTTACCAACAAATCCTGGGAAAAGCGGAAAATTGACGATGAAGTCAGTAAAACCTGATTTATATTTATATAAATTTGACAAAATGACTTGTAACAAACTTGACTAAATTACAAATTAAAAACCGTTAACTTAATGAAAGCCATAAATGTAATTCAGGCTACATAAAAATGCGACTAGAGCAGTTGCAAGCTTTTCTGGCGATCGCCCAAACCGGCAGCTTTCAACAAGCAGCGCGGCAATGTAGTGTCACCCAATCGACAATCAGTCGCCAAATCCAGGCATTGGAAGCAGATTTGGGGTTAGAACTGTTTCACAGAACAAGTCACGCCAAGTTGACACTAGCAGGTGAACGATTGCTACCCCGCGTCCGCAAAATTTGCCAAGAGTGGCAAACAGCCACAGACGAGTTAGCAGATTTAATCGCAGGAAAACAGCCAGAACTCTGCATTGCAGCGATTCACTCAATGTGTGCCGCTTATCTACCACCAGTGTTGCAAAAATTTTGTCATGATTATCCAGATGTACAATTGCGGGTGACTTCATTAGGAAGCGATCGCGCCCTCAAAGTCCTCAAAGATGGATTAGTAGATCTAGCAATTGTAATGAATAATCGGTTTTTAACCACTGGCAGAGAAATGGTGGTAGAAGTACTTTATGATGAACCTATAGAAGTCCTAACCGCAGCCAATCATCCCCTAGCCAAATATGAATGTATCCCTTGGTCGGAGCTAATTCTTTATCCCCAAGTGGTTTTTAAAGATGGTTATGGGATGCAACGTCTAATACAAGATAGATTTGAGCGACTGGAAGCGAAACTTCAGGCGGCTTTAGAGGTAAACACCTTAGACGCCTTCCGGGGAGTAGTGCGCCAAGGAGAACTGATAGCTTTGCTACCTCAGTCAGCACTAATCGAAGCACGTTGCGACCCTACCCTTGCAGTCAGACCCCTAGCTAGTAATAGTACGGGTACTTTACCTGATAGTTCGAGTTTGACTCGTCGGGTAGTGATGGTAACAACTCAAGACCGCCTGCAAATTCCCCCCATCAAGCACTTTTGGCAACTGGTACGAGAAAATATCCCACTACAACTTAACCAGCAGCGATCGGCTTCATAAGTGTCAAGAGTCCAAAGTCCACAGTCTATATAAAATCAGTTAATTGACCCTTGACTCTTGACCATTGACCCTTGACTAATATGAGCAATGAATTTAGAAAACTTCTGCAAAAAGTAGGCAGTGGAAACCACACAGGCGAGAATTTAACTCGTGCTGAAGCCGCCACTGCGATAAAAATGATGCTGCTAGGTGAAGCAACACCAGCCCAAATTGGAGCATTTTTGATTGCCCATCGGATTAAGCGTCCTACTGGGGAAGAGTTAGCGGGTATGTTGGATGCTTATGACGAACTAGGGCCAAAACTGCAACAAATCACTTCTGCACGTCCGGCGATAGTTTTGGGTCTACCTTATGATGGCAGAATGCGTACTGCACCCATTGCCCCAATAACGGCTTTAATTTTAGCTGCGTCTGGGCAACCAGTGGTAATGCATGGTGGCGATCGCCTGCCCACAAAGTATGGATTGCCCTTGATAGATATTTGGCAGGGTTTAGGCATCGATTGGACTACCTTACCACTAACAAAAACCCAACAGGTGTTTGAGCAAACGGGTATTGGCTTTGTTTATACATCGCAGCATTTTCCCTTAACTAACAGTATTTGGGAATACCGTGACCAACTCGGCAAGCGTCCGCCTTTGGCGACAATGGAGTTAATTTGGTGTCCTTATGCTGGGGATGCTCATATAATTGCGGGGTTTGTTCACCCTCCCACGGAAGCGATGTTTCAGGTAGCTTTAGGACTGCGGGGTGTAACTAAATTTACATTGGTGAAGGGATTGGAAGGTAGTTGCGACTTACCGCGCGATCGCACTGCGATTATTGGTTTATCTTCATCGGTATCCCAGGAATTAGAACGATTGCACCTCGTACCGCGTGAATATGGTTTTACTACCAAGAACGTACCTCTTAGTACTAACGAAGAACTTGTAGCGGATATGCAGCAGGTTTTGGTTGGTAATCCAGGCGAACTGATGCAGACAGCTTTGTGGAATGGCGGGTTTTATCTATGGCGCAGTGGTGTTTGTCCAGATATGCGATCGGGTATAGCCAAAGCGGCAGAATTATTAACTAGTGGCGCAGTAGCTAGTAAACTCCAAGAACTCAGTCAAGCAGTAAATTTAGTAGATCAAAGCATTCTCCCAAAAAAAGCAATCGTCACTCAGATTTTTAGTTTATGATCCTTTAGGATTTTAGTTTAGTTTAATCCAATGCCGTGTATGCGATCGCTTCCTCTTAGTCGTGGCTTTTGTATCTTGTGACAGACTTACTATATCCGCCCCTTTTAAAGACAAAACTTGTCTAATTATGTCTCTAAATTTTGTCCGCAACATATACTGCCTTCCCAAACTCTACAGATAGGCATTGTTATGAATCTTGAGGATGCGTTAGCGAGATATTTCGACATGATTGTTGCGGATTTTGACCTGTATTTTCTACTAGCGGGCATAATCGCAAAGCCTGGTTTTAATTATTAAAGTATCCTCAATAAAATCTAATTAGATTAATTAATAATGATTTTCCAATAGCAACACTGGTATGTAATAGTAGTTTGAATATTGAAAATTTGGACAGGACATAATTAGTCAGTTTACGTCGAATAAATCAATTTTATCGTGTTGTAAATTGCAATTTAGTAGCTAATAATTGCAAGTGTAAGGTTAAGTAATCAAAGCTTAATCTCACGCAAATACTACTGTTTCATTCCAATTAAATTGAGGTAAAAACAATGGAAAATATCAAGTTGTCTGGATTGAATCCTGCTGGTTCCGAACTATTTATGGATTCTGAAAGCTTTCTACAAGACCTATCTGATACAGACGCGATGGCTTTGCAGGGAGGAGAAGGTCGCGACATACATGGGTTGCTTCAGTTTGGTTTAGGGGTGTATGCAATCCAGAATGTTGTATCTCTAGTGAAATCAATTAGTGCCGTTCAGACCGGTAGGAAATAGTCTACAGCGATTTTCCCTTGAGTAGACTACAAAAAAACCTAACGCCCTACCCCTGACCCTAATTCCCACTCTGTGGGGGCTTCGAGTTCCCTAGTAGAGAAGGGGAAAATTTAAAGCCTCTCTCAGTGTCTCTTAGTGTAAGAGCGAAAAGTCTGTAGCTTGCTTTCCTACAGAACGCTACGCGAACCCGCAGGGTGCATTGGCTTCCAGCGAACAGAACTTTTCAATACAGAGAGGTCTGCGTGTGGTCTATTCATTTTAAAAATGCTGTATATCTCGCTATTGAATAGGATTCAGCAATCAAAAACTGAATCCTACTCAAATCAACTAAGAGCAGGATCAAGAAATTAAGGGCTTAATCCTGCTCAGACTAACTAGCATACCAATAATATCAATAATTATTTGAGAGTAAAAGAGATGAATAGAATCTCAACTGCTAATCTGGGCTCTATTTATTCTGGATCATTTTATGATTCTGAAAGGCTTTTGCAAAACTTATCTGATATAGATTCCATCTTAATCCATGGCGGGAAAAGTGATGTACCTTCTGAGAATATTGAGAATATGAAGTTTGGCATCAAGGTTTTAGAGTATGCGTTAGTAGGATTTGCAATTCATAACATTACCTCATTAGTCAAGCTATTTCTTACTCCTTCTAAAAGTAGATTTTAGCGGGATTTTATTTTGCTAATGATTAAAGCTTAAATGAGGTTTCAAATATGTCTTTTTTATTAAGCAATAAAAATGTTTTTGAGTATTTGATTAACAAAGGTATCTGTACTGAACAAAATCAGTACCCAAGCAAGATTGAATTAAAACCTGCTAAAAACTTTAACCTCTTACTCACCCTGCCAGAAGGTCGTCAACTTTTAGTTAAGCAAGAGCCTCGTAACCGTGAAGGAAAAACGGCTAGCGAATTTTTAAGAGAGTGGCAATTTCAAAAAATGTTACGTAGTTTTCCAGATTTTAGCTACATTCTTTCTTCCTTTTCGCAAGCAATTTATTTTGATGCTGAGAATTCAATCATCGTTTTTAATTATTTCAAAGACTATCGTGATTTGGCAGATTTCTATAGTAGAGAACAGATCTTTCCTACCACTATTGTCACTGCAATCAGTGCAACAGTTGCCTTAATTCATCGCCTCACTTTAGACCGTCGAGATTATCAAGAAATTTTTGAATCTAGTACAGGAGTCTTTAATAATCAAGCTTTTGAGATGATTCACAGTTTAAAACGGTTGACCCCAGAAATTTTTGGCAACTATCCTGCCGATGCTCTAAAATTCTTTGTGCTTTATCAACGCTACTCTAGCCTGGAACAGGCGATCGCAGAGTTGAGAAATGCTATTGAACCCTGTTGTCTGATTCATAATGATCTTAAGCTGAATAATATCCTACTAGCCAATAATTGGGAGAAAACAGTTTCTCAAACATTGCTGCCAGCTAACAGTATTATTCGCCTGATTGATTGGGAAAAATCAAATTGGGGAGATCCAGCTAGCGATTTAGGAACACTCATCGCTAGCTACCTGCAAATCTGGTTGTATGGCTTGATTACTAGTAAAACAATTGCTATAGAAGAGTCTTTACACCTAGCTACAACTCCCCTAGAACTACTTCAGCCTTCGATCATTACTCTGGTAGAGGCTTATTTAAGTAACTTTCCAGAAATTTTGGAGCGCCGTCCTGATTTTTTGCTGCGAGTTGTGCAATTTTCCGGTCTAGCCTTGGTTGAAGCAATTCTGGCAACGCTTCAGCATCAAAAAACCTTTGGCAATTTGGAGATCTGTATGCTCCAGGTTGCCAAGACTTTGTTGTGTCGTCCAGAACAATCAATTCAAACTGTGTTCGGCATTTCAGTTTTTGAACTAACTCACCATAAAGCTTTGCGCTTGTTTAAGTAATTGTAGTTACAGGTAACAAATTATGCAATTGCTAAATTCGCTTGTATTGCGAACGTCAGATACATCGAGTAAACAATTACTAACGACTTTAGAAGATATAGCCAGTAAAGTTGAGATTCAATCTAACTTTTGTATTCGCCATCCAGATTACAAACCTTTAAAACTTCCAGATGAGGTAGTACTCCGTTTTCAGCAATTACCCTTAAACGTTCAGCACAAGTTTCTTAATTCACAATTGTGCCATTTTCTCTACGGGATCTACTATAACGGTGCTGCCCGAACTTTTCTTGCTCTAGATGCAGAGCCAATGGATTCAACAATGTCTCAGAATCTAGAGAACAATACTTTCCTGGGAGTAGATGTGGAGTTTTATGAGCGATTACACTTATCCAATAAAGGTAAAGGCTATTTTGACCCAGATTGGCAAGTGCTAAAGGAAGAGAGCAATGATATTCTGGCAGTGAAAAAGGACGATTTGACTGTGTATATAGAGCGCGATCGCTATCTCCAAGGCACAGAGCAATATGCGATCGCTGGCGACCTGGTTGCTATTAGGATGCCTCCTAATCTGGTGCAAAACGGTTTTTACATGGCAGTTGGCAATGCAGGAGCGTTAAGTCGTGCTGATACAGTCATCGATTCGCCCCTTGTGCGCGTCTACTTTAATTTAAGTCCTGAAGGTGCAGTTGCAATTATGGGCAACCTAACACACCAACTAAATACCATATTCATTCCCTTCACTTTTAAAGCACTATATAATCCTTCAGACTATGAGCGCTACGATACGGCAGTGCTTTACTTTGAAAAAAGCAACTATGCAGTTATTCAACAAGTATTACAATCTCTCTATGCTAAATATAAATCGTATTTCAGCAATGAAGTGCCATTGTTCACAAAATTGCTCGCACCAGGACTTGCTTTGGCTGAAGAACCAGATAATAAATTTAATCAAAAAGAAAGTTTTGGTTTAAACCGTTGTCAAATTATTACCAATAGTTTGCTCGAAGCTTGGCAACAAGGAGACGAATCAAAAGAAAATCGGATGGCTTTGATTCTCAAACACTTCGACTTACAAGGCATTGAATTGCAACATCCTTACCTCAATTTCAACTCTAAAAATATTTATACACCATTAGAGTTAGAAATTTAGAACTTACGCATTGACAAGAAAGTCAATATCTTTGACCAATGAAGGCGATTTTCTATACCCCAATGAGCGTAAAATCCGTAGCGGAGTGTACCCCCACGTGGTACACTCCACTTCTCTGCGAGAGGCTCTGCTAACGTTACGTATCCTGTGGGAAAGCTGCAAGAACAGAATGACAATAAATTTCATCAACTTTTAAAACATCCTCTAAGGCTAAAATTAGCCTGTTTTGAACTAACTAATAGGTTAAAACGTATTAAATCGTTTATTTACTCGTGATTCTTCTTTATTAAGTGTTCTTATTCCAAAGTATTTACTTTAGATTGAGAACTATTTAAAAGGAAAATTGTCATTTATATATATTTATATATGTAGTACATTAGTTTAATATTATATTC
Source organism: Komarekiella atlantica HA4396-MV6 (assembly GCA_019359395.1). GTDB lineage: Bacteria > Cyanobacteriota > Cyanobacteriia > Cyanobacteriales > Nostocaceae > Komarekiella > Komarekiella atlantica. Next base: position 107,270 of record JAHHHK010000005.1, read on the forward strand.
ACTATAAATTACCTACTTTTTATATGTGGAATATTTTGAACTGCTATCAACAAATAAATCTATATTAAAAGTATTTCCTAAGACAGATTTAAAATAAAATTGGAATAATTTCTTTAATACTATTTACAGATGTGTTTGCTAAAAACACTTTAATAACATTAAAACCAATCAAGTAAATAGTCAGAAAGTATTGTTGCTAGATAAATTCATTCAATGGCAAATAGTAAAATAAATGAATTTTGAATATTTTTAATCAATCACCATTTAATAGCTATCTAAACCTTGTACTGTTTATGTCATACAATGAAGATAAATTTCAGTATTTTGAAAAATACGACATTAATAAAAGCAAGTTTTTAACGCCTTTTCAAAGAAAATTTTTGCTGAAAAATCTCCAAGCAAATTTACAACCAGAATATCGTCGTCGCATCGAAATTATGTTACTAGCAGATCAGGGTAAATCTCCAACCCAAATTTGTGAAATATTAGGCTGTTCTTACCATATGGCGCGATACTGGATGGGTGTAGCAAAAGCTGGTTTAGCTCACCAATGGCAGGAGCAACCAATAGGCAGACCGAAAAGTATTAACGAGCAATATCTCGAACGTTTGAAGGAATTGGTAAGCCATAGCCCTCGTGAATATGGCTATCCATTTCACTGCTGGACAGCACAATGGTTAAGTAAACATTTAGCAAGTGAAATTGGAATTCAAATTACTGAACGCCACATCAGTCGTTTACTCAAACAAATGGGACTGTCTACGAAACAAAGAAATAATAATAATAGCCTTAAACAAGAAACTGACGATACCCAAAATTCTGAGATTACTATCAGCGACCTACAACTTCCCTAAAGGTCTAGTTTGCGATAAGAACTCAATAGCTTCTGGCTAAAAATTTTTCTAGAGTGAGCTGATATCTTGATTTGTTAATAATTGAATAATAAATACTTTTTAAAGTTATCGGAGTTAAAGGATGACTGAATTATTTATTTTTTCTGAACTAGACATCATACAACAAATCAAACTTTTCTGCCAAATTCCAGATGTAATTGAAGCAATAGCTACTCGTAAAATTATTGCCGATGCTGCTGATAAAGCAGGTATTATAATCGAGAAAGCAGAGCTTCAGCAGGCAGTAGACAACATACGATTAACTAAAAAACTTGTCAAAGCTGAAGATACATGGCTATGGCTACAAGAAAATTATCTTTCCCTGGATGAGTTTAAAGAATTAGCCAAAATTAACCTGCTCTCTGAAAAGCTGGCAAATCATTTATTTGCGAAGCAAGTTGAGCCATTTTTTTTTGAACACCAGCTTGATTATGCCACATCTGCCACTTATGAAGTTATTTTAGATGACGAGGATTTGGCTTGGAAACTGTTTTATGCGCTACAAGAAAACAAAATTAGTTTTCAAGAAATTGCCCGCCAATACATACAAGATCCAGAATTACGCCGCGTTAGCGGATATTGCGGGATACAATACCGTAGCAATTTTAGACCGGAGATTGCTACTTATGTTTTTGCTGCCCATCCACCGCAAGTTCTCAAGCCAATGGTAACACAGAAAGGAATCTATCTCATTTGGGTTGAAGAAATAATTCAACCTCAATTAAACGAACCGCTGCGCTGTAAGATTCTAGGAAACTTATTTTCTGCTTGGTTAAAGCAACAACTTGAGGAAGTGAAAATTTTGGTACAGATTTAACATTTATGTTAAAAAACTAACAGTAAGCTGGTAAAAGGTTGTGTTCAAGAAACAATCAGCGTGGTAGTAGCTTATGTTTCCTTAAATTGCCAACTTTCAACATTCGTTTTAAAATACAATATCAAAATATTGTTTGCATATTTAAGATATTGTTGAATTTATTTATAAGGAATAATGCTTAAAATACCCATAAAAATCATGTATTAAACAAATGCCTGATTCTTTGTTGATGCTGGTGGGCTTTCGACTTCAACTTTTGTAAATCATACACTCACAGGTAACACCAAACCTTCACGAGCTAGTAATGCTTGGGGAAATATAGATTTAACTTCGACTTGAATCTTGTCAAGAAAATCATCATCGTCATCTGGGTGGTAATGAGATATTATTAAGCGTTGCACATCAGCACTTTGAGCCACACTCACCGCAGTTTGCCACTGTAAATCGGCTGAGTCGTGGTTGTGAGCCGTTGGCGGAGTGTAGGTAGCATTGGCAATCAGTAAATCAACACCTTTAATAAACTGTAAAATCTGCTCTCGCTCTACATCATCGGTATTTTGGTGCAAATCTGTGACATAGGCAACACTATATTGCTGCCAGGTAACTCGATAGCCAACTGAGCGCTGAGTTTGATTAATCAACGCTACTGAAATTATGACATCATCTAGCTTCACTTCCCTGTCTGGAGTCAGATTATAAAACTGCAATTCCGACTGCATTACTTGCAAAGGGTAAGGAAAGTGTGGTTGGAGCATCTGATCACATAAACATTGTTTGATCGAGGCTCCATTTGAAGCAGCTGTACCGTAAATATGTAAGCAGTTTTCTGCAATAAATGCAGGAGCAAAAAAGGGAAACCCTTGAATACGATTTGATTGGGAGTTGGTAAAAAATAAATGAGCTTCTAGCGGTTGTTGCTGTTGCCAAGTTTTACCTAGTATGCGTAAGCCAGTACCGCCATCAAAAATTAAGCGTTTTCCGGCTACATACATTTCTACACAAGCGGTATTGCCACCATAGCAGCTAGTTTTACTGCCTGGGGTGGGAATTAAACCCCGTACACCCCAGAATTGTACAAGAAATTCACCCGATAGATTACTTAGCGGGGTTGGTGATTTTTCAGTTAGGTAACTCAGAGAACCCGACAACTCAAAATTTGGCATTTTCCTTGAATTTAGACCTCGCTGAGCAGGTCATTGTAGCGCCGGACTTCTAAGAGCCGATTTTTTTCATCCACAATGACTACCGTAGGAGAGTAACTTTTTAACTCTTCTAGAGTGAACTGCCCGTAAGTCATTATAATCAAGCGATCGCCAATAATGCCTAGACGTGCCGCAGCCCCATTTAACTCGATGATTCCTGAATTGGCAGGAGCCGGGATCGCATACGTAATGAAGCGCTCGCCATTGGCATTATTTACTACTTGTACTTGCTCAAAGGGTAAGATGCCAGATTTCTCTAGGAGGATTTGATCGATACTGATACTACCCACATAGTGGAGATTTGCCCCAGTGAGAGTACAGTTGTGAATTTTTGCCAAAAGGAGCGTGCGCTGCATTGCGTTTATGGGTTCTGTGGCAATTGAGCTAAAGCCAAGTTAAGTAAAGTTTTGTGCTTTCCTTTTGCCTGACTTTTGTTGAAGGTTTGTTCAGGTAGTTTGAGAATCAGAATCCCGACCTTTTTCACTACCGGCTTTTACGCACTTTTCTACTAAAGGCATAACCTCTTCAACATCTTGCCAGCCGCGAATCTCAGTTACCTTTTTTTCCAAATTTTTATAAGTGCGGAAAAATTCGGCAATTTCAGCTAAGCGGTGTGGCGGTAAGTCTTTCAGGGACTTTATTTGAGCGTATCGGGGATCTTTGTCAGGAACACAAAGGATTTTTTCATCGCGATCGCCACCGTCAATCATCTCCAGGAATCCAATTGGTCTGGCGGCTATAACACAGCCTGGAAAGGTTGGTTCATCTATTAATACCATACCATCCAGTGGATCGCCATCCTCTGCTAAGGTATTGGGCACAAAGCCATAGTCATAAGGGTATTGTACCGAGGAATAAAGTACCCGGTCTAGAGCAAAAGCTTGTATGTCTTTGTCGTATTCGTATTTATTTTTACTCCCGCCTGCAATTTCAATCAGAACGTTGATTAGACCCGGTTTAGGTTGGGCAGGAATACGAGATAAGTCCACAAAAAACCTCCGCTAATAATGAATCATGGGAGCATTCAGCTTCACTCCCCGTGTAGAATTTTAGGGCAATATGGATCTCTCTTCCCAAGGTATTCATTTGGATTGGGGATTGAGGTTAACGTGAGTTGTACAGGATATAAAGGCTGAAAATCAGAATAGATAAAGGTTTGAAGAATTAAGGAGTTTGAAATACTACAGGTTTTATTGACAATGAAATCAATAACGATAATAAAATCACAAAAAAAAGCTGAAACTCAAATTGATCAGAACAAGAATAGAGTTTCAGTTATGTTAGAGATACTATCTAGATTGAATTTAACGTGAGTTCAACATAATATTATCTGACATTTATCGGAATATAATGCTGTAATTCAAAATGTAGGCGATCGCTAAAAGCTTATGCTGTCTGTTTGAGGCATTAACAGCTAAATTAAATCGTAATATTATCGCTTCCTTGCTGATTAATCAATAATCGCAAAATTGATAACCCTAAAATTATTAAAAATAGCACTAAGCCAATTGTACATGCATAGCTAATTTCTAAATTGCTGAAAGCTTGCTCATATAAATAGTAAACAATTGTTTTCGAGCTACTGAGTGGGCCTCCTTGAGTCATAATGTATACTTCTTCAAACACTTTGGTGGCAGAAATAGCTGAAATTACCGCCACTAATGCTAAATACGGCTTCATCAAGGGTATGGTAATATCCAAGTGTTTGCGAATACCATCAGATCCATCAATGGCTGCGGCTTCGTACACATCAGCAGGAATTGATTGCAAACCCGCTAAATAAATGACCATGTAGTAGCCTAGTCCCTTCCACACAGTCACAGCCATCACACTGGCAAGAGAAATTGGCACAATTCCAAAAAGCTTAGCTGGGCTAGTTAACCAAGGAATACCTTCTGGAAAAATCCCCAAAGTTTTGAGAAACTGATTGAGTAAGCCGTTTTCTGCATACAGCCATTTCCAAGCTATCCCCGCAACTACCATTGAAATTACCACTGGAGTGTAGTATGCAGATCTAAACCAATTCATTCCCCGTAGTTTCTGATTAACTAAAATTGCCAAGATTAAAGGAGCAATTACTAAAATTGGTACTACACCCACAAGATATAAAAAAGTGTTTTCTAAAGTTTTCCAAAAAACTGTATCTTTCCAAAGCTGAAGGAAGTTAGCAAGACCTATCCATTGCGGTGGTTCAGCAAGATCTTCGTAACTGGTAAAGCTGAGGTAAAACGCTTGCAGTGCAGGCCAAAAAACAGTTAGCCCCAAAAGAACTAAGGCAGGTAACAAAAACAAATAAGGAGTCAGCCGTTGTTTAATAAACATCCAATTTTTAGAAGTCAATTGATTCATCGGTGGCATTTTTTAGATTAAGGTAACGCAAGAACTGGGTTTTTGCTCTGGAAAAATCCTCAAGACTAAAAGATTTGGGAATGTCACTAGATTTAAGCTTCAATATTTTAAAGGTATATATTTGCGTAGCTTACCGCCGTAGGCATCGCCCGATTTTTGCAAATGGAGCAACTGTAATGGAAACTCAGAACAACCTATCAATTGAACACCAAAATGTCCCCACAAATCACCGTGGACTACACGACTTTTTGTATAATTCTGACAACGAACACACCACCACGGAAATGAGCATAACCCCTGAATTGGCAAATAATGGGGTTGAAATCATGCCCCTTGCAGTTTGGTGTGCGGCTGCTCAGAATGCAAAAATTGCAGGTGTTTACGCAGTATTAGACACAGAAAGTTGCGTCCAGTACATTGGTTATTCCCGGAATGTGTTGTTATCCCTAAACGGTCATGTCGCCCAAAATGGTGAGCAAAAATGTGCTTTTGTGCGCGTGCAAACATTCAAGTTTCCCAAGCGTCAAGAAATGGAAGATTTGCGAGATGCGTGGATAGCAGAACTCGACAGCATACCAGCTGGTAATGCTTCCGATAGCGGAATGTGGGCTAGTACGGTAGGCGAAGTTGCTAAGGCGGCAATGTCAGAGGTAGAACGTCAAGCCTATGAAGAGAAAAAGTTAAAATTGCGGAAAGCAATGGCTGACACAACCCTTTCTAAAGAGTCAAAAACAATAGATACAACTGAAGTTGAACGCCAGCGTCAACTCGAAGCTGCTGTAAAAAATGATGATTGGAGTGCAATTATCGACACACAGACACAAGAAACCCAGCACTAGGATGGTGCTAATTGAGATTGGTGCAAAATGTCAGGTTAAATAGTCATAAAGGCGTCCCTTCTTATTTTGCACAAAGGGACGCCTTTAGTATGGGCAGTTTGTAGAACTGTTACAGATATATTACAGCAGGTTTCATAAGAATAGACCACAGTAGGGTGGGCATTAAACCCACGGTAAGAATTTACAGCAGATTTTAGGTAAATGAAGTACATAAATAAAACCCGAAACCCTGTAGAGACGTTACATGTAGAGACGTTACATGTAACGTCTCTACATGTAACCGTTGTATAACTAGGAATTATTTGACTTCACTAGCAGCAAATTTATTGACTTTACCATTTTTCACTGCAACTACCACATCGTAAGTTGCACAATAAGCGATCGTTACATTATTGGCTTTATTGTAAAGGTTGACTACCATTCCTGCGCCACCAGGTTGAACTGCGATCGGTTCAAGATCACCAAAAAAGAAACGACGTAGCTGATCACCGCTACCAAATTTACCTTTATTCTTGATGAGCATATCAATTTTTTGTTGAGCAGTTAAACCCGTAACATCTTTCATTTCCTCGGCTGATGCTCGAACTAATGAAGGATTCACAGCCTGGAGTGGAACATCCCAAACGGTCAAAATACCAGCTAGGGCAACACCTGTGAGTAGGGATGAGGCAAGTTTCATTTATTTCTCCTGATCTTTGATCTCGAATAATCAAAGCATCACACTTGGTACTGAAGCTTATATGAAACCAAGCCAGAGTTTATCTGAATTTATCCCTTGGGAATATTCAGTCTGAATTCAGCAGATTCTCAGACAAGTATGATATTTTAATTTTTTAGTTGATTTTCAGTGTTTTTTTATATTTATCTAATCACTGAATAAAATAAGCCGAGTATAGTTAACAGTATTTTCATAGTAATATTATTGTGACTAAACAGAGCAAACGGCATCATCTTATCCACAAAATTCCAGGTCAAACTTATCTGTGGTTAGCAATCCTGATTTTTGGAGCATCTAGCGCAGTTACTCGCAAGCTTACAGAAATCGGTACTCAACATTTTATCGGTGGTCGAAATCCGATTTCTTTGTGTAATGTTTTGTTTGTGGGAAATCTGTGTGCCTTGATAATTTTAATATTAATTTATTGGCGACAGTGGAACAAAACAACTTTGATGCAACTGTCAAAGAAGGATTGGTTCAGTCTAACAGCAGTAGCAATTTTATCAGGAGCGATCGCACCTGGTTTAATTTTCCAAGGGCTGGCACTAACTAAGGTTAATAATGTAATTTTGGTTGGCAGATTAGAACTTCCTTTAACTTTGGCTTTATCCATTTGGTTGTTGAAGGAACGAGTGAATCTTTGGGAAATTGTGGGAGCGATCGCAGCGTTTATCGGTGTTACTCTAACTATTTTTCTTCAGCCTCCAGGGGAAGCCATGATGAACATGGGAGGTTTCAGCGTGGGTATTGGAGAACTTTTGGCCGTAGCAGGAGCAGCGGCTTCGTCTGCTGCCACAATTGTTAGTAAAGGACAGTCCCACATTCCTCTGGGAATCTATAGTATCTTTCGTACTGCCCTAGGAACTTTAATATTTTTCTTCCTTGCTTTAATACTCTATGGAAGCGACCATTTTATGGATGTGTTCTCATCCTTTTTGTGGCAATGGATGTTGCTCTATGGTGCTTTAATTGTGGTGTTAGGTCAGTCATTTTGGATCAAAGGCTTGAGAGCTTCTACGGTTTCTGCTGCTTCTTTAGCTAGCTCTTTTGTCCCAATTGTGGGTATAGTGGCAGCTTATTTAATACTAGGCGAAGCTCCGACATTCGCTCAATATATCGGCGGTAGTTTAATTTTATTTGGCATATTTTTAAGTCAGGTTGGTATTCGGCGTCAAAATTCTCGTATTGCTTTGAGCAAAGTTAGCTCTAATCAAGCAAAACAAGAAATAGAAACTAGTATGGGATTTAAAGGTATATAAAGTAGGGATTGGATATTATCTGAAATTTATACAGCAGCGATCGCACAAACTTGTAAGCCAACAGGCGTGCGAATAATTACAGATTCTACACCAAAAACTTGCTCTATGGTGTTTGGGTTGAGAACTTTTTCTGGTGTACCAACTTCCCAAAGATAACCCTGTTTTAATAAAGCGATGCGGGAACTATAGCGAGCCGCTAAATTCAATTCGTGTAAAACTGTGACAATGGTTAATTCTTGTTGCTGATTCAGATGTTTGAGTAGTTCCAGGAGTTGTAATTGATAGTTAATATCTAAATAAGTTGTAGGTTCATCTAATAGTAATACCTTTGGTTCTTGCGCCAGTGCTAAAGCCAAAAAAGCGCGTTGTCTTTCACCGCCTGAAAGTTGTTCGACTAAGCGATCGCTCAATTTTTCTAGTTGCGTCTTTTGAATTGCAGCTTCAACTTTTTGCCAATCTTCGGCGTTTAATTCCCATTGCCACCAGGGTTGATGTGGCGTGCGTCCTAAACTTACTAATTGCCGCACTGTTAACCCCACGGGAACCGTTTGCTGTTGCGGTAATAACGCCAGTTTTTGTGCAACTAAATTTGGTGGTTGAGAATGAATTGCTTTGCCATCAAGTAGCACTGTTCCCTGTTGAGGTGAGAGAATACGACTCAACAATTTGAGTAATGTAGACTTTCCAGAACCATTAGCACCAACTAAACTTAACCATTCTCCTGTTTGCAGAGTCAGGTTAACATCTTGGACAATTGGGACTGTGGCGTAACCACCAGTGAGATTTTGCAGTTCGAGGGGCATTTTAATAATTCAAAATTATAAAGACTAAAGTTTTTTTAAACGCAAAGGAACGCGGAGGAAATGCAGAAGAATGGAGAGTTTTGCCAAATTTAATTCGCTACTAATTTTTAAAGCCAGCAGAACGGCGATAAAGTAACCAGATAAATAATGGGGAACCTAGCAAGGCGGTGACGGAACCTACTGGTAGTTCTACTGCTCCTAATCTGGAGAGTAAATCTGCAAAGGTGAGTAACCATGCACCTGCTAAAGCGGAAAGTGGTAAAACAAAGCGGTGATCTGTACCAACGATGAGGCGGACACCGTGAGGAACGACAAGACCGACAAACCCAATTAAACCGCCAATGCTGACTGCACCTGCGGCTAATAGGGTGGCGATACCACCAATTAAAAGGCGCGATCGCGTTAATGAAACCCCTAAGCCTACAGCCATATCGTCTCCCAACGCCAGCACATTTACTGACCGCGCTAGTAAACATCCGCCTAGCAGTGCGACAATAATGTAAGGGCCAGCCGTTGAGATTTCTTTCCAACCGCGCCCATTAAGAGTACCAACCAGCCAACTGAGCGCAATTTGAATTTGACCGTCTTCAGCTAATAAGAGCAATGTACTTTGTACCGCACCAAATAAAGCGCTTACAGCCACTCCCCCTAAAATTAACCGCTCAACTGAAATTCCCGACCCCGCACGACCGAGCAAAATGACGATCGCTGAAGTCAAAATTGCTCCCATCCACGCTGCCAAAGGAATCGCTACTGGGAATACTTGCAACACTATCATCACAATGACCACTAGTCCTGCACCCGCTGAAATGCCAAGAATAAACGGATCGGCAAGACTATTGCGTAACATACCTTGTAGCAATGCTCCTGACATTCCCAAAGCTGCGCCAACGATGAGAGCAGCGATAATCCGCGGGAGACGCAAATCCCAGAGGATTGTCTGTTTGACGCTATCACCTTTGTGCAAAATTGCTTGCCAAAATTCGGAGATACTAAAAGGTACTGCTCCTTGAGACAGGGACAGCACTAGTGTTACCACCAGTGCCGTCCCGAGCAGTAAAACAGCCCAAAGTACGCGGTGTTTGCTAAAAATTGTTGAGAATGCTCTAGTCAATTTTCCATTAAATATTTTCATTGATGAAGAAATCTACTACGCTATCTGTTGGGCAAGAAACCCACACACTCACCGAAGCATCAGTGTAAGTAGTTCACTTTAACTATTATCAGTTATCAGTTTTTTCTAACCACTGTTGACTGTTGACTGTTGACTGTTGACTGTTGACTGTTGACTGTTGACTGCTTCAATATTTAGACATTGCTTCAGAAATCGCTGTGGAATCTCTACACTTTCTCCCCAATGTAGATGAATATAAGAAGCGTGAACATTCTTAGGCAAACCCCATCCTTCGCGTCCCATATTTTCCTCACAATCGTAGCGATAAGCTTCAAACAAGGGCTGATGGGGATTTGAGATTAAATGGGAGCGATGAAACTCATGCCCATAAACATTTGTACCAGCTGTTACTAGCAAATTATCTTGCAAAGCTACTGCGCGACGATACCCCAAAGTTAAACGTTTACCCATGACAGCAGATGTCGGTAACACTCCCGCCATCGACCAAGATTTACCCTCAAAATCGACAATTTGCTCGCATAAATACATCAATCCTCCACACTCGGCGATCGCAGGCATTCCTGCAAGAATTGCTCTTTTCACCTGATTCCGAACGCTGGTGTTTTCTGCAAGTTGTTGAGCAAAAACTTCTGGGAAACCACCACCAAAATACATTCCCTGGATACCCTGTGGTAGTCCAGCATCTTCCAAAGGACTCCAGAAAACTAATTCTGCACCCAACTGTTGCAGCAAATCGAGATTGTCTTGGTAATAGAAATTAAAAGCGCGATCGCGGGCAACTGCAACTTTGCTTGTAGTCTGGGGAAAGGATGTATTCAAGACCTTTTCCCTTTCCCCTTTCCCCTTTCCCCGAGCCATATTGCGGGAGTAGGGAATTGCTTCCGATTTTAATAGGGGTAATAAACGTTGCCAGTCGAAGCAAGTATCTCCTAAATCGGCAAGGTGATCAATTAAAGCATTGAGTTGGGGGAGTTCTGCTGTGGGGACTAAACCCAGATGGCGATCAGGAATTGTGATGTTATCCTGACGCCGCAATACGCCGAGAATCGGTAATTGTAGGGGTTCTAGAGAGTCTTTGAGGAGGGAGAGATGGCGATCGCTTCCTACACGATTGAGTATTACCCCAGCCATTTTAATTCGGGGATCAAAACAGCGGTAGCCGTGGGCGATCGCAGCTACAGAACCAGACAAGCGACTGCAATCAATCACCAATACCACAGGCAAATCTAGCAGCCGGGCGATGTGAGCTGTACTGGCAAAGGTGATTGGGGAACTCGGGGCCCCCTCTGGGGATAAGGGGCAATGGGGACTGGGTATTGGGTATTGGGAAGAATTTAGTTCCCAGTCACCAATCCCTAGTCCCCAGTTCCCGAATCCCTTCACTCCATCAAACAACCCCATCACCCCTTCCACCAAAGCATATTCACTCTCTTGGCTATGACGAGCAAAACATTTTTGAACGTAAGCTTCTGAAGTCAGCACCGGATCTAAATTCCGACAAGCACGGCCAGTAACGTGCTGATGAAACATCGGGTCAATATAATCTGGGCCCACCTTAAAAGATTGCACCACGCCATCACGACGGCGCAAAGATGCTAAAAGGGTGAGCGTGACTGTTGTCTTGCCCACCCCACTACGTTCTCCTGCAATGACTAAAGCCATAGGATTGAGTATCGGGTATTGGGTATTGGGTACTGGGTACTGGAGATTGGGTATTGGGTATTGGGTATTGGGTATTGGGAAGAATTTAGTTCTCAGGACTAGTCCCTAGTCCCCAGTCCCCAGTCCCTAGTCCCTAGTCCCCATTACATTATCCAGTTTGAGAATCTTCGCTGTCACTGCAAGGCTTTCTTCAAAAAGTGACTCACGACCCCAGCGTTGTACTTGCTGACTCAGCAATGCTTCCGCCTTTTGTTCCGAAAGCGAACTTACTTGTTGAAATAAACCTGCGGATTGAGCGCCGCCATGTGTTTCCATCCGCATACAACCACCAGTTTCCGAGCAAATGACTGTACCACAGTCTGCCTGAGGATTGGTTGAACTGAGGCGCAAGGCAATTAAGTCGCCCATAATTTGACCAACATCAGCAACCGGGACTCCTGCTAACTCGGTTTCTACTTGCCGTTGGTCTTGGGACACGAAGCGAATTCGAGTTATGTCATAATCTCCACTTTCCTTTTGGTAAGAAACTGGCTGCCATTCTAACCGACTCGCCAACCAACCCAAAAAAAGCAAAGCTTGAGCAGGATTGCCTTTTTCGTAATCAATTGTTACTCGGTCAATTTCTTTCAGGGCTGCGCGACGATGAGGTGAGTCGTATGCTTCAGCAGTTAGTTCTTGCCATGATGAGAGACGACGCCAGTTGAGGTCAGCCAGAGGAACGCCACTTTCTACCAACTCTTGCAGGCTGAGTAAATCGCTTTCTGGCTCGTTAAAGTTGCAAGAATCTACAATTACATTATTGCAGACTGCTGCTAGTCGTTTGAATAGAGCGTTGTTAGGGTCTGGTGTTGCTTTCCACCAAAGAAACTTTGGCAAGCCACCAATTAACAATGCCGGAATCATCCCGCCTATGCGTTCTAAAGCAGCAGCAGTGCCACTAAGAGTTATATATTCACAACAGATAAGTGTACTTGATGATTGCTTTTGGATCGGGCAATAGGCAGAAACTTGAGCTTTGACCCCTTCATCTTCCCCAGCAATTGGAAACAAGGCAATGATGCGGCAAGGGTTGCGGAGGGCGATCTCATCGGCAATTCTGGGGCTTGCAGCATTTAAGCTATAAGTACCACCGCCATTATCTCCTGTAGCCCCTCCTTGACGTTTGGAGAATTCTTCTCGCAATCCGGCAAGGGTTTCAGGCGTTGCAGTGCCAGTTTCCAGCACTCCATATTTTTTCTGAAATTGTCGCAGTGCTGTGTCCATTTGCGGCCCTAGAATCCCATCAATCGGGCCGTTATAAAAACCCAAGGCAGCTAATAGATACTGGGTTTCTTCTGGTTCGTAAACAACTAAGGTAAATGTCGTGGCCCGAGTAGCAGCCGGAAGCCCACCGTCTTCACCGGTGATGCCGTAGCTTTGCCAAATTTGATTAAGTTCCGCGTCTATTTCTGAGAGCGAAATATCCTTCGGTGCTTGGAGTGAAAAAATGGTAGGAGCTTGGGGAGTCATAGCAAATTGTGGGTTTTGTCATTTGTTATCTGTCATTAGTCATCAGTCATTAGTCATTAGTAAAAACAAATGACAAGTGACTAATGACTCATGACTAATTTTTACAGTCTGCGCCAGCGACGACCATCCTGATTAATTAAGAATTCTGCTTCTGCTGGTTCCCAAGTTCCGGCTTCGTACTGGGGAATGGAAGTGGGATCTGCGGGCGCATCCCAAACGGAAAGGGCTGGAGTTACTACTTGCCAAGCTGCTTCTACTTCATCTGCTCGTGTGAACAATGTTTGATCACCCATCATACAATCAAGAAACAGGCGATCGTAGGCATCAGAAGTTGCTTGAATGCCAAAGGAACCATAACTGAAGTCCATGTCAACGGAACGAGTGCGGAATTCGGCTCCAGGCATTTTCACATCAAAGCGTAGAGAAATACCCTCATTTGGCTGAATCCGCATCGCCAAAATATTGGCGTTTGCTTGCTGCGCGGCGGATTGAAACATCCGAGAGGGAACTTCGCGGAAGTGGATCGAAATTTCACTTACTTTTTTCGGCATCCGCTTTCCGGTTCGTAGGTAAAAGGGAACACCTTGCCAGCGCCAGTTATCAACCAGAAACTTCATCGCTACATAGGTGGGTGTTGAAGAGTTGGGATCAACTCCCGGTTCTTGCCGATATCCTGGCACTGGTTGACCCTTCATCCAGCCAGCACTATACTGACCACGGACTGCTGAACGTGACAGATTGTGAACATCAGCAAGACGGGTAGCTTGGAGTGCTTTCACTTTTTCCGTGCGGATGCTGTCGGCGTCCATTGCGTTGGGTGGCTCCATTGCAGTTAGGCAATAAAGCTGCATCAGATGGTTTTGCAACATATCCCGTAGTGCGCCGGCTTTTTCATAGTAACCAGCCCGGTCTTCCACTCCCACGGTTTCTGCTACTGTAATTTGAACGTGGTCAACAAAACGACGATTCCACAGAGGTTCAAAAATCGCATTAGCAAAGCGAAATACGAGCAGATTTTGAACTGTCTCTTTACCTAAGTAGTGGTCAATACGGTATACTTGATTTTCTTTGCAGAATTTCTGTACCACTTGGTTAAGACTCTGAGCAGAAGCCAAATCCCGACCAAAGGGTTTTTCAATTACTAGACGATGCTTGTATGGGTCGTCCAGCATCCCTGCTGTACCTAATTGCTTGATGGCTTCAGGAAAGAAGTTAGGAGCCACGGACAGGTAAAACATTCGGTTCCCCCGTGTACCCCGTTTCTCATCTAATTCGCTCAAGAGGTTTTTTAGTTTCTGGTAGCCTTCAGGATTGTCTATGTCTCCAGGACAGTAGAACAGACCTTGAGAGAAATCTTGCCACAGTTCCCCTAGATCGACACTAGCATGGGCCTCTTCCATGCCCTTTTGCATCTGTTCGCGGAAGTAGTCGTGGCTCCACTCTCTACGTGCCACACCGACAATAGTGGTTTCTGGTGGAATACGCCGTTCCCGCCGCAATTTATAAAGTGCTGGCACTAGTTTGCGCCAGGTAAGATCACCAGAAGCTCCAAAGATGACTATAATCTGGGGTTCGGGCATCCCTTGCTGTTGCAGGCCAACGCGCAAGGGATTTTCTAGCAGACTGACCATAACAATTTTAGATTGGGTACTAGGGATCGGGAATTGAGGATTGGGGATTGAGAAAGGGGAAAGGGGAAAGGGGAAAAGGTAATAATATATTCCTTTTTCCTTTTGCCTTTAACCTTTTCCCCTCTCTAGTCCCCAGTCCCTACACTGGTGACAATACCTTGATTTTTTCTTCTAAAGAGTTCATCAAGGATTGAAAGGGCTTGACAAACTTGTCAATACCTTCAACAAGTAGTTCGTCCATCACTTTACCGAGATCAATGTTGATATCGGGATCTTTGAGGTTTTCGAGCAGCGTGTAAGCTTCTTCTACGTTCATTTCCACGCGATTAGCTACATCGCAGTGGTCAGCGCAAGCTTTAATTGTTGCTGGTGGTAGGGTGTTAACTGTATCCGGGCCAATCAACTCATCGACATACATCACGTCGTTGTAGTTGGGGTCTTTGGTGCTGGTGCTTGCCCAAAGTAGCCGTTGGACTTTTGCCCCTTTTGTTGCCAAGGCTTGCCAGCGACCCCCTTCCGGGGAAGCTTCGCTAACGCTCTGTGTAATTTTCTTGTATTCTTGGTAAGCAATCTTCGCGTTTGCGATCGCTACTTTCCCTTTGACAGCTTTTAGCTTTGCTTCTTGGGCAATATCATCAACGCCTTTTTTCAATTTATCATCAATTTTGGCGTCAATGTTGCTATCAATTCGACTGAGGAAGAAACTAGCTACTGAAGCAATGTTGCTGATGTCTTTCCCCTCAGCCACCCGTTTTTCTAAGCCACGAATATAAGCCCAAGCTGTGTTAATGTAGCTTTCTACAGAAAACAGCAGTGTGATGTTGACATTCATGCCTTCGGCTATTACCTGTTCTACTGCTGGTAAACCAGCCTCAGTACCAGGAATTTTGATCATCAGATTTTCCCGATCAATTTCTTGGAAATAACGTCGGGCTTCGTTGATTGTGGCTTCAGTATCATGAGCGATAGTCGGTGGTACTTCTATGCTCACGTAACCATCGAGTCTATTCGAGGCTTCATATACAGGGCGTAATATATCACAAGCACTGCGGATATCTGCAAAAGCTAGCGATTCGTAAATTTTGTATGTGGGTAAGCCAGCACGAACTCCGGCTTCAATATCGGCATCATAAATTACATTACCAGCGATCGCTTTTTCAAAGATGGCTGGATTGGAGGTAATTCCACAGATTCCTTGATTTTCCACCAGGTCTTTGAGTTCGCCTGATTGGATGATGTCACGGCTCAAATTATCCATCCAGATACTTTGACCGTATTGTTTAATCTCTAGTAGATGATTGGTTGCCATAGCTCTTGTTTTTCACTCCTGTTAATGATGTTTCCAAGTGAAGGCAAGCAAAACCCATCAATATGTTGGTTGACGGTGACTCTTGAATTCTGACGTTGCCAATCACTTATTACATCGACCAGCTGAGGTAATCTTTAATTCACATTCATTAAAGTGCTATTCTGCATTCCAACCACAAAATGCCCCGATTAATTTTCTAATTACTGGCGTACACCAGACGCATCTTTGACAATCTTTCCACCCCGTCTATTTTTGACTGCGGAAAAAACCGACGTTAAAAATAGACAACAAGTATACACTGTTAAGCATTTGCGCCTTCTGCTTTTTACTTTGTATTAGTGACCGTTTTGAATAAAAGACTCCACCTTTGCCACATCCTCTTTACTACCAATAATTAGAGGCGTGCGCTGATGCAGTTTTTTCGGCACTACGTCTAAAATATCTACCAGTCCCGTAGTGGCGCGACCACCTGCTTGCTCAATTAACAAAGCCAGTGGAGCAGTTTCATACAACAAGCGCAATTTACCTTCTGGCTTTTGAATTGTGCCTGGGTAGAGAAACACACCGCCTTGAACCAAAATTCTATGAATGTCGCTCACCATCGCCCCACTATAACGAGCGGTGTAGCCCTCTGTGCGATGGACGTAGCGAATATATTCCCGGATTGATTCTTCCCACTGCCAGAAATTCCCTTCGTTCACGCTGTAAACAGAACCGTGGTTGGGAATCCGAATATTTTCTTCTGTGAGAATAAACTCCCCTAAACTGGGGTCAAGGGTAAACGAATGAACCCCTCTACCAATAGTATAGACCAGCATCGTGCTGGGGCCATATAGGATGTATCCAGCAGCAATTTGCTTGCGTCCGTCGGTAAGTAGGTCAGTTGCCTTGCCATCGCTATCGTTTCCTTCTTGTTGCCGAATGGCAAAGATGGAACCCAAACTCAGATTAGTGTCAGTATTGGATGAACCGTCAATTGGGTCATACAGTAAGGTATAGCGACCAATTGGGCAATTTTCAGGTATGTAGTAGGGGTTTTCCATTTCCTCGGAAGCTAAGCGACAGACTAAGCCACTTTGCTTAAATACCGAGATAAATACGTCATTGGCATAGACATCCATCTTTTTGACGGATTCTCCTTGCACATTTACTTCCCCAGTAAATCCGAGAACGCCTTCCATTAACCCGGCGCGACTGAGGCGACGAGCAACCAGTTTACCAGCAAGAGCGATACGATTCATCAATGCACTTAAATCTTGTGCATCTGGTGAAAAACTTTGAAGTTGCTGTAAAACGTGACGGGATAAGGTTGTACAATCACGATCTAGGGCTTTGTCTGTAGGATCGTTGATCAACAAATCTAAAGATTCTGGCACTTTAGCCATTTTTGTATTCTCTCTAACGATGGGCTGTTAGTTGGGTGGTCTTTGTGCGTGGCAATTTATGGTTGCTGCCTCTATCTTAGAAAGCTAAGTCTCTAACTTAGATGTGATTTTAGATAAACTAAAGAAATGAATATTTGGCGGCTTCTATTTCCTAGGCATAAAAACGTAGAGGCTCAATGTTTGGCTTTATTGTTTTTTAAGGATAGACACCACTGAATAGGAAATACTTGTTTAGTAGATATACTGAGATATTTTACTCTGTCATTAGAAAAACCAACTAGTTGTGATATATGTTTGGCGATCGCAACTAGTCGGGGGTAATTTTATCAGGTTGCTTGATTTTGCATTGTTTCTAGTAAATTTCAGCGATATTGTATTGCGTAACTAGAAAACAATTTGCTATGATAATTATTCGTGTTTATTAAAACTCTGGCTTTTTGCCCCAACCACCTCGTCGGTTATCTTCTCTCGGTTTGGCTTTATTGACTCTGAGTTGACGACCCATCCATTCTGCACCATCTAACTCAGTGATAGCTGCGTCTTCTTGGGCATCATCATTCATTTCAACAAAGGCAAAGCCACGCATCCTACCTGTTTCGCGGTCAGTAGGCAGGACAACTCTTTTGACCTCGCCGTAGTCTGCAAATACGGCTTTTAAGTCTGCTTCGGTAGCACTGTAGGAGAGGTTTCCAACGTAAATAGTCATGTGAGATCACGTAATTGTCAACAAAAAGCGATTAGTTCAGCGGCAAAACAGATTTAATCAAATTGCAAATATTGCATAACTTCCTCTACAGCATTCGCCATTCGTGAATGTTGTGGAAGACTAACCAATCAAGTCAGGCGACATTATTTACAATTAAATGTGCTATCTGGAGGTAGTGCTTTACTAGGGTTTCTCCAGGTGAAGCAAGTACCATGCTAAACTTACGCATACGCTCATATAATAACTGATTGTGGCATTTTTCAAAGTATGAGATTTTACAAACTCTCATCACATTTAAACATATAGTTTCATATTATTTTCATTGTAGTTTTCATAAATATTGTTAATAACGCCCAGTTGATTTAAGAAAATCAAGAGCCTGAGAAACAGGGAACCTAGGCGTAACTTGGGTAATCCCGCGTCTAATTGTGACGCGGGATGATTGTTACTAACTAAACATTACTCAATTGAAATCTGCTGAGGGCCAGTGGCTTTGCCGTTATGTGCCTCAGTTATGGTAGTACTGTAACTGTTGGAGCGGATCTGTTGATCCAGCCAACCTTTAACGGGATCGTCTGCAAGATTGAGTCGAAGTACACCAGAGAAGAACCCACCCAGAAATGAAACTGGATGCTGAGTCAATTCTCGAAATATCGGTGACAATTCATCAATGAACATTAAGATTCTCCTAGCGCTGTCGTAAAAAATTATTACTTTTTAACTGATCGTAACGTGTCTGGCGCTGTAGGGTTGAATGTCACAAGGAATACTGTTGATAAAAGGTACTTTTGCAAGCGGTGGCAAAACAGGAAAGAAAAAATTCAATCTCTTTCTCCCTTTTATTGACTTTTGTAAGGAATCTGCTGCATACTGCTGAATTATTTTATCATTACCCACAAAACTTCAGTTATAAAAAAGCAGTGGTTAAACTTCGGCTCAAACCACTGCTATTTATTGTAATGATAATTACCTATTTTAAGTTGATAGTTAGTTTACCTTATGAGCTTGGTTGCTGATCGGGAAACATACACTTATCAGAATCACAACCACTAGGGCCCGCTTCTGACAATTCACCTAAGTCATAGCGGCTTAATACTGCACAGAAATCATCTGTTTTGCGCCGTGCTTTCACTTCTTGAATCAAACGTTCGTAGGTAATTTTATCTATTGGTTCAAACGGTAAACGTGGGAATGATTGCAAGTCATCAAAACGGGCTAAAAGAGCTGCGGAAATATATCCTTGATCATTTTGAATAGCTTCGTATATTTGCTGTCCCAATGGTTCAATTTCATCAGAGCGCAGTTCTAAAGTAGCCGATGTATTATGGGTAACGTACCAGCGCTGAACTTGGAGAACAAAATCAAATTGAGCTAAGACCGAAAACTGAGAAACATCAACTTCATCAGCACCAGATAAATCAGCCCAAGGTACAGAAACGGGGATTTCTACTAACCATTCGCTCACTCGTGGATCAAAAGGATCGTTGAGTAAATTGCCTTGTTCATCTTTGTCAGATTGAGAGGGAATGACATTATAACCATAGTCAATACAAGCTAAGGCTACTGGGTCATTTTTCCCGAAGGTAATCCGCCGAATAAATCTTTGGGCTTTGGGAGGATGCCAGCCTGAACTAGCATTAGTTAATAAAGCTTTAGTGCCACTAGGTTGGACTGTGGTGCAGCGATTTGGACGTTTAAGATTGTGGCGATCGCAGTAATCCCAAATCACCCGATGTACAATATCTCTCCAAGAACTTAAATATTTTTCTTCTTGGTGCTTAAACGCTAATCCTTGTTCAGTTGCAGGTCTTCCTTCGGCCCACCAGCGCAGCCAATCAACGCCAAAAGCATGGACAAAGAAATCAAATAAACCTGTGAAAGAAACCCCTACAATTGGGTCTAAATCACGGCTGTATTGATAGCGAGGTTCTAAGAATTTGTGATTCAAAAGTGCTGCTACAGATAATGCTCCAGCAGTAAAAGCTTCCTCTTGTTCTTTGTAATTATATGGATCTATTTGATTCAGGTGGACTTCTGACAAATTGCAGTGAAAGTTACTACCAATAATTTCCATTTTTGTTACCCTAGAGGCTTTTTATCCTCTAGTTCTACGAGTTCTTAATTCCCCGTAGATCCGACTATATTTTCTACTAAAGATTAAAAGTATCATTAGTAGCCGGAGACTCGTGGAGCCGTTCTTAGAAACGGGAGTAAAACCCAGATTATATTCTTTTTACAATTCAGATTTATTTTAAATTGTAAAAAGGTTCACTCTCTAGTCTGTACGGTGTCAAAGGTGTTTTAATCTCTCTGATTACCTCGGTATTCCCAATCGCAGGGTTCACCGATTTTCTCCGGTGTTTAACGTGAGGCAAAATTACTTACCACACGGATTTAGCCCATAGCGAGCCAAACGATGTTCTACTTCATTACCATCAAGCTGAGGATAGTGTTCCTGTAACCACTGTTTTGCTGTTCCTTGTTCGTAAGATTTCAAGAAATCAGTTTTTAAGTTAGGAGTTGACAGCAAATCACAGTTGGCTCTAGCTACAGCTTCACCAGCCCATTGAATTGCTCCCTCACCGCTGTAATACTGTTTGCGGACAGCATTAAGACATTCTTCCAATGTCGGTTTGCGGTGAAAAACTCTAGTATGATTTGCCATTCTCAGAGCATCACGCTCTGGATCAATTCGCCAGTTGCCATTTTCATCCTGCTGCCATAAATTATCTTTGGCAATGGCTGCTTGTTGGTCGTCAGCAGTAAACTGACGCATCCCTGCACTTCTTCTAATATTGCCCGCAACAATTGTTACAGCTGCTTGGTCGATTAACAAACAGCATTCAACTGAATTTAATTGTCTGCCTACAGCTTTATTGAGAATAGATGCACAACGCTGATAAAGTCCGGGCAATTTTACAGGATTGGCAACTCCTCCAAAGCCGTTAAGAGTTTCTCCTGCTTTACGTACGTCGCTGATATCGACTAATACTTCAATTTCTTTGGTAAATCGTTCATTAGTAGAGAGTTCCAACAGGGTTTGATACGATTCAACCCAACCTTCACGGCTGTCTCCTACGTGAATAGTGACGCTGTTGCCTTCTATATTGGTTTCAGTATATTCACGACGGAGTTGTTTAGGTGTGCTACCAATTTCACCTTGTACAGTGACATTTAAATGGTTGCGGATGGGTGGCAACTGGTTAATATATTGTGGTTCTAGGACGGCTCCAGTACCACAACCCATCATTGCCAAATCCATCATCAATCCGAAGGCACTCCAGTCTTCAAGATTCGTAGAGGTGCAATTATAAGCCCCAGAAAAGTTCTTGGGCTTAGTTATCCAGTCTGTACCACCAACCCATAACCAGCGCCCACTGGGCAGAGCTTTCAAGTTTCGTTGCATCTGCTCTAAGATGGCAACTTCTTCTGGGCGTAGTTTCCCCAACTTGATTAAGTCGGTTAAGGTGCGATCGCATACATCATCCCATGTTTCTCTCAACCCTGCCGCTGTACGGCGGCTGTAGGTTCTGAAAAATACGGGATTAGCAGCAGGGGCATTTTCTGGAAACTTTGCAATCTGGCGTTTTCGTTCAAGCTCTCGAACCATAAATCAAGTCTTGTTGGATGCGGATAGATATAAGACTATACGCCAAGTAGATTTAGGATCAAAGATTGTCAAATTGTCCACTTTGCGCTAGCTCTACGCCGTACTAATTGCAACAAAATTTTATGATGTATAATGTCGATTCTCCTCCGATATAGCTAAGTACTACGTTGCAATTAGAACATAAGTTTATGCAAACGCGATCGCTGGAAGCGGGCGTTTCGCCATCGCCTTTGGCGCTGCCCCTTGGGCAATCGCGGCTGGAGAAACAAAATTAATAAGCGATCGCAAGTGCGTAACTTTCTCTCACGCTCATAACAGTTAATTACGTCCACGATCAGAAATTAAGAGATAATCACTGAAGCCATCATGCTAGAGTACAATCCATCAGCTTGTTTGCCCTCTTCAAAAGAACTACCTGACTCTGACGATACTCCAGTAGATAATCAATTACAAAAATCAATTCCCGATTTACTCAGAAGCGTTTTAGCAATGGCTTGGGCAGATAGGATGGATTGGTTTTTTGGTATTCGCATGGGTATTTATTATGACCCAAATTTACCAGCGATCATCCCAGATGCGTTTTTGAGTTTGGGTGTTAAACGATTTTATGATGAAAACCTCCGCCCTAGTTATGTGCTTTGGGAAGAGAAGAAATTACCCATATTAGTGCTTGAGGTGGTATCTCAGAGGATGTCTGAGAAGTCAAAATTGTCATGCTGAATGAAGCGATAGCGTAATGTACCCCTGCGGGGAAGCAAGCTACGCGGAGCGTCTCGTAGAGAAGCATCTCAGAAATTAACGGACAATAGAGATTCTTCCTTCCGCTCTGCTCCAGTCAGAATGACAAAATATACCATTACCTAGCTTTTCAAACATCCTCTCAGACATATAGCGGTGAGTACTCAACTAAGAAAGCAGAGTATGCAAGATTGGGGTTTTTGTATTATGTAGTTTATAATCTATTTCGTCGCCGCAAGCCACGTTTAGAAGTTTACAAATTAGTTAATAATGCTTATGAATTACATGATGGCGATCGCGTTTGGTTGCCAGAGATAGGTTTAGCGATTGGCATAGAACGAGGAACTTATCTAGGCATTCCCCGCGAGTGGTTGTATTGGTATGACGAGCAAGGTGAACGGTTTTTAACACCAGAAGAACAGATGAAACAAGCTCAACAACAAGCCCAGCAAGCACAGCAACGCGCTCAATTGCTAGCGGAAAGGTTGCGATCGCTCGGTGTAGATCCTGATTCTCTGTTCTGAATAACTGTCAATACTCATTAACAAAGCTCCGAGGTTCACGAATGAAGCTCAAAGGTTCATTAATGGAGTTCAAAGACTCGTCCACGAATATCAAATATTCATCCGCGAATATCAAAGACTCGTCCACGAATATCAAATATTCATCCGCGAATATCAAAGACTCGCCCGCGAATATCAAATATTCATCCACGAATATCAAAGATTCATCCGCGAATATCAAAGACTCGCCCACGAATATCAAAAATTCATCCGCGAATATCAAAGATTCATTACAGCAATTTTCATTTACTTAAATCCCACTCTTGCCTTCTTCTTTGCGCCTCTGCGTGAGACAAAAATCTTTCAGTAATTACGAATTACGAATTACCCTATCAAGACTTGCACTCACACTTTCAGCGTGTGGTGACTTCAATCGCTGCAAAATCTCTAAAGCTGGTTGCAAATAGGATATCGCTTTAGTGTATTCACCCTGCTGCTCTGCCAAATCTCCTAACCTCCGCAGAGTCATTGCTTGAGTTCGGACATCACCAATGCGTTGAGTTATTTCCAAAGACTGATTATAGAGTGCGATCGCTTTTTGTACCAAGTGCCTGTAAACTAAATCGATCAACACAAAGGTTGGTGCGAGTAAACCTGATTAGTTATGATTTAATTAAATTCCGGTTTGCCGGATTATGGTTATTTAGAATTTATGGAAGTCATCAAGCTAGGAAAAACAGGTCAAGTCTCTATTCCCAAAGCAATTCTTAATCGTCTAGGGTTGGATGGGGAAACTATGCTACTGGTGGAAACTACTGCTGATGGTGGAATTTTACTACGTCCTGCTGGAGTGTATCCGATTGAGATATATACAGACGAACGAATCGAGGAGTTTCAGATAGCCGATCGCTTAACTGACGAAGAAGCTAAACAACTTCAGCAACAGCTTCAAGATGCTGAATAGGGAATATAAATGCGCTTATTCCTGGATGCTAATGTTATCTTTGCAGCAGCTATTAGTCCTGATGGTCGCTGTAGTGCATTGTTTAAGTTAGCTTCTGATGGGTATTGTGCTTTGCTAACTTCGCCTCATGCTTTGGAAGAAACACGGCGTAATATTACAGCTAAATATCCCCAAGCTTTAACACGATTGGAGAAAGATTTAATCCCCAAACTAACTATAGTTGGAGAAGCACCAATTGCACGAGTCAATTGGGCAATGGAGATGGGACTACCTTTGAAAGATGCTCCCATTTTAGCGACAGCAGTAGAGAGTAGAGCAGACCTTTTGGTGACGGGTGATAAGACACATTTTGGTTCATTTTATGGTCAGGAATTAGAGAGAGTAACGGTGGTAGATATGCGAGAGGCGATCGCACTTGTGTACTCAGAATTTTGAGAAAGCGATCGCTTGTCAATCACCAGAAAACCAGATCCCGACTTTTTCAAATTACGAATTACGAATTATTTTCTCAAGCATCGTCCTTACCTAAATTTATAATGTAATCATATCTCATCTAGCAGAGGTAAAACTATGACTATTGAACAAACAGTTCTACAAACATTCCGAGAATTACCACCAGATAAACAGCAAGAAGTTTTAGATTTTATTCAATTTCTCAAATATAAATTATCAGTTCAAAAACCATTTTCTATATCTGAACATCAAAAAAGTTTAAGAGAAGGTAAAGATATTATTGATTTTTGGTCTGCTTTACAAGACTTTAGACAAAGGGTTGATTTAGAAAGTATTGATGATGACACTTTTGAAAATCTACGCGATAAGTCACCAGGAAGAGAAGTTAATTTATGAGTCTAAGTTATTTACTAGATACTAACATTTTATCGGAGGCTAAACGACCTCATCCCAACGAGAAAGTAATGGAAAAGCTAAGGTTATATAGACAAGGAACAGCCACAGCTATCCTAGTTATCCATGAAATGTCATATGGTTGTTTCCGTCTTCCTATTTCTAAAAAACGTCAAGATATAGAGGATTATATCAACAACGTAATTTTAGCAGAAATCCCTTTATTTGATTACGATCTAAAATCTGCACAATATCATGCTCAGGAAAGAGCTAGATTATCAAAAATTGGTAAAAATCCTGGATTTATTGATGGGCAAATTGCGAGTGTTGCAGTTACAAATAACTTGATTTTAGTAACGAATAATGTAGCAGATTTTCAAGATTTTGATGGTATAAACATAGAAAATTGGTTCATTAATTAAGATACCGCTTTAGCGTACTCACCCTGCCGTTCTGCCAAGTACCCTAACCACCAGAGAGTCATTGCTTGAGTTCGGACATCACCAATGCGTTGAGTTATTTGCAAAGACTGATTGTAGAGTCTGATCGCTTCATCCACTTCCCCTTTGTTGGCGTAGATAAGTCCTAATTGGTGCAACGTCGTCGCTTTGCCTTGGACATTTTACGAATTACGCATTACCCTATCAAGACTTGCACTCACACTTTCAGCATCCGGTGACTTCAATCGCTGCAAAATCTCTAAAGCTGGTTGCAAATAAGATATCGCTTTAGTGTATTCACCCTGCTGTTCTGCCAAATCCCCTAACCACCACAGAGTCATTGCTTTGTCTTGGACATTTCCAATGCGTTGACTTATTTCCAAAGACTGATTGTAGAGTCTGATCGCTTGATCCACTTCCCCTTTGTTGGCGTAGATACGTCCCATCTGACGTAATGTTGCCGCTTTGCCTTGGACATCTTCAATGCGTTCATTTATCTCCAAAGACTGATTGTAGAGTGCGATCGCTTCATCCACTTCCCCTTTGTCAGCGTAGATAATTCCCAGTCGGTACAACGTCACTGCTTTGCCTTGGACATCACCAATGCATTGAGTTATTTCCAAAGACTGATTGTAGAGTGCGATCGCTTGATTCACTTCCCCTTTCTTGGCGTAGATCATTCCCAGTTGGAACAACGTCGCCGCTTTGCCTTGGATATTACCAGTGCGTTCATTTATCTCCAAAGACTGATTGAAAAGTGCGATTATTTCATCCACTTCCCCTTTGTTGGCATAGATCATTTCCAATTGGAACAACGTCGCCGCTTTGCCTTGGAGATTACCAATGCGTTCAAATGTTTCCAAAGACTGATTGTAGAGTGCGATCGCTTGATCCACTTCCCCTTTGTTGGCGTAGATATTTCCCAGACATTGCAACGTCGCCGCTTTGCCTTGGACATCTCCAATGCGTTCAAATGTTTCCAAAGACTGATTGTAGAGTGCGATCGCTTGATTCACTTCCCCTTTGTTGGCGTAGATATTTCCCAGACATTGCAACGTCGCCGCTTTGCCTTGGACATTTTCAAGGCGTTCATTTATCTCCAAAGACTGATTGTAGAGTGCGATCGCTTGATTCACTTCCCCTTTGTTGGCGTAGATCATTCCCAGTTGGAACAACGTCGCCGCTTTGCCTTGGATATTACCAGTGCGTTCATTTATCTCCAAAGACTGATTGAAAAGTGCGATTATTTCATCCACTTCCCCTTTGTTGGCATAGATCATTTCCAATTGGAACAACGTCGCCGCTTTGCCTTGGACATCTCCAATGCGTTCATTTATTTCCAAAGACTGATTGTAGAGTGCGATCGCTTGATTCACTTCCCCTTTGTTGGCGTAGATATTTCCCAGACATTGCAACGTCGCCGCTTTGCCTTGGACATTTTCAAGGCGTTCATTTATCTCCAAAGACTGATTGTAGAGTGCGATCGCTTGATTCACTTCCCCTTTGTTGGCGTAGATATTTCCCAGACAGTTCAACGTCGCCGCTTTGCCTTGGACATTTTCAAGGCGTTCATTTATCTCCAAAGACTGATTGTAGAGTGCGATCGCTTGATTCACTTCCCCTTTGTTGGCGTAGATATTTCCCAGACAGTTCAACGTCGCCGCTTTGCCTTGGACATTTCCAAGGCGTTCAAATGTTTCCCAAGACTGATTCAAAAGTGCGATCGCTTGATTCACTTCCCCTTTGTTGGCGTAGATATTTCCTAGACAGTTCAACGTCGCCGCTTTGCCTTGGACATCTCCAATGCGTTCAAATGTTTCCCAAGACTGATTGTAGAGTGCGATCGCTTGATTCACTTCCCCTTTGTTGGCGTAGATATTTCCCAGACATTGCAACGTCGCCGCTTTGTTTTGGACATCTTCAATGCGTTCAAATGTTTCCAAAGACTGATTCAAAAGTGCGATCGCTTGATTCACTTCCCCTTTGCTGGCGTAGATATTTCCCAGACATTTCAACGTCGCCGCTTTGCCTTGGACACCTTCAATGCGTTCATTTATTTCCAAAGACTGATTGAAAAGTGTGATCGCTTTATCCACATCCCCTTTGTTGGCGTAAATATTTCCCAGATAGTACAACGTCTCCGCTTTGCCTTGGACATTACCAGTGCGTTCAAATATTTCCAAAGACTGATTATAGAGTGCGAACGCTTCATCCACATCCCCTTTTTGGGATTTTAGCATTCCAAAATTAAGATAAATTGATGCTAATTCTTGTTCGTCTTCTGCAGGACAAAGATTTAAAGCTTGTTCGTAATAGTTTAATGCTCGATCAACCTCACCCATTTGGTGTTCACAATAAGCAATTTCTTTGAGAACACTATGGTTTTTAGTAATTTCTAAAGTTGATTTGCACAGATGTATTCCTTCCCGAAATCGACCTTTATTCAGCAAGTCTTTTGCCAATGAACTAGCTGTTTCCGCTGCGATTCCTTCATCCTTACCCAGCAACGCCAACCGATGAATTTCTAACTTTTGTGCTTCCGTTGCAGTTTCCGCCTCTTCCCACCACAGGCGATACAAAATTTGTGCAGCTTGTTTATACAACTCTTCACCCTTGGGGTTTTCTGGAAATAGCAACGGTGACAAAATCCGGGGAACACGATACAACCTCTCTGTATTATTGGTGAGGGTAACTTCCAACAAACCCAAAATTTCAGCGCGTTGCTTATGACTTTCCCAACTTGAGATATCCTCACAAATCGGAGAAATAGCAGCTAGAGGAACAGGTAACTCATACACCAACAACTTCCCCAGCATTTGACGCAAAGCTGGAGTTTGCTGCTTCAGCAATTCCTCAGCCAAAATATCCTCACGAAATTCCTTTTCCTTATCTGCCATCTTTTGCAGAATCATCTCAACTCCCCTCTCCGCTGACGGCGACTTCGGGGAATTTTGCAAAATCTTATCTAACCATTCCAACAGCCGAGGATTTCCATCTGCTGCTTTTTTGGCACGTTCGGGCAAATCTGGCTGAAATTGCCAACTGCCATTAAACGAATCCAGACGATTATACTTTTTAATTAAATCTGCCCCAGCCAAAGCCCCCAGAGGTTCGCGGTACAGACGATGATTCAGTTCCGACAATGTGAAATCGTAGCGACAGGTAATAATTACCTTGTGGGGAAGTTGGGAATTTTGAATCGCTTTCAGCAACGCCAGCAGAACATCCACAACTTGTGGTTGCAAGACAGAAACCCCATTTCGTAATTCAAAATTAGCCTCAAAGTCATCCAGCACAAAGGCAAAGCGCTGTTCTTTGGAATTGAGTCCTTCAGTGAAAAACTTGGTGAGGCGCTGCATCAACGGTAACTTGCCATTAAGAATTTCATGCCCCCGTTCCGAGGTACATTGTTCAGCAAGGGTTTTGAGCAATTTGTCCTCATCCAGTTGCCGAAAGTTCACCAGCCTATGATAGCCAACCATCCTTTCCAGAAGTCGCGCCGTCACAGTACTCTTACCCACACCCCCCAGTCCGTGAATTAGTACCCCTAATGAAGTGCGAATTGCTTTGAGACAACGTTGCAAAGTCCGCCGTCTGCCAACAAACTCAGAGGGTTTCGCCACCCGCACCTGTTGGGTATCGGGATCTAAAAACTGTTCATAAGCAGGTTCCGGCGCTGAGGGTGGCAAATCTCCCAACACATCCACCAACGCACCCGGACATTCTCCCTGGACATATAACCGTAACAAATGCCAGTCACGCACTTTCTGTTTAAACAACTGCTGGTAAGTGCTAGCGAGTGCTTGGGCTAATTCATATCCGGCTGCCAATTTCCCGTAGAGGTGCGCGGCGGCGGCTGTGGCTGTCCGATCTTCCACAGGCCGCCCCCAACTTAAAACTGCCCTAGCCCCTTGGGCAATTAGCGCCTCAGCCATTGAAGGGACAGCCCCTTTATCTGGTGCTTGTCCGGTACGACACCCAGATAAAAACACCAACTTGGGAAAGCGAAATCGGAAGACTTCGGCCAGTTCTGCGGCTGTGGTTTCGTGGCGTTCCCCAATTTCCGTCTCGGTGATAAAGTAAGGCGTATAAGGTGCTTCACTCGTAATTGAGGCGTGTCCTGTGAGATGAAACACATCAAAGTCATTAAAATAGCGACTCCACACCTTACCCAACTCGCTCACGCAACCGCTTTCTTCCACCCGCAAATCCACAGCAAAATCTCGCGTATCAGCCAGAATTCTCGCCTCTTCCTGTTCAAACTCTAACTTTGGTTCCACGTCTTCCGGGTCGGTTGCCATAAACAATACTCGCAATTGTCGTGCTTCCACAGAAAACTCTTCCGTTTCTTTCTCAATCCAGCGCAGAGGTAACACCACTGGATTAACCCGCTTCACCAAAAAATCCTCTCCATCATGCAGCACTTCCCAAGGTAGATGTGCCAGTTGTTTATCAGTATCAATGGCAATTACCAACCCCTCACCGCGACAGTTAGCAATTCCCCGACTCAACCACCGTCCATCCCCATCCAACCAAAAAAATAACTGCTGCCCGATTCCTGGTAAATTGGGCAGCAGTTTATAGTAATCTCGTTCACCTTGGTTGAGTAAGTCGGCAATTTCTAACAGTTTTAGACGACGTGATTCATAGTGCTTTTGTTGAGGTAGCCAATACCTGAGTTCAACTGTTTCCTGCGTACTTTCCCGTAGTTGAATGCGGATAGTTTGCACTTTATTTGCTGAGAGATTTGAGGATTTCCGTGATTTCCTCTATAGTAGCTTCTTCGAGTAAAATCCTGTTTCCAGTATCAGGGTCAAGAATTACCACATCAAATTGCTTTCCTGGATGAGATTTATGCCATTCTTGATACCATTTGCGAATTTGTTCAGCTAAAGCTACAGCACCACCGACAATGCCAATAATAGTTGCGATCGCCGCCAAAGTCCCCTCTCTTTGCGTCGGCACTTCATAGCTTCCCGATATTCCAGGGATTTCTAGCAAAGCCGCCGCCGCCGCTGGTGCGCCTTCACCCTCAATACCAACTTGAATTTCTGCCATAGCTAATCTGCTAATTTATCCAGTACTTTTATCTCACGCAAAGGAGAGTATAATCTAGATTTAATTTGACTTTCTTAATTACGAATTACGTTAGCGTAGCGGGGCGTAGCCCCAGAGCGAATTACGAATTATATTAATATGTCTCTTGCTCCTTGGCGAAGTGCGATCGCCCATGCCCTCCATCGCAACCGCAGCCTTGTTTATGCCCGTTATCTGCAACTGGCAACAGTACGGGCAGACGGTCGTCCTGCTAATCGTACCCTAGTCTTTCGCGGCTTTTTGGAAGATACCAACCAGCTCAAATTTGTTACAGATGCCCGAAGCGATAAAGCCGAGCAGATACAGCAACAACCTTGGGCAGAAGTTTGCTGGTACTTCCCCAATACACGAGAACAATTCCGCATCTCTGGATACTTAACTCTAATAGGCGACGATAATTCTCACCCTGCCCGCATCACCACTTGGCAAGAACTAAGTGATGCAGGGCGTTTACAATTTGCTTGGCCCCATCCTGGTCAACCTAGAGAGCAAAAAGCAGCCTTTGAACCACCACCGCCCGATCCGGCTCACCCAGTGCCTAATTTTTGCCTATTGCTACTCGACCCCGTGCAAGTCGATCACTTAGAATTACGCGGCGAACCACAAAATAGATGGCTATATTGCCGCAACGACCAGCAAGGGTGGTCTACTCAAGAAATTAATCCGTGAACTACCCAACACCCATCTGAGTACAGATAGGGTGTGGGCTTCCCAATTCACGGGGAATTGCCTCTGCCTTCATAGATTTTTTACGCCCTGACGACTTTGGTCTTACATCCCCTCCAAAGGCAGAAGCGCTAGTTCCTAACGCCACGCCAGTTACTCTACTTGGGGAGACCCCAAGACCGTACTGGCTCCATAATCGCAATCCTTCATTTTTAATATTTATAGCAGCATTGATGTCTCTATCATGCTGTTTCTGGTAGTGAGAACAGTCTACAAATCTAATACTCAATGAATCATATCCTTGTCTTGAAAAGTTTTGTGGAAGGAAACCTTCCCCACAAACTTTTCGCTTTTGCAACATTGGGATTGGTAGTAGAGTCTCACTACAAAGCTGAGAAGATGGAAAGAATCTACCTATTTCTTGATAGATATGTCCAAATTTTTCAGCTTTGTACTTAAGCATGGTTAGAAACATTCCCCACCCTTGGTCTAATATTGAGTTTGCCAAGTTTGGATTTTTCACCCTTACGGGTTCGCCAGTCGCTTCAAGTCGGGGAACCCGCCCAACGCGCTAGCTCACCATGTTCTTAACTGTCAAATCTTCTACACAAATAACTTGGTTTTCGTATGCTATTTTGCGAGATAGCTTGTGTAGAAAGTCTTCTCTTACTCTAGCTATTTTGCTAGATATTTTAGCTACTATTCGTTTAGCTTTGCGTCGTTTGCTAGAAGTCTGATCTGTCTTCTTAGCTAGTTTACGTTGTTTACGCTTTCTGTTCTTTTCTAGCTTTGCTAATTGTTTTTTAGGAAGGTTATACTTTGAACCTTCAGATGTAATAGCAAAGTTCTTTAAACCAAGGTCAACACCAATAACATCTCTAATAGCAACTACTGGATTATCAACCTGATTAAAAAGAATTGAAGCATAGTATTTACCATCAGCATTTCTCGATATTGTTACAGTATTCTTGCTGTTTGAGGTAATTTAGTAGTCAAAAGTCAAAAAGTCCAGAGTCAAGTATCAATAGTCCAAGAATTTTTGACCCTTGAACGCCAGTCGCCTCTCCCAAGGGGAGACGCTGCGCGTAGCTTGCTTCCCTGCAGGGGTACAAGTCGGGAAACCCTTTCGGCAGTTCCTCCTGGGGGAAACCCCCAAGACCGGACTGCCTCACCACGGCGCTGGCTTCCCTTGACCCTTGACTAAATACCAGCACCATCTAAAAATTGCTGGATCGCTTTATCTCTAAGGTTACACGAGCGAGAGTTTTGTACTGACTCATTTTCTTTAACAGCTAAATTACCCACCAAAACAGGAGTTTTTTCGGAAGAATGGGTACGCTGGAGATTTTGTATTTGTTCTTCAAGTGACTCAATACGAGTTACCAAAGCACGAATCACCTCGGCTTCCGAATCTGGTAAATTATTGTGTTCTAACGGAGCAACCCGCACTCCAGAACGGTAGACAATACGACCGGGTACGCCTACCACAGTACAGTCAGTAGGCACATCTCTCAAGACAACTGACCCAGCACCAATGCGGACATTGTTACCAATTTGGAGATTGCCCAGTACCTTCGCCCCAGCTCCAACTACGACATTTTCGCCCAAAGTTGGATGGCGCTTGCCGCTTTGTTTACCAGTTCCTCCAAGGGTGACACCTTGATAAATCAGGGCATAGTCGCCAATGATCGCTGTTTCGCCAATTACCACACCCATCCCGTGGTCAATAAATACGCTTTGTCCAATGACTGCACCTGGGTGGATTTCAATTCCAGTCAAAAACCGAGCTATGTGAGATATCAAGCGAGGGATAAAGGGAATGCCAACACTATGCAGCCAGTGAGCTAGCCTATGGAAAAATAGCGCTTGCAACCCAGGGTAACAAAACAAAACTTCCAACCAGTTACGGGCAGCTGGATCACGTTCAAAGATAATGCGAAGGTCAGCACGCAGAGTAGATAGCACGAGATAATACCCTCGGAAAGCAAAACGAGCTACTCTCTCATATTATCGTCCCAAGTGTTATCTCTCATATCTCTTAGAGGAGGATTGGAGATTGGGCATGGGGAAAGGGGGAAACTTAAATCTTGCAACTGCCCCATCTTCCGCTAAGAAATAAATTTCTTAGCTAATAGCTAAAGTACACTTAAGTGGACTAAAACCTTTACTCAGTCTTCTAAAGAAGACTTTAGCTATTAGCCTCAGAATTCATTCTGAGGCGGTTGTGGGAACAAGTGCAAAATCTGAGGAAAGGGGGGAAAGGTAAATATTATCCCTTTACCCTTTGCCCTTTAACCTTTTCCCTCCTTCCCCAATCCCCACTTTATTGCTGCTGTACCGTCACAGTGTAGTTACGCTTCATCCCAGGATTAAATGTACCCACCCAAATTCGATAAGTGCCACTTTTCCAGTTTTTGTCGTCAACGTTAGCATCTTTACTTTTACCAGTGTCATCGCCGCAACGAATTGTGGTTTTGTCTGGGCCTTGGATAAGTAAAGTTGTATCGTATCCATTGCTGTTAACTTGTATTTTCAGACGAGAAAAGTCTTTTTCCAAGATCATGATGTGATCTGGGGTGGGGTCAGCAAAGCCGATGCAGGCATTTCTATGCTGATCGCGGTTACTAATGGCAGATAAGGAATAAGAACCACTTGTATAGCCTTCTACTATTCCTTTTGCTGCTTCAAAGCCTTGCGACAGACTGAATTTACCAAAATGTGCTGTCTCTTCTGCTATTGCAGGGGTAGCTGTTATGGCGGTGAATATAGCCAATAACAACCCAGCACGAAACTGAAGTCGGGGGCGACGATATTTCATGGTAGCCCTCCAACAGGCTATTATTGTTATTATATATACATATTTTATTTACAAAAAGCCGTATAATCACAGTAGGTGTGCCACATTGAAATGTGCCACATTTAGAGTTTTTGCAGTTAACAGAAGTAGAGGAGTGGAAGCAGGAGAGAAGTTGCAGCAACTCTTTCCTCTCTGCTCCTTTGCCCCTCTGGCTCTTGAATCCTTTTTTCTATCTCCCTTACGAGTGATCAAGTTGGAAGAAGACACCGCCTTTGAGCGAATCCGTGTCAGTGCCATAACTACTGACTGTGAGCGATCGCAGTTTGTCGAAAAATGGTTTGCCTAATACTTCAACTAGCTTCAGAATTGGTAGCTGACGCTCTATTAGATTCTGGCTCTTTGACCAGTCAAGATAAATGTAGCCTTGGTTTTGTTGAGGAATGGCAGCGATACTATCTTGGAAATTGGGATTGTCAATTAAGGAATTATCTTTGGCTGTGAGAACTTCATTCATTGTTTCTAGGTCAGAAGTGAAAATCTCGTAATTTCCGAGAGTTGTATGTACTCCTCGCACTTTTGCTTCAATGCTGAGCGATGGTCGCTCTTTAACATTGGGTTGTTTAGAAGCAGTGACTAACTCTGTCCAAGCAGAGATTTTTTGTTTACCTAGGGTGAGGGGACTAATACTGAGTCCATTTGATGAGGCGATCGCATCCAAATGAGCAACGCCTTGTTGTACACCTTCAGTGTTTTCCACCACAAAAATCCAACGGGGAGTTATTTGTTGCGGTAGCAATGCTATGGCATATTCTCCTTCTACCCAGCTAAAAACATCTTCTGGCAAGTTTACACCCCAACGTTTTTGAACATTCGCTAATGGTTCTAGCAATGGAAAAGTTACATCTTCCTCAGAACCGTATATAGTCGCTGTCGCTTGTTTCCAGAGTTTGGCTAGATCACTATTACCCAAGTTGCTCAAATTCGAGCCGGAGATTGCCAAACCTGCTGACGCGGGAATATACCGCAACGCTTCTACAGGTTTGGAAAGTGGTGGAGATGGGGTGACGATTTCTGATGAAGCCAGAAAGGTAGTTTCTGCTAGTAATCCTTTGGGGTTCAAAGCTAGAGAAATAATTTCGCTGTCATAGGTTTTTTCTGATAGTTCTAAGCCTTGCCATTTTGCCACCATAGGAAGATTCAGAAAAGCTACAGCTAAACTACCTTTGGGTACTTGTTTAGTAGCTTTTTGGTATTCGGGGAATTTAGCTAAATTCAGATCGGGAGCTTGGACGTTATTAATGGCTTCTCGTAGCACTTTCGGATTGTTGGCAAACAGTACAAAGTCTTCGCCGACAACTGCACCTGTAAGCAAGTCCTGCTCTGGTTGAGAATTGTCATAAATCAGTTTGACGCCTTTGTATTGCTCAACGGCTAAGTTTGCTCCAGCTAATGCCCGTTTGGAAAACAACAACTCAACAAACTCGCGGCTTTTTTCTGGTTGCTTGGTTGCTAATGCCATGAGATACCCTGGCTGTTGTCCATTTTCTGGATCGCGATCAATGTCTAAAGTGGTGATAGCCAGTGTAATTTCGTCTCCTAGCCAGGGCTGAATATCTTGTTTGTAATCTATGCGACTCTTAGCCAATAAACTAGTTTTGAGCTTAGACAGTTCACCTTCACGCTCCAACGCCTGTAAACGGTCTGGATTAACCAGTAATGACGCCGTAACAGGGGCAAGTTTCGATACAAATATGGCAGCGCTTGGTTGGGAGGTAGAGGCGATGAGGTTAACCGGACTTTTAAAGATAAACCAATAAAAGCCAGCGATCACAATCACTAGCAGCGCGATCGCACCAGCTACTAGGAAACCAAAGGATGAGCTTTGCCTGTTCACATTAGACCTATAAAATGCGAAGGTTTACAGCAATTTAACTAAAACGCCCGGAATCCCACCATTTCGATCTGGCGGCGGGATGAAAGACGGAAAGCGTGCCAGTAAATCAATACAGTTCACTTAAATTGTGATATAAGCAGACACACCCTCATTAAAATGGATGCTCATGCTAGATTAAAGGTTTTCTGTCACCATAAATAATATAGGATTGCTTACAAAAACCTCATGACAGGGAAAACTTTTGGTCAAATCAGTGTAGAGGAACTAGCACAACGTCTATCTGCCGATGAGCCAGGTATTCAGCTAGTGGATGTGCGTGAACCGCAAGAATTGGCGATCGCTAATATTGAGGGCTTTGTCAACCTACCCTTGAGTGAATTTGTCGAATGGGGCGATCAAGTGCCGACTCTCTTCAATCCCCAAGCCGAAACTCTTGTGTTATGTCACCACGGCATTCGTTCTGCCCAGATGTGTCAGTGGTTAATTGCTCAAGGATTTACAAATGTTAAAAATATTGCAGGCGGTATTGATGCCTATTCTATGTTGGTTGACTCTTCAATTCCCCAGTATTAGCTTCTAGTTTCCTAAATCATGCATAACTCAGTTGGGGCTTGCTCTTGCTATTCTGAACACAGAAATGCATGAGTTGAGAATTTTGTGCTGAAAGCTTGAAACTTTTGGCACTCAGTACATACCCACCGAACCTTTCGATCCAAATACATTGTCAATTGGCAGAGAAATACGTATCTAATACTACTTTTGTTAGTATGGATTTATGCAAAAATACGGTTAAAATACATATAATAACCAGCAGCTTTGGTGGCAAAAGTTAGGCTTTAGTTAAAGTGCAATCTCAAAAACTGCTAGACGTAAACTTTAAAGTTATTTGTCACAATATAATTAAGTAATTTGTTATCTTAATTAATTATTAATAATTTTTTTGGAGTCAAATTTTCTACAAATTTTTCCAAAGTTTGATTAAAGTTTGCTTTGAGCAAAACATGTCCTATGGAAGTCCAGTTAACAAATCGACAACAGCATATACTTTGGGCAACGGTACGTCACTATATCGCTACAGCAGAGCCGGTTGGTTCAAAAGCTTTGGTCGAGGAGTACGACCTGGGTGTTAGCTCAGCCACAATTCGCAATGTAATGGGCGTTTTAGAAAAGTCTGGGTTACTTTACCAACCACACACCTCGGCGGGGCGAGTACCTTCGGACTCTGGCTATCGCATTTATGTTGACCAGCTAATTACACCTTCTCTGCGTTCGCGCAGCGTGTCGCAGACAGACGTTCTTGCTAGCTTGCTTCCACGAAGTAGTACAGATTTAGGGCGAGAGATAGAGGTAGCATTGCAAAAGCGCCTCCAGTGGGAAGATTGGAGTTTAGAAACTCTACTGCAAGGAGCTGCACAAATTTTAGCAACCTTGAGCGGTTGTATTAGCTTGATTACGATGCCACAAACTACTACAGCGCTGTTGCGACATCTGCAATTAGTGCAAGTTGAAGCAGGACGGATCATGCTAATTGTGGTGACAGACAGTTATGAAACGCATTCTCGGTTAATGGATTTGCCATCAATACCAGAAGAGACACAACCTGATCCAGAAGTAATTGATCGCGAGTTACAAATTGTTTCTAACTTTTTGAATAGCCACTTGCGGGGGCGAAGCTTGTTGGAATTAGCTTACCTCGACTGGAGTCAATTAGATCAGGAGTTTCAACGCTATGGCGAATTCTTGAAAAATTCAGTTGCGGAATTGACCAGGCGCACTGCTGCACCTGCTGCTACACAAATTATGGTTCGGGGTGTGGCAGAAGTTTTGCGCCAGCCGGAATTTTCTCAATTACAGCAAGTGCAAACGATTATCCAACTGCTGGAAGAAGAACAAGACCAACTGTGGCGATTAATATTTGAGGAGCCAGATGCAGAAGATGCGGGCAAACCACGGGTAACGGTTCGGATTGGTGCAGAAAACCCACTAGAACCGATACGTACCTGTACTCTGATTTCTTCCACATATCGCCGAGGTTCAATACCAGTAGGAAGTGTGGGAGTTTTGGGGCCAACGCGTCTAGATTATGAAAGTGCGATCGCTGTTGTGACTGCTGCTGCGGATTACCTGTCAGAAGCTTTCGGTTATTTCAATCCTTAGAGATTAATCCTATTAAGCAGACAGCACAATTTCTAACGGCAAAATCAATCATTAATTAACTGTAATTATGGTAAGAAAAATTGCCTTTGGGGTATTATGGCTCGGATTTGTTACCTATGCTTTTCTTCTGGCTCCTCCCACTCAACCCGGCACATTTGAGTTAATTAAAAATCTTTGTATTGGTCAATGGCAAGGTATTAATCCCCTAGTAATAGCGCTATTTTATCTCATGGGCATTTGGCCCATAATATACGGCGCACTAGTATTTAT
The DNA here is from genome assembly GCA_019359395.1 of Komarekiella atlantica HA4396-MV6. Classification (GTDB taxonomy): domain Bacteria; phylum Cyanobacteriota; class Cyanobacteriia; order Cyanobacteriales; family Nostocaceae; genus Komarekiella; species Komarekiella atlantica. Next base: position 145,469 of record JAHHHK010000005.1, read on the forward strand.
TGATGGCAGAGAACAAAAAATAGCTGCTTGGCCATTTGCGATCGCCTCTTTTGCAGTCGGGATATTTGCGTTGCTACCCTATCTAGCTCTGAGGGAACCTAATAAACAATTTGTTGGTAAAAAGAATGCCTTTATCAAGGTACTCGATTCCCGCGTGCTCGGTATTATCTTAACAGTAGCTACGATTATTATCGTTAGCTTTGGTTTGCGAGGAGGAGATTGGGGGAATTTTGTACAACAGTGGCAAATCAGCCGCTTTATCCATGTGATGAGTATAGATTTCTGTCTACTTTGCCTATTATTTCCGGCATTACTAGGAGATGATATGGCGCGTCGCGGTTGGAAAAATCCGCAGTTTTTCTGGTTAATAGCGTTACTCCCGCTGTTCGGGCCATTGATTTATCTGTGCATACGTCCACCTTTACCAGAAGTAGGTGCAGAGCTAAAATCCAGCCAGCAACAACCAGCAACAAATTAATATAATCACCGGAAATTGGCGCTGAGACTTTTTTAAAATGGTTTAACCGGAGAAATAATTAATTACTTTCCAGGTGCAAATTAAATACACCAGATGAAGGTTATGGTAAGAAAAATCGGATTATGGTTAATATGGGTTGGATTTATAGCCTATATTATATTGTTAGCACCGCCGCTGCATTTAGAGGAAACACTGGCGTTGCTGAAAAATATATTCACTCTTCAATGGGTTGCGATAAATCCAATTATTCTGTCCTTATTCGCTCTTGTTGGAATCTGGCTACTAATTTATAGTGGTCTGCTGTTCATTGATGGCAGGATGCAATGGATTCCTTTCTGGCCTTTTGCCTTGGCATCAGTTGGTTCAGGTGTACTTGGTCTTTTACCGTATTTAGCTTTTCGTGAACCAAATCAGGAATTTTCTGGACAAAAGGATGCTTTTTTGCAACTATTAGATTCTCGGTTTTTCGGTATTATTTTGAGCTTTAGCACAATTGTCTTACTTATCTACGCTTTGAGCTTGGGTGATTGGGTAGATTTTGTACAACAGTTTCAAAGCGATCGCTTTATTCATGGTATGAGCTTGGCATTTTGCCTTTTTTGGCTTTTATTCCCCACAATTCTTGGTGATGATATGGGCCGTCGTCACTGGAATAACCCCCAACTGTTTTGGGTAGTGGCATTTGTCCCATTACTCGGCCCACTTGCTTATCTTTGTTTACGTCCGCCGCTAACATTAAACAGCAGTGAAGAATTGCTAATAGGTAATAGGTAATAGCAAGCGATCGCAAATCACCGATGACAATTTAGAGCAACAAAAACTATTTAGACATTTTATAAATTACTGGTAGCCGCCACCAAGGAACATGAGGATATTCATGATGTTCTTCGTGATAACCAAAATGATAGCATGTGATAAATGACCACCAAATTGGACGGTTAATAGTTTGGGCATGATGAGGCTGAATATAACCGCCTACTGGCTCACTATGAGGTAGGAAAGTACCAAAGTAAAATAATTGCAATGAACTTAAAAGTGAAGGAATTACCCAAAAGTAAGTTAGATTAACGCTGGGTATATGGAGCACATACTTAAAAAAGTTATAAATAATAGTTAGAGCTATAATTTGTCCCCAACTCCAATAACTCTTCATAAAATGAAGATACCAAGCAAAGAAATTTTTGTGTTTACCATTATGAAAGTCCGGGTCTATTTGGCTAGCTGGATTATGGTGATGTAACCAATGCTTTTTCAATAACTGTTTATATGGTAAAAGACCATATAAAGATAAAGTCAATGAACCAATAATATGGTTAATTTTGGGGTTTTGAGGAAAAACTACCCCATGCATGGCATCATGTGATGTAATAAATAATCCCGTATATAAAAATGTTTGCCAAAAAATGATTGGCAGTAATATCAAAAAGTTTAACTTTGAGATATCAAGGGAAAGTAACAAAATCAGGCTAACGACCCATACACTAATAATGACAATAGCAATGAAAAGACCCTTAAAGAAGGGTTTATCTTTCAATACTGGGGTAAGCTTTATTTGATGATTTGGTGGTTGTTCTAATTGGATCACGCTTTTACTCCGCCTAGGATTCAGGTAAAAATTCCCAAAATATAGTCATGATAAAAAGTACTAACCACCTCAAAAGTCTGTTAGTGGTAAGTGTTTCGCACTAAAAAGTGCCAACAATTTTATATGTGTATAAATATTAAGATACTTTAACTATTATTACACATATAACCGCCAAACCAAAAACTGTTTTCGGTTAAGAGGTTGGTGAAATGGGTAAGGACACTACTAAACCTGGTATCAGCAGGAACTAGTGTCCACCCTTAAACAGCTGTAGCCTGGAAAAAATATCCTCAATTATGAGCCAGGGGTATAGGAAATGAGATGGAGTACATCCCGCACTACGCTGTAGCCGTTAAGATCCCAAAGTAAATAAGCAAGAAAACCGATCATAGCCAAGCGACCGTTCCAAAGTTCGGCCTGAGGAGTAATACCCACATCACCGGCATTGCGGTCTTTGCCATTGTATGCAGTTTCAGTTTTATCACTAGGATAACGTTCCATTGTTAAGTTTCCTTAAGAATTTAATTACACTCTTTATGCTACTTGCTTAGCCATTTAGCGCTATCTGTCTGTAGTTTCAAAGTGCAAGCAACTCTAAAGAATGAGATTTTAAGGAAGTTCAGAAAATAGTTATACAACAAAAGTTTGATAAGTTTTTTTATTAGCCTATTGAGTAGAGGCTTTTTGAACACGCAAATGATAGTCAGAGTATGCCTTGATGCCAACAATATATTTTCCAAGTTGCAATCAAAAATCTAACGCAAGTCAGAAGGTTTTTTGAATTTTCTTACCCAGACTATATAGATAGGAAATAATGTTTTTCAAAATTAAAATATGGCTCCTACGATTCTGATTACAGGTGCTTCGCAAGGTATTGGTAAAGCAACAGCTCTTTTGTTTGCTCGAAAAGGATATGACCTTGTACTTGCAGCTCGTCAGGTTGAACACTTAGAAGCTGTAGCCCAAGAAGTACGAGGTCTTGGTCGTACAGCTCCACTGACTATTAGTTGTGATGTCACAGATTCATCTCAGGTACAGACATTAGTGCAAAAGGCGTTGGAGCATTATGGCTATATCGATGTGCTGGTAAACAATGCAGGTATCTTTGCATCTGGGCCAGTAGAGGAGTTTTCTCTCAGCGATTGGCATCAAGTTATAGACACTAATTTATGGGGGTATATACATACAATTAATGCCCTTCTGCCTCATTTCCTTGAGCGGGGAAGTGGAACTATTGTCAATTTAAGTTCCATCGGTGGCAAAGTGCCTACGCCCTATTTAGTTGCTTACTGTACCAGTAAATTTGGTGTCACAGGTTTGACGGAGGCGTTGCAAGCGGAATTACAGCCAAAAGGTATTCATGTTTGTGGGATTTATCCAAATTTGATCAAGAGTAGTTTAATGGAACGGGCAATTTTTCGGGGCAAGGATGAGCAAGATACTCAAACTCGACGCGAACAGCTCAACAGCGTAGTCAAAACTCCCGTTATAGAGAAGCCTGAAGATGTCGCAAATGCTATTTGGGATGCAGTTAAAAATAATAAGTCAGAAGTGATGGTTGGTTCTGCGAATATATCGCAAGGTTTGTACCGCTTGTTTCCTGGCTTGATTAAATGGGTTTCCCGACAAGGCTTGAAGAATAAAGATAATTAAAACTTTTTCTTCCCTTCTTTCTGCCTCTTGCTTTGGCCAAGGGACGGGTGAATAATTTTATTGTTCAGCGCATTTTGCTATCATGACTCGCATTCGCGTTTTGTTACATAGTGGCGGTAGCGAAACATAGCTTCTAATTGCGCTTGTACTAGCCAACCGCTGATAAATTCAACTGTTCCTCCACCAGGCATACAGAAGGAAATAGCATCAGTTAGCTTGGTTCGACCATTTTCTGGTTCAAATTCATGTCGATGTATCCAAGATTCAAAAGGGCCAGATATCTGTTCGTCGGCAAATAGGCGATATTTTTCGTGTTCAGTGTGACGTGCTAACCAAGTCAAGGGTAATGGCCCCAGAAAAAGGCGAAATTCTGTAATAGCACCGACATCAAGTCCCCCTTCACGGCGAACTACTTGAACTGGTTGCCAAGGTGGAGTTAGTAGTTGCAAAATATCTGATCTTTCATGAAATTTCCAAACTACTTCTGGTGGCGCATTAATCACTGAAGAATGTTTATAGTGCAGCATGGAAAGAAAAACCTAAAATTTAGCCTTCGTATTCGGTATCAATCTCAATGTCCAAGGTGTCTTCATCAACTCGCACATACAAAATATTTGGGTGACAGCAAACTTGACAATCTTCTACATAAGATTGTTGTCCCCCAGCACTCAAATCAATAAAGGTTAAGTTCGGTTCGCCGCAATAAGCGCAGTAATACTCAGCTGTGTTTTGCATCAAATTTTCAGCTATGAATTCAATGGCTGTAGTTCTTTTGGGGATTGGTTGAAATGACTCGTAGCATCAGCCAAATGCTTTAGTAGTGTAGACTGTGGTAGCGGCCCTTGCAAGTGACTCCAGGGCAATACTTGCTCTGTTGACCAATCAGTGTGAACGTAGAAATCTAAGTCGGGAATTTGTCCTTTGAGTTGTTTGAAAGCACGTTTGTAGCTACCCAGGGAGTCGCCGAAGTCGCGGGTGAGTTCGAGAAGCTGTGAAAGACGGCGATCGCCTCTCGATAACAAAGCTTGTATAATCGACCAATTATAGCTTTCTGGGCGAAATTCTATTCCCTGCGGTTTTAGCTGCTTTTGTAACATCTGCAACCGCTTCTCAGCTTGGCGATTTACCCCAAACCATTGAAACGGCGTGTGTGCTTTAGGGACAAAGGTGCTGCATCCAAATGTTAAGCGCAATCCAGGGGCAGCTTTTTTAATACTACGCATCATCGCCACTGTTTGCTCTAAATCTTCTGGTTCCTCACCGGGAACTCCTGCCATTCCATAAAGTTTCAAGCTTGTTAATCCACCAGCTTTAGCATTTATAGCTGCTTGGATAATTTCATCATTATTTAGCTTTTTGTTGATGATTTGCCGAACTTTTTCCGAACCACTTTCTACAGCAATAGTAAGCGATCGCGTGTCTCGTTTCGCCAAAGTTTTCGCCAGATTCACTGTTACTGTATTAGTCCGCACTGAGGCAATGCTTAAACGGACATCATCATACTTTGGCTGACTAATATAATCTAGCAGCGCCTCAAACTCTGGATGTTGAGTAACAGAAGCTCCCAATAATCCGAGGCGATTTGTAACTTGTAAACCTCTTTCAATGGCAGGAATTAACGAACCTTCAAGACTTGCTGTTCTAAAAGGCAATGTGAGATAACTCGCCATACAGAAGCGGCACATTTCTGGACAGCTTCTTACCACTTCTACCATGTAAATATTTTCCCACGCAGCCTTTTCTGTAACCACCGTTGATGCTGATAGGGTGTTACTTCGGTAAGTCTGCTTTTGTACTACTGCGGGAATTTCCGGAAAAATTGGCTTAATAGACTTAACCGCACCATCTATACCCTGATATTTCACTTCATACAAACTGGGAACATAAATTCCTGGTATTTGTGCAAGTGCTTTAAGTTGAGTTTGTCTTGAAGCGTTTCTTACTTCTTTGTAAGCTTCAATAAAATCTCCCAGCAGGTTTTCGCCATCTCCTAGCAAAATAACATCAAAAAAATCTGCGAAAGGTTCGGGGTTAGCAGTCAGAACAGGGCCACCACCAAAAATTATCGGATGATCATCATTACGAGAAGTTGCTCGAATGGGAATTTGCAAAGATTCTAGCAAATTTAAAATATTTACATAATCCAGTTCCCAGGAAATAGAAAATCCGACTATTTCCGGTGTTCTAGGAAGTTGTTCATGAGTATCTGTGAACAAGCGACTCGCTTGTACATCATCACGCATTGTCAAAGTTGCCCAAACAAATTGATAGCCAAGGCTAGTTATACCTACGCTGTACTCATTAGGAAAAGCAAAAATGACTGGTATGGCGTCAGTGTCGGGTGTGGTTGGGGTGAATAAGAGGCGTTCAGAAGCAAATACAGATGATGTCACAGGTGTTTATTAGAGGCAGGGCAGGTTTATCTATATTTAATTTTAAGCCATAGAATAATGAAGTTAAAAACCAACGTCACGCTGTTAGCAAGAATGATCGGTAAAGATTGTAAATAAAGTCCGTAAATTAACCATAAAAAAATCCCACTCATGAATGTAATCAGCGTCACTAAAGAAACATCTTTTGCTGATTTTGTTTGCCATGTTTTAAACATTTGTGGGAGAAAAGAAACTGTGGTTATTGTGGCAGCAGCTAACCCTATAATTGTTAATAAATCCATTAAATGCAAAGTTTTTAGCTAAATATATCCATCCATTTATTATACTCAGATTACCTCTTTTGATTCTTTAATAACTTTTTCATTAATTAAAAATACATCTAAATCATCAATCAGTTTATTTAACTGGTCAATTAAATCGTGTCCTTTCGTTAATGAAATAGCAAGAATTAACTTATTAATTCTTTCTTCCATATCTATAGGTAATTTGCTACAAAAGCGTTGAGCAAATTGAATTAATCGTTTTTCACCAGGATGAGGCAAATAGTTAATAGCAAAAATAATATCAAAATAACTAGCTATCAAAGCACTAAGACGATGATTAATACTGACTAAATCATTACGGTTGATAGCTAACTCTATCTGATGAATATAAGAAGAAATGTTATTCCGTAAAATTGGATAATTTTTGGTAATTATAGCTCGTCTTAAGCCTTCGGGATAAGGTTGTTTGGCGTCGATCTGTAATTGCCTAAACCAGCCATTTTTATCATATAGTGGCTTTGAGTATAATATATTCCACCAAAAGCAAGTTGAGTAACCAACTGATGCTTGATGTTTGATTACTACAGAGTTCATCTGTTGCTCAATCCAAAAGAGCGTACGATACATAATATCGATGCTACGTCCGGAATTTTTATCTATCCATTCATCACCCGGTTCCCAAAATTGATTATTAATTTCGCTGCGATCGCTAAATTGTTTAGCAATACTCTCACGAATATCTACTGAAATTTCTTCTTGCAGATACACATAAAAATCTAAATCAGATAAATCATCAAAAACTAGGCTTGTTTGAGAACCTGCTAATACAACAGCTACCACTTGCGGTAATTTACTAAATTCGGCGGCAATGCTGTCAGCTAAATAAAAAATTTCTTGAGAGTAACTAGACTTTTTAGGACTTGAATAATTATGTTCTGACATAATCAAAAACATCCATTTGATAACAAAGAGGATGGGCAATAATCCCATCCTAGTAGAACAGTATTGTTATATAAAGTGGTGTATGAAAAACCTACAACACTTTACACTGCCCATGATGTCTTAGTAAATGGTCGCACAGCACCAAAGCTACCATCGCCTCAACCATTGGAACTGCACGCGGTAATACACAAGGATCATGCCGTCCTTTTGCAGCTAATAGCGTTTCTTCACCTTCACGAGTTACTGTCTTTTGCTCTTTTCTAATTGTTGCTGTTGGCTTAAATGCAACTCGTAAAATTATATTTTCTCCGTTGGAAATTCCTCCCTGAATTCCCCCAGAACGGTTTGTGACGGTACGAATTTCACCTTGTTCATCAATATAAAATTCGTCGTTATGCTCAATTCCTGTTAACAGCGTTCCCGCAAAACCTGAACCGATTTCAAAGCCTTTGCTAGCAGGGAGAGACATCACACCCTTAGCAATATCCGCTTCTAATTTATCAAAGACTGGTTCACCTAAAGCTTTCGGTACATTCCGCGCCACGCATTCTACTACACCGCCGATAGAATCACCTTGTCTGCCGATTTGCTCAATTAATTCAATCATGCGATCGCCACATTCGGCATCGGGACAGCGGACGATGTTGCTTTCAACTTGTTCTAAGGTGACGGTATTTGGATCAACTACGCCTTCTAAGTCTTTGATGCGCTTGACATAACCGATAATTTCAACATTGGCAACTTGACGGAGAATTTTTTTTGCGATCGCACCTGCTGCTACTCGTCCAATTGTCTCACGCGCTGACGACCTACCCCCACCTTGCCAATTGCGAATGCCATATTTTGCATCATAAGTCGCATCTGCGTGCGAAGGGCGATACTTCTGTGCCATCTCGTCGTAGTCTTGCGGACGAGTGTCTTTGTTCCGCACCATAATTGCTATGGGCGTTCCTAAAGTTTTTCCTTCAAATACCCCAGAAAGTATCTCACAGCTATCTGCTTCCTTCCGAGGAGTCGTAATTTTGCTTTGTCCTGGACGTCTTCTATCTAGTTCTACTTGAATTTCTTCAGCCGAAATTTCTAGCTGTGGAGGACAACCATCAATCACAACCCCCACACCACCGCCGTGAGACTCGCCAAAAGTAGTAATGCGGAATAGATGCCCAAAAGTATTGCCCATGATCTTGAGGAAGTATCGTCCAGCGCTTGTAGTCTATCAATAGCATTTTCTCACTACAAAGCGACAAACAACATGATCATCATTTACCCATTTCTTTGACTTTTTTGCTTATTGTTTCGATAAGTATATTTTTGACGACAAAAAAGAGTCCTCCGTTTCCGAAGGACTCTTTTGATTTAATAGAGATGTTGCAATTCAACATCTCTATAGTATTAAGTACTAACCGTTGATAGCAGGAGCGGTCATTGCAACAGGAGCAACATCACCAGCAGCCAAGTCTAGGGGGAAGTTGTGAGCGTTACGCTCGTGCATTACTTCCATACCCAGGTTAGCGCGGTTGATTACGTCTGCCCAAGTTGAGATGACGCGACCTTGAGAGTCAATCACGGATTGGTTGAAGTTGAAACCGTTCAGGTTGAACGCCATCGTGCTCACACCTAAAGCGGTGAACCAGATGCCGACAACAGGCCATGCAGCTAAGAAGAAGTGCAGTGAACGGCTGTTGTTGAATGAAGCGTATTGGAAGATTAGACGACCGAAGTAGCCGTGGGCTGCAACGATGTTGTAGGTTTCTTCTTCTTGACCGAATTTGTAACCGTAGTTTAGAGATTCGGTTTCGGTGGTTTCACGAACCAAGGAGGAGGTTACTAGTGAACCGTGCATTGCACTGAACAAAGAACCGCCGAATACACCAGCCACACCTAACATGTGGAAGGGGTGCATCAAGATGTTGTGTTCTGCTTGGAACACGATCATGAAGTTGAAGGTTCCAGAGATACCCAGGGGCATACCATCAGAGAATGAACCTTGACCGATGGGGTAGATCAACAATACTGCGGCAGCAGAAGCCAGAGGTGCGCTGTAAGCTACGCAGATCCAAGGACGCATACCCAAGCGGTAGGACAATTCCCACTGACGACCCAAGTAGCAAGCACAACCGATTAAGAAGTGGAATACTACTAATTGGTAAGGGCCACCGTTGTACAACCACTCATCTAAGGAAGCAGCTTCCCAAATGGGGTAGAAGTGCAAACCGATCGCGTTAGAAGAAGGAACAACTGCACCAGAGATGATGTTGTTTCCGTAAATCAAAGAACCTGCAACTGGCTCACGAATACCATCAATGTCCACAGGAGGAGCAGCGACGAAGGCGATGATAAAGCAGGTGGTAGCGGCTAGCAGAGTTGGGATCATTAGAACGCCGAACCAACCGATGTATATACGATTGTCGGTGCTTGTAATCCACTCGCAAAAACGCGCCCATACGTTAGCGCTAGAGCGCTGTTGTAAGGTTGTAGTCATTGTTTTATGAGTGCTATTGGTTGTTAAAAATGAATCAGGCGAATGAATGTTTGCCTGTTGTATTTGAGTCTACATGAATTTATTTTGATGCGATATATGACTTAATATTCTGTAATAAAGTTGTTGAGTAAGCTCATCTAACTGTAAAGTTTATTTACCAGTAATTTAGAGTTAATTCAGCGCTCAAAGCCTTTTAAGATATCAAAAAACTATGCCTTTAATCAGGCGATCGCGTTGTTAGTCACCTTTACATTTCTTAATAAATAGTCTTTAAACTCTTTAATAGAAAATATTTATTAAAGAAAATTTAGCAGAGTCGGTATTGTCCACTCTGCTTACTACTCAAGTTTTAATTAAAAATCAAAGTATATGTAGGGCAAGCTACCTTCAGGAGCTAATAACCAAACGGCATAGAGGCATAGAGGCACAAAAACAAGCTTTACCGGCCAGTGGAACTCTAATTTCAATTTGCGGTTAAAGACATAGACTATACCCATGAAACCAGCTATAGCTAGCAGCAGCCAGGTGAGTTGGTATTGGCTCATATTCAGGGCTTCCACGTAGACCTTTTGAGCAAACTGTTCATCAGCAGGATAACCCCAAAGATGCCGAATTACTAAAAAAGAGTCTTGGGGGTTGGGGAGGCGAAACCAAATCCAAGAGGTGAAAACCATTAGTTGAGTTAACAACCAAGCGACAAATATACCCAGAGGATTTTGCCAGAATTGTTCTAGATTCTCAAAGCGATCGCTCATAGTATCTGTAAGTCGATGAACCACTAAAGCTAACCCGTGGATTGCGCCCCAAATAACATAACCCATAGCAGAACCGTGCCAGATACCTGCAATTAGCATCACAATTAATAAATTCCAGCAAGTGCGGGCTAAACCCCGTCGGGAACCGCCCAAAGGAAAGTAGAGGTAGTTCCGCAACCAATCTCCTAGAGTCATGTGCCAGCGCCGCCAAAATTCTGCAATATTGGTGCTGAAGTAAGGAAAGTCAAAATTTTCAGGCAGAACCAACCCGAAAAGTAAAGCACTGCCACGGGCGATGTCTACGTAACCGTTAAAATCCAAATACAACTGCAAGCCATACGCAAATGTACCTAACCAAAGATCAGTACTACCCGCTCGTTGCAAGTTGCCAAAACATAAATCAACAAAAATTCCCAATTGGTCTGCTAAAATACCTTTTTTGACAGCACCTCTGGCAATCAACCACAGCGCCTCTGCGACTTTATCAGTAGTAGGCAAATGTAGTGTATTGAATTGATTTGCTAGGTTATGGTAACGAGTAATTGGGCCTGATATTAATTTGGCGAAAAATAATTTGTACGTTGCAAATTTGAGAAACTGATCAGTAGCGGGCGCACCGCGATAGACATCTACCAAATAGGCTATGCATTCAAAGGTGAAAAATGAAATCCCCAGAGGCATAAACTTAAAAGAACTATCTGGTGAGTTAATTTCTATCTGAAAAACAAACTTGAATAAAAGTGGTAAATACTTAAAACCTAATAACAGTAAAACATTTAAAACTACACCTACCCATAACAGTTTTAGTCGGCGAAGATTCCAGTCACCTTGAGAGAATTGCCACTCTTCATTAGAAATTTTATAGTCAAGAGAATGTTGTCCTGGTGAGGTGTTTTTTCCAATCTCCAGCCCCAGACGGAAATTGATAAAAGTAAGTGCTAATAGTAATGGAATGTACTGGATATGCAAAGATGCGTAGAAAACAAGACTAGCAATTAATAACGTCCACAAACGTAATTTTTGTTTTGCTAAAGACCAGTAAATTCCTAGTACACTTAGCAAAAATAGCGCATAGAAAATTGATATAAAGTTCATCGGTTAGTTATTTGTCATTTGTCATTGGTCATTAGTCAAAAGTAGAGACGCGATTAATCACGTCTGTACAAGTGAGTGCTGAGTTATTATTTTCTCCCTGCTCCTCTTTTCACTTAGTTGGCCAAGGAATCATCGGGTCATGAGCTAGCTTTTTCGAGACTTCGTATGCCCCAAAGCGATTGAGGTGACTAGGGTCAGAAAAGTAGTCATTTGTTTTTGTCCACTGTTGGCTTAAATCACGATAGATAAAGTTGGGGGTAGTAGCTAGACTCAACATAAATTGCTGAAATTCTTGCTCATATTTTTTGCGTACTGGGTCTAGATAATCTGCGGTGAGAGGTGTGTTGACAAATACTAAGGAAATTTTTTGAGACTGGGTAAACTGAAGCACGGCTTGGAATGCGGCATCTTGTTCACCTCCTATTTGGAAAGATTTATAGTCGTTGTCGTAATTTCCTGGAACTCTGGAATGTTTTTGATAGTATCTAGCGGGATTGAAGCGAATAGACAAAGGTAAAAAGCCATCAAAGTCAACTGCTTGTTGAGAAGTATATTCGTCTGAATTGTCAGTTTTTGACTGTGTTTGTGATGCGATTGTTTGAGGGCGATCGCCAACTAATGGCAATGAGTTCCATTGTTTTTGCAATAGACTTTTAATCTGATCGCGGTTTTGATAACTAGCCGAGAAAACTGCTAAACCCTGATTTAACCATCCATCTACAGCTTGATAAATGCTAATTTCTTGTTTTTCCGCTTTTGTCTTTTGCTCCTTAGGAGGATTTTTGAGAGCCTGTTCGCTATTTGGAGTTGCCAATTGTTTCTGCAATGCCTGTTTGTAGCCATTTGATGCAGTAATTGACTTAAAGGTCATATCCTCGCGACCACTATTAAAAGCACGTGCACCATCTGCCCAGACAATTAGTTTGGGTAGTTCTGATGGTTCTAATACTTGGCGGATCACAAAGTCTACAACTTGTGCAGTAGCACCGTTAATGCCAAAGTTAAACACGTCAAGATTTGGATAACCCTGAGTTGCCAAAGCTTTAGAAAGTGCTGCCGGATCTACTCCTCTAAGGGCGCGGGAGGAGCCAATAATCAACACATCAGGTGGAGTACCAGTTCTAGCCAGACGTTGTTTGTATAGCACTAGTTGCTCATCTAACTGTCTAACATTGAAACTTGGCATTTGTGATCGCGCTGCTAACAGAATAGCGGTTGCAGTTGCCTTTTCTTTGAGTGGTGCGGCTACCAAGTTCCTTTCTTGGGTATCATCATTACTTTGAGTAAACTCAGAAGCATTGAATACAGAACTATTATTTGGAGGGGATTTTGTCTTGGAAGTGTTGGCTAAAAATGCTGTTCTCTCACTCTGATTTTTCCCAGCCGTCAACGATGCTTTTTGCTTAGAAGGTGATGGAGGCGAGACACTGGTAGCAGTTGGTGTTGGCATGGTACGTGCGATGATTTGACCCAACACCCAATCGGTTTGGAGAGTAAGCAATAATCCCAATGTCCCCCAGACTAAAGCGACCTTAAGTCCTTGACTATCATAGTTAAGATTCTCTGACTGGTTGCTTTCCGTAAATAGCTGGCTTGCCAACAGCCATTTTTTCCCTGTTGCACTCGCCGTTGTCAGCCAATCCCGCGCCACTCCCGTAACAAAACTTTGAACTTCTTCTGTTGTTAAGTCGGGACGCAAAACTGGCTCATCTGTCTCAGAGGTGATCAGGTCGCTAACGTATTGAGAAGTAGCAGCAAATTCTGGGGTAGCTTCTGGTACTAAACGTTGACGATGATCAAAATCAACACCGTAGTGCCAAAAAGGTTCTTTATTACCAGCACGGCGTCCGTAAACACGTACACCCGTAATGCTAGTCAGTTTTAACTGGCGCACAAACTGAGCAACTTTGTTTGCTACTTGTTTACGCGCTGGACAAACTGGCGCATCACACATAATGTGCAATAAATCACCTTTATTTAGCAGGAGTACCCGAATACCACCTGTTAATAAACGCCACTCTAGGTCAGGATTAAGTAAGCGCTCCAGTAAAAAAACGATCGCAGGTTCATCGCCACTAGTCGCCAGTTCCAGTGCTGATACAGCAAGGGCGGGATGTTCCGTAGCAGGTAAAGAAACCCAATCAATCCACGCGGGTTGCTTGTCGCCTGTTTTTTGTCCGTAGATGGTGGCGGCGAGAATGCCTTGGGGAGCGATCGCTTCTATCAGTGGTAAAATCGCATCCAAGCATTGTGCTTTCTTTGGCGCTGGGGCGGTTTCTAAAGGGTCGAAAGCTGGAGTGCAAAAGATATGTAGGGTTGATTCTTTGAGAGAAGCTTGGATAGCAACTTTAGACTCGGCAAATAACTCAGTTAATAGCCGGGCGATCGCTTGCACATCTCCCCAACGCGCCCATTCCTTAAGCATCACCTCTGGTGGCGTTAGATCAATGCGTAGCAGCCAATCTGGCGCACTCTCACCGCTGACTTGTGAAACAATCACCGCATCTTGGTAGCCGGAAAGCTTCAGATGACGCAACTTCTGGGCTACTGGTTCGGCTAACAATGATGCATCGGGGCTGTAGCTTGACTGACAAAATATCCATAGGCGATTTTCATCAGGCTGATTCTGTCTTGCCTGAGACTTGCGAATCTTTACCTGTACTGCCACCCCCAAGGTACTCAAAGTTTCGCTAAGATAACGAGCAATAGCATCTGGATGTCCCTGGCGTGCCAAACTTTCGTTAGAGATAATCAGCGCCCCACCGGGTTGGCTTGATTTTTCCGAGTCTTTTAACAGAGCTTGTTGCACCTGCTCCAGATGCCGTTCTATTTGATTCAAGTAAACCCGATGACACCATTGGGGGCGCTGTTGTTCTTTTTTTCGACCGTAGACAAATACTTGGTATATTGAGGGTTGTTCGCTGCTTGTGAGAGTATCCAAGTCTGTTTGCTGTAATGCTCGCAGCAAGTCAGACAGAGTGCGCCAACGTTGCGGACACTCTGTACCTTCACAAAGAATGTGCAGGTCGTTTCCCCGCAACCGGACTTTCACCCCAAAAGTGTTGATTCCTGTTGCTTGGCTTACCAATTGCACTAAAGATTGCTGGTGGTCTGGTAATAATGTTTTCATGGGAAGTTAACTTTACAGGAAGCGATTGTTGGGGGATAGTGCCTGCACTTGTAAACTAGAACCATAGATTTATCACACTCTGACATTTTTTTTTAACACTTTTGTCACCTTCGTAGCTCACAAAATGGGCAAAGATAGTTTTGTACGGTTGCAAGTCAGACTGATCTTAAGTTTTGCGTTTATTTTACTCATCTTCCTAATAACTGAGAATTAGCAATGCCTCCTGCCAACCAACAGCCTTCTCCTAACTCTGGATTAAATCTGGTTTTGTTTAGCATTCCCCAATCTTTCCTTTTACAAATAGGTACAGCGTCTATACTACTGCTGCTCACCACACAGAAAACTACTGTTAGAGCACTAGAAGCTATAGGGGAAGCCAGTGAAGAATTATTTCGGGGCGATCGCTTACCCATCCTCAACTTCCCAGACGACAACGAACTCGATAAAAGTTAGAAAAATTTACTATAAACAATTATTTGCTCCGGAAAAATACCATGAGCATTGGGTGCAAAACGTAGAAGTGTAAACAGTAATCAGCTTTATCAATAATAGAGAATATGGGTTCCCTTTTATACTCTTTGTCTCAAGCTGCAAATATATGTCCGACATCGGAATTATTTTTGCGACATCGCCTACAGGTAGTAGAAGAATTGTGGGAGTCAGTTCTGCGGCAAGAATGCGGTCAAAATATGGTAGATCTGTTGCGACAGTTGCGCGATCTGTGTTCGCCAGAAGGACAAGCAACAAATGACCAAGCCTCCTCAGCCGTAAAATTGATTGAACAACTGAATATCAACGAAGCAATTCGAGCGGCTCGTGCCTTCGCTCTGTATTTTCAGCTGATTAACATCATAGAGCAGGAATATGAACAAAAGCAGCAATTGAGTCGCTTTGAGGCAGAAATTGAACCAGCTGATCAAGAAATCCTACCCAATATTATCTATTCATCCAATCAAGGAGAAGACGACGCACCTGTTAAGAGGGGGATAGTAGGAGACTTACTGACCAGAAATTGGGTGGATAAAGCATCAAGCCAAAAAGGTACTTTTGCTGCTTTATTTCCCCATTTATTCAAACTGAACGTACCACCCCAGCAAATTCAACGGCTAATTTCACAACTGGATGTGCGCTTAGTCTTCACAGCTCACCCCACAGAAATTGTTCGTCATACCATCCGGGATAAACAGCGACAGGTAGTAAAACTCTTGCAACAGCTTGATTCTTTAGAAAGTCGGGCTGGTAGTGCAGGAGGAGGATATCCTTGGGAGGTAGTAGACTTACGTGAACAATTGCTCGAAGAAATTCGCCTGTGGTGGCGCACAGACGAACTTCACCAGTTCAAACCCTCGGTACTAGATGAAGTAGATTATGCTCTGCACTACTTTCAAGAGGTATTGTTTGATGGAATTCCCCAACTTTATAAACGCTTCAAATACACTTTAGCCGCTACCTTTCCTTGGCTGGAACCGCCGAGTAAAAACTTCTGCTGTTTTGGCTCTTGGGTTGGTTCAGACAGGGATGGTAATCCATCAGTAACACCAGAAATTACCTGGCAAACTGCTTGCTATCAGCGCAAAATGGTCTTGGGAAGATACATCGAGTCAGTGAAGCAACTGATTGAATTATTGAGTGTATCGATGCACTGGAGTGATGTTTTACCAGATTTGTTGGAATCTCTGGAGTTAGATCAGTCTCAGTTGAGTGAAGTATACGACGCTTTAGCGCTACGTTATCGGCAAGAACCCTATAGGCTAAAGCTAGCTTATGTACAAAAACGGCTAGAAAATACACGCGATCGCAATTTAGCCTTGTACAACCAGGAAACCCCAAAAAATCAAGACACCCCAATGTATCGTTCGGGAGCAGATTTTTTAGCAGAACTGCGGTTGATTCAGCGCAACTTAACCGAAACAGGCTTGAGCTGTCGAGAACTAGAAAATCTCATTTGTCAAGTAGAAATTTTTGGCTTTAACCTGACACAGCTAGATATCCGCCAAGAATCATCCCGTCACGCCGATACGCTGAATGAAATTTTAGAATACCTACAAGTACTTCCTCAACCTTATAACGAACTCAGTGAGGAACAAAGAGTCGCTTGGCTAACAGGAGAATTACAAACTCGCAGACCGTTAATTCCAGCAGAATTGCCATTTTCCGAAAAAACCAACGATGTAATTGAAACCTTCCGCACCATGCGATCGCTGCAACAAGAGTTTGGCAGCAATATCTGCCACACTTATATTATCAGTATGTGCCGCGAAGTTAGCGATGTCCTGGAAGTGTTGCTGTTAGCCAAAGAAGCTAGACTTTTTGACCCCGCCCTCGCTGTAGGAACTATTCAAGTTGTTCCTTTATTTGAGACAGTAGAAGACTTGCAGCGCTCTAGAAGCGTCATGCGTCAGCTCTTTGAACTCCCCCTATATCGAGCTTTATTAGCCGGCGGCTACCAAGAGATCAAAGCAGAAGCTACAGAAAGCGATTCTTCCTCCCTAGCTCCCCCTGCCTCCCCAGCTTCCACAGTTTCATCCCCCCTCACCTCTAACTTACAAGAAGTAATGCTGGGGTATTCTGACAGCAACAAAGACTCTGGTTTTTTAAGTAGTAACTGGGAAATTCATAAAGCCCAGAAATCACTCCAGACAATCGCAGAAGGATATGGCGTGAATCTACGGATTTTCCACGGACGAGGCGGTTCTGTGGGACGCGGTGGCGGCCCAGCTTACGAGGCTATTTTGGCTCAACCGGGTCACAGTATTAACGGGCGAATCAAGATTACCGAACAAGGGGAAGTTTTGGCTTCCAAATACTCCTTGCTGGACTTAGCTTTGTACAATTTGGAAACCATCACCACTGCTGTGATTCAAGCTAGTTTACTGCGGACTGGGTTTGATGATATCGAACCCTGGAATGAGATTATGGAAGAATTAGCAGCGCGATCGCGTCAACATTATCGTGCTTTAATCTACGAGCAACCCGATTTTATCGACTTCTTCCACCAAGTAACCCCAATTGAAGAAATTAGCCAGCTGCAAATTAGTTCCCGTCCCGCACGGCGTCCATCTGGCAAAAAAGATTTAAGTAGTCTGCGAGCTATTCCTTGGGTATTTAGCTGGACACAAACCCGCTTTTTGCTGCCTTCCTGGTATGGCGTCGGCACAGCTTTGCAAGAATTCTTGAACGTAGAACCAGAAGAACACCTGAAATTGCTACGTTACTTTTATATCAAATGGCCCTTTTTCAAGATGGTCATTTCCAAGGCAGAAATGACCTTGGCAAAAGTAGACATCCAAATGGCGCACCATTATGTTGAGGAATTGTCAAAACCGGAAGACAAACTTCGCTTTGAGCAGGTTTTTGAGCAAATTGCCAGCGAATTCTATCTCACAAGAGATTTGGTCTTAAAAATCACTGGTCACAATCGACTTTTGGATGGTGATCCTGTTTTGCAGCGATCAGTGCAGTTACGCAATGGCACAATTGTCCCTTTGGGATTTATACAAGTTTCCCTGCTCAAGCGCCTACGGCAATCCCTGAATACTACTGCTACTTCTGGAGTTATCCACTCCCGTTACAGCAAAGGTGAACTACTACGAGGAGCATTGTTAACTATCAATGGCATTGCTGCGGGTATGAGAAATACAGGCTGAGCCGCTGTATGGAGTCCTTTGTCATTGGTCATTAGTCTTTGGTAATGTTCTAATGACAAAGGACTAATGACAATTGAAAATTAACAAATGACTAAAAATCGAATTTTCATTTGCACCTTTTTAGCACTGTCATCAGGTTTTTTTGGTGGTTATATTGGTGGACAAATTACCTTAATGCTACATAACCAAAAGTGCCAAAATCAGCCTTGGGGTTTCAAGCAGATGTGCAACGCTTGGGTAACACCAGGAGCAATGTGGCAAGGTAGCACTACAGGAATATGGACAGGCACAATCTTAGGGGCATTTGTCGGCGGTTCAGTAACGCGTCAAAATCGTGATTAGCGTGAGCTTCTAACGAAAGACATTCGTTATACCAAATTGCCAACAAAAGAAATAAAGAGAGTTGCATGAATGAATTAGCCTATCCTCCATAGAAAGTACTCAATCTAGCATTGCGTTTGAGTTCATCAGGCAATTGAAAATATGGGTTAAATTCCTGCTCTCGACTATTGGTATCTTCAATCAGTGGTGAACCAATGATATACTCTGGGTGCGATCGCTCAAAAGGCATCTTGAGAGCCATACTGGCGGGCCAACCTCTTGCTATCGCTTTAGAATGTTCAAAATTACCGTGGCGGATTTGGAGTGTCCAGCGGATGCGATCGCTGCGATTAACTCCACTGGCATGTAGCATTAGGGTATTGAAAACCAGCACATCCCCTATTTGCATAGGTACGTGAAGATGCGGAAATTGCCTCAGTATCGACCAATCAACAATATCGACGCTTGGAGGTTCATTCTTGCTCCGTGCCCTCCTTGGCAACACCCCCAGCTTGTGCGATCCGGGTGCAATCTGCAAACAACCATCCTGTTCTTCCACGTTCCGTAATGGAATCCAGTATACGACTGCATCTTCAGAGTCCTGAATAACTGGATAATCCTGATGCCACGGAAATAGATGCTCGTCTTCGTAAGGTCTATCGACCCGTATATCAAACAACATGTTAGCCATTAATGTGTTTGTAGACATTAGTTTCTTGGAAAGTCTGACTAGCTTGGGGTTGACGTTTATTTGGTGGATAGAAATTAATAAACGAGCAGCGTGTTTAATCACCTGTCCGTGCATATACTCTAACTGACTCAATTGTTGAAATCCTTCATCAAATTCGGTAAGCGCATTTACTGTGGATTCTTTTTGCAGCCCTAACTGTTGCATTTTTAGTTCAATCAGCTGCCTAATATCGCAGCGGACTGAATTGAGTTCTTCATCAGTAAGTAGTCCTTTAGCCAAAAAGCAACCAAACTCACCAAACAACTGCTTAGCTTGGTTGTCAGACTTTGCTAATGAAGTTAGGTCAGTCAGAGAGTAATCGACTGATAAATCGTTAATTAAAATACTTTGCATTGTTAACTGCTCCTTCAGTGTTAGGTACTAACACTAAATCTGCAAAAGATAATTTATATAATGTATTTCAGTGGGCTTTTCCAGAAGGTGATGCCAGGTCTTGATCATCTGCTCAAACCAGGCGATGAGTGAGAGTGTGATATTAATGCGACCACAAGTTGGCATATCTCCAATACCAACGGCAGCTTGCTGCATGACTCGAATTAATTGTGATTTATCAAATATACCTAACTCGCAGATAGCCGAAGTTTGAACCATTGTTTCTAATTGCGGTAGATGCTTTGATAAACCTAGCCAATAGTTATCGTTAAAAGACCTTTTGTCTGTCCTAATACGGATGGCTTCGGGCAACACTCCCTGCATAGCCGTTTGGAGTATGGGTTTAGGCATCCCAGGGATTTCCCTGATGCTTCTTGGAAGCCCCAAGCAAAAACTCAATAGACGTGGATCAAGGAAGGGACGAGAGTTGTGCATTCCTCGTGGAGCTGCCAGATTCCAACTAGACCAATCTCCTACAGAGCTTTGGATAGCCCATAAATCCGCAGCAATTTCAATAGGGCTATGATATAATGTCTGAGCATTTTCTCTGCCAACACTCTGCATCTGATAACTGCGAGCAAAATCAGGAATCACCCACGGAGGAATAGAAAATGCCCCAAGGTTTGGCCAACGTCCAAACCCATGTCGTAAGAAATATCCGAATCTTTCACCCGTTAAGATAGGCCAAGCAGGCTGAATACCGCATCCATACAGTATCGACCATACATCTTGGTTTTTAGCATAGGCCCATCGCTTAGCCTCGAAAAGTGCTGCCAACCATCGACCCTGCCGTAAAAAGTCGGCGATGTAAAACCGTTTGCTGGCTAGTAGTTGATCACCTCCTATACCTGTCAATATAGTGTCTACTCCAACTTGATGGGCAGTCTCAATTAAAATCTTTTCCATCCCCAACTGGTTTAAATACGGGTAAGGCTCATCATGTATGGGGATTTCCTCGTTAAACCAAAGAAAGTCCAATGCATTGTCTGAGTCGATCAAGTGGGCTGCAACTGGCCCACCTTGTTCAATCACCATTTCAATATAAGCTCGCTCACCAACCAAGCAAGACCTTTTGTACACTTCCGACAAAGTATGTAACGGCGATCGCCCTACGCCTGATAGCATCCATTCACGAGCCGTACAAACTATACTCGAAGAATCCATTCCTCCCGATAAATGGGCAGCAATTCGCCCTCGCTGGACTCTTTGTTTAACGGCTTGTCTCAAAAGCTCAGCGTACTGTTCGCCAGCTTCCTCTAGTGTGATGTTGTTATTTTCGTCGAGTTTTGCTTTCCAATTCCACCAACAGTGACTTTTTACCTGTCCGATTGGGTTCATTTCCAACGTAGTGCCAGGAAGAACGCGCTTAATTTGTGGGAATGGTGTTCTTTCGGTGGGTAGCTCAAAACCTGGATTAGACCACATAATAAACCGTGCTATGAAATCAAGATCTAGTGATCTTTCAGGTAGCAAAGCCAGAAGCGATCGCAAACTCGTACTTACGGCTATTCTTTGGGAGTTGACGAGCCAAAATAGAGGCCACGAACCAAGGGGGTCTCTTAAAGCAAATAGACGCTGCGAAGCTCCATCCCACAATACTAAGGAAAATTCACCCTCTAATTCTTCAAGACCCTTAAGGCCACTGTAACAATAGACAATTATGGCGATCGCCGCATCGGAAGCACAATTTTGCCTCATTGATTGCGGCAATTTCGAGAGAATTTCATCTTGATAACACAGGTGCCCCAAAAGTACAGCTGCAACTCCAGATCGGCGATCGTCAGCAAATGTAACTAAAGGTGCTTGCTTGGGATCATCTCTATGGCAGGAAAATAAATGAAACTGAGTATCTTCATTCAAGGCAGTGAAGACATCAAATCCTACTCTCATATTCAGCAATACCGTATTGCAGGGGTAAATATCTCACAGTGGCTACGATCATCCGTTACAATCCAGGAGCCACACTCTACCCAAGCGTGTGCCTGAAAAGGATATAAGTTAATGCCAAACACCAGTTCTGCTGGAAAACCAAAAATTGTTTTTAGAATTTGCCAACCAACAAGGGCACGTTCTTTACAGGCGATCGGTAATAAAAAGTACTTCGCTGCTGTTTCACGAACCAGTTTATCAACTGCTTTGACTGCCGTTTCCCAATCGCCAGAAAGTTTATTATTGTCAGTAGGATAGTGCCAAAGCTGCCAAAAACGGACAGTTTTAGTCCAACCCAAAGTACGAATGCTAATCCAGGCAAGTGTTAGCAACACAGAGGTAACGACAGGAGACGGAACTACTGGGTGGGAGCGCGGTAATTGAGAGCGAATCAATTGCTTAGATTGCAAATCACGCAGGAATTTTGTTAAGTCAGTTCGCACCTGCTCCTCTGCAATACCATATTCCTGAGCAATATAATGCACAGACGTTTCTAGACCATGCTCAATTAGGAGCATTAACATTTTTGTACTGACTAAATCTAATCCGTAAAATCTGCCACGATTGAGATCTAGCAGCCGTGCCACTCCATCTTGCAAGAACAAGATTACATCCGCTTGGAGATGGTAGGATTGTTCTGCCTTCATCAACATAGTGGAGCTAAGCTCTTGCCACCCTATGTTTGTCATAAACGTCCATCTCGTTGTTTTTGTATATGAGCAGGCAGCTTGAGAAAACATCTCTACAAGATGCCTGCGTCATGATAACGTTTTCAAAACTTAGCTTGGTGAGTACCGTCTGATCAAAAGCATTGATGCTTTCAATACTCGATATTGGCTATAAATGGATTAAGAATAATACCCACCCCAATCATCCCAATATCCCCAGTAACCCTGCACTTTATTGAGATTGCCAAGTTCGTATAGTTTTGGTGCGTGGTAGTTTTGTGCTTTGGCTTGTTCACCACTACTGCATGTATTTGTCAATTCAAGCTGTTGAAATTTCATAACTAGCTCCTATCAAAGAAAATTGGAAAAGAATTCAAAAGACAGAATGCTTTGTTTGATCTTTAGTGCATAATCATCATAAACAGCCTTTCTCTGTCGTGGTGTTCGAGCTTAGAGCTAATTTGTAAAAACCTTAAGCTGCCGTTCGCTTTACTACTATCAGACGAATTAATGAGCCATAAATTCTAGCTTCACTTACCTCCGATACAGCTCATAATCCTTGCTCAGACGCCGAAATTGATTGAGCCATCTAAATGTACGTTCCACAATCCATTGCTTGGGTAATGACTCAAATGTTTTCGATATCCGTTCAATTAC
Source organism: Komarekiella atlantica HA4396-MV6 (assembly GCA_019359395.1). GTDB lineage: Bacteria > Cyanobacteriota > Cyanobacteriia > Cyanobacteriales > Nostocaceae > Komarekiella > Komarekiella atlantica. The sequence goes on from JAHHHK010000005.1 coordinate 168,590, forward strand.
CTCAACTCAAACCTGGTCTCCACAAAAAAAGCTACCCAAACTGTAGATTTTCTTTACAAATCAGCTTTTAAATCTCCTGTTCCTATAAATTTGCTGATTATCAGCAGTTTCTATTTCTTATAACGAAGACCCTACACAAAATATTCCAAAACTGGAAAAAATTTTTGCCAAGCTTACTGCTAATGGTCGTATTCATGAGGTTTCTACAGGCGTTGAACCCTTATAAATTGGCAATGGTATTAATTTGTTAGCAGTAATTTATTTTGATCCTTAACACCAGCTCACTCAACGGAGGGAACCCTGCGTTCGCGCAGCGTCTTTGCTAGGAGAAGTTCAGTCAGAGCGCCGGAAGCCGACGCTCCGACTTCTCTTTGCACGTGACTGACTGCCCTTGACTCTTGACTCCTAACTTCTGACTCCTTGATTAACCATCAGTCGGAGCAATAGGCGATTGCAGATTACTCAGAGTTTTCCACGTGTGAGTACTGGTATCAAAACAACGCCAATCCCCAGAGCGCTCTTGATAGCAAAACAGACTGCGATCGCGACCATCAAGATTATCAGTTAAATAATATACAATTCCTCGAAAAGGATAAGTCTTGCGACTCAGCCGCTTAGCCACTGCTTGATTCGGACATTCGATAACAAGAACTGGTTGACCATCCAGGTGAGCCAATGAAAAGATACACATCCGCAAAATGGCTCTGAGCCAACTCTGTGAGTTGTCAAAATATTCGTCTATGATTTTGTTGGTCAGAGCTTTTTCGAGCTTACGGTCTTTGTCGTGAGGAGTTTGGACATCAGACATAGCATCACCTAATTGCCACACCGTTGGTTTGAGATTAAACCAAAATCTTCAAAACTGACAAGTGTATATATATGTATAGCTAGCGTATATGGTATCGCAATTATAAAAAAATACTAGTGAGTAAGCAAACAGAGCATTCAGGGATCAGCAAGGCTGGTAAAATCTGCTTATAGCCTTGAGAGCAAATTGTTATGCCTACTGAAACTAACCCAGGAAATCAAACTACTACGGGTGCTGATGCTGTTGATGAAGCGATCGCACAAGGAATTGATTTTGATGGTTCTCCCATTCCGCCTGCCAAGCTAGAACTTTATGGTAAAGTCATGGCGCTAGAGGGCAATAGACAGCGCAGTGGCGTTTCCAATACAATGCGATCGCGGATTGTGCGAATTGGTGCAAAACATATTCCCCAAGCAGAACTCGACAAATTACTTGTAGATGCTGATTTCGCACCTCTGAAAGAGAAAGAAATTGCCTTTTTCTATAGCGGCAAGTAACTATTAGCTGAGGATACTAAAATAGGACTTTGGCGAAAAGGCTTTTTACCTTTGTGTCTTAGTCAAAGCAGTCCGTTCAAGTCAAGCCACTGCCTTGCAAAGAGAAGTCTGAGCGGAGGCTTCCCCCCGTTGTGGCAAGTGGCGCGGGACACTCGCCCACACGGCTGCCCTCGGCTTGGTAGTTAAAATATTACTTTTTTAACCACTAAGGCTCTAAGACACAAAGAAAGATATATTATACATTGAAAGGGCTAATGCTAATTAATTTACTGTTTTAAAAAGGCTATGCAAAGTATTACATCAATCTCCAGCTATAGGAATTGATTTTTAATAAATGAACATGATACATATGACAACGATTGATGTAAGTTTTAACATGATTTAGATGAGGTTTCTGTAATGAAGTGGCTAAAACGAACCTATCAATTTATTTTTACCAGGAAATCCTTATTTAATTTTCATCTAGCCCTGTTTCATCTTTCGCTTCGAGGAATGGGAATTTTAAATTATGAAAGCAAAGTTGATTCGGGAGAAGATTTTTTTATTAAAAAATATATCAAAGGAAAAGAACAAAAAGTAATATTCGATGTCGGTGCGAATAATGGTAGTTATTCGCGTGAAATTAAGACTGAAGCCCCAAACTCGATTTTATATTCGTTCGAGCCTCATCCCGTGCATTTTAATACGTTGTCTCAAGTTGCTCAAGAATTCAACTTCCAGGCAATTAATGTCGGATGCGGTGATCAAAAGGGCAAAGCAAAGATATATGATTACCGTGATCAAGATTCTTCAGGACATGCTTCGTTGTATAAGAATGTCATAGAAGTGCTGCATTATTCATCATCGATAGAGTACGAAATAGAGATAATTACCATTGATGATTTTGTCGAAGAACATAATATTCAAAAGATAGATTTTCTGAAGATAGATACGGAAGGACATGAGTTAGCTGTCTTAAAAGGGGCTAAAGAAACCCTTAGTAGTGGCATCATAAAAATGATTCAATTTGAGTTTAACGATATGAATATTGTGTCTCGAACATTCTTTCGAGACTTTCAGGAGATTTTAAAAGGATACCGTCTTCACAGAATGATGCGAGATGGACTTATTCCTATGAAGGCATATTTAGGCGGAAGACAGATTCATTACGAACTATTTGCCTATCAAAATATTGTTGCGATTCGTGATTAGTATCCGAGTTTTTGAAATGAAAAACTATTAAGAATGGCTCTTAACTAAGACTACTTAAAATCACAAAAGATAGTCAAAAACGTGGTGATGTGCTCAAAGTTATTAAATCGAAAAAGAGTAGATTATGATTAGTCAGCGATCGCGCACACCGTTACGTTATAAATAATCGCTAAACTGCTCATTCTTTAACCTCAATTCCCCAAGAGTTGATTATGATTAACTTTGGGGTTTTAGCCTCTAGCTTGCTAAATACTCCGATTTTTTAGCTCATTTATAAATATTCAAAAAATACCTCTGGTACTAATCTTAATTCCCCAGACTTAAAGCGAGAAATCTCTATCCAAAGTGCCAGATGTTTATGAGTTTCTGACTCAGAAAAAACTAAGCTTTCTAGTTGATAAAACTTGGGATCAGCAAAATCACATTGATAAAGTTGAATAATTTCATGTCCCTGTCTGCCATTAAATATAAACAGATTTTCTATACAACCCAGATAGTAAATATTCGTTAAATCTGCCTGAATTTCTTCTTGAAATTCCCGTTCTAGAGCTAGGCGGCTGGTTTCACCAAATTCAACACCACCACCCAGAGCACGATAGAATGTGTCTTGCTTTACAGGGTCATAACCTTCAGAAACAAATATGCGTTCGCCATCTCGAATTAGCCCCAAGGCTAATAGCCGAATTTCACCTGGTTTATTCATTGTTGTAACTAATTGTCGTAAATAGAGTGAGAACGACTGTCACTATCCTCGACAGGCCAATCTGCATTTTCGCCGCCAATATATAATTCTTCAAGAGTGACATATTCTTCAGAAAGCTGTGTGAGAGCATTGATTAAAATATCTAAGGCGATCGCATCACTCGTTCCTAAGTCAAACCAGCAGCGTGCCCACATGCCTTCATACTCAAACTCGCCCATGTTATGCATCAGCGCTAACAGGCTTTTATCATACCCTTGTGGATCATAATCCATGTAGTTGATATCTGCTCCAGTTTCCTGCACTTGCAGATTTTCAGCATTAAATGCACCCAGTTTACCTAAATAAAACCAGGAATTAAAAACCTCTTCTACATACTGCTTTTCACGTCCAGAAGGAATAGTGCTGAACTTCAGCCAAATCCAAACATCAAATGGATTAAAATCACGGAACTGAATGTGCATTGCGGACAAATATTTTAACTACTCTTACTAAAAATAAGCATATCAGGGTAGGGCTGGGAATAAGGTAGGAGTCAAAGTAGAGACGCGATTAATCGCGTCTGTACAAGAGTCAAGAGTCAGTATTTATTCTCCCCCTGCTCCCTGCTCCCAATACCCAACTAACCGCCCGAATTATTTAGGCGACTAACAGCACCGCCGCGTTCACTCTCAATTTGTTTTACCAGATTAGCTGGGAGTTGGGATCTTTTAGTCAATGCTTTGTCAAAATTAGCGATCGCTTCTTGGATAAGTTGTTGGCTTTTTTCCTGTCTCCCCTGTTCCTTGAGGATTTGAGCTTTGAGATAATAAATTTCTGGGTTATCAGATGTAGTTTTTATCGCGCGGTTGGCATACTCCAGTGCTTGAGAGTACTGTTTTAAATCTCGGTAGGCAAGAGCAATACCGCGATCTACAAGATACTGAGGAGCAGCATTTCTTTCTAACCGTTCAATTGCCTGATCTGGGCTAGCAAAAGGCAAGTTTACAGCCAACATTAAATCCATATAACCCTTGATTAAATTCAGTTCTGGGTCGTTGGCAGAAATCGCTTCGGCTTTGTCTAAATATTCATAAACTTGCCGCAACCGACCTAGAGCTCTTGGTGCACCGTGAACTGTACCCTCGCGCGTGAGAATTACCGCTCCTTCTAAAAAATGACCAACAGCAGTGTATAAATTACCACGTAAAGGGTCGGTTGAAATCAATTTTTGTCCAGTTTCTAAGGTTCTCTGGCTGTAGCTGTCTAGTTTGCCAAAATCCTTTTTTCCATATGCTAAGGATGCCTTCATGGCATAAGCTAGAGGTTCATTTGGCTCATTGGATAGTGCTTTTTGCAGGTAACGCTCTGCTTCTGGATAGTTACCTTGTTGGAAAATTGCTTTAAAAGCTGCTTCCGTTTGATCGCCAATTTCATGAGGTTTATTACTCCGAAACGGATCTCCAGCGAGGGAGGGACTTATCCACAAATTAAGAGCGATTGCCCAAGGGGCAACACCAAAGGCGATCGCACCCGCAAAAGTCACCTTAGTAAAGCGAGTAAATTTGGTAAACAAAATTGGTCGAGAAGAAAACCGTTTAGTCATTTTAGCCCTCAGAATAATTGCCGTTGAAATAGTTGTATGTCTTACTTAAAAATGCAAAAAAATGCAAAAAATGGTTAATTCTAAAATTGCGACGATTTCAGCCAACACTTTCTACACAGGTTGACTTCGGTAATTTTTCCAGGTTCCCATACCTGTTGTCGGCATTGTTTACGGGTAAGTCTGCCACAATGGAGAGGATTCATAAATGGCGCTTGGACTGCTCGGACGCCACCAACTGGTAACTTCGGGGAGAAGGTGAATGATTCTAGCTGCTAGATTAAGGTGTGAACGCAGGTAATGCGCGATGAATACTTTTCAGAATCTTCTAGTTGCTCTTGGTGTAGTTAATCAGTAATTTGCTGACTTTTTGGTAATCTTAACAAATGCTCTATCTTAGAAATCTAATTTATCACCCCACAGCTTGCCCAACAGCGATTCTCAAATCAATCAACCTAGAATTAGCACCCCAGCAGCTAGGTCTGATTATTGGCCCTAGTGGTTCTGGTAAAAGTACCTTACTAGAAATTTTGTCGGGACTAGCCGAACCTACTTCTGGCGCAGTCTTGTGGCGAGAACAAGAACTCATAGCCGAACAGCTACAACAATTGGCTGGGTTAGTATTTCAGTTTCCAGAGCGGCATTTTTGCGGTGGTTCGATTTTAGAAGAATTGCGTTTAGGGCATCCTGAATTGGGGTCAGAGCGAGTCAGACAGGCACTAAGTGAAGTAGGATTAGAGCATTTATCACTTTCGGCAGCACCTTATGCTTTGAGTGGTGGTCAGCAACGACGTTTAGCTTTGGCAGTACAGCTAATTCGCCAGCCAAATTTACTATTGTTAGATGAACCAACAGCTGGATTAGATTGGTCAATGCGTCGGCAGCTGGTAAATTTATTAGCAAAACTGAAACAAGATTGGACATTATTGATAGTGACACACGATGCTGGCGATCTTTTAGCGATCGCAGACCGTTGCTGGACACTCAACCACGGTGAACTAGAATCAATTGACCCAGAAAATCTGAAAGCCAAAGTCAAAGAACCCCAGCCGGCGGCGTGAAATAGAGCAGGGGGCAGGGAGCAGGGGGCATGGGGCAGAATAAATACGACCCTTGACATCTTGAACGCCAGTCGCCTCAAGTCGGGAAACCATGCACGGCAATCGCTCATGGGGAGCCAGCACGTTGCGGAGGTTCCCTCCGTTGTAGTGACTGGCGTCGGCTCTGCCGACTTGTACCCCTGCGGGGAAGCAAGCTACAAAGCAGCGTCTCCCCTTGGGAGAAGCAACTGGCGTGGAAACCCCCAGACGCTCGATAGCGATAGCGTAAAGCCTGCGGCATGGCTACGCTTAGAGCGACGTAGGAGCGTCTGACTCGCTACCGCTTCGCTATCGCCCTACAGCCCTCCCTTGCATCCTACGGCGGGTGTCTCCCCTTGGAAGAAGACCGCTGACCCTTGTACAGACGCGATGAATCGCGTCTCTACTCTTCACAAATAACAAATGACAAACCCAATAACTCCTTTACTGCCGGAAATGCCAGAGATATGGCAGCAAACTCTGAATTGGCAACCAACTGCTCAACAGCAAGCGCAATTCCAGAAGCTTTATGAATTAATCCTGGAAGGAAATCGCCAATTGAATTTGACTCGCATCACCGAACCCCACGAGTTTTGGGAAAAACATCTATGGGATTCTTTGCGGGGAATTGCGCCACAAATGCGATTTATCTCTTCTCTACAAGCAGGTGCGTCTGTAATTGATATTGGCACGGGTGCAGGTTTTCCAGGGATTCCGGTAGGAATTACTGTACCTAATTGCACAATTACTCTTTTGGATTCTACTCGGAAAAAAATTACTTTTATCGAAAAAATCTTGACCGAACTTGCTCTTACCAATGCCAAAACTCTCGTGGGTAGAGCTGAAGAAATAGGTCAACAATTCCAGCACCGACAAAGCTACGATATTGCTTTGATCCGTGCTGTTGGTACAGCCTTCGTCTGTGCAGAGTATGCCTTACCATTGCTCAAACAGGGTGGGTTAGCCATAATTTATCGTGGTAATTGCACAGAAGATGAAATAACTACTTTGCAAACTACTGTTAAGCAGCTAGGTGGAGTTGTTGAATCAATAGAGCAATTTCTTACTCCCATTAGTACAAGCATCCGTCACTGTTTGTATTTGCGTAAAACAGCAACCACGCCAGCTAATTTTCCTCGTGCTGTTGGTGTACCAACTCAAAAACCTTTGTAATGCGTAATTCGTGAGGTTACGCCCCGTTAAGCTAACTTAATTAAGAGGCGTCAGATTTAATCTGCGTAACATTATTTGAATCTGTTGCTTTATTTTGGAGAATTGATATAGGAAGGAAATGGGGTAAAGAGGAAAAAAAGAAATTAGCCATCAAGCACAAGGAATCTCAATTATAAATTCTGTGCCTTTACTAAGAACAGAGTTACAGTTTAACTTGCCACTATGAGTTTATTCAACAATTTGACGAGCGATGCCTGTCTTGAAAAGTTTGGATGCCTACGGCGGGCTACGCCAACGTCGGACGCCGGCGCTCCAACTTTTCGCTCTTGGCGGGCTACGCTTACGCTAATGCCAATCTTGTTCTTTTACCAACCTCTTTGGTGGTAAGCCATCCTACTGAATCATTCTTGAATAACAAGATTCCCGACTTATATAAAAAAATTGGGAATCTGAGCCTTTAAAATGACTCTAAACTATGTATCTACGTAAATATCCCGGTAGATGAGGCAATAGTTGACGGCAACTTAGTAACAGCACCAGCTTGGCCTGCTCACCCGCGTTGGCTGGCAGAATTTCTCAAAGTACTCGGAACTAGCTACAGTTAATTAAGTGTTAGCAAAAGTTAACTCCCAAGTAGTTTGCTTAATCATTCAAGTTTAAAAATTATCAGTAGTCAGCAGTCTATTGTCACTGGGAAAAAGAACTGGCAATAGACCGCTGATAATTTTATCTTTTTTGAATACGACTAAATGTGGTAAAAACTACTATTTTCTGACAAATTATCATGTGTTTAATTTGCAGTAGAGTGTCAGGAGTAGATAATTTATAGACTATGATTAATAAACCTGACATAGATTCAGGAAACGCTACTAACAGCCTAAATGCTTATTAACATTGGTAAAACAATCTTAAATTTTGAGACAAACCGAAGCAATGGCTTCCATCAATCAGAACTTTAATGATTTTGAATTTATTAGCAGTGAGTGAAGCTATAGTGTATTTAGTAATGTTGTGTTGATGTGGCTAAGGTTAAGTCCTCCTGCCAAAGTATTTTAAGAATAATTTTAGAAACGTACTCAACTCGATGACAGGCAAAAACGCAAGACAAAATGCATTTCTGCGGCTAGTGTCTGGTAATGGAGCACCTTCTGGATCAGAATCTCGCTACTCGCTCCCTCCCAGTAAAGAGATGGTAATTGGACGCGACCCCAGCTGCCAAGTTGTCTTGGATGCCATAATGCACCGGATGGTATCTCGTCGTCATGCAGTGGTTCGTCCCCTCTCTTCATCACCAGATAGCAAATTCAGCTGGTTGGTTTGTGATTTGAATAGTGCTAATGGTACTTATTTAAATGGACAGCGATTGTACGGGTGTCAGGAATTGCACCCTGGCGATCGCATTTCTCTGGGTACTGATGGGCCGCAATTCGTTTTTGAGTATGAATTCACTTCTCAAGCAACAGTAATGTCGGCTAACCAAGTCACACCATTGCCTTCGGCGACAAACTACTACAACCACACACAATTAAAGCCGCCAGATTCGGTTAGCTTTACTCAACTGTTTCCAATTATTTCCACTGGTAAAGATTTGACTCGTAAAGCTTACCTCGTACCAGGAATACTGACGGTAGTCTTTGTGGTACTGATGTTTGCTACGGTAGGTCAACCCCAAGCCAATCAAATTATAGTAGCGACTTACATAGCTTCTGCTGCCTACTATTTTGTTTACCAACTTTGCGGTAAACAAAAGCCTTGGTGGGTGCTAATGGCTACCGCATTAAGCACAACGCTAATTTTGCTCAGTCCTCTGTTGAATTTCTTTATCTTCGTATTTCGCGGCATTCTGCCTGGTAACTTATCTTCGCCTCAAGACTCTACAACCTTTACAGAGTTGCTAGTGCGAATGTTTTTTGGCGCGGGGTTGATGGAGGAATTACTCAAGGCATTACCTGTGTTAGGAGCGTTTTTTATTGGGAGAATACTGTCCTCACCTTGGCGGGAACGCATAGGTGTTTGGGAACCTCTAGATGGCATTCTTCTAGGAACGGCTTCCGCTGTAGGTTTTACTCTATTGGAAACTCTCGGACAATATGTGCCAGATATCACTCAAAATGTTACCCAACAGGTGGACATAGGGACTGGTCAATTGGTGGGTTTACAATTACTTATTCCGCGAATTTTAGGCTCTGTAGCTGGACACATGGCTTACAGTGGGTATTTGGGCTATTTTATTGGTTTAGCTGTGCTCAAGCCCAGTAGGAGTTGGCAAATTCTTTTGGTTGGTTATTTGAGCGCGGCTGCACTCCACGCTTTATGGAATGCTACAGGATCTATCAACGCTCTGCTGTTAGTGGTTGTTGGGGTTTTGTCTTATGCCTTTTTGATGGCGGCAATTCTCAAAGCACGGGCGCTGTCACCAACGCGATCGCAAAATTTTGCGACTCGCTTTCTTGGGCCAAAGTAGGAGAGGGGAAGGGGGAAAATAATAACTCTTGACTTTTGACTAACTACTTGTGTCTTGGGATAGATGGCGGTACTCTGACAATAAACTTATTGTGAAATTAATTTGGGCTTTCTATGTCTGGAGGAAAAAAATCAGAGAAATGTAATACTTTTAACACAAGCATTACTTCACTTACAGACATCATACATACTTGCCCTCTAAATCTAATCAAAATAATGTGTGATCAAAGAAATAGATAGCAAGCTGAAGTTATAGTTTAGACCGAAAGCTGTTTAGTTGATTTAAAGCATAGTAAGCGATCGCTAAACTAACTTTGGCTTGCTCTATTTCTGATAAAGTTGTCCACTCACGATTGTCAAGATTACTAACTACAGATACTACATTTTGCGGTTCGTTGCTTCGCATAGAGTAGGCAAGAGGACGGGCTAAGACCAATAGATCATCAGATCCCCAAGTTGGTAGTACACTCTGAACGCACTCAACCAGTTGGCCGCCTATTGATTGATGAGGCGCAAAAATTTCAGCAGCTTTCTTGGCGATGGCGTTGAGCCAAACTTGAGGGACACAGGGAGCAAAAGTATTTTGTAAAGTTTCTTGAAGATTAACATCAAGTGCTTGTTTTGTAGTATGCTCGTAGCATAAAGTATTTGGAACACCAGACCAAAGCGTATCTAGATGGTTGTAAAAACCTTCTGATCTGGTTGGCAGTTCATCTTCTAGCCAATCTGGGATATCAAATTGCTGTTCTAGTTCGTGAAAATAAGCTTCTGACTCCTCATCAGCCGGATTCCAGGGATAACTAATATCCTCTGATTCCAATAACGCTTCTAAAAACTCCAAATCTACTTGAGACGGCAAAGAGTTGGAAGTGTTAGAACTGTTGATTTTATTATTCATTTTTTGCCTCATGATTGATTAATTAGCGGTATTGACAGCTACAACTGCAAGGATCAGATTTCCGCAAAAACAAAGTTGTTTTTCCCTATAGTGAACGCAGGTTATAAAGGCTGATGTTAATGACTGAAAAATCATTTCTGCCATACCTTGAGTTAAGAATCTTCAATAATAAACTCCCAGGTTTCGCCTCTAGCACTACCAAACTTTAACTGCATTCCTGATTTCAATGGGACTTCCTCGCGGAGGATTTGCTGCCAACCATTAGGAGCTAAAAACCAGGTTGTGCCGTATGTAGATAAATCTTGCAAATAATAAGTTCGCACCAGTGTAGCATCGGTGAGAGTATTACGACATAAGATTTCAGCGTGGCGTTTAGAAACCGACGGTTCTGGGATGACAATATCATTATCTCTCGTGCGACCGATGCGAGTGACTCCAGAACGTAAAGACCAGGTTATACCACCTGGAGAAAGCGATCGCAAAGAAGCAGTGGGAGCTGGGGAACCGATTTCGGGGATAGCAGTATCGGGTAATTCTGTAATTCCTTCATCAAAGCTTTTAATGAGTTCGCCATCAAAATCTGGATGTAGGTAGAGAACAGGTAAAGTCCAAGCTGGTTGATTGAACTTATATATAGTTAATAATTCTTGTCTGGCCTGTGCTACAGCTTCATCAATTGGCTTGCGCGATCGCAAAGCTTCAGTAAATGCTTGAATAAAACTGTGGCTTTCGTGGTCAGCAATTTCGTCGCGCATCCCTAAAACAGCAGGCACACCATGACGGATGAGTACTTCTGCTAAACTGCTAGCAGGTACGGCTTGGTGATTGATAGCAGCGGGTTGTGCTCCCCAACAGGCATTGAAAACCGCCAATTTCATCCCTGTACGCGTCAACACTTGCGCTAATTCTATACCATTAAGGGTCATCTCTGGGCGCAAAAACAGTAACCCTCCGTCTGGCCCAGGCAAACCATGACCAGCATAAAAAAAGACATTATATGCTTTAGTGTCTAGCTCTTGAATCAACTCCTGCGGGGTTGGTTGCAGAAGCGTATTTACTATGCAGGGTGCATATCTCTGGGAATTACCAGCCCCGGTGGTGGCATCTGCAATAGTTTGCTGTAGAATAGCGGCTTCTTGTTCTAGTTGCAGGTTATCATCATGACCTAAAACGAGCAGGATACTTAAAGCTTGGTCAGTTCGCAAATATGGCAAGGGGTCAACTTCGCTGCTGGTGCGACTAAATAGCAAATCTTGGGAAAATGACATAGCCGACTGACCAGGCTCACGCTGCATAATTTCCCAAGGCAGAGCGATGAGATCCGGGTCACGAATTTCTAGTCGAAAGCGTAATTGTGTATGCTGACCCATAGCAATGCCGCGACTACGTTCCAGACTACCGAGAATTGATCCGTCAAATACCCAGCGCCATAAACTTATTCCTAAGTATTGCATCAGACGACTACTGTAAGGCCCCGTGGTCTGACTTGAAGGAAGTGAAATTAAGCTAATGGGAGATGGGTTTGCCTGCCCAGATGTTGAAGGGGAAATATCTAAGCGACTATGACCAGCAAACATTTGCTGCCATTCTTGCCAGACTTGAGTTAGTTCAACAGGCCATACACAGTCACGGAGAACATAGCCACTAGGATAGGGAGCTTTGACCACCCAAATGGCGAAGTTGTCAGTGCCAGTGTTTAAAAGACGGGCGATCGCCAGATTCAGGGATGGCATGGATTCATTAAACTACAAGCTAAAAACAAATCATTTCAAATAACAATTTTTCAAGGTTAAAACTGCACCTTGTAAATTTTTCATTTTAGTTATTACCTGTATTATTTCAGGTTTCTACCAGTTTATCGAGTATTTGATTCAGTTGGACTGGTGCCAGGTGAATTAATAACTGGCGGAGCTGTGATATTATTACATGGACTTGGTGCGTCCGATTGCAAAACAGAGACTCCAAAACGTTTGAGTTGAGAGAAATCAATCAATACTGTTTTCTCTGGCGGCAAAGGTGTTGTTGCAGCCGTAGGAGAAGATACTGGTGGCTTGTTTGTATTTGCTGTTGGCGTGATTTTATTTGAGCAGAGCCGCAGTTGCACCTCAGAGCCACCAGAAGCAGTTCTAGTACTTGGGATTGTCTCAACAACTTCTAAAAAAGTACCAGAGGGAAGTGATTGGTTGTTTCTCAATGGGATTTCACGCTGAGTTTGAATTACCCACCCGGCTGCAAGGTTAGCGAGCGATCGCGTCTCAAGTGTTACTGCGGGAGTTGGCTGTTGAGTCGGACTAGACAATAATGGAATCGACATAGATGGCGATCGCAGTTTCATCACAAAGTATCCCAGAGAACCTGCGGCTAGCACCAATATTAACGGGACTAGAAACTGTAGCGGTAATTGAGGAGTTTTGGCTGGCTTGCTTTCTGGAATTACCTGAGTTTTATGATTGGGGCTGCCTAGAACTGTGCCACCTGCCCCTCTGGATGCTAAATCAGCAGTTTTTACTGAGGCGCTGTCTGGAATGACTGCTTTTACTGTGATTTCTGGTTCCCAGTATTGGACTTGATAATGTACTAAAGCAATGGTGACATTATCGTGTCCATTCTTAGTATTGGCGATTTCTACTAATTTGTCCGCAACAGTTGCTAAATTCACTTCGCCAGCGATAATCGGCAAAACTTCTGTTTCCCAGAACTCCTCTACGCGATCAAAATCACTTAAACCATCAGATGTGAGCAGAAAAACAGCATCTTCATCGAGAATAAATCGTTGGGAAGTGGGATGTAATGAAGTGCTGGGACTCATGCCCAAAGCCTGCACAAGAGAGCCAGAAGCACTTTGTTGCACAGCCTCGCGGTAGACTGCATAGCCTAGCCGTACCTCGCGGGAAGCGACATCATCATCAAGAGTGACTTGGTAACAGCCGTGGCGTGTAATCCAGTAGGCACGACTATCGCCAACGTGAGTAATGTACATTTCATGAGCAACGGGCAATGCCATCACTAAGGTTGTGCCCATGCGTTGACGTCCTTGGCGATTTTCTCCGTCATTGCGCTGACTAATTTTGTCGTTGGCAACTGCTACAGCCAATTCTAAGTCAGCCAGCAGCATTGGAGGGTCTATATGCTCGTAAGGAACTTTTGTTAATTGCTGTACCTGTTGCTGGATCGTTTCAATTGCTAAATTTGATGCAACATTGCCTCCTTCATGTCCGCCAATGCCATCACAGACAATTGCTAAGGCTGTTGGTTGTGGTGGTTTGCTTAGAAGTGTGCCACTGGGGGGATAACAAGCGTCTTCGTTGCGTTGGCGGCTAGGCCCAGTATCAGTTTTGGTAGCAATTGTGATCGTGGGTGTTTGCGATCGCCCTAATTCTGCTAGTCCGCGATCTAAAACTGCGATTAATTGCTCAGGTGAGTTAATCTCTCCTTGAATCAAACAATGGCTAATAACGCTGACAAATTCAGCTATGACTGGCTTAGTTTCGCTCAGTAATTGCTGCCAAAACTCCCCTAATTGGGGTAGTTCTGGGGCTGTTTCGGGGTCGAAACGCAATTCTAACAAGCGCACTAATGGCCCTTCTACCCGCAATAAATCAGGATCAAGCAAGCTAGAAACGACGCCTTCACTTAAAAGAGGTTCCCACAGATGAGCTAACTGCCATAGCCAATTTAGTTGACGCATTGATGTCGCATCACGCCAAGCTGTAATTAGTTCGCTGCATAGATGCACTTGTTGCATGTCATCTACAAGCAGTGGTGGTTGTTCTAAAAGTAAGATTTCTTGATGGGAGTGCCCGTTATTTATGGGTAACACTCCATATACCTGCGGTACATTTAAGCGGTAGGGAATTAGCCTCAAATAAGCTCTAATTACCTCTACATCATCTAACTCAGGCGTTTGAGGTAATAAACCTGGCTTCGTATCTAAAACTACAGATTGATTGATGACTAAATAGCGATCGGCTAATATTTCTCCAGGGCTACCCACACTCAATCCATCTACCACAGCCCAGAGATAAATTTTGGGTAGGGGTGTGGAGCATCGCTGGCAAAACTTGTGAGTCAGGGGGTTGAGAGCCTGACAGTTTTCATTTGGGCAGTAGAGCGTTGCCGCTTCATTTTCCATAGTTGTCGCACCGATCAGCGCTTGGCAATTTCTTCAACAGTATTGGCAGCGGCAACCTAGACCGCTAATGTTTCTTGAACTTGACATATCCAAACTTTGGATAATGATTTTAGCTGGCAGATACCAGCAGGTGCTAATACTTAATTTACCTACTTATCCAAAGAACACGCTCCTAAGTCAACCCTACAGCCTCAATCATAGCCTCTATTGCTCTGTGACTCTGCATCACCAGGGCAACTAACGCTAAGCCTGTCACCAAAACATAACTCAAGGTCAGTTATGCGATTTTCTTTTGTTAAATTACCTCATAATCAAAAGATAGATAATGTTGGTATTCATTTAGTTTATAAGTAGTAAGCTACCAATGAACTTTAATTAAGAATTAAGCTGGATAGACTATAAGCCTATCGCGATTCTAAATAATTTTAAATAGTTAGTAATAAATGTTTGCCAAGTTTTAGCATTTTCCACGTTGACAAATAAACAAATTTTAAAATTATTGGTTTGTCATCAACAGTCAGCAATTTTGGCGATTATCTAAAGCAGGCGATTTATCTAGTTTTCAGGCTGTAAATTGAAGATTAATAATCTATTTCGTAGTAGTAATGAATCACAGCAATTGTTACCATCAATTACTAATACTCTGGCAATAGTTACGCTGAGGAATACAAATATACTTCCTAATACTAAAATTTCTGTTAATTTCTTTACAACTTTAAATTTTCAATAAATTTAATAGTAATTTCTAATTGGTAAAAACCTGTTTCTTTAAATTTTTGGTGTTAATTTATTGAAGGTGTTTGTATTGAGCAGATTTCTCCAAAATAGATTTTTAGGATCGCCTAATTGAAACAAGTGCCCTATTAAAATCAAGTCATTATTGTTAAATACTGCTAGCTCAGCAATTACATAGCTATTTTTATTACCACTGGATAAAAAAATAAGTTATGTCATGAATTAATCATCTATTCTGTTTAAGTTTACCTATCTATATCACGGCTAACATTACCTCAAACTTCTGACACCTGGTACTGAGAACAATACATTACAACTGGCGTTAAACCTGATACTAGCTCAATTGTGAGATTTTATAAAATTTAATTTACTGCTGCTAAATTCTTTAAAAGATTAAATTTTCATGCTAGGATTCGTGGGACATTCTCACAAAAGTTAAGTTTGGCTGTTCTAGGGGTAAAAACCTTGGCAAATTGTGATGGGATTATACTATTAACAAGTTGTAAATAGAACAGACAAAATCATAAATATACTGTTTGAGCAGTTTTATGAGCCAGCAGGATTTTATTCAGAATCATCATTTAAGAGTTAGTAGGGGCACAGACGAACCGTACCCCGATGAGTCAAGAGTTACAAAACTCATAACTCATAATTTGAGAACTCTTGACTTTATTGATTACCTTCAGCTGCAACTTGGGGGATTCCCATGCTGTAGTTAGTAACACGTGCAGAGAGATTGTAACTGACTTCGCCTTGTTGCAGGAGCGATCGCAAATAATGCTCCAAGTCTGACCCAATGCGACGTAAGTTATAGTCTGTTAAGTCCGCACCGCTAGATGCTTCTACCAGTTCATCAAACTTCCGATAAATCTTTTGCAGTGCATCTTCATTCCAATTGAATTCGTTATCTGGGTCAACATCTAACGTTAAGACTTGATTACTGGGAAGCAGTTCGCCATCTTGATCCATTTCAGCCGCAAAAATGCGGATATGACGGGTTGTGGACTTGAGCAGCATCGGGTTATCCATAAGAAGGTGTAAGATTTGGGTGAATTACACTGAAATCATTGTAGACGCTATACCTTAGCTTTAATGTCTTCAACTCACAAGCTTTAAGCCCAGCCTCAACTCCCCAAAGGAATATTGAACGGGCTGAAGTCATAATATCGCTTGGGTTGCTTGTTGCTCCGACTGCTGTTAGGGGTTGAAGCAGGGGATAACTGCTAGCATTTAAAGTCGTCTAATTGTTCTCTTACCACAATTATTGGGTAGAGTGTTTTCATTTGTAAAAACCACAGACAAGTTTTAGCAGTCTGCTATTCTTGCCAAAGCTTAACAGCTAGACTTTTCGTACTTATCAGAGTCAGAAGACAGTAGGATAAAGTACTCGATTGGAATAATTTGAGCAGTGCATATGTTGTCCTTGAGAAAAAAGTTTATTTTGCATAACTTTGCTCATAAACGTCTTATAAATTTGCTGATGAATAAAACGTACATCAAGTAGTTTTACGTAGTTGTGGTACATCGACCTCTGGCTCTCATTAAATGGAAAAAAATCAGCGTTTTTACTTACGTATAAACACCAAAAATCTAGTAACAAGTCAAACTATTATTGACGTAAAGATAAAGTTGATGTAAAAACCTTTAAAAAGCCAGAACAACTTCTTACAGAAACTTTATTGTATGGAATCTTAAAAACTGAATAATAGTTATGGCTTACCTTGAGCGACATCTAGCGCAGGCACAGCAAAACCTAGACGGTGAAAGTCTAGCTTCAAAAAAACCACAGGAGAGTGAAATGGAATACAAATGTGATGGATGAAGAAAAATTCTTAATTCAAACACTTTGGATTCAAAAAAAATATAAAGAATTTTTGCTGGAGATCTACTTTCTGACCCTGATAGCCCCCAAATAAAGGAATCCTAAAAACTATGAACTCCAAAGCATTACCACGCCAAATAAATAATCTCGAAGTAGGTGTTTATGAGTGCGAGATCCATCTGAAATTTCGGCTGATTGAGGAAAAGAGTCTATTGGGCGATCGCGAGCAACTGCTACAGGTGCTACTTGATGCTTTAACCGAGGGATCTGACGACTTTCTGGAGACGCTACAAGCGTCTGTTAAAGCCCAGGAAGTATCTGAGTTCAAAGCTTCACCTCAAATGCGACGTCAGCTAATGCGCTTGCGTAATGCTGCTGATAATGCACAAGCTTAAAAGTGTAGTTTGAGTAGTGGCAAATTGGGAATTAAGCATCAAATATTGAATTGGTGTTAAATTTGTCTATTTGCCTATTTGCTCTTATCATCAGCTGGCTTGTACAAATTAACCCCACGGCTACGAGCTAAAGCTATACCCCAAGGGAAGCTAAAGAAGTATCTACAGTAGTCTTTAACCCTTACACTACGAATATACTTAGGTGGCTTTTGATCCAGTCACACCTTGCTTCCAGGGTTGATTACAATTTTTCTAAATTTATATTCCCAGAGAATCTTTAAACCATTGTTGTGCTTAGATTTTAAGTAATATTAGCTAGTAACTAATTCCATTAAATATCGGAAAAAATCAAGTATTTTGAATAATATTTATGCTTGATGTTCTAAGCTAATGTCTTTACCTAATTTAGTATTTTACAAAGTTGAATAATGCCATTTTGTACAGTAGTATTAAACTTAGCCAAGTACTTGAAGCATATAGCTAATATCATCTTGGTTAGAATACTTATGTTTTATCGAAAACGTTGAGAAACCTTGTTAAGAGAATAGGCAGGGAGTAAAGCCGCCCCATCCCCTATACCCAAAAACTCCATCCCGCAAGTGGGATGGAGTTTCAATAATTATTATTGGTAATAGGTAATGGATTAGCAGCCAGTTACCTGTTAGCCACAATCAAAAGAGGATTTTAGGGGCTATCTATTTAGCAAGACCGTGTTCTAAAGCAAAACGAACTAACTCCGTGCGGCTGTTAGTGCCAGTTTTACTAAATAAACGGCTCACATACTTTTCTACATTACGGACACTAGTTTCTAGGCGACGAGCAATTTCTTTGTTCATCAACCCTTCGGCTACCAAGTTTAAAACACTTTGTTCCCTAGGGGTTAAATCAATTTTGAAGGGGGCTGGAGATTGAGAAATTGCACTTCTTTGAGTTAACAAGGCCTTTATTTGAGCAATCTGATTAGCCAGTTCAGCAATATCAGGAGTTTCAACTTCTTCTCCCGTAGCTGGAGGCGCGGCGGTGCGGCGGGTTAGTAAGTTTTCGACTATTGCCACTAACTCATCTGGGTCAAAGGGTTTGGGCAGATAAGCATCAACACCAGCTTGATAGCCTTGGATGCGATCGCCTGTCATGCCTTTAGCAGTCAAGAATACTACCGGAAGCGCTTGGAAGCGGGGGTCTTCTCGCAATTGCTTGAGGAACTGATAGCCATCCACTTGGGGCATCATGACATCAGAAATAACTAAATCAGGTGTATTTTGCTGCATCAAGTCCCAACCCTCACGGGCGTTACTGGCAACTTGAACGCTGAAACCGCTTTCTTGCAAATAGTCTTTCACGGCTTCACGCAATCCTGGTTCATCATCTACCAGTAACAGTTGTGCTGACATTTAAAATTTCCTTTAATTTACCTTTTTCCAATTTAGCGAAAGTTGACAGTCATTGGACAAAAGGAACAAGGAAAAACCCACTCATTTCTAATGCACTAAAAGAGAAGGACAATTTGCTTAGGCGTAGCCCGCCAAGAGCGAAAAGTTGGAGCGCCGGCGTCCGGCGTTGGCGTAGCCCGCCGTAGGCATCCAAACTTTTCAAAACAGGCATCGCTCTTGCTTGCTAAGCTTTGCACCCTCCTAATCACAAAATATTGCTAGAATTTGGAACATTCGAGGCTTGGAATGTCAATTTAGCAAGCTTTGTACTCAATACACCTATTCAGTACTGAGTTTCTATTTACCAGTCAGTACCCCAGCTACAAAGACATGGGTAAAAGCACACAACTAGCTGTACGCTATTACAACCATATCTGTTACAAAGATTTTTAAAATGGTATGAGGCTATTCATAAAATCGTACAATTTCACAAAAGTTCTGCCAACTTTGCCAGTAGACTATCTGCTAAATTCAATAAATCAATATTGTCTCTATCAACACTATTTCCTTGAGCAGCCAACAGATTTCTAACAGTAGATAATCTTTGATTTACTTCGTGAATTCTGCAACATTCTTCTAAATTTACTGCTAAATCAAACAGTGAACTTTCTCCCAAATGCTGTCTTATCCTGACAGCTACATGATCATCACTAACTAAAAATTCTTTAATAGCATCTAATTGAGAATTGCCTAATATTTCATCATGCCCCCAAGTTTCTAGCCAATCCCCATCCACATCTTCAACGTAAAAATTAACAAAATCAAGCCCATAAGTTAACCAGTTCTGTTGCATTTGTCGGGCTGTTTCTAAAGCTTCGGCAAATTGATCTATTTTATTTTCGTAGCTGTGAGTTTCTTGTTGATTACCCATAAAAGCTGTAATAAGCAAGTAAGTATGTAAGCTATGACACAAATCTTGAATGTCCAATTCCTGAGAAGATTACTAAAATTTTAGATACTTGCCACCAGAAAGATAGTCACTGTTAAACAGTGCTACGTTAACTAACTGGTTGACAAAGTTAGCATTTTTGGGATTGTAACTTAAGAATAATCCTCTTTCTATTTCCCACGATCGCAGTGTATTTTGCCAAGCTTGGTACTTTTGTTGATTGAGTTCTTCACTGACACTGGTAACTTGAACGCAGAGTGGCTGATTATTACGACTACTAATAATTAAATCTGTTGCCATAGAGAGGTCGGCAATATAACGCTGCCAAAAACTACCTTCTCGCTCGACAACATCTTGAGCTATAGATCTAATGATATCATTATCAACCCGATTAAATTCGCCTGACATTAATTTTTGCTTCCAAATATAAAATTTGGAGTCACTTGCATTAATCCATCTAGGAAAGAGATAACCGTACCAATATCTCTCATTAGGCGTCATCTGCTCAAATTTTGCTTTTTGGGCTTCTGGTGAAGGTAGGGATTTAATTATCAGCCAAATTGTAGAATCTGTAATTACCTCTAAAAGGAAGGCTAGGACAAATGGTTTAGCAGTCAGATTGCCCGGCCTAATATTTTTTACCCAGCGATTGATTTCATCTAATCTTCTCGCTAAATCAGGATCTACCGAGGAAGCTTGCTCGATGAGGGACTTTAGCTTATCCTTAATCTCTTTTGCTTGCAAACAGATGCCCTACTTCAGAAAATAACGCTTTTTTCACAAATTTACAACTAATTTTAACTGGAAAATGGCTCTGTTAATTTCCCGATGTCATCAAATATTCTCTTGCTCGATGCCCTGTGCCCTTAAAATCTCACGCAATCGAGCTATTTCTTGCTCTGCTTGTTGAGCGCGTTCGTCTGCCTGTTGGGCACGTTCGTCTGCCTGTTGAGCGCGTTCTTCTGCCTGTTGGGCACGTTCGTCTGCCTGTTGGGCACGTAAACTTTCTTGATCAGCTAGTTCTTCAGATGAAGGTATCACTTGATTTTCAGTAGTAAAAAATCTTAATTTACCTTCATAAACTCCTAAGTAAAGTTCTAATTGCTGACTCCATAATTTACCTTCAGTAGTAGGTTGAATTTCTTGATACTTACCATCTACTAAATGAAATCCTTGAAACTCCATTGTTAGAGGGTCAAACCAGAAATAATCTGGTGTGCGGAAGGTATCTTGATAAATTTGTTTTTTTAAGCCTTTATCAACTGCCGCTGTTGTATTCGACAAAATTTCTATAATTAGATTTGGATACTTGCCGTTTTCTTGCCATACTACCCAGCTATTACGGTCTTTTTTCTGGGTTCCCAACACTAAAAAAAAGTCTGGGCCTCGAAAATCCTCTGATTTTTTCTGGTTGGGACTATAGTAAATTGTCAAATTGCCAGAAGCATAGAAATCTTGCCTCTCTCGCCACCACAATTTGAGTATGCGAATTAGCAGATCGATTTGGTCACGGTGTAGGTCACTTTCCAAGGGTGGTTCGTCGCTGAGTAAATCGCCTGGAGGAAAAACAACTTCGTCCTCTGAAGTATCAGAAAAGACAAATTCTAAGATAGCAGGTTCAGACATAAGCGATCGCCCCACGATTTACGTTCATTTTACTGAAAATTTAGTAACTGGCAGATAGCTTTGAGAACTTGTAATAACTTTATTGCCCCTTCAGATTCAGTTAAGTTCAATAATGTCATTACTTGATAAGTTAGCTGCTGATCACGCCTTAGATCAACAAATTGATAAAGCTGCCCATTAGTTACCAAACCCCAAACTGATGGTTGCTCCTCTAAACTCTTAAAAGCATAAGTGAGTAATTGAGGTAAACCCTCAATCACATTAATCGCACTGTTTTTTGTTTCAATCACTAGAACCCAAAAAGGTGGTGCAGTATTGGTTTGCGAACTATTGATGGCTAAAATGTCCATCCTGCCTGTAATTTTTTTGTCTTCATCTTCGACAGCGATCGCAATGCTATCTTCCATTGTCAACCGAATCGGCACGTCATAAAATCCAGCTAACCGCATTAGTGGCGCTATCGTTAAAAATTTTACTAAACCCTCAGAAATTTTCCTTGCACTTAAGTAACGTTCAAAGTCGCTTCTAATTCGCAATAGATCCTGCTGTTCAAACTCAGAGAGTGGCTCTAGACTTAAGAAATCTGTGAATGAACCATTAGAAAACTTTTCTAGTTTAAGAAAACGATGAACATCGTTAAGAGATAGGCTGCTGGCTTCGACAGTAAGTGGCATAGTTTCAGGCGTTCTTTGTCAAGACTACTTACATCTTGCAACATTATTAATAGAGATGTTGCCATGCAACGCCTTTACATTCGCCCAGCTTAACGAAACTCTAAACACTTTCGCACAAATCTCCGTTAAGAATATAGTTCAGTAACAATAGCGTTTGCAGCCATAACTATGTCTCAACCAACTATAGAATCAATCTTACAAGAGAAGCGCCTATTCCATCCTCCTAGCGAATTTTCCCAGAACGCCCACATCAAAAGTCTGGAAGACTATCAACGTCTCTACGATCAAGCTAAAGCTGATCCTCAGCAATTCTGGGCAGAATTAGCTGAAAAAGAGTTGCACTGGTTTCAAAAATGGGACACGGTTCTAGACTGGCAACCGCCTTTTGCTAAGTGGTTCGTTGGTGGTAAAATTAACATCTCTTACAACTGCCTTGATCGACACCTCACAACCTGGCGCAAGAATAAAGCTGCACTAATTTGGGAAGGGGAACCAGGAGATTCGCGTACTCTTACCTATGCCCAATTGCACCGGGAAGTTTGCCAGTTCGCCAATGTGCTGAAGCAACTGGGGGTGCAAAAAGGCGATCGCATTGGTATTTATATGCCAATGATTCCCGAAGCTGCGATCGCTATGTTGGCTTGTGCCAGAATCGGCGCACCTCATAGTGTAGTATTTGGTGGTTTCAGTGCCGAAGCTTTGCGCGATCGCTTAATTGACGCTCAAGCAAAGCTAGTGATCACTGCTGATGGTGGTTGGCGCAAAGATGCGATCGTTCCGCTTAAAGAACAAGTAGACAAAGCTTTAGCTGATGGTGCTGTTCCCAGTGTGCAAAATGTCCTAGTTGTTAAGCGCACCGGACAGGAAACATATATGCAGTTGGGGGGACGCGATCATTGGTGGCATGATTTACAAAAAGGTGCATCAGCTGATTGTCCCGCTGAACCAATGGACAGCGAAGATATGCTGTTTGTTCTCTATACTTCCGGTAGTACAGGCAAACCCAAAGGTGTGGTGCACACAACTGCTGGTTATAACTTATATACCCACATGACCACCAAATGGATCTTTGATCTACAAGATACAGATGTATATTGGTGTACCGCAGACGTAGGCTGGATTACTGGACATAGCTATATTGTCTATGGCCCTCTTTCTAACGGTGCAACAACTTTGATGTATGAAGGTGCGCCCCGTGCTTCTAATCCAGGCTGTTTCTGGGATGTGATCGAAAAATATGGCGTCAATATTTTTTATACTGCACCTACGGCAATTCGGGCATTTATTAAGATGGGTGAACACCATCCCAATGCACGCAATTTGTCTTCGTTGCGCTTGCTGGGAACCGTTGGTGAACCAATTAACCCAGAAGCTTGGATGTGGTATCACAAAGTAATTGGTGGTGAACGCTGCCCAATTGTTGATACTTGGTGGCAAACTGAAACTGGCGGTATTATGATTACACCTCTACCAGGAGCAATCTCTACAAAACCTGGTTCTGCAACTCTTCCCTTCCCAGGAATTTTTGCAGATGTCGTAGATTTGGAAGGTAACACCGTACCCAACAATGAAGGCGGTTATTTAGCAGTGCGCCATCCTTGGCCGGGAATGATGCGGACAGTCTACGGTGATCCAGAACGCTTCCGCCGCACTTATTGGGAACACATCCCCCCTAAAGATGGTAACTATACTTACTTTGCTGGTGATGGTGCAAGACAGGATGAAGATAGCTACTTCTGGGTAATGGGTCGCGTAGATGATGTACTTAACGTATCAGGGCATCGTCTTGGTACAATGGAAGTAGAATCGGCCTTGGTTTCTCATCCAGCAGTTGCAGAAGCAGCGGTAGTAGGTAAGCCAGATGACCTCAAAGGTGAAGAAGTAGTAGCTTTTGTGACTTTAGAAGGGACTTATCAGGCGAATGAAGAACTGAGTAAAGAACTTAAGCAGCACGTTGTCAAAGAAATTGGGGCGATCGCTCGTCCTGGAGAAATTCGCTTTACCGATGCTTTGCCAAAAACGCGATCAGGTAAGATTATGCGGCGCTTATTACGAAATCTTGCATCAGGACAAGAGGTATCTGGTGATACTTCGACCTTAGAAGATAGAAGCGTGTTGGATAAGTTACGGGAAGGCGCTTAGACAATTCATCATAGGGGCGTAAGCCCTTGCGCCCCTAATAATGTACCCTATTTCAATTAATTAGCTTCTTATATTCATCATGTGACCCACTTCATCGATTGGTTTGGTGCGATTGGCAGCAATATCTGCCTCAGCACGTTGTAGTAAACTGTTGAGGCGACCTAATTTTATATCTGCTTCAATTTGTCTGTCCCAAGCGTCATCTAGATATAACTGGAGCCATTCTAAAAGCTTTCGTGGTTCAATTTCTGGCAGTTTTGCAATAGCTATTTCGATTTCTGGAAGAGAACTCATAACTTAGATACAGACAAAGCACATTCTGATTTTAACGCTGACAGAATATGTTGAATACAATGCAAGAGTCAGAATTACGCATTTACTAATTATGATGATAATCAGGACATTATTAAGGCATTGAGGACAATGAAGCTGAATAGCCAACTAAAATCAGTATTTATTCAACCTCTTAGCTGCATGATGCTGAGTATCATAACTGCAATTGGCATATCACCATCAGTGTTAGCAGTTACGGGAATTTCTCTGCACACACCTCAAAAGTCTGCACAAAAGCAACCACAAAAATTAGCACAATTTTCTGGTGCGGAACAACCAGCAGAGCGATCGCAGCTGATCCAGCAAGCTAATACTCTGTATAATCAGGGAAACTTCAAAGGTGCAGAGGAAAATTTACGTAAATTTCTAAAAAAATTCCCAGAAGACGCCTTTGGCCATTTTCAACTAGGAAATACGCTTTTTCGGCAAAATCAACCAGAAGCAGCAGTTAGTGCATACCGCGAAGCCATTCGGATTAGGTCACAATATGCTTTAGCTTACAATGCGATCGGTATGGTTTACGCCAGCCAAAATCGCTGGGAAGAAGCCATTACAGAATATCAGAAAGCTCTGGAAATTAATCCCAGTTATGGCGAGGCACTAACTAATGTAGCACTAGTGCTGTGGCAAACAAATAAACGCGATGAGGCGCTATCTTCTCTAGAAAAAGCTTTAAATATTTTCAAAGCGCAAAACAGAAATGAAAAAGTTAAGCAAATCGAACAAATTTTGCGCGAGATAAAAACTGCTGACGATCCTAGTGTTTCATAACAATCAGATTATCCGTATTTAAACTTGTGAGGTGGGCAGTGCCCACCTTATTCAAAAATGTTGACTAATCTTTACAATGAGATGGTAAAATATATTTTAAAAAATCCGCTTTTGCCACCAAGGAGTATTTTTAATTTCTTGCTGAATCTTTATGATTTCATTTTGCAAAATGTTTATTTCATCTAATATTGATGCTTGAGAAAAGATTTTTATCGCTTGCTGAAAATCTGCAATTGCTTGCTTTTTATCTCCTTTTTCGCTAAGGAGATAGCCTCGTTCTACGTAAGCATCAGCATACTCAGGATCAATCTTAATGACTTGATTGTAGTCTACAATAGCTCCCTGCCTATCTCCCTTTTCGTTCTTGATGCAACCCCGGTTAAAGTAAGCATCGCTACATTTAGGTTCCATCTTGATAACTTGAGAATAGTCTGCGATTGCATGATCATAATTCTCCAGTGCTGCGTAGACATCCCCTCGTTTCAGATATGCATTTGTAGATTTGGGATTAATCTGAATTATGTTATTTAAATCTACCTGTGCATGACTGTAATCTTCCAACGCAATGTAAGCTTCAATACGATAAAAGTAAGTATTAACATCTTGAGGCTTAATCTTGATTACCTGAGTAAAATCTTCAACAGCTTTGTCGTAGTCCTCTAAATCCAAGTAGAGACATCCGCGTATGAAATAAGCATCAATATTGTTAGGGTTGATTTTAGTAACTTGGGTGTAGTCTACAACTGCACTGCCGTAATCTTTTAGTTCTAAGTATATTTCACCTCGCATAAAGTAAATATCGGCATTATCAGGATCTAACCTAATACATTGAGTAAAGTCTGAAACTGCCCTCTTGTAATTCCTTTGTGCCGCTAAAAGGTATCCTCGATTCTGATAAGCATCAGCATAATCAGGATCTAGTTGAATAGTTTGTGTATAATCTGCGAGCGCTCCTTTATAGTCACCTGTATCGGAACGGATACAGCCCCTGACAAAATAAGCATCAGTATATTGAGGATTGATTGTTATAACTTGGGTGAAATCTTCAACAGCTTCCTTATACTGTCCATTCTGGAGTCTTTCTACTCCTCGGTAGAAAAAATCGTCATCGGTCTTGAAGACATCGAGAACACCTGAAATTCCTCCGGTAATTCCCTTAGCTACTTCTCCAAATAAAAATCCTACACCTTTGGCTGCATTCTTGACTGTTTCCTCACTTTTTGCTCCAGCAAAGACCCCACCAACTACAAGTAGAGGAACAGCTAGGGGGAGACTTGCAGCGCCTAAAGCGACACTAGCTGCAAGTGCTGCACTTCCACCTAAAACAGCTCCTGTTCGATTGTTCTGAGCAGAACCGTCTTCAGAATAAGTTTGAAGTACTTCAAGACCATCAACAATTTCTGCCAAGTTTTCCCAACTCATTTTTAGTACCTACATAATATATTTTTGGTTTTATTTCCGTTGATAACGATTTTTAAGTTAAATGAATTACTCACAACCGTTAACATTTAATTTCAGTTAATTGTTGAAAACTACTATAAAAAGTAATTTATTACACCTGGCGCAATGGTTGCAGCAGTAATAATACGCAATAACTTGTTTTTAATGCTTTTAACGATCTATGTACTATTCTGTGATATGCAAACTACTACAATGAAAGTCAGACAAACCTTCGGTTAAAGCCTATGACTTCTCTATCGGCATTAACTTTACCTGACCACACCCAATTACCAGACTCAGATGGTAAATTTGTGAAGAACCTTCAGGAGCATCCGCAAAGTATCTTAATTACAGATTCGATTAAACCAGTTTTAGAACAACGCCATCCTGACGGTCAATATTGCATTGGACAAGACTCTGGTATCTACTGGCGATTGACAGATCCTCCAGAGAAGGGTGCTGAAGCACCGGATTGGTTTTATGTACCTAATGTACCGCCAACTCTTGATGGTAAAATGCGGCGTTCTTATGTGTTGTGGAAGGAGTATGTTGCACCCTTGATTGTGCTGGAATTTGTATCTGGAGATGGTTCGGAAGAACGAGATAAAACACCGTCATCTCAAGGAGAAGCTGGGAATGTTGGTAAATTTTGGGTTTATGAGCAGGCAATTCGAGTGCCTTATTATGGAATTTATGAAGTAGCAAAAGCGCAAGTTCAGGTATATCATCTAATCGATAATACCTATCAACTAATGAAACCCAATGAACGGGGACATTACCCAATTGCTCCTTTAGGGGTAGAGTTGGGAATTTGGCAGGGTTTGTATCAGAATGCAGAGTTACCTTGGTTGCGCTGGTGGGATGTACAAGGAAATTTACTGCTAACAGGTGAAGAACGCGCTGAAGTTGAACGACAAAAGCGAGAGAGAATTGTAGAGAAATTGCGATCGCTCTCTGTTGAACAACTCAATGCTTTAGGAATTAATCCAGAAATGTTGGATTAGGAAATATTATCTTCTACTAATAATACATCTTCATATATTTCAGCGTAGGCGCAGCCCGCCGTAGGCATCGCACACCGAAAATTAACGCTAGCTAAATGCACTTCTTGTTCTTTTTCATAAGGGTAAAGTACCCAATGGCCTTCCTCATTGCGACGGAAGCATTCCATACTCATTCGGTCTGGTGAAATTATTACATACTCTTGTAGCGATTCTAAGTGTCGATAACTAGCGAATTTCTTGCCCCTGTCATAGCCTTCAGTTGACTCAGAAAGCACTTCGATAATTAAGCAAGGATGAGACTTAAAAAATTCAGATTCTCTATCTCGTGCATCACAAGTCACCATTACATCGGGATAAAAATAGCGATTTATCACATCAATTTGTGCTTTAATATCTAACATGTAGACACGGCAACCACTACCACGGAGATGATTTCGTAACAGCATAGCTACATTCATGCTAACTGTGACATGAGCATCACTTGCCCCTACCATTGCGTAGATTTGTCCATCAATATACTCGTGTTTTATTTCACTTACTTTCTCGCCTTCTAGATATTCTTCTGGGGAGATATAGTACTCATTTTGGCTAATGACCATTTTAGCACCTCAGTAGTTTTATCAAATATTTTAACTCATACAATAAATTTAATGAGCGACAGTGCCACCATTTGCCTTCACCTTTTTGAAAAATAAAATGGCAATACCACTGAGCAATAAAGCAATGCCAATAAAGTAGAAACAATCATTAAAAGCCATTACAAAAGCTTCACGACGTACAATATTAGATATAGATGCGATCGCCTGGTTTTGCGCTGTACTCAAATCTGCTCCTCGACTAACAAAATACTGTGTCATTTGGTCAATTCGCTGTTGAGTTTCTGGGTTAAACAGAGACACTGCTTCACCTAATCTATTTGAGTGAAATTGCTCTCTATTAGTTAATAAAGTTGCTAAAGATGCAATCCCTATAGAACCACCCATATTCCGCATCATATTAAATAAACCACTCGCTGAACCTGCTTCTTGTGGTTTCAAACCAGCAGTAGCAATAGAGGTAAGCGGTACCATAATTAGCGGTTGTCCCATTGCTCGTACTAGTTGCGACCACCGTAATTGATCTAATCCAGTTTGATAAGTCATTCCCGCGTTCATAAATGCACTAATAGCAAACAAAGCAACTCCCACAGCTACCATTAAGCGCATATCAATGCGTTGCATTACTTTGGGTAGGAAGGGAATAATAAATAATTGGGGAATACCAGCCCAAATTAATACTTCTCCAATTTGTAATGCATTGTAACCTTGAATTTGGGCGAGATACAACGGCAAGATATAAATTGAACCATATAAACCCACCCCCAAAGATACGTTAACAATACTAGCTAAACCAAAGTTGCGATAACGCAAAAGGCGCAGATTGATAAATGGTTGCTTACGAGTTAATTCGATAAAGAAAAATAACGCTATAAATATTGCTGCTATTATACTTAAACGCACAATTACTGCTGAACTAAACCAATCTTTGCGACTGCCTTCTTCTAAAACAATTTGCAAGGAACCTAACCCAATCGCCATTGAAATAATTCCCCACCAGTCACCTTGCTTTAATAAATTAATTTGGAGTTTATCTTGCTTAATTCCATACCAAACTCCAGCTAGCATCAATGCTCCTGGAACTACATTTATATAAAAGCTATACTGCCAACTGAAGTTTTCTGTTAACCATCCTCCTAGTGTGGGGCCAATTGACGGTGCAAAAACTGCCGTAACAGCAAACGCAGCTAGCCCTATTGCTTGCTTAGATGAGGGTAAAGTGGTTAGCACAACCGTCATAGCTGTGGGAATTAGTACTCCTCCTGCAAAGCCTTGCAAAGCACGGAAGACAATCATAGAATTAAGATTCCACGCCCAAGCGCAGCATACAGAAAAAAAGATAAATAGTGCAGTATTAACTAACAGATAACGTCGTAATGAAAACACTCGCGATAACCATCCTGTTAGGGGAATTACTACAATTTCTGCTACTAAATAAGCGGTAGAAATCCAAGAACCTTCTTCTAAAGTTGCTCCTAAACTCGCTTGAATATCTTGCAGCGAAGCATTGGTAATTTGAATATCTAAAATAGCCATGAATGCGCCAAGCATACTCGCTAATAAACCAATCCAGGTTTTCAGCGGTACACGATCTGGCGGTATAGCAGGATTTTGTCCTTGCTGACGAATTGCACCTGCGTTAGCCATAGTATTGCTCCAGTTTCAAAGTGAAGGAGAAAAAAAGGTAATTAAACCTTAAGCAATATTAGAAAATTATCAAGGAAAAGCTAATCAAACCGAAACCTAAAATTGTTGGAGCGATCGCAATCAATCTACCAATTCCCAAAATCGTTTGCCGTGTAGCTAAGTAAATACCACCTGACAAGGCTCCAACTCCAGGCACCGCCATTAAGAACCCCAAGGTTTCTACACCGCCTTTTAAAATATCTTCAGCAAAAATTGGTACTAGAATAGCGTTTTGCAGCCCCGTAAAGCTAACTAAATCACAGGTGGGAAAGAGATTTCCATATATTTTGAAGGCAATTTGGTATTACTTAACCTCTACAGCAACTTCCGCAGACATCCCAGGAGTAATCCGCGATTCGTAGCCTTGAATGCTCTTTTGGTCGAAAACTACTTTTACAGGGATGCGTTGTACGATTTTGGTAAAGTTCCCCGTAGCGTTATCAGGTGGTAATAAGGCAAACTGAGCGCCGGAAGCTGGCGAAATACTATCAACATGTCCAATGAAGGTGTGATGTGGGAAAGCATCCAGTTTAATTTCTACTTCTTGTCCTGGCTGCATCTTTTCTAGTTGGGTTTCTTTAAAGTTTGCAATTACCCAATACTCGTTATCAACGATCGCCATTAACGGTGTTCCCACTTGTAGACGATTACCAACTTCCACGTTTTTCCTGCCCACCCGTCCGGCACTAGGGGCAGTAATGTTAGTGTAGGATAATTGCAACTGTGCATCTTTAAGAGATGCTTCTGATTGCGCGATCGCTGCTTTTGCTGCTTCGTACTGACTACGTTTTACTGTTGTATCTTGTCCGCCAGCGGTAGCCTGTTGCAATCCTCCCTTAGATGCTGCCAATTTCGCTTGGGCATTAGTTACATTTTCTTGTGCTTGTGCTAGTTGAGACTGCGCTTTCGCTACGCCAACTCTTGCAGAGGCTAATCTGGCTTGTGCTTGTTCTACTCCCTGAACAGCAGCGCTTTTTTGGGCTACGGCTACATCATAGGCTGCCCTAGCTGTGTCCAACTGCTGGCGGGGAATTGCACCTTCTTTAAACAAGCTGTTGTAACGGTTATAGTCAGCTTGCGCTTTTTCTAAATTGGCATTTGCCTGGGCTACTTGCGCTTGTGCAGCGGAAATCCCAGCTTGGGCTAACTTGACTTCAGCTTGTGCTGCTGGTATCCCTGCTTGCGCTTCCTGTACTGCTGCTTGTGCTGTGGAAATTGCTGCGACAGCACTGCTAACATCTCCCTGCGCCTGAGCTGTCTTACCAGTGGTTGTTTGTGCGGTTAAGGCAATATTGGCTTCTGCGGCTTGGGCTTGACGACGAGCATTTTGTAACGCGGCCTCTGCTTGCTGCACCTTGCTTTGATAGTCTTGTGGATCAAGTTTTACTAATAATTGTCCTGGTTGTACCAGTTGGTTATCATTCACCAGCACTTGAGTGACGGTTCCCGGAATCTTACTACTAACTTGGTGAATGTGCCCCGCAACAGTGGCGTTTTCTGTTTCCTGGTGGGTAGAGGCATACTGCCAGTAGTGATAACCAAAAGTACCTGCGGCGATCGCACCCACTCCTAATCCTGCCAAAATCAAAGCAATGGGTTTTTTACCTTTTGGTTTAACCTCTTTCTCTACCTCTGGCTGGGGATTTACCTCAGTTGCAGGAGTTTCAGGAATTACAACGGTTGTTTGTGCGCTTAAAGTCTTTGAATCAGTAATCATTTCTTTTTCTAGAATTGCGGCTTTGTGTTTGTTACGTCCGTTGGAAGTAGTAGCGCCCATGATTGTTAACTCGCTTACTAGATAATTTAATTGGTAGTCGTTTATTTAGAATACGTAACATTCAAATAAAAACCTTTTTGCAGCGTTTATTTAGCATACGTAATATCTTCTCAAAACAAATCTTAATAGCGCTTCCTCCGGTTGGGTGATTGTGGGATACCTTTAGGAGAGGTTAGCGATCGCCTGATTCAAGAGTTGCGAGAAGAGTTCACGATCAGCAAAGGAAATCCCTTGCATCGCTTGATCACGCAATTCTGTGGAGATTGGAGGCAAAACCTTTTCTAGTTCCTTACCTGCATCCGTTAGCCATATCCGCCAAATCCGGCGATCGTGAGAGTCCCGTTCTCGACGTACTAAGCTGCGTTCTTCCATGCGATCTAGTACGCCAGTTAAAGTCCCTCCCACTTGTTTGAGTTTGTCCCCAATGCTGGAAGTTGGTAAACCATCTTCTTGCCATAAACAGCACAATATCAACCAGTGAAATGGAGTCAGTCCAAACGGTTCTAGCTTCTCAGTAAACTTGCGACTGAGCAATTGTGATAACAATTTGATTCTGTAGCCCATACTGTATGGTGCAAGAATTTGCTGCCACGACTCCACAGTTTGGGAATGATCGGATGTAAAAACCATTTTGAGAATTGCTTAGCGTGCGTAATATTATGATAACTAGATTAATCGGTTATGGCAATAGCTACTGAATAAGCGCAAAGCTAGATTGACTTGTAACGACGCACCAAGAGCAGGTGCATCGTCACAGTCCCTCAAACTCTCCTTAAATTAAGCCTTGGCCTTCTCCCTCTTCTGCTTTTTAGACAGTTCGCGTTTGAAGTAGCTACCAAATCCGATTGCTGTACTTACACCAAGTATGGTGAGAGGTTCGGGGACAGCTTGAGCCGTTAAAGAGCCACTGGCGAAAGCCCTAAAAGGACTGCAATTGTAACACTCTGAGGCAAAAATGGAGGCTGGATTAAAAGGAATCGTTCCACCGGCATTGGTTAGGTTAGAAATAGGCTCAAACCGGATTTGACGAAGACTGTCATCGTTAAGCCCAAAAAGGTATACATTATCAAAAATATTAGTTTCGGAATTATTTGGTGTATAAGTTAGAGGTGGAAAAGTGGACTCATTTCCTCCACTTACGCTGATATTCCAGTTGGACAAAATATTAGTATTAGCATCATAGTTAAATGAGCCTAATGCCTGTCCACCATCGTTAAAAATAACATTATTAAGAGTCCAAGTTAAGGTAACTGCCGATGCCGATTTTATATTTATCCCGATTACCGAGCCTAACGCAACAGTAGCTCCAGTAACAAACGCTAATTTAGTCCGGTTTTTCATTAGTATTTACAAACATTTTTAGCAGGTTTAAGTGTAGTTATATATATAAGTCATTTACGATAAATTATCGAAACTGACTCACGTAATTGCTACATGTCCGGTCATTATCCATCTGTTTTTCTGACAAAGCAACTTAATTGTTAAAATTTTTATTATAGAAAATCCGAAGACTGCGTATTTTATATCAGTTTGAAAATAGATAGACCACTATCAATACGTTGCATTGCAACATCTCGCAATCGTTAATTGAATCAGTGTTATTTATTTATGTTTTTTGAGATTTAAGCTTTCAGAAAAATTTTTATGAAGTTCGGAAATCAAGATAATGACACACTTAAAATATGCTGAAGCCTAGTTTTGGTGGATTACTGGGGAAAGACTTGAATTAACTCGTAGTCTTTCACTGTACCAAGAACACGGTGAGGTGTAGATAATTCAGGGGGCTTTTTTGTATAAATCCAAGCATAGTTAAAAGCAGGCACTTGGGAAATGGTTTCTACTCGTTGACCGTGAATAGGAGTATAAAAGTTTAGCAGTACAGCGTTTTTCCCTCCTACTTGCACAAAATAGATGGGATGAGTTTGGAGAATTGAGGCGATCGCTCTTTGTTGTAAAAAAGTTCTAAAAACAGGATTATAATCGCCTAGCAAACCCATATTACCAGCTACAGCCAAAGCCAACCAACAAGGAATTAACCAACTAGCTACCCAGTAACGAGCTGTGAGAAACTTGTAACCAAAATGGTAACGACCAATCCACACCACAGGCATAATTAACCAAGCTAACCCCACAATTAAGCCGAGTGGTGAGTACTTGCGGATATCAGCATTACCACTAGCTAAAGCGACTATACTCCCTAGTAAAAGTACAATACCTAACACACCACAGACATAACTAAGGTTACGGGGAAGATCCCCAGCTATCTTTGCAAAGGGAGTTAATAAATTTCTTCTCCCTTTTTTAACAAGGGATTGAGGGGAAATATTTCGGTATGTAAATCCTATTTGATAAATTCTACTCAACCAATTTAAACCCACCGCCGCAAGCATCGCTATGAACGGATAAAGGCAAAGACTATAGTGAGGTAAACGAGTTGAGAACAGACTAAGTTCTGCAAATAGTACAAGCGGAAAACCTACCAATATAAGATGATAGCGAGGAAGGGGACGACGTAACGCCAACACTAAGCCTAAAAGACTTAAAAAAAACCAAGGAAATGATTTTAAAGGGACATTCCAGATATAGAAAAATGCTCCATTGTGGTTACGGTCATCGGAACCTAAATCTACAACAAACTTAAACAACTGCCCATAACTCAAATTTCCGTAACGCAGCCAGTTAAACCACAGCCAACCCAAGGTAGGAATTAAACCTACCATTAAACCTAAATACAAAATTGGGTTAGCAAGATGGCGATGACGGCGATTTTCCCAGATTAAATAAGGGAATAAAGCCATGATTGGCAACAAAATCATAAAGCTTCTGATTAAGAAGCCCAAACCCAAACTCAAGCCAGCAATAAAACTCCAAAAATAATAATATTTAGGATGCAATTCAGCTTTTAATAAAGACCAAATAGCTAAGAGTATCAATAAAATCATCGGTAAATCTGGCGTGCCTAAGCGACAGTATTGTAACCAGAGAAACTCCACGCTCAAAATCGCACCAGCCAGCCAAGCTACTTTTTTACCCAGCAAAATTTTGCCGATTTCATATACAAGTAATAGGCTAAAAATGGCAGCTATCATAGTAGGAATTCGTCCACTGGCTTCGCTGATACCAAACAGCTTGTAGGAAGCAGCAATTAACCAATAGGGGCCAGGAGTTTTATGATGGGCATTGCCCCAAGGAGCTATCCAATCGCCAGAATCCAACATCTGACGTGCTCGCCAAGCGTATAGCCCTTCATCATGTGCCATAAGGCTATTCTCCCCAGAGCTAAATAGCAATAAAGGGAGTATCCAAAGTAACAAACTAATATAGGGTAATACTGCTGCTAGGCGCATTTGCCGCCACATGGGCTGCAATAACTGTAGTCTATACAACATTGGATTAATCAGAATTGAATGCTGTTGCGTGGATTGCTGTTCGTGCTTCTCAGTTGTCTAAAATACTCTTTCGTTTAGAGTCAGGAGACAGGAAAACTATATATTTTGGCTACAGGCTTCTGGTTGTTGATGCTTTTGAGTTCGCATATTTTATTGATCAGAGAATCGTTATATATGTCTTGCTTTTATTAAAATATGTTACAGAGCACTTGTTCAAAAGAATACCTGAAATTGAAACATTTTTGGGAAAAAAGTTGTGCAAAACAGAGATTTATGATGCTAAAACCAGATCAACGCCTAAAATTAGATGACACAAACGACAAGCTGTTTTATGACTATCCGCGCTTTGTCACCCATGTCGATGAAGGATTCATTCAACAGCTAACAGATTTGTATTGCGATCGCCTTCAACCCAACACACGCATACTTGATATGATGAGCAGCTGGGTTTCTCATCTACCAGAAGAGATGCAGTTTGCCCATGTTGAGGGACACGGGCTAAATGCTGAAGAACTAGCACGTAATCCCCGCTTAAATCATTACTTTGTCCAAAATATCAACGAAAATCCTCAGTTACCTTTTCCAGACCAGGATTTTGATGCCGTTCTCAACTGCGTTTCAGTGCAGTATGTGCAGTATCCAGAAGCAGTATTTTCCGAAATTCATCGGATTCTCAAACCTGGTGGCGTTGCAATTATCAGCTTTTCTAACCGAATGTTTTTTCAAAAGGCGATTCAAGCCTGGCGTGATGCTTCAGAAGTATCTAGAGTTGAATTAGTCAAGCGCTACTTCGCCTCAGTTCCAGGATTTTCTACTCCAGAAATTATTGTGCATAAGTCAACAGCGCCAGCTGTTTTACAGTGGTTGGGTGCAGCCGGAGGCGATCCGTTTTATGCTGCGATCGCTCACCGTATTCAGTAGTGCTGAGTTGTGAGTGCTGTTAGCGGTAGCGGGGCGTTTAGCCCGTACTGAGTCTTGAGTTCTGAGTAGTGATTTACCCTGCCCCGGTTGCTGAGTTTCGACTACGCTCAACTGCCGCGCAGTCGTAAAGCCTGCGGCATAGCTGCGCCTAGGCGCAGGCTCTCGTAGAGAAGCACTGCCCCCCTACTCCCCCTGCTTCCCTTGCCTGCCTCCTCCAATTAATTACAAAGCTAGAAAATAACTCTAAATAGCCAACAATAATTATCAAAAAGTAAATTTTCTGGGTATAACTGACAGCAGCGCAGATAATTGCCTAAAAGCTCAAGATAAAGAGAACTCAGAGATGATTTTAATCCGGAAGCGTAGAATTTTAGCTGCTTTATTGCTCTCAGTTGTACTACTAACCACAGCTTGTACTCCAAAAGCACCCGGACGTTTTGACCAGGCGCAACAAGAAAGCAGCCGACAAAAGAGTGGCCAAGCGGTTGCCAAGAACGCAACTCAAGGCCAGAAATTTAATAAATTCTTCCCATCTACTGGAGCTGGCTACCAGTCCGTCTATACGCAAGAGAAAACAGGTTTTGCTGAAGCGAAGTTGAAGAAAGATGGCAAAGATTTAGCGATGCTGTCTATTTCTGATACTACTAGCACACCAGATACAGCGGCAAAGTTCTCGAAGAGTACCAAAAAAATTGGTGGTTATCCAGCGGTAGAACAAGGTAAGACACAAACTGCTGTTTTGGTAGGTAAGTACCAAGTGAAAGTACTATCTCGCTCACCATCATTTACAGCGAGCGATCGCGCTAATTGGATAAGTAAATTTAATCTTGATGGTCTAGCCAAACTGAAATAATCTCAACTACGAATATTCAAATAACAAAACCGATAGGAGATTTTTGTGAGCAAATCGATTTTTGAGTTGGTTGATGAACTCCCAACCAACAACTTGACCATTTCTATGTTGAAATCCCTCGATTTTGTTGCTCCTGGTGAATGGCAAAATACTGTTGGCTTTGTCAACACCATCAAAACTGTTACTGGCGAAACCGACGAAGACTTAATTCAGCAAATTGGCGAACGAGCGATTTATCTTTACAACGATCGCTCTCAAGGATATCAAACAGCCTTGTGGCTTTATCAAACTGTTGATAGTACAGATAAAGTTCTTGGTGCAGCAGCTTTAGCTAACAAAGTCGGTGAGAAAATTCCTCTTTTGGGTTTTTTAAATTCTGTCACTCCCAAACCAGATAAAGCTCAAACCATTGATTTGATATTGAAATTAGTCGCTGAATTAGTAGCTTTCTGCCAAATTAACGGCATTCCTGGAGACAGTATTGGCGATTTTGTCGCCTCTTTGGGTGAGTATAGTGGTGAATCACTTATTCGGATGGTGGCATTAATTTGCGTTGATGGTTTGATACCTTTAGGGCCAGACTTCATTAGCAAAGCGATATCCGGTCTTAACCAAACAAATCCCCAAGAGTTAGAAAAAAACTCGACTTTCCAAAATATTAAAGATGTGATTCCAGGCAACAATTCTGCCGGCAAGCTCAACTTTATTGGCGAAAGCTTTGACTCTGTTAAAGGTTGGATGAGTGGTATCGTCAACGCCAATAATTTAACGCCACAAAAAGTTGTTCATCACTTGCAAGGTTTTGTAGAAATTGCTGATGACAAATTAGATTACTTAGCGGCGTTCTTGGATGTGTCAACAAATTACTACGAACATACAGGCACGCAAACTCTAGCACGTCGCTTGATTGAACGAGCTGTCGCTGAGATTTAGGTCGGTGGGTAATAGGTAATTATTTGTTACTCATTGGGATTGCGTATTATGTATTCTGGCTGTTAAGAGTCAAAAGTCCAGATTCACACTTGACTGTTGACTCTTGACTGGAGGCGGAGCTTCTTTAGCTCCGTTCTTGACTATCTTTTCTTGTGGTCGCCGCTGTGCGTAGCTTAGCTTTTGTGCAGGCTATTCCTCGAATCTCAAACAATAGCAATTATGGCAATTCGGTATTACTATCACGATTTCTACAAATGGTGATAGTGTTTATCTGTTCCGGTAAGTTGGTGATTTTGCTATGTTTAAAGTATTAACATTGCTCTTAAAGTATTTGCTATCAAAAAAATCCTAGCTTTTTGGTCAACAAGTTTTTCGCATTGCTCTCAATCCGAAGCTTTGAAACTGCAAAATCGTAAATACGCTAAAACCTCACTGGCACTGAGTCTGGACTTTACCAATGAGTATGGATTTTATAGGAGAACTACTGGATGGACGCTACAAAATCCTGAAACAACTGGGTGAAGGAAACTTTGGCGAAACCTACTTAGCTAGAGATCAGAAGCGTCCCAGCAAACCTTTATGTGTAGTTAAGCGGCTCAAGCCAAAACATACTCATCCAAAGATACTGGAACTTTTTGAGCAGGAAGCAGTGATGCTAGAGAAATTAGGCGAACATCCTCAAATTCCTCGCTTGCTAGCTCACTTTGCTGTACAAAATGAACTGTATATTATCCAAGATTACATAGAGGGAAACACTCTTAGAAAAGAAGTTGTGCGAGGAAAGCAACTTGCACAGAGTGATGTCACGAAGTTGTTGCAGGAAATTTTGGAGGTGCTAGTCTTTGTCCATCAACATAATGTCATTCACCGAGATATTAAGCCTGAAAATGTGATGCGGTGCAGACAGGATGGCAAGCTTTTCTTGATTGACTTTGGCTCCGTTAAAGAACTTGGCACCTTCTCGATTAATCTTCGGAAGTTAATTCGTAACACTGTATTTATTGGCACTTTAGGCTATATACCCGCTGAGCAAGCCAGAGGTAAACCTCGCCTGTGCAGTGATGTCTATGCTTTAGGAATGATGGGCATTGAAGCCTTAACAGGAATTCCCCCCTATCTTCTGCACGAAGATTCCCGTACTGGGCAACCCCTCTGGCGTGACTGTGTACGAGTGAGCGATCGCTTTGCTGATATTCTAGACACAATGGTGTCTGATAACTATACTTTGCGCTATCCATCAGCAGTTGAAGCGTTGCAAGCACTCACTTCAATTACAGTTTTGCCACCATCATCCTCGCTACTAATCTCGTCTCCATTACCTCCATCGTCAAACCTCAACTCAATGGTTGGCTCACAATTTGATCTCGATTTATTTGAGTTTGAGAAAATTGAAGTTGAGACGACAATCTTACCTGTGCAACAATTTGAGTTTGAAATAGCTACTGTCTCTTTAAAACAATCGTTTGCTTCCACAGCAACCTATGACATTGACCGTACTCGTGGCTTTGCTCAATGCTTTATTGAAGATCTAGGTAATGAGATCACTCTAGCGATGGTATCTATTCTTGGAGGGCAGTTCCTTATGGGTTCTCCAGACTATGAACTAGAACGATTTGATTCTGAGAGTCCACAGCATTCTGTAGCAGTCCAATCCTTTTTTATGGGTAAGTTTCCAATTACCCAAGCACAATGGCGAGCAATTGCATTGCTTCCACCAATTAATCGCGATCTTGATCCTGAGCCAGCTAATTTTAAAGGGATAAACTATCCAGTGGAGCAAGTTTCTTGGGACGATGCAGTAGAGTTTTGTGCGCGATTGTCTCAGAAAACAGGACGAGCCTATCGACTTCCTAGCGAAGCTGAGTGGGAGTACGCTTGCCGTGCCAGAACCACTACCCCCTTTCATTTTGGTGAAACTCTCACCCCCAGCTTGGCAAACTATAACAACAATATCTACAATGCTGGCTCTCAAAGGACGAATTATGGGCAAACGAGCTTAGTAGGAAGTTTTCCAGCAAATGCCTTTGGGTTATACGATATGCATGGGAATGTGTGGGAATGGTGCGCGGATCACTGGCACGACAATTATGAAGGCGCACCCTTTGATAGTAGTGCATGGTTGTCTGACGATGATGGTCAGTCTCGTTTGGTTCGAGGCGGTTCTTGGAAAAATTCTTTAAGGTTATGTCGTTCTGCTTATCGCAGTTGGAATCCTCAAGATGGCCGGGGAAACCTTCTCGGTTTTCGGATTGCAGTCTCTTTTTAGAATATACGTTCTTCGGAAGCCTGTAGAAAAGTTTCATGGAACGTCTCTAGATTTGATTAGATGGTTGTCTTAGCCAGCAGGTCATAAACTGTCGAACATTTTGGCTTGCATTGTGATTACATCAGTAGAGACGTTGCATTGCAACGTCTCTACATGTTGTGTCTGTCACATTCTTTTTTTAATTGGTATTATAATTACGAATTACTCTCCTGTGGAGCTTGTGCAATTGCTGTCAACTTAGCCAAGGACTTAGCTACTGCTATAGCTTGTTCCGATGTCTGATTAGCGATACTTGCGACTTCTAGAAGAGATTGGCTAGCAGCAGTTGAAGTTTCTGCTTGGTTTGTAACTGCTTGAGTTAGTTCCTCAATTAGTGCATTCACTTGGGTGCTGATGACGTTGATTTGATTAAGTTTTTGCTGAGTTTCTGCCGCTCCCTTAGTCCCAGCGATCGCCTGTTCTTTTCCAGCCTCCATTAATGCTACGATTTCGTTATTTGCTGTGTGAATCTCTGCTACTAGGGATTGAATTTCTGCAATGTCGCCATCTAATTGCTGCGCTAGGTAAAGGGCTTGTTCAGCCATAGAAGCATCTTCACCAGCTCCACCAGTACGGGCTGCTTCTAGGGCAATCTTCATGACATGGAATTTGATCTGTGATGTCACCTGAGCGATCAGGCTCACTCCTTGCAAGAGCTTTTGGGAAGGCTGATCTAGGCGCTTCGCTCTCGCGGCAGCTTCTATAACTGTTGCTCGGATTGCCCAAATACTGTCTCCAGTCTGGTTCATCCCCTCTAGCCCGTCTTTTAACGTGTGATTAAGTCGCTGCTCTTGGCGTTCAGCTTGTTGGAGACAGAGGAGCATTTCTTGAGCCGAATTAGCCAAGGCTTGAATTTGATTGTAGGCAGATGTCACAGACTCCATCTGGCTGAGTGTCTCAGAGGAGAGAGTTTCAACAACAGTTTCACTATCCCTCAATAGTTCTGATGCTTGATACTGGAGTGCTTCTTTTTGTTGTTGCTGCTCGTAAAAGGCGGATTCAACAGATTCATACGCGTGTTCTACCTGGTCTAGGAGCCTAGCATGGTCAAGAGCAAATCCCACTTGCATGGCTAACTGAGCGAGCAAATCAATCTCAGACTGCTGCCACTCTCTAGGTGCAGAACACTGATGGGCAATCAGTAAACCAAATAACTGGTCATCTTTGAGAATGGGTGCAACCAGATTCGCCTTCACCGCAAAGGGTTCGAGTTGACTGATATGACAAGCGCTCAGTCCTGCTTCATAAATATTGTTGGTTGCTTTAACTCTGCCTGCTTGATACTGTTCAACATAGCCTTCAGTAAAACAAGGGTCTTTAATTTTGGCTCGCAATGCTCTAGGAAAGCCTGGAAGTACTGATTCAGCAATAACTGTGCCATACCAGTTGGAATCAAAGCTATAGACAAGCACTCGGTCAGTACTGATTGCTTTGCGGATTTCGTCAACGGTGGTTCTAAGTACATCTTCTTCGTTGAGCGATCGCCGAATTCGTTTGGTAATATCTGCAATTAAATGGGTTTGCATCCCTTCAGCATCAATGCGTTGGAGCAGTCTGGCATGATCAAGGGCAAATCCCACTTGCATGGCTAACTGAGAAAATAAATCAATTTCAAACTGTCGCCACTCTCTAGGTGCAGAACACTGATGGGCAACCAATAAACCAAATAACTGGTCATCTTTGAGAATAGGTGCAACCAGATTTGCCTTTACCGCAAAGGGTTCGAGTTGACTGATATGACAAGCGCTCAGTCCTGCTTCATAAATATTGTTGGTTGCCCGAACTCGACCTGCTTGATACTGTTCAACATAGCCTTCAGCAAAACAAGGGTCTTTGATGTTAGCCCGCAATGCTTTAGGAAAGCCTGGAAGCACTGCTTCAGCAATCACAGTACCATACCAATTGGAATCAAAGCCATAGACTAGTACTCGGTCAGTAATGATTGCTTTGCGGATTTCGTCAACAGTGATTTTAAGTACATCTTCTTCGTTGAGCGATCGCCGAATTCGCTTGGTAATGTCGATAATTAATTGGGCTTGGTCGGCTCTGGTATCTATCTGTTCTACAAGTCTGGCATGGTCGAGAGCAAATCCTACCTGCGTGGCGATTTGAGCGAACAAATTAATCTCAGATTGTTGCCAGAAACGGGGTGCAGAGCACTGATGTCCAATTAGCAAGCTAAATAGCTGGTTATCTTTGAAGATAGGTGCAATGAGATTTGCTTTGACTGCAAATCGCTCCAATAACCCGATATGACAATCTTGAAGGTTAGCTTGATAAATATCGTTGATCGCTCGGACGCGCCCCTGGCGGTACTGTTCGACATACCCCCCTTCAAAACAGGGATCTGAGACGGTCGCCCACAAAGTCTTTGGTAAACCGGGTGCTACTGCTTCTTCTATAAACGTTCCACTCCCACGGTCGTCAAGGCGAAAGATGACCACGCGGTCTATTTTGAAAGCTTCGCGAACTTGTTCGACGGTTGTTCTCAGAACATCTTCTTCTGAAAGTGCTTCCTGAATGCGACGAGTAACGTTCATTAATAACTGAGAACGCTCGGCTTCAACTTCTTGTTTCCAGACCAAGTCTGGCAACTGCTCTTGTAGC
This sequence comes from Komarekiella atlantica HA4396-MV6, assembly GCA_019359395.1. Lineage (GTDB taxonomy): Bacteria > Cyanobacteriota > Cyanobacteriia > Cyanobacteriales > Nostocaceae > Komarekiella > Komarekiella atlantica. The sequence continues at coordinate 211,441 of JAHHHK010000005.1, forward strand.
AGGTTAATATTTGCCTGTAGCGTTACCAGTTCATCTTGGTCAGCAACGTGAGTTAGAGTTCCTACTTCTTCTCGTCGTAGTCTATTTACTAAAGCAGTAGAAATGTTGGCAGCAGATAGAACTTGACGAGTGGCACGATTTGCCAGGTAAGCAGCGATCGCACCTGCTGTTAAAGCTATCACCCCAGTCTCAAGTAATAGGGATGAATTGTGTTTGTTGAGCGCAAGTTCAACTTCTTGGAGATCTGTCTTACTACTTGTAAATCTAGCTTGGGTGATCTGCCTGGTAATGGATTGACTACCAAGGTAGCTAGCTATCCCAACTGTCAGCACCGGGAGCATAGTTAAGGCGATCGCCCAAACTGTTGCTTTAGACTTCAAGCTCCATTGCTGCTGAGGCAAAAGAGACTCTGAACGGCTTGCGGAACTATTGAGTTTTGTCATACGCCTATCAAGTCTACTGTAGGAATTACTCTTAGCAGCTTTGTCTCGGCAAGCAACAGAGCTAGTGGTAGCGCTATTGCTATTAGATTTATCAAAGGAAGGCTGAGTCATGGATAAAACCTCGCCAAGATAAATTGGCACAGCTAGATTGAGTATATCTGCTTTGCAAATCGGTGATGAAATGTCGAGGCGTAATATCCCTAATTAATTCGCCAATCTTCCTCATGAATTGCGTACACCAGCACGCATGAAAATCTATTGTCACAAGGTGCTATTGAGGCAAACGTAGATTTGCTGCGATCGCATATAAATAAGGTTGAAAAATCGCCAAATTTTCTAGTTTTTCAAACTTACCTGTTTGCGAACCTGGGTCAAAGGCAGTGGTCATTACGTAAAGTGTAGTACCATCAAAGACAACATGATTAATATGTTGCTCTTGTACTCCACCTTGTTGTTTGACTCCAGTAAACCCATAGCGGATTCCCTGAAGCCTACCAATAGTTACTGGTTGTGCAGGATAGACTGAAAAAACTATCTGATTTCCATATTCACTCTGACGATCTTTCAATAAAACAGTGTAATAGTCTGCAACCCAAGCCTTGAGTGCTGTTAATACTTGGCTTTGATACGTGGTTTGGTATTCTACCTTAGAACTAGGTGGAATCCCTGCTGCTACCAACTTCTTTTGAAAATCCTGATTGTTTGCTAGCGGATAAACTCCGATCTCAACCGTACCCAAAAGTTCTTCTTTAGAAGAGACACACAACAAGGGTGCATTTCCCTCACAAGCAGCGACTTGCCAGCCAGTTGGGGCAGCAGTGTTTCCCAAGATTTTCTTCCAGATATTTCCATCACTAGGGCTAGGAAGCTCTACCACGGCTGAGGGTTGTACCACTTTAGTGGTAGAAAAGTAAGGGAGAATCAACTTTGCTCCCAGAGGGATTAAAACAAATAAAATAAAACCTATTAAAAGATGGTATACTCGCAGCATTTTTCCTGAAAATCCATAACTAAAAATTGTAACTTTATGGGTATACAGAAAAATACGTCTGCATTACTTAATTTTACTTAAATTGGTATATACAGGACTACTATTGGATTTTTGAAATATACATAGACTGGGCATTGACCACTTAGCTCTATTAAGGTAGTGAAAAATCCGCTTTATCGGTACAATTAGTCAGTGATTTCACTTAGTGCCTTAGTGTCTTTGTGAACCAGCGCTGTAGGCGGGTTTCCCAACCTAGGCGACTGGTGAACCCGGAGGGTGGTTAATTAAATTAATTTTTGTTACCACAGAGGCACAGAGGCACTAAGAACATGAAATGTTCTATGCAGGAGCCTAAAAAGATGAAAGAAGTGAGATGGAATTCTGAAGAGATGTTGGCTGGATATCAAATCGAAAGGCAATATTTGCTGGGACTTTAATTAACTGTAGCGAGAACGTTGCTTACGACGTTGCTTGTGCCTAGCAATTGCTTTACGCTTCTCTTTTTCTATTGGCGTCTCAAAATGACGCTTTTTCCTCATATCCTGGAAAATTCCGGCTTTAGATACTTCCCGCTTAAATCTTCGCAAAGCTGATTCAATACCCTCATTTTCCCCTAAAACTACTTGCGTCATTCTCATTCCTCCTGATGTGGATGAATAGTTGAAAATTAGATAGAAAATAAAATACTCCAGCAGATATGAGCCTTTGGCTTCATCTGCTGGAGACTCTAGATGTGAATTTTTCAGTATAAGGACTTAGTAACGGTTGCGGCGGGCATTATTACCGCCCCAGCTACCACGAGAAGAATTGTTTCTTTCTTCACGGGGTTTAGCTTTGTTTACTTTCAAATCGCGTCCCATCCATTCAGCACCATCCAGTGCTTCAATGGCAGCTTGTTCTTGTGTGTCTGTTTCCATTTCTACAAAAGCAAACCCACGGGGACGACCTGTTTCCCGATCAGTGGGTAATTGAACGCGATTCACTGTTCCGTACTCTGCAAAAGCCCGCTTTAAGTCCTCTTCTGTAACCTGATATGACAGGTTTCCCACATAAATTGACATAGAATGTCTCCGAATTCAGAGAGTGTAGAGAGTTAAATTCGGAGAGACGCTTTTTAGAAATCAAAACGGGTTACTCAACCGAAAATAATCCTTATATCCATAAGTATAGCACAGCCTGAATTAGCAACTCATACGGAGTAGCTTTCAAGAGTAAAACTTTCAGACAGTTTTGATAAACTGCCAATAACGGGTTCGTGTCGCCTGCTTTATTTCGATTGTTAGATGTAAACAGGTAGCTAGCGATCGCCTAAAAGTTTTCAACTTAAAAACAAGGCTGAATTTGAAACCGAAGGATTTAAGGAGTTATGTTTTTTATGAGTGTGGTGGTAATCTTACCATGAACTGATGTCATAAAAGCGCATTCGCACGGAAATTGCCCAAACTCTAGCTATGTGTAAACTGTGCTAAAGCCATTTCTGCTTTTTGACATAACACCTCGTGATGCTGACTGGTGCTAGCAAGTAAACCACCCCACTGATTGATATCACCAGTGTTGTATTGTAGTGGCGTACCATCGAAGTGAGTAAATTTACCCCCAGCTTCCGTCAGAATTAATTCTGGAGCTGCTATGTCCCAGTCTTTAGGAGCAGACTTACCGGAAAGAGAAATGTAGACATCCGCCTGTTGTTCAACGATGGTGGCAATTTTGCAGCCTACACTGCCAACAGCTTTCTGATTTTGACAGGGTAGGTGTTGTAGCAAGTAATTTAATTGTTCATTGCGGTGCGAACGACTAACAACTAAAGTTAAATCTTCAACTCGTTTGCTTGAAGAAACTTTTAAGGGAATAGATGCATCACGAGTTTTTACAAATGTACCTCCACCTTTTGTGGCGTAGTACAATTTTTCTGTTTCGGGCACTGCTACTATTGCTAGTACTGGGCGTGTCTTGTTCACTAAAGCAATATGAATCGCATAATCCCCAGTTTTTTCGATAAAGTCTCGCGTACCATCTAAAGGGTCAATGATCCATACCCACTCAGGAGTGTTGTCGCCTAATTGCGATTGATAGGTTTCTTCGCTGATATAGGCAAAGTCTTCATTACCCAAAGCTGCTTGTAATCTCTCCAAGATGTATTGACTCACAGCTATATCTGCAACTGTGACAGGTTCATTATGTTTATACTGCACATCTAAGTTAAAATTTTTTACAGTTTCGTGGTAATAAGATCGCAGTAAATTTGCTGCCCCTAAACATACATCAAGAGCGATCACTAATATTTCTTGTAAGTCTTTCATCAATTTAGCCTTGTTTAACTTAAACTAACTTCAATAGTGAGCCTAACTACTCAGAATCCATCCAGCGACGCGTGCCAAAAAATTGACAAGAATCAGCAGCGATATTAGCTGCTTGTGCTAGGGCATCGTTAAAACTTTCTCTTAAAATGTAGTTGCAAAAAGCACCGTGGAAAATATCTCCAGCCCCCAGTGTATCAACCGCTTGAACATGTGGCACAACTATCGCACCAGTTTGACCATAACTTAAGTATTGAATTGGTTTTTCTCCGTGGGTAATGGCAATATGAGGAATACTAAAGGCGTGGAGGTAAGCAAAAACGTCTTCTGTGGTGTGGCAATTGGGAGGATAAAAATTAGCAGAACAAACAGCGTAATCAACAAAAGGTAAAACTTGCTCAAATCCAGGTTTCCAACTTCCACCATCGATCGCCACTGGGATATGCTTAGCTTTAGCCATTTGAGCGATCGTACTTCCAACTGTCATCTGATGCCCATCAACAAGCACAATATCGACATTTTGTAAAATATTTGCTGGGATGGATGCGTTACTAATTTGAGTTTTGACAGCATTGATCGAAACTACAGCCCGTTCACCTGTAGCTTGGGTGACAATGATCGAAGAGACGGGTGGTGCTGTAATAGTGCTGGAATCGAGATCAGCGATCGCAACTTTGAAATTTGCCAAATCTTGGCGAATTAGCTGCGTCATCGGGTGAGAACCCACTACACCCAAAACCTGAGCTTGATTACCTAAATAACTGAAAGTAACAGCTGCGTTTGTGGCTGGGCCACCTGCTGCTACAGTATAGTCAGCAGCAACAATCTTCTGATTATTCTTTGGGGCAGAATCAGCGAGGTAAATCAAATCCAAGGTTACTAAACCTACAAATAAACCGTAAGATTTGTCATTAATCATTAGTCGTTTGTCATTTGTTAAGAGTCAAAAGTCAAAAATTATTCTCCCCCTGCCCCTCTGCCCCTCTGCTCCCCCGCCCCTCATCTCCCTATTTCTCGCTCATGCAGACCGATCCAAAACCAGGAACACTTTACGTCGTCGGGACACCAATTGGCAACCTGGAAGATATGACATTTCGGGCTGTACGGATTTTGCAAACTGTGGATCTGATTGCTGCGGAAGACACCCGTCATACAGGGAAACTTTTACAGCATTTTCAAATTAAAACACCCCAGGTAAGCTATCACGAACACAACCGTAACAGCCGCATCCCGGAGATATTAGAGCAGTTAGGTGATGCCAAAGCGATCGCTCTTGTCAGTGATGCTGGAATGCCAGGAATTTCTGATCCTGGATATGAATTGGTGAAAGCTTGTATTGAGGCGAATATACCAGTAGTTCCTATTCCTGGAGCTAGTGCTGCAATTACTGCTTTGAGTGCAGCGGGGCTACCAACTGATCGGTTTGTGTTTGAAGGCTTTTTGCCACCAAAAGCTCAACAGCGACAAGAACATTTAGAAGCTCTGCAAACAGAATCCCGCACATTAATTTTATACGAATCGCCCCATCGTTTGCGAGAAACTTTGCAAGACTTAGCGCTTGTTTGGGGAAGCGATCGCCAAATCGTATTAGGGCGGGAGTTAACTAAATTGTTTGAAGAATTTTGGCGGGGAACAATTGCTGAGGCGATCGCCCATTACAGTCAACGCGAACCCCAAGGCGAATATACTTTGGTGGTGGCAGGAAACCCACCCACTCAACTGTTACTGACTCCAGAGGAATTGAAAGCTGAATTGCAACAATTGATTAATCAGGGAATATCGCGATCGCAAGCTAGCCGTCAATTAGCAAAAATGACTTCTCTTCCTCGTCGTCAACTATATCAACTAGCTCTTTCTCTAGTCCTGAGTCCTGAATTACCAGAGTGAAGTACCCCTTTTTGCTTCGCTGAAAAATTGGCTCTCCAATTTCAACTACAGCAACGAGCTAGTAACTTGGGATGGATCTTGCTTGGGATTGGTATAGTACTAGTTTTCTTAAGTAGTGGGGTAATTTTGAGATCAACTAGCTTATGGAATTTCTTGGTTGCTTTCACCGCATTGGCAGCCGGATATAAATTACTAAATGAGGGCATAATCAACTTTTAAAATAAGTGGAAATATTAGAGTTTTCTTGTGTTCATCAGTAGTCGATATACTTCCATAAACAGCAATATAGTAAATTCAGGAAAATTTAGTATTATAATTTTTTTATCTTCTCTGCTGCCGCTGAGAGTGTGGTGAACACTAGCATTAATTTGTAGCTAAGTGCTAATTTCATGAACGATAAGCAGCCTCAACCGGATGAATTTCCTCTTAATTCTGGCTTTAGCCTAGAGGAGTTTGGCTAAGTTTGAGGCTACTATTACAATGGAAACTATTGATGATGAGGACAAGGTAAGAATGACCCAAGTGGTTCTAGGAGAGAACGAAGGAATAGACTCAGCTTTGCGCCGGTTTAAACGCCAGGTTTCCAAAGCTGGTATATTAGCTGATGTAAAATACCATCGGCACTTTGAAACACCGATAGAAAAGCGCAAACGTAAGGCAGTGGCAGCTAGACGCAAACGACGCTTTAAATAAAGCTATTTGGTTTGGTACTGGCGTTACTTGAGATAGTTCTAAAACAAGTAACAGCGCGTTGCCATTATTCTTACAAAAATTAATCAAAATGTGCCGCACCCCTTATTGGGGTGTCGGTGAAATGCTCTCTCTATAAGCAAGGTGCGTCAAGATTTTTATTCTGGTTACATAGAACAGCTTAAAATACGCTATCCATCAACCAAAATAAACGCCTTCAAACACCATTGAGCTTTTTGTATCAAGTTCATAGGGTAGCATTCACCCATCTCTTAAGACCCAGAATTATCGATGGTGCGGCTATTACAAAGATTCATAGCCTTTTCCAATCCCTGTTTGAGGCTTAGCTCTATACACTCAGCCATGAACTGAAGTACAAGAGACATAAGTTGAGTTTCGGCAACGGAAAACCGCCCCAGTACATGGGAGACGGCTTCTGAGTTATCGCTATTAGCTGCACTTTTTGGTTTACCAATGCCGATTCGCAAACGAGGAAAGTTTTGCGTGCTAAGATGAGCGATCGCACTTTTCATACCATTGTGTCCCCCAGCCGAACCAGACAAGCGCAGGCGAGTTTTTCCCAAAGGTAAATCCATATCATCATAAATCACTAGCACTGACTCTGAAGGTAATTTATACCAACTAGTCACTGCTTGTATTGCCTGACCTGAGCGATTCATATACGTCAACGGTTTCAGCAAGCGGATTTTACCTCCACCTGGTGCAATTCCTTCGCCGTACTCTCCTTGAAATTTGCGATTTTCTGCTATGGGAATATGCCATGAACGGGAAAGAGCATCCACAGCAGCAAAGCCAATATTATGGCGTGTTTGGTCATATTTAGAGTCTGGATTCCCCAACCCGACAATTAGTTGGGGAATAACCATAGCTGGTTTCGTAACAGCTTCTAACATTTTGCCTACAATCAATCGATATGCAGCACTCTCCTAGCTAGCTTGGGAAGAACTAGCAGTATCCTGCTCCGATTTAACAGCCTCAAGTTGCTTAGGTTCCAATTCAGCAGTAGTCTTTACAACTTGTTCCAACTGTTCTGCTTCTTTTTGAAACTCGTTTTGAAACTCCTTAGAAGCATCTTGAAAACTACGAATAGTTTTGCCTACACTACGACCAATCTCTGGCAATTTCTTGGGGCCGAAGATTAACAATGCTACTACCATAATTACAGCCATTTCTGGCAGACCGATACCAAATATATTCATTTTTTTCTCCTGTAAACTCTAAAATTACCCAAAAACCCACATTTGTAGTTTAGTCAATAGTTAGTACTCAGTGACAAATCATCAAGAACTGATCTGGCAACTGAAAACTGATAAAAAAACCCGGACGAGCCGGGTATAGGTTAAGTTGTTAGCTAAGCTTAATCGCTTTGTATCAGTTAGCCGCCTAAACTCCGCCAATCGACAAGTACATCCTGAACCAACAGTGATTTATTGTAAAGTTGCAGAATAATCAGCAGAAACACAAAAAATAGCAAAATAAAAACAGCCATTACAGGTGTCGTCCCCCAACCTGGAGCTACCTTGCCATACTCAGAATTCAAGGGCTTCAGGATATCTCCCAACCTAGTCCGTTGTGCCATAGTTCACCTAAGATTACTTGCCAAAGCTTTTTTTAATCTTCTGTAATATTCTATAAGAATAGCACTCATAATCTATCCCTAAATTATGGAACCCGCAATAGTTCTTAGCATTTCTGTAGCTACCGTGGTAGTTGCCATTACCGGACTGGCAATCTATACTTCTTTTGGCCCTCCTAGCAAGCAATTGAACGATCCGTTTGACGACCACGAAGACTAGAGAAGTCAAGAGTAGCCACTGCTCAACTAGAGTTTCCCGGCTTAAAGCAAGTGGCGTTCAAGAGTCAAAGACTCAAGACTCAATATTACTGACTCATCCAAGCTTGGGATTATTCGCTGGTATCACCTTGAAACTGGCGATTTTCCAGGGTTGTATCGTCAAGATTTGTTGCTGAGATGAGAATTCAGTAGTGGTAGAGGAACGTTCTAACAAATCTACTGTCTGTTTAAGACTCAACTCTAAATCACTTTGCAAAGATAACTCGGCTGTTTCTCCGTGACATTCATAACACCGCAGAATTAACTGCTGTGGGTTATCTTCTGCTGGCTTCAGGGCCATCAAGATTAGATTTTCAGATGATAAATCTAGGAATGTCACGTCTGGAGTGCTGTTAGCGTAGTGGGGCGTAGCCTGTGAAAAATTTTGATTAGTAAAGGGATTCATTAGTACTTGTAGTGGTATATTCAATTCATAGCCACGCCGTACCGTATGAGCTGATTCCCAGCTATCAGCATGAGGATACAAGGCATAAGTAAACTCGTGAAAGCCTTTGTCTGCCTCTAAATCAGGCCAATTAGGGCTGCGTAACAGCGTTAAGCGTAGTTGATTTGGTTGGCTATCGTAACCGTATTTACAATCATTTAGCAAGCTAATACCGTAGATATCTGCATCACCTTGTGTATGCCCAGTCAAATCAGCCCAACGTAAGGCGGGGACTTCCCATTTTGCTTGTTCTGCTGGGGTTTGGGGTTTGGTTGGGCGACGAATAGAGCCACAGGGAATCTCATAGGTAGCGAAGTCTGCTTCGAGGTTCAAAGGAAAAGCAGCTTTCACTAATACTTGACTTTCTTGCCAATTAACTGTGGAAGCAATTTTTAGCAGAGGTGAACCAGCTTGCAATATGTAATCTTGGCAAAATTCTGATTCACCCAATTGACGCACCACCCGCACACGACTTTGCACAGGGCCTTGTTCTAGCCACTGAATAGATGTCAAGCTCGTTTGAGGTAAAGGATGCTGAGCATAATTGGGGTCTATATTCCAAGCATCCCAATATTGACCACTATCTTTAAAAGCTTGCAGTTGATTCCCTGCACCACTCAAAATTTCTCGTTGATAAGTTTTATCAAAAAAACTTGATAAATCTCCTGTGTCAGGATTGATGACAACGCGTAAAAATTCATTTTCCAGAATCCAGTCTATGGGAAGGGGGGGAGTGGGTGAAGGAGGGAGGGGGGGAGTGGGGGAAAGCCAGAATATACGGTAGCCTACGGGTGGAATGTCGGTTGCGAGAAATAGTAGTATTGATGGTTCAGATAACTGAGATGCAAGCTGTTTTCCAGTAATATCGTAAATTTGCCATTCTTGAGTGGCTGCTGATGTGGGTAAGGAGACAGAGATAATATCAGAACGCTGCCAATTGAGAGAATTGAAAATGAAAATAGGTAAACTATTAGGCTTTGGTGGTTCAGGTAAGGTAATATGAGATGCGATCGCTAAAAGTGACTCATGTAATATCTTCGTTCCTACTTGTTCCACTTGTTGCCATTCAGGCAATGCATCTATATAAACTTGGGTAATTGAAGAACCAGGCAAAATATCGTGAAACTGGTTAAATAATATCTGCTTCCAAGCTGCTTCGATTTCTGTTTTGGGATATGTCACGCCACAACTTACCATTGCCAAAGTAGCAAATAGTTCAGCTTGATATAACAAACCTTCACAACGACGATTCCAGCGTTTTTGATCTGCGTGGGTGGTATAGCAACCGCGATGAAATTCTAGGTATAGTTCGTCATTCCAAGTAGGGAAGGGGGGCAGAGGGGGAGTGGGAGAATAATTGCTTCTGACTTCTGAATCCTGTACAGACACTATTAATCCCGTCTCTCCTGACCGAATTTGCTGTAAATATTTTTCAGCCGTTGTAAATTCTAGATTTGGGAAAAAAGGTGACTTTTGCCAGCGTTGTGCGGTTTCTAGCATATCACGGGTGGGGCCGCCGCCGTGGTCGCCGACGCCAGGGAGCCAGAGTGATTCTGATAAACCTGTTTGGGTTTGCCATTCAAAAGCGTAGGATGCCATTTTAACGGGGTCAATACCTTCACCGATGGGTGCAGACATCAAACTAAATATTTCACTACCATCAGGCGATCGCCACCAAAAAGCACCATAATCAAACTTAGTAGTGTCATTCCATCGCAATTTTTGCGTGACAAAATACTCAATTCCTGCATTAGCAAAAAACTGCGGCAGAGTTGCACAAAAACCAAAAGTATCTGGAACCCAGACAATATTTGAAAGCTTACCAAATTTTTCCTGAATGTAGCGCTGACCATATAATAATTGACGGGCTATTGATTCACCAGCAATTAAGTTGAGTTCTGGTTCCACCCACATTCCACCGATAACTTCCCAACGTCCAGCTTTTACCTGTGCTTGAATTGCTCTAAACAAATCTGGGCGATGTTCTTCAATCCAAGCATAAAGCGCCGGAGTCGAATGACAGAAAATTAAATCAGGAAAATCTTTTTGTAGTTTCAGAACTGACTCAAACGTGTTTTGTGCTGCATTCCAGGTTTCATTGACAGACCAAAGCCATGCTAAATCTAAGTGAGCATGACCTAATAAATAAATTTTAGATTTTTGCTCCCCCCAACTACCCTGAAAAAAGGAGGCTAGGATTTCGGATTTAATTAAGTTTTCTCTTAGAGACAAGAAGGATTTTACTAACTCTTCTTTTGCGTTCTCGGCGTCTATGCAGTTCGTTACATCCCTCACCACCGCCGCCAACTCATCCAACCTCTCCGGCGCAAACTTTTCCAAATAAAGCTGCATTACTGCCAACTCATCAGCCACAAAACCCGGATCGGGATTATTATTATCAGTAGATTCATATACAAAGAGCGATCGCACCAAAGCACCATCACAATGTCCCGGACTCTCTAACCGCAAAGCAACAGTAAATTCTTCTCCTGGTGTCACACTCCGACTGAGAAGCACTCTGGGTGAGCAATCAAATAAATCGCCCTCCAGCGCTAACTCTCCATTTACATAAATTTTGGCAGAATCGGCCCACCAAACTAGCGCCAACCGCAAAGATAACCCCGCTAAAGGATAACCCTGTAAATCTTGGGGAACCACCAATCTTTGCACCAGCCACAGCACTTTTTTACCACCTGTCCAAGCAATGTGTCCTTTAGTATTTAATGAAGCAAGTTGCCAAACAGATAAATCAGATGTGGCAACATCAGTAATAACCTGGTCATGCTCTTGGTATAACCAGTTAGACTGAACATTAACTTGGCAACAAGAGCGCAGTTTCTCTATGGCTTCCAAGATGAATTTAGTATGAGATTGAGAGACAGAAGGGGTCATATTTTCGCTAAGATGAGGGCACTTACGATAATTAACAGTTTGTCGTTTTTATTGTTTGGCGGGAGTCTCACAACTAAACAAGACTTAAACTAACAAATCACTACCATGTCTTCTGGTTCTTCTGGTCATTATCAAAGCAGACTATTTAACTTTGTCAACCAGCAATCTCGGCGGGTGACACAACAGTGGGAAAACACCTTGCGGCATTTGCAAGTTGCTACTAAGTGGGGTGTAGAGACACTAATTTACTCGGTATATCTACTGTTTCAGTCATCGGAATCAGCGGGGAAAACGCTACACACCAAAGAACCACAATCTAGACTAAAGTTACAATCAAATGATACCGATTTTCTAGCAGAAACTCCCCTAACTGTTGACACACCCATCCAGCATGTATTAGGGGCAGCCCAAAATCTATCATTTGACGAGGTTACTGCTACTTCCTCGACTGCGACTTTAAACCCCTTGGCGTTTTTGGGGGCTTTGTGGTCAAAAGCGATTCATCATAAACCTACAACTATTTCAGAGAATCCAGCAGGAAGTCTCAATCTCTCACAGCCAAAGGATGCTCTCAAGTATGATTTTCCAATCGTGCAGGGAATTGCCACAAATTTGCTGAATCGCAATTTGGTACTCGTTACTGCCGATAATGAAATTCTAGATATTTTGACATCCCAGCAGCAGGCACAATTAGAAGACAAAATTATTAGCGAAGTTGCTAATTACTGGTATTCTTGGCGATTAGCTCAAGTTAAAAAAGAAAAGGTTTTATTGCCAGAAATTGACCGTTTATTGGTAAAGCTCACTGGTAAAAGTACAAGTGAAATTGCATATCTTCCTGAAGGTACATCAGAAGATTTAAATTTAATTAATAAGAGTAAATTGCTAGCATTTATAGATGCATCTGTTGCCAAGTTGGAAACGAACGCTGTAGTACCTGTGCAACAACGCAGTCGGGAAATTATCCAAGTTGTTAAAACACAGTTAAATATATTTCTTTATGGTAAAGAGCATTTAGCTGCTAGAACTGATAGTTTGGAAACTCACACGCTGAATTTTCAGGCTTTAATTGAAGCAGCACTCAATTACTTTTTTGGTGTTGGCGCAGGCAAACAACTTGAGTCAAGCGTTAATCAGAGACAATTACAAGGCAAACCATTGCCTTATCGTAGTTTCAATATACCTAAAAGTCCCCAGTTACATAACCAGGATGTACAAACAGATCCTTGGCTGAATTTGAGTGATTTATTTGGTGAGTCTAAAACAGTTGCTAATAAGCCAGTTATAGTACCCCAAAGACTAAATCCTGTACTAGCTTCAAGTGTATCATCAGAGATGTCTGTGCCTAAGAAAGTTGCGCGATCAAAAGCCAAATCTGAGTTGGTGCAAAAGAAGAAAACCACCCGTAATCTCACCTCAACTCAAAAAAAATCGGGAAAAATCATCTCTGCAAAGCAAACTCAAGACGGGATTTCTCAATCTAAAAGTGATCCTAAAGGAGACGTTTTCCAGCGACTTCGTCAAAGTACCCAAATTGAGGCTAAACCAGATTGGATAGAAACCACAGCAACTTTAATGGGCTATGAGAAGCATCCCTTAGAGCAGCTTTTAGAATGGCTTGACAGTTTTATGCTCTGGCTAGAAGAGATATTTGTCAAAATTTTTCATGCATTACAAAAGTTGTGGCGAGGTAAATAAGCTGGTAAATATTGTTTAATAACCTATAATATATTCACAATTTTCCAATTTAGAGACGTGGAAAAGGAAAATTTTGATTATCTATAGTGTTATTCGTGGTTTAGTGAAGTGAAAATTCTTGTTTACTGTAAATACTTCAATTTCAAAAATCCCTTAGATAAACCAAAAATTGAAACATTTGCGGTGAATTTACCTCAAATTCCAAGGGTGGGTGAAACGATTGTAGTCGAGAGAATTTCACCCCAGAAGCAGTTTGTGATTATTTTTGAGTACATTGTGACAGCAGTCCAGTTTAATGCATCTAGGGAATTAGCTGATTCAGCAGATGCTCAGGTAAATGCATTTTTGAACCACTGTTGGGAGGGAACGTCAAATTTTAAAGTTACGAACTTTCTAGAAAAGTAATTTTTTACCAAAGCATGTGATTGAAGAAATGACGAAATAGCTTAGTTCCTGTTGGTTCTTGATAGTCTTTTGGTAACAGAGTAAGCATTGCGTTTTGCAAAGCTTCTAAAGCTTTTTCAACTTCTTGACGCTTCGGTCTGGTAGTTTGAGAAAAGCGTAGCGGTTCACCTACTCGAATAGTTAACTCCTTTCCTAAGTAAAGGTCATGAGTTCCAATCAGCGCTAAAGGCACGATCGCCACACCCGTTCGTAAGGCGTAAATTACAGTTCCTCGCTTCAGGGGAAGATGTAAGTTCCCCTCAGCAGTTCCCAGTCGTCCTTCGGGAAACAGAACCATCCCATCCCCACGAGTCAAGATTGCTACAACAATGCGGTCTATTTGTCGCAGTGTGTGTATGTCTTCCCCTGTAGTCACAGTTTGTTCAATTGCTGTAGCCAGATCCACAAGGTCTTGTCGTCCTGATTTAGCCGCTGCGATCACAGCTAGTTCTTCTTTCCACACCCGTTCTAAAGGAATGACACCTCCCGCAAATTTAAGGACGAGGCGCTTCCACCACTTGTTATAGAGGGTGCGGGCATCACCCAGGATGTAATAGTAGGGTTGGGTGGGGAGTTCAGCCAGCAGCAGCAACGGATCGATGTGGTGGAGATGGTTGACTGCCAAGATTGCAGGTTCTTGGGGTATTCTTTCAAAGTGTTCAACTTGCACTCGGAAACAGGAATGAATGAGCGATCGCATCACAAAGCGACGCAACCAAGGCTTAGCTCTAGGTTCCTGATACCCTTGATTAATAGCTTCCAAGCCATTTAGAGTTTCTTCAATTGTCTGGCGAATCGCGCGATCGCTAGCCGCAGCTACACCTTCTTGTACCCGCTTGATGCTTGCGGTAGTTAAGGGCGGTAAGGTTTCTGATTGTGTTTTATCTTCTTGCTGATGGTTGGATGTCAAATCGGCTGCTTTTTCAACCCCATGAATTTGGGAAGTTACCCCATCAGCTAGGTCTTCTGGAACAGATTCACTAGAGGAACTTTTGATAAAACCCTCCTTGAATTCATGAATAAATCATAATTCTTGATGATCTACTATTAACCAACCTACAGCTAAATAGAAGCAGTGGAACTGTCTTATCTATATTTATAAAGGTAATTCAAATTACCTGTAATTCCTCCCATAGCTGGAGGTTATTTTCCCTACAATATACCTTTATAGGCTAGTAGTTTGCTCAGAAAAACGTAAAAAATTAACCCTATGATCCACCACAGTGTTCTTGCAGCGTCTCGTAAAGAAGGTACATTCAAAGGTGTCGGAGGGGTTGATTTGTACTACCAAAGCTGGCATCCAGAAGGTAAGGTGAGGGGAATATTAGTGATTGTGCATGGACTCGGAGGACACAGCGGACGGTACAGTAATATCGTTCAACATCTGACACCTCTGAAATATGCTGTCTATGCCTTGGACTTACGCGGTCATGGACGCTCACCCGGTCAGCGAGGCTATATCAACACTTGGAATGAGTTTCGCGAAGATCTGCGAGCCTTTCTAGAGTTGATTCAATCCCAGCAGCTAGGATGCCCAGTTTTTCTGATGGGTCATAGCTTAGGTGCAGTAATTGTCTTAGATTATGTTTTGCGCTACCCTAAGAATGCATCTAAATTACAAGGTGCGATCGCCTTAGCGCCAACTTTAGGGAAGGTTGGAGTTTCACCTGTACGGGTGTTCATAGGAAAGATGCTCTCACGGGTGTGGCCGCGTTTTTCCCTAAATACGGGCATTGACATAACCGCTGCTTCACGAGATGAGCAAATTTTAGCCGCCTATGCTCAGGATACTCTCCGACATACCCGTGCTACGGCTCGTCTGGCTACAGAATTCTTTGCGACAGTTGACTGGATTAATGTTCACGCCACTGATTGGCAATTACCATTGTTGATTCTCCACGGAGGAGCAGATAGAGTAGCTTTACCTGCGGGAAGCGACATTTTTTATCAGCGGTTAACCTGCTCAGATAAACTGCGAATTGAGTATCCGGGAGCCTACCACGAGATTCAAAGTGACCTGAATTACCAAGAGGTACTAACTGATTTGGAGCATTGGCTGGAGCGACATTTATAGCAAAGTGCTGAGTGCTAAAGCGCGGTAGCGGGGCGTTTAGCCCGTGCTGAGTAGAAACTCAGTTAATTCAAAGCTTTGAGCAATCAACACTGTCCTAACCTATATGACTACGGCTATATCAAACAGGCGATCGCATCTTGAGAAATAACAATTACAGTGTTGTTGGGTCAACCGCTACAATTCCTTCAGACGCATAGCGAATGAAATCTTTAGTATTGAATGTCAGAATATGCGTCAAACCGTTCGCCTTTATAATAGCAACGAGACGAGCATCATGTACTTGAACACCTGACACACTGAATGCAACGACAAGCTTACGCCACTCAGGGTAAATAATAGGCGTATCAGGCAACAATGGAAAGAGGCGCTCAATTAGTCGCAACAGGCGACCCACTTCTTTTGGTGTTAAACCAAATCCATTCTTTATAGCTGGTCTTGTAGCGACATTCCAAAACTCAATGCAGTTTTGTGGTGTAATTTGCAGTGTATGTCCGTCACGTTGTAGTTTACGGATCGCAGTTCGGATTATTGGGTGTAGTGGGTGAGTGCGATCAACAAGACGCAGCAGGATATTGGTGTCTACAAGGTACACCACTGCTAAGGATGCTCCTCATAAATACTTTCACGACTCACTGCATAATCTGACAACATAGGTATATTTGATCCAACACATTCTGCAAACTCGTCAGCTAACTGATCTGCAACTAACTCAAACTCGTCATAATTCTGCTGATTATGTGTTTGCTGTAGCAGCGCCTCTACGGTTGGCGCGAAAGCATCAGCCAATAATTTTCGGATGCTTTCAGCGTCATGACGTGCAATGCTTTCGCGTAATTTCTGCTCTAATTCCGGCGATAATTCCAGCTTGATGGTTGTCATATTTTAAAAATTCGGTATTAACTAGTCTTTTTAATGCTATCAACAAGGCAACTAGCTATCATCTAAATCAATTTTAGTTTGAGTCAAAAATCATAAAAGCCAAACTCTCAAACCGTTTAATTAGGTACACTTTAATAGTGCGATCGCCTTTTTCGTAGCGTCTCATAGAAAAGCTATCGCACTTATCACCATTAACAGGCTGGTTGCCAATTTAAATGCAGATTCAGTTATTTACATTATCCGAAAAATAGATTGCTGAGGACTGAGAGTTTTTTCCAACCAAAATAGGCTCTCCCTTAACTCCTCCACGAGTGAGAGTACAAATTTTAAAAAAGTTTTCACAATCAAAAATTGCCAGAACTAGCTCTTTCCCTGTTTGATAAGAGGATGGTAAAGGTTTCCCTACCTCGCCTTCTATATCTGTTCCTTTGTCACGCCAACGTAACTTCCAAATCCGCTTTTCGGTTATTGGTGCTTGGACAGATTTAGCAATAGCACCATACACCTGCTCAGCTTTAACATCATCCTTAGCTGCTGGAATAAAAAACTTCATACGCTTTAGTTGTAAATAACGTAAATTTCACTAGCCCCAGCGTAACGTAGTTACCAAGGTAATTTACTACCATCCCACGAGAAAAAGTAACCACTATCACCTTCTTGAAGTTGTTCAATGACAGCCAGTAATTGGGTAACAGTACGCTCGACTGAGAATAATTTTTCCGCAGGTACATTTCCCTGAAACGGACGGGAAAGGCGTGTATCCGTTGTACCAGGGTGTAATGTTACTACCAATGTTTTAGGACAGCTTCTTTTATACTCAATTGCTGCCGTTCGCATAAACATGTTGAGTGCAGCTTTGGAGGCGCGATAGCCATACCATCCGCCAAGTTGGTTATCGCCAATACTGCCAAGCTTAGCAGAAATATTAGCAAGAACGCTGCGTTCTGGGCTTACCGCAGCACCGGAGCCATTACTATGACGAAATAAGGGTAATAGGTGTTTAGCAAGTAGGACAGCACCAATACTATTGATTTGGAAGTAACGCAATAAATTTTCTGAATTGAGCTGTCTTAAGCTTTTTTCGGGTTGCAAATTGCCCTCATGTAAAAATCCTACACAATTGATTACTAAATGCAATTTTTTAATTTGGGTACGCATTTTTTGAATAGCTTCAGCAATTTGCAACTCGTCAGTAATATCCATCGACAAACAAATTAATCGCTCAGAATGTTCGCTTGCAAGAGCCATTAACTCAGAGGCAGATTCCAGTTGACGATAGGTTGCATAAATTTTGGCAATTCTGCCATCTTGTAGCAATTTTTTTACAAACCCTAAGCCAATACCTCTACTAGCTCCCACAATTAATGCATTTACATGATTAATTTCATCAATAAAAGACATATAAATATTAGGTTAGTTGTGAAAATATTTCGTATTCATAGCGAGAGACAAAATAAGCACCAACTTGTTTGTCACTGTGATGACGGAAACCAAAGCGTTCATATACCTCTCGCAGGCGCGGACGTGAAGCATCGCAATCCAGGCGTAAATAACGTCTACCAAGAGTTTGTGTATATTTGACTGCCCAAGTCAGTAGTGCTGAAGAGACTTTACCACCAGAGTAATGCCGTCGAACAGCAAGGCGATGTACAAATGCTGATTCTTTCTGAGAAATATCAGACCAAAAAAGTAAATCCTCAAGCTGAAACTTGATTGTACCAGCTGGCTCACCATCCCACTCAGCAATGAAAAACAAGCCGTTAGCAACATCTGTAGAGATACTTTCTGATGAAACCTCGCTATTATGCCATAAAGGCGTATCACGCTCCTGGAGCCACGAAGCTGCTTCTAGCAGTATATCCGAGACTATGACCGTATCTTGTATGGTTGCTTGGCGAATTGATATGTACATAGCAAGGTAGTTTATTTTCCAATACAAAATCTGCTAAAAATTCTTTCAAGTACTGATTCTGTAACTTCCTCACCCGTGATTTCTCCTAATGCTTGAATTGCACCACGTAAGTCAATTGTCCAGAAATCAAGGGGTAATTGTTCAGCAATTGTTGTTTGTACCTGTTTCAAAGAAATTTTAGCTTGAGTTAATGCCGCAGCTTGCCTTTGGTTAATTGCTAAATCCATATCAGCTGCTTGGACTTTTCCAGATTGAACTATTTCTAAAATCACTGTTTCTAAAGTATCAATACCTTTATTCTGTGCCGCTGTGGTAGTGACAATTTGGTGAATATTGTTTGGATATTTGAAAGATTTAATAAATTCCGTTTCTACAAGGTCAATTTTGTTAATAACTAAAATTAACGGACGGTGTTGCACCTGTTCGTAAATTTCTTGATCGCCTTGCGTCCAACCATCTGAGGCGTCGATGGTCAAAAGTACTAAATCGGCTGCACTAGCAGCACGGCGCGATCGCTCAACTCCAATTTTTTCTACTTGGTCTACTGTTTCCCGAATCCCAGCTGTATCTAGTACTTGCACAGGAATTCCTCCAACTACTAGCTGGGATTCTACAACATCGCGGGTTGTCCCAGGTAAATCGGTGACAATGGCGCGATCGCTCTGGCTCCAAGCATTCAACAAGCTCGACTTGCCAACATTTGGACGCCCAACAATCGCTACTTTTAAACCTGTGCGTAGCAGTTCACCCTTGTCTTTGGTTGCCAGTAGCCTAGTGATTTCTGCGGCAATTTTTTTGATTTCTGATATGATTGCTTTATTATCCAGCGGGGGTAAATCTTCCTCAAAATCTATCCGAGCTTCGATTTGTGCCAAAATGTCCAAACAGTTGGCGCGTAACTGCCGGATTGGGTGAGCCAATTTTCCTTGTAAACCAGCTAAGGCAGTTTGAGCAGCTTGAGGCGATCGCGCTCCCACCAAATCAGCAATACTTTCAGCTTGCGTCAAATCCAATCGCCCATTCAAAAAGGCGCGGAGGGTAAACTCCCCAGGTTGAGCAAGTCTTGCTCCACTTTCCAAACACAGTTGTAAAACCTCCTGCACAGCCATAATTCCCCCGTGGCAATGGAATTCCACCACATCTTCACGAGTGTAAGAACGGGGTGCTTTCATAATCAGCAACAAGGCTTCATCCACCAAATGTTGCGTCTGGGGATGGCGGATGTAACCGTAGAGAATCCGGTGAGTTTCCCAAACTTGACGCCCAGGTGCGTGAAACAGAATTTGGGCGATCGCTATTGCTTGAGAACCAGATAACCGCACAATCCCAACGCTACCCTGTTGGGGAACAACAGCAGTAGCGATCGCGGCGATGGTTCCAGTAGTGGCAAATTCTGACATGAGCGCCCTTTTCAGCAAAACATTGCATACATTATGGTTAGCGTAGCAGGAGTGGAATAGACCTTACATCAAAGGTACTTTTACATGAAGTGGGAAAGATTTAAATAATTCGTAATGACGCTCGTTCCTCGCTACCGCTTCTCTACGAGAGGCTACGCCAACGCTAACGTAATTCGCTCTGGGGCTACGCCCCGCTGCGAAGCGCGTAATTAAGTTTTGCAATGGGGATTTAGACCAATAGGATGGCAAATGACAAGGTAAAATTTATCTGGAGGGTAGAAAAACGCCCTAAGTAGAGAGGAATTCACTGTGGAGCAGAAAATTAACTGCGCTGAAGCCTGTATTAACGGGTGTGTTTTAGGGGATAAATGCCCCAATGTTGAATTTAAAGAGGCAACTGCAAAATTCGTCAAAGAGACTTCTTTAGACGAAATGCTGCAAATGGCTGAAGAACGTCTGCGGAAAAAAATCACCGAACCGCCAAAATGGGTTTTTCCTGAAGATTCATAGTATTAGTGTCAACAGGTAAAACCAAGATATCGCAAAGGCTAAACTGTATCTGGATCTATACTTAATTCTCGCAGTTTAGCCGCCAAGCGATCGCTGCGTTGTTTTTCTTGTTCAGCCCGTTGTTTTTCTTGTTCAGCCCGTTGTTTTTCTTGTTCAGCCCGTTGTTTCTCTTGTTCAGCCCGTTGTTTCTCTTGTTCAGCCCGTTGTTTCTCTTGTTCAGCCCGCTGCATTTCCTGTTGTGCAACTTCTTCCGGTGTCGGAACTAGTTCTCCTTCAGGAGTGAAAAAGCGTAAATTTTCTTGATAAATACCCAAATATAACTCTAGCTGCTGGCTCCACAACCAACTTTGAGGATTCGGTTCTATTGGTTGATATTTACCAGCTAATAAAACAAACCCAGCAAATTCTAAATTATTAGGATCGAACCAAAAGTATTCTGGTGTGCGAAAGGTATCTTGGTAGATTTGTTTTTTCAAGCCTTTGTCAGTTGCCGCTGTAGAATCTGATAGCAGTTCTACAATGACATTGGGATACTTACCATCTTCTTCCCAAACAACCCAACTTTTGCGAGGTTGGTGTTCAGTTCCCAGCACTACAAAAAAATCTGGGCCTCGGAAATATTCTGATTTACGCTGGCGTGGACTGTAGTAAATTGTAATATTGCCAGATGCATAAAAGTCATTACGATTTCGCCACAACCACTCAAGGCATTGAATGAGCAGCGTCATTTGTTGCCGATGCAAGTCACTTTCCAAAGGCGGTTCGTCACTGTATAAATCCCCTGGGGGAAATATAACATCTTCTGGTGTTTCTAAATCTTGGGCAACAGACATAGCAACAAGTGTCTCAGTGCTATTATTTTAGCTTAGCAGTGAAGAACGTAGACGCTAACTACAAGAACCGTTCGATGATGATCTCGTCCACATACGTTCCTTTGATTTTGGCGTGTTTTTTCGCCGTCCCAACTATATTGAAACCACGTCGGAGATAACTAGTTAAGGCGTCTGAGTTATCGGCGCGAACATAGGAAAATATCTTTTCATATCCCTTGCTGCAAGCGCTCTTAAATGTAGCCTCAGACAAACTTTTACCAATGCCTTGTCTTCGGTATGAGAGATCAACAAATGTTGCAATGATTCCCACATGGTCAAATGCATGTGTGTAGGTTGCAAATGGTTCGAGAGTTTGAAATCCAACCACCTGCTGATCTGAAGAATTTACAGCGACATGAAACACCCCACGCTGGGGAAAATTCAAAATATACTCTCGTTCTGCATCGACTGTGAGCGGTGTATCAAACGCAGTGTACACATTGGCTTCGATGATCGGGTTCAAAATACCAACAATCGCCTCAGCATCATTCTGTCGTGCTTCTCGAACCAGCAAATTCATTTCCTATTGCCTCTTAAAGATGAGTGATTTTGCTAGCAGTTACACTTCCAGTATTTAAGGAATTTCAAGAAAAGTTTGAATAATAACTTTAGCCTCGATTCTATATATCCAACCCAATCACGGTTAGCTCAGGCGGATGTTCAACAGCGAACTGGTAATATACTTCTCGTCGCTCCTGCTCTAGAAGAGTTAACTGCCATTCTAAAATTCCCATTTCACCCAATTGAATTTGGGGGTTGCTGCGGATGAGGCGCACCTTAATTTGCTCGGTACGGCTAACTGGTAATTGTTCAGTTAGTTTGAGATTTGTTTCTTTATTGAGCAAGTTAGTAATTACCAACCGATAACCATAAGTAGTCCGGCGCTGGTTGCTAATAAGTTTTTTATCTACCTGACGTTCAACTAAGTCACGCTCAATTTTCAAACCTTCGTCAATCCCTAAGTTAAGTTTAAACTCTTGTCCTGGTGCAATATTCTCTAACTTAGTTGTGCCGACAAAGACATGATCGCGGAAAATGTTCGCTTTGCCTGGTAACAGAGTCGCACCGTTGGAGCTATTTTTCACATTAGCTTGCAGATAAGCAAAGCTTACTAAGCGTGGCATTGCGACATAATCGAAGCTACAAGGGTAGTCATCGTTGAAAATTGTCGTTTTATGCGGTGTGCCATCACTGGGAATGTTACCGCCACCATTAAGTTTAAAGGTAACTACACTGCCTTCTTTAGATATTTCCGCTACAACAGTTTCGGCTGGGATGAGACTAGTTTCTGGCGCAAATTCATCTTGTTCTTCTCCATTTTTTTCACCAGCAGGAGCAGCCTGAGCTGGTATGGTAGGTAACGCTGGACGGACATCATATCGTCGTCGTGCTATTTGTGGGGTTGGAGTAGCGATGTACCAGGGTTCAAGTTTGGGTGGAAGTGTACCTAATCCTGGTTTAGCTGTAGAAAGAGTGAGAGCCACGCCAATCCAATCTTCGCCACTGCTTTGGGTGACTTCTGCAAGATAACTCAGATGTACGATATCGCTAGTAGTACTGAAGCGCAAGTCATAAAGGGGAGTCCAACTGGCGCGATTTACTACGTAGGAAAGCTCTAGCTCAAATTCGCCTTCGCTTGCAACTTCAACCGCCACAACTAAGTTAAAACTTTCTTTAGGATGGGGTGTTTGAATTTTTTGCAACGAGGCGCGGAGTGCTTGTAATTGCTTGTCTAATTCTTGCTGTTGGGTTTTGCACTCCCCAGATGCGATCGCATACTCGCTATACTGGCTTCCGAGAAAGTTCAAGAAATCTAAAGTTTCGCTGAGGCTGAGATTTTTTCGTGCCAAACTCTGTGAAAAGCTTTCCTCTGTTTTTTCACGTAAACCTTCGATAAAATTAGACTGCAACACTAAAGCATCTACTTGAGCTTGCAGGTGGCGTTTTTCTGCTTCTAGTTGCTGAATTTGCCTTGTTAACTGTGCCACTCGCTCCGTTACAGGTTCGGTAGTGTAAATGCGATCGCTGCTTACTCCTAGCAAACGCACCCCCACTGTACCCGTACCGCTAACCCTGACAGACTCAGTTTCTAAAGTCACTGGCAACAGGGTAATGACTAATTCCCGTTCAAGTCCTGTTAAAGATACTACGCTTCGTCGTGTAACTAGAGCTTTGTCAGTATACACTGTAACCGCTACAATCTGGCTTTGGATTACTTTGCGCCAAGATGGTATTTCTGGGTTAACCACTGCCAGTTTTTCCCAATTTTTAATGGTTCTGCTGGTTAATTGTCAATGTTTCTTGGCCTAACCGTCAACCCCTGCGGGGAATTCAAAATTAAAAATTAAAAATCTGAAATTTTTAATTTTTAATTTATTTATCTCCCCCGATTTCAACTAATGCAAGCTAAATGCATATCAGCTTGGTTCATGCGTGAGTTTTCTCCACAGCATCACTACTAGTGTTAGTGTTTAACGCTACAATCTTTTTCGCTGCATCTAGGAGATACTCATAATAGGCACGAGCGACGATAGATAACTGTTTACCACCTGGGTAAACCATGAACCAGTTTCGCTTAATGGGAAAATACTGTACATCCAAAATACATAACTCTACTGTGTCTGGCATTAAAGTATGGCGAGATAAAACAGATATTCCTAAACCACCTGCGATCGCTTGTTTAATTGCTTCGTTACTTCCCAATTCCAGCTTAACTTTCACTGTAATTCCATGTTCATCAAAGAGGGTTTGGACGGCACGACGAGTTCCTGAGCCAGGTTCCCGCATAATAAAAGGTTCATTGGACAGACGTTGTATGGGAATATTTCTTTCCTTAGCTAGTGGATGATTAACTGGTGCAAAAACCACCAAAGGATTTTCTAAAAATGGCTCAAAATTTACATCTAAATTTTCTGGAACTTGACTCATAATATACAAGTCGTCCAAATTACTACTCATCCGTTCTAGAATTCGTTCGTGGTTTGTTACTTGCAGTGAGATATCAATTCCGGGGTAAAGTTGGCAAAATGGCCCTAACAAACGCGGTATAAAATACTTTGCTGTCGTAATCACAGCCAAGCGTAATTGCCCCTGTTTTAGCCCTTTTAAATCTGCAACTTTCATTTCAAACTGGGCTATGGTCTCAAAAATCTGCCGACAAGTAGCAAATAATTCCCGTCCTGCTTCAGTCAAATACAACCGCTTCCCCACTTGCTCAAATAGTGGCAACCCTACCGATTTTGTAAGTTGCTTGATCTGCATGGAGACGGTAGGTTGGGTGAGAAATAATTCCTCAGCTGCACGAGTAAAGCTACTGTGCCGTGCCGCCGCCTCAAACACCTTTAACTGGTGCAGCGTCGCTTGGTTCAAGAGAGATTCTCCTCTAATAGCTAATAGCAATTTGTAGATATAAAACTAGTATTACTGAACACTTGCAATTGATACAGCGTTGCTCATACGAAGTTATGAGTTTTTGTATAGATAAAACTCTATTAGTGCTATTAAAAGAAAGGTATTTGACTTATGGACTGGAGAAGTTATTATCAGAACAACAAACAAAGCGTAAGATGCCTTCCAGTTAAAGATGAATGTTGAATATTGAATGAGGATTGCTTACAATTCATGATTCATAATTCATCATTCATCATTCCATAATTCTTCTTGAATTTTTGCAGGTAGCTGGGCTAAATCTGGTAAACCTACCATTTCTCTTTCGCCAACTTGCTCTTTAATATTGATGGGCAACTTTAACGGTTGACGTTCTTCTATCCAGCAACTTGCCAGTGGCAAGGTTTGCTCCATATCATCCAGTGGTCGAGGAATTACCATCACCGCATTTAACTCCCCAATGCGTTCTGCCTCGTACATTCCTGCTTCTACTGCTACTGCAACATTTGCTACGGAGCCACGAATAATAGCTGTACACAAACCTGCACCTATTTTTTCATACGCTGCCAAATGGACATCAGCAGCTTTGAGCATGGCATCACATGCGCCTACCATCGCTGGAAATCCCCGTGTTTCTACTAAACCGATTGCTTGATGACTCAGACGGCTATAATTGCCCTCTCGCATTAATTGAGTCAGACGGTTGGTGATTGGCAGAACTACTTCTAAGTTGGGATATGGTCGGGGAATCACCAAGCTAGAGACTAACTGACCAAACTGTTCCGCAGTTTGAACACCGGATTCTACGGCAAGCCGCACATCGGCAATTCCACCCCGGACGATCGCAGTACAATGACCGCCACCTATTTTTTCATATCCAACTAGGTGAACTCCAGCTGATTTTAGCATCATGTCCGCTGTGCCAACTATTGCTGGAAAGCTTTGGGTAGAAACTAAACCCAAAGCAGTATCCTCAAAATTGTCTTGACTACGCGCTGCCTGGATGGAACTCATAGACCGTTGATTAGATGTTTCCATGTGAACTCTCTAAGATACTCACAAAGCCGACAACTTACAATTAACACTTACTCTGACTAATCGTCATTTGGGTCGCTTAAGGATTGTCTATGGGGAAACAATGTGGTCAACAGTCTTTGTATGCTCCCTTGCCCATAAATTTGAGTCCCGAAACTTTCAGGGGATTCTGTAGCTGGCTGACTGAGTTCTGAATCATTATTCACTGAACTTTTGGTTGGCGAAAGCTGCTCAGAGTTCTCGCTGAGTGGTGTAGACGCTTGAGCGGCTGAGCGCATAGAGTCTGCACCATTATTAGGTTCCTCAATGGGAGGAGGCTGACTTTGAGGAGTAACGGAAGATTTAAAAAAGGAAATCGACTTGTGTTTGAAATCCACAAAAGCCGACGCTGAGAGATTAGTCGAGGAAACTACCATATCCTCGCCTTTTCCTAAATTATTATCTTCTTCCTTCGGTTTTGCTGCACTTGTAGAAGTGGGGTTGGTTGTAGATGATTCTAGTTGTTTTATTTCACTAATCTGGCGACTGGTATCTCCCAAGATTGAACCAGGTGCAATTACTTGTCCAGGTTCAACTGAATAATTGAAAATTGTTGTTGCTGAACCAATGCAAGCATTCGCTCCAATGTTGCCCTTGCCAACCATCAAAAAACCAGCTCCTAGATTTGCTCCTGCTTCTACCTCCAAGATCCCTTCATGAGCATGGATAATTGATCCCATGCCAATACAGACCCCTGGGCCGATGATAATTTTGCTGTTTGTAGCTGCTTGGAGTATCACTCCAGGTGCTAATACCGCGCTTGGATGAATAGTCACCTCGCCACTAATAAAAGAATCAAATTTGTCGCTGAGGCGCAGTGGCGGCACAGACATGGGAATTATCACCTCGGAAGTCGGAAAAATTGTGAGTTGTCAGTGGTGAGTAATGAAGTGCTAAGTAAATTCTACTTCACAAGGAAAAGTTAGCTTTTGATACTAGCGTCAGTGTTCTAACTCGAAAGTCTAAACTCATTACTCAGCACTCTTGTACAGACGCGATTAGTCGCGTCTCTACTCAACACTGCTACGGACGTTGGATAATTGTCTCCAATACTCGGCGCTTGGCTTTAGGGTCAATACCAATTAAGCGTACATATTCTCCTTGGTATTCGGCGAGGTGTCCTTCTATTGCTGCGATCGCTTCTCTTTCGGAGGAAGCTTGAATTTGACCAGTGCTAGTCCAAGAACCTGTACGGAACCGCCGCCCGTCTACGTGTTCAACGCTAATTTTATGCCCACCAGCCAATAACTGCCGTAGCTGTTCTACTACTTCAGAACTTAAGCGAGTATTCGTAGCTGTTGCTGTTACAGATGGCGCACTGGCGAATGATTTTTGACTCTGGCTATCGGTACTAGCTTGCCCATTAGGCCGTTGAATAATACTTTCTAATACTCGCCGTTTGGCTTTGGGTTCAATACCAATTAAGCGTACGTATTCTCCTTGGTATTCAGCCAGGTGTCCTTCTAGTGCTGCGATCGCTTCTCTTTCAGAGGAAGCTTGAATTTGACCAGTGCTAGTCCAAGAACCTGTACGGAACCGCCGTTTATCTACGTGTTCAACGCTAATTTTATACCCACTAGCCAATAACTGCCGTAGTTGTTCCACTACTTCAGAACTTAAGCGAGTATTCGTAGCTGTTGCTGTTGCAGATGGCGCACTGGCGAATGATTTTTGACTTTGCCCACGGGAAGGGCTAGCTTGACCATTAGGTCGTTGAATAATACTTTCTAACACCCGCCGTTTAGCTTTGGTGTCAATGCCAATCAAACGCACATACTCACCTTGATGATTGGATATACAGTCTTCTAAGGCGGCGATGACTTCATTTGTCGAATTTGAGTTAATTGGTTCACAACTTTGCCATGAACCAGTGCGGAATCGCCGCTCATCTACGTGTTCTGTGCCAATTTTATAACCACTTGCTAACAGCTGGCGGATTTGCTCTACGGTTTCATTACCAATGCCACTGCTAGCATGACCATTGCTATTACCATTACTGTTGTAGTTACCATTGCCCTGACTAGCAGGAGCTTTAAAGCTGGCAGTGGCTTGCACTGTACCATCTGGGCGTTGGATAATGGTTTCTAATACGCGCCGTTTACCTTTGGGGTCAATACCAAACAAACGGACATACTCACCACTATGGTCTCTCAAACAGGTTTCTAATGCAGCGATCGCTTCACCGATTGATCTGGGTTCAATCGGCTTACAACTCGTCCAACAACCCGTGCGGAACCGTCTTTGATCTACATGTTCCGAGCCAATCTTATACCCTTGCTCTAGCAGATAGCGTACCTGCTCTATGGTTTCTGCACCCAAGCTATTGCTCGACACTTTACTACTCCTTTCCAACTCTAAGACAGTAACACCATTACTTATATAAGATTTAGCAATTTCATCCCGAATGGGTGCTATGCATTTGCTATCCGCAGCACAGAGATAACCAGCTCGTAGTGCCTGATTAATCCCAACTACATGATGGGCAAATTCTTGATCTTGATCTTGCACATCTGGCAAGCGGTCAGCTTGCTGCTGGGTAGTAATTATCGCTCCTGAAGGTACATACTTACCTGGGGGAATTTCTACGTCTTGGATCAAAGCGTGCATCATCACGATGCAACCTGCACCCACCCTGGCATTAAACACCGTAGAGCGAAAGCCAATGAAGGAATTATCGCCAACATAAGCCGGCCCGTGAATTAGAGCCATGTGGGTAATGCAAGCGTTTTTACCAATCCATACCGAGTATTTATTTTGGTCATCGCCAATTACTCGACCTTGCTCCAACCCATGAATTACCACACCATCTTGAACATTGGTGTTTTCACCAAGATAAAAAGGTGTGCCTTCATCTGCTCTAATCGTAGTCCCCGGAGCAACGATTACATTTGCACCTATCCGTACATCCCCAATAATATTGGAGAATGAATGTACAAAAGCAGTTTCATGGATTTGGGCTTCAGCTAAATTCCTTGACCACGGGGTTGGGGGTGCCGCCGTGTTGCGGACTGCCATCGCGAGATTCCTCCTCTATGTCATTTGTCACTCGTCAGTTGTCATCTGTCATTTGTCTTTAGCTAATAACTTGTGGGTAACGCTCCTCACTTTTCTACTGCTGCGTACACCTACTCTTAAGCAAGCCACAAAGCAGCGTTGACCACACTCAAAAAGAAGATAGCCATTCACCTAGGTTGATACCCTCTTTCTTTAAAAGTTCTGTTCGGCGGCTTTCACTGCACCCTGCGGGAAGCCCTTCTCTACGAGGGGCTGCGCCAATGGGTGATGCCTCCGGCACGCCTGCCGTAGGATGCCCGAAGGGCTGTAGGGCGAACGCAGTCCCCTAGATCGGGCTAACCCTCCTTTTCCTGACGGAGACCGGAGGCGAACAGGGCTGACTTACCGCAGAAGCGTCTACAGACTTATCTCCGTAATGCTAGATTCACCGCACTAGCTCACCAATGACTAATGACTAATGACATTTACCTATACTGATCTTTTTTGCTATAAATCAGGCGATCTTCAACGTGAATGGTATCTATTATCGCTACCACCACTGCATCTAATGGACGCTGCTCATTACCAAGAACCTGACGAGCGGCACTGCCACGACTGACAAGCACCCACTCATCAACTCCTGCACCAACAGTATCTCCTGCTACTTCGTATTTTGGCAGGATGTTTCCATCTTCATCTACTAATTGCAACAACAGTAGTTTAACGCCTCTAAGACTTGGATCTTTTTGCGTGCTAACTACTGTGCCACGAACTTTAGCAACTTGCATTACAGATTATGGTCTTCTGCCGAAAGGACGAATTGCGTTAACGTTTTCCCGGAACTGCTCTACATCTTCGGTATAACGAATTGGCAGGACGTATTCTAAGTTTTCGTGAGGACGAGCAATGATATGGGTAGACAGCACTTGTCCGCCGTTGACTCGTTTCACTGATTCAACCCCAGCTCCTACTGAAGCTTGTACTTCCGAAACATCCCCTCTGACGATCACTGTAACCCGACCGCTACCAATTTTTTCGTAGCCGACTAGGGTAACGCGAGCAGCTTTCACCATCGCGTCAGCAGCTTCCACTACCGCTGGAAAGCCTAGCGTTTCAACCATTCCTACTGCGATTGACATTAGTTATAATCCTTGATTAAAGTTTTTAGACCTGAAAAAAGTAACTCTCAGCAAGGCAGAGAGTATTAATTACTTTGTTTGACCAGTTTTTAAGTACGGAACTGTTCCACAGCTTCCGTGTAACGAATCGGCAAGACGTATTCCAGGTTCTCGTGGGGACGAGCAATGATATGAGTAGATAAAACTTCACCACCATTTACTCTTCTTGCCGCCTCAACCCCAGCTGCAACTGAGGCTTGCACTTCGGATACATCTCCCCGCACAATTACGGTGACGCGAGCGCTACCAATTTTTTCGTATCCTACCAAAGTTACACGTGCGGCTTTCACCATCGCATCAGCAGCTTCCACTACTGCCGGAAAGCCCTTAGTTTCAATCATTCCAACTGCAATTGGCATCGCAGAACTCCTACAAAATTAATCCAATCAGTACTGTGGCTTGAAAATTGTGACGAGGAAGCTCATCTTGAGCTACAAAAACGCTTCCAAACTAAGCATAGGAAAGCTTGGCGTTCTTGGCAATATAAATTAGTATAATAGTTTATAATAAAAAAGTTTTAAAAAACTTAACAAAAATTTATGGCGGGGTTCTGCTTAATTGGAGTTCAACAATTCCTAGAGCAGTCGCTTATGCTTTATAATTTCTTTATTACATTTACAAAACGACATTCATAACCAAGACTATTCCTGTCTGTCGAGGGACGATTAAGGGCTGTATATCATGCTATCTCTGTCTTTCCTCAGTTTTCCTATTTGAGCAATGACTTAGTGAAAAATGCATAATTTTTTCAAATATATCGTATAAAGTTCTCTGCTAAAAGTAGAAATATAAATTTATAAATGGAGATGATGTAACAAAGTGAAATGCTTTTAAGTACGTAAATTTATATTCAATTAAACCTTAATAGGGTAATTTAAAGTAAAAATACTCATGCAATATTAGGTTAAAAATAATTAATAAAACATGGATTTTGAACAAGTTATTTTTTTAGTAAGGGATGCTTTAAAATCTGTTTTAAAAAAACCAAAACTGAGTCGTCAAAGGAAATTTAAATGAATCAATTTCTCTTCTTAACAAGTTGGTGGGTACCTTTTTATAGCTTGATAGGTGCGCTTTTAACATTGCCGTGGGGAATGGGGATAATTCAGCGTACAGGGCCAAGACCTGCGGTATATTTCAACTTGTTGACGACCGTTTTGGCTTTTGCTCACAGCCTATTGGTATTTACAAATATCTGGGACAGAGAACCAGAAAACTTAGTTATTAGCTGGTTTAAAGCGGCGGACTTAGATTTATCCTTTTCCTTGGAACTCTCGCCAGTCAGTATTGGAGCAATTGTTTTAATTACGGGGTTAAGTCTGTTAGCGCAAGTTTATGCCCTAGGTTACATGGAAAAGGACTGGTCGTTGGCACGTTTTTTTGCCCTGTTCGGGCTTTTTGAAGCGGCCCTGAGTGGTTTAGCAATTAGTGACTCTTTGTTTCTCAGCTATGCCTTTTTGGAAGTATTGACGCTTTCGACTTACTTGCTTGTGGGATTTTGGTATGCTCAACCGCTAGTGGTGACGGCGGCGCGGGATGCGTTTTTAACCAAGCGGGTAGGAGACTTGTTGTTGCTAATGGGTGTAGTGACGCTTTCTACTTTGGCAGGCAGTTTGAACTTCTCTGATTTATATGAGTGGGCGCAAACAGCTAACTTAAGCCCAGTGACATCAACATTATTGGGATTGGCTTTGATTGCGGGGCCTGCCGGTAAATGTGCTCAATTCCCTCTACATTTGTGGTTAGACGAGGCGATGGAAGGGCCCAACCCTGCCTCAGTACTGCGAAACTCACTGGTAGTAGCTGGTGGTGCTTATCTACTGTATAAGCTTCAACCAATCTTAGCTCTATCACCAGTTACCTTAAATACCTTGGTGGTCATGGGTACGGTGACAACAATTGGTGCAACATTAGTATCCATAGCGCAAATTGACATTAAGCGATCGCTATCTCATTCCACCAGTGCATATATGGGTTTAGTGTTCCTGGCGGTAGGATTACAGCAGGGGGGTGTAGCCCTAATGTTGTTGTTAACTCATGCGATCGCCAAAGCATTACTATTCATGAGTTCAGGTTCAGTAATATACACTACTAGCACTCAAGACCTAACAGAAATGGGCGGGTTGTGGTCACGGATGCCAGCTACCACCACTGCTTTTGTTGTTGGTTCAGCGGGGATGGTAACACTGCTACCACTGGGAAGTTTCTGGGCAATGTTAGCATGGGCTGACGGTTTTGTAAATATTAGCCCTTGGGTGATTGGGGTTTTAATACTGGTCAATGGATTGACAGCATTGAATTTGACCAGAGTATTTAGATTAGTCTTCTGGGGGA
Source organism: Komarekiella atlantica HA4396-MV6 (assembly GCA_019359395.1). GTDB lineage: Bacteria > Cyanobacteriota > Cyanobacteriia > Cyanobacteriales > Nostocaceae > Komarekiella > Komarekiella atlantica. Next base: position 243,697 of record JAHHHK010000005.1, read on the forward strand.
AACCGCAACAGAAAACCCGCCGGACTCCAGAAGTTGGTTGGCAAATGGCATTACCAATGGTGTCCTTGACTATTGTGACTCTGCTACTACCCCTAATGCTACAGCAATGGTACTTGTTACCCGATTGGGAGAGTATTAATTGGTATGTGGTGTTAGTGTTGTTTTCTTCTACGGTGTTGGGCGTAGGCATAGGGGCTACAGTTTATCTGCACAAAGCCTGGTCAAGATCTAGGATACTGGCATGGAGATTTGTGCAAGACTTATTGGGTTATGATTTTTACATTGATCGCGTTTATCGATTGACAGTAGTGACTGTAGTAGCACTGCTTTCTAAAATTTCAGCTTGGAGCGATCGCTATTTAGTTGACGGTCTAGTAAACTTAGTTGGTTTTGCAACAATTCTCAGTGGCCAAAGTTTAAAATACAGCATTTCTGGTCAATCCCAGGGATATATGTTGACTATCCTAGCGGTCGTTAGCATCCTGGGTTTTTTCATCAGCTGGTCATTGGGTTTATTAGATAAATTACCTTTTTAATAGTGCAGAGTTGGGAGTTGAGGAGACAGGAGTAATGTATTTTGCTTCCTCTATGCTCCACGGCAGTTGCTAGACTTGGGGTCTCCCCATCGCCCTACAGCCCTTTGGGCATCCTACGGCGGGCGTCTCTCTTTGGGAGAAGACCGCACTGCCTCCCCTGCTCCCCATATTCCCCCTACCTATTTGCTTATGCTTAGTGCTTTGATTTTGCTGCCGTTGTTAGGTGCGGCTTTAATTGGTTTCTGGCCCTCTGACATCAGTGGGAAATTTGCCCGTGGGTTAGCTTTAGTCGTTGCTAGCATCACTTTTTTGTGGACAGTTGTAATAGCAACTCAGTTCCATCCAGGAGAGGTCACTCAACAATTTGCTGAGTCTCTGCCCTGGATCGAGGTTTTAGGCTTGAATTATAATTTGGGAGTAGATGGCTTATCTTTACCGTTGCTGGTTTTGAATGGACTATTAACTTGTATTGCGATCTACAGCAGTGATGAATCTCTTCAACGTCCTAAATTTTATTACTCTTTGATATTACTGTTAAGTGTTGGAGTGACTGGAGCTTTTCTAGCACAGGATTTACTGCTATTTTTCCTGTTTTACGAACTGGAACTAATACCACTGTATCTGTTGATAGCCATTTGGGGTGGTGCAAAGCGGGGTTATGCTGCTACGAAATTTCTGATTTACACTGCCGTTTCTGGAATTCTGATTTTAGCAAGTTTCCTCGGCATAGTTTGGCTGAGTGGTGGTTCTAACTTTGCATTAGCAACTTTAAATACTAAGACTCTACCTTTAGCCACACAGCTATTACTGCTAGGGGGGATTTTAGTGGGTTTTGGGATTAAGATTCCTTTAGTTCCCTTCCATACTTGGTTGCCAGATGCTCACGTCGAAGCTTCCACACCGATTTCTGTGCTGTTGGCTGGGGTACTGTTGAAGTTGGGAACTTATGGCTTACTGCGATTTGGCATGAACTTGTTGCCAGAAGCTTGGAATTATCTGGCTCCTTGGTTGGCAACTTGGGCGGTAGTAAGTGTACTATATGGTGCATCCTGCGCGATCGCTCAAACCGATATGAAAAAGATGGTGGCATATAGTTCCATTGGACATATGGGCTACGTGCTTTTAGCCGCTGCATCTGATACACCTTTAAGTGTATTGGGCACTGTCATGCAAATGATTAGCCACGGCTTGATTTCTGCAATGCTATTTTTGTTGGTGGGGGTTGTGTATAAAAAAGCTGGCAGCCGTGATTTAGAAGTCGTCCGCGGACTGCTGAACCCAGAAAGAGGTCTGCCGGTAATTGGTAGCTTAATGATTGTGGGAGTTATGGCCAGTGCTGGGACACCAGGAATGGTAGGATTTATTTCGGAATTCATTATTTTTCGAGGCAGTTTTCCCGTTTTTCCAGTGCAAACTCTGCTGTGCATGATTGGTACTGGTTTAACTGCGGTTTATTTCTTACTTCTTCTCAATCGCGCCTTTTTTGGGCGCTTGTCTGCACAAGTTACCAACTTACCACGGGTGTATTGGAGCGATCGCGCCCCGGCTTTAGTTTTAGCTGTAATAATTGTAATTTTTGGTATCCAACCAGCTTGGTTATCGCGCTGGACTGAACCAACAATCACAGCAATGATAAATACACAAAACGTAGTGGCAACGGTGTCTTTGGATAAGACAATCAAGGCTGGAGACTAGGGACTTTTAACAGTAATCAGTAAACAGTAAACAGTTCTCAGTCAAGATAATTGGGTTTAAAGAAAACCACTATATCGGCGATCACCTCTAACTGAAAACTAATAACTGAAAGTCAATTAGTGGCAGGCGCTATCTGGCGTTTATCTACCCCTGACCAAACGCCGTGATAACTGTTTACTGTTTACTGTTCACTGATTTAACAATACCCCAATCCCTATTATTTTTGGAGAACTGGCAATGGTAAATATTAAAAAGAAACCTGCTAATAATCCCCTAGCTGAGTATATTGAGCGGTTACAAAAAGGGGAAGCATTAGTTCCTGATAGTCCAGAAAATGTGCTGGAAGTAGTTGGTATTCTTAAAAGCTATGGCGTAGTTTTAGATGCATATTCCAAAAATCTTATTTATATTGCTGAACATCAATTTTTAATATTTTTTCCATTTTTTAAATATTTTAATGGAGAATTTTCTTTCAAAAAATTACTCCGCCACTGGTGGCATGACCGCATTAATTTCGAGTATGCTGAGTATTGCCTGAAATCAATGCTGTGGCACGGTGGCGGTGGACTAGATACATATTTAGATACACCAGAATTTCAACAGAGAGCGCAAGCTGTTATCGACGCTAAGTTTAAAAATAATCCCTTAATTCTGGGCATTAACCAATTGTTTCCAGACTTCCTAACAGAACAGTTACGTGTCTCTGCTTACTATACTGGGTTAGGTCAGTTCTGGCGAGTTATGGCTGATATTTTCCTTACCCTATCAGACTATTACGACCAAGGAAAAATAAAGTCAATTCCCGACGTTGTAGACCACATTAAAGCAGGGTTGGTAGCAAGTGCATCAAAGCCAATTACCTATGCTGTCAAAGTTAAGGATAAAGATTATGAAATCATTCCCAAAAGTGTTGGTTTAACCTTTTTAGCAGATACAGCAATACCTTATGTAGAAGCGATTTTCTTTCGGGGAACTCCTTTTCACGGCACAGTTTCATACAATGCCCAAGCATATCAAATTTCTCCAGATCAAAGTCGATTTCAGTATGGTGCATTGTATGCCGATCCTTTGCCTATTGGCAGTGCGGGTATTCCTCCCACATTGCTGATGCAGGATATGCGTCACTATCTTCCAGAATATTTGCACGAAATTTACCGTCGCAGTCTTCGGGGTGAAGATGATTTGCGGGTAAAAATTTGTATGAGTTTCCAAAAATCGATGTTTTGTGTGACAACAGCGACGATTTTAGGACTAATGCCTCATCCTATGGATACCAAAGATCCATCTGAGCAAAATACGAATCGAGTTTATTTAGAAAAGTGGATGGCTAGATTTGTGACTTCGCGCTTGAAGGAAGTTAACGATATAAATAGTAATGGATGATAAGATTAGGAGTTAAGAGCTAGTAACTCAAAACTCCGTTCTTTAAACGATAGTTACTTCCCCAGTATCAAGATCGTAACGTCCACCTACAATTTTCAGTGTACCTGCCTGCATCAGTTGACCTAAAAGCGTTGAATTTTCCTGCAATCTTTCAACTTGATATTGAACATTTGCTACGACTGCATTTTCAACTGGATCACCCGGTTTGTCTTTGACCTTAGCCATTGCTGGTTTGATAGCCTTGACAAAAGTACCAATTTGACCAGGGAGTGACTCACCTTTTACTGATGCTGTGACTGCACCACATCTTTCATGACCTAGCACCATAATTAGGGGAGTGCCTAATAACACTGCGGCATATTCAATGCTACCAAGCGCTTCCGGTATCACAATATTCCCAGCAATCCGAATGTCGAATAAATCACCAATTCCTTGGTCAAATAAAATTTCCGCAGATACCCGCGAATCAGCGCAGCTCAGTATAGTCGCAAATGGATGCTGCGCTTGGGCGACTTCTTGCAAACGTGTTCGAGTTTGATGGGGATATTCACGCTTTTGCTGCACAAACCGCTGATTTCCGTCCAGCAATCTTTTGAGTGCTGCATCAGGACTAACAGGCTCAGTATCTTGTGCAACCGCAGCGATCGCAGATTGAGTATAGCAAAGCACACTACTTATAGTAGTAGCTGCGATGCCTACAGCGGGCGTAGCCATCGCAACTCCACCAAAACCCGCTAGCTTTAAAAGTTTGCGCCTACCAATAAATCCATTAATTCGACTCATAAATATTTTCCTGCAAGGTGAACGATCCAGCGACACATCATTAAAGAGACGCAACACACCGCACAGATCTAATCTCTATTGCATCAGAGAGATAACATGTACCCCCAAACTTATTCAGAATAGGTCTGATGATTTCCAAAACAGGTTTGGCTTGATCTGGTAGGCAAAAAGCTATTATATAAACATTATCAAGCTCTGTAGTTTCTCCATGCGGGCTTCTGCCTGCCACATTCCGAATTATGGTATGTCCATGCACACCTGCTTTATCTAAGCCGTCTAATATTTTTGCTAGTTCAACGGCATTGGCGATAATTTCTATTCTTTTTACTGAGTGCATAATCTCATCTCCACAGCAAATTTATGCCATACAAGTATAAAGGTATACCAATAATGATATTGAAGGGAAACGTGAGTGCTAAAGCGCTAGTTACGTACAAACTAGGATTAGCTTCGGGAAGTGTCAATCTCATGGCAGCTGGAACCGCTATATAGGAGGCACTAGCACACAAGACTGAAAATAATAGGGCATTTCCCTGCGGCATCCCGATTAGTTTTGCTAAAAATATCCCGATTGTTGCATTTAAAATCGGGATTAAGATAGAAAAACCGATCAAAAACGAACCTGTTTTACCAAGATCTTTAATTTTTCCGGCAGCTACCAGTCCCATATCTAACAAAAAGAAGGTTAGGACTCCGTAAAATATTTCTTGGGTAAAAGGTGCTTCTAACCTCCAGCCTTTCTCGCCTGAGAGCACACCGATGATCAGGCTTCCAACTAAGAGAAAAACAGAACTGTTAAGAAAAGCTTCTTTGAGAACTTCTGGCCAAGAAAAGTCACCATCTTTATCGATATCAAATATTTTTACTAAAACCAATCCTACAATGATGGCTGGAGATTCCATTAGAGCTAGAGCTGCTACCATGTAGCCACTAAAACTAATGCCAAGTTCACTGAGAAAAGATCCAGCAGTGATAAAGGTGACTGCGCTGATGGAACCATAGGTTGCGGCGATCGCTGCCGCATTGTATAAATCAAGTCTGATTCTCAGAATGAAGAATGTGTATATTGGCACGAGAGTAGCCATCATGATGGCTGCAAACAGCGTCAACACAACTTCTTGGCTAACTCCACTCTTGACAAGTTCAGCACCTCCCTTGAACCCAATAGCAAGTAGAAGATAAAGAGAGAAGAGTTTTGGCAAAGGTTGAGGAATTTCCAGATCCGACTTTAAAATAACGGCCGACATTCCGAGAAAGAAAAAAAGAATCGGTGGGCTTAGGATGTTAGACATTATTAGGCTTGCATTCATCCCCACCTCTCCTTATATTTGCGTAAACAGAAGCAAAAATTTTGATCATTAATAGTCACTATGTGCTAGCTATAAACAGGTATGCTAACTAGTTGAACAATCTTATGTCGGCACTCAAATAAGCATTAGTAACTATGCCTTTTGGATGACTATGATGCATAGTTTATCAGAATGAGGAGAGCCTTCATAACTTTTTAACTCAGGCTACTTTGCTTGGTGAAGTCAAGGGTCAAGAATATACAGCTCCAGAAATTAAATATACATTATTCAGAACCCTTGTGGAGACGTAGCACTGCTTGTGGAGTGGAGACGTAGCACTGCTACGTTTCTACATTGATTTTTACCAGATGTCTAATGGTTAAATTAATCGCACCCGAACGAATTCTTGAGACTTCACGGCTGTTACTTGAGCCGCTTATTCCAGATCATGCATCGGCTATCTACGAGCAACTGCTAGATCAAAGGCTTTACCAGTTTATTCCACAGTCGCCGCCCACATCGTTACAGACTGTGAAAACTCGATACCTTGCTTTATCCTCAAGGCTTTCGCCAGACGGACAAGAGGGCTGGTTAAACTGGGTAATCCGTTTTCGAGAGTCTGGGGTGTATGTTGGGACATTACAAGCAACAGTACATGCTAATTGTACCGCAGCAATGTTTTTTTATATCATCACCCGTCTGTCCGTTGCATTTGATTTGTTATGCTGCGCCCATTTATGTATGCACTTGGCACCACTTCGCGTGGCGCTAGGAAACCAAGGACAATTGCCACCAAGATCAATGCTGGAACATCGCCGAAGAGGTGTCCACGTTCTGCAGAGTCAATCACTGCGTGTACCGCCATGATCAGCCCGTGGACAACACTCGACCAGACGGTGAACCAGATTAAGCTGAGATGCGCTTCTGGTTTTCGAGAAGCCCATAGCAAAAAGACACCAAGCGTCGCATAAATGCCGACGATCATCTGTTCGTATTCGTATTGACCTGGTTGCCATAACCAGCCCGACGGCCAAATCTTCATCAGCGGATAGATAAGCAGAAAGGCAATTCCGACAACAACAAGGGCGATTCGCAAGTACTGATGACGTTCATCCATTGCTACAACCTCTTACTATTTTCCAGTGTAGTCTCTACCAATGAAATGCGTATTTGCAATATTATTCTCGCTAGTGAGACTTCAACTTTAGAGTGTTAGAAATTTTAATAAGTCAGCGTTGCGCGGTTGTGGCAATGGCACAATAAATCAAAAACGAACCGCCCTTCTGGTGACGCTCCTTCGTCGCTAACGCTGCGCTAACACCAGTCGCCTAGGTTGGGAAACCCGCCGGAGAGCGCTGGTTCACCAAGTACGCCAAGTACGCTAAGAAATGGGAGATGAAGATAGTTTGGCGCGGCTTCACAAAGAAACGGTATCAGATATACCTAGCCGAAAAGTTTGCTGTATAAGGATTACAGCCTTGGCGTAGAATTTTACGGTTTTGGCACGGTGATGGCTAAATCCTAATGTTCTAACGTTTCGGCATAATTCCCGTGAATAGAGTTGCAACCCAAGTAGAAAGAAGTGCGCCAGGAAAGAATAGTATCATCGGTAGAAACCACAACCATTCAATCTGGTAAAAAGTTAGGCTGGCAATTGAGACAATTACCGTGCTGATACCTAAAGCTGCCAAAATGATTGTGTAAATGACCATTGCCCTTCTCGTCCAACCTTGCTCACAGTGAAACGTCGCCGCTATTGGAATCATTAACAAGCCGCATACGCTTGCACTGATTAAGGCACTGAGATTCTTGGTACAAAACCATAAAATACAGGATACGATCGCACTCAAAAAACAAGCACCCCACCAATTAGATTGTTGGATTTCCTCTGGTGAAAGTGCCAAGCGTCCGAATTTATCAAACCGCAGCATGAGGGTAAACAAAGGATCAGCAATCCAACTAAAGATAACGAACAGCAAATAAGCGATCGCCACCATTGCCACCAAAGGTGTCAAACCAGCATTAACAAAACTGGCAAGCAACATCCGCATGGAAAAAAATAAGCCAATAGTAAACACCCAACGCGTGAGATGATTTAGCCGACTACCCCAAAGAAAATAGCGCAGCATTAACCGATAAATCGGGTTTTTTGCTTTTAGTGCCTCGACAACTCCTTGACGTGCCCATTCTAAATTGGGGTTGAGGTGTAATGCTTCACGAAAATATTCCAAAGCTTTCTGTTGACTACCACTACCACCGTGGGACAGCAAAATCCAACCACTGCTAGCGTAAGAAACAGCATCTTGGGGAGAAGTGGCGATCGCTCCTTTGACTGCGGCGATCGCTTCTTTTCCCCGCCCTAATTGCGACATTGACAACGCCCGGTAATTCAAACACTCTACATCTTCCGGGTCTAATGATAGCCCTTTTGTGGCTGCTTCCAGACTTGCTTGCCACTGCTTTTGTTGATAATGGCATCGCGCCAGCAGAGCAAAGTGAGAGGCTTGATAGGGGTTAAGCTGAATTGCTTCTCGAATCGCTTTTTGGGCAGCTGCAAGTTGCTGGCGTTCGCAGAGAATATATCCCAATATATAGTGAGGAAATGGCGAATCGGGAGCGATGGCGATCGCAACTTCCGCTTCCAGTGTTGCTTCCTGATATCGCTGCTGACAACTCAAACACAACCCCAAAACCGCATGAATTCCCGCATCATTTGGAGACTCGGCTACAGCTTGTCGCAATTCCTCCTCCGCCATCTGATAGCGGGATTGCTCTAATAACAGCTTTGCCCGTTCAAAGTGTACAACGCCCATTACATTTTTAAATATTTCAAAATATCATCATATAAACCGCCCTCATTCGCATACAGCGCGTAGTTGCGAGCTGTAGCGAACCACTCTTTGGTAGAAGATTTAACGTTCGCTGCTGCCGAGACTAAATCCTTCGTCACCAGCGGCTTAGGAAAGCCGATTTTCATCGCTTCTTGCAGTTTTTTTTCTACTGCTAAATCGATCACAGCTTTTAAGTCAGCCCCGGAAAAATGCTCTGTCTTTTTGCTAACTTGCTCGTAATCAATTTTATCTACAGGTTTACCACGACATAGCAACTGTAAAATAGCTACCCTAGCAGAAGCGTCTGGTGGTGGGATAAACAGAATGCGATCAAAGCGTCCTGGACGCCGAAACGCTGCATCTAAATGCCAAGGCGCATTAGTAGCCGCCAAAATCAACACCCCTTCATTGGAACTCTTGACTCCATCCAGTTCTGAGAGAAACTGGTTAATCACCATGCGGCTAGAACTTTGACGTAAATCGGTACGGTTGGCAGCCAAAGCATCGACTTCATCAAAAAATACTACACAAGGTTGATTTTCTCGCGCTTCTTCAAATATGGCGTGCAAATTTCGCTCACTGTTGCCTAACCACATATCTAGGACATCATTAATGCCAACAGAGATAAAGTTTGAGTTAATCTCGCCAGCAGTCGCACGAGCAAGGTAAGTTTTGCCACAACCGGGAGGGCCATACATCAAAATACCGCCACCGATCGCTTTACCATAAGCTTTGTAAAGTTCTTGTTGCGTCAGCGGATAAATAATCTTGAGGCGAATTTCATCTTTAACCGTCTCCATCCCTCCCACATCTTGGAAAGAAATCTGCGGACGCTCCAGCTTTTCATCATCAAGGGCGAGGTGATCAAAATTAGCAGCGCGGATTTTGCCTTCTACTATCTCTTTAGTATGGCTGTCTTCTCCAATACCTAAGAGTTCCGCAAAATCTGGATCAGCAATAGATGCATCAAGAGCGATCGCACTGCGATACTGACTCACCGCTTGTTGTACTGCTCCTGAATTTAGCAATAAACGAGCATGGAGTAAGTAAGCTAGTGCTGGACAGCTAGAGTGTTTTAGCAATTCCTCCACAATCACTAAAGACTGATTGTGCTTTCCTTGTTGATAAAAAGCCCTTGCTAAACCAAGTTTCAACTGTGGTTCATCCCGTGCCAACAGCATTGCTTGACGGTACTCTTTCTCTGCATCTTCCAATTGTCCAAGACTGAGAAGCGTATCTGCAAGGTGTTGCCTGAGAGGTACATTATCAGGAGAAAACTTCAACGCCTCGCGCAGTGCCCGTACCGTATCATAGCTATTGGTCATATTGATTTAGTAATTTAACTTTGAATTAAAGTAATTGCTAAAAAGAGGTAATGATCATCATAGCCTCGGCTTTTCGGTTTTATGGGGAAGAAGGGACGGAATGTGCTAGTGTACAGCGGTGGCTAGGGAATATTGAGCGCCACCTTTAGCATCGTGCCTTTTACTAAGGTTAATTCTTCCTAGTGTTTTTAAATTGCTGGATAATACGGGTGAATACTAGCACCCGCAAAAGCGTTACGACGATATATCAATAGAGATTATGCTTCTGGTTCAACGCCGAGTGATGTCTAACGACAAGCCTACGGGTGATCGCCAGTTCCTTTATGCTGGGTGCGACCCGTCCACCGGACTGGCTCACCGCTATACATCTAGGCAGTGTTTTTGGCATGATGGGCGATCGCTCTCTAGTTCTTTAAATATTCTCTACCCAGAGAAGATTAGTGTCGTAAGTACTGGTTTTCAGCGCATTATAAAACTTTTCGTCTGCTGTCACCATCTGGCATCGTTGCATAATGGCAAGCGCTAAGTACAAGCTGTCATACACCGCCCTATCTGTCTGAAGCGCAATATCTAAAGCAAGTGGCATCAAAGGCTGAGATAAATACACCTCTACTGGAACTGCATTTAAATCAGCTAAAGTTTGCTTTGCATTTTCAGCCGTGTCTTCACCGCGACGCATTCGTTTCCACAAGACGTTTACCACCTCTGGGAAGAAAAAATCTGGTACTAAAAAAGTATGGTTACTTGCAAGTAAACGCCTAGCTGCATCAGAGTGTATTTCAGGCACAAACCACTTTATAGCAATACTTGCATCTAAAACATACTGACTCACCGTTCTCTATCCTCACGGATGAGTTCAGTACTATCACTGAAAGTTTTTCCTGCATACCTTACCTGAGCGCGTGTTATTGCTTCTCTAGCTTTTTCCATATTGCCGCCAGTGTGATAATGCGTTGCTGTTTCAGCTGCTTGTTGTAGAATGTGTTTTAATTCTTCTTGCAAAGATCTACCGTGTTGTTTGGCTAGAGTTTCTAGCTTTTTTAGAATAATCGGGTCTAAATTATCAACTAAGATTTGAGCCATAATTTCTATATTCCATCGCTTCGTATGCTTGTTTTTTAACCACCTCTTTTTGAGATTTTAATTTAGTTTAGTAGGCGATCGCATATCAAGCTTTAGAAGTTAACTAACGAAGCATTTTATAGCGGTTCATTCAATATAAAACGATGTCTGATGACATGCTGGTTTGCGTCTACGCACCCTTGAGCCAAAGACCTAGGCTTCTGGTTCAACGCCGAGCGATCGCAATTGTTCCATCAGGCGATCTGCCCGTTGACGTTCCTGTTCTGCCCGTTGATGTTCTTGTTCGGCTCTTTCATTGCCAGTCAACAATAAATTACCTTGCAAATCCCACCAGCGCAACCAGGGCAATTCCACATTTTGATAAACTCCTGGCCAAATGCCTAACTTAACTCCCATAGGTGCGATCAGATAATGTCCGTGCTCATTTGCTGGTAACAACTGATATTGTCCACCAATGAATTCGTAGACTTCTACGCTAGCTTTTTTGACTTCATAAATCCCGTAGAAGGCAGGACGAATCACCTGCTCATAAATCCAAAATTTACCCTTCCACGGGGTTTTATCTCTTTCCTCATTCCCATCCCCAGAAACAAATTCTAAGACAATCAGCGGGGCAATATACTCTCGCCAATATACATAAGACCTCCGCGTTTGTCCATTCAGTAAGGGTGGTACATTCGGTACAAAAAACCAATCTGGTGCTTCTGCTCCTTTTTCCGGGGGATCGGTCAAGCGCCAGTAAATACCTAAGTCCTGACCAATACAATATTGACCATCGGGATGTAACTGTTTGAGAACGGGTGTAATCGAGTCAGTCAGTAAGATACTTTGGGGATGCTCTTGCCAGTTTTTCACAAACGTGCCATTGGAGTCTGGTAGCTGCGTATGATCAGGGAACGGGGTGAGTTCTTCGGTGGATGGATTGGTTGCAGAGGTCATAAGACTACCTTTGCACTGGGTAAGGGTTGTTCTTTAGTTTAGCAATAGAAGGAGTGAGAAGGGCGATTGACGACAAGCCCTATCGGGTTCGGGGGTGATGCCTCCGGTACGTCCTTCGGACGAACGCATACCCTACGGGAAGGCGTTCCGCCTACTATGGGAACCGCCTTGGCAAAGCCTCTCGTAGAGAAGACTGCGACCCTCTCACCACTGCGCGTCTACACATGATTTCTACGAAGCTAGGCTCAGGCTCCCCAGACTTTATTGTGTGAAAATTGGTGTAAGTATTTCGGGAGTCACAGATGTGGCTTGGGGAACTGGAGATAAAATTGAACAAGAGCTTGCTGAACGTCGGGACGGATACCGTGAATCGAAAAAAGGCTTACATCGACTTTGGGGTATTCACTCAACCAGCATTCGAGCCAACAGCATTCTCAATGACGAAAATCGGGAATTTGTATCGAGCCAATTTGTCAAGTTAGAAGTACTACCCAAAGCAATTTATCATCAACAGCAAGACGAAACAGACTTTTACGAAACCTTCTTCAGCGCTGTTAGCCATTGGGCAACAGACTCGGAGCAAATTACACAAGATGCTTATTAAATTGCCTCTATCTACGGTTTAGCCGCGATGGATGCACTTCATGTTGCCGCCGTCCTCTGGCTCAAAGCCGATGAACTAATCACCACTGAAAAGTCAACTAAATCCATGCACCGAGTTACGATCATCCAGATTATCTCGATCTAGCTTGAAATCATAACGCTTTTCCACGGCATAAAGATGTGTTCGCGGATTATGCTTCTGGTTCAATGCCGAGCGATCGCAATTGAGCAGTTAGGCGATCGGCTCTTTCCTCACCAGTCAACAACAAATTACCTTGCAAATCCCACCAGCGCAGCCAGGGTAATTCCATATTTTGATATTCTCCCTGCCATAAGCCTAACTCAACACCTAAAGGATGTATAAGATAATGCCCGCGTTCATTTGCTGCTAATAACTGATATTGTCCACCAATTAATTCATAAACTTCCACGCTAGCTTTACTCACTTCATAAATGCCATAAAAAGCTGGATGAATCACTTGCTCATAAATCCAAAATTTACCCTTCCAAGGAGTTTGATCTCGTTCCTCACTACCATCACCAGATACAAATTCCAAAGCAATTAACGGGGCGATAAACTCACGCCATAACACATAAGACCTCCGCATTTGCCCATTAAGCGTAAGCGGTACATTCGGTACAAAAAACCAATCCGGTGCTTCTGCTCCTTTTTCAGGAGGATCGGTTAGGCGCCAGTATATACCTAAGTCTTGGCCAATACAGTATTGCCCATCAGGGTGACGTTTTTGCAGTATTGGTTTAATAGAGTCGGTTAGTAGAATGCTTTGCGGATGTTCTTGCCAATTTTTCACGAAAGTACCATTGGACTCTGGTAGTTGCGTATGGTCAGGGAACGGGGTGAGTTCTTCGGTGGATGGATTGGTTGCAGAGGTCATAAGATTACCTTTGCATGGGTAAGGGTTGCTTTTTAGTTTAGCAATAGAAGGAGAGAAGGAGCGATCGCTCTCTCCCCAATCAAATCACAAATGCGTTGGCGTAGCTCATCGTAGGCATCGCTCATCTAATTTAGATTGATACCATTTGATTAACTGGCACAACTCCAGCCAAATCCAAAATTGGCGCAATCAAATCTTCACGCTTTACTGCCATCATGTGGACACCCTGACACAATTGCCGTGCAATTTGTACTTGCTCGGCAGCAATTTTTATGCCTTCTTCAAGGGGATCTTTTGCTTGTGTCAACCGATCAATAATGTGCTCTGGTATATTTACACCTGGAACGCACCTATTAATAAACTGGGCATTTTTTGCAGATTTCAACAAGAAAATTCCTGCCAAAATTGGTTTATTATAACTAGCGGCTATTTTGTCCATGAACTTTTCTAGCCGCTCAAAATCTGTAATTAATTGGCTTTGGAAAAACTGCGCTCCGGCTTCGATTTTGCGTTCAAATCGACTTTGCAAACCTGACCAACTGGCACATTGCGGATCTACTGCTGCACCAGCGAATAATTCCAGCGCCCCATCAGTTAGGGGTTTCTCGTTGCAATCAACGCCCTGATTCATCTTCCGAATCAGTTGTAATAATCGCACAGCTTCCAAATCGAAGACGGCTTTGGCATCTGGGTGATCGCCTGCTTTTACTGGGTCGCCAGTCAAGGCTAGGATGTTATGGACACCTAAAGCATGAGCGCCCATCAGGTCAGCTTGTAAACCAATGCGGTTGCGATCGCGGCAGGCAACCTGACAAATCGGCTCGATCCCGTTTTGTAATAAAATTGCCGAAGCTATCAATGAAGACATCCGTAGCACTGCGCGGCTACCATCGGTAATATTGACGGCATGAACCCTCCCCTTAAGGGTCGCCGCCATTGAAATCATGTGCGCTGGATTACCACCTTTTGGCGGTGCAACCTCGGCGGTAATTAGGAATTTGCCTTCTTTGGCAGCTGTTTGGAAGGCAGTCGAACAAGTTGGTTTTTGCGTATCAAGCATAACATTGAGTATTTCTGATGGATACACCTCTAACATATAGCTCCAGAAAGTGAAACCTCATAGAGGCACAGAATAACCTAAAGCAGCTTTCACTTGTGCTAAAGTTTGGTTAGCGATCGCCTGGGCTTTTTGCCGTCCGTCACGCAACACAGACTCTAGATAACCTTTATCCTCTGTTATTGCCTGATATTTTTCTTGTATTGGTTTCAAAGATTCAATTATTGTGTGTGTCAATAATGGCTTGAATTGCCCCCATCCCATATCCTGACATTCGGCTGCTACCTCTTGTTTGGTTTTACTAGAAAGCAACATATACAGTGTCAATAAGTTATTACACTCTGGACGCTCTGGGTCATCAAAAGTTAGACCACGAATTGGATCAGTTTTACACCGTTTAATTTTGTACTGAATTTGATCTGGTGGATCTAGCAAATTAATCCGGCTTAAGTCAGAAGGATCAGACTTTGACATTTTACGCGTACCATCTGCCAAACTCATCACCCTTGCTCCTTCCTTACGAATCAAAGGGTCTGGTAACTTCAGGACTGGCTGATCTGGTTTGCCAAATTGGTGATTAAACCGGGCTGCAATATCCCGTGTCAGTTCCAAGTGTTGCTTTTGGTCTTCACCCACTGGTACTTTATCAGCCTGGTAAAGCAAAATATCAGATGCCATCAGCACAGGATAGTCTAACAAGCCAACATTTACATTTTCTCCTTGTTTGACAGCCTTTTCCTTAAACTGGATCATGTCTTCAAGCCAGTTGAGAGGGGTAATACAGTTAAGCAACCAAGTGAGTTCACTGTGAGCGGAAACATGGGATTGCACAAAGATAGTGGAGTGATTTAAATCAAGACCACAAGCTAGATAGAGCGCAACGAGAGTATAGGTATCAGATGCCAAGCGTGTTGAGTCGTATGGCACTTGTGGGACTGTAATCGCGTGCAAATCTGCTACGAAGAGGTAATTTTCGTATTCGCTCTGGCCTTCTACCCAGTTGCGAATGGCTCCCAAGTAGTTACCTAGATGATAATTGCCTGTTGGTTGAACTCCAGAAAGAACACGCTGCTTACCCATAAATTTCAACTTAAGTTATCTCAAATCCGCGCTATGTAAAGTGGCGATGTCTGGCGACAAGTCACCTTTGTACGAGACGCTCCGCGTAGCTTGCTTCTTTGCAGGAGTAAGTGTCTACGCAAAACTCATTTAATTTTGACATTTTCTAGAGTAACTCGCTGTTTAGTTTAGGAGGCAAAAACTGGCAGGTTTTCACTCCACAAATCTGCAATTGGGTTTAATTACAGTAGCGGTAATACTGCTAAGTAACTGGGAACTTAGATTTGCTGCGATCGCAATATCCGTATAAAAACTCAGTTAGACTAGGATTAGTATAATTTAACAATCATCTGTGCAATGATTATCCAGCGACAGAATTTCCGCTAATTGATTCAAAGGCGTTGCATATTTGCGGTTCGTTAATTCATCCTAATTTTATGCAACGCCCAAAAAGGGGTAGCGTTAGGTAAAAAGGTGATTTTTTTACGTCCAAAAAAAGTGCGATAATCAGCGCACATTTAGGTTTACAGTAATGAAATTTATTGGCATTGATTTAGGGTGGAAATCCCAGCCAAGTGGACTATGCTGTTTAGAATGGATAGATAAACAACTGCAACTACTAGATCTAGATCGTCAAGAAGCCATTGCAGACATCCTGAAATGGCTCGATACATGCGTACAACCAGAGGAACCAGCCATTATTGCTGTAGACGCACCTACCCTTATCCCCAACGCTACCGGGAGTCGCCTCCCAGACAAACTCAGCCACATGCACTTTGGCAAATATCACGCGGGATGTTACCCAGCTAACCAGAACTTAGCTTTTGCAGAACGCACTGTTAACTTTGGCTTAGAATTAGAATCTCGTGGTTTTATACATGCACCAATTATCGAAGTGCAAAAACTTGGCAGATATCAAATAGAAGTCTTTCCTCATCCTGCTATAGTGAATTTATTCGGCTTAGAACGCATCCTCAAATATAAAAAAGGACGCCTCGGTGAGCGTCGCTTAGAATTAATCAAACTCTACAATTACATTTTTAATATCCTACCCACCCTCGAACCTTTTTTATGCCTTAGCAGTTTGATTCTTCCTGAAATCCCTACTACTGGTGCTGCTCTCAAAGCTGTTGAAGACAAATTAGATAGTCTGATCTGCGCTTATGTAGCAGCACACTGGTGGTATTGGGGGGAGCAACGTAACTTAGTATTGGGCGATCGCACCACTGGTTACATTGTCATCCCCAAATCAGTGCTAATTTCTGAGCAATGAGTGCTGAGAATTAAATAACAACTCAGCACTTAGCACTCTTACTCTGCCCAAGCAATCAACCTTGGTTCATAAGAACTAGACAGGTGTTGGTGTTTCGGCAATACCCGCAAAGACAAGCCTTGCAAGCCAGAGGTGGTATAAATGATATTAGCCGTGTAAATACTTAATCCTTGTGTATCCTCTCCTTGATAATCCATGACCACGGGCATGGCGTTCACAATGTCACCATTGGCATCGATCGCACCTTGATATAGCTCCACTTGGACATCATTATTTGTTAAAGTTGCCAAGTCAACTTTAGCTTTGACGCCAACAGTTTGATTAACTTCAATCTCCGAAGCTGCTGATACGTCAATATCTTTGATTTTGATGTTGAACCAGTGTTCGCCCAATTTTGATTTCCAAGCAGCTAGTTCTTTAGCTGGGGCATAGTTATCAACGGTTAGGGTATGATAGCGATCGCTGGCTGGGAAATAAGCCCTTTGTGCATATTCACCTACCATCCGCGCTGTATTAAAGAAGGGACAATTCAAGCGAATTGCATCCTTCATTTTAGCTACCCACGGACGTGGTAAGCCATCACTATCCCGATGCTCATAAAATAGTGGTACAACTTCCTTTTCCAGCAATTCGTAGAGAGCGTTTGCTTCTACTTCATCCTGGTAATTGGGATCGTCGTAATTCTCTCCGTGACCAATTGCCCAACCTGTGCGGACGTAATCGGCTTCATCCCACCAACCATCTAGTACACTTAAATTCGGCAATCCATTCATGGCTGCTTTCATCCCACTGGTACCAGAGGCTTCTCGTGGACGACGTGGTGTGTTTAACCAGATATCACAACCTGCTACCATCAACCGGGAGATGTGAATGTCGTAATTGGGAACAAACACCACCTGTTTTTCTAAGTTTTGTTCGTGGATGAAGTGATTGATGTCGCGGATCAGTTCTTTTCCTGGAATATCCTTAGGGTGTGCCTTACCGGCGATTACAAATTGTACTTTTCGGTCTTTATTGCCTAGTAAAAGCCGCTTGATGCGTTCTAAATCGCGCATCCAGAGGGTAGCGCGTTTGTAAGTGGCAAAGCGACGGGCAAAACCAATAGTTAAAACGTAAGGATCTAAAACTTCTTGTGCTTGAACGATTTCTGAGGGGGAAGCACCGCGATCGCGCAAATGCTTGACCAAATGCTCCCGCACGTACAAAATCATATCTAGCCGGCAGCGTTCGTGATTTCGCCACAACTCTTCATCCGGAATGGCTTCCATCCGCTCCCACAACTGGCTATCTGGTGATGCTGATGACCAATTTGGCCCCAAGTAGCGGTCATACAACTCTTGAGTTGATTTGGCGACACAACTCCGAGCATGAACACCGTTGGTAATTGCGGCAATTGGCACTTCCTCCACTGGCACTTTCTGCCACAAGCCCTGAAACATTTGCCGCGACACTACACCATGTAGTTGTGCTACACCGTTAGAAAATGTCGCCATTTTCAGAGCCAGCACCGCCATACTGAAAGGCCCAGATAAATCACCTGTATTCTCACGCCCTAACCCTAAAAATTGCTCTTTGGGTAAGTCAAAGATGTCTGCATAATACCCCAGGTAGTACAGCATCTTGTCGGGAGCAAACAAGTCAATTCCGGCTGGTACTGGTGTGTGGGTGGTGAAGATATTGCTGGAAGCCACCACTTGTTTAGCTTGAGCATAATTCAATCCCTCTTCTTGGATCAGAAGGCGAATCCGCTCCAGAGCGGAGAAGGCCGCGTGACCTTCATTCATGTGGTAGGCGGTGACTTTCAGCCCTAGAGCTTTGAGCATTTGCACACCACCGATCCCCAGCATGATCTCCTGATGGATACGCATGTCAATGTCGCCACCATACAGTTGATCTGTGATGTCATGGTCGTAAGCTTTGTTAGGTTCAATGTTAGTATCCATCAGGTACAGCGGTACAGTTCCCACCTGTACGCGCCAAACTCTGGCATACACCTTACGTCCTGGATAATCTACTGCAATCCGCAATTCTGAACCATCGGGATTGCGCTCCAGATGTAGGGGCATATTATAGAAATCGTTAATTGGATAACGTTCCTGTTGCCAACCATCGGCATTTAAGTACTGGGCAAAGTAGCCTTGCTGGTACAGTAAACCTACACCAACTAACGGTAGCCCCAAGTCACTGGCTGATTTGAGGTGATCCCCCGCCAAAACGCCCAAACCTCCAGAGTAAACCGGCAAACAATCTACAAGTCCAAATTCAGCCGAAAAATATGCGTAGCATTCCTTTGGCGTCTGTCCTCGTTGTTTCTGATACCAGGTACGCTCTTGCAAATAATCTTCTAGCTGACGGTCAGCCCGATCCATTTGCGCTAAAAAGCCTTCATCTTCGACAACTTCCAAAAGCCTTGCTTGAGAGATAGTACCCAGCATTAACACTGGGTTATGACGGCTAGACTCCCACAGGTCAGGGTCTAAGCGGCGAAATAAATCTTTAGTTTCAACGTTCCAATCCCAGTGCAAGTTATATGCCAGCCGCCGCAGCGGTTCGAGTCGCGGCGGAAGTGAAGGGGATACGTTAAATGTACGAATTGGCTGCATAGGTTGGCAAAACTCCAAGTTTAGCTAAGGTTATTGTTTACTGTCTTTACCCAATGTTGCCAATTCTTTATACTGTATTTGTGAGGATATTATGACTTTGTTAAGCATTGAGAATTATTCTTCTCCTCGTTGCTATAGTTTACACCAAGGGTGCTTATAGTTCTATGCGTTTCTCTTAGCTGTGTGCCTTCCATATTTAAATTTAAGAATTTTGTAATATTTGATACTTAGATAAATATTTATATTTATTTGAGATTTATATCGATAAAAGAGGGTTGTTATTTGTCCTCTGTATCTTGGTAAAAACTAATGACAAATGGCGGTTTATAAGGAATCTAGGGTGCAATATGTAGGTGCATTAGCTTACTTCACAGTCACAAGTTAAATTTTTAATTATTTTTTAAGAAAATTGTATTTGATTAAATAAACGTCTTAAAGAAGAAGCTCATGAGGCTAGCCTTTTCAAGATGGGTAAAAATCCCAAAAAATTTACCGAATTTTGGGATTTTCACTTAGTGCCTTAGTGGTTAAAAAATTAACTTTTTAACCACTAAGGCACTAATACACCAAGAAAATATATTGTACTTTGAAATAACTAGTATCTAAAGCTCAATTTTATTTCAGTAAAATAGCTTATTTATGTAATCTTTTATGCACCTAGTGAAGGTTGATCTTTGCTATTTTTTGGCATAGTCAGAGCCATAGCTGCTGCACCAGCAATCTCTGCTGCTATTTGATAAGCAAGTCTGAGATTTGATGAAGCGTTTTTACCTTTAGAAGAGAGGGAAGCTTTTTTTCGACGCGACTCTTGCTTAACATCACCTGCAACAACGGCTCGCTGCAAGATTATCCAGGCATCCAGGTCTTCTGAATCATAATTAGTTTGAATAAGCACCCGCATCTGGTCTTCGGCTAAAACGCTTAGATAACCTGTAGTTAGAGCTTTTTGTACAATTTCTTTAATTAAAACCATAATTAAAACCAAGTTTGTAAGTTGAAACCGATACCTAGATTTGGATGTTTTATGTCTTATAGGCTTATCTGAGAAATTTCTAAGATATGTCTAGGTTTCCTCTAAATAAAATCTATAATGGGCAGTGCCAAGCACACATCACCCGCTTGGCTCATCCGATCGGGTGATTTACAAATTGTCAAATATAAGTAGTGAAAAAGCGAAGACTTTTATCTTTTTGGTTTTTTGATGACAAGGATGTGAAAAGTATCGTAAATATCATTTTGAGTGTAACGTGGAATCGGTGAGTTGCTTGCCTAAACAGCATTAAAAATATAGACAAAACAAGCCGGGGATGCGCTGTATCTAAATAGCTTTTGCGTTTAATTTTTTCATCAACTTGTGGCATTAGATTTTAGGAAACTACATGTAAGTGCTGACTATATCAGGTAGTAACTTGGTAAGCGATCGCCTTAATTGGATCACGATTACTGGTTTTATACAAATTTATCTGGGTTTTCACGTTCATACATAACTTAGTAGGCTTAAGGTAATAGCATCTGTATCTGATTAGACAATAATTAAGTTACAAGATAGAATATCTGAATCTTTTTTTTATAAGTATAAAATTAATTGATGATTGCGATCGCTAGAGTAAAAAAATATTTAACTATTGTTTTTTTATACACGGGCAATCTTGAACTCAACTCAAATTTTTAATATTGCTCCATTAAAAATAAAATGTGTTATTGTTAAAAACAACTTGTCATTAAAAGCCATTCATGTAATTAGAGCGTGATTTGGTTAGTTTGTAAATCATCAGTGTGCAACATGATTGGAGCAGCATACTCTAGAAATTCGTTGCAAGAAAGCCGTCATAGCAGTCGGGGAAGCGCTTACTTGTTTGCACCGATGGTTAACTTTAATGTGATGGCTGAAGTAGGAGATAATCCACCCTAATTGGGTTTTCTTTCAGCAAAAACACCTATAAAAATTCAACAACAATTACATTGTAATGCTAGACAGTAATTTTCTTTGGTTTTTGAAATAGTCTAGATAATTGTATTGTTGTTGAAAAATAGCTTTTTGAACTGAGTTGTTTTAAAAGATTAAAACAGCCTAATAGCAAGTACTATTAAGGCGAATAATTTTATAGGTAGTTGTGTAATAAGCTTTTCAAATTTTACGGAAAACCGAAACAGTAGCTTGTCTCAATCAACAAATTTTCCCATTTGAAAATTTAATAGTCTAAGGTTTGTCCTTGCAATCTACTCATATTGCTTTGTTATTTTTGTCTGCTCACTAAGAAACAATATTGTTGCGTACCTTGCTACAAGAAAACTGGTACGAGGGTTTCTGGCACTTCCAGGCAATTCTGCATACTAATTGAGAGATGAAACAACATTGAAGTAGAGAATTTTTCATATAGTCAAACCTTAACTTATTGGTTATCTAAATGTTTAGAAAATCATCTAAATATATTGGGATTTTTTGTAACTGCTAACCAAATTTAGAGGTTAAAAATACTAAGACAAATAGTATGTAGCAGAAACAAAGCTATTGATAGAAAAATTGTTCAATACTGCCAGCAGAAATTTATTGAGAATATGTAGCCATGAACCACAAGAACAATTCCTCAAAATGGCAACGCCTGCAAGAAGTTTTAGTAACCACTTTGTTAGGAGAGATTCCCAGTATTGCCCTAGGAGCAAAGTTACGCAATTTGGGATATCGTAGTATTTTCGCTCAGGTAGGTAGCCCCGTTTATATTCAAAATGGCGTAGAATTTATGGGAACTTCTTGTATTGAAATTGGCAATGGTGTATATATTTTCAAAGGTGTAAGGATAGATGGAAAAGGACACCAAAATAACTCTATTATTTTGGGAAATGGAGTAGCGATCGAGCGGAATGTTGATATTGGGTGTTTGGAAGACACTTGTATACACATTGATGATGACACCTTCATCGGGCCAGATGTGTGTATTGAAGGGCCAGGAGATATTAAAATTGGTAAACACTGTATGATTGCTGCCCACTCAGGGATATATGCCAATAATCACAATTTTGCAGATCCAATTGAGCCTATTAAATACCAAGGTGTTACTCGCAAGGGAATTGTAATTGAGGATGACTGTTGGTTAGGGCACGGAGTAACGGTATTAGATGGCGTTAACATCGGCAAAGGTAGTGTTATCGGTGCTGGAGCAGTTGTCAATAAAGATATTCCTCCCTTCTCTGTAGCTGTAGGTTTACCTGCACGAGTAATCAAAAACCGAAGTAGTAGGGATATCACAAAACTCCAGATTGAAAAATCGTAGACTTACAGAGGTTTTTAATTGAGTAGACTTGCTTGTAGGGTGGGCATTGTGATGCGAACCCTACTATATAAAAATTGGGCACTGTTCTGTGCAAATTAAATGTGTTATGGTCTAGCAGCGATGTCTGAAACACAAGCCACTTTATGTCTAGACTGGGAAACCTCTATCGTCATTTAACGTCACAAGAGTCACTAGTCCACAATTTTGTTAAAGGCATCTACAAGTTAGACAACCCACGCACAGCGCCCAACAAAAGCCAAGCATACATTAGAACCCTATGGATTACTGCAAGATAGTTACCTAAGCTCACTTTTGAGCGAAGTGAAGGGTTCTCCTCTCTCATTGGAGTCCTCCAAAAAAGGGACAAGATTTGGGTAATATAAAGGAGCTATCTTTTCTGTATTGCAGAAATTGAGAGAAAGCTTCTTTTTGACACCCTTGGGGATATTTCTATGGTGACTTTAAAAATCGCTGTTTATATTGTTGTTGCCTTGTTTGTGGCTATTTTCGTCTTCGGATTTTTGTCGAATGATCCAGCTCGTAACCCAGGCCGCCGGGATGCAGAGTAAAAAAACGACAAATAATCCGCGACTGCCGACGGAAGGCGGAGTTCCTAGACGCCACACTCACTTGCTATTCCTACTCCACAAATTCTCTTTGGGGTATGAGAAGGGATTAGCCCAAAACTAGACGTCACTTACTACTATCTCGGCGTCTAAAACTCTCGAAGGCGAGAGCAATACAGTGGCTCAGGAATCCTCCAAAGTTTGGAGCAGCTTTTGCCGCTCCAACTTCTTTGCACAATGCAGTATCCTCCTTCGGATAGCTTGTTGCAGGTAGGCAGAAGGCGAAAGTTTGGAAGGTAAAGTCTGTAATTTATCCTTCCGGTGGCCACTTGGCTGTTTGTTAGCTCGATTATGTTCAAGTATGCTTCATCCAGTTCTGCCGCCCGATCCGCCTCTCCTCCTCGAATCTTTACAACCTGCAAATCCCATATCATTTGCTAGTGAGACAAAGTTTACCTCAGTTGGAGAAGCTGAGGCTGGGACACAGGGAAACAAAGACAAATCTAAGCAGCAAAAAGATTTGCCTCATTTGGCACCTGTGAGCAACACAGGAAGTTACCGTCTGTCAACTCCCATAAATGCAACTCCAGATGACTCGGTAGTTGCCGAAATCCTATCTGCACCGAGCACCCCAGAAACCTTTGCGCCAGAATTTTCCCCCCTCACTACCTCTGAGAGTGCAGCACTTTTGGGAAAACCAGTGACAGTTGGTTATCCCATGCAGGAGGTTAAAGCTTCTAATTTTAATGAAAACAGTAGCCTAGATGCGCCGCCAGTTGCTCCAATCGTCACTAACAGCAAGAAGTCATACCAGCCAGAAGCGCAAGTCTTAGCTGAGAAATTAACTCAAGCAAAACAGCATGATGTTGCTGGACAACAGTCTCCGAGAAAAATCACTCTCTCTGGAACTGCTATCGATAATGCACCAAGTTCTCAAGTAGTCAAAAATACTCTAGAATTCAAGTCTCGCAGCCCTACAAACCAGCCCTCAACGCCCATCACCATAGAATTCAATTCGCAAATATCACAAACTCAAACGCCAACTCCTGTACAGCAGGATGACAATACCAATCAGCCACAAAATCAACCACCTGGTACATCAGCACCTATTAACATACCAGCAACACAAAGAGTTGTAGAAGTAACATCGGATCGCCAGGAGTATGACGAGCAAAGACGAATTATTACAGCTGAGGGTAATGTGGTGGTGCGGTTTGATGGGGCGGTTGTGGATGCCGATCGCCTGCAAGTAAATTTGGACAACTTAATTGCCGTGGGCGAAGGCAATGTAGCCTTGACAAGGGGCGATCAAGTGTTGCGGGGACAACGCTTTACTTATAACTTTATTCAAGATAGTGGGGAACTGTATAATGGTGCGGGCGAGATTTACGTACCCACAGCGCAAACAGATTTTGCTTTCTCTGGCACAGATGTAACTGCGAGTGGAGTTCCAAGGCGTCCGCCGAGCGATCGCATTAGAGCCAATCAACCTCTTTCAGGTGTGAGCAGTCCCGGAGGAATTGATTTTGTGTTAGGTGGTCAGCCAGACGCGAGAAACGTTCCGCCACCAAAAGCCGGGGGTGTAGTAAATCGGCTGCGGTTTGAAGCTCAACAAATTGATTTCTACCCGCGAGGCTGGCAAGCTAGGAATGTGCGGATCACCAATGACCCCTTTTCGCCTCCAGAACTAGAGATCCGCGCAGATAAAGTCACTGCAACAAGAGAAGCCCCCTTAGTAGACCGGATCACCACGCAGCGGCAACGTTTAGTATTTGACCAAAATCTTACCGTACCCATCCCAGTGGATCAGCAGACCCTCGACCGTCGAGAACGGGAAGTTACCCCCGCAATCGTTTCCCCTGGCTTTGATGGAGATAAGCGGGGTGGTTTGTTTCTTGAGCGTGGTTTTTCATTAATCAATACAGATCAAGCAAGCTTGACTATTACGCCTCAATTTTTTGTGCAAAAACTTGTGCAAGAAGGCACTAGTGATTTAGCTGCGCTTTTGGGTGCGAAAACAAAACTGAATGCTGTTTTGAGTCCAACAGCTGTACTTCAGGGTTCTGGGGAATTAACCAGTTTTGACTTGAATAAGGTGGACGAGAATCTACGGGCAAGTTTGCGATTGCGCCAGACATTAGGCGCTCCCAATCCTCATATATTGAATTTAGAATATAGCTACCGCGATCGCCTCTACAATGGCACTCTAGGTTTTCAAACAGTCCAGAGTAGTCTTGGCGGCGTAATTGCCTCTCCAGTGATTCCTTTAGGTAATAGCGGTATCAATCTCAGTTACCAAGGAGGCGCTCAGTACATTGAAGCCAACACAGATCGCCTCGACTTGCTAGAACCAAACCGGGACAATGATCGCATCTCCCTAGGTCGTGTACAAGCCAGTGTTAGTCTCAATAGTGGCCTGTTACTGTGGCAGGGAAAACCATTAGCACCAACTGCCACAGAGGGATTACGATATACAGCCACTCCCGTTGTTCCTTATTTGCAAGCAGTTGCCGGTGTCACGGGCACGAGTAGTTATTATACCAATGGTGATAACCAAAGTACCCTCATTGGTACAATCGGCTTGGTAGGACAGGTTGGTCATTTCTCTCGACCGTACTTAGACTATACCGCCTTTAATATCAGTTATTCCCAAGGTTTCAACAATGGATTATCGCCCTTTTTGTTTGATCGCTCTGTTGATAACCAAGTACTAAGCGCTGGCATCTCGCAGCAAATTTATGGGCCATTTCGCTTAGGGTTTCAGACATCAGTTAACTTGGATACAGGTAGAGAGAGCAGCACTGACTACTTTTTAGAATATAGCCGCCGCACCTATGGCATTACTTTACGATACAATCCGGTGCTGGAATTAGGTGGCTTTCTCATCCGCATTAGTGACTTTAACTGGAGTGGAGGCACAGATCCATTTTCTGAAGTTAGGCCAGTTGTGGGTGGTGTGCGACAGGATAATTAGTATGGGTTAAAGGTACAAAAGACAGAACATGTAGAGACGTTGCAATGCAACGTCTCTACCAAAGGATTTGTTGCAATCATTAATTGAATTGGTATTAGTTTTCCATTCGCTAGGGCTTAAGTTGACACGTATGAGCGCTGTCTCACCGCCTTTTGGGTATCTACGGCAGCCACCGCTCAAATTTCTTTCTGTGGTTAGTTTTACCTTGGCCGTCCCAATGTCGTAATATAAATAACAGCTTCATCAGTAGGGATACCCAAAACTTCATTTACTTGGTCATCAAAGAAGCCACCGATACCACTGACGCCGAGATTCAGGCGCGTTGCAGCTAAATTCAGCCGTTGCCCTAAATGGCCAGCATCCATATGTAAGTAACGGTAAACGCGATCGCCGTACTGAGCGATCGCTGATTTCAGATCAGATGTATGAAATAGTACTGCTGCTGCATCTCGACCTAATTCTTGCCCCAAGCAGAGGAAATGCAATTCTCGCCGGAAATTTTTAAAGCGAATTTGTCGCAATTCTTGCGCTTTTGGTGCGTAATAATAGCATCCGGCCTCCAGTCCTTTCACTCCGCAGACAGCAATAAATGTCTCGATTAAATTTAGGTCAAAGTAATCTGGAGAAGTATCTAAACTTTGGTCAATATAATTTTGTGGCTGATAAGTAAAATCAAGTAAAGACTTGAGTTCATCAAAGGTTAAATCATCACCATTGTAAGCGCGGGTAGAACGACGCTTGTACATGTTAATTTCCAGTTCTGACAGCTTTTCTCCCCAGTACATGGGGGTGGTGACGGTGGGAATTTTTAGACAGAAAGGAAAATTATATTTATCCTCTAAAGATTTTTCTTGTTTGACCGTTGGTAAATTGAGCTTACCCGTTATTCCGGGTTCAATCTGGGTGTGCTGATGAAAATATGTCAGCAATTCACCATCAGGGATTGGCGGATAATTAGTTTGGGTGGCAGAAGGTAAAGCAGTACATCCCAGTGGGAGATTTTGTTTGATATCTAACAAGTCTGCCAGAGGTAGAACAGCGATCGCTCCTTCCTGTTGCGGATCTACATAAAGCAGCTCATTTACCGATTCATCCACAAAGCCGCCAATTAAATGGGGGCGATAGTCAGTAATCGCGCCAGCTAACTCGATATTACCCAACAGATGTCCTGTATCTAGAAAAATCCGACGGTAAGCCCTATCTTCATAGCGCCACGCTGAACGATAGAAAACCGCAGTGACAATAATTGCTAATTGGGTATTTTCTAGGGCGGGATGCCAGAAACAGGCTGCCTGTAGAGTTTGCCAAACATCACTTTCCCAATAATGCATCAGAGAATGAGTCCGACACTGGTAATTATACAGCCCAGGTGGTAATAACGGTGTTCCACGGGAAACTACATACACCTCGGCAGGGTACAGCCCACCTGCACTCGGAGCAGCTCGTAAATACACCGCACTTCCCATAGAAGGCATTCTTGCCGTTAGTCCATAACTACGAAATAGCAGTTGTGATAATCTTTGCCACCATTGAGCATCTTGGTTATTAGTAAATGCCTTTTGTTTTTCTTGAATATAAGGTTTGAGGTCATAAGTAGAGCCAATTTTGTACTCTTTAAAAGGTACTGGCTGCTTAGCCCAGTCTAACCTCTGATTTTTAGAGGCAAGAGTCTCAGGATCATACTTAGTACGTTCGTGGTAATACTGAGCAATTGATTGATGTATTTCCGGCATATTAATTTCAATATCCTTGGGATGTCCTTTTTTTTGATCTTGGCATTCATCAGCCTCATTATTTCGTGTCAATTAGTACAATCGTCAAAGTCACAAAGTGGTAATTGGTAACGAATGAACTGGGACTGGAGGAGTGGGGGAATAACTACTGAACTTTGACCCTTGTACAGACGCGATTAATCGCGTCTCTACCCTCGCGATTAATCGCGTCTCTACCCTTGACTTCTCTTCAGCAAGAGAGTTTTTTCGCAGTACCATAAGCGCAAAGCTATCTCTTTACGGGTGGACTTGCAATGATGCCTGTACGTCAAACTTTATCAAAGCCTGATATCCAACTTTCTTATTTAGAGTGGAATCAAGGTCAAGAACCTTTACTACTGTTGCATGGTTTAGCTGACCATGCCCTAGTGTGGTCTAGCTTGGGAGATTACCTGGCGGCAGATTACCACATAGTTGCGCCGGATATGCGCGGTCATGGCGAAAGTAGTAAGCCAATAAAAGATTATAGTTTTGAGAGTGCGATCGCAGATCTTGAAGCCCTAATGAATCATCTGGGATGGTCTTTTGCCCATGTTGTCAGTCACTCATGGACAGGTAAATTAGCTGCTATCTGGGCCAGGAAAAATCCAGAACGCTTGCGGAGTATGATTCTGGTCGATCCGATTTTCATTTGGAAGATGCCTAGCTTTTTGAAGGTAACTTTTCCGATGCTGTATCGCCTTTTGCCTTTTCTTAAAAGCATGGGCCCGTTTGCTAGTCAAGAGGAAGCTGAACAACAAGCGCAGCAATTAAAGCAATATCAAGGATGGAGTCCTTTACAAAAGCAAGTCTTTGAAGCGGGAATAGAACAAAAACCCAACGGTAGTTGGGGTAGTAAATTTACTTTTGCTGCCCGTGATGGGATTTTTGAGGAAGTCATGCAAGTGCCTGGTTTTACAATTCCCCTTAACACTCCTGCTCTCTTCGTGCAGCCAGAACGAGGTCTGAACCGCCAAGATTGGCAACTCCAACCCTATAAAACTTATCTGAAAAATTTACGCCTCTGCCAAGTTCCTGGTAATCATTGGCCCTTTTTGACGCAACCAGAAGCATTTAACCGGACTGTAGCGGCTTTCTTGGCAGAACACACTTGAGAAAAATCTCATTATTATTTGGACGGGATTACTGAACAGGAACAGAAGAATGAAGATGAGCGATGTCTAACGACGCTATATGTCTACGCTCTCCTTCAAGTACGGATAAGCCAGTCATGAGCCTTTGTATCAATCCCGTTTGCCCTAAACCAAATCACCAAGATAATGATAAAAACCGCTTTTGTTTAAGTTGTGGTTCCCAGCTGGAATTATTAGGGCGCTATCGGGTAATGCGCCTGTTAAGTGACAAAACAGGCTTTAGTAAAGTTTATCAAGCATACGAACAAGATACACCTAAGATCCTCAAGGTACTCAAGAAAGAACTATCAAGCAACGCTGAAGCAATAGAACTATTTCAACAAGAGGTAACTGTGCTGGGAAAAATGGATCATCCCGGCATTCCTAAAATGGATAGTTACTTCCAGTATCAAACCCGAAATGGTTTTGTGTTGCACTGCATTGTAATGGAAAAAATTGACGGGCTTAACTTAGAACACTGGCTCAAGCAACAGCAGAATCATTCTATTTCCCAAAAACAAGCTATAGCCTGGTTAAAACAGTTACTAGAAATTTTAGATTCAGTCCATAGCCAGCAGTGTTTGCATCAAGATATTAAGCCATCTAATATCATAATTCGTCCTCTTCCCAAGCAAAGTTTGGGGGAACTAGTATTAATAGACTTTGGCACTGCCAGAGAAATGGTCAAATCATACCCAACGCAACTTAGTAACTGTAAAGGTATGACAGCAATTATGTCATCTGGGTACAGCGCTCCAGAACAAATGAGCGGCCAAGCTGTCCCTGAATCAGATTTCTTTGCTTTGGGACGCACCTTTGTGTTTTTACTAACGGGATATCATCCCTTGGATATGTACGATATCCAACACAATTTGTTGCACTGGCAAAATCATACTATTAACATCTCACCTTTGCTTTTGAATTTAATTGATTGGCTAATAAAACCTGAGATAGCAAACCGTCCCGCCAATGCTCAGAAAATTTTGCAGCTTTTAGAAGAAATTGAACACAAATTAATAGAAAATAAATCTGAAGTTGTTAATAGACAAGAGAGTCCAAAGATTGAAGATTTGACATTAGTAAGTAATAATAAAACTTTACTATCCCAACAAAATCAGCTAGATAAAGTGCCATTAGCTTCAATTTTTACAGCACTTCTAGTAACTTTAGGATTAGTTAGTTTAATGGCTTTAACGCTGTGGCACACGAAGTTAACCTCAGACCCAAACTATGTGCAATCTCCAACAATCAAAGGTAAAGTTGATTATTTCCCTTATGAAAAAGGTAGAGACAGTCAGGGAAGAATTGCCGAATTTAATATAGCTGTTTTATCAGTAGAATATAAATGGCTACTGGGTAGCACTTTCCAAGTTAAATATAATGATCAAATTATTAGTCTGGAACTTTTAAACTTGAATATAGAACAAGAAGAAATACAGAAAGTCATGAAAAAGCCTAGTGAAATTATTTCTGTAGGGACAGCTTCTTGTAAAGGTGATATAGAACTTGAACAACGTATAGCTTTAGAACGTTCGCGACAAATACAATTTTTAGCAAAAAAGCTATTTAATAATACACCAAGTGTCAAAGGCTATCGTTTATTAAATTTGGGTCAATTCCAGCGGAATAATTGTCAAGCCAGCCAGGATTTAACTGCATATCAGCGAAGTATTATAATTATTGGTGTCAAACAAAAGTCAGCAGATGTAATTCTGGATGAAGCACTGCGAAATAGGTTAGAAGAGAAGCCGTTTGCTGATTTTAGGTTAGAAGATTATTCTTTAGGTTCAGCAGAAAAGTTTAAAACAGTCCCAAGTAATTTATAGCTACAGTTTCATAAAGAAAGTAGTAAACACATATCGTCCCTCAAGCGATCGCTCCTTTAACCATAAACTACTAAAGTGGTCATCTACTTCTCTACGACAGTACAACGAGCATTACAAATCCTCCGCGCCAATGAGCAATTAAGCCAATTAGAAACTGTCATGGCTTTTTTTGCTACTTTCGTATTAGATAGCGCTTTAGTTCAGCAAATCATGAGGTGGGATATGGCAATATTACATGAATCTCCTTGGTATCAGCAAATTTTAAAAGAGGGCGAAGAACGAGGACGGCGAGAGGAGATGCTGTCAGGTATTGAACTTGCTTTAGAAATAAAATTTGGCACAGAGGGATTACAATTGATGCCAGAAATATCTCAAATTTCGGATTTAGATAGATTAAAAGCAATTCAGCAAGGAATTAAGAACATGAAAACTCTAGATGAATTGCGACAAATTATTTAATTTAATGGAACTTCTTGGAGTTGGGGAAAGCGTGAGGTGGGATATGTCAGTGTTAGAGAAATCTTTCTTGTTTCAGTTTTTAATTTCTCACGCTCCCATCCCAGAATACCGTTTCAATCCTGCACGCCACAGCAAGCGATTCACGCCTAAAAATATTAATATCCAACCTGCCATTGACCAAAATCCCCGTGCTATATCCACGGGTAGCCCTACTAAAAGACTTGCAGGAAAATCAATCAAATAGGGAAAAGGTGTAAACAGTACTATTGCCCGTACCGATTCTGGAAAGACATTTAAAGGCGCAATAATTCCAGATAAAAATATGTAAAACAAAAACCAAAAATTTTCTAAAGCGCTAGCTCGTTCCGTCCAAAAGGCGAATATGGCTAAGGTATGTTGAATGAGAAACCGCAAAGTAAAAGCTAGCGCCACCGCTAATATAAACAGTAAAAATCTACCCAAACTCGGTAGCCAAAAAGCTTGAGGATAGAGTAAAAAAAATAATGTAATTAGTAACAACACAAATGGTATTCGGGCTACTCTTTCAGCCAGATGGGACGCCACGTGATGCCACACCGGATCTATTGGCTGTAATAATTTGGGCGAAAGCTTACCTTCGACTACTTCCTTTTCAAAATCCCAAATTACCCAAGCAACTGTAATTTGCCTAACAATAAAAACTGTCAGAAAGTAACGAGCAAAATCCACAGGTGTTAAGCCAAAATTTCCACCTTGTGCTGCTTGTATCCAAATACCCATGAAGATAATCGGCAAAGAGCCAGCCAAAACCCATAAAATCAGTTCTGCCCGATACTCAACCATATAGGCATAGTATACTGACAAGAAAGTTAGGATATTCTTAATTATCCGTTTCATTTATTACAAGTGTTTTTTGAGTACATTATTGTTTCATGATTAACCTAGTATAAAATACTAAAACTCTCTAACTCCTCCCCTTTTCTTCACTTAGGTCGATCGCTATTTCTTCGTAAGTTTTTTTCTGTCAATGAAACACTGCCAATACCTTGGAGAATACCACGACCGATTAAACCTAAACCTCGTCCTATTACTTGGGTGAGAATAAAGACAATACCACTACCTAGAAAACTTACCAGCGATCGCAACCGAGGCGCGATCGCATCCCTAAATTCTAGAATCAGTGTCACCACTAAGGGAATACCTGAAAGTTGTGCTAACTCCTGATTTCGAGGAGCATAAACCGAAGTTTCGGCAATGCCACGAGGTGCAATGACAAATAGAGCATAGCGGCTTTCAAAAATGGCTTTTGGCTCATTGATATAACTGTTTAAACGGTATTTCCATGACAGTTCATTTCTAAAACGTTCAATCTCCCGTGTTGATATCAATTGGCGACAATAAAAACTTTGCTTAATCCCTTCTACATCTGCTAATGAATTCAGTAGTGGCTGCATTACGCCATTCGCTACCTGAATCAACAAATTCTCTAAAATCATTAAAGCTTGGGATTTGGCTTCAGAGCTAAATGCTGGATAAGAGGCATTATCAATGCGTAGTTCTGTTTGAAATAGTAGATAAGAAAACAATTCAACAACTAACGGGATTTGGTTAAGAATATCCGTTTGGACAATCTCTGCATTTTGCAGCAAATATTTTACAATCTCTATATCCTGACTACCTACTCGCACCCGCGAAAATTTTCCAAAAAAATCTGTAATTGTGGCTTGCCATAAATCGCTTAATAAGGTAATTTTGACCTCATATAATTGATTTAGCTGGATTTGAGAAACACGCAAGTCATCCAATTGTTCAGCTAATTTTTGCAGAATCAAATAAAGTAATTCTCGTTTTTTATCTTCGCGTAAAATCTCAATTTCCAAAGGCACATCTGTGACATTTTGTAAAGGAAACTGGAGTTTGGTAACGCAAGATGAAAATAAGTCAGATTGTAGTGCTCTTGGGCTGAGTAGAGATGGTATTTGCTCTGATCTAGCAATTGCACTATTTAGAGAAAGCGAAGGCGGCGCATCTGGGATAAATTGCCTCTGTTGTTCTTGTCGCTTTTGTTGTGATGACAATAACTTATTAAGCAACCAACGAGATGCTAGCAGTTCTCGTCGTTGTCCAGCCAGAATTGCTCGATCTAGCAGTGGCAGTCCAGGGACTTGTAATTGTGCTTTTACTGCCGCTAGGGTGGCATCAATGTAACCAATTCCTGACAAACGTAAATTATTTCGGATTTTAGTGAAAGGGAGAGATGAGTTTTGAGTTCTAAGTTTTGAGTTTTGGGAATTTCCACTTCCACTATCTACAAACCAATAAGAACCACCAGATGCGACTTCTCGTATAGCGACGACTAACTCAGGAAAAGGTATGCCTTTGGCGCAGTAGCCATTCACACCAATAGCCTTCGCAGCCAACAGTATTCCTGGTTCTTGAACAGAACTAAAAAGCAAAACTGGCAGGTTGGGGTATAAAGCTTTCAGTTGCCGACAGAACTGCAAACCTAGCTGCTGATCGGTGGTACGACCATTACCTAATTCTAAAACCACTAAATTTACTTGTTTAGGGTCTTGTTTGGCGATTTCTGCTAGAATCTGCAAGGCAGAGGTATCAGTTTCTACCTCGGCTATCACTTGCAAGTCAGGAATTGCGTCCAAAGCTGCCCGCAGCCCTAGACGGAAGATCGGGTCTTGGTCGATTAGCAATAATTTCAGAGGGCGATCGCTCATAGTCTGCTCAAATACAACTGTTTTTTGCTAGTCAGAAAACAGCTTTGATACTAAACTTAGTCCTCCCCATTGTTACCTGTTTTTGCAACCTAAATAAATGGATCATAATTGCCATAGGCAGCCATTCCACGTGTAATTAAATGAACTTGAGTATTCGGCATTGGTTGGCAGAACGCTACATCGAAATTAGTCAAATTAGAGAATTTTCAGCGGGACAATTGGCAGGGATTGCCTACCGGATTGTTCAGGATATGGAGGTCAAAAGTCTTATGCCTTTTGATCTTTGTCCCCTGGCAGAGGTCTTAGAATTGCCCTTGGATGCTTGGGAAGATATCGATATTATTGCCCAGTTGACAGAAAGTCTGTTGCGTAATCTCAGCCAAAAAAAACCTTTAAAACGTAATGAAGGCACATGGCTAGCGTTTCAAATTGCCTATCTCCAGGCTTTGCGAGTAGTTCTAGATCAGGAAAAAAAACTGCAAAAACCCTGGTTAAACCGAGCAATCCCCTTATTGTTTGACAAGGACACAAAGGGGCAAGGATTTAGCATCAACTCTCCCCCTCTCCCTCTAAAACCCCTTCAAGATGCTCAATTACTAGGATTTCTGAAAACTATTAGCCCAGGTAAATTGACTGACACTCAAGCTGAACAAGCACTATCTTTAGTTACAGACTCATTGCTGGTGCAACAAATAAACAACGGTGTTATTGCTTGGTTGGTCGCCAATGGTGCAGAGGAACCCGAAGCCAAACTGATAACCCAGCGTTTAGTCAACTCACTTGCTGGTCACTTATTGGTGGTTGTTACTGAGAATGCCGCTTCTTTAGCACAACTGCAAAAATTTGTCCAGTTGGGAATTTCTTCTCCCAACTCCATCATCCCAGGAGCATCTTCTAGCTCCATAGTGGATGAAAAAATTGACTTGTACCGGGAATATTACCGAGCAAGTTTGATTCAAAGCCTGAGTAATCCATTACTCATAGAATCCTTTGCACTTAAGGATATCTATATACCGCCCACAGGCTTGCCAGTTGAGGAAAGTAATTCTGAGCAAGATAAAAAAATTACCAAGCCAGTCGATTTAAAGGCATGGGCACAGCAACAACTGGCTGATTTAGAGACTATTGCTGTAATTGAGTCGGAATCTGGTTATGGAAAAACCAGTTTTTGCCAAATTTGGGCGGCAGAGGTGGCACAAGAACTTTATCCTACCTGGATGCCTGTATTAATTAGGCTGCGGGATGTCCAATATGGTGATTTAGCTCAAACTCTGAATTCTGCTTTTCCTTTTAATTTAGATACAAACCTTTCAACTTGGCTAGAGCAAGACAGTCCTAGGTGTCTGTTGCTACTAGATGGTTTGGATGAGTTGCCTCCTTGCAGTCAGGGCACAAGGGCAAAGGCGATTTTTATTCAGCAGTTACTATTACAGTCTCAGCAGCGACACAAGATTGTATTAACGAGTCGCTCAACGACGTTGCAAGAAATCTTTCCTAGAATGTCACTGCCATTCAAGCGAATTACTATTCAGCCGTTGGAGGTAGACGAACTCAAACAATGGTTTCAGCAGTGGGCAATAGTACAATCTTTGCCTATCGCTCAAAACTTCTTTACCTTTTTAAAACACGCAGGATTATTTGCTAGTCCATCAAAATTCCCAGAAATATCGACTCTTCTGCGTCAACCCTTGATGCTGCATTTGCTCGGCATTTTGCACCGTGATGGGCTATTAGATGAAGAACTATTGCGGTTAGCTGGTAACAATAATGCCCCGCTACTATGGGAAATTTATCATCGCTTGAGTCGATGGTTGTTGGGTTATCCATTAACTGGTGGTATTAAGACGATGCTACTGCGATCGGGGTCTGCTCATATCCACCGGACTCCAGAAGCGATCGCTAATTTACTCGCTGGTCGTCATCCCCAAGATATACTTGAGCAGATGCGAGCGATCGCTCTTAAAATTCTACACTCGCAACGCCATCAAATCAATTTAACTGGTAAATTTCATACCTTACCAAGGTTTTACTTTAAAACTCAAGATTTCAAATCCTCACGCCAAGACGCAACAGAAAGTCTGAGTTTAATTGAGTTTTCACATATCAAGTTAGGAGAATATCTTTGTGCTGAAGCTCTTACTGCTGAGTTAACATCTCTAACTCAGCGCCAAGAGGATGCTTATGGTACATTCACCTACGTCCTTGATTCTCCTAGTAGTGTCGCTCAGCACCTTTATAATTTACTCGGTTACGGCATCCTCAGCCAGGAAGTTGAAGAACTCGCCTTAGAGGGGTTGCGACGAGACCAAAACCACCAATTTTCGTTTGAAGTTCTGTTTCAACGTCTTTTGCTTTTCTGGCGTGCCTACTGCCAAGGCCGTTGGTTAGATGAGGGGATAGCGCACAAAGCTTTGACTTATTTTCACGCACTGCAAAACCCTGTTAATGTCGAGCAGATAAATGCTGCGGTGGGATTAAATGTATTTTTATTGCTTTGTGCTTGTCACCGAGAAGCAAAAGTCCCCTTTTGGGCTTGCGGCAATCCAGCCATTTTGACAGAATTCAACCCAGAAGCGCTGAACCTGTTGATTGCTAGGACAGATGTTTTACACAAGAGTGCCTTCGCAACCCGAATGCGCTCAAAGTCTTTAGCTGGAATCAATCTATCAGGAGCCTCTTTGTTGCAAGTTATTTTAACTCAGGTAAATCTTGAGCAGGCAAACTTATCCAATGCGGAATTAATCGGGGCAAATTTGACTGGAGCAAACCTAAAACAAGCAAATCTCGCGGGTGCAAACCTAGAAAGAGCAAACCTTGCAGGTGCAAACCTCCAACAAGCAAATCTCGTAGGCGCAAATTTGCAACAGGCAAACCTCATGGGGGTAAATCTTAATTCAGCCAATCTCACCCATGCCTGTTTATTTGATGCTATTCTCACTGAAGCTGACAAAGAATTTGCGATCGCAAATGGCGCTCTGTTCTCCAAAGAGCAGTTTCAAAGACTGAAATATATGCGTAGTTTACCGCCGCAGGTATCGCAGCAGTCCCTTTTAAACATTTATAAAACCACGGCAAAAATAGATATTAAATGGGACAAGCCCCCTAATATCGGAACAATTGAAAGCTCAGAAGGAATGATTTTGCCAGTAAATTTATATGATGATGCCGACGATGAAACGGTTTTTAGCACTAATCCCATTGGTGATAGTGATGGGTATTGATCAACAGTCAACAGTTAACAGTTAACAGTCAACAGTCAACAGTAATCTAGTTATTTTCTCCCCAATCCCCAGTTTCCAGCGATGCACTGAGTTTTGACTGCGCGGCAGTTGAACGAAGTCGAAACTCAACTACCGCTTGTCGTACTCCTAGGTCGAAGCAAGCTACGCGGAGTGTCTCGTAGAGAAGAGAAGTGTCCCCAGTTCCTAGTCCCTAGCTTTCTTGTACATTACGAGAACCATAAAAGTTAATACTGTAATCAGTAATCCGCACTCCTGTTTGTTCTTCAATTTTGCGGATAAAATCTTCTGGTAGTTCTACATGCACATCGAGAATTTGATTTGTATCCAAGCAGTGGACATGACTATGAGAATCACTAATATTGCCGTATAAACGCCCGTCGCAGCGTTCAATAGATTCAATGATGCCTTGACTGGATAATGCTTCTAAATTTTGATATACAGAGGTATGACCGATCTCTTTACCTTGTTGGTTTAGGCGATCATAAATCTCTCTGGCAGAAAGATGTTCATTCGCTTGCCAAAGTAATTCTAGAATAAAACGACGCTGGCGGCTGACGCGCATACCTAGTATTTGACACCGCTCAAGAGCATCTTCTAAGGAACGAATTGGTTTTGTAGAAATCGCTTGTTTTTGCATATTACAGTTTGTTAACTGTTGGGGAAATTTTTCTATTTCAATTTTGAATGTTTATTTTATATACGCAAGAATATTGCACAGGAACTTTTCACCTGTACTTGCGTTTCTGCTTGTAATGCTGCGGAGGTCACAAGTTGGGGCGATAATTCTTTTTGCTTTTTGGCAGTTGCCTTGTTACACCCTAATCTAAAACAAACTCATTACAACTTTAGCTTAAAATTGCTGCTAATGTCCACCTGAATGCAGGCGTTGCCCTTGTTAAAGCTGGCAAATTTTGTGTTAATCGTTTAGTAAAACTTCCTTGAGAATGCAAGATCAGATTCAAAAATTACTTCGTTTGCTGTCTGCTTAGTAAGTTGAAACACCTTTTTCAAAGCATAACTACTTACTTTGATAACCAGAACTTTCAGTAATGTTTGTCTTAATTTTGCATTGCAGAGAATGTAGCATCAATTGCTGAAAGCTGCTACTGTGGATTCTCGATCATACTATTAAGCATAACTAAAATAGCTACTGATATGACAATTGCGATCGCACTCAATAACAACTCCATTAACAATCTAGATTTGTCGCCTGCACAAACGGTGATTGAGCAACTGCTACAAGAGGGAGCTGCATCCCATGAACAGCAGCTACGCTTTAATATAGAATACGACTTAGAACCTGGCGATCCACGGGAACTCTCAGAAATTCCAGAAGTGCGGCTGTGGTTTGTTCGCCTAGATGCCAAATATCCCTGGTTGCCATTTTTACTCGATTGGAAAGCTGGGGAATTTGCTCGTTATGCCGCCATGCTTGTACCGCACCAGTTCAGTTCCCAAGAAGGCATTCAATACAATCCTGAAGCATTGGAAATCTTTTTGATGCACAAAATCTTTATTTTAGGTGATTGGCTCAAACAGCAAAGTATTCCTAGTTTGTCGCGGCTGAAATCTATGGCGCAAATGCTAGGTTATGAATTAGATGATGCTTTATTTGAAATATTTTAAAAATTATTGATAAAAATTAGTAAAAGTAAAATATAGTTTAACAGTTAACAGTTAACTGTCAAAATAATTGGGTTTAAGAAGAACCACTAAGAGGGCGATTACTTCCAACTAAAAACTAATAACCCAAAGTCGATTCGTAGCAGGCACTATCTGACAGGTTTAAATTCCCCACCATCCGCCGTCAGGACTGATAACTGTTTACTGTTTACTGTTTACTGTTTACTGACTTAAGTCTCTGTTTTCAAAGATTAAAAAAGGCACAATAATTTTACATAATTAAAGGTATTGTCTACCAATAGTTTGTAATTTATTATGCTCAGGGAGATTGACAAAAATCTTTGGGTTGCTGAACAACCATTGAAGTATTTTGGACTTAGCGTTGGCACGAGAATGACAGTTATCCGCCTTGCAAATGGCAAACTAGTTGTTATTTCTCCCATCCAAGTTGATGAGGCAATTATCCAGCAACTTAATCAAATTGGAGATATTGCCCACATTATTGCTCCAAATCTCTATCATTACCTATTCACATCCAATTTTAAAACCTTTTACCCAAAAGCCACGCTCTGGGCTGCACCTGGTCTAAAATCCAAAATACTTGAACTTCCCATTGATCAAGTGCTCAAAGAAGATAAAAATAGTTTTTTAAATGAAATTCAGTGTTTATTCTTTGACGGTTTTAGAACCTTTGGTTTGAGTGGGCCGGATTTAGTAAATGAATGTGTCTTTTTTCATGTACAAAGTCGTACCCTGGTATTAACAGATACAGCTTATCATTTTGATGAAAGCTTTCCGCTGCTTACACAATTTGCGGCTAGGGTAATTGGAGGATACAAAACCCTTAGCCCATCATTGTTAGAGAAATTTTCTACAAGAGAAAAAGAGAAGGTAAAACAGTCCGTAACAAAAATACTTGCTTGGGACTTTGAACGAGTCATCGTAGCTCACGGTAGCATCGTTGAGAACAACGGCAAGCAGAGGTTTAGAGAGGGGTACGAGTGGTTTTTAGGTTTATCCTTGAATACCACAGTCTAACTTATCAAAACATTGCTAAAAATAGCTGAAAAGTGCATCCTCTAGTTAGTACTCGAACCCTATCCCTACTTTTTTGATGCACTTACTTGACTACGCTGATTTTTTTTAGTACGAATTTTTCTCTGTCACAAGCTGTTTGAAACTTTTTGAAAAACTGCTAGTTTAGCCACCCCAGATTTTCTCCAAAATTGTATTGGGTGCAATGTCTGCTATTTTGCCCGTAGGGGATTTAATGGCAAGGAATTTATCACTTTTTGGCAACACCTTCGCTGGCTCTGTCGAACCAAATAAGGCAATTGTATAAGTTTGCGTTGCTACGCTCAGATGCAATGGCGCACTGTCAGTACATAACATCAAACTTGCTCCGGGAATCATGGCAGTTAACTTGCCAATATCATCTGGAGAAGTCACCTTGATATCTGGAGAGTACTGCAAAAGCGATCGCACAAACTGCTCGTTGTCAAGTTCTTTAATTACCACCACAGGCAGATCTGGTTGCTTGTGTTGTAAGTCTTGAATAATCTGCTGCCAATTCTCGACAGGATAAACATTGTCCAGACCTTTAGCCTGAGATAACTGGCTAGAACCGACATGAATCAAGACATAGCCTGTTTCGTGTACCCCTAAACGTTTCTGTTCTTTTTGTGCCCACTCAATATCTGGTTTCGGTACACTTACCGTTAACTCTGGTACAGGGGTTTTGATACCCAATGGTTGCAGCAAATCATGGTATGTTGCTGCCGCATATTGAGATGTTTTAAACGGCACAGAGTTGGTCAGAAAAACCGAGCCTTTACCTTGATAGCCAATGCGTGTAGGAATTCCTGTTAACCAGAGTAAAAGACCAACTAACCAGCTTTGTCCAACAGCAATAGCAACATCGTACTCGCGATCGCGAATCGCGCCCACTAAGTTGCTCCAATCTGCCAGACTGTTACGGTCTTTGTAATCAAAGGTTAATACTTCGTTAACTGACTTGCTCACCCGGTAGGCAGGTTTTGACCGGGGTTCCACAACGACATCTATCTGAGCGTTGGGGTAATAGCGCTTTAGGTCATCTAAAGTCGGAAAGAAGAGAATTTGGTCGCCAATTCCGCCAGGGACAAGAGCTACTACTCGCATAATATTTATTGATGCTTACTCGCTCCTTATTTTAGGGGAAAATATATAGCTTAAAGATTGAGGAATTCTGTGTATTTACTAATTCCCGCAGCTGGAATCGGCAAAAGAATGGGGAGTAACCGTAATAAACTCCTGCTCACAGTGCGATCGCAGCCAATTATTGCTTGGACTCTTAAAGCAGCAGTGGCAGCAAGTAAAATCAGTTGGATAGGAATTATTTCTCAACCAACTGACTGGCCAGACTTCAAGGTAATTCTCGCCGACCTGAAGCTGACTAAACCAGTGGAACTGATTCAAGGAGGCTCCACACGCCAAGAATCAGTTTACAACGGCTTGCAGGCGCTACCAGCAGATGCAAAACAAGTGTTAATTCACGATGGAGCCAGATGTCTTGTCACACCCGATTTATTCAACTCTTGCGCCGAAGCCATTTCCCACTGTCCCGGTTTGATTGCTGCTGTGCCTGTCAAAGATACGATTAAAGTTGTCGATGACAATGGCATAATTCAGAATACACCAGACCGACGGCAACTTTGGGCCGCACAAACTCCCCAAGGATTTGATGTCAAATTATTAAAACAGTGCCACGCCGAAGGTGTTCGTTTAGGTTGGGAAGTAACTGATGATGCCGCTTTGTTTGAAAGGTGTGGTATTGCAGTCCAAATTGTCCAGGGAGAGGAGACAAATTTGAAAGTGACCACTCCCCAAGATTTAGCGATCGCAGAATTTATCCTCAGAAGTAGAGGCTTGTGATAAGAGTGGGAGCAGAGGGGGCAGGGGGCAGGGGGCAGGGGGAGAATAAATACTGGCCCTTGACCTCTTCATCTCCCGGCTCTCCTGCACCTGAAGAGAAACTACTAATCTGATTCGAGTCAACATCTTCTTTGACGTTTTTGGATAAATAGGATACAATCCCACACACTTGGAACTCGTCCTTTGTCAGGTGTCAATTGCAAATGACTAATGACTAATGACTAATGACTAACGACTAAATGATTACAGCCACAGCGACGAAGATAGAAGCGATTCTCTATTTAAAGGGTAAGCCCTTGTCGCTCGGCGAAATCGCCGAGTATGCCGCGTGCGATCGCGCGACAGTTGAAGAAGGCATGATTGAACTAATAGACAATTATGCCCGCCGAGATAGCGCCCTAGAAGTAGTAGAAACCCCAAATGGTTACAGTTTGCAACTGCGGTCTGACTTTCACGACTTGGTGCAAACGTTGATCCCAGTAGAATTGGGCTTAGGTGCATTACGGACTTTAGCAGCGATCGCCCTTAATAGTCCAATACTTCAAAGCGACTTGATTAACCTGCGTGGCTCAGGAGTATATCAACACGTCCCGGAACTCGTCGAACTCGGTTTTGTGAGGAAACGCCGAGACAGCGATTCTCGCTCCTACTCGCTTCAAGTAACCCCAAAATTTCATCAGTATTTCCAAATCGAGCAACTCCCGCAAATATTCCCCATCAGCCAAAAAGAACAACAACTAGAACTAGAACTAGAGCTAGAAGCAAAAGCAGAATAAAGCGAGTGAGACAGATAAAGGAATAATTTCTCCCAATCCCCAGCCCCCACTCATGCCATCTCCTCTTCTAGACTTATACCCGTGGTGAATGCGCTACCCTTGTACTATGGTTTAGAGTAGAATTAGCAACTAAGCTAAAAAAAACTGCCAATGGTGTTTAATCCTGACTTTCTGAATGACAACTCTGAGGAACACCCTAATCAACTTCTGAACGACCACTCTGAGGACTACCCCAATCAGTTGCTCAAATATCTACAGCATCAGTCTCCTGATGTTTTAGCCCGCGTAGCCCAATCTGTTAGCCCCGAAATTAAACAAATCATTTCGCAAAATGTCCAAGGGCTAGTGGGAATGCTTCCCGCAGAAAATTTCAATGTGCAAATTACAACAGATCGGGAGAACCTAGCTGGACTTTTAGCATCGGCGATGATGACGGGGTATTTCCTGCGCCAGATGGAACAAAGAATGCAGTTAGAGCATTTGTCTAACAATCAATAGTTAACAGTCAAGAATCAAAGATTTTTGGACTATTGACTATAGGCATATAACTCTTGATTACTTTTTGGGATAAGCCCCTGACTGCACTTTGAAAGTTTGAATTTTTCCACTGCGGTTGACTTCGATCGCCAGGATATCTCCGACTGAACTAGATTCGACCAACTTCTGTACTTGGGCTGAGGTTTTGACTGCTTTACCGTTAACTTTTTGAATAATATCTCCTGGGAGCAGTCCGCCTCGCTTGGCT
Organism: Komarekiella atlantica HA4396-MV6; assembly: GCA_019359395.1. Classification (GTDB taxonomy): domain Bacteria; phylum Cyanobacteriota; class Cyanobacteriia; order Cyanobacteriales; family Nostocaceae; genus Komarekiella; species Komarekiella atlantica. Next base: position 287,043 of record JAHHHK010000005.1, read on the forward strand.
GGAGAGTCGTCCAAAACTCCTTTAATGGCAATTCCAGCATCCTGCTGAATGTTGAGCTGATTTTCTTGATTAATTTGCTGTTTCTTGGTTGGAGAAAGGTCTGCCATTTCAATACCTAAAAAAGGATGTTCTACACGTCCTTTGGTAAACAGTTCGCTAGCAATGCGAGCAGCGGTTTCAATGGGGATAGCAAAACCAAGTCCTTGAGCATCAGCGCGGATAGCAGTATTAACGCCAATCACTTCTCCTTGGGCATTTAATAAGGGCCCGCCAGAATTACCAGGGTTAATTGCGGCATCAGTTTGGATAAAGCTAACTCGCTTATCTGGAACACCAACTTGAGCGCTAGTACGATCTGTAGCGCTAATGATGCCAATGGTGACAGTATTATCTAAACCTAGGGGATTGCCAATTGCGATCGCCCATTGTCCTGGTATCAAATTTTGCGAATTGCCTAACCTCACTGTCGGCAAATCATTCGCTCTGATCTTCACAACTGCCACATCTGTTACAGCATCCACTCCTGCTACTCTACCCTCAAAAGTCCGACCATCTTTGAGGGTGACTTGTACTGTATCTGTGTCTGCCACCACATGAGCGTTAGTCAGTAATTCTCCATTTTCGCTCAAAATAAAGCCTGAGCCTGTACCACGTTCTATTCGTTCTTGGGGAATTGGTTGCTCATCCTCTCCAAAAAATCGGCGTAAGAGGGGATTTTTCAAAGCGTCAGAGATAGGATTTGCTACTTTGCGGGTGGCATTAATCCGTACCACCGCTGGCCCGACTCTTTGCACCGCTGTAGCAATAAAATTTACATTATCGCCTCCAGCAGTTCCCATCGAACCGTTGACTGGATTAGGAACTACATACTCTGGAGGCGAAGCCATTGTGACATTTTTCAGTCGCCGAAATAAGTTATTTTGCGGTAGCAGATAGCGGCTGCCAAACAAACCTGCACCGCTGCCAATCGTCAGTAAAGATAGATAAATGGCTAGTTGCTTTAAGGATAAATTCATAACTATTACGCTTAAGGACAGCAATGCAGTTGCTAATTTCTAAGTGTAGTCAAGCAAACGGCAAGTGGACAGGTTAATTTACATAAGAATAGACAGGATTTTGGATGAGATATTGGGGATCACAAATTATGGTTAGGGGAGAGGTTTGAGGTGATAGGACAATGCCTTGTGGTTAAGGGGGAAGGGGAAAAGGGGAAAGGCTGAAATTTATCCTTTACCCTTTAACCCTTAACCTTTTCCCCGTCTCAAGAGTCTCCAATCCTTAATCTCCCAGATCTTAGATTCCCCATCTAAAATCTAAAGTTAACGCCCTCTTGACGTACATACATGACTTTACCCTATCGTCAACTATTTCTCTGTAGCTTAGTCAGCGCTTTGGGGCTAGCATCCATACTATCAGGCTTGAACAGCGCCGACGCTGCTGTAGGGGATTGCCCAACTCCAGCCTTATCTCGCTTCCAACGCCATAAAGTTGCTCGTGGTGAAACTTTGGAGAGCATAGCACAGCGCTACAATCTCGTTCCCACAACTATTATCGGCATGAATCCAGCTTTGCAGAATGGTGGTGTTGCTGTTGGTAGCGTACTTCAAATTCCTCCCTATAACGGTATTGTTGTTGAAGTGCCTCGCGGTCAAACTTGGCGACAAGTAGCGACAAGGTTCAAAGTCCGTGCTGATACATTGTTTGAGGTGAATGGCTGCCAAAAAGACCCCAGAATTGTGTTTGTTCCAGGGATAAATTGGTCGCCGAATGGTTCTATAACTAAGTCTCCCTCGCCTACTAATACAGGGACGCAAAACCGTGTCTCATTGGCTGGTTATCCCTTGGCACAAGTGACAACTGTAGTACTACCTTATGGTTGGCAAATTAATCCTGCTACAGGTGAAGTTTTCTTTCATAGCGGTATTGATTTGTTAGCGACAGTAGGTACTCCTGTGGAAGCGATCGCTCCTGGGACTGTAGCCTTTGCTACTGACCAAGGTACTTACGGTAAATTAGTCATCATTAACCACAGTGGCGGACTTCAAAGCCGCTACGCCCAACTTGACAGTATCAAAGTTACTGTTGGTCAGCAAGTCAAAAAAGGAGATTTAGTAGGAACAGTAGGTACTACTGGAAAACCAACTTCTAATCAGCCACATCTCCATTTTGAAGTACGTTCTAGCTCATCTCTGGGCTGGGTAGCAGAAGATCCAAAGGGTTATTTGAAGCAATGAATGAGGTTTGTTTTGAAACGCAGAGGCACACAGAGGTTAAGCGCAGCGAAAAGTTCTGAAAGAGGGTTTCCCTCCGTAGGAAACTTTTCAAGACAGAGGAACGCGGAGGAAATCTCTGTGTTCCTATGCGTAACCTTTGCGATTCTAAGCGTTAGAAAAAGGATGCAATAGATTCGGTAGATTTTATGATGTGCATTCCTGCCTCTGCGAATCTTTTAAATGCCGCGTCTGCCTGTTCTGTATAGTCCACAACGCCAGGAACAACAACGGCAGAAGTGCAATCTTCTAACAGATAGATTTTTTGAGCAAGGGTAGCATCTACCTGTTTGATTTCTGTTAATAAATCCTCGATTGTCCAAGCGACGCAATGACTTTTAGCTTGACCGCCAATAATTACGACATCAAATTCTAAAAGTTGCTTAATCAGACCTATGTTCTTATGAGCAAGTGGACGTTGCTCGAAATCTTCTAATACCTCTGGACGTAAGATGGAATAGTTTTCTGTTAATGGACTCTCCCCCTTAATTTCAAATTGCGTCTGACTTTGACGAGCAATACAGTGGAAAAATATTGCTTCTTCCACAGATGAAACTAAAGCATGACCAATACCACCGAGCATAGAATGATAAGGCCAAACAATCAGAGGATACTTACCATCTTTACTTAGTTGCTTAACGTAGTGGTAAGCATGTTTTTCTAGTAATTCATAATCTCCATTAGTAATACTATTAGCAACTGCTGGATTAACTTTCCAAATGCCTTTTTCAATATCTATAGGAGTAATGTTGGTAGCAGCTGGTATAGGATGTTCCCCGGCGGCATTAACCCAAAAAACAGGATGAAAAATTTGCGTTGCTGTATGGGTGTCCAGTGTGGGTATAATTGTCGTAATTATCCCCAAGTTACCATAAATAAATTCACACAGTCTTTGATTATCATTTACCGCTCCAGTTCCAGACTTTCCTCCTACAAATAATTCAAATCCAGGGATACAGAAGGTGTTTTGCACATCAATTAGAAGTAGACAAATGCGGGTTTTGTCAGAAGATGCTGGTTTGATATTATTTTGTTTCGCCCATGCTTCAGCTTCGGCTGCACGTTCTTGGTAAGGTACGCGCCAAACTTCACCCACTTTTTCGGGGTTAAAGTGTTGAGGAATAGGTAGTTGAGTTGTTATTTGGGTTTTCATATAAAATCTGTACTTAATTTTCTAATTATTAGGCTTGCCTTAATTAAAAATAATGGTGAATTTAGTAAACATTATCGTGAGAACCTAAAGTTAGTAACAAAATTTATTCCTCTCATGATTCAAGATTTGTCACAAATTTAAATAAAATACGATTACGATAATCAATTGAACATGAGTATATACCCGATAAATCACCTTCTACGTAAACTGAGTTGAAATGGTTCTTCAGCAATTTGTTGTAATACTTGCTCAATTTAAGCACGTAACTCAGGATTTTTCTTAACTACACGCTTAAAAGTCGGACTCTAAACCAAATTTTTCACTCGTCCAACTCCGCCATCAAATCTGCAACCGAACCACGCCAGACATTACCCTTAGCATAATCACTCTCCGCTTGCGCGATTTATGTTAATAAGTCATTCCGTCGCTGTTGTTTGAGGCGTTGGATAATATCTACAAGAATAGCCTTGAGCTTTTGGATCTAGTGCTTCCACCGCTTCTATAGCTTTCTGCAATGTCGATGTTTTTTCTAGCATAGGTGTTAAACAATTTGGTGATAAGTCTAATTTAGCTGGTAGTGGGCGCGTAGACGCAAAGCGGCTTGTCGCCAGATATCATCTCTAATCCTCTTCGCATCTGCACATATATATAGTAGTAGATTTATATTATTGCAATATAGATTTAGCATCATCTAAACTTTTCAACATCGCCAACCGTTCGTCAAGCCAATCATCCGTAAACCACCCATAAGGTAAAACATCACTAACTACATTTGTGCTAATTCCCATTACCCAAATATGAGCAGCTTTGATAAACATAGGAATTGATGCCAGTTCAGACTCGCTCAGTTGACGAATAGCTTGATAACCTTCTACAAAACTGTTTTTGATAGTAGTATCTATCTTCATCCTCAGTGCTATGTGTAAAAACTTTGCAACATCAAAAGCACGCCAGCCATAACCGCATTGGTCAAAGTCAAATAATGTCGGCTCATTTTGTTCTGTAAAATGAGCATTTCCTGAATGCACATCACCAATACAGACTCCATATTCAGGTGCTAACAAAGGTAGCTCCAATACTGCAAATTGGCTTTTAATTTCATCAACTTGTTGTTGAATAAAATCAAGATCCTGTTTTCGGTGTTGGTAGAGAGGTGAAATTGATGTTATTGACCAATCAAGTAAATATTCGTTATTTAAGATGGAGCGATTAAAGCTACTTTTAAAAGCATCTAGTACCTGATGAATTTCTGCCAACACCTTTCCTAAAATATAACCTTGTTTAGTATCAAGCTTCTCATTAACTGCATGCCCAGATGCATAAGAAAATACAGCCACATAGCGCTTTCCCTCTGGTGCAGCAATTTCTGTAGTGTAATCGCCGTCAATTTTCGCAATAGGGTAAGCAACTGGCTGCTTTTGCTCATGTAAAAACGCTAGTAATTCCAGTTCAAAATCTATCTCTTGCTTATTTCTCCAATTACACCGATAAACCCGCAGAATATACTTTTCTTCTTCAGTTTCCACTAAATACGTATCATTTAGTCCTCGCTTGATTAACTTACAGCTATGAGGTTTGTTAATTGGATACTTGTAAAGTACGGTGGCAATCAAAGCTGCACCACTAGGAATTGAATGAATTACAGGTATCAAAGATGGATTCATAGAATTATTGGTGCTGCTAATAGGATTTATAACTCAGTATTAGAGCGATAACTTCATTAAGCTTTTCTTCTCTACGTTCGCGTAGCATGTCGTAGACAGACTAAGGCGTAGCTTGGTTCCACAAAGGGTTACGCGAAAGCAACTCACGCCACTCAGCTAAAAAAATTTTAAAGTTACATATTCTAGAAGATCAGAAAAACCTGTCAATCTGTTGGTTGTTTGTCATTTGGTATCATTCTCCTTTATTTTTCTATATTAATCGTCCAAAAAAGTCCTACCTGTGGCAATCTGGGAAACAGAGATTTATCAAATCAGATATTTTAGCTACAGCAAATTTACTTAATCAGGTTATGCAAACTCTGCCCACAGTAAATACTTCAAATACCACATCAAGTCAATCCACTTTTGATACAACCATCAAGCGGCGTAAAACCCGCCCTGTAAAGGTGGGAGATGTCACCATTGGCGGTGGCTACCCCGTTGTGGTGCAGTCGATGATCAACGAAGACACTCTTGATGTTGATGGTTCCGTGGCTGGTATTCGTCGTCTGCACGAAATTGGCTGCGAAATTGTCCGCGTCACAGTGCCGAGTATGGCTCATGCGAAAGCGCTGGGAGAAATTAAACAAAAATTAATTAAAACTTACCGAGATGTGCCAATTGTGGCTGATGTGCATCACAATGGCCTAAAAATCGCTGTGGAAGTCGCCAAACACATAGAGAAAGTACGCATTAATCCGGGTTTATATGTGTTTGAAAAACCAAATTTTAATAGAACCGAGTACACCAAAGCTGAGTTTGACGAAATTGGTGAAAAAATCCGCGAAACTCTAGAACCTCTGGTAGTTTCTTTGCGTGACCAAGGTAAATCGATGCGAATTGGCGTAAATCACGGTTCCCTCGCAGAAAGAATGCTATTTACCTACGGTGACACACCAGAGGGAATGGTGGAATCTGCCATAGAATTCATTCGCATCTGTGAATCTTTGGACTTCCGCAACTTAGTAGTTTCTATGAAAGCTTCGCGAGTACCGGTGATGGTAGCCGCTTACCGCCTAATAGCCAAACGCATGGATGACTTGGGGATGGATTATCCGCTACATTTAGGTGTCACCGAAGCGGGTGATGGCGAATACGGGCGAATTAAATCTACAGCTGGTATTGCCACATTACTTGCTGATGGCATTGGTGATACTATCCGTGTGTCACTTACAGAACCACCAGAAAAAGAAATTCCCGTCTGCTATAGCATTTTGCAAGCTTTGGGATTGCGGAAAACAATGGTGGAGTATGTCGCCTGTCCTTCCTGTGGACGTACTTTGTTTAACCTTGAAGAAGTATTACACAAAGTCAGGGAAGCTACTAAACATTTGACAGGGTTAGACATAGCAGTTATGGGCTGTATTGTCAATGGCCCAGGAGAAATGGCGGATGCTGACTATGGCTACGTAGGCAAGACACCTGGTTATATTTCCTTGTATCGTGGCAGAGAAGAAATTAAAAAAGTTCCAGAAGACAGAGGTGTAGAGGAATTAATTAACCTGATTAAGGCAGATGAACGCTGGGTAGAGCCGTAAAAGGGACTGGGGACTGGGGACTGGGGACTGGGGAGCAAAGGGAAAGTTGCAGTAAGTCTTTCACCTCTGCCCCTTTGCTTGTTTTCAATACTTAATGCCCAATGCCCAATGCCCCATGCCTAATCCCTAGAAATTTTGTAGTGGCGACTATTAAGGTAGTCTGATTGTCAAGTAATTTGTTTAAATTAAGAACACATGCTTGGTCTGTACAGTTTACCCTGTGTTAGATTGAGCATACTGACTATAAATTTTCCCTCTGACACAGCTGTCATTATGGTGATTACAAAAAGTAGGCTTGTTTTGGGTGCTACGGCAGTGACACTCTCCACAATTGCTGTTACTAGTCTTGGCATTCACTCGCGAGGTCAGGCTTTATTTAAAGAAAGTCCTAAGGCGTTGGTGGATGATGTATGGCAAATTATATACCGAAATTACGTAGACGGCACTTTTAATCAGGTAGATTGGCAGGCTGTTCGTAAAGAATACTTGGGCAAGTCCTACAGTAATCAGCAGGAAGCTTATAAGTCCATCCGGGAAATGCTCAAAAAGCTAGAAGACCCATACACCCGGTTTATGGATCCGCAGGAATTCAAGAATATGCAAGTTGATACCTCTGGGGAACTAACAGGGATTGGGATCACGATTTCTCAGGATGAAAAAACAAAGCAGTTGGTTGTAATTGCACCAATTGAGGATACGCCAGCTTTTAAAGCCGGGATTTTGTCCAAGGATGTCATCCTCAGTATCAACGGCAAAAGTACTAAGGGAATGGATACTAACCAAGCAGTATCACTGATTCGAGGTGAAGCCGGAACGCAAGTTAGCTTGATGATTCAGCGTAATGGTCAGACAAGACAGTTTGACATTAAACGGGCGCGGATTGAAATTCATCCGGTACGCTATTCCCAAAAGCAAACTCCAGCAGGCAACATTGGCTATATTCGCCTGAATCAGTTTAGTGCTAATGCTGGAAAAGAAATGCAGAACGCTATCAAAGATTTAGAAGCCAAACAGGTATCTGCATATGTTCTAGATTTGCGTGGTAATCCAGGTGGTTTGCTATTCTCTAGTGTAGAAATTGCTCGAATGTGGCTCAATAGAGGCACGATTGTTTCTACTATTGACCGTCAGGGTGAGCAAGAGCGCGAAGAGGCTAACGGCAGAGCTTTGACGAATAGACCAATGGTGGTGCTGGTGGATAAAGGTTCAGCCAGTGCTAGCGAAATCCTTTCAGGAGCGTTGCAAGATAATAAGCGTGCCACTGTTGTAGGAACTCAAACCTTTGGTAAGGGCTTAGTACAATCGGTGCGTCCCCTAGAAGATGGCTCAGGATTGGCGGTAACAATTGCTAAATACCATACCCCTAGTGGTAAAGATATTAACAAGCATGGTGTTGACCCAGATGTCAAGGTGGATTTAACTGATGCTCAGCGACAGGACTTATGGCTTAATGAGCGTGACAAAATCGGTACATTAGCAGATCCGCAGTTCGCTAAAGCAGTGGAGATATTACGTAAAAAGACTGCTGTTAGGAACACCATGCCAGCAAACAATTAAATATCACAAATTAAGCATTGTAAATTTATTGGGGTTGGCATTTGCCAGCCCTAATCAATCCAACGCGACGGGCGATCGCTTCCTCTTGTGAAGCCAAAGGCCCCCACTGCTCTATAATTTCTAGATTATCGTCCTCAATTTGGTCGCTGGGGATGATTTCGCAATTTCCATTAGGACGCTTGACAATATACCAAGTTTGTGTTCCTTCTGTCATATAACAAGTAAGTTCAAATCTTACCTGTTATTTTACGCTGCGATCGCCGTGACTAATTCCTTACTGTCTAAAAGTGACTTTGTAATGAATATTAATTGGATTAGTTTAGGATTCAATGTAGTCATTAGTCATTAGTCATTTGGGTTTACAAAGGACAAATGACTAATAACAAAGGACAATCTATGATGTATTAACTCCGAGCGATACCTTCTTCACGTGCGGCGCGTTGCACAGCCGCAGCTACAGCGGTGACGACACGCTCATCAAAGACTGAAGGAATAACGTGTTCCCTAGTCAAGTCTGAAGGCTTGACTAAGGAAGCGATCGCACTGGCGGCTTCTAGATACATTGTGGTGGTAATTGTCTGCGCCCGACAATCTAAAGCTCCACGGAATACCCCAGGAAAAGCTAGGACATTATTGATTTGATTTGGGTAATCGCTACGACCGGTAGCCATGACAGCGACAATTTTGCTGACTAATTCTGGCTGAATCTCTGGAATGGGATTTGCCATTGCAAACACAATTGGGTCTTTCGCCATCGATTGCACCATTTCTAGTGTCAAAACTCCTGGTACACTGACGCCAATAAATACATCTGCACCTTGCATTGCACCTGCTAGAGTACCCTGAGCTTTCACTGCAAATTCGCGCTTTTCCTCTGTTAGGTCAGTGCGACTGGTTGAGATAATGCCTTTAGAGTCGCACATCCAGATTTTTTCTGCTCCAGCCTTGCGGAGTAACCGAGCGATCGCCACCCCAGCCGCACCAGCACCATTAATTACAATGCGGATTTCCGCCATTGACTTATGCACTAATTTCAGAGCATTAAATAATGCTGCCAATGTGACAATCGCCGTACCGTGCTGATCGTCATGAAAAACGGGGATATCTAATTCTTGCCGCAATCTCTGTTCAATTTCAAAGCAGCGAGGAGCAGCAATATCCTCTAAATTCACACCGCCAAAAACTGGAGCAAGATTCTTGACTGTCTGGACAATCTCATCTGTATTTTGGGTGGCGAGACAAATGGGAAAAGCATCAAGTCCAGCAAATTCTTTGAATAGCATCGCTTTACCTTCCATGACTGGTAAAGCAGCAGCGGGGCCGAGATTGCCCAATCCTAAAACAGCGCTGCCATCGGTAACAATAGCTACAGTATTTTGTTTGATGGTTAAGTTGTAAACTTCTTCAGGATCTTGGGCGATCGCGGTACAAATCCGACCGACTCCTGGCGTGTAAGCCATTGCTAAATCGGAAACACTTCTTAAGGGAATTCTGCTAGCAATGCTGATTTTGCCACCGCGATGCAGATTAAAGGTGCGATCGTAGACACTCAGTAACTTAATATCTGGCAATGCTTTCACTGCTTGCACAATCGTCTCAGCGTGTTCAGTACTAGCAGCATCAACAGTCAGATCGCGGGTAGACTCGTTACGGGTTTGCTCAATTAAATCAATTTGACCAAGATTACCACCACAGGTAGCGATCGCGTGTGTTACCGACGCTAACATCCCCACACGATTGGGAATCTGCAAGCGCAGCGTCAAACTAAAACTAGAATTGGGAGTTAGGTCTGCCATGTTGATTTTGGATTTTAAGTTTTAGATCTTACTATTGAATTGATTGGTAAAAATCTAGACTAAAGCTAAAATATAGTGTTTTTTTTAGTAAATTTTAAACTCTTAGGGTGCGTTCACGCAGCTTAACGCACCTTTGCCAATTAGTAAAACTTTACACAAAACATTTTTAGCTTAGCAAAATCAAGAGATAACTCTTGTACAGAGCTAAAAACAAAAGCGATGGAGTGCTTATAGTTTGTGATGGTTTATATACATTCTCAGTTGGCAGTGCAATGCCCACCCTATTGGGGTTTATTCTTATGAAACCCGCTTTAAGTTACAAACAAAAATCACTGGTTGCCTACTGTAGCGGACGCAGCTTTTCATAGAAATCCTACAATTTTTCAATGCCAAAAAATAAAGTAATTAAAAATACTGGTAGTGCTACCCAGTTCAATAACAAAATGATCACATTTTCTAACGCACAAGATAGCGCAGCAAAAATTACGATTGTGAATGCTGTGCGACGAGTTATTACATCGCTTTGTGCATTTGAATAAAGCTGAGAATTCAGCGTTAGAACATTTTAGATCGTTTGCCAAATGCTTGTATGACTAAGTAGATAATTATAATTAGACATAAAATAAAATCCTAGTTCGTAGGTGAGATTCATCGCTCAAAACAAGGATTATCAGAACTAAAGTCCTTACCCTTCTCCTAAGGTCGCCGCTGCGCGTAGCTTGCTTCCCCGTAGGGGTACGGGTGACGCTCGTTCGCAAAGCGTGCCGTAGGCAAGACTCGCTACCGCTGCGCTAACGTTAGTCGCTCATGGGGAGCCAGTCCGTTGCGGAGGTTCCCTCCGTTGTAGGAACTGGCATGGAAACCCCCTTCTCTACGAGACACTACGTGAACGCGTAGCGTCTCGTAGAGAAGACCGCGCTAACTCACTACAAACTTTAATTTATTTGCACCTAGCTACTGAGAAGTATTTTGCTTCATAATTACTACTCTACAATTGACTTTAAATTCTCTTACGTTGAACTAATCAAAGTCTTTTGTATCCCATGAGATACTCAACCTATGTATGTTAGATGTTAAATTCTGGTCAACCTCATAGGCTAACTAATGTTGTTCACAGCGCTATTTGCGTGGCTGCAAAGCCATCTTGACTTTGAGCAAAATCGCTCTTATAAAACTTAAGAAATTGCAAGCTAAAGAACTGATGGAGAAATGCCAAGATGCAGAGGTGGTTCAGCCGCACAATTCATCGATTGAGTGGAACAACGGTTAAACTCATTCTCTTAATGGGTGCATTCCTCTTGCTTTGGGGAATGCTTGCGCCCGTCAGTACTATCATCTGGTGGCTGAATCAAACTGCCGAGAGTTTAGGATTGGAAAACGAGCAAGAAAAACCGGATGTCTTGCGTCAAGCTTCTATTAATGCTCCAACCTCGAAGATTGATTGCTATATCGTTTTTCTTCCAGGGGTGGGAAACTTCTCACCGGATGAGATTACGCAGGGCGAAAGGTATTTTATTGATCAGCTTGCCACACGGCATCCTAACTGTGTCGCGGTGCGAGATGTGTTTCCTTACTCGGTGGTGAATCAAGACCTCGGCAGTCAAAAGTTTTTAGCTCCGCTGTGGCAAGCCGCCAAAGAAAGCGACGGATTATTCGGAAATGTTTTGGTTCAAGTGCGTAATCTGTGGCGGTTTGCCATTTCAGCCGATGATCGCTACGGCCCGGTTTATAACTTAAGCATTGCTCGCACAATCATAGACCGCATGAATGCCGCGCATCCGATTGCTCCCTTTGATCAACCCATTAACTTAATTTTGCTCAGTACGAGTGGTGGAACTCAAGTTGCGTTGGGTACAACGGCTCACCTGCGGGAATGGATTAACGCTCGCTTAACGGTAGTATCAATCGGTGGCACATTTGAGGGCAGAGCAGGATTTAATGATGCAAATCACGTTTATCATTTGTACGGCGATCGAGACTGGGTGACAACGCTCGCTCGCGTGGTTTTTCCTGCACGGTGGAATTGGGTGGTTGGTTCTCCCATTAATCAAGCTAGACAGCAAGAGCGCTATACCGTTTGCAATGTGGGTTCTCAAGAACACTCTGGAGCCGAAGGGTATTTTGGGAATGCCATTGCATTCAACAACACCTCTTATCTAAGGCAGACCCTAGAGCAGGCTGATCAGTTGCCGATCTGGTCAATTGATCAGCCACTCACTTCTAGCTGTCCCTCTCAAAAAGGTTTCCTTAAAAAGTGATAAGCTATTATGCATTTAAATTGCACATTACTTCGACATTAAGGTTGATTGTTAACTGTTAACTGTCAACAGTCAACAGTTAACAACTACAAAAAGTAGTTATGCAATTTAGACGTGCATTAGCCTACAACGTTTGAGCTACAAGAAATAAGAAGAAGAAATTAGTTGACTTAGCTAAGGCTTGAGAATTAACCGTGAATCGCTGGTGCTTGCAAAGCTACAGGTATCGCCTCACCCGCAGCCAAATCCAGCGGGAAGTTGTGAGCATTGCGCTCGTGCATCACTTCTATACCCAGGTTGGCGCGGTTTAGGATATCTGCCCATGTATTAACTACATGACCTTCGGAGTCAAGTATTGAGTTGTTGAAGTTGAACCCGTTGAGGTTGAACGCCATCGTGCTAATACCCAATGACGTCAGCCAGATACCAACTACAGGCCAAGCAGCTAAGAAAAAGTGTAAGGAACGCGAGTTGTTAAAGCTGGCGTATTGCCAGATTAACCGCCCAAAGTAACCGTGAGCCGCCACGATGCTATAGGTTTCTTGTTCTTGACCAAACTTGTATCCGTAGTTTTGAGATTCACTTTCAGTAGTCTCCCTCACTAGAGAGGAAGTTACTAAAGAACCGTGCATTGCACAGAACAGTGCACCACCGAATACCGCAGCTACACCCAGTTGATGGAATGGGTGCATAAGGATGTTGTGCTCGGCTTGAAACACGAACATGAAGTTAAAAGTGCCGCTAATGCCCAAAGGCATCCCGTCAGAAAAGCTACCTTGACCAATTGGGTAAATTAAGAAAACAGAAGTCGCAGCAGCTACAGGAGCAGAGTAAGCCACACAAATCCAGGGACGCATTCCCAGACGATAGCTTAACTCCCATTGCCGACCAAGCCAGCAAAAGATTCCAATTAAAAAGTGCAAAACAATGAGTTGATAAGGGCCGCCGTTGTAAAGCCATTCATCCATTGAAGCAGCTTCCCAAATTGGGTAGAAGTGCAAACCAATGGCGTTAGATGTGGGTACAACAGCACCAGTGATAATGTTGTTGCCGTATAACAAAGAACCAGAAACAGGCTCTCGAATGCCGTCAATATCGACGGGAGGTGCAGCAATAAAGGCAATGATGAAACAGATGGTAGCGGTTAACAGGGTAGGAATCATTAAAACCCCAAACCAGCCGATATAAAGCCGATTATCGGTGCTAGTAATCCATTGACAGAACCGATCCCACAGGTTCCCGCTTTCGCTTCTTCCTAGAGTTGTGGTCATGGCTATGTTGTTTATAAGTTGCTGATAACAAATGTTCCCAATTTTGATAAATTGAGAATTAAGCTGTGTTCAAAAAGTTTCGTGAAATATCTTCTCCCTAATCACCGGAAATCTCTTGAATGACCTCACACCAAATAACTAACTTCCCCAGGGAGACTGTGTGAATAAAGGGGAAACTTCCCGGCTCTTAATATCACGTTTTACATTAATTTTTTGGCTTTTTCAATTCATTTCTATTAAGTTTTGCTAAGCTAAATACTGAACAAACTTAGCATGTTCTATTGAATTCAATTCGTGACGAGTTAAGCGATCGCCACTTTCTAGAGGTGGGATGGGAGCGCTATTATTTAAGCCATGTTCCACAGAAGCACCCATTACCTGATTCCTCAGAGAAAGGAATTGTAGCTTGAATTTAACATACTGCGGCGCGATCGCAGGACACGAAACAAGTTAAAAATTAGGTTTAAAATTCCCCTTAAAAACGAGAGAGTGTTTTAAAAGGTGCGATCGCTTATATTTAAGTTACTTAAATCCTTCATTAGGCTTGTCTTTCCAGGCGTTCACCAGATTCAAACTCAAGAATTTGCTCAGTGGCTATTAGATTCTGCAAAGCCACAGCCTCTCATACTCGATGCACGGAATCAGACAGAGTATGAAATCAGTCATCTAAAAGCGGCTATACATATCGATCCCATTGCACCTGACTTAGCGGCACTCTCAATAGTTTCAAAAGACACGCCAATTGTTGTGTATTGTTCTGTTGGCTACCGTAGCGCCAAATTAGCCCAGCAACTTGATGAGGTGGGTTTCTCTGGCGTTTTAAACTTGAGCGGTGGTATTTTTCAGTGGGCAAATGAAGGAAGACCCATTTTTAGATATGACCAGCAGCCAACACATTTTGTTCATCCCTATAATGCAATGTGGGGAAAATTGTTGAAAGCTTGCTACCATGCTCAAAAACAGTGAGGTAAAACTTTATGCTTTACTCGCGCAATTTTTCTCCCTCACCCTTCTTGTAATCCAGTCTAATATCCTGATTAAGTCCTGCTTCCTGCTGTTGTGCAACAGAAGAATCTTTGGGGGGAATACCTAGTTGCATACGAGTATTGCGCCATAGCAGCTTTATATCTGCTAACGTGTGTCCTGGTGCTTTATATCCATAAGCACGGTACTTATTGGGTTGTACTTTTCCTTTTTGCCGTACAAAATCCATAAAAGCATCTATCCAAGCATCAAACTCTTGATAAAAATTTGGCTCAGATGGTATGTCTTCAGCCTGGTTATCGCTGTACTTTTTGCCGTGACCTATTTGAGTATAATGCCAAAGGCGATCGGGAACTTCAATACCGCTGTAACGACTTTGCCAAACTAGAGGTGCGTAGGCTTCTCGCTCATTCTCAAATGGCTCCTGTTCTGGGTCAAAGTAGTGCTTGTGTTTCAACAAACGAGGGCGTTCATCTTCACCCATTTCATCGCCTCCACCATCGCCATAACAGAAAAAACCTGCGGTGCGTCCTTCTAAATGATTTAAACTCAATTCTTCCCATTCAGGTGAATGTTCCAACGCCATTGCTTTTTCTGGGTCTTTGTGTTCAATCAGGTCTTCTTGAGGATTACCACCGTTCATACACACTAGTCGGTCGAACATTAATTTCAGGTTGCTACTAGGAGCATACCAATTGATCGGGCCGATAATTGCCCAGGCATCTGCTAGGTCTAAGCGAGAGTAGATATCCAAATCCCACATCAAATCTGGTTCAGCCAGATTATTTGGTTCATAGCAGTTGCATGGCCAGACACAAAGTGCCATTGAAGTAGAAGCACAGGCGTTACAACTTTGAATTTTGGAGCGGGTGAATACATTACCCAAGTCCTCGTAGTCAACTTCCCAGTCTTGAGGCAGGCGTTCTGCCATACGTAACATTAGCGTGCGTGATTTGGAGTCAACGCCAGGGCAGTTGTATTGACGGCGATTTGAGCCAGAAATGATTAGCACACGGAAGGGGCGTTGCTCAAGTGGGAGTTTGCCATTGTCATCATTTGGTTTCATGATCCTGCCCCAAAAGTATTTCAATGATCAAGTTAGTTTTAGCGATCGCAAACCGCGTACACTCAGCATAGAAAAATCTTTTTTCTGCTGGTAGATTTGCTCGTGCGATCGCTACTGTAATTATTTCTATTCAACCGGATTATATAGATGTGTAGAATCCATCTTCGGTAATAAGCCTCAACATCAACTTTCAAAGCAGTAATATCTTGTTTAGGCTTACGGCAAAATGAACTTAAAAGACGACTTAGATAAGACGAATAGTCATATTGAAAGACGCTATGACCTTGATTGGTTAAGGATACTGGCGGTGCTGTTACTAATTTATTTTCATACCGCAGCAGTTTTTTACCAAGGTGAATTGGGTGAATTTTATATTAAAAATGACTTAATAAGTTCTACTCTTGGATGGTTTATTTTTTTTGTCTATCAGTGGCACATGCCATTGTTTTTCGTAATTGCCGGGTCTGCCACTTGGTTTTCTCTCCAGTTGCGAACACCAATGCAGTATGTTAGCGATCGCTTCAAGCGATTATTCATCCCCTTGATATTTGGCACGTTAGTACTGGTTCCTCTTCAAGTCTATTACAAACTGCTGAATCATCACCAATATATTGGCTCTTATTTACAGTTTTACCCACAGTTTTTTAATGGAATTCGTCCCCAAGGTAACTTTGAGTGGGCACACCTGTGGTTTGTGATTTACCTATTTGTGTTGTCTGTTGTTACCCTGCCGCTTTTATTATTCTTCAAAAAACAAACAGATAAGTTTTGGTATTCTACTATTGCAACTTTCATGAAACAGCCAGGAGCTATATTCTTGCCTGCTTTACCATTAGCAATGATTGAAGGTGCATTACGTCCCAAATGGTTTGGCTTTCAGAATCTCTATAATGACTGGGCAAATTTGTTGCTATATCTTCATTACTTTATTTATGGCTATCTTCTCTGTTCTGACACGAGATTTAAACAAGCAATTGATCAATATCGAACGTTGATGCTATTTATAGCAGTGATTACTATGTCTATTCTGTTTGAAGTACAGGCAACTAATATTCTTCCTATACGTGGCTACTCTTGGGAATATATTTTCTATCAAATATTTCGAGGTTTCAATTCCTGGTGTTGGGTAATTGCCATACTTGGGCTAGGTCAGCGATATTTAGCGTTTAATAACAGTATTTTGCAATATTGCTCTCAAGCTTCCTATCCAATTTATTTGCTGCACCAGACAGTTTTAGTTACGATCGCTTTTTACGTAGTCCAATGCAATTTGGGCATATTAGAAAAGTTTTTGATTATTAGTACTACATCTGTTGTACTTATAAGTTTTTTATACGATGTATTAATCAAGCGGATAAACATTGCTCGATTTTTCTTTGGGCTAAAACCCATCGGCACTAAGCAAGTAAAATAAAAGCAGCGAGAAAACTACTTAAGCTGCATGTCTCAAGTTTCGATTGTCATTCCTACTTTAAATGAAGCAGCTAGTTTAGGGCGTACATTGCGCCTACTGACTTTACTTGATCCGCCTGCTAAAGAGGTGATAGTAGTAGATGGTGGCAGCGAAGATGAGACAGTAGCGATCGCAAAGCAAAATTTTGAGTCGTTCAATCACGCGTTAGATATACAACTTCTCTCCTGTCAGCAGCGTGGGCGTTCTGTTCAAATGAACCACGGAGCATCAGATGCAACTGGAGATATCCTTTGCTTTCTTCATGCAGATACTTGGGTACCGGATGATCTCATCGCTATAATCGAACAAACCCTAGCAAATCCAACAGTTGCTTGTGGGGGATTTATTTCTCTAATGACAGGCTCTCAAACGACTCGTTGGGGCATCTCTCTACACAATTATCTCAAAACTTACTACGCACCATTGCTGTTTAAACCTCATCTGTTTTTTAAAGGATTGCGCCTTTTATTTGGAGATCAGGTAATATTCTGCCGTCGAACTGATTTTTGGGATTGTGGTGGATTTGATGAGGCATTGCCAATTATGGAAGATGGAGATTTATGCCTGAAATTGGTGAAAAAAGGACGTATTTATCAGGTGAACCGGATCGTTCAAAGTTCTGATCGGCGTGTGGCAAAATGGGGTAGCTGGAAAGCTACAGCAATCTACCTCTATATCGGTGTTTTATGGGGTATTGGTGTCTCGGCAAACTATCTCAAGCAATTTTATCAAGATATTCGCTGATTGAGGCTCCAGTCATAGTAGAGATAGGAAATCGGCGTTGAAGCAGTTAAAGGCAAATCTGTTTCCAGGTAGGAACGAATATATTCTGGAATTGAAGGCGCAACCTTTAAGAAGTCTTGACGATACCACTTGAATATCTTGCTACAGTAGAGCGTTTTGCTAAGAGAATCGTAACAAACTTTTTCAGAATTGTTAATAAAGCGACGAGCATCTTCATCTAACTGCTCAATGACTTGCTCAGGAAAGTAAGCTCCTGCACGCAGTAACGGACAACCAACCGAAGCACAGACTATTGAGAAATGAATTCGTGGCTCTTGAAATTTATCTCGTAGAATCTTATTCTCGATTTGAGCTAGACTATAACGCCTGCCAAAAACTTCATAAACCCGACGTTGAAAGAACCACAGGAAACCAATCCAGTTAGGAACCCCTAGAATTTTTGGACGAATTGATTTGATTGGGTATCGTTCTAAAATCGTCGAGATAGTAAACGCATTGTAAAGATTGATCCACAATGCTAATTCCTCCAAAGGCGTGGAATTCGATTCAAGATGCAACTGCTTTAGACTCGATAACCAATCAGCCAAAACTTGGGGTTGCTCTGTTTTCCAAGCAAGATAGTCTACACAACCCTGCTGATCAACATACTGACGAAGTAGCGTATCCCAAAGTTTAAAATCAATCATGATCATGTTTAGACTCGCCCTTTCAAGGTGTAATCTATTTTTCTTAGTACCTTAGTGGTTAAAAAAAACTAAGGCGGCAAAGCTTGTTAGAGAGGGTTAGATATTCAAGTAAACTAGGGAATACAGAGAATATGTAATGTATCAATGGCAACAAAAAGACTAAATTTCAGCTCCAATTATCCGCACTATTAGCATTATGATTAAAATAATGCCTAACTTGTACATTATCGGCGGTGCAAACGGTTCTGGTAAAACTACCGCCGCCCTGCAAATCCTTCCCTACTTCCTAGAAGTATTTGAATATGTCAACGCTGATGAAATAGCAGCAGGACTTTCTCCTTTTAACCCGGAATCTGTAGCCATGCAAGCCGGACGATTAATGTTAGAAAGACTAGAAACTCTGGTAAATGCTAAAGCTGATTTTGCATTTGAAACTACATTAGCAGCTCGTAATTTCGCGCGATTCTTGAGAGAATATAAAATGAAAGGTTATATTATCAACTTAATTTACTTTTGGTTACAAAGTCCCGACTTAGCCATTGCACGGGTACGCAGACGTGTAGAAAGTGGCGGTCACAACATTCCTGAAGATACTATTCGCCGTTGCTACGAACGCGGAAGAAAAAACTTAACTGAATTATACTTACCCTTGTGTGAACGCTGGATTGTTTACGATAACTCTAATCCAATTTTGCAGATAATAGCTGAACGCCCTTTAAATCAAGAGCCTATAATTTATCAACCCCAACTATGGAATCAAATTACTACTAATACCTATGAATAAGCCAATTCCTGAGAAATTATCTAGCCAAATCGACGCAGGGGTCAAACTCGCTATTGCTAAAGCTATTGAAAGACACCGCCGTTTAGGAGAATCTATTAGTGTTTGGCAAGATGGTCAAGTTGTTACATTAACTGCCGAACAAATTCCTCCTCTAAAATCAGATGACTAAACTATTTTCCCTCATTCCAGAGCCTATCAGAGATAAACTACCAATATCTTTTCAATGTACTTACCTACAAATGAAAAGAAACGCGATATCTGACGACAAGCTGCTACGCATCTACGCCTCTACAAAAATATCTACTAGATTCCTTCAATGCAGATATTAGTGTAGCAAGTTACAGTTGTTTACATCTAAAAGCTGACAAAATTACATTATCCCAAAAAAGTAAACAATACCTGGATAAATAAACAAGGATTTATACAAGAAGCTGTTGCACTCTGCTTACTTTTAGCTTGAGCAAAATTGCTCAATCCTCCTCCAGCATGATTACGATTTTTTAAGTCCAATGATTAAGGTTTTGTTATTGTTTGAAAAATTAGATTATTTCCGCTTTTTTTAGGCTTCAGATGCTTTCTAGAACCTGATATAAAGCTATAAGCTGTGATTACTCCTGTGTACTTTACCTTTTTTGACTTTACTTGCCTAAGCTCTCCATTTAGGAAGACAGTAAGGTAAAATATATAGCCCTTCAGAAGTATTGACATCTTAAATAATTCAAGCTCTCTTATTGCATATTCTGAAAAAAAGTTATAAATTATTAAGTTATAGGGGAAGAATTTAATTTCTAGTCTCAAAAACTAAATCCGCTTAAGTAAGTATACTGAGCATGGTTTAAACTTTACGGGAAACTTAAACAGTGCCGGAGATATGTTTTTGTTTAATCAAGCAAAGATGCCGGACATGAAAACAAAACAAGAAATAGTCTAAAAATTTATCTTGCATGACTGTTTTTAGTAATCATGTTATTGCTTAGTTGAATAACAAAGACTGTAATTCACTAGGAGAATAACTGATTAAAAGCCAACAGTAAATTAAACTGCATAAAATAAGTAGCTTTAGCTATTTTTGCTGGACTAACTTTTGAAATAATTATGTTTGCTATTCAAAAAATCATCTTGGTAATTGTGAGACTAGCAAAAATAATAAATAAAAGCACATCTACTACAAGTTCACAACCAAAATGGAGTTATTCTGGCGATGCAACTAAACGAAATAGAAACAACTAAAAATATAGAAGTAGAAGCGTGGGAAGCATTAGAAAAGTCAATTCTTTACTATCAAGGACGCCCTGTAGGTACGGTAGCTGCCTATGATGCATCTGTAGAAGCACTCAATTATGACCAGTGTTTTATTCGGGATTTTGTTTCTTCAGCCCTAATTTTTCTGATTAAAGGCAGAACAGATATTGTTCGCAATTTTCTAGAAGAAACCTTAAAGTTACAGCCTAAAGAAAGGGCATTAGATGCGTATAAGCCGGGACGAGGGTTAATACCAGCTAGCTTTAAAGTTGTCTCAGATAATGGGCAAGAATATTTAGAAGCGGACTTTGGTGAACATGCGATCGCCAGAGTTACACCAGTTGATTCCTGTCTATGGTGGATTATTTTATTGCGTGCTTATGTAGTTGCTACAAAAGATTTTTCTCTAGCTTATCAACCGGAATTTCAAAACGGTATCAAGCTAATCATGGAAATCTGCTTAGCAAATCGCTTTGATATGTATCCAACGCTATTGGTTCCAGATGGGGCTTGTATGATTGACCGCCGCATGGGAATCTATGGGCATCCTCTAGAACTGCAAGTTTTATTTTATGCGGCATTGCGGGCATCTCGTGAGTTACTAATTTGTCAAGGTAATCACGATATTGTTGCAGCCATTGATAATCGCTTACCTCTTTTATGCGCTCATATACGCCAGCATTATTGGATAGATATTAATCGTCTGAATGCAATTTATCGTTTTAAAAGTGAAGAATATGGCAAGACTGCTGTCAATTTATTCAATATATATGTAGACTCAGTTCCCTATTATGAATTAGATAAGTGGCTACCAAAAAAAGGTGGTTATCTAGCTGGCAATGTTGGCCCATCACAGCTAGATACTCGTTTCTTTTCACTAGGAAACTTGATGGCGATTATTTCAGACTTAGCCACCGAAGAACAGTCACAAGCGATTATGACTCTCATTGAGGATCGATGGGATGACCTAGTGGGAGATATGCCAATGAAAATCTGTTTCCCAGCTTTGGAACATGAAGAGTACAGAATTGTAACTGGATGTGACCCCAAAAATATACCTTGGTCGTACCATAATGCTGGTAGTTGGCCAGTTTTAATGTGGATGTTGGCAGCAGCATCCGTGAAAACCAACAAAACAAGTCTAGCGAGAAAGGCTATTGAAATTGCCCAAGCACGGCTGAGTGAAGATGAATGGCCAGAGTATTACGATGGTAAGAAGGGGCGACTGATTGGCAAACAAGCCAGGAAATATCAAACTTGGACAATTACTGGGTTTTTATTAGCAAAAGAACTGATGGCAAACCCCAGTTATTTACCACTGGTTAGTTTTGATAAATTACCCCCAGAAGTCGTTTCTAGAGCGTGTGAGTTTGAAATCGCCAGTGTAGACCCATATATGTCTCGATAGGGTCATGTTATTAGTATTAATATGTTTAAGTTTTAGCCCTCGCAAGGGGGCTTTTGCTATTGTCAATATGTAGTGTAAATTTTTCTAAAAATTCCAAATTTTTATATTCCCAAAAAGTAGAGACGTTGCATTGCAACGTCTCTACATGATCTATCTGTTACATTCTTTTTTGAAATTGGTATTAATGGGACTTCTTGCAAAAATGCGAATTAGTGAAAAATGAACCACAGATAAACAACGGACACTTGCTACAACGGGGGGAACTCCCCGAAGTTCTGATCGCCGGACGCCGGCGCTCAGACTTCTCACCGCAACGCAGTGTCCTCCCGATGAAGACAGATAATTCATCGGTGTTCATCAGTGTACCCTGCGGGAAGCCGCTGCGCGTCTACATCTGTGGTTTAATTTCCAAAACATTGACTTTTGCAAGAGACGCCATGAGTTGCACTCACAACAAAAGATGACAATCTCTATGCTCAATGCCCAATGTTCAAGCTAGGTATAATGTTTTCATGACAAATACCCGTCAACTAGCTTTTATCGCCTTGCGAGACGTTCAAAAGGGGGCTTATGCTGATGTTGCCTTAGACAGAGTGCTGCAAAAAGCTAATTTGCAAGATAGCGATCGCCGTCTGATGACAGAATTAGTTTATGGCACTGTCAGGAGGCAACGCACCCTTGATACTCTGATCGACCAAATTGCTAACAAGAAATCTCATCAACAACCTCCAGACCTCCGCACTATCTTACATTTAGGCTTATACCAATTGCGCTATCAAGAGCGTATTCCCGCTTCTGCGGCTGTAAATACTACCGTCGAACTAGCTAAAGAAAACCGCTTTTCTGGACTTGCAGGTTTTGTGAATGGTTTATTGCGGCAGTATATCCGTCTTGTGGAAAGGGGAGGAGATCCTTTACAACTTCCAGAAAACCCCGTGGAACGCTTAGGCATTTTCCACAGCTTTCCTGACTGGATTATTCAAGTATGGTTTGAACAACTAGGTTTCACACAGACAGAACAACTATGTGAATGGATGAACCAATCACCAGCTATTGATCTGCGAATCAACCCGCTTCGCACTTCAATTGAGGAAGTTGAAGCGGCGTTGCAATCTGTTGGTGTTGTAGTACGGCGATCCAAGTTGCCCCAAGCGTTAAGATTGATTGGTAGTGCTGGGCCAATTCAAAAACTACCTGGCTTTAGTGAGGGTTGGTGGACTGTACAGGATAGTAGCGCTCAACTAGTAAGCCATTTGCTCGATCCGCAACCAGGTGAAATAGTAATTGATGCTTGTGCTGCACCGGGGGGTAAGACAACTCATATGGCTGAGTTGATGGCAGATAAAGGGCAGATTTGGGCTTGCGATCGCACTTCCTCCCGGCTTCGCAAACTCCAAGAAAATTCTCAACGACTGAATTTGCAATCTATTCAAGTTTGCACTGGTGACAGCCGCCACTTCACTCAGTTTCAGAACATCGCAGACCGTGTATTACTTGATGCTCCATGCTCTGGTTTGGGAACCCTGCACCGTCATGCTGATGCTCGTTGGCGACAGACGCCAAAATCTGTCCAGGAACTTTCGATACTCCAAAAAGAACTTTTATCACATACATCGACTTTTGTCAAACATGGTGGTGTACTTGTTTATGCCACCTGTACACTGCATCCAGTAGAAAACGAAGAAGTGATTTCAGCATTTTTAGCTGAGTCACCTGGTTGGCAAATTGAGTTTCCCAACGTTGATTTGCTTTATTCCCATACCACACCTCAAGGCTGGTTTAAAGTCTGGCCTCAGCAGCAGGACATGGATGGCTTTTTTATGGTGCGCTTAAGAAAAACCAATAATTACGAGTGAATACTGCTTGGGATTGTACTATTTGATTGAGCCCCGAATCTACCAGAGGAGGCAGCAATGGTTACTCAGTCTAATGTAAAAAACTTAGTTAAAATCCTAATAGGAGCTGCTTGGATTGATGGCAGAATCCAACCAGAAGAACGGCAATATCTGCGCGAAATAGCTCAAGCAAAAGGTTTAGCTACCGATCCAGAAATTAAGCCTTGGCTATACGAATTAATTCCGGTACAGCCACAAGAGTGCTATGACTGGGTGGCGGAATATTTGGGCGATCGCCCCAGCCTTGAAGATTGTGAAAACTTAATTGAAGCCATCAGTGGCTTAATTTACAGCGATGGAGAAGTGGCAACAGAAGAAGCAAGACTTTTGACAAAACTACAGGATTTAGCAAAGGCGAATGAGTCAACTCAACCGACTTATACAGTGCTTCTCAAACAAATTCAAAAGCTTTACCGTCGTTGGGTTGAAGTTCAAAATTAGCCATACTTAAAAGGTCAAAAGTCTCAAGTTTTGACTCTTGACCATTAATCGTTAACTTTTGATAGCTTATGACTTCGGTTCTCCTAGACCCGGAGTTTCTTCTTTTTCAACTTTAGGTACAAAGTCAGGACGCTCTTTGCTTTCCCAACCTGCGGGGCGTTTTGAGTTGTACCAAGCAATTGAACCAATGGTTACAGCAGCAATAAAACCAACTACATACACCAAGGTGAAAGCATAGGGAAAATGCGGGGCATTGGCGGCAGCATCCGCTGCTGTTTGCATAAATAAATGCATGAGTATATTCTCCTGCGTTAGATAACACTTGTTAAGACACTATAAAACGAGAATATCACTTAACATCCACCCCAAGTTTGAGCAAATAGGTAGATATTACATCAATCTAGAGGAGGGGAAACAGAGGGGTCAGGATTCAGGAGTAGAGACGCGATTATACTCTTACGAGAAGCCGCTCTAGGAGCGTCTAGGTGTTTGTACAAGAGTCATTTGTCATTTGTCATTAATTATTCCTCCCCTGCCCCCCCTCCCTGCTCCCTGCCCCCTGCCCCCTGCTCCCCTTCCCTCATTCTTGAGGAGGTCTAAGTCTATCCCGCCAAGAAGACTGTTGCGATCCTGTGTTGTTCGGGGATAATGACCGCCGAGTTCTTCGAGGTGGTGAAGAATCTGATTCTACTCGTCTTGAGCGTCGTCGGGAACTAGAGGATTCTGAAGTAGAGTTACTAGAACTTGCCTCTTCAGTGCGATCGCGCCGCCGTCTACGTCTTGGAGTATCATCATTTGATTGTTGCGCTTCTTGTGAATACCTCCTTCTGCTTCTTCGCCTCCTAGATGAGCCGCTATCGTCAGAGCTGACTTTTTCTGATTCATCAGAGGAAAGAGGGCGATTAACCACTCGTCCGGGCTTGATCCGCTGTGCTTTGATAGTGCCTTTGCGACCTTCTAACTTGGGTCGTTCGGGAAACTTTTCTACAGGCATCCCTTCTACCGCTTTTTCCATAAATTCGTGCCAGGTGTAGGCGGCGCTACCACTACTGCCATATGTGGGGCGGTTGTCATCGTTACCCAGCCAAACCCCTGTTACCAGTTGGGGAATGTAGCCAATAAACCACAAATCGCGGGCTTCATCAGAAGTACCTGTTTTCCCAGCAACGGGTCTATCATTTAATTGAGCAGGCCCACCAGTGCCCGCTTGCACAACGTTACGTAGCATCCAGGTCATGATGGCGGCACTATCAGCATCAAGAGTCCGTTTGGACTTGAAATTAGATGACCAAATTACCTTGCCTTGGCGGTTGAGGATACGGCGAATACCATGAACTTCTGTGTGCAATCCTTGAGTGGCAAAACTACCGTAAGCGCTGGTTAACTCTAGCAGATTCACTTCATTGGAGCCGAGAGCTAAGGAGTAGGTGGGCTTGAGTTCAGATTTAATCCCCATATCACGGGCGAGTTTAATGGTTGGCTCAAATCCGACATCAATCAACACCTTCACCGCAATTATATTGATGGAACGGGTGAGGGCATCCCGCATGCTCATCCAGCCCCGGAAGGTTTCACCGTAATTTTTTGGTTCGTAGTCATCTACTACATAGGGTGCATCTAGATAGCTGTCATAAGGGTTTTTGCCGGTTGCGATCGCGGTAGCATATACAAACCCTTTGAATGTTGATCCTGGCTGACGTTGTGCTTGAGTAACTCGATTAAACTGGTTTTTGCCAAAGTCTTTTCCGCCAACCATTGCCTGAATTTCACCGCTACGGGGGTCAATGGCTACCATTGCACCTTGTTTAAAGTTCTCCCAACGACCTTGATTTCGTAGAGTTTTGGCAACTGCTTCTTCTGCTACCTTCTGCCAATCTTGGTTTAGGGTAGTTTCCACTACTAAACCTCCATCTGTGAGTACATCGGCAGAAACGTACTTCGGCAATTCTTTTTGAATATAGCTGGTAAAGTAGGGTGATTCTACTTGCAACCGCTTGGGCATACTGCTTTTTAAGGTGAGTGGTTCTTGAGCAGCTGCTTGCCTTTGGGCTGCTGTAATCACTCCATCTTCCTGCATCCGCTGCAATACTAGATTTCGCCGCTGTTTGGCAGCTACAGGATTTTTGTCTGGGGAGTATGAGCTGGGAGCGGGAGCTAATCCGGCAATGGTTGCCATTTCTGCTAGGGAAAGTTGATCTGGCGATTTACTGAAGTACACCCATGCTGCATCTGCCACACCGTAAGCTCCACCTCCCAAATAAACTAGATTCAGGTAACGCTCTAGAATCTGGTTTTTGGTTAATTCTTGCTCCATTTTCTGTGCCAGACGGACTTCCTTGAGTTTGCGCCAGATTGTCCGCTCTTGTTTGAGGAAGAGAATTCGCGCTAGTTGTTGGGTGATGGTGCTACCGCCTTCTATTACATTCTGCGATCGCAAATTATTTAAAACCGCTCTGACAATCCCTTGAGGATCAACTCCATTGTGTTGCTGGAATCTTCTATCTTCTGAGGCAATGAAGGCTTTTTCTAGGTTATCTGGTATTTGCTCTAGCTTTAGCTGTTCTCTGGTCGCTTCGCCTTGTTGTTGTAATATAGTGCCATTAGCTGCTTTGATAGTCAGTGTTTGCTCTCGAATCACGGCGTTCAGTTCAGCTTTATCTGGCAAAGTCCGATCTATTGAACTAATACCGTAGATCAAAGCAACTACCCCACCACCTACACCCAAGCCTGCCCAAAACCAAATGTGACGATAAAGCGGTTTATCGCCTACTGCCAGTCTATCTTTTATCCCAGATGATAAGCTTTTCATTTGGCTGAGTAACTGCCTCGCCTGCACCTGTTTTGGTGGTAAGCTCTCATTTGCGGATTCCTCATTTTTATGATGATTATCAGGCAGCAATCGCGGTTGCTCCTGGTCAGAGTGACTCAAATTAGCTGGTCTGCGCTTGAACCAGGAGTTAAGCTTGGCCACGTCAGTTTCTCCCCTCAAAGTAGCTAAGACCTAACCGCCATCAGAGAAGTATGGGGTTAGCGTACTACGTTTGTGTTAGTATACTATCCTATAAATAATGAACTAAATTCACTACAAAAATAATGTTTTTTAGGTTTAGCAAATTATTTTTGTAAATGAAAATACCAATTTTGATCATTGCTCGGAACATCAAAACCTTGAAAGTTTATGTAATATATAGGGGCAGGTGTCCGCAAAGAAATCCTGAAAGTGGGATCTAAGGTAATGCGATCGCGAAGTGCATTCGCTCTTGGTAGTAATATGGGCGAATCTCAGGCAACCTTAGAAGCAGCTATAGAGACTTTAGCTCAAACACCAGGTATTTTCTTAGAAGCCAGATCCCATTGGTATAGAACCAAAGCCGTCGGCCCACCACAGCCAGATTACTTAAACGGCTGTGCCATCTTACAAGTTGAGATTTCGCCTCAGCAGTTGCTAGAAACTTTGTTAGGGATTGAACAAAGATTTGGACGTGTTCGTCAAGAACGTTGGGGGCCGCGAACCTTGGATTT
Organism: Komarekiella atlantica HA4396-MV6; assembly: GCA_019359395.1. Lineage (GTDB taxonomy): Bacteria > Cyanobacteriota > Cyanobacteriia > Cyanobacteriales > Nostocaceae > Komarekiella > Komarekiella atlantica. The sequence goes on from JAHHHK010000005.1 coordinate 314,814, forward strand.
AGATTTGTTATTGTATGATGACTTAATTTTGCAGACGTCAAACCTCCAGATTCCTCATCCTCGAATGCGGGAGCGAGCTTTTGTGTTAGTGCCACTAGCAGAAATTGCCCCTGATTGGGTAGAACCAGTTTCCGGGTGTGTAATTAAAGAACTGTTAAAACAGGTAGACTATTCTGATGTACATTTATTGATGGGCAATTAAAATTACCATCCTTAAAAGTAGAGAGAAGTCTGAACAGCGGAAGCCGTCACTCATCACTCCTAAAAGATAATCAGATTTTACTATGCCATTAGGTAGAGAATTACCACAGCTGCTAAAACAGCGCTTGTTCTATAAAGGACGCAAGTTTGATTTTGAAGTCAATCGCTTGCGTTTACCCAATAAAGCGGAGGGTGAATGGGAGTGTATTCGTCACCCCGGTGGTGCTCTAGCTGTACCTGTGACGCCAGAGGGGAAACTTGTACTGGTGCGCCAGTATCGTTTTGCAATTCAGGGAAGGCTATTAGAGTTTCCTGCTGGTACTCTAGAAACTAATGAAGATCCCCTAGAAACGATTCAGCGTGAAATTCAGGAAGAAACTGGTTATAGTGCCCAAAAATGGCGGAAATTAGGAGAGTTTTTCTTAGCTCCCGGTTATTCTGATGAGATTATCTATGCTTTTCTCGCTCAAGATTTGGAAAAGCTGGAGACACCGCCAGAACAAGATGGAGACGAGGATATCGAAACTGTGCTTTTAACTCCTGAAGAGTTAGAGAAAGCGATTCTTGAGGGTGAGCCAGTAGATGCTAAATCAATTTCTAGCTTTTTTCTCGCGCGTCCGTTTTTAGTGTGATGGCAATATGATACTGGAGTTAGCGTTTAACTCTAGCTTTTTTGGCGTTGCTGAATAAAGGGATGAATTAACTTATGCAGGTACAGTTTGATACTTCAAATAATGGAGTAACAATTTAATTGAGTATCTCAGCATTTGTTCTGACTTGGAATAACATAAAGTTTT
>JAHHHK010000071.1 GCA_019359395.1 Komarekiella atlantica HA4396-MV6
AATATTGCTACTTTTACAATGACTTTATCATCAAAGCTTGAATCCTTACCTACATGTCACCCGGCGATCACTACCTTTATCCTATATTTAGTATATATGTACTATATTTAGATGCGTTTGCCCTGAGCTAGTAAGTCCAAGCCAGTAAGCCTTTTTGAATTGAAGGCTATTATCAGCGACTTAATTGGTAGTAAAGTTTCTTTAGCTGATACCCTGAAAGTTATTGAAGCTTCTAAACTTGAAGAGAAAGAGGAGTACAGCCAGCAGGAATGCGATCTGATTATTGAGACTATCAGTAACCAGGATGAATCCATAGACTTTAATGCTACTATCCAAGGACTTAGTACAGCATCATCAGAAGGATTTGCCAAATTGGTTGATAGAGTTACAGATAGGTTAGCAGAGTCCGCACCTGATGCATTCAATCAAATATATATGCAAAAGATTGCTGCCAATATGGAGCGCAATCAGCAACAAATCCGCGACTTCTATCACAAACTAGAAGAGACTATTATTGCAGAGTTAGAAGGAAAAAAGTCGCCCTTGCAAATTTTGATCGAGCGGCGCTCCAAGACGAATCTCTCCTCCCTCTGTTCGATGAAATCAGCGGCATCTCTTCCAGAATCAAAGAACGATTCGACTACCAGCTAAAGCAAGAGGTTGCCGCCAAGGAACGCACCATTGATATTCAGATAGACAAGACATCAAGCGTTAAAGCAAACAAGCTGGCCTATCAATATCTGGAGAAGTTGCAGCAGTGGGTAGAAACTGAGAAAGAGCAAAGGACGTTAAGAGCGCAACGCGCTGAAAAATTCAAGTCAGATCTATTCTGGTTTGGTCATTGGGTTGGTTCCGGTAAGTCCGGCGTTTTCTTTTTCGTCTGTGCCCTTCTTATTTCCGCAACTCTTACAGGAATAATAATCATTAATCTGCCAACTTTTCTCTCCTGCCCGAATACTAAAAGCCTTTGTTATCTAGTATACCAAATGCGATTCAACAACAAAAGTGTGATTCTTCCACAACAAACAAAGGATATCCTTGCTGAGTATGAACGTAATAAGAACAAGCGTCGTCAACGCAAGTGAGAATTAAATAGCAAAGTCGAACTGAATTGTTTTTCGATGCAAGGAGATACAACTGGAAGGAACGCTCTTAAAAAAGAGTGTCCCTTCAAAGCAGCACAAAAGCCTCAGAAAGTATACTTCGCTGAGAAATATGCAAGGAAAAGCGGTCTTAAACAACTGCTACTTACTCAACAGGTTGTTAACTTGGTTAAGTAAGAAACAGCGATAGACTAACACCAGAACCGAACGATAGATGAACAGCAATTGGAAAACCGGCCAAACCTCAACCAGCGGTTGGTTGGTATTTCTGCCTATAGTGTCTAACGCTGGACTGATTTTTCTACTTTATCCCCCTATAGGGTGAGTTAGTAAGCTGTTATTTGCTTTATAGTTGAAATTAGCCTGCGTAAATCCTTTTCCTTGTTTTTCAACTTTTGTGTAACAGCGGTGGCAACTCATCAAATCACCTGCTTGCGGAAGAAATTATTTTTGTAATTGTCTGCCGCAAACGTTTTATCAACCTTTCTAAATTAACATTTATAAGGAGATATTTTCGATAGCTTTACATTTTCTTAAAGTTAATATTTTATCTAACCTAAATCTTACATATCTTACGTAAATCTATTTCACTAGTTCCTGAAAAAATACTTAAAGCTTAACAATGAAAGTTAGAATCCGCTAGCTTAAAAGTGCAGATAAACCAAATACTTGGTTCAACGAGAGAAATTATTAAACGAGAGAAATTATTAGTAGAAGCTCCCAGATTGGACTACCCGTAAAAATCTGAGATGACCTGGTTTCTCAGATGAACATTAAATGCATGGCTGCCAAGTGTCTTTTAGAGGAGAATGCTTGTATGATTGAAAAATTAATGAGAATAGGTGGCAAAGCAGGAGCCAACCCATAAAAAAGCACAAACTCAATACATATCTATAGTTAGTACAACTCTAGAATTTTTAACTCTGGTGCTAGTGGAAAGCCAAATTTATCATGAAAATGAGGAAATCTAAGTAAAAACAGACATAAAGGTTTATTCCGATAAAAAGCTTTTAACTGAAATAGTCGAAGTTCAAAATCTCCTGTTTGAACTTCTTTTGAGGTAGAAAAACTCCCAGGAAAAATTTCATTAAATTGAATGTCAAACTTTCTAGCAGTTTCTAGAAAAGGTTTACCTATTAATTTAGCTGCATGATCATAAGCTGGGTTAGGAATATTCTTTCTATATTGACTTTCATCAAATCCAGCATTTAAAAGAAATTCAAAAAACTCATTTAATAGTTTAAAGTTTTCACTTTCATTAAAACACTGCCATCCTTGAATTAAGCTAGATTGCAATTCTGGATAAATTTTAAGCGAAAATAAGCTATTAATAGATGGTAGCTCATCTGTGTTTAGTTCCATTGGTACTCTTTTATAAAAAAATTTAAGAAAGTACTTAAAAAAATTAGCTAGATTTTGGTTAATTGATTATTAATAACCAAAAATATTCATTATTGAAGAAATCATAATTTAGAATGTAGAATTAAAACATACAATCTTGGTAGCGGGTTCAATTCCCTCACTAAAGTTAACAAGTGACGCTCCGGCGTTACTTACAAATCCGAGTAAATTTTATCTCTGACTTTTTACTGGTTTTCAACTAGCAAAATTTCAATTTCCTGGAAGATTTGAAACCATTGATTCATCCACCAAATCACTTCAATTAAAATCTGAATTCTGCGACTAACACATAGATTATTTGTAGTTAAAATTCAAAGTAATAAATTCATTTTACCTAACATATTACATGGTTCATCTAGCATTTGAGAGAGGAGGAACTAAACTTAGGTAAAAATAATTACATCTCTGTTTAATTAAATATATATAAATGGAACTGAAATAGTCAGGTGTAAAGATCCAATCTTATTCTTTATGTCTAAATAATCGATTTACCTATATTGATTTATTAAATATCAACTGACAAAATAGGAACAAAACAATTAAGTTTTGTAAAGCTAGTTTTTTAAAGCATGTATGGATAGCTTTTTTATTGGTAAGAAATAGGAAAATTATTCAAATGTTTACAAAGAAATCTAGTGAACAATCTCTTTACTCAGTTTATGAATAAAGCTGAACCCACTATTCTACTAGTATCTGATGTTCCTACACAAATTTTAATTAAGCATATGCTTGAGCGGGCATTTTTAGACCAGGTTTGTGTCTTAATAATGAACTCCAAAATCCAAGCTGTACACTATCTTGAAGAAAAACTTTCTGATACTCACAATTGGCGCTATTTTCTACCTATTGTAATCCTAATAGATTTAAATTTAACTGTTTTGTCAGACTTTGAGCTACTCAAGTGGATTAAACAACATCCCCTATTAATACATATACCAGTAGTGATTATGAACAACTCAGAAGATAAAGACAGAGTTTTAGAGGCAATGAATTTAGGCGCTAACTCTTACTTTGTTAAATCGCGCTCACTCCATAGTTTAGTCTACCTTGTGAAGGCTTTTTTACCGTAACTATTACACAATTGATGATTGTTAATTGAACAGTTAGTTATACAGATTAACTTTAAAAAATCACACTTTCTCTTGATGGGACAAAACTTTTACGTTGGGGCAACCTTCTCGAATCAAGGATGAACTCTGCCATCAGGCATCATGGTTTTGTGGAGATTAGCTCCTTTAAAATTGGCTTGCAAAGGATTAGCGAATAACAAATTAGCTTGTGAGAGATTGGTTTGTGAGAGATTAGCTTGTGATAGGTTAGCTTGTGAGAGATTAGCTTGTGATAAGTTGGCTAGCAACAAGAAGGCTCCTTTCAGGTTAGCTTTCGACAAGTTAGCTCTTTGGAAATTGGCTAGTGATGCTAAAGCTTTTGACAGATTTGTTCCTTGGAGATTAGCTTGTGATAGGTTAGCTTGTGAGAGATTGGCTCCACTGAGGTTAGCTTGTAACAAGTTAGCTCCTGACAAGTTGGCTCCTTGAAGATTGGCTCCACTGAGGTTAGCGTGTGACAAGTCAGCTCCTGATAGGTTAGCTCCTTGAAGATCGGCTTGTAAAAGTACAATGCTTGAGAGGTTAGCTGCTGATAGGTCACAAAAATAACAGTTTTTCTTGCTCAATAAATGTAGAACATGTTGAGGGTTCGCAGCTAATACGGCAGTAGTGACCAGAGTCAAAACTTTAACACTAACAAATGCAAAAGCTGGGTAAATGCTTAACTTCATCGGGATTAATTCTTACGTTTGAAAAAATTCTCTCACTACCTACATTCTCGTAGCAGATGATACCAGCGAAAATTGGAAAAAGCCCAATCTAAAAGTTGTATAAATCAGAACTTTCTAGAAGTCAGGCGAAATTCTCTACATAATAGTTTTTGCTACTTATTCATGTTTACTAACAGCTTACTAACAGTTTAGTAAGATAATAGTCTCTGCTCCATCTTCTCAAATCTGTCTTGAAGTAGATTTTTCCGAATTTCAAATCAAGTTGGCAACAAGCATTTGAGTAGCCAAAAGAAGTGAAATTTACCTAAGTACATTGAATGTTTAACGACCTGAGATTTTTGGCGATTTGCTCTTATAAACATACTCAAGAGCAAGTATTCTAAGATTTGGCGAGATAGAGTAACTATTTGAGATTATCCTGAAAAAGATTTATGATTCGGGCGATAAGGAGAGGTAAGACAACGGCTAATGCTTGATTATTGGACAGCAAGTGCTGCGTTTTTCCTAGTCATGTTTGGAATCCAGGAGTGGGTGCTGCAATTTCACCTGGGTTATCTCGGTCGCTATTGGGCAATGATGAGCGCCGCTAGCTTATTTCTTGGCTTTTTGCTCTCTGGGTTAGTCTGTGTGCCACTAATAATTAATTTGAAAGTAGATCCATTCACTTTCCCTGGTAATTTTATTCTTTCGGCGATCGCCGCCATCTTCTTTGGTGTGTTTCTCAGCCTGGGACAATGGCTGATACTGCGGCAGACTGATTTGACACCGAGGATTTTTGCTCTGATTAATACAGTAGTTGGAATCCTGATTTTCTTTCTACTGGTGTACTTCAACGAGCCTAGTTTGGAGTTGAGTGGTGGGGCCATTCAAGGCTGGAAAACTGCCCTCATCTTTCTGGCTGGAGGTGCGATTACCGGAGCAGCCACAGGTAAAGCTTTAGATTTTTACTGTGGGCGAATCGAGCAGCGGCTAATCTCTATTGAGAGGGAAAGAGTAGAGAAAGAAACGCGAGAAAGGGAAAGGGTGGAGAGAGAACGGTTGGAGAGAGAAAAGCTTGAACAAGAAATTCTAGAAGCAGAAATGGCTGAGCGCAAAAGGATACAGAGAGAGGCGGCATTAGAAGAACAACGAAAGTGGCTTGAAGAACACGGGGATGAGGATTACAAATATGACGAAGATGAAGACGAGGATGAAGAGTAATAGTTTTTTAACTATGAGCGACCAAATCTCTACTTCCAGGGTGAAGAAATAGCCGTTGTCGAAAGCACCTTCTCCGCATTCAATTTAATCCCAGTTTCACCACAGCTAGGACATTGCAGTTTCGCCAGAACCACTGACGGACGCCCCTTGTATTCTCCCATTGCAGGCTCACCACCGAACTCACTAACTATGCCCTGCTTGCAGTGCCAGCACTCGAATACCACGCGCCCTACTGGTTTGTAACAGTCCATAAACTGCATGTGCTGACAATTCTCTGGTGGTAACTCTTCTTCTTCATGAGGCTCAAACTGGCGCTGCTTGGGTTGGGGCGGGGAATCTGATTTGCGATTGCCTATGGCGGGGCGTAGCCCATCGCGTATGTAGACTCGTTCGGCTTTGTATTTTTCTAAAGGTAGTGGCAATTCATTGGTAATCACTTGGTGTCCCGGTTCAACTTGCGGTGGCTGATCACTCTTGCTTGGGTTAGGCTGAGAGGTTGGCTGCTATGTCTCAGCGGGTTTATAAGCAACAAGTTCAGGCTTGAGGGTTGGGTCGTTGGTTTTTGGCTGTTGCTTGGGTGGTTTGGATGGGCGCTGGGTAGATTTCATGGACACCTTTGTTTCAGTGAACTAAACCGAACTGAGGAACAATCGTATTTTAACTATCAATTCATCTGTTCCCAATCCCTTATCAGACGATAATAGCAAAGCTAAGTACTATCAATTCTTACCAAGGTAGCGGCATACCGTCACGGAAAAAGCCACCTGTTGGTCCATCGTCGGAGAGTGTTGCTGCCCATACGACACTTGCCCCACCTTCTTCGACAGGTCGCCCTCCTGCACCACCCATTTCGGTCGCAACCCATCCAGGACAAGCAGAGTTAACAAGAATACTCGTATCTTTCAACTCGGTGGCAAGTGTTCGAGTTAGAGCGTTCAGTGCAGCCTTAGAAACACTATAACCTGGTGTGCTGCTACCCATACTTGTTAAAGAACCTACTTCACTTGAAACGTTAACAATTCGACCATGTTTGCTTCGACGCATTAATGGAATGAATGCTTTGCACATACGCCAAGCTCCAAAGATGTTAGTCTCGAAAGCTTCATACACGGTATCAAAATTAGCGTTGCTTGCCTGCTGCCATGTATCGTAGAGGATTCCAGCATTATTAACCAAAACATTTAGCCGTCCAAACTCTTCCTCTACTTGTGCCGCTAACTTGTTAATGCTCTCTTGGTCAGTTACATCCAGTTTTCGAGGAAAGATTTTTAACCCGCTTTCTAATAATGTCTCTGCCGCCGCTTTTCCTTTTTCTAAATCACGCGCTCCCAAAATCACAGTCATACCTTTGTGAGCAAGCTGACGGGTAACTTCCAGTCCAATACCACGATTTGCACCTGTGACAATCGCTACGAAAGATATGTTTTCTAGTTGATTCATCTAAGAGGATGTTTTAAAAGTCGAAAGGAGTCAAAAATCATGCAAGCCGTCTGATCATGATCCGAATCATGGCTATGTAAATAAAAGTTTCTGAGGTTTCAGGTAGCTTTTCATAATCCTTGCTCAAACGCCGACACCAATTGAGCCATCCAAAAGTTCGTTCAACTACCCAACGCTTTGGTAAAAGGACGAAACCTTTTTTCTCTAAAGGTCGGAGGACAATTTCAACAATCCACCGAAATGTATCCATTACCCAGCACATAAAGTCTTCCCCCCGATACCCTCCATCCATCCAAACTGTATTTAACCGCTTGACTTTATTCCCCATCAAATGAACTTGGTGAAGAACTTTTTTCCCTCCTTGTCGTTCTGGAACACTGGCAGCAGTAACCAAAACCCGCAAAACTAGCCCTAATATATCCACACTCAGATGTCGTTTTCGTCCATGTATCTTTTTCCCGGCATCATAACCGACATCGATGGAAATCATTGTTGCTGTTTCCACTGATTGGCTATCCACTGCCGCTTCTGATGGGCTAGGTTCACGGAGAGCGTCTACTCTGACCCACTGGTAGAGTTGGTCGTGAATCTTCAGCCAAGTACCATCTTGACCCCATCTCCAAAAATAACCATAAACTGTTGACCACGATGGAAAATCTCCTGGCAAGCCTCGCCATGTACACCCCTCACATAGAACATAGAGAATGGCATTCACCACGACAAATAATCCTAATTTTCGAGGACGACCACCCGGTTTTTCTTTTGGGAACAAATCTGCAATCAATTCCCACTGCTCCCATGTCAAATTGCTACGGTATGCTTTAGTCATTCACTCACAAGGTGCTGGTTTCTACAAAATTCAGCATATGCCTTGTGAGCTTTCTTACAATAGCCCCCACTTTTAAAACATCCTCTAAATTAAATATGTCGGATTTTAAAATTCGACGTAGAATGTGGCAAAGTCAACTGCATCATCTATCTATTTAAAATTTTAATGTCGAATTTTGAAATCCGACATAGTGATTAATATGAAGCAGATAATTCTCTCACTTTTGGCAAATGCAGGCGGGGTAGGCAAGACGACACTTAGCGTACATATTGCGTATGAAATGACTCGACGTGGCTTCTCAGTGGTAATGATTGACTTAGATCCGCAGCGTTCTTTGGATGTCTTTTGTGGACTACCAGCAGCAGAAGTATCAAAGACTTTAGTGAATGTGTTGTCAAAAGATTTCAAAGGAGATTGGGGTTTAGTCTCAGTTTGGGAAGAATCAAAGATAGGAGTTTGTCAAGGACATCCACTATTAGCTGAACTAGCAAACGAGTTAGTAATACGTAAACGAGGAGAATACGCTCTGAGCGATCGCTTAAAAAATTATCCTTTACCTCATAACTTGGTAATTTTAGATTGCCCTGCAACATTAGGAATGTTGAATGTGAATGCTTTAGCTGCTTCAACTCATGTACTGGTGCCAGTGCAATTGGAAATGAAAGCCATTTCTGGCTCAGCAGAATTGGTAGAATGGTGCATCTCAACAGGTGATGAGTTGCAGTTAGAACCTCGCCCACCAATTTTGGGATTTGTGCCAAGTATGTATGATGATACGGTGGCAATGCACAGGCAATACTTAGAGCAATTACCAGACATCGCTGATCATTTACATTTGAAGCTTTATCCGAAAATTCGCAACTCAAATGAATTCAAAAATGCTAGTGCCCACGGATTACCTTTACAAAAATACCGTCCAAAACATCCTGCTTGTAAGGATTTTAAGCAAATAATAGATGATTTAACAGCTTTAATTAAGGAGAAAAAATAGTTGTGGCTTTGCCTAAAATTGCTAACAAATTCAGTAGCGCAATTCACAAAACAGAGCAAGAGCAAAAAATTACTGAACTCCAGACAGAGGTAGAAAAGCTGAGAGCCGCCCAATCTCCAGATCTAGAAAATGAACTACAAAAACTCCGAGAACAGCTTCAAAATCAATCAGGAGAAGCAGAAATTGATTTAGCTCTAATCGATCCTAATCCTCATCAACCCCGGCAAACAATTACACCAGAACTCATACAAGCAAAAGCACGGTTACTGAAAAAACATGGACAAATTTCAGCAGTAATTCTTGTACCACAGGGTAATGGTCGCTATACCTTACTAGATGGTCAACTCCGTACTGAAGGAGCTAAATTGCTGGGCTGGTCAACTATTCGTGCAGTGATAGTGGCAATGCCTAACGACCTAGATCAATCTGCATTACTAACTTTTCTTGGCTTTGAAGACTTAAATCCTTTAGATAAAGCTGAGGCAGTATTTAAAGAAGTAATCAAGTCTGCTGGTTTGGAAATGGCTGAAGCTTCCACAATGTTGGGAACGGTGATTAAAAGAATAGAAAGAGATGGAAATAGTAAAGAACTAGCAAAATTAATGGCTGTTAGCACCGATGAGCAGCAGCAGGGCTTAGAACTACTGGAGATTAAAGGTAAAGAACAGAGTCTACTATTAGTGCTGCTAGAGTTGGGGTTAAATCCTAGTTCTGTAAAAGCTAATCTAATGCCGATGCTGTATCTGCCTCCAGATTTAAAACAGGCAATTCGCCAACAGGGACTGAAAGGCGCTCATGCTTTAGCACTGGCAACTCTTTCTGCTAAAGCACTAAACATATCAGAAAAACTAGCAGCTTCTGAACGGATTGCGGCAACAAATGAAGTCTTAAAGAAAAATCTGACAGTCACAGAAACTCGTGAACTAATTAAAAAAATTAAGGACAAGTACTTGAAGTCAAATAAACAAGAGTTAACGGAGGTAAAAATAATACTTCAAAAAGTCAATGGAATTTCTGAAGATTTGCTCGCAAGAGCTAGTAGTAATCAGCTTCACGAAATGCGCTCTCTTTTGCAACAGAAGTTGGAAGAAATTGACAAGGTTATTGCTACAAGTAAATAAATCAGTATTCTTATTTAATAGTTAAGTTGCATGTCCACCCCCACTCCAGACCTAGTTCGCCTCTACCTGCAAGACATTGGTCGCGTCCCCTTGCTGACTGGCTCCCAAGAAATCGTATTAGCAAGACTTGTACAGCAGATGGTAGCAATTGAACAACGGAAAATTGAACTCACGCAAGAACTAAGTCGCCAACCAACCGACTCGGAATTAGCAGCAACTCTGGGTAAAACCGAAGCTGAAATCGCTCAAATTCTTCGCCAAGGACAACGAGCCAAACAGAAGATGGTGACAGCTAACCTGCGACTAGTGGTTTCGATTGCCAAGAAGTACCAAAATCGCAACATGGAATTGCTCGATTTAATTCAGGAAGGTTCGCTAGGACTACAACGGGGAATAGAGAAATTTGACCCCAACCGTGGTTACAAGCTTTCTACCTACGCTTATTGGTGGGTTACTCAAGCAATTACACGAGCCATAGCAGAACAATCCCGCACTATTCGACTACCTGTTCATCTCACCGAAAGACTCAATAAAATCAAGAAAGTGCAACGAGAAATGTTTCAGACATTGGGTCGTCTTCCTAGTGTCGGAGAAATTGCCGAAAATTTGAACTTGCAGCCGAACCAAATTCGGGAAGCTCTAACTGCATCTGGTCAAACACTTTCTCTAGAATTGCGAGTAGGAGAGAACCAGGATACAGAACTGGGCGAACTCTTGCACGATGAAAGCGTCTCCCTAGATGAAGATATCACCCTTGAATGTTTACGCCAAGATATGATTAATATGCTCTCATCACTAACACCCATACAACGAAAAGTGGTAATCTTACGCTTTGGACTTGAAAATGGGCAGCAACTAAATTTGAGGCAGATTGGAGAGCAGCTAAACCTTAGTCGAGAGCGAATTCGTCAAATTGAGGTCAAAGCGATGGCTATTCTGCGCCGTCATCAAAACAATATTCAGGATTATTTTGCGTCATGATGAGCAATGAGCTACGAAAGTTGTGATTTGTTCCAATTCGTTTTGATGTTAAGAAGCAACTATCGGTTCAACGCTTAATACAGTTCAATTAGTTGCACTACTACATCGTTTTGAGCATCTTGAGGCGTTAAACCTTGAAAAGATGCATAGAAGCTGTGTTCTTGAGCGGGAGGAAGTGTCCTTGCGCGTCTCCAATGCCCTTATTTTCTGAATATGAAATTTTCTCTCTCAAACTTAAGAACTTCCTTACCTCTGTTTGCTTCACTAATATCAACAACAGGTAGTATTACATTACTAAAAATGATAAGATTGGCTGATTGTTATGAATACTCCCTTGCCTTTAGAGCCTCCCCAAAGTGCCTTAAAAGCCCTTTTAAAATTGCGAGACTACTATGCTCCTCTTGTAGAAGAGTATGAAAAAATATATACCCAAGCCAAAGCTAATCTGATTCACGTAGAAGCTTTGTTATCTAACTGGTCTTCTGCCTTGGAGGTAGCCCATGAAAAATCTACCCCTGCTGAAGAAAAAAACTCGTTATTATTTCTGAGTGATAACTCTGATAATGAACCCGAAGAATTTAACCCTTTGGAACTGTTGCAGTTGGATGATTCCGAGTCTGAAGAATCTGATACAGCACTGACCCCAGAATTACCAGAGCCACCCGTATTCCCGCTAATAGAGACATCGACTCAGGAGGGCTCACTCTACAAAGTAGATATTCCCATGCTACCCCAATATCAATCTCTAAGTCGCCCGGAAGCAATTGAACAGGTGTTGGCAGAAGAGATTGGCACAAGTGTTCATATTGATTTTATAGTGAGATCGCTCTACGGAGAGCTAGAGCCAGATGTATTTAAGGTGGTAAAAGGTAGAGTTCAATCTTCGCTGACTCAGGGCAAGGAAAGCAATAAATGGTTCAGTGTGCCTGGAGAACCGGGGTATTTTACTCTCTCTTTGACTTTACTTTCCAAAGATAAAACTAAAAATTCATCACCTCAAGCAAGGCGCAAAAATAATAAATCAATAAAGCCGCCGCAGCCCAAAGAGATACCAATGCTTAAAGCTTATGAAGGACAATTTTTAATTGATGCCTTGTCTACTTTTCTAAAAGAGAATGCGGGAAAAGTTTTCAGTATTTCAGAAGTAATTACCGGAATTTATGGAGAACTAAATGCAGCTGATGCTAGAGAGGTCAAAAACAAGGTGCTGAACGAATTATCGCGGGGTCATCGGACAGGGCGATTTACTAGAGTTCCTGAGCAAATCGGACTTTATACTTGGGACTACAAGTTAGTTAATGAATAAGTAAGACATTTAATTACGCAAATAAGAGCAATATAATTAAATGAAATTACATGCGTTGGCCCTGCAATATTGAGCCTGAAGCTAAATATGAACGGCGAAGTTTTCCTTTATGCCATCAAAAGTTTCATCAGGAGCAAGATTAACTAGTTGGGCGCTGGTTTGCCATAATTCCGCAGCCTTTTTTCGATCATAAGATTCCTTGGAAGAACGTACTTGTTGTAGATCAACAAAATATTTGCCTGTAACTGTTGCAAACTCTGGAGCAAGAATCAGCCTAGCAAGGTTTTTTCCAGATTTGTTGGTGCTGTTTGCGTATGGCACAAACAAACATATTCCTGGCAAAAGAAAATTCCACGCGAAACGCTGAATTGAGTTATAGTCGCGTGCTATTCCTGTCCCTGGCATCAGCCCTGGATCGAAGACATTGACGGTAATTGGTTGTTGCTGGGTACTGTATCCCTGAGACTGTAAGCGATGCGCTAATTCATAAGCGCATAAAATATTGCAAAGCTTTGAGGTAGTATAACGTCGCAGTCCGATTGTTAGGATATCTTCTTCAATGCAAGCTGACTCAGGAAATGCCAGCAATCTTGCATTGCAATACTTCGGAGAAGGAATATTAATAAGATGATTCAATTTCTCGTTCGGCAAATGCGTGCCACTACTAACAAATATAATTCGAGATGGAGAAACTAAGTGCTGAAGTAGGAGATTAACTAGGAGAAAATGTCCGAGATGGTTGACTCCAAAGGTACTTTCAAACCCATCTTTGGTATAAGTTGTACGTGTAACAATTTGTATACCTGCGTTACACACGATTGCGTGTAAAGGAGGGCAATTGCTTGCTGCGAAGTCTTTGGCAAAGGCACGGATTGAGGCTAAGGATGCGAGATCCAGTTCTATTAGTTCGATAGACCGATTACCTGTTTGAGCTACCAACTGTTTAACGGATAAAGTTGCCTGCTTGTGGTTGCGGCTAGCAATAATCACGTGCCAATCTTGGTCAAATGCGGCGATCGCTTTTGCACATTCATAGCCTAACCCTCTATTTCCTCCTGTGATGATCACAGTTTTACCTAATTTGCTGGGTTGAACTTTCATATTAGCTCTTGTGTGAGTACCCTATCAGTAATATGTCGTCAGAGCGCAAGTCCTTGCGCCCCTGGTAACGATATGTTTTTCAATTACTTGTAATTGAAAACTGCCGTATATCTAGAGCGAATAGTATCAAATAAATATTTCAAAAGAAACTGATATGAAACAGCACTTACACCCCTCACCCTGCCCTAGCGAGAATTTCACTTTTACAAAAGTGCCACTCGCTACTGAATCACACTTCAGTGGCTTTACTCTTTTAGATTTTGCTCAAGTGCCAGATATAGTTTTAAAACATACATTAAATCAAGAAACTTGCTTGACCAAACAATTGTTTTGGCCAGTGCCAATTTTGAACTAGGCTGCGATGCCCTTGGTGGGGCTTTGCCCATCGCTACCATCACCCACAAAAATCATCTACCCTCAGTTCCCGCCAGACGTCAGACGGTTGCCAGCCAGAGTTCCCAAGGGAGCGCAGAGGACGATAGCTTTCGGGAATGTAGTCTGATTGTAATGCTTGGATATATGCATGTGACTCAGAATCAACTACTGGTTCAGGAATATCCTGAATCTCAGGCATCTCAATCGCTTGGGTAGGAGGTGGCAAGAGCCTACATTTTAATCAAACTATGGAGATGCAGGGACAACCTTGAGACTAGGAGCAGAATAGATGGAGACAAACACCGCATCTTCCGCTCCCTCATTGACTGCTCCATGAACCTGCAATGGTTCGGCAACATCAATCTGTCCAGCCGAAATAATTTTCTTGTGTCCGTTGCCAAGATAATATGTTAATTCTCCCCTAAGCACGATCCAGGTATCTTGTCCGTCGGGATGAGTATGTGCAGACACTTCTTGACCTGGACGTACACCCCAGACAGCAATGCTGGAATTTGGCGTAATGACTATTTCCGTAACAGTTGCTTTGTCTGGCGAAAAACGAACCAATTGTTCAACATTAAATGTGCGCTGCCTAGGGGCGGTAATGGTATCACTCATGCTCATCTCTATCAAAAATGCCTCGGATTAACTACTACTTAGAAAAGTCTTAGTATAAGCAATTAATTTATACTTTTATTCTTGAGCTTGCTACTGTAAGTAATAATACTAAAATCAGCAAATCTATCTAAAGACATAATTTATTTTGCCAAAAGATAGTTATTAGCAATGTATCTATTAAGCGAAAAGAGATATCATCACTGACTTTGCCACTAGGAGGATAAATCTGTAAACCCACTATTTGGACAACTATAGACTTTCAAAAGGTGAGGCAGAGAATAGATCCGATTACTGCCCAGATTGAGAAGGTCTTAATGAAGTACCACACTCCAGAGGAAATTTTCAATTTGAAACAAGATTACTCTATTAGTCATTCTGGAGATAATCGTCTACAGTTATACACAAAAATCGGCAAGCCAGATGATAAGGAAATGTAATTAGATGATCTAAAGTCCAAGCCTAACCGTTGTTTGATGTAGAAGCGATCGCCCTACCTAAGTTGACATAATTTAAGTGCTATGAGACTGGTGTAGTCTTGCCCATTGTCTACAAGTATCTTTTTTCAAGGGGCGACAAACGAGCTAAAGTGCTTGCTGTATAAGTTTCCTAGCCCTTAAACCTCGCTGATAATATGCCTGCTTATTGCGAATGGAACTGACCATTTCCTCAACCCATACTTGGCACT
>JAHHHK010000006.1 GCA_019359395.1 Komarekiella atlantica HA4396-MV6
TTCCCACAGAAGAATCTACTACCCTTATACACTTCATTCTCAATAAGTACACAAATTTTTCAAGGGGTCTTTATCCCCCAAACCTTTATCTGCCTCGGTTTAGAGGCGATTGTCGCCCCTTGAACGCGAGTTTATCAAGAAGCTTTTCAGGAAGGTAAGCAAGAAAGTGAGTTTAGAGGCAAGTTAAAAGCAGTAACGCCAATGTTAGCAGCAGGTTCAACTGTAGAACAGATAGCACAAGCTTTAGATTTGAGTGTATAAGAGGTACGGCAGGTAACACAACAGAAATCTTGATCCTTCCAGAAATAGCTCAAAAAGGCTATCGCAAAACATTTGGACAAGGAATACAGGTAATATTTGGATTAAGTTAAGTTAAATCAGACAAGGGTGCGTTTAATAGAGCATGAAAGAAGGCGATCGCAAAGCCAAAATACCCTAGTTGTTAGTATTGGGGTTGACTGTCGCATAGATAGTACAGGCTATAAGTTTGAAATATAAAAAGTCAGGCAAATGTCACAGAATCAGTCTTAAGACTGATGTGATAAAACTTAGATTTATGTATGTCTAAACTCCGTCTCTATATTCCCCGGAATTTCCTGTACCAAATTTGTAGTTAAATTTTGTTAAGATTAGACACGGCGTTAGCACTTCCTCCCAACTACCTATTCCCCACTCCCTACCTGAGAGAAACTTGATGCTGCGACTAGAACATATCAATAAAATATACCCCACCGGCGAAGTTCTCAAAGATATCAACTGGGAAGTTAAACCAGGCGATCGCATTGGCTTAGTCGGTGTCAACGGTGCTGGAAAATCCACCCAACTCAAAATTATTACCGGGGAAATTGAACCCACCGCTGGCGAAATCATTCGTCCTGCCAGCTTACACATAGCCTATCTCAATCAAGAGTTTGAAGTAGATCCTAGCCGCACTGTTAGAGAAGAATTTTGGACAGTCTTTAAAGAAGCTAACCAAGTACAGTTATCTCTAGCGCAGGTACAGCGCGACATGGAAACGGCAACTCCAGAACAACTAGATAAACTAATTGACAAATTAGATCGTTTTCAGCGCCAATTTGAAGCCTTGGATGGCTACGGCTTAGACGCACGCATCGGGAAAATTCTACCAGAGATGGGGTTTGGGCTAGAAGATGGCGATCGCCTCGTCAGTGCCTTCAGTGGTGGTTGGCAAATGCGGATGAGTTTGGGTAAAATCCTCCTGCAAAAACCCGATTTATTGCTGCTAGACGAGCCTACTAACCACCTGGATTTAGAAACCATCGAGTGGTTAGAAACTTACCTCAAAGGGCTGATTACTCCAATGGTAATAGTCTCCCATGACCGGGAATTTCTTGACCGCCTCTGCACCCAAATTGTAGAAACTGAACGTGGTATTTCCGCTACTTATCTTGGCAATTACTCGGCATATCTACAACAGAAAGCCGAAAATCAATCAGCACAACTTAGCGCCTACGAACGCCAGCAAAAAGAACTAGAAAAACAGCAAACTTTTGTTGATAGATTTCGCGCCAGTGCTACCCGCAGTACCCAGGCAAAAAGCCGGGAAAAGCAACTGGAAAAAATCGAGCGTATCGAAGCACCTATCGCTGGAGTAAGGACTTTGCACTTCCGCTTTCCTCCTGCACCCCGCAGCGGACGCGAAGTAGTGGAAATTAAAGACTTAACTCATGTCTATGGTGATAAGATTTTGTTTTTGGGAGCGAATCTCCTAATTGAAAGGGGCGATCGCATTGCTTTTCTTGGCCCTAATGGTGCTGGAAAATCTACCCTTCTGCGCGTAATCATGGGTATGGAAAAAGCCACAGAAGGTATCGTCCAATTAGGTGATCACAACGTTATTCCTGGTTATTTTGAGCAAAATCAAGCTGAAGCTTTGGATTTGAAGAGAACTGTTATGGAAACTATCCATGATGAAGTTCCTGACTGGAAAAATGAAGAAGTCCGCACGCTTTTAGGACGGTTTTTATTCACTGGCGACACCGTATTTAAGGCAGTTGGGGCATTGAGTGGGGGAGAAAAAGCTCGTCTAGCATTGGCAAAAATGCTCTTACGCCCTGCGAACTTACTAATTTTAGATGAGCCGACAAACCACTTGGATATTCCAGCTAAAGAAATGTTGGAAGAAGCTCTACAAAACTATGATGGTACGGCAATTGTAGTTTCCCATGACCGTTATTTTATCTCTCAGGTAGCTAACAAAATTGTAGAAATTCGCGATGGCGAATTCCGCGTCTACTTGGGAGATTATCATTACTATCTCCAGAAAATTGCCGAAGAAAAAGAACAAGCAAAGTTAGCCGCGATCGCTGCCGAAAAAGCAGCTAAAAAAGCTGCAAAAGCTACGAAATCGGGCACAAAACGCAAATAAGTAACGGGGAAATAGGTAAGTAGTAGCGTTTGCGCGCTACTACTTAGTAATCACCGAATTATTGGCGATCGCAAATAATATAAAAAATTACTAAATTTTAAAAAATATCTAAAAAAACAGCAAGCCCTTCATAAAAGAAGTTAATAAGCAGAAATTCACTTGCGGCAGGGATTAGCAATGGTATCATTCGGGTATTACAAAAAGTAAAGGGCAATTTGACTATGACCAAAGCACCTGTTGCTCCTGTGGTGCTAGTCATTTTAGACGGATGGGGCTACTGCGAACAGACGCGAGGAAACGCTATTGTCGCGGCTAAAACTCCGATCGTGGAAAGCTTATGGGCAGCTTACCCGCACACCCTCATCTGCACATCAGGAAAAGCCGTAGGGTTGCCAGAAGGACAAATGGGCAACTCGGAAGTTGGTCATTTGAACATTGGCGCTGGGCGAGTGGTACCGCAAGAATTGGTACGCATCTCAGATGCGGTGGAAGACGGTTCCATTGCCTTAAACCCAGCACTTGTCAAAATCTGTCAGGAAGTTCGCTCTCGAAATAGCAAGCTGCATTTAGTAGGACTCTGTTCTGAAGGTGGAGTACATTCACACATCACCCATCTATTTGGGCTACTAGATTTAGCCAAAAATCAGCGAATTTCAGAAGTTTGTATCCACGCCATCACTGATGGTCGTGACACCGCCCCAAAAGATGGTGTAAAAGCAATAACGCTCCTGCAAGACTATATAGATCGTACAGGAATTGGGCGCATAGTTACCCTCAGCGGTCGCTACTACTCGATGGATCGCGATCACCGCTGGGATCGGGTCAAACGCGCCTATGACGTGATGACACAAGATGGTGCAGGTGATGGTCGAAAGGCTTTAGAAGTTTTGCAAGCATCTTACGCCGAAGGGGTAAACGACGAGTTTGTCCTCCCAGCCAGAATTGCTCCCGGTGCAATAGAACCAGGAGATGGGGTGATATTTTTCAACTTCCGCCCTGATCGCGCCAGACAACTAACTCAAGCTTTAGTCAGTCCCAACTTTAATGCCTTTGAAAGACAGCCGATCACGCCGCTGTCGTTTGTCACGTTTACTCAGTACGATTCAGACTTACCTGTGGCTGTAGCTTTTGAGCCTCAAAATCTGAGTAATATTCTGGGAGAAGTCATAACCAACCACGATCTTAAGCAATTCCGCACCGCCGAAACCGAAAAATACGCCCACGTCACCTATTTCTTCAATGGTGGTCTAGAGGAAGCTTTTGTCGGAGAAGACCGAGAACTGGTAAGCAGTCCGATGGTAGCGACTTACGACAAAGCCCCAGCAATGTCAGCACAAGCAGTTACAGATGTCGCGATCGCCGCGATTCAAAAAGGTATTTACTCCTTAGTTGTGATTAACTATGCCAACCCAGACATGGTAGGGCATACTGGCCAGATCGAAGCTACCATTACGGCAATTGAAACAGTGGATCGCTGTTTGGGTCGCCTCGTTGAGAGCATTGTCAAAGTCGGTGGTACAACAATTATTACTGCTGATCACGGCAACGCAGAGTATATGCTAGATGATAAGGGTAATCCTTGGACAGCTCACACCACTAATCCAGTCCCCTTAATCTTGGTGGAGGGCGAGAAAGTCAAAATTCCCGGACATGCTACTAATGTCGAACTGCGAAGCGATGGCAAGCTATCCGACATTGCCCCCACGATTCTGGAGATTTTACAACTACCTCAGCCACCAGAAATGACAGGGCGATCGCTGCTTTTATCAGCAGAATATGACTTGCAACGCACTCGCACTCCCGCACAAGTCGGGCTGTAAAAATAGTTAGGAGTTAAAAGTTAAGAATCACAAATCAAAACTTTTCTAACTCCTGACTCCTGTCTCCTGTCTCCCAACTTCTCCGTTTTGAAACTTCTTATAAATGAGATTGCTACCATGACAGTTACTAATATCGTGCAAGGCATTTGGGCATTTTCCGCCATAGGTTTAATTGTTTTAGTGTTACTACATAGCCCCAAAGGTGATGGCATTGGAGCTATTGGCGGACAAGCCCAGTTATTTAGTAGCACCAAGAGCGCAGAAAATACGTTGAACCGAGTTACTTGGGCACTGACAGTGATTTTTCTTGGTTTAACAGTCGTTTTGAGCGCTGGTTGGCTACCTAAGTAAGATAAGGGAAATAGGGAAATGGGAAGAACTCAATACCCAAAACCCAACATCCTCAAAAATTTAATTAAACGGTGGTTACTAGCAGCTCTTGTCTTAGTTATTGGCACAGGGCTGCTACTCATTTTAACTAACCTCCAATTTACTAACGCCCTAGCAAAATCATCTTTTTTATATGATGGCGATCTCATCATTTCTCTCCCCATCTCCTTATCTCCACCTTTCTCACCACCAAAACCTCATCGCCTACCGCCCACACTAGCGCAGTGGCAAGATCAGACAAACAGCGGTGACTACTTTTCTCAAGTCACAACAACCCAAGTAGGTTATTTAATTTGGTCGCAATTTCCGATTAAAGTTTACGTAGAAACACCAAAAACCATTAGCGAAAAACAGGCTCAAGCATGGGTTAACAGTGTCTTGCAAGCTGTTCAAGAGTGGAGTGCTTATTTACCTTTAACAGTAGTTGAACAGCCAGAACTTGCTGATATTAAGATTTTACGAAAAGCGCCATCTCTTCAGATTTACCGTAGCGACAATTTTCCTCGTGCGCGTTCTGCATTAACCAGCTACGAGTTATATCTTAGCGATAACAAAGTTTTATCCCATCGCTTCACCATATTGTTAAGTCCTACTCAGACCGGTAACTATCTCACGGCTGCTGTCCGCCACGAATTCGGTCATGCGCTGGGAATTTGGGGCCATAGTCCACTACAAACTGATGCCCTATATTTTTCCCAAGTTCGTAACCCCCCGCCTATTTCTCCCAGAGATGTGAACACCCTGAAGCGGGTTTATGAACAGCCAACTAGTTTGGGATGGTTTTTACATCCTGAGTTGTGATCTTTGCTTCTAATAAGCGTTTATCGCTTTGATACCAAAAATAGTTCTTACTTTTTCTAAGCTCTACGACTTAATGGTAGAGGTCGCTGTGTTAAAACTTCTTTATAAAGTTCTTCCAACTGAGTAACATTCTTACTGAGGGTATAGCGGTCTAACACGCGCTGTCTAGCTTTTTGTCCCAGTAGTGTTGTTAATTCAGGATGATCTTGGCAGACTGGTAAGAGGGTTCTTAATTGCGATCGCACTGTCTTAGTATTAAGAACTATACCTGCTCCTTTTTCCAATACTTCTCCATCAGCACCTACATCTGTGGCTAAACAAGCCAGTCCACATGCCATTGCTTCTAATAAAGATAGCGAGAGACCCTCTACCAATGAAGGCAAAATAAATACATCTGCTCCCCGTAAAATATCAATGCGTCGGTCTTCGTTAGCAACAAATCCTAACCAAATAATACCGTATTCCCAATTATAAAATGGTTCTAAAGAGGATTTCAAAGGGCCATCGCCAACAATTAACAACTTACTATCAGTCGCCATTTCTGACTGCTTCCAAGCCCGCAACAAGGCTTCGATATTTTTCTCTGGGGCTATACGACCTTGATAGACAAACAAGCGTTCGGCTTTAAATTCTGCTTTGACTTTAGAAGTTCCGGGAGAATACTTATTAGCATCAACACCGTTGGGAATTACGGCAATGTTTTCTTCTCGTACACCCATACGTGCTAATAATTCGCGCTGAATTTGGGAAAATACAATTACGCGATCATAGTTAACCAAAAAAGGCGCGTATAGCTGATAAGCCAAAAGTTGTGTGCCCGAAATCAGTTTTGCCCCTTTACCAGCAAACGGTGTGTGAAAAGTGGCAATTAGAGGCAAATTCAGCTGTTCACATATTTCTGGTAAAACAAAATCAAGAGGAGATAGAGTCAAAGAAGCATGGACTACATCCGGCTTGATTTTTCGTAGCGACTGAGTTAAAAGTTTGGTCGCTTTAAAAGTAGGAATTGTGTAAACCTGGGACTTATAAATGAAGGGTAAGGAAACTTCCTGGAAGTTTGGCCAGTTGTCTGGTTCCGATTCTTCTTGAGCGAAGTGAAGAAAGCTAACTTGGTGTCCCCGGTCTAGCAAGGCATTTGTAATCTCTCGACTGTAGGTGACATTACCGCAAAAGGGTGATTTTTTTCCAATCCAGGCTATACGCATTCTTTATTAGCTATAAGAAAAGCGAGTTTTATCTATTCAGTTTTGTGTTTTTTGTTGTCTTTTTCTATCATGCTGTACTTGCTAGTTTTTTAGTTATGATAAATTACTGCCATACTTAGCTCAAAAATCTAATTTTTCAGATGTTTAAACTAATGGACTTACGCCTTTATTTACTTTACTTATAAGTTGTTCATTTTATACATATAAACAACTTATTCTGACTAACGTCAGATTAATTCCCAGCAAGTATGCGATAAATTATTATTCACCTAAGTCTACCATGAACACAAAATCTTTAAGTAAAAAGGTAATGAATAATAATCCTTGTTAGCTGATAACTACTTTTGTGAGTTATACCAGGTTAATATACCTCCTAAAAAGACGATCGCAGCTAATCCCAGAAAAACGACCTGTAATCCCACAAAAGTTTCTGCTATACCTGCTAATGCCAAAGGTAAGGATAGAGCAATATTAATCACATTATTTTGCAGACCAAAGACTTTTCCACGCATTTCTGGCGGGGTTTCTGTTTGGATAGCGGTTTGCATGGGAATACCTATTAGTGCCCCAAAGATACCCACCAGGGCCACTAATAGCAGGACTACCCAAAGATGCGTTGTAAATACTGATAGACCAATCAGAGATGCTGCCATACCTAAACAACCGCACAAACTTAATTGGCTGTAAGAGAAGCGTTGCCCAAATTGACCAAGAATTGTTGCTCCAGCAGCAATGCCAACGCCGCCAGCTGCTAGTAAAAAGCCGAACTGGGAGGCTTTTAAGTGAGGAATTACTTCTGCCATACGGACGGCTAGAACAGTCAATGCTGCAAAGACAGAAAATAAGATAATTAGCTGAAGCAAAGCATTGCGGACACGATAATTTGCTTTGAGGTAGCCAAAACCGTCCCGCAGGTCAGAGAATACGTGAGGGAATTCTGTTTCGGGAGCGTGAGGTTTTTCCTTAGTTGCCAAGAGAAACAAAATTAATCCCGCGATCGCATAACTACCACCTACTAAAAGTTCTTTACCTAGTCCACCATTACCACCGAGTTGCAGCCAAATTTGATCAGCGATCGCCAATAGTGGTTCTCCCACAGCAAAACCGACAATCACCGATGCCATCATTGTCGTTGTGTAAAGGGAGTTAGCAGAGAGTAAATGCTGTTCTTCTACTACCAAGGGAATTGCCGCTTGTTCTGCTGGTGCAAAAAACTGTGTCAGTGTGGAAACTAAAAAAGTCACACCCAAGATGATGCCAAAACTGACTGGTAACATTCCTAGAGGTTTCCAATCATGAGTCACCCAAAGTAGCAAAGGAATTGCTAAAACCAGAATGCCACGCCAAGCATTTGTTGCCACCAGCACAGCTTTTTTCGACCAGCGATCTACAAACACACCAGCGACGGAACCAAACAGCACAGCAGGAATGGTAAAAGCCATCATTAATGCTGACACCCAACCACTAATACTCTGATTGCCTGTTTGAAACTGACTATGAATCAAGCCAATCATCAGCACCAAATACACTTTATCAGCAAGTTGGCAAAAAACTTGACCGCCCCAAAGAGCCAGGAAATTGGGATTTTTTAATACGGGTAAAAACCCTAAATGTTTTACATTCCCTGATGAAGCTTTTCCACCGGAACCAGACCCATCAAATTTCGGTGATTCTTTTTCTGGGGTAGTTGTTACTGGCATTTGCCCATTGCTACCTGCCTCAGGAGTATTTAATCGATCATCAGATTGTTTATCTGATTGACTCGGAACATCAGTTTTCGGTATTTCTGCCGTCCAGTTTTTATCATTTTTGGAAACGTCTTTTGGAGACATTCCTTGGCTATTGATTTGACTAGGCGTTTGCTTGGCGAGGGCACTCAGGCGATTGGTTACGGTAGGATCTGATGCTCTATTCTGTTTTTTGGCGTAGCTGGGTGACAAAGGTAGGATTTTTTGATCCAAATCAGATGGTTGCATCATGGTTGGCAGCAAAATAAGAGTCGATTAAGGTAGCAGAGCGAATAGGGCGACCTAAATGATACTGAGTATACTGGCGCAAAATATGCTCAACAGATAACCAGCCATAATCTTTGGCTGCATCCATTTGCATTATCTCTGGTTGCGACAACTGCTGGAGCATTGCCAGTTCTATGGCACTCAAACGGCAAGAAATCACAGGTATTTCTTGCCGATGGACAACAACTGTTTGGTAGCCAGGTTTTGGAGGTGATGGGATAACGGAGTGATTGAGTGATTGAGGAAAAGATGAATTTCTGTCTCTTTCTCTATCATCACCCTCTCTTCGCGAGCGTTCCCAGTTCTCTAAACAAACGATTCCACCCGCAGGGATGCTAAATCCTACTTGCCAGCTAGGGTCTGTAAAGTCTGGTATTAAGGGGCGCTGAGTTAGGCAACAGACTTGTACTTGAGGCGTCAGTCCTGCCAAGGCTAAAAGGTGAAATACCGCATGAGCCAGGTAAGCCAAGATACTATATACCTCTGTCTTAGGCAATGCCTCCAAGCGGCTGAGATGTTCATTGAGTATCTCATAAAGTTCTTCTTGGGGTTGTTCGCTCAAAGCCTGACACAAGACTATTTCTGCTAAGTACTGGCTAGCAGCCAGTTTTCCTAAATCTTTAGCCAGACCTGGATAAGTTTTTAACGTCTGTGCCTGTGTAATTTTATCGAGCGATCGCCCTTTGGCAATCAATAGTTCATTTACCACAAACATCCCACTCCTGCCACCAAGGCTAGAGCTGTGCTTGCGTGCCCCTGGGGCAACTGCTCGAATCAGACCGAATTCCTTTGTCAAAATTGTCACTATTTTATCCGATTCTCCCAGTGCTTGGGCTTTGAGATTAATTCCAGTTGCTTTGTAGGTTCTACTCATTAGTCATTGGTCATTAGTCATTGGTCATTAGTCATTAGTCATTGGTCATTAAGTTTAGAACAAAGGACAAATGACATTGACACCCGAACAGTGGCGTTCCCCGTTAGCGATCGCGTCTCTAGCAATAGAAGGCTAGGGTAGGACACAGAACAATAGACAAATGACTATTTACTCTTTTCCAGATTATCGCGCTGACGGATCAAATCGATACCACGAGATGTGCCTAATCTAGTAGCGCCCGCTAAGATGAAGTCCAGGGCTTGATTAACGGTGCGAATCCCACCTGATGCTTTAATGCCTACCCTTTCTTTTGCTACTTCCTTCAAAAGTTTTACATCTGCAACGGTAGCTCCACCATTCCAACCTGTACTGGTTTTTAAGAATGCCGCCCCCGCTTCCATAGATATTTCAGCTGCGAGTTTTTTCTCTGCATCTGTCAACAGGTTGGTTTCTAAAATTACTTTAATAGTTTGCCCAGTCGCTTCACAAATTTCGGCAATCTCCTGGTGGATTTCTTCTGTTTTGCCAGCTTTCAACCAGCCCAGATTGATTACCACATCTAACTCAGTGGCTCCACTATCCGCAGCTTCTTGAGCTTCATACAGCTTGACTGCTGAAGTCGTCGCACCACCAGGAAAACCAATAACTGTACAGACTTTCGGTTCTTTCCCATGCAGAAGTTCGACTGCTTGCTTTACATAGGCGGGGTACAGACAAACCGCCGCAAAATTAAATCTGTATGCTTCTTCACACCATTGCTCAACCTGCTCTGGAGTAGCTGTTGGCGTTAACAGGGCGTGATCAATAAATGGCGCAATATCAATTTCTGGATAGTCTGCTGCCATCGTGTCTTCTACCAGTGATTGATTATTAATTTATAAAAAATTAAAACATTTCTTATATATATATTAAACCACATTTATTACGAGTTTA
The DNA here is from genome assembly GCA_019359395.1 of Komarekiella atlantica HA4396-MV6. Taxonomy (GTDB): domain Bacteria; phylum Cyanobacteriota; class Cyanobacteriia; order Cyanobacteriales; family Nostocaceae; genus Komarekiella; species Komarekiella atlantica. The sequence continues at coordinate 10,428 of JAHHHK010000006.1, forward strand.
TCCTGAAAACAGTCTGCTAACTTGATCTCGGATATCGGCTTTGCAGATGTCGCTAAATAAGTGTAGGTATTTAAGTTGACATTAGGCAGCAGTAAGGTTAGGAAGGAGAAATATCCTTGGGAATAATCTTTACCTGTTAAAAATCTCCCTGCACCTTATCTGAAAAAATAAGAAAATGCTTAGTGATAGGACATGGTTTACAGAAATATCAAATGGTAAATTCCCTGTTAAAGATAAAATTTTTATGCCTAGCCCAGACTATATTATTGTTCTTGAAAATCATGTAAATTTAAACATCATAAAGTCAAAAACCGTTTTAGCTAACGCTCTTGATGCCAAGTATGGCAAGCCATTACCAATAGTTTTAAACATATTTGTTAGTGACATATTTTCTGGAAGCACAAAATTTGCAGGTAAAGATTGTATGGCTAAAGCTTCCGCCACAGAAATTCGGCGGATTTTGTAGGGATGCAAATGTACTTCATTATTTCCATAGCAAGCTGTCGGAGAGTAACGCCATCTGTGAAGACGTTTAAAAGATTTTTTAGAATCATCTCCTTCATCAACAGCAGCAAATTTCATGATACCTGCCCTTGGTTGAAAATAATGTTTAGCATTAGGATGATTTATCACATCATTTTTTCTAAACCAATATTCAACAGTTAGTTCTAGAGGTATGTTATTAGGACAAGGCACTATGGAATCTTCTTTAAAAGGTTCGCATTTATGCCAAGGATAAGCAAAAACTTTTTCTTGAGGATACAAAATGTTTTTTTCCCAAGGGAAAGACCCTTCACGTAGAAATTGATCACTACCAATTTCTATTCCTATATTCTTGATAAAATCATTGTGGAAGCCAACAAGAATAATTCTGTCTCTATCCTGGGGTACACCAAATTCAATAGCATTAATTAATCGCTCTGTTAATATATAGCCTGCTTGCTGTAACTGTTGCTTAAGTGATTCAAAGAATAAACGATGTTTTTTTGTTTTCCATAAACCCTTGACATTCTCAAATAAAAAGAAATCTGGAAGATTACGACAAATTAATTCAATGTATGAAGCCGAAAGTTTCCCATTATCTCCTAAACGTCCTCTGTTTTTTCCACCAATAGAAAAATCAGGACAGGGAGGGCCACCAATAAAACCCACTATAAAATTAGACTTGCGACAGTCTTTTACTAACTCCTCAAAACCTTGCCCTTGTATTCCTTCGATAAGTTTGGTTACGTCTCCCGCTTCTTGGTCATGGTATCCGTATTCTGGCAATGTTAGGTTGAGAACCTCCCGTGAATAGCGGTACGCTGCCATGAATGGGGAGAAAATTTCATTGACATAAACAATGTTAAAACCGCAGGTTTCAAAACCTAAATCCAAAAAACCTGAGCCAGCAAAAAAGGAAAAGATACAGGGGTGATTGTTCATTCAATGACTCTATTTCTGACAAAAACCAATACCAAATAAAGCTGGCGATTATAAATCGCGCCTATACAGACAAAACCCGCGTAGGCGGGTTTAAGAAAGTTCAGTTCGCTTGCGCGGACTTTGTTCGTTTAGCCACAACTTACAGTCGCAAACTAGGATTATGCAACTACTTCTGTCTGCTGTGCTTCTGGTAATAAACGCTTTACGCCTTGCTTAACAAATCCTTGCAGAAAAGCCATCTGCTGATTTTGCTGAAATACCTTTTGTAAAGTTTGCCGCAATTTATCTAAATTCAACTCATTTCCAGAATCTATAGCTATTTCCTGTTGTTGAAAATACTCGATTAAACTTAAGCCTGCTACTCTGGTTAGATAAGCGGCACTTACTCCCTGCACCACGCCACCAGCAACAAAGGTGACGGCGTTACTTTTAAGGACAGTACCAACAGCCTTTGTAGAAAGTTCCACTAAACCGAGTTTCAGCATTAAACTTCCCATTGTTCCAGCTACAGCTTGCGCCTGTTCTAGGGAAAATTTCTGCTGATATATATTGCCTAAATCCATTATCATCTGGGCATTAATAGCCGCAGTTGCCAAGATGTCAAGTGCTGGGACTGGGTTAGCAAAGGCAGCAGCAGCAGCTATCCACTGATATTGTTCTATAACTGGGGTGGCGCGATCGCATCTGGTTTCATTTAGCCAGTTTTTCGCCTCAGCTTTTAGCAATCTGGCTTTTCTCACGGTAGTTACCCACACCAGGCGTTGTCCTTGCTGTGCTAAAACTTCGCTTAATTGCTGCGTCAACTGCTGGATATCTGGCACTGGTTGTTCCATCCACTCTTGCACAGAACCATCAGCTTCATGCTTCCGTACTTTGATGGGAATGGGAGACACCGCAGTTGCGACTACATTTGCTTGCAACCTTTGTTTTAATGACAACAACACGCTGGCGCGTTCATCTGCCAAATACTGGTCTTGTTTGTTGAAAACTAAGATTGTGGGTTGATTTGCTGCCTTTATTTGCTGTAAGCTTTGAAATTCTGAATCTGTCAAATCCCCGTTTGTGATGAACAAGACAAAATCAGAGTTTGTTAATTCTGCCAAAACCGCTGCATCTGACTTGTCACCTGCTTCTCTAAACAAAGGTGCTGTCTCTTGCAAGTGCACAGACTTTGTATGCAACGTCTCTGCTAATACTTGAATCAAACTGCTTTTACCTACGGATTTCCCACCAGTAACAGCAAGTTTAATTTCCTGCCTGTCTAGCTCCAACATCAGTTGGGCAACTTGTTCTCGCAGTGTCTCTAAGGCTGTATGGTTTTCTGCTTCTTGTGCCAGTTGGTTAATTACAGCTTCAGCTTTAGCGATCGCATTTTCCACGGTCGCTCGATCCACGATCATACTATCTAGCTGTTCTAAACTGCTTTTCGGACGATTTTGCTGTAATAACCACAAACCACCGCCAACAGCTAAGGTGGTCAATAAACTAAACTCACCCAGCCGCACTATTGAATGATGCCAACTTTCTAGCATCCACAGAAAAAAGGACAGTCCCAGTCCTCCTACTAAAATTGGTCGCTGCAACTTCACAACCATGTTTTTCCGCCCTTTTTGGAAGGTTCCTACTTCAGAATAGATCAAAATAAAACAAAATCCTCCAACCTTTACAGATTGGAGGGGTTTGTCTGATATTTTATTTGGTGGCGGGAAGTGGATTTGAACCACTGACCTTCGGGTTATGAGCCCGACGAGCTACCAGGCTGCTCTATCCCGCGTCGTCTCTTGACTTTTCTAGTGTAACCCAAAGTCAAAAGTTTGGCAACTACAAAAACGATAATTCACCAATAACTTCTAAACGCTTGTATTTTCCTAAAGTCATAAACTTTTCTGACAAACTTTCTGCCGCACTAGGACTAATCCAGCCCATTTGCTGGAGCAAGTGGATAGCAACGGCATATTTTGCTCTTTTTGCCCCATCCATAACTTTAATTGCCAATCCCATACCCTCACCAAGTCTACCAATGCACTGCACGCCTTCAGCACCGGCTTTACTTACTAGTTCTCCTGGAGTTAAGCGCATCAATTCCGTATCAAATTCTCCATCTCCCGCCACCATAGCTGGGTGATGAGTCATAGCACGGACAATACGCTCCATATCTAAATTGGTACTAGAAGCTAGTAGAGCATATAAAGACGCCATGTGACCGAGTTGCATCAAATAGGTTGGTGCGCCACAATCATCATGAGCGCTGATAAATTCTTCTGCTGGCATTCGCAGTAACTCTGATACTTTTCCCAAAATCAACTGCTGTATTGGGTGCTTGCGTTCTAAGTAGTTATTTAAAGGCCAATGGCGTTGTTGACAAACGGCTAACATTCCCGCGTGTTTCCCAGAGCAATTGTATTCTAGAGGACTTCGTTTGCCTTCAGGTACCGGACATTGGAGTACCGAAGGGTCAAGATCGGCTCGCCAAAGGATATTAAATACTTGTCGTACTTGCTCTATTGTTCCTTTGTGGGAACTTGTGATAATTGCTAAGTCGCGATCGCTAAGATCGTAGCGTTCCAATGTACCTGTAGCTGTGACGGCGAGTGCTTGAAATGGTTTGAGCGCTGAACGGACAAACGCAGCGGTTTCTGAGTTGCCGGCAACAGTTAGAACCCGTCCTCGCTCGTCGCATACAACAGCCTGGACTATATGCCTCGATTCAATAATACCTTCCCGCAGTAACCGGACTTCCAGTGCTGTGGCTTGAGTTCGTTTTCCCATTGTCATGGGTTAAAATTTATTACTATTTTATTATTTGTCATTAGTCAATTATCCTACCCTGCGGTAAGCCGCTAAGGCGTCTATGTCATTTGTTTTTCACAAATGACTACTGAGCACTGACTAATGACTATTTACAACAAATGCCAAACTATAGTACCAATAAGAAACAATCCAGCCAAGCCAGCAGAGGTAAATTGTAACCGTCGGAGAATGGGTTTGATTCCATAAGTGACAATCAAGCGATCGCGGTCAAGGATTTCCAGGGGCTTTGTCCAAGTTTGACCGTCGTACCAACCTGACTCTTCATAAAACACTGTGGGACTATAAAGGCGATCGCGCACGTAAAACCAGCCTAAATACAACCGTATCAGTGCTAGTACCACTCCTACACTCGCTCCTGCTGCACCACAAAGTATAAAATGGGCAATATACTTGTGTGGTGGGAAACTTGCTGCTGCTACCGGCCCTGCTACCAGCCACGATAAACTCCAAATCCAAACTATTTTCGTAATATACTTACGCCAATTTAAAGTGCTATCACGAAACAGCCAAGAAGTTTTTAACTCTTCGTACTCGTTTAGAGGTTGTTGTTCTGTGGGAACAGGGCAATTGGAAACCGAGGACTTAATCACGTTGGCTTACTTCCTCCGTCATCGGATTTTGGCAGCGAAATTCGTTCTGCATGAATCCAGAACGCTTCTAAATTGTAAAACTCTCGCTCCTTGGGCATCATGATGTGAACGATCACATCGCCGTAATCTTGTAAAACCCAACTCCCATCGGCTTTTCCTTCTGTCCTCAAGGGACGCCTTTGCAACTCATTTTCGACTTTTTCTTCAATTGCTTCGGCGATCGCCCTCACCTGTACCCTAGAATAGCCAGTCATCATCACAAAGTAATCTGCCAGGTAGGATACATCTGCCATTCTGAGCAATAAGATATCACCCGCTTTGCGATCTGATGCGGCTTCAGCGATGGTTGCAGCTAATTTTCCACTCGAATCTTCGGTTTCAGAGGGACTTCGCACAGCACTATTCATCACTGAGACAGATTGTAATTGGAAATCTCCTTGGAAATAATCAGACATTAAACCTCAGGTGCTTTCTTCCTTTTGTAACAATTCTTGACAACTACTTACAAACAACAAACAATTGAACTGCAACTGTGTAAATAGGTTTTTTTGAATACTAACAAAAAAACAGGTGTCTATGGGGCTAGTTATCTAATTGAATTAGTTGTTAAGGTTTCGACACAAGCAAGTACCAATTGCAAATAGAGATCATGCAAGAGTTTTCTAGTAAGAATTTTTGGCATACTGCAGACTACTTAAATCTGATATCTAAAGCTTGTAATTCGCAGGTATCGCCGCAGCCAGACTTTAGGTTATATACTAAAAATTACGATAGGACACAGTATACTCATACGTAGTCTGCCTAAAGTGTGATTGGTATGAGAATTCTGAGTCGGCGGTTAGCTTGTTATATTTCTTCACTTCAACTTCTAAGCCAAATAGACATCTTTGTATCCCACATTACCCAATTAATACTGCTACGGTGCATCCTTGGTAAGTCCATTTGAGGGTTTTAGCCATCGTCTGCTTAGAGCAAGGCTACGACACCAGAGCGCCCCTAGTGTATAGACAAAACAAATAGTTTTCCCACAGCCTCAAGGAAGTGAAGCTGTGGGATTTTTGGTAGAATTTATGACTTTTAAGACTGTGAATCAAACGAGGACACTGATAAGCAATCTAACTCAACCAAGTAGATTAAACTTCTTGTTTCGTCACTATTGTGGATTTAATTACTCTGCTATCTGCTATTAGTGAGTAACACAATGTCTCATATTGATTTAATGCTTGCTCAAAAGCATAATGCTCAACGGCATATTGACGACTTTTATAACCTAGAGTTTTAACTTTTTCTGGGTTTTGGTACAAGTCTAAAACTGCCATTGCTAAAGCTTGGGGATCTTCTGGAGGAACGATAACTCCGCCGCCACTTTGCCTGATAGCTCTGGCTGCTGTACCATTGTCTGGCACAGATGCAACCAATGCCCGTCCACTGGCTAATAGCACTTGAATTTTCGATGGCATATTGAAAGATACAACATTTTTCTTTTGCACCACCAAACCGACATCCGCGGCTGCTAACATCTGTGGTAAATATTTGCGGGGTTGAAACGGCAGTAGCAAAACGTTATCTGCCCCGCAGTCTAGACATTCCTGTTGCAATCGCTGTAAACCTTTTGCCTCTCCAACGACTACAAATACAATATCTGGGATATGACGCAACACAGAAGCCGCTTTGATAACACTTTCTAGGCCTTGAGTCAGAGCAATGTTGCCAGAATATAGAACTACAAATTTGCCATTCAGATTGTGTGCTGCACGGAAAGGGTTATCTTCTTTAGGCAAAGGGCGGATGAAATTTACATCAACCCAGTTGGGAATTTGCACAATTTTGTTAGCTTCGACGCCCTTAGACTGCAAATTATCCACAAACCCATCAGCGATGACGCTAATTTTACTAGCGGTACGATAAGCAAATTTTTCTAATACCGTAAACAATTTGATGAGAAGTTTATTTTTCAGTAGACCGACATGTACAGCGGCTTCCGGTAATATATCTTGTAAATTTAAGATTACAGGGCAAGCACGTAACCATCCTAAAAGAGCAGCTGGTACACAAACTGGCAGGGATGGCGAAGTCGAGAGGATAACATCTGGACGCCAGCCGATGAGGGCGGGCACAAAACTGCTAACAACGAAACTAGCATCTAGCAATACCCTATCTAGCAAGTTAGGCTGCGGGCGAATCCAAACATAACTGCGTTGGATTTGAACACCATTTTTATATTCTGTGAGATACCATTTGCCTCGATAGCCCTGGTAAATTTGACGCTCAGGGTAATTGGGCATAGCAGTGACTACGCGCACATGGTGTCCACGCCTAACTAATCCCTCTGCTAATTCAGTCATTAGCGGGGCAATACCAATAGGTTCTGGATAGTAGTTGTAGGAGTAAATCAAAATCCGCATAAATAATAAGTCAGAAGTACCCCGGTTTTTTATTTAACGACAACATTTGTCTTAAATATCGTTTGGTGCTTAGAAGCACCTATGTTTAATTGTGTCTTCAGACTCTTTTGATGTCAGGGATTTTAATTAAAGATTGAGTAAAATTTAATCTTGCGTACTAAAGTAGCTATGATATTTTTTTTACAATTACAATATTAATTTAAGTATTAATTTCTGATTCAAGCTTAAGTATAAACCCTGTGCTTGTTAGTTAAATAGACTCTCAATGTTAATTAAAAGTTGAGAAATTAAGGTCAAACACCTTCAGTGGAATTCAAGATCACTGAAGTTCTATACTATTTAGTGAAAAGCTAGATACAAATTACTCTTTTATTTCACACAAAATAAGGCTCTCAAAATTAGACGGTATAAGTAGAACGCTAATTCAAAGCGCCGGAAACTGACGCTCTGACTTTTCTTAAAATTCAAAATTCAAGAACTCACTAAGTTATTTTAAGAACTTCAAACAAGGACGTGTTATATCTAGTGCTTACTCTCGCAGAGCTTGATTAGAATCAGGAAGAAATTGGAGAAGATGAAAAATCAATATAATAACTTTGCGTAAAATATTAAAGACTAATCAAAAAATCTAGAAATTGAGTAAGTTTTTTCTTGGTAAATTTTTAAAGAAGCAGAAATTAAAAAAATATCTTTAGAATATTGCTTTAGTCGTTTTTTGTATTTACCCAAGCCCAAAAAGGGCTTGGGCGTACCCAACAATTATTATGGGTGTTATGAGTTACCAACAAATTGCAAATAAGGTTAATAGGTTAAACAGCACCACTATTTTTGTGAAACAAGATAGCTACGGTTTTGAAAATCAGCTTTAAATCGTACAGTAAACTCCAATTTTGTTGATACTGCAAATCCAGGCGAATTACATCCTCAAAACTACGTACTGTAGATCGACCATTCACTTGCCATTCGCCAGTCATACCGGGTTTAACATCTAAACGTTGCCACTCCGGTACTTCATAGCGTTCCACTTCATCAGGTGTGGGTGGTCTAGTGCCTACTAAACTCATTTCTCCTTTCAGGACGTTCCAAAATTGGGGCAGTTCATCCAGACTAGTTCGCCGTAAAAAGCGCCCTACCTGCGTAATTCTAGGATCGTTTTCGTTTTTGAAGAAAGCACCTTGCACTTGGTTTTTGACTTGGGATTTCTTCGCTTCTGCATCTACACACATGGAGCGAAATTTCCAAATCTCAAAACGCTTCCCCATCCAACCACAGCGGATTTGACTAAAGAAAAGGGGGCCGGGATCATCGATTTGAATAGCGATCGCAATCGGAATCAACAAGACTCCTGTAATTACTAAACCTATCAGTGACCCAATAATGTCTATGAACCGTTTCATCCAAGATCCCACAGAAGGATGGGTAGTAGGTAACTGCTCTACTTGACGCGAAGCTTTTCTAAGCAATTCTACGCCGCTCGGCTGTTCTATTAATGACACTTCGCTAATAGACTCAATGGCAAAAACCTGATCCAATCCTGTGAGTTTTAGGACTGACATTACTTGAGGAGTGACATTCCTCAGTATTAACGTCATACCTTTCTCCTGGGCGTATTTAAAATTACTGACCAGGGCACCTAAACCACTACTATCCATAAAAGTAGTTTGGTGAAAGTCAATGATGATTTGCTTGGGACAGGAATTGGACTGGGTTAAGCCTTGGCAGGTTTGCTTAAAGCCTACAGCCTCCAGCACGCTCAACCGTGCGGGCACCTGCACTATAGCCGTGTCGTTTAGGGAAGTAACTGGAAAATCTACCTCAATGGGTTGGCTAGTCATGAAGCTCTGCACTTTCGTTGCCATGTATAATGTAATCTGCCAAACATTATTTTGTCCTAAAAGATTGCCTAACCGGATGTTAAATCAGTAGGAATAAGGACTAAACGCTAGTTGCTTGGGGTGGGATTGGAAATCGCTAGCGACGATTCACAATAGAATAAGAAGCCAAAAAAATAACAGAAGCCAAAAAATATAGTTGCTGTTTTGCCGACGCAACGCGATCGCGTTGCTCTCCTCAAATGATTTCTAAAACTACGATTACACCCACTGCACGCCTGGTCGAGGTATTTTCTGCCATTCAAGGGGAAGGACTGAATGTAGGGACGCGTCAGATTTTTGTTCGCTTTGCTCTTTGTGACTTGCGCTGTCACTTTTGTGACAGCGCTAACACTTGGAATGCACCTGCTACCTGTAGGATAGAGCGATCGCCAGGATTACGCGACTTTGAAATTCACTCTAATCCTGTCTCACTACCCATATTAATAGAATTCGTTGAAAGGCAAAATCTACCTTGTCTACACGATAGCATTAGCTTAACTGGGGGCGAACCACTTCTTCACGCTTCCTTCCTGACGCAATTTCTACCGCAAATCCGAGCCATAACTGGTCTACCTATATACCTAGAAACTGGCGGACATCGCCCAGAACAACTAGCTACGATTCTCCCCTACTTAGACTCTGTAGGTATGGATTTCAAACTGCCCAGTGTCAGCGGTGAAAGTCATTGGCAAGAACATGCAAAATTCCTTCAATTATGTCATGATTCACATTTAAATGTTTTTGTCAAGATAATTGTTTCTCAAAAGACAAACCCAGGCGAGTTGGAACGCTCAGCTTTGCTGGTGGCAGCCGTGAGTCCAGACATTCCAGTATTTTTACAACCTGTTACGCCTTTGGCAGCCTCAGAACAATTCACTCAAATACCTGTACTTGTTCCTTCTCCAGAGCAAGTTTTGATGTGGCAAGCTTTAATGAAGCGGTTTGTCAAGCAAGTGCGTGTGATTCCGCAAACGCATAAAATGCTTAACCAAATGTAGAAGCTTTTATGAAAAAAGTCTGAATACTATCCTTGTCACCAAAAAGGGTGAAAAGTTTAATGGGTTGAACCCCAGAAAACTCAATGGCGATGCAGCAGTTTTGGGTCAAAGCTTTGACCCAGAGAAATTTGCGATCGCCTCCGGCGGGGCGTAGCCCATCGCACCTCATGGCAATTTCTATTTTTGTAATCAAATATTTTATGGGCGGGCATTACCCACCCAACCTACTTTCTGCTTTCTACAGACTACCTTCATTTGCAGCCCTAGATTTAGCTTTTACCTTATTAGCACTGCGTTTGAGAGCAGAAAGTCTTGCTTCGTATTTAGACCGTTGGCGCTTGCTAGGAGTGTTATCGATCAGGGTTTTCAAGGCGCTACCTAAACTCTTGTAGGCATTGGGAAGGCTGTAACCAAAACGAGTTGCTAAGGCGATCGCTTTTTCATCAGCATCGACTAATTCCGTAAGCTGCTTGCCCCCATTATTCTTTTGATAGAGTCGCCAGCCTGAAACACCACACAATACCAAAGCTAACACCAGTAGCAATCCATCTTGTACCCACAACTCACCGACAGCACCACCTAAACCAATCGCTAGCGCTGCCATTTCCCAACCATCTTTAGGAATTGTGTCATTTTGCACGCGGGCGACTTCATGCCAGAACAGCAAATTACGCTGATCCATTGCGAGGGCATCCCATTTCACCAGATCAATTTGAATTTCTACCTGGTCTTTACCAATTTCTTCGCTACGGATCAGGGATGGATTGACCTCAGTTGTGCCTTCAACCGTGACCCAGCTCTGCAATTCTGGAGGTAGTAAGCCTTTCAACCGCCGGAGTTCACTCATTTCCGCTTTGGCAGAGGAGGTTGCATAGGATGTCATAAAATCCAGCCCTAGAAAAATTCAGTATATAGTGAGGGTATCACTTTGGAGTATAGCTATTTCAGTGATGATCTGCCTCACTCGGTGGGAAAACTTCCTCGCTTTTTTCGCGCTTCCATTGCTCTTTCCAGTAGTTCTAGTAATCCTGGAGCTTCTTCCTGAATACTGAGTAATAGTCTTTCCCCAAGTTCTAGATTTCCTGGATCTTCACCTGTTTCCATCACTTCTTTGAGGCGGGGTATCGCTATGCTATCAACAATCTGAATTAATCCACTCAGACAACGGTGAAACTGTCTTTCTGTGAGAATCGAGTCTTCTAGCGGAAACTCAATAATGGCACGGATTTCCCCATCAGATGGGTCATACTCCCATTGCAACATTTTAGTTTCCCAAGAAATAGCTAACATGGTCTGTAGGATAGCTCCCTTGTGAGGATGGTCTTGAATTCCTGCCAGAACTTGAGGGGCAAATACCCGGAAAAATTTTCCCTCTTCATCCAACTGGACAACTATCAGGAAGTCTTCTAGGTTATCAGCTTCCACCCCTGTTATAATTCGGTCTTCTTCGTCATCAAAACGGTAGTCCCAACCAAGGTTATCTAAGTACTTGGCAATCTGTTTAAGATTAGCTCCCATAAAAGCCTCATAAGGAACGGTGGAGCAGCTGTTACCAGACCTAGTTTAACCTGCTAGTGGCAGTTGCTTAGGTTGGTGCGGCTACTTCTCCTCACCTAGAAGTATGCAATAGAGCTTATGCTCATTTGTTGAGATGCGATTATTCAGTTTTTATCCAGGCGAAGGACGTAGACTATGAACAAATTTTTTAAGTATTCTCTTAACTCAAATTGACTTCTGTAGGACTTACGCGAGAGTGACGGAAAATAAACCGCAGAGGCGCAGCGAAAAGTCGAGCCAGCGCGAACAATTGCGCTTGCGTCGGAAGCGCAAAGTTAGAGCGGCGGTTCCCGCCGTAGACGCCCACCAGAAGGCTTGTCGGAGACATCTAAGCTTTGTAAGAGAAGCAACTGGCGTCGGAGCGCCGGCTTCCGGCGATAGCGCAGCGAAGCGCGAGTCTGCGTACTCCGTAGGGGTACGCTTAGAGCGACGCAGGAGCGTCACTTTTCAAGACAGAGGACACGGAGAAGTGGGAGTTTGAGAGGTATTTTGCGTAAGTCCTATTCTGTAAGAATCCTAGCTTGGACTTTCCGCTCCGCTTAGACTTTTCTGTTTGTCATAAGTGGGTTCTTAAAAATGACAAAGGACTGCTATATATCACGTTTATTTGATTATTTGTTTGGATAATCAAACCAGATTTTGCTTTGTCTATCTCAACTATTAGCAAGTTTTGTAATGTAACGAGCAAAAAAAATCTGAAATTATATTTAGAGTTGCCAAGTCTTTAGTTTGAGTTAAATAAAAATACCATAAATCATCTAAATATTAATATTATCTTCCAAGTTGGATTTACATAATATTGAAATAATTTTCTCCCGTCACATCAGGCTTTTGAGACAATAAGTAAAACCTCAACCGTTGCTTTTGCAAAAACAATAAAGCACAGAGCTGATAAAGTTTTATATTACAAGCATCAAATTGTTTTCACGTAATGATTGTAGTCACTAATACATTTTCTGTTGTTGAGTATCTATGAAGTTTATGCGTAAATCAGCTTTAATTTTAGCGATCGCACCCCTAATTTTTGCCATTACTGCTTGTGGTGGAGAGTCAGAACAAACAGCAAATACAGCCAGCACTCCCGGAACGCAAGCAACTCGAAATCGATGGAATACGGTCAAAAGTCGTGGTCAGGTCATCTGTGGTGTCAGTGGTGAAGTACCAGGGTTTAGCTTTGTGGGAAATGACGGTAAGTACAGCGGTATCGATGTGGATGTCTGTCGCGCGATCGCAGCGGCTTTGTTTGATAATCCCGATGCTGTAGAATTTCGCAATCTCAATTCCAAAGAGCGGTTTACAGCTTTGCAAACTGGGGAAGTAGACGTTCTCAGCCGTAATACTTCTTGGACACTGAGTCGTGATACCTCAGTCGGTATGGAATTTGCACCTGTAGTTTTTTACGACGGTCAAGCCATAATGGTTCGCAAGAATAGCGGCATTAAATCCCTAACAGACTTAAAAGACAAAGCAATCTGCGTTCAAACAGGTACTACTACCGAACAGAATTTAGCAGACCAAATGCGAAAACGGGGCATTACTTACAAACCCGTTGTCTTTGAAGACGTTAACATTACTTTTGCCACTTATGCAGAAGGTCGTTGCGACGGAGTTACAGCCGACCGTTCAGCTTTAGTTTCACGAGGTTCGATTCTACCCAAACCAGAAGAGAATGTAATTCTCGATGAAGTCATTTCTTCAGAACCTCTTGCACCAGCAGTTGCTAAAGGTGACACTAGGTGGGGTGATATTGTTAAGTGGGCAGTTTATTCCCTAGTAAAAGCTGAAGAATTAGGCATTAATTCTCAGAATGTCGGACAGTTTGCCAATAGTAATGACCCAGATATTAAGCGTTTTTTAGGAACAGAAGGCAACCTTGGTGAAGGACTCGGCTTAACAAACGACTTTGCAGCAAGAATAGTTAAACACGTTGGCAACTACGCCGAGATTTATGATCGCAGCCTCGGCCCAAAGACAAAACTTAATCTAGCTCGCGGTCAAAATCAACTCTGGACTAAAGGCGGACTGCTCTATTCTCCGCCGTTCCGGTAGAAGAGGGCAAAGGGGCAGAGGGGCAGTGTTTCGACTTACCTCGACTTCTCTACGAGACGCTACGCGAACGCTCGGCACAAGCCGCTCAACAACCGGGTAGAGGGGCAGGGGAGAGAATAATTAATGACAAAGCGCAAAGTCTGAGCGCCAGCTTCCGGCGATCAGAACTTTGTAAGAGAGGACTAATGACTAATGACAAACCACCTATATGGCGTGATCAACGCTTTTGGAATATTGCTGGACAATTCATTGCCGTATTTTTAGCAGCAGTTGTAGTAACAATATTGTTGGGCAACCTTAATCGTAATTTGCGGCAATTGGGGATTCAGTTCGGATTTGATTTTCTCAAGCAGCAAGCATCTTTTGATATTGGCGAAACGCCGATTTCCTATAAACCAACTGACAGCTACAGTCGCGCTTTGTGGGTGGGGCTAATTAATTCATTGCGGATAGCGGTGGCGGGAATTTTCCTTACGACAATTGTGGGGATAAGTGCTGGTATCGCTCGGCTTTCTGATAACTGGCTAGTGCGGAATATCGCGATGGTTTACGTGGAAATCTTCCGCAATACGCCGTTACTACTGCAATTGCTATTTTGGTACTTTGCTGTTTTTCTAGGTTTTCCTCAGACAGAAAATAAAATTTCTCTCTGGGGGTTTATTGGCCTGAGTCAAAATGGTTTAGAACTTCCTTGGTTTACCTTGTCCCCAGAGTTTTCAGCCTTGTTATTAGGGTTAACTTTTTACACAGGCGCATTTATTGCTGAAATTGTTCGAGGCGGAATTCAATCAGTACCTAAAGGACAATGGGAAGCAGCGCGATCGCTAGGATTAAAACCAGGGTTAGTGATGCGGTTAGTGGTTTTTCCCCAAGCCTTGCGGGTGATTATTCCACCATTAACAAGTCAGTATCTTAATTTGACGAAGAATTCTAGTTTGGCGATCGCGATCGGCTACCCTGATGTTTATTTTGTCGCCTCTACCACCTTTAACCAAACGGGGAGAGCGGTAGAAGTCATGTTAATGATTATCCTCACCTATCTTACCCTCAGTTTGACTATCTCCGTAGTGATGAATTTGTTAAACCGCACCGTACAAATTCAAGAGAGGTAACTAGAGAGATGGAAAGCAGGCTCTTTAATCATAAAGTTGAGCCTTTGAGCCTCAATGATGAGCCTTTGAACCTCGATGATGAGCCTTTGAACCTCGATGATGAGCCTTTGAGCCTCGATGATGAGCCTTTGAACCTCGACGATGAGCCTTTGAGCCTCGATGATGAGCCTTTGAACCTCAACAATGAGCCTTTGAACCTCGACGATGAGCCTTTGAACCTCAACAATGAACCTTTGAGGTTGACTCTTGACTATTGACTCTAGATCAATGACAAATTCTAAATTATTGTGGTTGCGTAAAAATCTGTTCAGTACTTGGTACAACAGCTTATTAACTGTTGTCTGCTTAGTGTTGCTGTTTTGGGTAGTGTGGGGAATGCTAATTTGGGCAACTACTCAAGCACAATGGACAGTAATTCAAGTTAATTTACGTTTATTTTTAGTTGGGAGATTTCCCCAAGCACTATATTGGCGAGTTTGGATTGTACTAGCGATCGCTTCAACTTTAGGTGCATTAACTTGGGGTGTGTTTTCTGGAAAGCAACAATTAACAAGGCGTAGAGTTATTCCATTTGCTTTGATAATCGGCGTGCTATTGGTTGTTTTACCGTTGGATTTGACATCTCGCCTTTGGTTGCTGTTAATTGCAGTTTTGCTATTTGTAGGTTTTTGGGTTGGAGGGAGATTTGCAAAGGTGATAACCCCTTGGCTTTCCATATTATGGTTGTTGTCTTTCCCAATAATTTTGTGGTTAATTGGCGGTGGATTTGGCTTGCAATCTGTATCCACAAATTTGTGGAATGGTTTGCTGCTTACTCTGTTAATGGCAGCAGTCAGTATTGTTCTATCCTTTCCCATTGGAGTTTTACTAGCTTTAGGGCGCACGAGCAGTCTGCCAGTAGTACGTTGGTTTAGTATCCTGTATATAGAAATCGTCAGGGGAGTACCACTGATTGGAATTTTATTCCTTGCCCAAGTAATGTTGCCATTAGTTTTATCAGCAGATGTGCGTTTAGATCGAGTAGTGCGAGCGATCGCTGGATTAGTTTTGTTTAGCGCTGCTTACATGGCAGAAAACGTGCGCGGTGGACTCCAAGCAATCCCGCGCGGACAGGTTGAAGCCGCCAAAGCGCTGGGATTAAATACACCTTTGGTGGTTATATTGATTGTTTTACCTCAAGCTTTACGTGCCGTTATTCCCGCGATCGTTGGTCAGTTCATCGGCTTATTTAAAGACACTTCACTATTATCTCTAGTGGGATTGGTAGAACTCACGGGTATTTCTCGTTCAATCTTGGCACAGCCACAGTTTCTTGGTCGCTATGCAGAAGTTTATTTGTTTGTTGGATTAATTTACTGGGTTTTTTGTTACTCGATGTCGTTGGCTTCTCGACGATTAGAAAGACGGTTAAATAATTAAAATTCTTGGCATTACATTTTATTATTTCGAGGTGAAATCCCATGTCAGAACAAAAACCAATAATTGTGGCTGAGGATGTTCACAAATGGTATGGTAAGTTCCACGTTCTCCAGGGTGTGAGTTTGACAGTAACTCGTGGCGAAGTAGTAGTATTAATGGGGCCTTCCGGTTCAGGTAAATCGACATTTATTCGCACATTTAATGCTTTAGAAGAATACCAAAAGGGAAAAATTATTATTGACGGTATTACCCTCGGTCATGACTTGCGAAATATTGAAGCAATTCGGCGAGAAGTAGGAATGGTATTTCAACAATTCAATTTATTTCCTCATCTTACAGTGCTGCAAAATATTTCGTTAGCACCAATTTGGGTTAGGCGATCGCCGAAGGTAAAAGCTGAAGAATTGGCAATGCAATTATTAGAAAGAGTGGGAATTTTAGAACAGGCGCAAAAATATCCAGGACAGTTATCTGGTGGACAGCAACAACGAGTTGCGATCGCTCGTGCTTTAGCTATGCAACCTAAAATTATGCTATTCGACGAACCCACCTCAGCTTTAGACCCAGAAATGGTACGAGAAGTTTTAGATGTGATGCGAAGTTTAGCCCGTGATGGGATGACAATGGTAGTCGTCACCCACGAAGTTGGATTTGCTCGTGAAGTCGCCGACCGAGTTATTCTCATGGATAGCGGTTCTCTTGTCGAGTCAGCCACCCCCAACGCCTTTTTCAACAATCCTAAAGAAGAAAGAACACGCAAATTCTTGTCGCAAATTCTCTAAAACTCTGCGCTTAACTCTGCGCCCCTCTGCGTTTCACTCACCCTTCCACCCCACAACTTCACACCAAGCTTGAGCAAAAAAGCCATCTAGGTGCTGACTCAATTCTCGTAAGCACGGCTCATCGCTTAAAATATCAAAAAAATGGAACTGCGACACCTGCGCTACTTCATTGCTGTAGCCGAAGAACTGCACTTTAGTAGAGCCGCAGAGCGATTACACATTGCTCAACCACCCTTAAGCCAGCAAATTCAGCAACTAGAAGCTGAACTTGGTGTAGAACTGTTTCACCGCAAAACTAAACGACAGGTACAGCTAACGGAAGCTGGACAAGTATTTTTA
Source organism: Komarekiella atlantica HA4396-MV6 (assembly GCA_019359395.1). Taxonomy (GTDB): domain Bacteria; phylum Cyanobacteriota; class Cyanobacteriia; order Cyanobacteriales; family Nostocaceae; genus Komarekiella; species Komarekiella atlantica. The sequence continues at coordinate 27,789 of JAHHHK010000006.1, forward strand.
CAAGAGGCTTATCAACTCTTAGCTCAACTAGAAAAAGCAATTGAGATAACTCAACGAACTGGTAGGGGTGAGAAGGGACAATTACGAATCGGGTTTACCAGCTTGGTAACTTACGATTTGCTTCCTGTGATTTTGCGGCGGTTTCAAGAACAGTTCCCAGAAGTAGAGTTAGTGTTGCAAGAGTTAACAACGGCCCACCAAGAGCAAGCACTAAAGGATGGCCACATTCATGTAGGCTTTGCCCATCCACCTTTAGAAGACAACACACTCAATCAAGAGTGCATTCAGCAAGAAGCTTTAATTGTGGCTATGTTTGAAACTCATCCTTTAATTAAACAAGAACGTATATCAGTGCGATCGCTCTCAGGCGAAAATTTTATTATGTTCCCCCGCCATTTAGGCCCTGGACTTTACGAGCAAATTCTGAGTCTTTGCCAGCAAGGAAATTTCACCCCCAAAGTGACTCAAGAAGCGATCCAAATGCAAACAATCATTGGGTTGGTTTCAGCAGGAATGGGGATTGCGATCGTGCCTTCTTCTTTGCAAAATCTTCAGAGGACAAGCGTAGTTTACCGCGCTTTAGAAGAAAAAATTCCATTAGTAGAAACAGCTGTAGTTTGGCGAAAAGAGGGAATGACACCTGTCTTACGAGAGTTTCTAAAAATTGTGAAAATTGTCTGTGGTTAATTAATCAGTTAAAAGGCGATCGCCTGTACTCAGCATATTTAGCTGAGTTTTAGCACTTCGGTTTTTTGCTTAAAAAGAATAGAGAAAAGGCTTAACCTGTGAACATACAACAGGCTAACCCTTGATATCAACTTACTTACCAGGCTAAACTATCACTACATTAATTTGTTAATGACGAAAAATATTCTCTTTTAATCGGTATTTCTACAATTCAGTTTCATAATATTATCTTAGCGTTCTCTTAACATAAATAATTTAAATACTCTCAATAATGGCTATCGATTAATGACATCCTTTTTCTAATTTCATTTCATAAGATAATCTTAGTTTTCTCTTAACTCAAATCACTTAAATCCTCTCCATAATGGCTATCGATTAATCTGCTGTCGGTAGACTTTATTCCAAAATTAAGGAGGATTCAATGACCTTATCAAGGCGTCAATTTTTTACCCTAGCAGGCACGGGAACTGCCGGGGCTTTAATCTTATCTCCATTACAGGCTTTCTACGCTAAGCGAACTTTAGCAGCCGGCCCTTACGGTTCTCTTCAATCTGACCCTCGCGGTGTTCTGGATTTGCCTGCTGGATTTTCTTATGTAAGATTGTCTGAGACGGGGCAAACAATGACCGACGGCTACAAAGTTCCAGGTGGACACGATGGTATGGCGGCGTTTCCAGGAGCTAATGGCAGTACAATTTTGATCCGCAACCACGAACTCAACCCAGCATCAAGTACCAGCGTTGGCGCACCTAGCTCTAAGAAATACGACACTCAAGGTAAAGGTGGTACAACAACTTTAGTAGTCAGTTCCACTCGCACTTTAACCAGACACTACGGTTCTTTAGCAGGCACTTACCGCAACTGCGCTGGTGGCCGAACTCCTTGGGGATCTTGGCTAAGTTGCGAAGAAAGCTTTGAAACGGGTAATAAGAAGCATGGCTATGTATTTGAAGTACCTAGTAGTGCAACCGGATTTGTCACACCCGTAGCCCTTGTGGCAATGGGTAGATTCAATCACGAAGCAGCGGCAGTAGACCCCAACACAGGCTACGTATATATGACCGAAGACCGGGGCGATGGCTTGTTATATCGCTTCGTACCTAACATACGCAATAACTTGAGTGCAGGTGGTACGCTATATGCTTTGAGAATTACTACAAGACCTCAAGCAAACACCACAACTGGTTTTACAGTAGGTCAAGCCTTTGCGGTGGATTGGGTTCGGATTACTAATCCCGATCCTTCCACTGATACAGTAAGGGTTACAGGCTTTAATTTAGGAGCTGCCAAGTTTTCTCGTGGTGAAGGTATCTTTTATGGCAACGGAGATATCTATTTCTCCTGTACCAATGGCGGCAGTGCTGGATTAGGTCAAATCTGGCGCTACACCCCTGCAACCGAAACACTCCGACTGTACATACAACCTAACAATGCAGGTATTTTAGATTTCCCAGATAACATTGTCGTTGCGCCAAACCGTGATTTGTTCCTCTGTGAAGATGGCGGAGGTACTGACTTTATTGTGGGAGTTACACCAGCTGGCGCACTCTATAAATTTGCCCGCAATGCATTGAACTCAAACGAGTTGACGGGGGTTTGTTTTTCAGCCGATGGACGAATTATGTTTGTGAATATGCAAACACCAGGAATTACCTTTGCTATATCGGGCCCCTGGTAGGTTTAGGGATTATTTTATTTCCATAGAGTGATTACTGCACACCCTATGTAACTTTATCTGGCTGATATCACGTTGAGGCGATCGCCCTTCCCTATGCAGTTTCTTAAAAAGTGCGATCGCTCGTGATGAATGTAAAGAAACATTTCTGTTTCTTATGAGAGCGTTACTCAGTTAAAAAAAGTTTTGCTAGGTTGTCAATATATTACTCAAATGGAAAAACTTAATTCAAGCACCGCTATAAATTGGAATTTAACCTGTGTCTGCTAAAGATGCTTTTCATACAGTTGTCAAAACAGCGCTTGAGAAAGAAGGGTGGTTAATCACTCATGATCCTTATGCTCTGCAAGCGGGAACCCTTGAGCTATATATTGATTTAGGAGCAGAAAAAGTTATTGCCGCCGAAAAACAAGGGCAAAAAATAGCTGTTTAAATTAAAAGTTTTCTGAGTCCTTCCAAAATAACAGAACTTTATGCTGCATTAGGACAATTTATTATTTATCGAATTGCTTTACAAGAGCAAGAATCCAATCGTACTTTATATTTAGCAGTTCCTAGTACTATTTACAATGAGTTTTTTATCCTTCCCTTTATTCAATCTGTAATTAAAAGTAATCAACTATATTTACTAATTTATAATGTTGAACAGGAGGCAATTGCACAATGGCAAAACTAGACGAATATCGACAACATATTAAGAACTTGCTTCAACAACACGCCAATACTGTTTGGGATAATCGCATTCAAGCTCAGACTATTTTTGATACAGAACATGATCATTATCAATTAGTTTATGTAGGTTGGCGTAATCAAAATCGCATCTATGGGCCTGTTCTGCATCTAGATATTATTGACGAGAAAATCTGGATTCAGCAAGATGGGACAGAGGTAGGAATTGCTAATGAGTTAGTTGATTTAGGTGTCCCAAAAGACGATATTGTTTTAGGTTTTCAATTACCATCTATACGTAAATATACAGATTTTGCTGTTAGTTAATTGAATTTATTAAAAAAAGCGATCGCCCTTCCCTATGTAGTTTCTTAATAAGTGCGATCGCATATTAGATTTTCACGCCATGTAAAAATAATTTGCTCATCTGCCTGTCTAAACTCAATATTAAACTTATCAAATACAACTTCTCTTCCTAGTAGTAATTGTTGCCCACCTGTATTAGTTTGTAACCATGCTACAGGAGCAATCAAACCATGCCCATCAATTGTCATTTCAACATTGCGTAAAACATACTCAACTCTTCCGCCAATGGTTTCTGCTAACAACGTTGATTCTGCATTCGCCAAAGCATAACCTAAATCTTGCCCAATTTTTAATGAAATTAAACTTAGTTCAGCACTAGAGTCTACTAACATTGTTGTAGAAATTTCTATATCTTTATGCTTCAGTTTTACATGATAATTTGGCTGCCAGTCATGACGGGCAACTGTACGAAACCGAATTGGTAAAATCTCGATAGAAGCAGTACGGCGAGGAACTAAGTAAATTGCAAATACCTGCCCTGAAGCATTTGCTAATTCTAAAACTTCTCGTAAATTTTCACTGTGAGCGATTAAGCCACTAGCATTGTAAGCAATATATTGATTTTTATATAAATCTAATAACATTTGGCGATTTTGGTTCAGCCACTTCAGCATTTGCTGACTTTCCTGTGCAGAAGGTGTTATATTCATAGATTTTTCTGCTCATAAATTAATCAGCTAAAGATGTCAGTATCCCATTTGCTACTAAACAAACTTTGTACATCTTAATTGTAGCGAAAAGGTGCGATCGCCCTCTTTCTCCTCTATGTTTTTTGAGGTTAGTTAAAAAAGTGCGATCGCTAGTTTATTAGAAAAACCATAACTCAAATTTGGAATACTGAGCAAAGCGCGGTTATTTACTGTGTAGAAGCGACTTACTAGCAAATATCGCGTTACTGAAAGTTTAGCAAATAGGAAAAAATTGTGAGTTCAGTAGTTACAGCAACCTTTGTATTAGCTAATTGGATTGTCAAAGGAATCGCAGATGGAACTTTTGAACGAGTTGGGGGTGTAATTCGGAAAGTAGGGACGAAACAAATCGTTGCTTGGCTAAGGGAGCAGGAATCAAATAATTCTACTGGAAATTATTTAGTGGAACTTGAGCGAAGTGTGCAACTAACTCAAGGAATTTTGCAGGTAACTAGTGCAGTCAGCATACTTAACCTGGGTGTCTCAGTTATAGGGTTTGCTGTGATAGCACAACGGCTTAAGGAATTAGAACAACGCTTGCAAGAAGCACAAAAACTTTTAAACAACATTAACCGTAAAATCGACCTTAGTTTCTATGCTAATTTTCGTGCTGCAATCGAATTAGCAACTAATGCCTTTACGATGACCAAAACTGAAAATCGTAGAAGCAGCGCACTACAAGCTATTAATCGCTTTTTAGAAGCAGAGCATATTTATACTGAATACACCGATATCGAAATTGAGCAACAAAGCCAAATTGCTGATGAATATCTGCTGACTTTATCTTTAGCCTACCTAGCCGAAGCACGTTGTTATTTAGAATTAGAAGAACACGATACAGCACTTCGCCGCTTTCAAGAAGGGTCAATAGTTATTCGTTCTCGTATTCAGAAATATGTTGAGCTTCTCCTAACTTCTAACCCAGCAGTGTACTTACAGCCTCAGTTCGGAAGACAAATTGATTTGCGTAGATTAACCCGAATTTATCAATGGCTCAATCCAGCGTTAGATGAAAATGCAGTCTTTGATATGCAACGGATGAATCTATTCATGTTGGCTCAAGATCCTAATAAGTGGGTAGAATCGATACCAGCAGCAATTTGGGATTCCAAAGTAGATTGGGTAGGTAAAGCATTTTGGGATGACCCTAAACCGCAAATTTATGCACGTCTTCCTAAAACTTTAGAAGTAGTAGAATCAATGATTGAAACCAATCGCCGCTTTGAATCTTACCAAACAGAATTACAAGCAATATCCCAACTAGGAATCAGCTTTCATGACTGGCTTAAATTAACTCCATCTACAGAAATTAAACCGGACGGCGCAGAATTAATGTATATAATTCCATCAAAACCTTTAGAGTTATAGCATTCCATGTGAATTAGCACTAGTTGATAAATAGATACTTGAAGTGGGAATACTGAGTAAAGCTAGAGTATTTGTTGCCTACATGGGAAACTGTTTGTCACGAAATATCCTGCGACGGAAGTTTTATCAACTAGGAGAAAATTATGAGTTTACCAGTTCAAATTACCTTTGCACTTGCACCACATATTGCTAAAGGGTTAGCTCAGGGAGTATATGTACTATGTGGGGGTATAATTCGGGATACTGTAAGAAATAATAATATCCTTGGATTTTTGAGAGGAATAACTCCAACCCCTACGAGTTCCCCTAATAATGTACTAAACCTGATTATTTCTGGTGCGAATTTGCTAACTTCAGGAGCGAATATAGCCGTATCGGCTAAAGGATTTAGCAATGTAAACCAGCGATTAGATAAGGGTTTTAGTGATGTTAACCAGCAACTAAGTAATATTGAAAATAAAATCCAAGCAATTGGAAAACCTTTACAAATAAGTCCAGAGCTTTTGCAAATAACTACTGCTGCTAGTGTACTTAATCTGGGTGTATCTGTGATGGGTTTTGCTGTTATATCGCAGCGTCTCAATGAGATAGAAAACCAACTAAAACAAGCAGCAGAATTGTTAAATAAAATTAATCGCAAAATTGACCTTAGTTTCTATGCTAACTTTCATGCTGGAATCGAATTAGCAGTTAATGCATTTACGATGACTAAAATTGAAAATCGTAGAAGCAGTGCCTTACAAGCTATCAATAGATTTTTAGAGGCAGAACATATTTACAAAGATTACACAGTTAATGAACTTTCTCAGAAAAGCCCAATTATTGACAAATATATACTTACGTTATCTCTAGCCTATATTGCAGAAGCACGTTGTCATTTAGAACTAGAAGAACATGAAACAGCGCTTCGTCGTTTTCAAGAAGGGGGAAAATTTATCACGTTGCTGCTTAAAAAATATATTGAACTCATGCTTACTTCTAATCCAGCAGCATACTTGCATCCTCAATTTAAAGGTCAAATTGATTTGCATAAACTAACCCAAATTTACCAATGGATTGACCCGAATTTTGATGAAAATACAGTTTTCGAGATGCAACGTGAGAATATGTTTAAACTGACTCAAAGTCATGATGAATGGCTATCTTCCCTTCCATCGGCAATTGTAGATCGTAGTGAAATTCAATGGGGTATATTCGGAGGAAACCCTACTCCATTCACTGGGAGATTTGAAAAAGAAGCTTACAAACGTCTTCCCCAAGTATTTGAAGTAATGGAATCTATGATTGAAACCAATCACCGCTTTGAATCTTACCAAACAGAAATACAAGCAATATCCCAACTAGGAATCAGCTTTCATGACTGGCTTAAATTAACTCCATCCACAGAAATTAAACCAGATGGCGCAGAATTGATGTACATCATTCCTTCTCAGCCTTTAGACTTGCAGGTATCTAGTTGAAACTTAACTTCCTCCGCATCCTCTGCGCCTTGGCGGTTCGTTAAAAAAAAGGCGAACTTTATGTTCGCCCTTAATAATCATGGTGTTATAGTGTTGCTCGATTGAAACCCAAATTCTAAATCTTCGCTTCTTCTCTCACCAACTTATCCCAACCCAAATCTTTCAAATTATTATTCCGACGTAGCGGACGTGTCACCAACTCTAAAACATCACGCGCATTGGTAAAACCGTGAATTTGAGCAAAAGTGAACTCCACAGACCACTTAGTATTAATACCGCGTGCTTCCAGCGGGTTAGCGTGAGCCATACCAGTAATTACCAAATCTGGCTTCAACTCATAAATCCGTTGAAGTTGATTATAATTATCCGGCTTCTCCACAATCTTTGGCATGGGTGAACCCATTTCCTGACAAGTTTTCTCCAGAAACGCCAACTCAGCAGCTTGATAGCGCTTATCCATGTAGGGGATGCCGATTTCTTGAACAGTCATACCACAGCGTACCAAGAACCGCGCCAAGGATACTTCTAACAAGTTATCACCCATGAAGAATACAGATTTGCCGCGAATTAGTTTCACGTACTCTTCCAAGCCTTCCCAAATTTGTGCTTCCCGTTCATCCAAACCTGTGGGAGTAATGCCGAACACCGAGCAGATTTTCTCAATCCAAGCGCGGGTTCCATCGGGGCCAATGGGAAAAGGTGAGCCAATGAGTTTGCACTTACGGCGGCGCATTAAGGTGGTAGCAGTGCGGCTGAGGAAGGGGTTGACACCAGAGACGTAATACCCTTCTTCTAAAACTGGCAGTTCAGTGAAGCGCTTCGCGGGTAGCCAGCCGGAAACTTTGACGCCTTGCTTCTTCAGTTCCAGGGTTAACTGAGTAACCACGGGGTCAGGAAGTGAGCCGAAGAGAACTAGCGGTGGATGCTCTACGTACTCAGATTCTTCTTGAGCGACATCTTCTTTCTTCTTACCGAAGTTGAGCAGCTTTTGAATGGCGTTGCGTTCGTTTTTGTCTGTTTCCGCCACAGGAGCCTTATCAGGACAACGGTTAGCCATTGCGGCTAATACAGTGTCTTCTCCTTGGGTGAAGGCGTAATCTAGACCGTTAGCACGAGCTACGACGATGGGGATACCGATTTCAGATTCCAGTTTTGGCGCTAAGCCTTCCAAGTCTGTTTTAATAATTTCGGTGGTACAAGTACCAATCCAGACAATTACGCTAGGATTGCGATCGCGTTTAATCTGCAAACACAACCGCTTTAACTCTTCATAATCATTCAACTGTGCCGAAATATCCCCCTCTTCCAACTCTGCCATTGCATAACGGGGTTCAGCAAAAATCATCACCCCCATCGCGTTTTGCAGGAAGTAGCCACAAGTTTTTGTCCCAATCACCAAAAAGAAGCTATCTTCAATTTTTTGGTATAACCACGCCACGCAGCTGATTGGGCAAAAGGTATGGTAATTCCCAGTTTCACACTCAAAGTTTAAAGCTTCTGGTTGTTGAGTGACAGTCATTTTGGTTTTTCTCCCCGTGATATTTAAAGCGTACAAGGCAGGTGAAAGTAGGGGATGTTACGAGTTTTTACTAACTCCTAACTAAATTTTTCCCCTAAATTCAACAGGAACGGCAATAATTAAGCGTTGGGGAAGAGACGGGCAATTTCTGATTCGTCAAAAACGCCAGCCGGCAGTTCTTCCCCTAAAAAATCGTTATTCTCTTCACTCTTTTGCAGTAGTGCTGTTTCATCACCCCAGACATCTGACAACACGTCCCTAAACGCATTCTCGTCTATTGGATTTAGATCTTCGAGTGACTGGGCGTCATCCAGCTTTACTTCTGTTGAAGTTGCTGTATCAAAGGTAATACCCCCAAACTCATCTGCTTCTAAACTTGCTGTGTGGCGAGACTCATCTTCTGAATTGTGTCCGTTGGATAACGAAACATCGCCAAGCTCATTTTGGGTTTCCTTCGACTCGCTTACCCCTAAACTTTTATGAGCAGAATCCACCGCCATGAACCCTTGAGCTACCGCCAACGACTCAAAGTCATTTGTATGAGGATGTGCCAAGGTTTCGTCTTCAGGGCTGTCATCCATGATAATCGCTGAATAATCTTGGTATTTCTCTGGTTCTGCTTTGGGAAGGATACGATGACCAAGAGCGATATCTGGGTCAAAATGCAAATCCAATACCTGAATCAGGGTATCAGCATCAGGATTGAGTTTGGCAAAGGGTAGCATTAACTGGGCTAATTTGGGTTCTAGCGCGTTAACAACTCCCAGGATGAGGTAAGAAGGTGGTCGCTTCCCGCCATCAGGGGTGTACACTGATTCCACTTCCATGTGCAGGGTAATCCAGTCACGATTCGCCTGGAAAAATTGCAACCACTTTTGCTTTATTGAATCTGTAAAGCTGTGAAAGAAAGCCATATTATTGTCCCCCATCCTGAGAGCTTGGTGATTTATACAATCATCAAGTCTAGTTCCTCTTCTGAATTAGGAACCTGGGGTTTACCCGGATTTAGATAAAAATCGGACAACAAAGAGAACAATTCGCGGTCTGGGGCATCGTTAGGCACAACACCTTCGGGACGCGCCAAAATTTGGTCGGCGATGTTGAGATAATAGTCGCAAACGTAGTTCAGAGAAGGATCAGACTCAGCCATCTCAAACAAAGTCTTACCCTTGACACGAGAAACGCGAATATCTTCAATTAAAGGTAAAACTTCTAGAACTGGCATTGGCACGGCTTCTATATATTTTTCAATTAAGTCGCGCTTGGAGGTGCGGTTGCCAATTAAGCCAGCTAGACGCAATGGGTGAGTCCGGGCTTTCTCGCGTACTGAAGCCGCAATCCGATTAGCAGCAAACAAAGCATCAAAGCCGTTGTCGGTAACAATCAAGCAGTAATCTGCATAGTTGAGTGGTGCAGCAAATCCGCCACAAACTACATCACCCAGAACGTCAAATAAGATTACGTCGTACTCATCAAACGCGTTGAGTTCTTTAAGTAATTTTACGGTTTCGCCGACGACGTAGCCACCACATCCAGCACCCGCAGGCGGCCCACCTGCCTCAACGCAATCAACACCACCGTAGCCTTTGTAAATCACATCTTCCGGCCAGACATCTTCGTAGTGATAGTCTTTTTCCTGGAGGGTGTCGATAATTGTGGGAATCAAAAACCCAGTAAGGGTGAAGGTGCTGTCATGTTTGGGGTCGCAGCCAATTTGCAACACTTTCTTGCCGCGTTTGGCTAGGGCGACGGATATGTTACAGCTAGTTGTGGATTTACCAATACCACCTTTTCCGTAAACTGCTAGTTTCACTGTAGTTTGCCTCTTATAGTTTCTTGTCAAACTCGTGGTTCAAACATTTGCCTTCGCCTAGCCTCAGATGGCGATGCGTCAGGTCTGGTGAGTGTCATTATTGTCCAAATCAGATGAAAAATAAAGTAGCTCTTAAGATGTAAAGCTGTCTTATCTGCTGAATTGTAGCTTAATCAGGCGTTATGAGATTTAGAACATCTTTAAAAAGATACATAGCTTTAAAAACAGACAATTAAAAGTTTTTATTGTTTTTTTTATAAAAAAGGTTACAAAAAACAAAAAGCTGCAATCATTTTTCTTTAATGGTTTTCATAGAATTAGCTGATTGTAGAACATGGTATTTCCGGTGAATAGCGGTAGAGGTGAAGAGAGTTATGAGTAGCCCTATGCTGGAAATACCACTGCGACTTTGAATAGTAGGTAAATTGGCAGATTTTAGATAACTGCCAAGATCATTTAATTGTCGGTGAGTGGGCGATCGCAAGTTTGTAAACAATGATTAAATTACAAAATATTGTCTATATTTATTACAATATTTGGGCTGCGTCACTTCAGCAATCAAGAAACGCCGCCTTCTATTTGCTCTATTTCCTGTAATGTTTGCCAGCCAGCTTGCCACTGAGAGTTATCTTGTAATAACTTGGCATTGATCCAAAAGCGGACTTTAGGGTCACAAGCAGCAACCATTTCGGCATATACCCACTTACTCTGATTTTTACGATTGACGACTTGGAAGTGTCGCCAACCATCAATTTTTTGCTGTGCTGTCCACTTAGAGCCAACTAGGTAAGGGAATTTTTGCTTTTTAGTCATTTGTCATTTGTTATCAGGAATTACTGACTGGAAACCTGAAAATTGTTCTAGTCTCTCTGGAATTTAGCGGTACAAAAATTGTTCTAGGTGTTAAAGAAATCTGTATGGACAGAAAATGTATGCAAGTTGCTTAGATGCTAGTGGTCTATCACATTAATTTTGCTGGGTGGTCACATCCCCGACTTCTTTAAGAAGTCGGGGATGTGACCACCGCCAAAGTCTTTACCCAATGGAAAAGTTAGTCGCTCATGGGAAACCCCCTTTTTTACGAGAGGCTCCGCTAACGCGTAGGGTCTTGTAGAGAAAACCGCGCTAACTTACTACAAACACGTATGACCATCAAAATTAATGGAATAGACCACTAGCTAAATTATCAAAAGCTGGTCAAGCTTCTGACCTAATAACTAAATTTTGATTACTAATATCTAGTACGTATGGCTACTTAATATATCTCCTACATAAAAAGCCCCCTCCCCGCAAGCGAGGAGAGGGTTGGGGGTAGAGTTAGCCTAATATCCGCCTTCTTCTTCGTATTCAGGCTGTCTTTCCTTGACTTTCTTGGGAATATTCACAGGCTTTGGCGCATCTTCCCAAGCATCGCCCTCGACATCATCATAATTGTCGTAGTCTTCGGTGTATGGCTTGCTGTAGGGTTGAGATTCATATCTTGGCGGTTGTTGATACTTATCCCTGCCCGTTGCCTCACTCCAATTATCTTCTTCTTCGTCTTCTTCGTATTGGATAGATTCATACTGCCGCGCCTTCATTACCTGACGCTGCGGTATTTCTTCTTCTACATAGTCTTCAGTCCATTCTTCTTCCCGCGCTACGGGTTCGGGGGCACGAACTCTTGGTCTGGGTGGCTGCAATGGCACTCCGCTGGGTAGTTGATTGGATGGTGCAACTGCGCGAGGGGGAGTGTAGCCGTATTCTTCTTCTGCATCACGCTCCCACGGGGGTTTGCCAATACCCAAACGTTCTAGCAAACCTACTGTCAACTGATTTACCCGTTCTTCAGCTCCCTCAAACACTATCAGCCTTTTGGGCCCAGTACTAACGATTTCCTCTACTGAGAGTTCGTAGGTACTCAGCACTTGGTCGGGAATTTGTGGTAATCCAAAGGAAGCAATCACTATGGAATAAATCTTGCCAGTTTCGCCATTAAACTTGAAGCCTCGCACCTTGCCTAATACTTCACCTGTTTCTGTAATTACTTCCCAGTTAATCAGGTCGCCGTAAACTTCAATTTCAATATCTTCAAGTACGTCCTCGTTATCAACCAGAATGACATCGCCAATCTGGTTGATGTTGTTGAGGTACATATAGCGCGGTATGCCCGAAATAGAGATCAGGCTGTCTCGCAAACCAAGAGCCACAACCTCTCTTTGATCAATGTCAACCCAGACTTGACTGACGATGCCTAGCCGCTTACCGTTGTCGCGGGTAATCACCTGGGTATTCAATATGTCGGAACGCCTAATTATCTGTTCAGAGGTCATTCTATACCGAGTCCTGATCTCGAATCCGGTTTATCTATACACTATTATTAACAAAAACTCAAGCAGATGTATTGGAGGATTGTAACTTGATACCCAAAACTTGGGTGTAAGCTCCTCGTGCTTGAGTAACGCCAATTGTGCGTTCGGCTGATTCTATCATCGGACGACGCAAACTCACAACTATAAATTGTGCCTGTTGTGCCTGTTGTTTAATCATTCTAGCTAATCGTTCTACGTTTGCTCCATCCAGAAACATATCAACCTCGTCAAAGGCGTAAAACGGCGATGGACGGTAGCGTTGGAGGGCAAAGATAAAGCTCAAAGCTGTGAGTGATTTTTCTCCCCCAGACATGGAAGCTAAGCGCTGTACGGGTTTCCCCTTGGGGTGGGCGACTAAATTCAAACCGCTGCTAAATGGATCTTCGGGATTTTCGAGTTGCAAGTAGCCGTCACCGTCGGAAAGGGTAGCGAAAATTGATTGAAAATTTTCATTGACAGCATCGAAAGCTTCTTTAAAAGCAAGTTGGCGCAATGTAGTAAAGTTTTCAATCCGCAAAAGTAGCTCAGTGCGCTCACCTTCTAATGTCTGCAATTTTTGCGTAAGTTCCTGGAGACGGTTTTGGGTGCGTTCGTATTCTTCCAAAGCCAGCATATTTACGGGTTCCATTGCCTGTAAGCGTTTGGAAAGCGATCGCAATTCTTTTTGCAATTCTTCCAAATCTACCTGATCTGGAACTTCTGGCAAAGGATTAGGCAATTCTGCTGCAACATCCCGCAACTGACTTTGCAAAGCAACGAGTTCTTCCCGGCGCTTGTCTTGGGTTTCTTGGAGTTTTTCCAGTTCCCATTCCAATTGTTGTTGACGCAAAAGATGCGATCGCACTTGTTGTTCTGTGGCGTCGCGTTTTTGTTTCTCTTCTCCCAAATTTTGTTCCATAAGAGTCAGCGTGGCGCGTGTTTCAGCGATGAGAGTGCTGAGTGCTGAGTGCTGAGTGCTGAGTAAAGTTATTTGATTTTGTTGGGTTTCTTGCTCGTGATGATATTGAGTAATCCGTTGTTCGGCTTCTTGGATTCTCTCTTGCAGCCGTTGCTGCTGATTTTCCAAATTTTTTAATCTTTGTTCGGCTTCCCGTAATGCTGCCTCTCGTTGTTGTAATTGTTGCTCTTGTTCTTTAATAATTGCTTGGATTTGTTGCCATTCACTAGGAGTTTGCGACGCTTCCAACTCTGCTAATACCTGTCGCAATTGCTGCAACTGACTTTCTTGTCCTGGTAATTCCCGATCTAAAACTTCTAAGCGAGATTGAGCCGTCGCGAATTTTTCGCTGTTTTGGGCGAGTTGCGATCGCGTTCCTGCCAACTGCGCCGTCAAATTCTTAATATCTTTCTGCAACTGCTCCAATTGCAACTGCTGTTCTCGCCGCGCCTGTCGTGCTTCTGTAACCTCTTGCGCCAGTCGTTTTGTCTTGGCTGACAAAGTAGCGATCGCTTCAGTACAACGCTCTAAAATTCGCTCAATGTCCACCAAGCGATTTCTCAGAGCAATTGCTTCATCAGATTCCGCTGCTTCCGCATTGCCAAACCGCAATGACGAACGCTGGGTGTTGCTACCACCAGTCATCGCGCCGCTGGTTTCCAACAATTCCCCATCTAAGGTGACAATGCGATATAGTCCTAAGTTTTTCCGCGCCGCCTCAAGGCTGGCGAATACTACCGTGTTCCCAAAAACATAGCTGAATACATCTTTATAGCGGCGATCGCAATCAATTAAATTTACAGCATAGTTAACAAAACCGTTAGCAAAACGTAGCGTTGCATCTTGAGTAAATTTCTGAGCATGTATTTTATTCAGTGGTAAGAAAGTTGCTCTCCCTGCACGCTTTTGTTTGAGCAGTTCAATACCCGCTGCGGCAATACCATCATCTTCCACCACAATATGTCCCAAGCGTCCACCAGCGGCAATCTCCAAAGCTAGCTGATAGCGTGGTTCCACCCGTCCCAACTGCACAACTAAGCCACAAAGTCCAGGCATTCCCGATTGCAAAATCACTTTGCTAGCTTGAGTACCTTGCACTTCCTGCTGTGCTTGCGCTTGCGCCTCTATTTTATCCAACTGCCGTTGTTTTTCTCGTTGCTCTTGCAAGAGCCGCTTTTGGGTTTCCTGTTGAATTTGCAATTCTTGTTCTGTAGCTGCAAGATTTTGGGCTAAGTTTTGGATGGGTTCACTAGAGGCATTAAATTCCGTTTCAACTCGACTGCATTCAGCTTGTTTTTCTGCTAGCTGGGGTTCGTCACGTTCAATTAACTGAGTTTGCTCCTGGATAAGTTGCTGTAATTGGTGATTGCGTTCCCTGAGTTGTGCTTGTTCTGTACGTTGCGGTTCTAAAGTTTGCAGCAAAGTTTCAACTTGACGGTTTAACGCCGTCTGTTGCTGCACCCACGCTTCCGAAGCCGAGGCGATTTCCGCTGCTGCTTCGCGGGAATTTTGTAGCGCTTGTTGCGCCTCATCTCTTTGCTGCTGACAATAGACGATAGATTGTCCTTCAACAATCTGAGTTTGGGCGATTTGTTCTAAAGAATTTTGATGTTGTTGAATTTCTTGCGCTTGTTGAGCCAGCCGCTTAGCAGTTTCTTGCAAAGCTGTTTCTAACTCCGTTTGCTGACGCTGGAGTTGTTTACGTTCCGCCTCTTGGGTAGCCAGAGTAGCTTGTACCGCCAAAAGTTCCTCTTCTCCTAATGCTTTCACATGAGCATTGAGTTGCTCCAATTCGGCGGTTTTTTGGGCAATTTCAGAATTCAGAGTTGTGAGTTGGGTAGTGAGTTCAGCATAATTGCGATCGCTACTTTGAAGCTGAGTAACTAACTTTTCTTGTTGTGCTTGCAGAGAACGCCATGATAAAACCGCTTCCCAGGATTGTTTTTGGAGAAATTCCGTACGGAGTTTTTGATATTTTTCCGCTTTGGCACGGTCTTGAGAAAGGCGATCGCGCTGTACAGTTAATTCTGTCTCAATAATCCGACAGCTATCTTCCTTCTCCTTCACCTCATCCAAAGTTGATTTAGCTTGATGAATCTTGCGATCAAACGCCGCCACCCCAGCCAATTCATCAATAATTTCCCGTCGTTCCTTAGCATTCATCGAAATAATGCTAGTCACATCCCCTTGCAGCACCACGTTATAACCTTCAGGATAAACCCGCAGATTACTTAATTCCTCATGCAACTCCGTCAGCGTACAGCCAACACCGTTGATATAGTAATTCGACGTGTAAGTCCCTTGATGAGTAACTCGCAGCCTTCTAGTAACACTCCACTCAGTCGGGGACTGGGGATTAGGAACTGGGGACTGGGAATCCTCCCCATCTTCCTCGACTTCCTCTTCACTCTGCGCCTTTGCGCCTCTGTCTTGGAAAGTTCTGATCGCCGGAAGCCGGCGCTCAGACTTTCCGCTGCGTGATAAATCCTCCCCCGACAAATCAAACGTCACCGTCACACTAGCCTCAATAGAAGCTCGTCCCCTAGACGTTTGCGTATTATTAACCAAATCCGGCAGGCGATCGGCCCGCATTCCCTTAGAACTAGAGAGTCCTAAACAAAACAGCAGTGCATCAAGAATATTGGATTTACCGGAACCATTTGGCCCAGATATGACAGTACACCCCGGCAGCAAAGGGACAGAGGTAGTACCGCCGAAGGATTTGAAGTTGGTAAGTTCCACGCGCTTGATATGAACCATAGGCGCTGGCTAACTGGGCTAATGAAGAACAAGTGTATCAATTAATTACAGATTCGCAAGAGGTTAAGACAGGAAATTCAGGATTATCGAACCACAGAGAGAAGTCGGAGCGGCGGCTTCCGGCGATCTGAACTTCGGTGGGCACAGAGAACACAGAGGAGGTGAGGAGAGTTTAGCAGCGAATTAAACCAGTTGGTATAGTTTGAATTATCTATGAGCTATGTGAAATTTTAGTCGTAAAAAGGCTCAATCATCATTTTTTCACGCTGATATTGATTGGTTTATTGGCAGATATCTAGGGTTTACTTGATTAATTATTGGTCTGGAATTCAATAATTTCTTAGTAGAAAATCGTCAAGAAGAAGTTGGAAGAATTACGCTATGAGTTACGCTCTGCTGGAGGCGATCGCAAGCAAACAATCAATCAATAATAATCACTCTTTCCTAGTTCGCTATCAGTTCATTCACGATTTATTACCAGAGCATTTTGCAAGTATGTAAGATTATATTATGTGTAGATAAATAATCGGGTAAATTATGCAACTAGAAGATTACTTTGACTTTCAGCGTCCTGATGATATTCGATTGAAAGGTACAAGAGTAAGAATTACCAATTATTGCCAAAACTAGATATAACTTGCTCTGAATCTTCAATCGATTTGTTGCAAGTCCTCAAATCAATCTGCAAACTATAGTTTAATTTTTTTCTCTTTTCGCTGATGTAGCGCGAGTAGTTTTAACGGTTGCTGAATTTTGCAGATTTGCAATTTCCTTAAGTGCATCTTTATAACTATCTTTTTCCCTTTTCTGTTGAAACAGTTTGGCGGATTTTTTTAAATCTGCGATCGCACCTTTTTTATTCCCCATCTTGGCGCGAACTATCCCCCGATTGTAGTAGGCTAAAGCATAGTTAGAATTAATGGCGATCGCCTGGGAATAATCTTGATTAGCTGCTTTTTTATTTCCCATTTCCAAATAGGCGTTACCACGATTATTATAAGCCGCAGCGTCTTTTGAATTTAATTCCAGCGCTTGGTTGTAATCTTCAATTGCTCCTTTATAGTCTCCAAAAGAAAAGCGGTGAAGACCTCTATGAATGTAAGCTGGTGTAAATTTAGGATTAATCTGCAAAACTTTATTATAATCTTCAGTAGCTTCTAGCTGTTCTCCTTGATCACTATAAATATCACCACGATTAAGATAAGCTTCTATATATTTGGGATTAATACTAATTGCATTTGTATAATCTTTAATCGCAGCGTCTTTTTGTTGATTAGCAACTTGAGTTAAACCTCGTTGATAATAGGCTTTAGCATCACTAGGATTAATTCCAATTACTGCATCAAAATCCTGAATTGCTGCTTGTCTAAGTTTGAGGCGACGACGAAGAATTCCCCGCTGTAAGTAAGCTTCGCTATAGTCAGGTTTAACGGCGATCGCTTTGCTAAAATCCCCAATTGCTCCTTTATTATCTTTTAGTTTAATCCGAGTAAGGCCACGCCCATAATAAAAAAATGGGTTTTTAGCATCAAGTTTTATTGCTTGGGTATAGTCAGCGATCGCTTCTTTATACTTACCTAGTTCATAAAGAGAAAATCCTCTATCATAATAAGCATTAGCATCTTGAGGATTGAGCAAAATAGCTTGGCTAGAGTCTGCTTGCGCTTTTTGATAATCTCCTAGACGATAAAAAGTATCACCTCGTCTATTGTAAGCCAGCACATTTTGCGAATCTAATTGAATAGCTTGAGTAAAATCTTCAACTGCTTCTTGAAACTTTCCTGCTTCATATTTATTTACTCCTTGCTGGTACAGTTTTTGAGCAGTATTTACAGGTTTTGGCGACTGGAAAAACCAAGTTCCGACACCAAGTGTAATGCAACCAGCTATACCTGACAGAATTAACCAAAGTTTTTTCTGATTCTGTTTATTATACTCATAATTTGTTAATTCTTTTAAGTTTTCTAAAACTTCGGTTGCATACTGGTAACGCTTGCGATAATTCAAACGCACCATCTTATTAAGAATATTGGTTAATTTTCTGCTAATTTCTGTGGTTTTGTTACGCCAGATAATCTCGCCTGTTAGTTGATTTTTTTGATTTTTTAATCTAGATATATCGTTTGCTTGTAAACCCATAATTGCTGCGATCGCAACTATACCTAAAGCGTATATATCACTGTTATATTTGGGATTTCCTTGAGATTGTTCATTTGGCAGATATTCAGAATTTCCAACGCTAGTAAGGATGACTTCCTTAACAACACCGAAGTCAACCAAAACTAACTTGCTATCAGACTGTCTACGAATAATATTTGCTGGTTTAATGTTCCGATGAATGACCCCACGAACATGCACAAACACCAAAATTTCTAATATTTCTAATAACAGACTAATTACTTGGTCTTCCCTTAGAGGTTTACCCTGTAAAACTTCTTCCGTTAAAGGATTACCAGGTATGTATTCTTGAACAATATAGAATTCTTCCTTTTCTTCAAAATAATCAATTAACTTCTGGATTTGATTGTGTTCCTGTCCTAGTTGTTGTAAAGTTGTTGCTTTACTTACAAACAAGTGACGCAAAATTTTTAAAGTTTGAGGATTGTTACTGGGAGGACGTAGCTGCTTCAATACGAATTTACTGTTAGGAAGGCTAGTATCTTCAACTAAATAGGTTTGTGTTACTTCTTCAGTATTCAGAACTGTCAGTATTCGGTAACGTCCGTTCAGCAGATGACTATTCATCAATATAAATAAGTTTTATGTTTAATTATTTGATTATATTTAGTGTAAGTGTTATTAACGAGTTTCATTAAATACAAACATAAAAATTAGGGTTATTTCACTAGGCTACAAGTATTAATAATTAGCTAAATTACACATATTTTTAGGGAGTTATTTTTCTATATTGGAGGAATATAACAGACTCAATGGGAAACATTCTATCAGGTTTGAGTGAACTATGTGCAGCAAATAACAGGCGAATTTATGGGAAGGTTAAATATGCAGATAATTTTCTCCATATTCTTCAGCAATCCCACTCATGACTTTTGCTCCCAGAATGAGGTAAAAAAAGGGCAATTTGAACTATCCAGAACCCCACATAAAAGATTGAAAATCAACGGATTTGGAGAAAACAAAGATCAGGCAGTTAGTGCGAAGCGTCAATTACTCAAAGCATTGAGTTGCCGCGACAAAACTGCTATTAGTAGCTTAATTGCACGGTGGCAAACGATTCTGGGAGCAGAAAAGTTAACTGATTTGATTGTTAACGAAGTAATGGTCGAATGCGATTCTGATAGCCATAGTTGGTTTTGTCAAACTTTCTTTGGACAATCCCAATATGCACAGATGCACCAAAAAGCCGAAAGTAACATTTTGAGAATTTTAGTTGATGAAGGCTTGGAACCGGGTAAGGACTTCAGCTTTGGGTTAGATGGCGAGATTATAATAAGCGATCGCACTCAGCAAGTCTTACTCAATCAATTGCCAAAAGAACGCATAGCCTTATTTGAGGCTCAATTGCATTCCTCCTCAGTTCCAAGTCCAGTCGTCGCCATTGAACATCAATTGGGGTGTCCATTTTTTACCAATTTGACAGAAATTGCAACTCAACAGATACAGATGCTAAATAATTCCCAAGCAGCAGCTTATCTGGGAGTGCTGCTAGCTGGGTTAGTGAAGCGTCATCCTGCACTCCAGAGTGTGGACTTCCCTACACTATTCATTTTCAGAACTCTCAAAGGCTTGTCGCCAGAAAGAGCAATGGCAATCCTCAACGATCCTCAAACCGATCCTGAGTTCGATGAGACTATCATTTTTCAACATTTATTAGCAGCAATGGAAGATACAGAATATCATCGCATTGCTGGTTTAGATGGTGTTATTAGTATCGAACATCTCAAAAAACTTGATTTAGTTTGGTGTGGCGATCGCCGGATTTCGGAAATAATCGCCATGATGGAAAAATGGCATTCCAGAAAAGAAATCAGGAGCCAGGAGCTAGGAGCCGATAGCCAAAATAATTCGTAATCATCTACGCTGGTATAACAAATTTTTCGCTCCCCGCCAGTCCAAAGGCAGCATGAATAGCTTGCAAAGCCTTAACACCTTCCTCTTGTGCCACAACGCAACTAATTTTGATTTCTGAAGTGGCGATCATTTGAATATTGATTTGGTGTTGAGCTAGTGCTTCAAACATTTTAGCGGCAACACCTGGTTGTCCCACCATCCCTGCACCGACAATACTCACTTTCGCGATCGCACTGTCTAAAACAACTTCACCCCACCCTAATTCTGTGGCTACTTGAGTGAGTATTTTTTTGGCATTTTCCCCATCCATCCGAGCAACCGTGAAGGCAATATCTCGCCGGGGAATACCATCAATCACCCGACAGCGCTGAGATTGAATAATCATATCAACGCTAATATTATGCTGCGCTAATAGTCCAAACAGCTTTGCCGCCATCCCTGGACGATCTGGCAATTGGCGAATTGCAATACGCGCTTGGTTCATATCTAAGGCGACGCCACGCACGGGGGGAGGTGAGTGCTGAGTGTTGAGTAGTGTTAGCGATAGCGGGGCGTTTAGCCCGTGCTGAGTTAGAAATTCTCCCCCTGCTTCCCCTGCTTCCCCTGCTTCCCTACTCCCCTGCTTCCCTGCCTCTATTTCAAAGGCTGTACGGAGTGCGGTGACAGCGCGATCGCACGCAGCAGCATCTACTACGCAACTCACTTTTACTTCGCTAGTAGAAATCATTTGGATGTTCACCCCGGCTTCTGCTAAGGTGGCGAACATCTTGGCAGCTACACCTGGACGCCCAATCATCCCTGCACCGGCGATACTAACTTTGGCGATATTATGTTCTACCATTACCTCAGCTTCTTCCGATTTGGGGTTAGATTGACTTCTCAGTGCTGGGGCGATGGCTGCGGCTACTGCTTCTGCTCGCTTTAATATTGGTGTTGTTACAGTAAAAGCAATGTCATTACTATTACCTTCATGAATTGACTGAATAATCAAATCCACGTCCACTTTTTGCCGGGAAATCTCGCCAAATAACCTGGCTGCGACACCTGGTTTATCGGGTACGCGCAACAGAGAGACTTTTGCTTGATCTGTGTCAAATTCTACATTATCTACTGGACGGGCAATTTCTAAATTTACCAGCGATCGCCCTTGGGGTTTGGGCGATGTTACCCAAGTACCAGGGTCATCTGTCCAGCTAGATCTAACTACTAAAGGAACACCATAATTACGAGCAATTTCCACGGCACGAGGATGCAACACTTTTGCCCCCAAGCTAGCCAGTTCCAGCATTTCATTGCAGGTGATTTCATCTATTAACTGGGCTTCGGGAACTAAGCGAGGATCTGTAGTTAAAATCCCTGGAACATCTGTATAAATTTCACAAAAGTTTGCCTGTATTGCTGCTGCTACAGCCACCGCTGAAGTGTCAGAACCGCCACGCCCCAGAGTCGTAATTTCTAATTCTCCATTGCTGGATATCCCTTGAAATCCTGCTACTACAACTACTTTGCCTTGATTAAGATGTCGGCTGAGGCGATCAGTTTCAATATGCAAAATCCGAGCGCGGGTGTGTTCAGCTTCAGTAACAATTCCTACCTGAGCACCAGTCATCGAAATTGCAGACTGTCCAAGTTCCTGCAATGCCATGCTAAGTAGGGCAATAGTTACTTGTTCACCAGTAGAAAGCAGCATATCCATTTCCCGGCGGCTAGGACTTGTAGAAATTTCATTAGCTAGTTTGACAAGTCCATCGGTGGTTTTGCCCATTGCAGAAACCACTACTACAAGCGAGTTTCCTGCTTTCACAGTTTTGTAAACACGCTGTGCAACAGCTTGAATACGTTCCACTGAACCGACAGATGTACCACCGTATTTTTGAACTATGAGCGCCATAACTTTTATTCAATCAATTGTGCCTGCTTTCATCAATGCCCCCGCCGGGTCAAAAAGCTGTGCAAGCATTACCAGCTATATAGTTTACTAACTTATCAGAATCAGTTGACACGAAAAACCTGTAATTTATATTTTGTTAGCGATTTTTCGCATACCGAGCTAATCTCATTAAGTCCTCGTAGGCTTGTTACCAGTAGCAAAAGTAGAAAAGAGTATACTCCTTGCTCAGCCACATAAAGATGTAACGATAATTATACCCATACAATTCATAAGCGATCGCTCACCAATAAAACGCACCAATGAATCGGCGATCGCGTAATAATTATTCAAAAACTACGTCTTCGTAAAGTGCTGCCATTGTTTCCTCAAAATCTACGCTGTTTAGTCGAAATGATTTATCTTCTGATGTGTAAGATTGTAAAACCCAGAGCCTCTGTTCATTGCGTCGAAAACATTCAACTCGTTGACGCTTTGTATTAATCAATACATACTCCTGGAGACTTTCCAAAACCTGATAATCGGCGAATTTGTCGCCACGGTCAAAAGCTTCAGTCGAATTAGATAAAACTTCGATAATTAACCGAGGAAATCTTTTATAAGCTGGCGTTTCTTGATCTCGTTGGTCGCAAGTAACCATCACATCGGGATAATAAAAGCGATTCAGAGATTCAATTCGCGCTTTCATATCAGCGATATAAACACGACAACTAGAACCGCGTACATGATTACGGAGGAGAGCAAACAGGTTTCCGGCAATGGTGACATGTGCGTCAAGCGCTCCAGCCATTGCGTAGATATAACCGTCAATATATTCATGTTTGACAGGGTTTTGTTGCTCTATTTGGAGGTACTCTTCAGGAGTAAGGTAGTTTTGCTGGGGCGAGGCGATCATAGTTGAAACTTCAAGGCTTGAGTGATGCTGATTTCTAGGGTAGCGTTTGTTGTTGATTGAAGTTGGTTTTTGAGTATTAATAAAATCCAACAACAAAGACAAAAGAAATTTTAGAGAGAGAATTTTATGTTAGGTCTGGATAGAATTACATTTGACCCTAGCATTATGGGTGGACACGCTTGCATTCGCGGAATGCGAGTTCCAGTTTCTTTAGTGGTCAATTTGGTAGCTAATGGAAAACCTGTGGAAGAAATTTTAGAAGAATATCCTGATTTAAAACCAGAGGATATTCGTCAATCTTTACTTTATGCAGCGTAGTTGACTCAAGAACGGGTTTATCCATTCAAAATTATTTAAACATGGAATAGCCTTGTAGATTTCACTCTAAAGTAGAGCCTCACCATCTTGATATTCTTTGATTTTGCCATATAAACTGGCAACTGTTTCTTGAACAAACAGTTTTTCTTTAACTTGCAAATAGTCACCTTCACTGAGTTTACAAGCTGCCCAAAATTTCATTACCTTAGATGGTTCTAAATGAGTGAGTAAAACCTGCATCACTTCTTGTAAATTTTCTTGCTCGTTAATAACTTTAATTTCCATTGTCTACCTCCAAAATAAAATTAGTTGGATTGATTACCAAGAGTGATAAATCTTGGCAGCGGTTGATTAATCTCCGATCACAAGTAATAAAATAATTACTTTGGGAAGCCTCCGCACACGCTACATGAAGTGCATCGATAGGTTTAATTCCTTGTTGTTCTAATTTTTCTGCTCTCCCTCTAATATTTTCATCTACTAATAGTCTCAAGGCAGCTATTCGTAAATATCGCTCCATCGATTGCTGATTTACAAGAAAAGGGTTACGGCTATTTTCATATTCTAGAACTGAAGAACTAACTAATTCTATTAATCTTGCTTCCACCATTTGTAAAATTAAGATGATAGCTTGTGTTTCTAGAAATATTTTTGGCTGTGTTTGGTCGTCAAACGGACGATTATAAATACTGGTATCTAGATAAACCCTGGTCATAGAGCTTTTTTACAACTTTCTCTAAACAAAAGCGATCGCCTCTAGGAGTGCGTTCCACGCGTAGGCGTAGTCTGTCGGAGACATGGCCTTAACAACGCCATCATTCCACCTCAGAACATGAAAGGCCGAGTTCAGAACACAAAAGGCCGAGCTTAGAACATGAAAGGCCGAGTTCAGAACACGAAAGGCCGAGCTTAGAACATGAAAGGCCGAGCTTAGAACATGAAAGGCCGAGCTTAGAACACGAAAGACCGAGTTCAGAACATGAAAGGCCGAGTTCAGAACACGAAAGGCCGAGCTTAGAACATGAAAGGCCGAGCTTAGAACATGAAAAGCTGAGTTTAGGCGATCGCTCTTTCAAGTTTTATCATGGTATTATTGGCACAAAACTTGCCTATTCTTGATTTGAGGTGAGGCGATCGCGAAAATATGCTAAATTCTCACGAGCAGTAACAGTATTAGGATGATCCACCCCTAACCGTTGCTCAAAAATATCTAAGGCTTGTTGGTAGAGGGGTTCGGCTTCGCTGTATCTGCCTTGCAAACTGTAGAGTTCTGCCAGGTTGTTGAGGCTATTAGCAACATCAGGATGTGATTCTTCCAGAAGGTGTCGCCTTAGTTCTAAAGCTTGGAGACACAGGGATTCGGCTTCGCTGTATCTGCCTTGGAATTTGTAGACTGACGCCAGATTATTGAGGCTAAATGCAACATCTGGATGTGACTCTCCCAGAAGGTGTCGCCTTAGTTCTAAAGCTTGAAGGTACAAAGGTTCGGCTTCGCTGTATCTGCCTTGAGATTTGTAGACTGACGCCAGATTGTTGAGGCTAAATGCAACATTAGGATGTGACTCTCCCAGCAGGCGTCGTATTAGTTCCAAAGCTTGAAGGAACAAAGGTTCGGCTTCGCTGTATTGGCCTTGGGAGTAGTAGAGTGATGACAGATTGTTGAGGCTAAATGCAACATCTGGATGTTCTTCTCCCAATAGGCGTCGCCTTAGTTCTAAAGCTTGCTCTAACAGGGGTTTGGCGTCGCTGTATCTTCCTTGCAAACGGTATAGTTCTGCCAGGTTGTTAAGGTTTAGTGCAATATAAGGATGTTCCTCTCCTAGCAGGTGTCGTGTTATTTCCAAAGCTTGAAGCAACAGGGGTTCGGCTTCGCTGTATCTTCCTTGCAAACTGTAGAGTTCTGCCAGGTTGTTGAGGCTAAGTGCAACATCTGGATGTTCTTCTCCCAGCAGCTTGCGGTAGAGTTCTAAAGCTTGGATGTAAAGGAGTTCGGCTTCGCTGTATCTGCCTTGGTAACGGTAGAGTGCTGCTAGGTTGTTGAAGCTAGAGGCGACATCTGGATGTTCTCCTCCCAGCAGCTTGCGCCTGAGTGCTAAAGCTTGGATGTGAAGGGGTTCGGCTTCGCTGTATCTTCCTTGTAAACTGTAGAGTTCTGCGAGATTGTTAAGGTTTTCTGCAACATTAGGATGTGATCCCAGCAGGCGTTGCCATAGTTCTAAAGCTTGAAGGAACAGGGGTTCGGCTTCGCTGTATTTTCCTTGGGAGTAGTAGAGTTCTGCGAGATTGTTGAGGCTTTCTGCAATATCAGGATGTTCCTTACCCAGCAGGCGTTGCCTTAGTTCTAAAGCTTGCAGGTACAAGGGTTCGGCTTCGCTGTATCTTCCTTGCAAACGGTAGAGTTCTGCGAGATTGTTGAGGCTTTGTGCAACATTAAGATGTTCTTCTCCCAGACGTTTTTTGGTAACTTCTAGACACTGCTCATACCAAGGTACTGCTTTGTCATACAATCCTTGACCATCGTAAAATCGAGCATTACCGATGAATGCTCCAGTTAAATCATTGTCGTTGACGTATTGAATCAGATTATTCGCTACTTCTGCTATGTGAGGTATGTTGAGGGAAACGGCGTTGATTCGCTCAAGGGCGGGTGTTTCAGGAATATTCTTGGCAACTGCTACCATTACCCGACAAAGCGATCGCTTTAATTCTTCTGCCTGTTCTAAACCTGTAAGCTGATATTGGAAAAACTCTCGCAGCAGTGGATGTAATTGATAGATTCCCTCACCTTTGCGCTGGAGTAAATGTAGATTCAGCAAGCTATCGTCTCTAATTTCTTCTAAATCTTCGGCGTCTTCTTCTGGTAAACACTGTTCCACCAAGTTCCAAGGTATGGGTGCGGCTGCAAATAAACTCAATAAACAGCCCAGTTGTTTATCGCTGTCCTCTAATTCTTGCCAACTCAACTCAAAGGCTGCTAACACACCTCGTTGTGCTGTCATGTCCGCTTCCGACTTAGATTTAGAGAGGGAACGCTCATCTAGTCGCTTGTTCTCCAACCGCTGCAACATTTCTGCTAAAGATAAATCCTGTTTCCGCGCCAGATAGCGCCCTACTAATTCCACACCCAAAGGTAAATATCCCAGCCACTCACACAACTGATTTGCTACAGCTAATTCTCGCTCAATTCGCTCTGGTGTTTCTTGGAGTAAAGACCTTAATAATTCCAGCGCCGCCTCTGGTTGCAGCACATCCAAAGATAACTGTGCAATGCGTCCCAACTTCTGGCGCGTTGTCATCAGCACTTTAAACCGAGAAGCTAGCGACTGTAAGTAAGGCTTGACTTGTTCGTAGTCGCTGACATCATCCAAAACTAGCAGCACATCACCCTCACGCCAATGCCGCCAGCAATATTGCACTTGGGCGAGTAAATCAAAATCTTCTGGTGGCTTTAAATCAAGCTGCGTTCTGGCAAACTGCACAACTTGAATGCCCACATCTCCAATTTTTGCCAGCAACCAGCAAAGCCCACCATTGTAAGTTTCGCGGCGCTCGATGGCATATTGTAAGGCGAGTTCTGTTTTACCGACTCCACCCATTCCAGCGATCGCTGCAATGGCAACTTGTTTATTATCCTGCAAAAGTTGGTGCAGTTTTTGCAATTCTTCCTTACGCCCGACAAAATCAACTACCCCACTCAGGGGCAAATTTTGTGGTATTCCAGTAGGGGGATTTAACTTTACCCGTTCCCCTTCAGGCGACTTTAGTCAGAAGTTAAAGGTTTGATTGCGGTTGTCATTAGCAACATTCCCAACATTCCCACCATAATTTTTATCAACTGTGTTCGTAAAATTCCGGATGATAAAAGGTTGAGATTTAACAGTATCCGCCAAAGCCTCTACAGCTTGAGCAATTTCAGGGTCTTTGTTTGCTGCTTCTTCTACCTGCTCAACCAGAGAAGCTTGACCATAATCTAGCGGTTGTGTTTGAGCCAGTTCTATAGCACTCGCCGTGTTGGGTGCTTTGCGCTTCAGCAGTGATAATAATTTACCGCCTTGCTCTAAAGCCTTTTCGCCCAGGATTTCACCAGTTTTTTCAAAAGCTTTGGTGATGACCAAGGTTGCGATCGCTGCTGCTGTTAGTGATACTGGCTCCATAAGTTTACAGAAACACACGAGATTATACTTATGGTTCTTAGTCTACAGTCTATAAACATGTCATGGAGAGCAAATAGCAGAAGAAATTATAAAACAATTTAAGGGACGACTTCTATAGGTGAAATCGTCCCTCTCAACTTTTAAAAGTGAAATATTACTTATCTGCTTACCCTTGCAGGTTCAACCCACTCATCCCAAGAGCTATCGTAGGCATCATAAGTAATTTTATAAAGTTTTTTACTAACTTCTAAAACTCGCCCTTGATACCATTTATCTCTCCACAAAATTCTTACTGAATCTCCCTTTTTAAAGGATGCCCGGAAACGTGCAGTTTCAACCCATTCATTCCAGGAGCTATCATAACCATCGTAGGTAATATAGCACTTCTTATCATTAACATTAAGTACCGTTGCTGGATACCATTTTCCTTTCCAAAGAACCTCAGCTTTTTGTCCCACAGAACATGTTGAAGCAGCGAAAGCGCTGGGAATTAATGTTACTACCCAGGTCGCCATGAAAATTCCAGCAAACAGTAAGTTCTTTTTCATTATGTTTTTATCCTTAATCGGTAAAACCAAATTTTGATGATTAATGGAAATCTAATACCGATTCAATTAATGATTGCAACAAAGAGACGGTGCAATGTAACGTCTGTACAATGGTCTATCTGTCGCATTACTTATTTAAATTGGTATAATTGAAAAATTGCCACTAACTATCACTATTTTTGTGAATTTAAATTAGCGATCGCCTCAGCAAAAATCACGATTTTACCGCGCAGTATGTGAAGATATCGCTGGTCTGTTCCGCATTTAATTTAAACACTAGTTTTTGATATTACTTATATTCATCTGCACTATAGCGGTGATGAAAAAGTTTAATTTTACAATGTATTAATAATTCGTTAGCGATCGCATCCAACTAAATGATACAATTGTACTATACAAGATATTTGGCTTAACCTTTATCTGGAGGGTAGCAATATGACAAGTAATCAAATATCTCTACTAGAACTTATCGAACTTTTTGCAGAATATCGCAACAGCATAATTATCAACATTAAGCATCTGCAAGAACATTATCAAAGAACAGGTATTAAGCGAGTTAAAGGTGTTAGAAACCAAAACGGTGAACTGCTTCAGCCTTGGCTGCGAACAGAAAATATAGATAATGCTGAGTATGTTGGCATGGGCGAGTTTGAGTTTAATCGCAATACTGCCACTATCAATATGCTTGTTAAACGTAAAGTCAAACTTGCCAAAGTTGAAGACCAAACCCCAATTCTTGAGGTTGCAGGTTTGCTAGTCAATGACTTAGATACCTTTAATAATTACACGATTGTCAGTGACGGTAAAATCAACGTAAAGTCTTTACAAGTCAAAATTAGTAGTAAAAAAGCTTTTGAATCGCTTAAACAAAAAGGTGTACTAGATGCAGAGGAATTCGACTTCCGTGCTGAATATACTATCAGACTAGATAACTTGCCGCTTGTCCCCTTTCATAGGCATTACAGCAACATTAATGGCTTGTTTAATCAGTTAGCAGAAATTAAAGTCCTTTCTAGTATTATTTCTGCTCACTTAAAAGGAGAGTCAGATGTATTTGTACCAGCACAATTGGATGAGTTGAAAAATCACTATGTTTCTAATAACGTTTACATCAACTTTCCGACAACAAACGAATACACTGATATCACAGAAGCTCTTGCTAATAATGTTCTTGATTCACGAGTAAGTTATAAAATAGACATTGGTAGCAAAGATATTCTCAACCTCAGCAAGTTGTATTCTGCAAATAAGTTCTTAAACAAGATGTATAGGGTTTATAACCAAGAAACTGGGGAGATTTTCGCTAAGCCTAGTTTTCATGTAGCCTTCAATGAAAATCTTGTCTTTAGACAAAAGCTACTATCGTCACGCATCAAGTTAACCAAAGTCGATGAGTTCATGAAACGAATTTTTGATGACTTTCTAGGACTTGAAAATAATGGCATTGTTAGAGATATTCTCGCAAAAGTTGATGCTGAGAATTTGGCGCAATTATTACAGGATAAACAAACTGGTAAGCAGATTAGTAAAGAGGAAATGGTCGCAGCCTTGACAATGGCGAATACTAAGCTAGAGCAATATGCAGATAAAATTTACCGAGATAAAATTTCTCCCTTGGTATTCTACATTGGCTCTACTGGATTATTACCAAATGAAATGTCTACAAAAGCTATGACTGCTGAGGAATTAGCTGCTCATTACCCTAATTTACAGTTTTCCAAAAATGAAAAACAGGGGACATTTTTTGTCGTAGACGATAGTATCATCAGCGTGTATACAAAGACTGAATATTACAGTAAAAAGATTGCTGTTAGTGTGGAAGAGTAAAACTTAAAAAGTCAAGTACAAATACAAAATCGCTGAGGTATTCTTAGTAATTTTGTATTTATATAAACATCCATTGCTTTTAATAGACTTCTTGCAAAATCGGAATAAGACGAAAATAAACCACAGATGAACACAGATGAACACAGATATTTATCTGTCTTGAAAAGTTTCCTACGGCGGGAAACCCGCCTACAGAACTTTTCGCTGTCTTGAAAAGTTTCCTACGGCGGGAAACCCGCCTACAGAACTTTTCGCTGTCTTGAAAAGTTTCCTACGGCGGGAAACCCGCCTACAGAACTTTTCGCTGTCTTGAAAAGTTTCCTACGGCGGGAAACCCGGACGCGCAAACTTTTCGCTGTGTTCATCTGTGGTTAGATTTAACAAATCTCGACTTATGCAAGAGATCTAATACCGCTTTATCCAGTTGCAATAAATTCTGCAACCATAACACAATTTTATAAATGCGATCGCTTCTCATAACTGCAAAGAGTTACTGTCGAAAACGCAAACATGGGACAAACTGGGTAAAGTTGCTTTAAACCCGCGATCGCTTTGAAAATTAGCTTATTACTTAGTTATTTTTATTACTTTATATAGAAATGTTGTTTAGTAAATAATTAAAAAAGTAACACATATTAAACAATATAATATCGGCTTCTTGGTATTATTTTTGATGCACTGACCATAAAAAACAATGGATGAATATCAGCGCCGCTCTTATTGGCGTGCTAATACTGCTTTAATTCGTAATCTTTTAATTGTCTGGGTACTGGTTTCCCTAGTTTTCAGTATTTTGTTGGTTCAACCATTGAATGCGGTACGTTTTTTTGGCGTACCGCTTGGTTTTTGGATGGCGCAACAAGGATCAATTCTAATATTTGTAGCATTGATTTTCATTTATGCCTTCCAAATGGACAAGCTAGACCGCAAGTATAATCTTAAGAAGTGAGGAAAAACCGTGTCAGTTGAAATTTGGACTATTGTGCTAGTTGGTCTGTCTTTCCTCGCCTACATTTATATTGGTTGGCAATCACGAGTTGAAAATAGTAAAGACTTCTTTGTAGCAGGTCAGGGAATACCCTCAATTGCTAATGGTGCAGCCACCGCCGCAGATTGGATGTCTGCGGCTTCGTTTATTTCTATGGCGGGGCTGATTTCTTTTTTGGGTTATGACGGTTCTATTTATCTGATGGGTTGGACTGGTGGCTATGTACTACTGGCATTATTGTTAGCTCCCTACCTGCGGAAATTTGGTAAGTATACCGTACCTGACTTTGTAGGCGATCGCTACTACTCTAATATCGCTCGTTTGGTGGCGGTAGTTGCAGCTATTTTCGTCTCTCTCACCTATGTAGCTGGACAAATGCGGGGCGTAGGCATTGTCTTTAGCCGCTTTCTCCAAGTAGACATCAATACAGGTGTGATCATCGGTATGGTGATTGTGGGCTTTTTCTCTGTATTGGGAGGCATGAAAGGCATCACCTGGACGCAAGTAGCGCAATACTGTGTATTAATTTTTGCTTACTTGATTCCGGCGATTGCGATCGCCTGGTTACTCACAGGTAATCCTGTTCCTCAGTTAGCATTTACCTTTAGCGATGTTGCTGACAAGCTCAATCAAATCCAGCTTGACTTGGGATTTAAGGAGTATACTCAGCCATTTGTGAACAAGTCGATGTTAGATGTGCTGTTCACTACCATTGCTCTAATGGTAGGTACTGCTGGCTTACCTCATATCATCGTCCGATTTTATACAGTGCCAAATGTACGTGCTGCTCGTTTCTCTGCGGGTTGGGCATTGTTATTTATTGCCATTCTTTATACAACTGCTCCAGCCCTCTCAATGTTTGCCCGCTATAACCTGATTGATTCTCTGCACAATCATACGATCGCAGAAGTGCAGCAGTTAGACTGGGCGACCAAGTGGGAAAAAACTAAACTGCTGGCCTTCGATGACAAAAATAAAGATGGGCGTTTGCAATTAACTCCAAATAAAGAAACCAACGAAATTACGATTGACCGAGACATCATTGTGCTTTCCACCCCAGAGGTGGCTAAACTTGCCCCTTGGGTGGTTGGCTTGGTAGCAGCTGGTGGGTTAGCAGCTGCTTTGTCTACAGCATCGGGGTTGTTACTGGTAATTTCTAGTTCCATCGCCCACGATATCTACTACCGTATATTAGATTCAACAGCTTCAGAACAAAAACGGGTGTTTGTTGGACGCATCATGGTTGGGCTTTCCCTTGTCCTGGCGGGATACTTTGGGGTAAATCCACCGGGATTTGTGAGTGAGGTGGTGGCTTTCGCCTTTGGTTTAGCCGCTGCTAGCTTTTTTCCGGTGATTTTCTTAGGGATTTTCGACAAGCGCACCAATGCGGAAGGGGCGATCGCCGGCATGTTGGTAGGTTTAATTTTTACAATCATCTACATTGTCGGCGTCAAGTTTGGGGGTATGCAACCCTGGTTTTTTGGGGTTTCTCCTGAAGGAATTGGAACTTTAGGTATGATTATTAACTTGGTAGTGACTCTGGTAGTTTCTCGGCTAACGCCACCCCCTCCAGCAGAAATTCAAGCGATGGTGGAAGATTTACGTAGTCCGGGTATTGAATAATTGTGTTTTTTGCCAACGCAAAGGAACGCTGAGGGAAGCGCTGAGGAACGCAAAGGGGTATAATTCGGCGTTTTTCAGCGTTTTTACCTACTGAAGCTCTTGGATATTATTCATTACTTGTTGGTATAAGTCGTTGTTGCCTTGTTTTTTAAAGATGGCTGCGGCTTGTTGTAAGTCTTTGAGCGCACCCGGTTTATCTCCGTTGGCGGCGCGGGCGTTTCCACGGTTATTGTAAGCAGGGGCGAAGTTGGAATTGAGGCGAATGGCTTGATTGTAATCTGCGATCGCTCCTTGGGGATCTCCATTGGCGGCGCGGGCATTTCCTCGATTATTGTAGGCAATAACATATTTCTGGTCGAGGCGAATCGCTTGATCATAATCATTTAGTGCCGCTTTTTGGTCTTTGTTGGCTGCATGAGCATTTCCTCGATTGTTGTAGGCTTCGGCATAGTTGGGAGCTAGACGAATCGCTTCGTTGTAATCCTCAATCGCTGCTTTGTTGTCTCCTAGGGAAGCACGCGCATTTCCCCGGTTATTGTAGGCTTCAGCGTCGTTGGGATTGATACTAAGTGCTTGGTCATAATCTGCGATCGCTCTTTTTTTGTCTCCCAGATCAAAGTAGGCTAGTCCCCGACTCTTGTAAGCCTCTGCATATTGGGGATTGAGGCTAATCGCTTGGTTGTAGGAAGCGATCGCAGCTTGCGAGTCACCTTTAACATGTTGATTTTGTCCCTGAATGTAGAATTCCCCAGCTTTAGATGTCTTAGCTGGGCGACTAGGAGATGTAACCCCTATTTCTGTCACCAATACATCTTTGTTTTGACTACAAGAAACGCCTGTAATTGCGCTCAATGTGGCAAAAACAGCTATGGTAAATGCTCTGCTTACTCTTATTCGCTTTTGCTGAAATAAGCGCCGTCTCATAAGTTGCTACACACCACCATGACACCTGAATGAAATTAGTACCAACTAGTTATTTCTTGATTTTAAGAATGATTCTAACTTTCGGTAGAGGTATAAAATCAATGAATAATCTTATCTAATATTTACTAGATTTATTTAAAGGTCATCGGTAGGATAGATTTAGAAATTTTTAGTATAAAACTTTTCATCTTAATCTTTCCTCCTGTTATCTTACTGCTTTCTGGAAGTAGGTTTATTATGAACCTTATCAGTATTTATTATGTTGTTTATAATACTTTCTTAAAAAATATTTCAAATTCTTGCGTGTCCAGTGTCCAGATTCCTGACTTCTCAAAGAAGTCGGGGATCTTTTCAATCTTCCACATCACTTTCCTGAGTTTTAGGAGTTAGTCGCCAAGCGGTAGTTTTGTCAATATCTACAGATAGTTGTTCTAAATTTTGCCCTAAATCTTTTTGGAGTTTTTGAGTTAGTGTGATCGGAAAATCTAAATTAATGCCTTGGGTTTGTGCTAGCTTTGCTAATTCTGTAAACGTAACTTTTACTGTAGTGCGATCGTAACTAGTTAATTTACAATAAGAAGTTTCCGGTACATTCTGAGCCTGCATAGCTTTTTTAATTCGCTCTTGTAAATTCTCAAATTCGGAATTTAACAGCTTGGACTGCTCCTCAAGTTGGGTGTATCTTGCACCAAGTGCTGTTAAGTCTTCAGTTGCGGGATTGGGGCTAACTTGGGCTTGTAATTTTAACAAACGCAAATGTACTTGAGCAAGATAAATACAGTCTAAGTAAGCATAATCTATCTGTTCTTCAGTTAGGGGTCGCTTTCCCCAATCGCTTACTTGTTCTTGTTTGTCGATATTATTAAAGTTACAAAGTACTGTAGCTAAGGTTTTGAGTTGATAGTTTGGTAATGGCAATAGATAGTAAGGAATTTTTTTTGCTATATCCAAAGTGCAAGTAATGTTTTTCGCTTTCTTGTTGCCGAGAAATTTCAGATCATAACTGGCATTGTGAAATACTTTTTCAATGGCAGAATTCACCATGATTTCCTCAATAAACTCAGCGATGATCTCAGGCTGATCTAAGACATCTAAAAGATAAACGCGATCGCCACTCATATCTTGAGGATCATCTAACACCTGAATCAACGACAGTCTAGGATTACGACTTTTATAATCAGCGACTTCTGTATCTATCCACAGAATTTTAGCTGTGGTATATTTAGCAACAATAGCACGAATTTCGCTGGCAGAAGCAATGTATGGCATTGACTAATATTGGAGTATCGATAATCAGTTATAGTTTCCCAAATTAGCATTCAAAGCAACACTCAACAATTATATTCATTGCTAGGAATTAGTCGGAGTCTGGACTGCTGAAATCAGTTAAACAACTACAGCTATAGTATTAGCCTCCTGTAAAATTTTCTCTCCCAAGCTGGATAAATAAAGCTGCTAGAGCAAGTAATCCTAGTAAAAGAGTGAATTTATTCAAGTTTTCTACTGCCTCATGCGTTACTTTGTATTAGCTACAGACTACGATGGCACACTAGCTACAGATGGTCGTGTGCATGACGAAACTTTAACTGCACTAAAACATCTACGGACTTCAGGACGCAAACTTATCTTGGTGACAGGTAGGCAGCTAGATGATTTGCTGCAAGTTTTTGAGCAAATCGATTTGTTTGATTACGTAGTGGCGGAAAACGGCGCTTTACTGTATTCACCAGCTTCTCGTCAAGAAAAGTTACTGGGCGAGCAACCACCAGAAGAGTTTATCAAAGCATTGCGCGATCGCCAAGTTGACCCCCTATCAGTAGGACGAGTTATCGTTGCTACTTGGCATCCCCAAGAAACAACAGTTCTCCAAACCATCCGCGACTTAGGATTGGAACTACAAGTCATCTTTAATAAAGGTGCAGTCATGGTACTACCTTCAGGTATCAACAAAGCGGTAGGATTAGCCGCTGCGTTGGATGAAATGAAGTTATCACCGCACAATGTTGTTGGGGTAGGGGATGCGGAAAATGACCACGCCTTCCTTTGTATGTCTGAGTTTTCTGTAGCGGTTGCTAATGCTTTACC
Organism: Komarekiella atlantica HA4396-MV6; assembly: GCA_019359395.1. GTDB lineage: Bacteria > Cyanobacteriota > Cyanobacteriia > Cyanobacteriales > Nostocaceae > Komarekiella > Komarekiella atlantica. Next base: position 63,365 of record JAHHHK010000006.1, read on the forward strand.
AATGCTCAAGGAGCGTGTGGATTTCGTTACTAATGGTAAGCGAGGGGATGGCGTCATTGAACTGATTGACAAACTGATCGCTTCAGATTTGTCTGAACTGGATGAGCAGTTGCAAAGACATAATATCTTGTTGGGTACAAAAGAAGACGGCTCTGAGGTCAATATTCAACCTTATGCCTCCAGCATCTTACTAGCTGGGACTTCTGGCGGTGGAAAATCCACTCTCGCTACAGCCGTACTAGAGCGCATCGCCGATCAAGACTACCAATTTTGTATCATTGATCCAGAAGGTGACTACGAAAACTTTGAAAATGGCGTTATTTTGGGTGATGCCACACGTTCACCAAGGTTGGCAGAAATTCTGGATTTACTTGAGCAACCCAAACAAAATGTTGTGATTAACTTGCTGGGTATTGCTGTAGAGGATCGTCCTGGATTTTTTGCGGAAATTTTACCTGCTTTGCTGGAATTGCGATCGCGCACCGGTCGTCCTCACTGGATAGTTGTGGATGAAGCACATCACCTCATACCCGCATCTTGGAATCCTGCCGCATTGACATTACCTCAACAACTCAAAGGCTTGATGCTAATTACAGTTCATCCTGATCAGATTGCATCAGCAGGCTTGTCGTTGATCAACACTATCCTCACCGTAGGCAATTCACCAGAAGAAAACATCAAAATGTTTTGTGAAACTTTAGGTGATTGTTCGCCAAAACTTCAGCCCCAAAGTTTAGAGGCGGGAGAAGCACTAGCTTGGTTTAGAGAAATAACAGAACCATTCTGTTTTCGCATCACTCCTGGACATACTGAACGCCGTCGTCATGTCCGCAAATATGCAGAAGGCGAACTTGGACAAGACAAGAGTTTTTACTTCCGAGGAGCACAGGGAAAGTTAAATCTCCGCGCCCAAAATCTGATTTTGTTCACTCAAATAGCAGAGGGTGTAGATGACGAAACTTGGTTATATCATTTACAACAGGGAGATTATTCTAGTTGGTTTCAAGAAGCAATTAAGGATGAATCTTTAGCAGAAGAAGCTGAGAAAATTGAGCAACGTTCTCAGATTTCATCTGGTGAAAGTCGTGCAGCAATTAAAGAAGCGATCGCCCAACGTTATACTCTCCCAGCTTAAGTAAAGGTAGGGTTATAATCTGCGGCAAAAGCAAGACAAGCTTTGATGTCTTGAGCAGTAAGTTCAGAAAAGTCTTTCAAAATCTCTGTTTCCGTCATGCCACCTGCAAGGTATTCCAAAATATCATACACAGTAATTCGCATTCCTCGAATGCAAGGTTTACCACTGCGTTTACCAGGTTCGATTGTAATAATATCTTGGTAGTCCATGACTTAGCGAGGATATTTGCTTACGACCATAATAGCGGCAGGCTATTTTAGAATTGCAAAGTTAGATGACAATTAGTTGACATTTTTATTAGCTAGGTGGTTTGGAGCGGAATGTTGATGCTTGAGGATGAAGGGTTTGACCGATGATGCTAAATTCGCTTAACTTACAACTGAGGTACTACGCCACTCCCTTAATACAACACCAGACCACAATAAAAAACCTATCAGTAAAAGCCCCATAACTCCATCTAGCCATATCAAACTATGCATTTTCAATGACATCGGAGCAAGCATCGGGAAAAGATAATGCCCTGGACTAGAAATACTGGTGATAGAATACAACCCCAAAGAAAGATATGCTAACCAAAACATACCTTTGGTATATAACCAATATCCCAGCAGTCCCACTGGAGTCATCACAATCACAACGCTAATTACTCCAATAGAAGTAAACCATTCTGGCCCAGGATATCGACTTAAAAATAGGGCATTGTCTATGTAATGTAGCCAAGTAGAAATTAGGTTGAGTGTAATGATACCTAGCAGAATCTTCTGACGGAGGCTAAAAAGATTTGTCATATTACATCAATTCTCCTTATGTGAACTGAGTATTACTTTGGTGCAGAGCTATTTATACAAATTGCTAAGCCGACAGCTGATTGCGCCGTCGGCATAGAAAATCTATGATGGTTCAGTCGCAATTTATTTTTGCCCTGCGGCTTGAGGCGGATGTGAGACAACCTTTTTGGCTAAACCTAAAGTCTTTAAGACTTGGATGCTCCACCAAGTGACATCAATTTCCCACCATAACAATCCAGATTTAGCCATGTGGGGATAAGTATGATGGTTGTTGTGCCATCCTTCGCCATAAGTCATTAGCGATACCCACCAAAGATTACGAGCACCGTCATTAGCATCAAAGGTGCGATAACCCCACAGGTGTGATGCAGAGTTTACGAACCATGTGGAGTGCCAGAGCAAGACTGATCTGACAAAAATGCCATAGATTACAAAAGACCACCCTCCTAAAGCATACAGTAGTAACCCAAAGGGAATTTGTAGGAGGAGGAAGTAGCGATCTAGCCAGCGGTAGAAAGGTTGTCTGGCTAAGTCAGGTGCATATTTTTGATAAGTTTCATAGTCAAAAAACTCTGGACGAGGGTAAAAAATCCACAGCATGTGACTCCACCAAAAGCCTCGCTGAGCAGAGTAAGGGTCTAGGTTGATATCTTCAGTGTGAGCGTGATGCTGGCGGTGTCCACCAACCCAAAAAATGGGCCCTCCTTGGAGAGCAACAGCTCCAATGGTGGCGATCACATACTCTAACCACTTGGGAACCTGGAAACTTCGATGGCTCAGTAATCGATGATATCCCAGGCAAATGCCGATGCTCCCAAACAACCAATGGAGAAACAGCAGCAAACCTAATGCTGGCCAGGAGAAAAACCAAGGAGCCAAGAGAGCTAAGGCATGAAATGTAGTAAAAAACACCACATTTACCCATCTGAGTCGAGGGGAACTTCCTCTCTCAGGGGCGATCGCCGGAAAATTTGCGGTCATAACAATTCCTGTTTATGGATGATCAAGCGATTTGCTTTTTTCTGGGTGCAACCCTACAGGGATTTACCCGCTCTGTATATTAGTTTGTTACAGTGAAGCAAAGCAAGTATCACTTACATCTGTTATGCTACCAACTCTGTTATTTTTATGCAAGTGTCACTTGCATTTCCTTTATGTCGTCTCAACCCCTTTCAACTCGTCAACGTCTGATTGAAGCTGCACTTGAGTTGTTTACGGCTCAGGGAGTAAGTTTCACCACAACCCGCCAAATTGCTGAAAAAGCCGAAGTTAACGAAGTAACGCTATTCCGCAATTTTGGTAATAAGCATGGACTGCTTTTGGCTGTGCTGGAAGAATCCGCAGCCTTCAAGAATTTAGGCGAGTCACTGGTGCGGCGGGCAACTCCTCCTGGGAATGTCTACCAAGCTCTAAAGGATTATGCAAGCGATAGCTTACATGCATTAGAACGAGTACCAGAGTTTGTCCGGTCTGTGGTGGGTGAAGCCGACCAATTTCCGGCAGAAAATCGCCGCGCTTTAGGAAGAGGAGTAACAGAAGCAAACCGCTATGTAGCCCAGTATTTAGCTACTGTAATCCAGCAAGGACACTTAAATACCTATTTACCCGCAGAAAAATTAGCGAGTTTGCTAAATGGGATGATTTTGGGATATGCCGTAATTGAATTTACCAGTGAATTTCACGAACTTTGGGAAGACCGAGATGATTTTCTGGAGAATTTAGTCGAGTTGTTTTTACACGGAGCTATGTCATTCTCAGCGGAATCAGCAACGGAATCCCTATCAGGAAACTTTGTTACTAGGGAAGTGGCTGATTTACCTGCTGGTTTAGTCCACGAAATTTTGCGACAAGCCAGGAAGTCAGGAGTACAAGATTATGCACTGGCTTATGTGTTGTTTGGTGCTGGGTTATCTGTAACAGAAATAGTCAATTTGCAGCGAATGCCTGCGGCACGGCAAAGCCGAACGCACCAAATCTATGATTCTCAAGGGCATTTTTTGCAAATCACAACTCCAGGATTTGTCCGCCAAGTACCTGTGAATCAATGGATTTTAGGCAACCGCTACGGTTCCTACACCAATAATCCTTTAACCAAATGGTTGAAAAGCCGTAAAGATACTCAACCCGCCATGTTTCTTAACGAAACTGGACAACCAATATCAGAATCAGAGCTTCAAGTACATTGGCAAACATGGACTGAAGGATTGTTAACTCCTCAAGGACAACCGCCAGCGATCGCTCAGGCACAACAAACCTGGTGTGTAGAAATGTTAATACGAGGTATTAGCTTAGAAAACTTGAGTATTTTAACTGCTTGCGATCGCAGTCAGTTACAGCCCTATGCCAAAAGAGCCAGAGAAAAAGCAGCGCTAGAGCAAGCAATCCGTTTAGATCATAAACCTGCATAGTAAGCTGTTACGCAAATAAACAGTGCACATCAACTGGTTAAGATTGTCCTCTGTTACAAAGTTCTAGTCAGATAGCGCAGCGTAAAGCCTTCTCTACTTTGAGGCTGCGCCTTAAGCGAAGCCATGCCGTAAAGCCTACGGCATGGCTTCGCTTAGAGCGAGTCTGCGTTCGCCTTGGTCTGGTAGAGAGCGTCGGAAGCCTCTGCACCCTGTGGGTTCGCGTGGCGTTCCGTAGGAAAGCAAGCTACAGACTTTGCGCTTTGTCATTTGTCAAGAGTTATTGGTAAACACAAATGACTAATGACGGTCTACACGGAAAATAATGCAATATGTAGGCGCATTAGCTTAGCGTGAGCTATTTGTCTACGCTTTATTAATAAAGAACTAAGTCAAAGGCACAAGGTTCTGCAATGCCATAGCCTTGAGCATAATTCACCCCAAGCGCTTTGATTTTTTCTAAGATGGCATCATTTTCTACAAATTCTGCAATAGTTTGAATCCCTATTGCTTGTCCAACTTGATTAATCGCTTCAACCACTGCCGAATCAACAGGATTGTCTAAAATGTGTTTAATGAAGCTGCCATCGATTTTCAAAAAATCTACAGGCAGGTTTTTAAGATAAGCAAACGAGGACATCCCACTGCCGAAATTATCTAAAGCAAAACGACAGCCAATATTTCTTAATTCACCGATAAATTGAGAAGCTTTACTTAGGTTAGTAATGGCAACAGTTTCAGTAATCTCAAAGCAGATCGTTTGGGGCGGGATTTGGTGCAAAGCAAATTGCTCATACAAAAATTCAATAAATTGATCATCATTGATGCTCGCACCTGATAGATTGATGGCATAAAGATAACTTTGGCAATTATCTGCTGCTTGACAATGACTCCAGGTGTTTCGGTAGTGCTCCCCTTGAGTGACAAACAGAGTGCGGATTACCCAGCGATCAATTAGATGCTCCGAAGAATATAGCAAGCACTCATGTTGAGCACGCTTTAGTACTTGCATCACCTGCTCTAAGTCATCTGGGTGAACGCGACTACGCCACATTTCCAGTGTCACCTCACCATTATGATACTGGCTCATAGCCAAAAAGTTTAAGACGAGTTCTTGTTTTTTACCATAAGCTTTTTGTGCCCAAGCGGCGATCGTAGGAATTTCTTCGAGAGAATACCCTGTCAGTTCGCTCCAAGTTCGGTTAATTTGCATGACTTCTCCATCTTCTGCATGGAGCATGATGGGCACTGGGGCATCAAGAATAGCGCGACGGAAGCGCTCCTGAGAGAGCTGTGCTGCCACTTTTGCCTATTTACGATTTGTAATTGCCAACCCACTGAGTAGAAAAGTAAGGGCGGTGTTATAACGCATAGGTGCAGCACCAGGTAGCAGTTGCACAAGTGCAGTCAGGTGAAAATGCCACGCGATCATGACTACCAAACCGATTAAAGTGACGATTCCGCCTAATGCGATCGCAATCTGGTTGTATGTCTGCACCTGCGTAGCTGCTCTAGTTCTCATCTGGAAAATGCCTATAAAAAAGTTCTTTGCTGCGTTCAGCCGAATCACATTTAAAAAATCGCTCACTTTTCGCAGCATCTCCTTCAAAAGTTTCAAGGTGATCTCGAAAGGCTGAGCGAGGTTGTTTTCCCAATGATTGATGCTTTAGGGCAAACACATTTAAATAAGTTTTGACAAAATACTATATTTATGAATTTAGCGTTAAGTTGAAAATTTATCGTTCAGTATTAAGCCTGAAATGCTTGTAAAAGTTTAATCAAGTTACTTTGTCTCTTGTGAAAGTTTCAGTAACATTACCCCTACCTGATTCAGTATTCCCATACCCACTGCGACGCTAACAATTTCTGTTTTCGCAGTTGCATAGTGGATTTATTAACTTCACCGTTTAGGCGGTTGTTGGGATTGATGCAGGAGGCAAATATTTGTAATAAATATAGGACTAGCTCTTATAAGGTGTAATATATTTTCTTGGTGTCTTAGTGCCTTAGTGGTTCAAAAGTAAATTTTTTTTACCACTAAGGCACAATGACACAAAGCCCAAAATTTGATAGTCCCTACAGACTACATCCCGGCCCTTCAAGACCTTCGGCAAAACTGATTAATTCCAACGAATCTGGGTTTGCCAATAACTGTTTTGCTGCTAGTAATCCGGCAATACTCCAAGTTTGATAAATCCGAGCTTCTTTACCAATCAGCCGCCCATTATTACCATCGTAGTATTCTGGAAATTGATCTTGAAATAAACGGCTTTCAGCAATGGCGATCGCTTCTTGAGCAAGTTCTATCCGGCCTGTTTTCTGTGCCGCAGCAGCAAATAACCAAAGTAAAACAGGCCAGTTACCGCCGTTATGATAAGACCAAGGGATATTTTTAGGGTCACATCCTGTGACAATCTGCCACTCTAAACCTTCCAAAGCGGGAAAGCAGATTTTAACAGGCATATAGCCAATCAAGTCTTCCCAGCGTTGGGCAAACAAATTCATGATGCTTTGAGCTTCTTCTTCGCAAGCTAAAGAAGATATAATTGCCATCAAATTTCCCAAAGCAAAAAAGCGAAAATCCATCCGCCCCGGCCCGAGATTTCCTGCTAAATATCCTCCAGTTTCGGGCAACCATTCAGTTAACCAACCGGGAATTGATTGTGAGTAAATATTAAACTTGTTGGCAACTTCTTTACCAAACTCATCACCTTTGTAGCGATATATTTCCCGTAATCGTTTCAGGTCTAACCAGTAATAGTTACGGATGTGATATTTTAAAGTTCCCAATCGCTGAGCAACGTTGCGGAGATAGCGATCGCCATTTCCATCGGGCAAAATCAATTCACTAGCAGCCCGCAGAGATGCATAAAATAACACTTGAATTTCTAGAGGATGTTCGTAGACTCCCATCCGACGGTCAATCATAAATGCGCCATCGGGAACTAACATTGTTGGGTACATGGAAAACCGATGTACCAAGCAAAGATCTAGAATTAGCTTGATTCCTTCTTGAAAATCTGGCTGACGCGCTAGAGTTAAATCGCCTGTCGCCTTTTCATAAGCCCGCAGCAGCAGAATCCACCACATACAAGAATCAACTGGCGGAACACGAGCGATCGCCTGCTCACCAAAATCAGCGATCAAAAATTCCTCACTCCCGCTGCTTACCACTTTAAAACTCGCAGGCATCAACCCGGCTCCCGGTTCAAAGCAGTCTATCTGCTTTTCATGGCTTTGTAGTTTGAGTGTTTCTATTAAAAAATTGCGAACAATCTCTGTTTTGCCATGCATGAGAAACACTAAGGCAGAAGGCACAAAATCGCGAAGAAAGCACTGGTCATAATTGAGTGCATTTGACTCCGGATCGTGTGCGGCTACACTGCCAATGGGTTTTCCGTGGTAATAAATTATGGAGTTTTCTAAGAGTTTCCAGGCTTCTGTTTCTAGTAAATTGTTCTTGTTGATCGCGCGAGTCATAAAGCGTTTAATTCCACTACTAGTCTCGATTCAATTGTGGAAAGCACGCCAGCCGAACTCTTAAGCTGACCAGGCTTCTCGGAAGTCAGCGTAGAGAGTTAGTCCACCGTCTACAAACAGAGTTTGTCCAGTGATGTAAGCGGCTTCATCCGAAGCTAAAAAAGCTACTACTGCTGCCATTTCTTCGGAAGTGCCTGCACGCCCCATTGGGATGTGACTTTCCACGATCGCCTTTTTTTCGGGGTTATCTGTCCAGTCTTGATTAATGGGCGTAATCGTGGCTCCGGGCCCAATGGCGTTTACACGAATACCCCGGTTAGCATATTCCAACGCTAGGCTTTTGGTCAGGTTTTCCATACCGCCTTTGCTAATCGAATAGCTGATATACATCGGTCGAGGAATAATTTCGTGAACGCTGGAAACATTAATAATCACCCCCGAACGATTTTGAGATAGGAGGTGTTTGATTGTTTCACGGGCACAAAGGTAAGCACCCCGAAGGTTTACCGTAATCACCCGGTCAAAATCTTCTGTGGTAACTTCGTGAGATGAAGATTCTGTTTGAATACCAGCATTGTTGACGAGAATATCTACACTGCCAAATTCCTCAACCACGGCGTTGACCATTTCAATAATGTCTGACTCCTGGGAAACATCTCCCTGGACTAGAAACGACTTCACACCACAATTTTCGATATTTCCGCAGGCTTTTTGCATTGCCATTTCTTCCGTATCGACCCCGCCTTCGGGGTCTTTGCGGTAATTAATAGCGATGTTGCACCCCTCTTGGGCAAGTCTCACAGCGATCGCCTGACCAATACCTGACGTTGCGCCTGTAATTAAGGCGTTTTTGCCCTTTAATCCTATCATATTTCTTTCCTCGTCTGTCTGTGCTTTAACTTGCATTCAGTTACAAGCTAAGAGTTTGCCATGATTGCATTTGCATTATTTGAAGAAAATTCTGAGCGCTAACTTTCGACGCTCAGAACTTTAGTGATTTTAAATTGCTTATACGCAGTTGCATTCAAGCCTAGCTTTGAACGAGTGGTCTGTTTGTAGTAAGGACTTTAGTCCTGGATTTTTTAAGCACTAAAGTGCTTACTACGAACCTCTCAAAATTACGACAGACTATTAGGACTGAATGCAGCTTGGTGTTAGCCCCTATTGCAAATTCGCTGGCACTTTTTCGGGAACCACCCAGTAGTAAATGGTTTTTCCCTCTACGTTCAATGTCTGCTGTGGTTTCCAATCGCCCATATCAAAAGCGTGGGAGACAATCCGAGTACCGGGTTTGAGTTCTTTCAAGATTTTGGGGCGGAGTTTGAGGTTAACATCAGGCAACAGGTAGAGTGTCACTACCGTTGCATCACTAAAATCAGTGTTGAACAAGTCTTGTTGAACAAACCGTACGCGATCGGTTACTCCTGCTTTCTTGGCGTTGTCGTTAGCTTCTTGAATGCGTTCGGGGTTAATATCTATACCAGTTCCGCGTGTACCATACCTTTGCGCGGCTGTAACAACGATGCGCCCATCACCACTACCGAGGTCATAAAGCACATCATTCTTACCCACTTTTGCCACTTTCAACATTGCATCTACTACTGGCTGGGGTGTTGGTACATAGGGAACATCGCCAGGGCGTTCTTGAGGTTGAGTTGTGGAAGCTGGTGTTTCAGTCGTCGGAGATGTAGTTGCAGTAGGTACTTGTGCCCCTGCTTCAAAGTCGCGCTGTTGCGTCGTACATCCCGCAATTCCTAAGCTGGTAACGCTAGCTGTTGTAACCAATAAAAACAGAATTTTTCTGAAGCCCATGAATTTTGTCCTTTGTCTTTGTTAATGGTTAAGGGACTGGGGACTGGGGACTGGGAAGAAATTATTTTATTTTCCCTGCTTCCCCCACTCCCTCATGCCCTACCTTGGCGATAGTTATTCCAAAGCAGCATTGGGATACCTGCGGCTACAACTACAACCCCAACAACTGCCCCTACGCCGGTATAAACCAAGCTGGAGTAAAGCAAGTAGCCGCAGACAGCACAAAATAGCAATGGTGTAAAGGGATAAAATGGCACACGGAATGGTCGTAGTATCTGGGGTTCTTGGTTTCGCAGCACTAAGAGTGATATGCCTGAAAGCAAGAAGAAAAACCAAAAAACTGGGGCGGTGTAATCCACCATCGTTTCAAAGCCTTTACGGGTGAAAGTGCCTAAAAAAACCAGTAATAAGGCGATCGCGGCTTGCAACAGTAAGGCATAGGTAGGGGTGCTGGGGCGTTGTTGCCAGCGTCCCATAAAACCGAATAGTGAAAAATCCTGTCCTAGAGCGTAATTAGTACGCGCTCCAGTAAAAATCGTGGCGTTGGTTGCGCCCAGAGTAGCAATTGCAATCAGTAGGCTGATAAACAAGGCTCCAGGTGCGCCCCAAAGCGATCGCATTAAATCTGCGGCTACGGCTTCCGACTGTGCCATGTTTGCTAATCCCAGTCCCCGCAGGTAAGCTAGATTGATCAGCAGGTAAATGGCAGTGATGATGCCAATGCTCCAGAGCAGCGATCGCACGATGTTCCGCTGTTTATTCTGGATTTCTGCCGAGATGTAGGCCGCCTCGTTCCAGCCACCGTAAGATAGCAGAACAAATACCATCGCCAGTCCCCAAGCTCCTGATGATGCAGATTCTACAGGGACGGCAGAATTAGGGACAGCCATCAGCCCAATAATTACCACCAGCAACAAACCCAAGACTTTCGCAGCACTTAGTAAGTTTTGTGTCCACTTACCCTGTTGCAAACCGATGATGTTTAGAGCAGTTAAAAGAGCGATCGCTATGGCTGCATAAATAGAAGATGAAAGCGTACCGAGCCGCAATATTTGAGAGGCATAGTCACCAAAAACAAATGCCAACAGAGCGATGGAACCAGTTTGAATCACTGTCATCCGCGCCCAAGCAAACAAAAAGGCGACTCCTCTGCCAAAAGCTCGCTTCAGGTAATAGTAAACACCTCCAACGTTGGGATAAGCTGTTGCTAATTCTGCGTAGCACAAAGCTCCCACAAGAGACACTACACCGCCGAGTAGCCAGAAAAGCAATACAGCAATATCGCTACCTGCTTGAGCCGCCACCAGTGCAGGGGTTTGAAAAATTCCCGCTCCGATGACAATACCAACAATCAGCGCGATCGCGTCTGGTAAGGTTAGCGATGGTTTAGGCGCTGCTGCTTCCGTTGTCACTGTTTGATCAAGTAAACTGTGGTCTTTACGTCTACCCACATTGGCTCCTCACTAGTTTTGACTGTTGAATGCTGAGTGGTAACTCTTGGCCTTGTTTCATCAGAAAACTACTCCTCTGGATAATTCGGACTTTGAAACTCACTACTCAGCATTACTTTTTGGGTTGCGGGCCTCGTCGGGGTGCATGTTAATCATTTAACGCTGGGCTATTCCCCGACTTCTTTAAGAAGTCAGGGATCACCACCGCCGGAAAATTCATCAGACAAACCACTAGAAGTTGTAGCCAAGACCTAGCAGTAACCCAACTTCTGTTTCATCAATAAAACCGACGTTTAAGCCAGCAGTTGCAGTAAATTGAGATGAAACAGGGACATCGACACCGCCTGTCAGTAGAAAGCCCACTGTGCTATCTCTACCTGTAGAAATGGCGGCTCCTGCACCAAGGTAGGGAGCAACATTAAGTTGTTGTTGTGTGGTTTCTGTGACTGACTGAACCGGAAAGTCAACGGTTAAGGGAATGAGAAAAACTTGATCGTCACCCAGGAGAGCTGCTGGACGCGCAGACAAGTTGTTGGTCAAACCAATTTTGCTAAAGACAGCGAAGGAACCTTCGCTCAATGTCGTTTCGCCACCAAATCCAATATTGCCACCAACACCTATGTAGCTAGGGCCGGAACGGGTTGCTGTCCCAGGTACAATTTCTTGCGCTACCACTGGAGCAGGCGCTTGGGGAGTCAGGGTCGAATTTTGGGGAGCGTTAGGGTCAACTTGCAAATCAGTAGATGAGGTAGTCGCGTTCGCGCCAGGAACGGTCACTTGTGGGCTGGTTACAACTGTATTCGTTGATGTTTCAGCAGTAACGGGGAATGCACTCAAACCAACTATTACAGTCGTAAGACCCAGTAGATAAAAACTTCTTTTGAGAGGATAAGTAATCATGAATCATCCTTGTGAAGCATTGGTCAACAACTGAAAGTTGGTACAAGTTTCTTGAACGTGGTTTATAGGCAATAGATTTGAGAGAGCAGTAATCTATTTACTTGAGGTGGGAGTACTAAGTTTTATCTATATATTCATTATTGAAGATAAATGTGACGTGAAAATGACATTCAAGCATTCAAAATTAAAATATAGTGACATATAATCTTGTCAATTATTTTTGTCTTCTATCTAATGTCTGATTTTAAATCCACCATTTAGTAGATTTTTTGTCTGAATGTTGATAACTGTTGACTGATTCAATGGCAACTCAATCTGAAACAGAGAACCTTGTCCTAGTTCGCTCTTGAGGCTCAGATGTCCGCCATGTGCTTCAACGATTTGTTGAGCGATGCCTGCGGTGGTCACTGAGCTTTGTCGAAGTGCGGGCTACGCCTACGCCAATCCTAAACCAAAGCCACTAGCCGCACGATTAATTCTTAGGACTAATTTTATAGCCCATGCCGTAGATAGTTTCAATCCAGTCTGCTGCACTTACTAACTGTAATCGTTGCCGTAGACGACGGACTAAGGTTGTCATTGCATTACTCTCTGGTTCATTTCCCCACTCCCATAATGCCTGTTCTATTTGGTCACGACTTAAAACATGACGCGGGTGGCGCATCAGGTACTCTAATAATTGAAACTCACGCGCAGATAATTCGACAATCGCTTGTCCTCGTTCTACCGTTAGGGTAGAAATGTGCAATTGCAAGTCAGCAAGCTGGAGAATTTCACCTTGCCATTGAGGCGATCGCCTACCTAATGCTCGCACTCTTGCCAATAGCTCAAACAAATCTGTAGGTTTGACGAGATAATCATCCGCTCCAGCATCTAATCCTGTGACTTTATCAACAGTGGTATCTTTTGCTGTCAGCATCAATATAGGTGCTTTTTTACCAGCTTGCCGATATTGACGACATAAATCCAAGCCGCTAATTTTCGGTAACAACCAGTCCAAAATTAATAGGTCATAGTCCCTTTGAGAGATAACCCACTGAGCGATCGCCCCATCTTCTATACCGTCTACAATATGTCCAGCTTGCGACAATGCTGTTTGCAGAGGTTCTAATTGTGCCTGATCGTCTTCTACCAGAAGTATTCGCATTATTAGCTTGCGTTGATTTTTCTTAAGATTTAGGGTAGAATGCCTGACTCAATAATACTTCTTCCAACAGTGGGATTTTCAACAAATAGAAAATGCATAATTGGCAATAGATAATCTGGCTCTTAAGTAGATTCATTACTAGTTAACTTTACCATAATGTTTTCAGCATTTAATAGTATTAATTGCCCAGATATCTTCTTGCATAATTGAATCTTTATATTGTGCGTTTTTGATTTTTCAATCTCTATTGTCGCTACAGATATAAGTCAGATAGAGATAGCGATCGCCCAAAATTTAGGAATGTCAAATAACGATATCAGAAAACTTGTGCGCTATCAAATAATAGAATAGCTAGAAAGAATATTTAATCTAACTAAAAATTACTTCCTCCGTTGCCATATTGAGTAACCTGAAGTTGAATTTAGATTAGTACCTGCTGCTGGGTAAAAGTAAAATATCAACCATTTCACCCATAATCAAACCCAATCCCGCCAAGACTGTTAAAATCCAAAAAGAATCTAGTTTATTGAAGCCAGCAAACCGCATTTCTAAATCAGCTAACCATGTAGTTGCTATGGGTATGAGAAAGAGGCTGAATATTAGTGACCAAGTTGCTACTAAAGCAATTGATGCACTTAAAAATAAAATGATCACTAAGGCTCTAGACCCAAATTCAACCAAATACTCTAACCAAGAAAAACTCTTCCGCACTACAGCTATAGCAACAGCGGCTACAAAAGCTCCCGCCAGCCAAATAATGTGATGAGCAGCAAGATCCCAGCCTAACAAAGCATAAGCTAGCCAAAGTAATATCAGAGGCATCAGAGGCATCCTGTGTAAAAATTCCACATTCATATTACTAATGCTTAGAAAGCTGCTGAAATCGTATCTTAATCTTAGTCAAAAAAGATTACTAACTTAAATTTTAGACATAGCAAATTTGCTCAAAACACCGCATTACTATGTCCCTACCCGTGTACCTCATTTAAATGAGAATCACTATACATACTCTGACTTTGACCGAGGTGTTATGCATGACTAAGTTATTATTATGGACATCGCCTTTACCTAAATTCGGAACTCATCAAGAAATTTAGTCTAACTTTATAAAGTTAGGTTAAAGAAATCATGTAGAAAAAATAAAGCAAACGCTCATAGGGTATGTAGTGACAACAGATTAATGTATGTTAAAGTTTATACTGTAATTTTAACTACGGTTTTATTTGATGCAATGTCTAACGATAAACCACTATGTGTCTACGCTTCTAGACTTACAGCAGTTTTCAATTGAATAGACCACAAGGAGCACAATATACTGTGTACGTGTCAATTTAACCTCAAATCCATGCCGAGAATAGCTTTAAATACTTCTATCGTTTCTTATTTTGTATCCTATTACTAAGTAAATATAGTTAAGCATTAAGTAATAGTTAAACATATATACTCGGTTGGGAGATAAATATATGATAGATACATGACGTTCCAAAATCACAATAATGCGTAAATAAATTAACTTCGTATGTTAGTTAGTTTTAGCTAGTTGCTTGATATTTTTGTGTGAGAGGTATTGACGATTCACAGTGTTCAACTTTTATAACTGTCCATACAATTGTTTCGTGCTTCTACCTAGTGGTAGAATCATTCCACTAAGTAAAGATGTCTTTTATACATCAAATAGCAAACGTGCTGAAAGGGTTAGTTAGGTGTGCAATCTCCAAAAAACAAAAAATTATTCAACCCACTCAGGGAAATCAACAAGATCACCAACTTGCAACACAGAGAGTCCTGGCAAAACTATTGGTATCCCTGGTTTCAAGTATGGTTATATAACGATTTACTAAGGAACTTCCAATTAAAAAAAGATCCAACTTGTAGGGTATGTTATGCCTCTAGCTAACGCACCGTGACAGATTAGTCAAGATAGTGCGTTATTACAACAACGCACCCTACAAATTAAGATTGGATGATTTATTTTTTGGTAATCCCTAAATAGGAACAAAGTCCTTATTTAGAAATAATGCCAATTCATAAGGTAAACCAGAAATCCTTGTCTCAAATGGCAAAGCAAGGATAAATAAGATGATTTTGACAAAATGTTACTTTGCTTTTGATATATCAAAGATATTGAAAAGCTAAATTTTTGCTTTCAAAAATATTTGACTTGCTGCATTAAGCTGTTACGCATTTAATTTGTGATTGACTTGTATAAGTGTTGCCCTATAATCTAAGTGTTTAAGCATGAATAAGCGTTATACCAATTCTCAAAGAAGATGCATTTAATAAAAGTCGGGCGTTGCTAAATCAAGGGATGAAATTTTATGTCTTGAAATCTAAAAAGCCTTATTTTGTTTGTGTCTTTGTACAACGGACACTGGACACTTTTACTGACACAGACGCTGCGCGTAGGTTGCTTCCCCATTGGGGTACAACCGGGGGAACCCTCCATTCACCCTTTACGCCTCTATCGCACAATAGTGTTCTCGTCTGCATGACACAAATTCATTAACTTTCAAACATAGGATAGGGACTTAAAAATATTATGCTTACTTGCGCCTAACTATTTAACATATCAACATTTATTTAGTAAAACTTGATTACTGACAACATCAGCAAGAGTAAAAGGAAAAAAGATGAGTATCATTGTTCGTTTGTTTAAAGCATTTGTTCTTCCAGTATCTACGTTAGCTACTACGTTTTCTATGGTGGCGATACCTTTAGTAAGCTTTCAAACAGAACGCTCTGCGATCGCTAATGCACAGACAATTCCGGTTATTCCTCAACAAAGAACAACTCCTGTTACTCCTCAACAAAGAACAACTCCTGTTGCTCCTCAACAAAGAACAACTCCTGTTATTCCTCAACAAAGAACAACTCCGGTTATTCCTCAACAAAGAACAACTCAGAGGATTTGCTCTTTAGATCCGGTTGAGGATTTATTACCCCCACTACCAAGCAAATCAAGTAATTCTTTGCTTTCTTACCTAGCTGAGCAAGGTTTCACACAAAATCAAGAAGGTTCTTGGGTCTGTTATGCAAACGATCCGAAGAAAGAAGGGCGTTACTTTACTCTCTTCAAAGTTCAAGAGATGAATGGAAGGCTTATAGGAAGTTCTTTTTTAGACGAAGGTAGTCTGATTGAAGGACAAGATAACCGGAGCTTGGACTTATTTATGATGCTAATCGAGCGTCATATGAATGCAAGCCAAGACAATCGTCAAGGTATACGTAGGTATTTACAAGCTTTCATTTCCTTAGTAGAGCAAGGAAAGATAAAACCCACGCGTCGCGGCTTTCTTTTTGACCAACCGAACCGTGGATTGGTCTTATACCACACGCTCTCATCAGGAAGTCTTAAAGGTACTGCAATCACAGTTAACATCTATTTGCCTAAGAGTAAAACCTAAGCTTCTAACATCAACTTCTTACTGCCTTGAAAAAAGACTTGAAAACTTAATCAAAGACTAATCATGATGCCCAAACAAGCTTCTTCCCTCGTTTGCTGGAGATGGATAACCTTCCAAAAGATTGCGATGCCGAAAGCAGTTCGCTTTGCGACCATCGTTTCATCTGTTGCAGTATTACTAGCTGTATGCGAGCCTGCTTCCGCACAGCTAAATGTTGGGCGCTATGGTATCCAACGAGGACTGGAGTCAGAGTATCTTCAATACCAAATCAACAACCAGAATCTCAATCAGATGCGAGTTATTCCTGCATGTGATGTGGGATTTGGTCTGAGCTGCAACAAAACCGGATCGGTAGTCCAGCAATTACTTGAGTTAAATGGTGGCCCTAGTTATCAAGACTTGCTAGTACGAGCAGCTGGCGGCACACAAAATCTCCAGGATTTTGCTAGCTTTTACGGCAACAATCCCAATATTTCTCAAGCGCCGTATGCCTCATTCTGGAGACAAGATTCTCCTGGAATTATGGACGGATACCAATACGTCATGGGGCAAAATTTTGGACGCACTCCAGTGGAAGGCCTTGGACTTGTAACTAAGAATTTTTATTGGACACCGTATTCGGGAGTAGGTGACTCCCTCAGCCTCCGTAATGGATTGCTGAACTTGAAATTATCCTATGGACGTTTGCTTTATGAGGAAGCCTCAAAACTTCCTAATGTTGAGCAACAGATTCAATCTCTGAATCTGCCGCCAGATATGACAAAGTTTTATTTAAATAACCTCTCTAGAGGGTTGGATGCGCTGAATTCTGGAGATAAAAACCAACTCCAAACAAGGATTTTTGAACTACTTTCTTATCCATATTCTGAAGATGGTGGCGAACTTGGACGCCCCAATAATGGTATTCCGCAGGAGTTGAGCCAGCTTGCTGGCGAAGATATTCCAGGAGAGACTGTGCTGGGCGCTAATCCATTAGCATTAGAAGGAGAAGCGATAGGCCTCGATATTGCTGCTCCCGGCTCTTTAGGAGATGTTTTAGTCGCTGGTAGTTCTGAATCCTTTCCAGTCTGGCCTCTACTTTTAGGTGTCCCTTTACTTTTTCTTCTATTGTCTGGCGGTGGAGATAGCTCATCTAGTCAGCCGTCGGTTCCCGTGGCGGATATACCTCCATCTATCCCCGTAACGGATATACCTCCGCTTGTCCCTGTAACGGATGTACCTCCGCTTGTCCCTAACCCAAATGAGTGCATTCCTGCTCCCGGTGGCAATGGTTCTGGTAATAACCCGGTTATTGAAGTTCCATGTAACCCCGTTGTTCCACCATCTCAACCGGAGGTGAAGAAGGTGGTAGAGCCATCAATGATCAAAGCTTTTATATTGCTAATTGTTATGCTCAGTATACTTCGCTATAAACAGCGAACCATCAAGACAAACGGTTAAGTGAAATAACTCTTTCAGTTTTTTACAGCAGGTTTTATATGAATAAGCCACAGTAGGGTGGGCATTGTAATGCCCACCCTACAATCTGTTTTTAAAACACCCTCTAATATTTGTAGCGTTTTCCTAAAATATTCAGTTTTTTAAGTTTGCCTTACATAACTCCTCAATCAATTAGGCAACTTAGTCCCACACCTTTTACAAAAACCAGCATCTACATCGTGGAAAGCCAAACCACAACTCAAACAAACTGTTTCTACCTGATTGGCTGTTTTCACCAATCGCTTAATTAAATCTCCTACTTGCCAAGGAATCAGTGCAATTCCTGTCAAAATCATCAATACTGTGAGCAAACGTCCTAATTCTGAGATTGGAACAACATCGCCAAATCCTACAGTTGTCATTGTGACAACCGAGAAATAAAATGCATCTAAAAATGTACCATAATTTTGAGGATTAACTGGGTGCTCTACTTGATAGATTAATCCAGAGTAAATAAAAATAATTGCAAATAATGTAAATAATATTCGTGCAAAAATTACACCATCTTCGGTGCTGATACTAGCGAATAAAAATTTTCTATCGATAAACCTGATTAACCGCAAAATCCGAAACCATCGCAGCAGACGAATAAAGCTAATATCTACTGCTCCCAGAAAAAATGGCAAAATCGCTATTAAGTCAATAATCGAATAAAAGCTAAAAATATACTTAATTTTATTTTCTGCGCTCCACAGACGAAGTACATATTCCACCGCGAAAATTATGACGATCGCAGTATCCGCTACATCCAACTGAAAACGAACAAAATCAGGAAGATTATAAGTTTCTGCAACAAAAATTACTGATGATAACAGAACAAAACTAGCCAGAGTTAAGTTAATAACTTTACCTATTGGCGTTTCTAAGTCTGTTAAGTAAAATTCTGTTTGTTTTTTGCTCAATAACATATTTATCCACATTCAATTAGAAAGCATCATATAAATTTCATTGGCAATACGATATTATTAACCAGTATCATTCTTAACTCCCACTAATATGAACCAAGAATATTTTATGCGCTTAGCACTGGCAGAAGCAAAAAAAGGCGATGCGCCTTATGGTGCAGTGATTGTAAAAGATAATGAAGTTGTTGCCGTAGCTCATAATACTGTAAGTAGAGATAGTGATCCATCGGCTCATGCAGAAATCAATGTCATTCGCAGTTTAACAGCTAAACTAAAAAACCCTGCTTTAGAAGGTTATAGCATATATACAACTGGTGAACCTTGTCCAATGTGTGCAACTGCTTGCGTTTGGACGGGTGTCTCAGAAATCGTATATGGTGCTTCAATTCAAGATTTAATTTCAGTCAATCAGTCGCAAATTAATATTTCTTGTGAAGAGATTATTGCTCAGTCTTTTAGAAATATCAAGGTAACAAAAGGAATTTTAAAAAAGGAATGTTTGGAATTGTTTAAATAATCTTTAGCAATTTCATTTGATTTGTGAGATGTTTATTGCTAGGAGTGCTATATTAACCTTTTATCTAGTAGCCAATTTGGATGTTAAGTCACGATTTTTAATTGTTTAGTCTGGCTCATTCAAATAGGATAAAAATGTGTTAGCAAAAATAGCAGCTTGAGTGCGATCGCGCAAATCTAATCTATTTAGAATATTCGTAACATGATTTTTTACTGTACCTTCAGAAATGTAGAGTTCCTGAGCAATTTCTCGATTACTCGCACCCGTAGCAATTAACCTTAATACCTCTTTTTCTCTAGGAGTCAGTTCAGCTAAACTAGGTGGTGCTAGCGGTGATTGGGTTGGTGCGGTGTTAGAAAACTGAGTCAATAGTTTTTTAACTATTCCTGGGCCTAGTTGAGTATATCCTTTGTGAACGGCACGAATGGCAACAGCTAGTTCTTCTGAGGGTGTATCTTTGAGCAAATAACCCATTGCCCCATTTTGCAAAGCTGCTGTCACATATTCATCGTCATCAAAAGTTGTTAGTACTAAAACTTTAATTCCAGCATAACGCTTTTGAATTTCTCGTGTAGCTGCGACTCCATCCATGATGGGCATTCTAATGTCCATTAAAACTACATCTGGGTGTAATTTTGCAACTAAATTAATTGCCTGTTGACCGTTTTCTGCTTCTCCTACTAATTCTAGATCTGATTCTAGTTCTAATAATGCTTTTAAGCCCTGACGAATTAAATTTTGGTCATCTACAAGCAACACTTTGATCATATTGTTAATCTGGGTAAGGGAATATCAACTGTAATTTTGCAACCAGAACCGAGGGCACTTTTAATATTAAATTCTCCTCCAAGTGCTAAAGTGCGATCGCGCATACTTTGAAGTCCATAACCAGTGGTATTTTGCTTTAAATCAAAACCTCTACCATTATCTTGAATTGTTAATCGTAAATTTCCTTTATTCGTAGTTATTACTAGTCTAATTTCTGTGGCACTAGCATATCTAGAAATATTAGTTAATGATTCTTGAATTATCCGATAAATTGCAGTATTTATTTCAGGAGGTAGAGAATATTCAAGATTGTTTTGACAAATTGGTAAAATTCCATTTGAGCGGTGAAAATCTTCTGAAAGAATTGCGATCGCCCTTTCTAAAGATTGCTCTGATAGAGGATTAGAACGCATAGTCGAAACAGATTGACGAACATCTTTTAGAGCTTTTGAACCTAATTCCTTGGCTCTTGCTAGAAAAGCTTGAGCCTTATTTGGATTAGATTGCCACAGTTTTAAAGCGGTTTCTAATTGGAGATTTAAAGCAGTTAAAGAATGTCCTAAAGAATCATGAATTTCCCTAGCAATACGATTACGTTCTTCTAGCGTAGCTTGATTTTCAATTCGCATGGCATATTGACGGAGTTTTTCGTTAGCAACAGCTAGCTTTTCTCGACTTTGGCGTTCTGATAATACTGCATTCATCATCAACAACACAAAAACTAAACTTAAGCCAAATACCAATGACCAATTTAAGCTAAAAAACCGAAAGCGCTCTTGAGCCTGCGGTGATGCTTGAAAGTTAAATAACTGATATTTTAGTTGTGTGGTCAGTAAAAATAAGGTAAAGGATAGACTCGTAACAAATAAACGCCCAGGTAACTGGAAAATTAGGCAACTGCGAGTAACTAAGATGATGTAAAGAAAGGGAAAAAGACGAGCAAATCTACCGCCAAAAAGCCCAGTTATTAAAATCAATAAAACTTCACTAACTGTATAAATTACCTTAATTATATTGTTCCTTTTGGGTAAAATTAAGCCCATTAATGCAAAAGCAGCTAAGCTAAAAATTGATATTTCTGGGGATATACTACAAATGGATAAGTCTGGGAAAATACCACAAATTGATAGTTCTGGAGGTTTAGGACGAAATCGGGGCGACGGAGATGGTAGAAATGCTGTCAATGCAGTGATTGCCAGTAGTATCCATTCCAAATAAAGCAGAGATGGAAAAGGATGATTCTTAATTTTAATTGGACGACTCATTAGTCGCTTCGCTCCAGTTATGAGTTATTAGTGCTAAAGAAAAAATTAAAAGTAAATACAAGATACAAAAACGTTACAGAGTAGAGTTATAAATTAATCGGATTAAAAATTTTGCTAAATCATAACTTTTAACTTCTGTCAATCACATTATTATTCATAGCTTCTAACTATTGTCAGTCACATTTGTCAGGATTAAATCGTGACTAAAGTCATGGGTGTAACCGTGACTTTCTCCTCATGTGGCTGATGTAAATAAGTTTCTATGATGGTGACATCCAAGCAGGAAAAAAGCGCAAGATAAACAATGAAACTTAAGACATTATCACTGATAGCGGGTGCGATCGCTTTAACTTTAACTACAATTCCCTTTGCCGTTCAGGCAGAACCAACCACCTCTTCACCTCAGCTACTTGCACAAGTTCCCAAAAAGGGTGGTTGGCAAGAACTGGGACTAACGGATGCACAAAAAAATCAAATTCAGACAATTCGCCAAAATACTCGCGCCCAAATTGAAGGTATTTTGACCCCAGAACAAAAGGCACAATTGGAAGCTGCAAAACAAGCACGTCAGGCTCAGCGCCAAGCAGGTCAAGGTCAACGGCAAGCAGGTCAACGTTCAAGGAATAAATTTGCTGACTTGAATCTAACTGAACAACAAAAAACCCAAATGCGGCAAGTTTGGGAATCGTCGAAGCAACAGATGCAAGCAGTACTGACTCCTGAACAGCAGGCTAAACTCAAGCAGTTACAGGAAAGTAGAAGACAGCGCTGGCAACAACGCAATTCCCAATAATCCCGAATCTTTCAAAAAATAGTTAGTTAATCTGGGGTGGGCAATACGCCCATCTCATCTCAAGATAATTTTAGGACTGTTGCGAGTCATTCATAAAAACCTGAATTATCAACAAAAATTTAGCTGGTCTAGACTTTGGCAGGTATACTAACTCGGTCGTCACTCTCTCTTCAACCCAGATACATGGCAACCTGAGTTACTTTGGCAATTACCCTTGACTGAGGTGCAAGCATCATTTTCCACAGTCAAGATATAGGCTTCTTGCAGAAGATGGGGAGAGGGGAAGAAATTTTTTCCTCTCTCCTTTTCCCTCTTTCCCACACCAAAATAGAAAATTGAGTAGAGACCGTAGATGTAACGTCTCTACAGGGTTTCGGGTTTTATTTATGTAGTTCATTTACCTGATTAGAAATCTGGAATTGAATAAGGTCATCAAAAGCTCTCAGAGGATGTCTGAAAAGCTAGGTAATGGTATATTTTGTCATTCTGACTGGAGCAGAGCGGAAGGAAGAATCTCTATTGTCCGTTAATTTCTGAGATGCTTCATTACGCTATCGCTTCATTCAGCATGACAATTTTGACTTCTCAGACATCCTCTCATAGCAAGCATTTTTGAGTGTGTATCAATTACGAATTACGAATTAGTATTATGAGTTAATCAAAACTCCTAACATTTTCAAAATGTCCAAAGAATTTACTATTGGTAGTAAAGTCCGAGTTGTGGCACTACCGCCCTACGTCAAAACCGCAGACCCCATGCCCATGCTGCGCCCCCCGGATGTAATTTACATTGGCGAAGAAGGTATAGTTCTTGACCGTCGTCCGGGTGGATATTGGGGTATTCGCTTTGCTAAGGGAGCTTTTCTGTTAGATAGCCAATACATCGAAAGTACAGACACCCCTACTGAATCTCATACAGAGTGAGAATAGCAGCAACCAAGAATTGTAAACTTTTATCAAGTTGTAATTCTGGTTTGCACCATGATATCTCGTCGCACTTTTTTAAGCACATTATTTGCCAGTTGTTTTGCTGTCATCAGTTGGTTGAATTTTACCCCTGCTGCTGATGCTTTAGGTGGCAAACTTCCTACAATTAATCAACCAGCGCCAGAGTTTACTTTGCCAACTAACACAGGTGATGGCAAAATTTCTCTCTCTGACTTGCGCGGTCAGTGGGTAGTGCTCTATTTTTATCCTAAAGACTTCACTTCTGGTTGCACTATCGAAGCTCGTCGTTTTCAACAAGATTTGCCTAAATATCTTGAAAAGAAAGCTCAGATTATTGGCGTTAGTGCTGATGACATTGATTCCCACGCCAAATTTTGCGATTCCGAGGGATTAAAATTTCCCTTGCTGGCTGATACCGATGGCTCAGTGAGTAAAGCTTATGGTTCTTGGATTGGCTTTGTATCTATGCGCCACAGCTTTATCATCGATCCTCAAGGTATCTTGCGTGAGACTTTTGTCAAAGTCAACCCAAGCATTCACAGTACAGAGGTGCTAGCACAATTAGAGAAGTTGCAGTCTACCAAATCTTAGTAATATGCGGTGGGGTAAGGGGTGCAGGAAAACTTCATACTTTTTCACCTTTTCCTGGCTTCTGCAATAAATCTATTAAACATCTTGCAAAAATTTTGGTTTTTTATTGGAACCACAGATAAACACCGATGAACACCGATAAACTATCTGTCTTGAAAAGTTTTGCGCCGGGAAACCCGGACGCGCAAACTTTTCGCTGTGTTTATCTGTGTTCATCTGTGGTTTAATTTTCATAAAATCGACTTCTGCAAGAAGTCTATTGTTATGCCACTAGTTTCTTCAACATCACAGTCCCAATTCTTCTGGAAAACCCAGCATGATGTTGAGATTTTGGATAGCGGCTCCTGATGCGCCCTTGCCTAAGTTATCGAGGCGAGCAACTAATAGCACTTCTTGGGTTGCGTCATTGGCGAATACGAAAACCTGAACAATATTAGTGCCGTTCATTGCTGTTGCATCCAAGAACATTCCATCGCGTAGCAGATTAGCATCTTGGAATGGCGCAACCTGCACAAATTTTTCACCTTGATAGTAGTCTGCGATCGCCTGATAAATCATCTCACCTGATGGGGGATTCTTCAAAGGCCGCAGCGGTAAAGGCACTTGTACCAACATCCCCTGCTCAAAGTCGCCCACTGCGGGTACGAATAGCGGCGGTGATGCTAACCCAGAGTACTGATGCATCTCTTTGACGTGCTTATGTCCAAATTGCAAGCCATAGATGCCATAGGGATAAAGCGAGGTTGCTCCAGTTTGCTGCTCGTGGAAAGTATGATACTTTTGGATAAGATTTTTGCCGCCACCAGAATAACCGGACACTGCATTAATGGTGATTGGCAAGTCGTTAGGAAGGAGTCCCTTGACAATTAAGGGCAGGATACAAGCTAGAAATCCAGTGGGATAACAACCTGGATTGCTGACAAACTGAGCACTGGCGATTTTGTTTCGTTGTCCCGGATTTAGTTCAGGGAAACCATATACCCAGCCTTTCGTTGTTCGATGGGCACTACTAGCATCGAGGATCTTAACCGTAGGATTGGTAACTAAACTCACAGCTTCGCGGGCGGCGTCATCAGGTAAGCACAGAATGACAACATCGACAGCATTAATTAATTGCGATCGCTCAGCTGCATCTTTACGCTTAGATGCTTCAATACTAACTAACTCAATATCATCCCGTTGTTTGAGGCGCGAGTGAATCTGTAAGCCTGTGGTTCCCGATTCTCCATCAATAAAAATTTTAGGTTTAGCAATCATGCGATCGGCATCCTTATGCGTGACGGCTACCGTTAACTGAACCGTATTCGGACATAATATCATTTCAAATAATTGCTGGGCATTACTTCCTAAAAAAGCATTACAAAGCTTCTGCTTTCCTGGTTTTGAACATAAGATTCCCAACTTCTTACAAAAGTCAGAATCTCACAGATATTTCGCTTTGCTTAACAAATGATGTTGTCACGATTCTGCATCGTTTTAACCTCTACAGAACTTACGCGAAATATCTCTCAAACTCTATCTCATTTCTCCGTGCCCTCTGCGCCTCTGCGGTTCGTTATTGCGTAACTCGTGCGTAAGTCCTACTCTATTTCAAGCTAGGTCTATGAAACTCCGAGTTCAGAACACAAAACTCCGAGTTCAGAACACAAAACTCCGAGTTCCGAACACGAAACTCCGAGTTCCGAACACGAAACTCCGAGTTCAGAACACGAAACTCCGAGTTCAGAACACGAGACTCCGAGTTCAGAACACGAAACTCCAAGTTCAGAACACGAGACTCCGAGTTCAGAACACGAAACTCCAAGCTTGAAGGCTACTTTCTGACTAACAACTCTTGACTACTTAGACAGACGAGTCATTTCAAATAATTGTTGGGCATTGCTCCCTAAAAAAGCATCAAATAATACCTGCTTTCCTGGTTCTATTTCCACTGGGTAGCGCTGGGCAATTTCGTAATAAGCGTAAGTCCAGGGAATCTGAATTTCTCCACCACTAATATTATCTAGCACAGTTACCATCTCTGTTACTGCTTGGGTTGCTGTTTGACGCAAGCCACAAGCAACATTTCCTTCTATCTCTGCTTTCATGGGTACACCCAGATTAGCCAAACCGCGGGCTGTACTATCTATATCTGGATATGCTGCTGTATTCTGGCGGTTGACGTAACCTGTGAAGTGGTTGACTGCATAACCGTGCAGTAACACCCAAGCACCATATTGAGTAATCTGATTTACTTCCTCTACAACAGAACGTTGAGGAGGTAGCCAAGGACGACTAAAAACCTTCTGGAGTTCGGCAATACTTTCACAGTTCCCCTCTGATTGTAAAACAGAGCTAAGTTCGGGTTGGTTTGAAAATGATGATACTGTTTGAGAAATGAGTTGAGCAATATCAGCAGGCAATTCATCCACAATCAACTCGCTGATAAACAGTTTGGGTAAGTCAAATTCCTCCTGCTGAGGATGGCGATAATGACGGGCGTACAGATGGGTTTGAGCAAAAGTATACTCCCCAGCCACTACATAACCCAAAGCTTCGGCAAGTTTTCCAAGGTAATCAATTCCTAAGTTAACTTGACCCTGTGGGCTATCTACTAATAGGCGCAAAGACCGAAAGGCGATGTGGTCATTAGCAACAGTCCCACCCGCAGCAATAATCATTTGCTGGTAGGTACGAGCATAACTGACTCTGGCGCTATATTCTTGCCAAAGTATTGAATATAGATGAAGGGCAATTTCAGGTTTCATATAGTAGATGGTAGGAGTCAAGGGTAGAGACGCGAATCGCATCTGTACAAGGGTCAAGGGTAGAGACGCGATTAATCGCGTCTGTACAAGGGTCAAGGGTAGAGACGCGAATCGCATCTGTACAAGGGTCAAGGGTCAACAGACAATAGTTATTTATTCTCCTTGTCCCCCACTCGCCCATTCCTCATTCCCCCCTGTCCCTCATTTCTAGGAACTTAATATCTCGCTAATAATCTGAAGGGCTATCTGAATTTGTTCACTGTCGATAACCAACGGTGGGCAAAAACGAATTGCTGCTTTACCGCAACCTAGTAATAGTAAACCTCGTAAGAAAGCTTCTTGGATGATGCGATCGCGCAATTTATAATCAAGATTACCCTCTTGATCTAATAAATCCACTGCCATCATTAAACCCTTACCTCTTGGTAGGGAAACTATCGGAAATCTTTCATGTAATTGAGTAAGACCAGCTTGTAATAATTCTCCCATCCGGGAAGCGTTTGCCATCAAATTGCTTTCGAGTAGTTGCAAAGTGGCAATAGCTGCGGCACAAGCCACGGGATTACCGCCAAATGTGGTAGCGTGAGAACCGGGAGGCCAAGTCATTAATTCAGGTCTGGCAAGAATCGCACCCAAAGGTAGACCACTGGCGATACCTTTAGCTGTAGTAATAATATCCGGCTGCACACCCCAATGCTCGATCGCAAATAGGCGACCAGTACGCCCCATCCCCGATTGCACTTCATCAACTACCATCAGAATACCGTGGCGATCGCATATCTCTCGAATTCGTTGCAAGAAGCCGTCTTCTGGGACAATGTAACCTCCCTCGCCTTGAATCGGTTCGACAACGATCGCCGCTACTTCTTGCGGTGGTAAAATTGTCGCAAATAGCTGTTTTTCTAAATAATCTAGGCTAGCGTGAGTCCCGTAGGGGATATGAGTTACCCCTGGAACTAAAGGGCCAAAATTGGCTCGTTGTACTGCTTTAGAACCAGTAAGAGACATTGCTCCATAGGTGCGGCCGTGGAATGCTCCTAAGAATGCCACAATTAGCGATCGCTTGGTGTAATATCGAGCTAGTTTGATTGCCCCTTCATTGGACTCTGCGCCGGAATTGGTAAAAAATACCCTTGCCGGATACGCAGTTTTAACATCTTGGGGATTGGGAAAGGGGGCGCGAATGGCTAACTGTTCTGCTAGTTCCACCATCGGCTCATAATAAAAATCTGTCCCCGACATGTGCAACAGACGCGCTGACTGTTCTTGAATTGCCCTAACAACTTCTGGGTGAGCATGTCCGGTAGCGGTGACGGCAATACCTGCGGTCATATCCAGAAACACATTACCATCCATGTCTTCTACCATACAGCCCTGACCACGAGACACGACTAGAGGATAATCGCGGGTATAGGAAGGAGAAGTTACAGCGCGATCGCGTTCTACAATAGCTAAAGCACGAGGCCCAGGTAAGGAAGTCACTAAGCGGGGTACACGAGGTAAATTTAGACTAATAGGGATACTTAACATAGTTTTTTACATTTTTTTAAGATTATTTGTGATTAAAGTGCGAACTGCGATCGTTTACAGTATCATTTGATTCTATTTATGTAACATTTACGCATTAACAGAAAAATCAAAATATACCTTAGTAATTTTGTGAAACTCTCAGAAGAATTTAACGAAAACCTTGTAGCTCTACTATTGCTGAGAGCCTATAGTCCAAGATGAGAAATACTTTCTAGCTTGACAGCCTAAACTTCTTGCAGATACTTAGTGATTAGAGATGCAGCGGTATAATACACTGTTAAACTAATCTCTTTATAACTAGACAAAGAATGATGCTCCCATTGTATTCACGTTTAATACATGAGCAAATTAATATATTGATGTTAGGTCACTGCAATTATTATGTATCAGTAATTTATTTTCCAACTTATGAGTAACCTATTCAGCCAAAAACTCCGTCTCATAGTAGGTGTTGCTGCTTTATCATTCATGAGTTTAGCTAGCATTCATCTATATACTCAGTCAAAAAATAAACAGCTAGCCCTACAACATCAAACCGCACAGAATTTATCCTTTACTCAACAAAAAAATTTTGTTCCACCTCAATCGCAAATTGCCCTGACTTCAAGTCAAACTGCTCATACATCTACACATTTTCAGAATTCTTTGATTGCTCAACCAAAATCTGCTGAGACTATAAGCCAACAAGGTACACTTTCATCTGAGAAATATTCGGTATCAGCATCTACACCCTATCCAGTCATTGATGAGTGGAAAAAATATAAATTTAGCGTTAATGGCAGTCAGATTTTATCTCAGATAAAGCTGCCAACAGCTAAAGTTAATTTTAATCAAACAGATTTATTGACTGTTCTCATCAATACTAGAAAATATTACCAAGACCACGCTTCGGCAGACCCAGATATTCTTCGTCCAGGGCTGTTAACTACTAAAGGAGTTACTGTACAAGATATTCTCAAGACCTTAGATTTCATGATTACTATTCTTAGGGAAGATATTGCCAATAAACGAACAACTCGTTTACAAAACCCTAATTTTATTAATACTCATTTTCGAGTTATTAAATGGTCTGCCTATAATCCAAAAGCTCGTAGTCAAAAGCAATTAAGAATTACAAAATATGCTGTATTTACTCATACAGGTTCTCGCAAAAAAACCTCTACTTACAACACACCAATTTATAGCTTAAAACAAAATAATAACAATAACTTTTATACTAAATATACAAAACAGGATGTTTTATCGGGTATTTATGAACCAGGCGGAAAAGAATTTGGGAAAGTTGAGCCTCTAGCTTATTTGACCCGTACAGGATTAGAAGAAGCGCTAATGCAGGGAACTGTACTAGTTAATTTTACAGATGGCTCCAAAGCATTTTTTAATGTAGATAAAAACAATGGAATGTCTTACGTTCGGGGATTAAAAGCAACAGCCCAAAAGCGTTATTGGTACTTTAAAAAGGTAGATGCTATCAAAGGCTACGGTTACAAAATAGATGCAAAAATTTCTATAAAACCAGGAGTAACTTTTGCAGGAGATGTTCTGAACATCGGTTTAGGTAGAGTAGTTATTATTGAACACACAAAAGGTGGACGTAAACATCTGCGAATGGGAGTTATTGCAGATACAGGCGGAGCGTTTTTACCTAATCTTTATCAACTCGATTTTTTAGCAGGTATTTTTCGGAATCAAAAAGATTTTGGACAAAACATCAGACAACTGCCTGAATATGCTACCACCTATTTCCTAGTGAAAAAGTGAACTTTAAGCTAAATATAGTAGTCTAAAATAAAATATTAAACTATGCAAACTTAGTCTCATTCATCAGTGCAGCTAACAAAATTCTGATTACCGATTCTAACTCTTCAGTTACTCTGTAAAGATTGATTGCTCAATACGCTGTGCTTGTCGGTACAGTATACCAAATTGCCAAATATTACCTGTTGTTACTGCTCCTAATATTTCTGTTTGAGTAGAATCAGTCCATTTATCAAGGGCTATCATCTCAGTTGCAAGTTGTGTAAATCCTCTATTTATATCTGCTTGCTTGGCTTCAATCACAATTAAATTAGTCTGCGTTCGTAGATAATAATCTAAACTACCTTGAAGTTGATTATCAACTTTGATACTATATTGAATTCGTAATTTAGCGCGGGAATAGTGAATCAAATCAGTGATAATCGGCGCAATTAACATTTCCCTACGTGTGGCTTCGTTCTCTAAATCTACATACGGTAAAATTTCCTCAATCCGTTGCTTGAGGTTAGAAATTCGGTCTACTGTACCGGAATATTGCGGCAAATCGAGAAATTTCCGCTCGAATGAATAGCCAAATTCAGCAACTAAATCGTCAACTGCAAACCCTTACTCAAAGTAATTACTAAAAGTATACGAACGATTTGGGTCTAGCAATGATTGGCGGCTCATTTAACTATTCTCCAATTGAGCTAAATTTTTCATAAAACTCAACCAATTGAGAGCTAACTTAGTGCTATTCAACTTGAGCAAAATATCTACGCATGAGTTAACAATTCTAAGTTATGCCCATCAAGGTCATAGAAATAAAAGCCACGACCTCCGTTTCTATAGTTAAGTTGACCTTTATTATGATGCATAGGATCGCTACTATATTCTAAACCTGCCTCTTTGACCCGTGCGAAGATAGTATCAAATTCCTCATGACTGACATGAAATGCATAATGATGCGACTCAAATCCTTCTCTATCAGCAAAGTCAAGCGTCAGGTTATCATTGACATGCACAGCAGCAAAATAACCTATGGGAGCCTCAACCTTTAAACCAAAAATTTGTGCAAAAAAGCGTGCCGATGTTTCCTTGTTGTATGCAGGCACTATAGTGTGATTTAGGGTAATTGTCACGTCACACCTCCCTTCTCATTGAGTTAGTAGTTAAGTCAATTCTTTGTTATAGTCGATAACAAAAACGTTGTTGTTTATCGTTGGTGTAGTTTTCTTCTATCTTAACTAATTTTATTTTTTTACTCAGTTGTGTCAGCGTTGCTCAAATACTCGCTTTTGTATTTTTTACCCACGATTGTCAATTTGGGCGCGTTGTAAACTTCCAGAGAAGTCAACATAAACACTTTTCCATTCTGTGAACACATCCAAGGCTGTAGTTCCAGCTTCGCGGTGTCCGTTACCAGTGTGTTTCACACCACCAAAGGGCAAGTGTACCTCAGCACCGATAGTAGGGCCGTTGATGTAGGTGATACCCGCCTCGATGTCGCGCATAGCAGTAAAAGCTCGGTTGATATCGCGGGTGTAAACAGAGGAAGAAAGACCATAATTGCTATCGTTGAGGATTGCGATCGCTTCCTCAAATGAGCTAACTTCAATTAATGCCACCACTGGCCCAAATATTTCTTCCCGCGCAATTCGCATATTTGGAGTTATATCATCTAAAATTGTCGGTTGAAAAAAGTAACCGTTTTTCAGTGCCCCTTCACTAGCAATATCCCCACCAATTAACACCTTTGCGCCTTCCTCACGAGCAATATCTAAATACTTACTCACCTGTTGGAGTTGTCTTTCATTAATTATCGGGCCGATATCTGTATCGGAGTCAGTGCCAGCACCCAAACGTAACTTACTGGTACGCTCACGCAGCATATTAGTAAATTTTTCTTTGATATCGTGATGTAAAATTAAACGACTAGTAGCTGTACACCGCTGACCAGTTGTACCAAAGGCTCCCCAAACTGCGCCATCTAGTGCTAATTCCAAGTCGGCATCTTCCATTACTACTTGGGCATTTTTGCCGCCCATTTCTAGACAGACACGCTTGTGAGTGCGTCCGCAAGTTGCGCCGACAAAAGCACCTGTTTCCGAAGAACCTGTAAACGACACCAAATCTACATCGGGATGCTCAACTAAAGCTTTCCCCGCTTCTTCACCTACCCCATGCACCAAGTTAATCACTCCAGCTGGTAAACCAGCTTGGGCAAAAATCTCAATCAATTTAGTTGCACAAGCGGAGGTATCTTCAGCCGGTTTGAGGATTACTGTATTGCCACACACCAAAGCTGGCATAGCTTTCCAACAAGGAATTGCTACTGGAAAATTCCAAGGTGTAATCAAGGCGCAGACTCCTATAGGCATCCGCACTGTCATCGCAAATTTGTTGGGCATTTCCGAAGGTGTAGTTTGCCCGAATAGTCGCCGCCCTTCGCCTGCACTGTAAAAGGCGCAGTCAACACCTTCTTGCACATCTCCCCTCGCTTCTGTCAAGGGTTTACCCATTTCTCGACTAATTAATTGGGCAAGTTCTTCTTTATGCTGGAGTAATATTTCTCCGACACGAAAAATATATTCTGCTCTCGCTGGAGCGGGGACTTTTCGCCAACTGTGATACGCTTTGCGAGCTGCGGCTACTGCTGTATCTATATCATCAGCTTGAGAACGGGGAAATGTAGCAACGACTTCAGTCTTGTCAGCAGGGTTGCGACTTTCTAGAGTTGCTTCCCCTACAGCATTCAACCAATGACCGTCAATGTAATTGCAACAAGATAATGGAGTTATCATATTTCAATCCCTTCCCCTTTCCCCTTTAACCTTTCCCCGGCAATTAGGGGTTGGCAGACTACTAGGTTGCGTTGTATCTTACCTAAATGATAGCTGCCACACATAAATCAAGGCACTAAAGCCAACACTCCTACAGGAGAACCCGAACCATTCTGTAACCTAAGAAGCCCGATTACTAAGGTAGTGCCTTTAGGTGGTAGTTGATCTAAATTGGTGAGATTTTCCAACACAATGCGCGGTTGTTCTAACACCAAGCGATTAGTAGTAAAACTGTTATCCTTTCCGGGGTCTACACCATGAGTATCAATGCCAACCCCAGCAATTTGCCGTTCGTTAAGTAGGAATTGGGTGGCTTCGCCGCTAAACCCTGGAAAATGCATAATTCCTTCAGCATCTTGGTTGAAGAATGCATTTTTATCAAACCATTTCTCTTGCCAACCCGTATAAAGCAGTACTGCATTGCCAGCAGGAATCTCACCATGTTGTTCTTCCCAAAACAGAACATCGGCAATAGTGAGGGCATAATCAGGATTAACTATTGCAGGGCGGATATCTATAATTACCGCAGGTATAACCAGTGATTGGGCTGGGTATTGGTCAATTCCTACACCCAAAGTGTGAAAACTGTTAGGCGCATTTATATGAGTGGCGCTATGTTCTCCCAAGGAGAAACGCCGCAAGTAATAGCCATTCTTTTGGAGTTTTGCAATAGTGGCAAATTCTACTGGAGGGTCGTCAGGCCATTGGGGAATACTTTGGTCAATTACATGACTCAGATGTATAACGCGTGAGTAAATGATACTATTTTGTCCTTGAGGTTGTATCATCCCAGCTTTTTATTGAGTAAAAAGTTTCATCGTTCACATCCCCGACTTCTTTAAGAAGTCGAGGATGTGAGTTTGTCGGTGGCGATCGCTTTAAGCAAAAATTTGCGATAAGTTTATCAAAGGAAGTTTTCTCCCTATTTCCAGCCTTGCTCTGAACATTCAAATAAATGTAAACCTAACTGCTGGGAAAGTTCTTCACATACTTTTACTCCCCGCACACTGTTACCACGCGCATCTAGCGGCGGTGAAAATACCCCAATTCCCATCTTATGGGGTACAACAGCTATAATCCCACCACAAATACCACTTTTGGCTGGAATACCAATTTTGTAAGCCCACTCGCCTGCAAAGTTGTACATTCCACAGGTATACATAACGCTAAGAATATCTTTGACGTAACGTTTATCTACTGCCTGTTTTTTTGTGATGGGGTTAATACCTCTGTTAGCAAGAGTAGCCGCCATTACGGCTAAGTCGTGGCAATTTACCATCACAGCACACTGTTGGAAATATAAATCCAGCGCCTCTTCAATATTCCGGTCAATCATACCAAAGTTGAGCATCAAGTGGGCCATTGCTCGGTTGCGATGTCCCGTACTGCGTTCTGAGGTAAAAACTGAGATGTCAACGAACACATCGCGGCCAATGTATCGCTGGAACATATCCAGCATCCGGTTGAGACGTTCTGTTGCACCAGACCCTTTGATTAAGCTGGTAGTAGCGATCGCTCCAGCGTTTACCATTGGATTATAAGGTCGCTTCGATTGCTCATCAAGAATAATCGCGTTGAATGCTTCTCCCGTTGGTTCCACGCCAACTCTCTTCAAAACCTCAACCTGTCCATGATCTTCTAAAGCAAGTCCATACGCAAACACCTTGGAAATCGACTGAATCGTAAAGAACTGTTCGTAATCCCCAATTTCGTAAACCTGACCATCTACGGTAACAATACAAATGCTAAATAAGTCAGGGTTTACCTTTGCTAGCTCAGGAATGTAGTTTGCTACCACACCCTCTTGCAATGATTTGTATTTGGAATGCAACTCTTTGAGAATATCTAGTGGTATTTCTAAATCTCCTTGTGCCATGAAGCTAACAGCTTGCTTTAATAAATCATACTTTAACCCACTACTGCGAGCGAATAATAGCGCTTGTATTTTTTGCTACACAATAAAATCAATCAACAAGCGTCCGAGAAGCTTTTCTAATTTTTTCTCATGTTTTTACTCTGATAGTAAAAATAAGTATTGACTATTTTTTATACTCAGCATTACTTAAAAATAAAGTTATATATATAACTAATTTTTCTATAAACACTGAGAATGCAAGTTATGATTAACATAGCTAGTTAAAACTAAAAAAAAGAGAGTAAGTTCCAGCTAATTTTTCTAATTCTCTTATATGTAAATCCTGTAATGACTTAATTTATAGGTTAATATGAAGATTTCATGAAATAAATAATTTTAGGTATTTATTCAGATGCCTTTTCAAAAAAATCAGATTAATTTTATAAGGTGAATGGCTAAAACTCAATGTTATCTATAATACATACGTATTCAAGAGCCTTGTAAATAGTTGTGGACAGGGCCACATGAGTTGTATGTACAACAAATATTAAGTTTTAAAAAGAATTTTTCGAGTTGTGGAAAAAAACGTTACATAGCTAAAATCCGCACTTGGAAAAGGTTTGACCCCTGCGATCGCAATTTAATTTTGCTAAAGTTACCAAGACTTACGCTAAAACCCTGATCCCCAAGCCAAAAGGTTCGTGTTAATCTGTTGCAGTTATAAACAAAAAGTGAAAACGGAACGAGTTCGAGTTTTCCAGGGAAAAAATCACTCTCACTGGTGAAAAATCCCACGAACTATAAAACTTTAGCTCTACAGTCGCTTTAAAAAACGGACGCATGAATCAAAGATATTTGTGGACTATTGTCGCCCTGTCTCTGGCTGTTTTGGGAATACCCTCAGTCGGTTGCACTCAAACCACCAAGGTAACTACGCAAGCTTCCCAAAAATTACCTGCCACTGATGTGGTCAAAGTGGGAGAGTACCAATCCCCAGCAGGGAAACTTACCTCGGATGCGGTGATTACAGAAATTCATCCTCACAACATTGGAGAACGTAAGGCGGCAACCCTTTTTATCAAAAATATTCCTGTTCTAACCTTTTTAGGTTCTACACCAGACACAAGTAGTGAAACTAAAAAAGTTGGTGAAGTTGGAAATACTGAGGGCGTACAATCGTACGCCCTTATTGCTAGCAACTCATCACAAATGGTGAATATTGGGAAGATTGCGAGTGTTGACAATGACCCGGTTCATAGAGCAGGTGTACTAGCAGCTAAAATTAACGAGCTGGCCAGGGAAAATGTAGACGCGAGTAAAATTACTGTAAGTTGGACAGGAGATAAATCGACCGTTACTGATCAAGCTCAGAACAAAAACACCTCTGTTCAACAGCAGCCTGGCGATCGCTACACTATCAAAGTCAATAGCGAAAAATTGGTGGAAATCAACGAAGATACGCGACTTGCAAACACCACCACCACCAAAGATCTAGCACAAGATGCATTACAAGCAACAAACCGGATGCGGAGACTCTTAGGTAATGCATCTCCCTTAAATGCAGTTGCCAACTTACCAGTACGCCTACCATCAATACCAAAGTTTCCACAAGAGATTGCCGTTGGAAGAGTGCGAATGAACTTCCGAGGCATGGCTTCTTTTTACGGCTATGATGGTTCTGGTAATAAAACTGCTAGTGGTCAGAGATTCAATCCAGAAGGAATGACTGCTGCCCATCGTAGCTTACCCTTTGGCACAAAAGTCCGTGTTACCAACACTCGTAATGGTCGTTCTGTAGTATTGCGGATTAATGACCGAGGCCCATACATTCGAGGGCGCATCATTGACGTATCTACTGGTGCAGCTCGGATTTTAGGAATGATGGGCAGTGGTGTAGCACCAGTGCAGATTGAAGTTTTGGGAAGATAATTATTAGGGGCTGGGGACTGGGGACTAGGAGAAAATATTGAACAG
This sequence comes from Komarekiella atlantica HA4396-MV6, assembly GCA_019359395.1. Lineage (GTDB taxonomy): Bacteria > Cyanobacteriota > Cyanobacteriia > Cyanobacteriales > Nostocaceae > Komarekiella > Komarekiella atlantica. The sequence goes on from JAHHHK010000006.1 coordinate 99,839, forward strand.
GTATCTTCTTTGTTTCTCCCCCTCTACTTGTCTATTCCTAATACCCAATCCCTACTTAATCCCAAATCTCCAATCCCTAATCCTTAATCCCAATCCCCGATCGCTTAATTCCCCTAGTTCAAACATCTCTTTCCCCCATTTCAGATATAAACTAACTGGGAAGAGGCTCAAGAAGAACTAGGGGTATTTTGTGCGCCTGCTGACAACAGTTGCAGCTTTACGCTGCTATTTAACTAAACGCTGCTTAGAAAACAAGCTGATTGTGCCAGAGGATCTGGTGCTAGATGAAGCCACTAGTTGGCAACAGACGGCAGTTGGTCTGGTACCGACGATGGGAAATTTGCATCAAGGTCATTTAAGCTTGATTCAACGGGCGCGGCAAGAAAATTCTATGGTGATTGTCAGTATTTTTGTCAATCCCCTGCAATTCGCTCCCAACGAGGACTATCAACGCTATCCCCGCACTTTAGAGCAAGATCGACAACTTTGTGAACAAGCTGGGGTAAATGCAATTTTTGCGCCTACTCTGGAAGAAATGGCAGTTCCCCAGAAGAGTATACAAGAATCAGAGGTTACACAAGTTATCCCCCCATCTGCTATGATAACAAGCTTGTGTGGTCGTTCTCGGCTAGGTCACTTTCAGGGTGTCGCTACGATTGTGACCAAACTTTTCAACTTGGTACAGCCTGACCGAGCCTATTTTGGTCAAAAGGATGGTCAGCAGTTGGCAATTATTAAACGGCTGGTAGCTGATTTAAATTTGCCAATAGAGATTATTGGTTGTCCAACGGTGCGAGAAGCGTCGGGTTTGGCCTTGAGTTCTCGCAATCAATATTTGACTGCAACAGAAAAAGAGCAAGCGGCGGTGTTATATCGCGGTTTGCAACGAGCTGAAGCGGCATTCAAGGCAGGCGATCGCAATAGCAGCAAGTTGATAGCAATGGTACAGCAAGAAGTGGCAATGGTCAGCAAGGTCTTGGTGGAATATATTGAATTGGTTGAACCGACTACGTTGATGACTTTAGAAAAAATTGAGGAGGAAGGAATGCTGGCGATCGCAGCTCGTCTTGGTTCTACACGTTTGATTGACAATACCATCTTGTGCGATCGCCAGCCCATCATCGCTATTGATGGCCCAGCTGGCGCGGGAAAATCTACGGTGGCTCGTCAAGTTGCAACAGAGCTAGGTCTAGTGTACTTAGATTCTGGAGCAATGTACCGCGCTATCACCTGGCTGGTGTTGCAAAAAGGTATTGCGATTGATGATGAGTGTGCGATCGCCGAATTAGCTAACCAATGTGAAATTAAACTGATTCCTAGCGAAGATTTACAATCTCCGGTGCGGGTTTGGATTAATAATATTGATGTTACGCAAGCAATTCGCAGTATTGAGGTGACATCCAACGTATCTGCAATAGCGGCACAAAACGCTGTGCGTCAAGCACTGGTCGAACAACAACATACTTGGGGTAAAAAAGGTGGTTTGGTTGCTGAAGGACGAGACATCGGCACTCACGTATTCCCCGATGCCGAACTGAAGATATTCTTAACCGCTTCTGTTAGTGAACGCGCACGTCGCCGCCAGCAAGACTTTAATAAACAAGGTCAACCCAAAGTAAGTTTAGAACAGCTAGAACGGGACATTGCTGAACGTGACTGGAAAGATAGCACTCGCAAAGTTTCTCCTTTGCAAAAAGCAGCAGATGCGATTGAAGTTCAAACTGATGGTCTGAACGTATCTGAAGTCACAGCGCAAATTGTTAACTACTATCAGCAACGTTTATCTCAGTAGTAATCATTGCCATTTTCTATTGGTTTTTAGTTAAATGTAATGGTGAGTTACCCCCCACTCACCATTATAAAAATATTCAAAAAAAGTTATATTTGATGGCTGTGGAATTGACTATATTCAATTTAAGACAAGCCTTTTATCAAATATCTGAGTTTACTTAAATATTAATTCTTCTGGCTTTAGGACTATTAATAAAAATATAATTAATACTACTAATGATATAGGTATCAGAGCTAGTGAATTAGCTAGAAAGTGGAAAGCACTTATGCTAGGAATTTACACTATGGCATTTGAACTTCCCCCTTTACCCTACAACTATAATGCTTTGGAGCCATATATTGATACTGAAACTATGCGATTGCATCATGATAAGCATCACCAAGCTTATGTCACTAATGTAAACGCAGCCTTGGAAAAACATCCAGAACTGAATTCAAAAAGCATTGAAGATTTAGTAATTGGTCTTAATAGTTTACCACAAGATATTATGACAACAATGCGTAATAATGGTGGTGGACATATTAATCACACAATGTTTTGGCAAATTATGAAACCTAATGGTGGTGGTGAACCAATAGGTGCGATCGCAGATGTTATTAACGACAACTTTGGCGACTTTGAAACTTTCAAACAGCGCTTTAATGATGCTGGAGCAAAACAATTTGGTAGTGGCTGGGTTTGGCTAGTTCGCACTCCTGATAGCAAATTTGAAGTCACCAGTACGCCTAACCAAGATAGTCCAAAAACATCTGGTAGTTTCCCAATTATGGGTAATGATGTTTGGGAACACGCCTATTATCTCAAATATCAAAACCGCCGTCCCGAATATCTGAAACAGTGGTGGAACGTTGTCAACTGGGACGAAATTAACAAACGGTTGCAGATGTCAACACAGTGAATAGCTGGGCAAAAATAAAACAAAATATGCAATTTCATCAAGCAGCGCCTTGTTCTAGTTTTTAAAGCACGGCGCTGCTGTCGCGTCTCTACTTGACACTATTTGCTATTTGGACTCTTTCTATGAGCCATTATTGATGAGCTATTAGCAGTTTTTATTTATAATTATTAATTTCTATTGATTTGACTTATTGGTAAAGTACTTTGCCTTCATCTTCACTTTGGTAGTAGAATGACGATGTTAAGTTTTATATCCCAGTATTTAAAGATATAAAACTACCGAACACTAAAGCTGCAATTTCCTAAGCTTCTCCAATAGCTTTAAACTGGAAAACGGTAAAGAGAGGATTTCACAAAATGGCATTTAAACAGCCCCCCCTACCCTACGACTTTAATGCTCTAGAGCCGTATGGCATGAAAGGTGAGACTTTCGAGTATCACTATGGCAAGCATCACAAAGCCTATGTAGACAACCTAAACAAACTCACTGAAGGTACAGAACTTGCTGATAAGTCTCTAGAAGAAGTAATTCAAACTTCCTTCAAAGACTCCTCCAAGACGGGAATCTTCAACAACGCTGCCCAAGTTTGGAATCATACCTTCTTCTGGAACTCCTTGAAGCCTTCCGGTGGTGGCGCACCCACAGGTGATCTCGCAGCCAAGATTGATAAGGATTTTGGTAGCTTTGACAAATTTAAGGAAGAATTTTCTAACGCTGCTGCAACTCAATTTGGTAGCGGATGGGCTTGGTTGATTGATGATGGTGGCACTCTGAAGGTGATCAAAACACCGAATGCTGAGAACCCCCTGGCTCATGGTAAAAAGGCGCTCCTAACCTTGGATGTTTGGGAACACGCCTACTACATCGACTACAGAAATGCTCGTCCAGCATTCATCAAGAATTTCTTGGATCAGTTAGTAAACTGGGACTTCGCTAATGAAAACTTAGCCAAAGCTTAATTGGCTACTAGTTGTAAACTGATTGTAACAGTGGCTTTGACCGAGCTTAGTAAAGCTTAGACAATTAGTTAATTTATCAATATTGTCAGCAGTCACGACTAGTATCGTGGCTGTTTTTGATTGGTTGGGCATATAGGAAATGGGTAAAGAGGCAACAGACAGCAGATAGGTAGTGATATTAAAAGCAAAATATCAAATATATGGATAGCGAAGAACTAGCGCAATACATCGAAGCAACAAATAGCATTTCCAAACCTTGGCTATTAGTACAACTACGCCTTAAGAAGCTGCAAGAGCGTCGAGCCTCCTTATCAGCAGATACCTATGCCGAAGAACTAGAAGATATTTACCAAGACTTGATGAATTTGGGGGAATGGTGGCGAGGCATTGAAGATGAAGTATTCTAATAAGTCAAGAGTCAGCAGTCTATTGTCTAAATTCCAAAGTCCCAAGAAATTAATTTTTGCCCTTGACTCTTGTACAGACGCGATTAATCACGCTCTTGTACAGACGCGATTAATCGCGTCTCTACTTTTGACCATTGACTATTGACTAAAATCTTATGGATTATCGGGATGCAGGCGTTGATGTTGAAGCTGGTCGAGGCTTCGTAGATAAAATTCGTAATTTAGTTCACAGCACTTTTAGACCGGAAGTAATTGGCGGACTGGGTGGTTTTGGTGGCTGCTTTCAACTACCAGGGGGTTTTAAGGAACCAGTATTGGTTTCCGGGACAGATGGTGTGGGTACAAAGCTCAAAATTGCTCACATCCTCAATCGTCATGACAGCGTTGGCATTGATTTAGTGGCGATGTGCGTAAACGATGTGCTGACATCTGGCGCAGAACCGCTGTTTTTTTTGGATTATGTGGCAACAGGTAAGCTAGACAAAGAGCAGTTAACTCAGGTGGTGGCGGGTATAGCCTCTGGGTGTCAGCAAGCGGGTTGTGCCTTACTGGGAGGAGAAACGGCAGAAATGCCTGGTTTCTACCAACTGGGTGAGTATGACTTGGCTGGTTTTTGTGTAGGAATTGTGGAAAAAAGCCGGATGCTGGATGGTTCCCAGCCACAAGTAGGGGATGTAGCGATCGCTCTTGCTAGTACTGGTGTACACAGTAATGGTTTGAGTTTAGTACGAAAGATTGTCAGCGATCGCGGGTTTTCTTGGAGTGACCGCCCAGAATCTTTAAATGGTGAAACTATCGGCGAAACTTTTCTCAAACCCACGCGCATCTACGTCAAACCCGTTCTAGCAGCACTGCAAGCAGGGTTGGACATTCACGGTATGGCTCACATCACAGGTGGTGGATTGCCAGAAAATTTGCCCAGATGCTTAGGGAAGGGTGAAGCGATTAAAATTGACCCCAGCAGTTGGACTATTCCCCCCGCATTTCAATGGCTAGCTGAAGCTGGAGCGGTCAGTCCTGAAGCCATGTACAATACATTTAATATGGGCATTGGATTTGTACTGTTGATGCCACCTCATCAGGTAGAGCAGACAATTACCCACTTTCAATCACAGGATATTCCTACTTATGTAATTGGTGAAGTCATTACTGGTTCGGGTGAATTAGTGGGATTATCTACATGAGAGATGATTTTTACACATTAAATTAGAGGTTTGCTTGAGGCTTAGTAGAGAGAATAACTCTACAAGCCTGAACTTTACTCAGTTATTCAGCAAATTTAATAACAGTATTTAAAAGTATTATTAACAATATTTTTTACTAAGCCTTATCAGAGCAATCGAAAATGCTCATAACCGTCTGCGTTTAGATTTGCTAACGTAGTCTTAACATATTGAAAAAATTCGCTCATGAAGCTGAGAAATTAATTACCAACACTAATTTATCGTGCTGGTTATCTCTCATCTGGTAAGTTTGAGATGTTGGTGTATTAAAAATTACGTATTTTTCTTCAAAGAGGGTTATGGCTGTAAATTTTGCCCGGACTACTGCTTCCACAGAGCTTTTGAAACAAATATTCCAGAACATTGATGCACAGAGTTGTCCGAGGTTATTCAACTTCCACATGCACACCGTCTACTCGGATGGCAGATTACAGCCCAGTGGATTAATGGAGCAAGCGATCGCTATTGGTCTAAAAGGATTCGCGATCACTGACCATCATAGTATTGCTGGCTATCAACTGGCACAAGCTTGGTTAGAAGATTGGAAGTGGAATAACCCTGGCGCAAGCACTCCTCACCTATGGAGTGGCGTGGAAATCAATGCCAACCTTTTGGACATAGAAGTTCACATTTTGGCTTATGCTTTCGAGCTAGAACACCCTAGTATAAAACCCTATCTGCAAAGAAAGGCTACTACAGGTAAAGAATATCAGGCAAGTAACGTGATTGCAGCTGTTCACGAAGCTGGAGGATTAGCGGTACTTGCTCATCCGGCTCGTTACAAGCGATCGCATTTCGACTTAATTCCAGCAGCAGCCCAAAAAGGTATCGATGGCGTTGAAACTTTCTACGCCTACAATAATCCTAACCCTTGGCAACCCAGCCCCTTGGAATCACAGCAAATGCAAAAGTTATCTAGTGAATACTCTCTTTTCAATACATGTGGTACTGATACCCACGGTTTAAGCCTGCTACAACGGTTGTAAACCAGAGCTTTGATCGCTTCAGCTGATTGAGGGTCAGGTTCCAGAATCAACAACCCCTGATTCAAGATTAAAACCTGCGCCTCAAGTTGCTGAATAGAGATTTTGGGTAATTAGAATCTTGCTCAAAGTTTCAATCCCTAATAGGGATTTTAAGTAATTGCAATTCCCGTACTGCGTTGATGGCATCGTTTACGAGTACAGGTTTGGCATTCAGGAAATATGCTGTTTTCAAGCTAGAATTCCACGGAATGTTTATCTAGATTTAGAATATGATGTTTCTAGAGCCAGAAACTAAAAACTGAAAATGACAGCATATGCCCTAAATTTACCTGACCAATTGAAGCATGAAATTGAGCAATTAGCTCAAAGTCAGGGTATCTCGCTTGACCAATTTATTCTGTGGGCTGTAACAGAAAAAGTAAGTACCCTGAAAGCATCTTTTCCACAAATTGCTTATCGTCAGGGGGCAAATGGGCAACTTGTACCAGTCATCAAAGGAACGGGAATTCGAGTGCAGACTGTGGCCATTGCTTCCCAAAAATGGGGTATGAGTCCAAGCCAGATTGCTCATGAGTATGAGGTTACTGAGGCACAGATAAGAGAAGCTCTGAGTTTTTATACAGTAAATAAGGGGCAAATTGACGCTGAGATCGCTTCTGAGCAATCTTTAGAAATTGCCAATGGTTAAACTCAAGCTTCATCTGGATGCAGATACCTCTAGTAAATCGCTGCATTCAGCATTGGTGTCTAAAGGGCATGATGTCACTCGTACTCCAAACGACTGGATGCCTTTAGATGCTAGTGATGAAACTCAATTATTACGCTCAACTGCTCAGGGCAGAAGTATCTTTACTTTCAACGTGAGAGACTTTATTGTTCTAGGGCAACAGTATCCTCAACATGGCGGTATTATCCTTGCTGCTCAGAATAGTTGGTCACTTTCAGATTTGATTGTGGCATTAGATCGCCTATTATCTGAGGCAGAAGCAACAGATTGGATTGGTCAGGTAGATTGGCTCAATCGGTGGCGTAAGTAATTGCAATTAATTTGCAATGAGGATCTAGTCTACGCAGTGGAAATCCTAACGGGTTTCAATCCCTAATAGGGATTTTAAGTAATTGGAATCAAGAGGCAATAGCTGTTCCCAACGCACAAAATAAACTTTTCCCTGGCGCAAGATGCAATCCAGTATTGGGACTTGGTAATATACTTAGCAATGTGAATGTAATTGGTGCAACTGCCGCCACATTAGAGGTAGCGCTGACAGCAGGCAAAGTCACTTCATTCTCTAGGAAATAATCTGTGTCCTCCTCTGCTTGCTGTGTCCACAATCGCACAACCGTAGCTACGTTATCCCCTAGGTGATGCACATCAATGCTATGGATAATAGAGCCATTATCCCCAGCATCTCCAAGTAGTACAGGTGTTTGAGTTTTGATATTGCGTGGGACTACTTGCTCTAAAAGCTTGACTCGCCACCGGATAACCTCATGGGGATAAACTGGCTGGGTATTGGGGCTGAACGTAACAGTTGCCATTACAGAAACTTCACAAGAACATCCCTATAATTCCTAATGCCTCCAGGCTAACGCCTGAGTAAAAATGAAGTTTTAGGAAATGAATTATGAAAAACTTAGCTATTGGATGCTTACTTGCTCTGTCTACCGTTCTACCTGCCCGTGCTGAGAATTGGGTAGACATTGGACATCAATATCATCACATTTTTATTGATGTTGACTCAATTAGAGAAAATGGTAACTTGCGTTTTCTCAGGCAAATGGATGAAGCAAATAATGTAACTTACACTGTCTCTTCAAATGTTTACGATTGTGACAATAGAACAATTCAGTTTATAAATGTAGAGAAATACTCGGTTGCAACAGGACATCTTTTGTCTTCTAAAAAATTTAATCATACCCCAATACCTATCAAGGTAGACAGTGTAGCAGCAGCCAAATACAGATTTCTTTGCCAATAAAAAATAGGTGGCTGCCAAGAAGTAGTCACCGCATACAGATTAATAATGTGATTCGAGCGCTAGCCACTGCCACGCCTACCCAACAACGTTTCAATCCCTAATAGGGATTTTAGGTAATTGCAATTTTCTTTCTCAGCAAGTTGGATTTGTGGAAGTGTAACCATTATTCAATAACCTCGATATTTTCAAAACCCAAAGATACTAGATACTCTAACGCTGTTTGATTTTGTAATGCTTGTTTTACAGTAGGATGGTACAAGTCTATGAACATTTCGTACCATCCCTGATCGTAAGCAACGTAATCAATGCCAGGTAGAATTATGCGTTCACTTGAAAGAAAATTCACCTTCTCCCGCCTCCTCTGTGTAGGTTTCAATCCTTAATAGGGATTTTAAGTAATTGCAATCTGTAAAGATACCTATTGCAGTGCGCGGATGGTTTAAAGATGCGATCGCCTCAAATGATTACAGACAGGGAAATTCAGCCATTTTTTTGTTGCCTCGTCCCCAACACCTACCCATCCGCGCACTTGGTAAAAAACTAGTGCAAAGTGCGTGACTAACTTAATTGCCGTATCTGGCAAATTAAGAGTCTTAATAAAACTTAAAGTGTTTCTTTGACAGCTAACATGTGTAAAATTTTCTCCACATGATCTAAATCGCCAACAATGCGCCGAATCGGGTGAGGCCAAACTTTAACAAGGGTCGGAGTTGCAGAAACCTGATTGATTTCCGCTTGTTCTGGATTAGTTAAAACATCAATGACTTTCAAAGTATAAGGGTGTCCAAGCGATCGCTCTAACAGTTCGTGCAGATTTTGAAGGATGCGTTCGGTAGTTCCACTATGCCCTGCAACAAACAGGCGCAGGACATAGCCTTGTGTTCTTACTTGCTCCTTTTGGGCGGTTATTACTGGTTGATGATATTTTGGTACTGGTTCAGAAAGGTCTAAGCGTACAATTAAATCATGGTCTTCCCAAAGTTGTGGGAATGAAGAACGATAAGTAGTTAACACCATGCGATCGCACAACCCATCTTGCCAGGGAGCGGCTTTCCACACTAGCTCTTTTGTGCCAAAAATGGTGTTAAGCAAGGATTGATGCCTAATTACTGCCGGATAAGCTTCAGCAAAAGTTCGCACTCGTTGGGTACGAGGATCTAACCAGTGGTCAATAGTTGCAGTATAGCAAGGCACTAAAAAATGTGGCGGCTCTGGTAAGTCTAAGATTTCCTGCAAAGCATTACACAAATGCAAATGCCATCGACCTTGCTTGCTAGGGTCGATACAGTAAATCAAATCTCCTCCAGGAGTAAATAGCGCAATGCCTTTGAACAACTGGGGTTTAGATAGATTGTTTGTCGTCAAGTTATTCACGGAGGCTAGGGAACTAAAAGTAAAACGTAAAAAATTCTGTCTTTTATCTTTTACCTTAGCTATAACCGCAACCAGGAACATAAAATATTTGGGATTGGGGACTAGGGCATGGGGCAAAAAGAAAAACCATTCCCTTGCCCTTTACCCTTTAACCTTTTCCCCTCTAAAAAGTTGCCAGTCCCCAACCCGTTAAACTCGACCTCGGAGAAATTGCGCCATTTCGTTAGGAGTTGGTGACATTTCTAAAGCAGTTTCTTCAGTGATGCGCCCATCTTGATAGAGGTTGAGCAGCGATTGATTCATCGTAACCATGCCGTCAAAACTGGCTTGCTTCATCAATTCGGTAATTTCATCATACTTACCATCTTTAATCCATTCCTTGATTGCCTCAGTGTTAATTAAGACATCGTGGAAAGCAGCCCGCTTACCATCAGTTGTACGGCACAAACCTTGAGCAATCACTGCTACTAAGGACTCAGAAATTGCCACCCGCATTGCATCCTGTTCCTCACCAGAGTAAAGATTCAAAATCCGTTCAATGGTTTTTACAGCGCTATTCGTGTGCAGGGTTCCCATCACTAAGTGACCAGTCTGAGCCGCTTTTAGGGCAGTATTGACCGTTTCTTTATCCCGCATTTCTCCGACCAGAATCAAATCTGGGTCTTCCCGCAAAGCTGCTTTCAAAGCGTTGTCAAATTTCCGGGTGTGCATTCCCACTTCCCGCTGTTTGACTAAGGACTTGCGGCTTTGATGGACAAATTCTATGGGATCTTCAATGGTGATGATATGCTTAGCCATCTCCTTATTGATGTAGTCAATCATCGCCGCCATTGTCGTAGACTTACCAGAACCAGTAGGCCCAGTCACCAAAATTAAACCTTTATGGTGATGGCAAATATCCCGAAAAACTGGGGGTAAGCGCAACTGTTCCATAGTCAAGATTTTTAGCGGAATCAACCGTAACACCATTGCTGGCCCTTTAAGGGAGCCAAAAACATTGATCCGCACGCGAGCAAAATCGTATTGAGTCGCTCCGTCAAATTCTAGGTGTTCTTCAAAGCGCTGAATTTCTGCCTCGGTCATCACCTCTCGTAACCAATTCATCAACGTCTCTTTATCCGTTTCTGGATAATCCGTTGGTTGAATTTCTCCTCGGTTGCGAAAGCGGGGTAGTTCACCTACACCGAGGTGAAGGTCAGAATATCCTTGATCGTAAGCTTCCCTGATTAGCTGTGCTAAAGTAAGTCCCGGACTGCTGTTTTTGGGACGAGCTGTAGGCATTGGTGGTGGACTACCCGGACGATGAGCTCCAACAGGTGTGGAAACTGGCGGTGGCGGTGGTGCAGAGTTAATAACAGGAGCGTTGGTGCTCCTATCCATTGACATATCCAATGTTTGTGTAAACTGGCGCTGTGTACTAAATGTTGGTGGTGGTGGCGGTACTGGCGGCAAATTACGGCTAGCAGCATTGGAATTTAATGGATGCTGTGATTCTGTCATATATCTTAAAATTTGGCTGGTAGTAAAGTTGAGTTACGAAGAAGTCACTTTTGTTGATGATTTCTGGAGAATGCTTGTGTGGACGCTCTACAGGCGGTAAAAAGTAATCAGAATTCTAGAGCCACGGTCAGTTTATTTAATTCCCCTCCACTAGTATCTTTTTTTCTTTAATTGCCACTATCTAGTAGTCTTATAGAGAATATTTCACTTATCTAACCTTGTTTAACATACATAAGACCTTAATAAACCTCAGTTATTATACTTTGATAATTAGTGTATTTTGATACTTCAAATTTTATTGTTAACACTTCGACTTGTTAGATGAGAAATTTGCTTGAGACAAAAACTAAAAATTGCTAGCAATTAACAGCACAGTCAGCGGCAGATAATTTCTTTAGCCGATCTGTGAATTATGAGAAGTTTTACTATTAGTTATAAGAAATGTTAAGTTGGATGGAAGTAAAGTGCTGAAGATAAGCATTGAAAGCTGATGTGTTTTAGCTTCTATGCCTCAAGACAGATGCTTAAAACTAGCTTTTTAAATATATGTGGACTTGAGTTTACATTCATAATTACGAAAGATTAACTGTAAACTTTAGTAAATAAATGCTCATTTTCTCTATCGGTTTTTATATACTGAATTTCACTAAAGAATATCAGTTTGCTCGTAAAAAGCGAGATATTACTGAAATTACATTTTGCTGTGTATTTTGGGAGGAAAAGTCATGGTTTCGGCTCAAAGCTCTAATCTAGGAAAGACCTACTCCTTGTTAAAGGTCAAAAGCTTTTTGATCTGGACTTTCACCTTGGCAGTATGCTTGTTGGTTGTCGGTTTTCCCTTAGTTGTGTTGATGGCTACGGTCGGATGTCTGTTGTCGATTGTTTTACAATCTGTGATGCCTGTTAGTGCTGTTTTGCTCGTAGCAGGGGCCTTAATAATGTTCAACGTTATGGCAGTTGTCTTTGCTGCGGGTGTGCTAACTTTTAAGGGTATTCATCCTAGTGAAGTCAAATGGCTAAGCTGGCTTCATGGAGAGGCAGACCAAATGCAGACTACTGTTTATGCCGCTTGTCCTTTAACTTGTGATATCAAAATGTAGTTATCACTGCTAAATTCGATAAACAGTGCATCTGCCCGGTTAAGCCGGGTTTTTTCATGCTTATTTGTTATTTATTTGTAAAGATTAGACCTATTGCATAAATCCTTAAAGTGTCATGTTGAGCAAAGCGAAACTAGCTCCCCAATACCCATTGCTATAAGACCGATTGTTAAGGTTTTCTGTAGGGTGAGCATTGCCATTAATATCTTAGATGTCTATTAAATAGCCTTTTGTGAGCAATGCCCAGCTTACAATTTATTTTTTAGTAAATCTGATTATTTTTTAGTAAATCTGAGTTTTTTAATTACAAATTACGTTAGTGTACCTCTACAGGAAAGCAAGTTACACACAGCGTCTTTTAGAAAAGCAGGGCGTAACCCATTACGAATTGAAAAATGTTGTGATCTGAACACATGTTGCATCCAAACCAGAACTGCTATATTGGCTCTTGACTTAAAATCACTAATTACTAATGACTAACCAAAAACGAGTTTGCATTATCTTGGGTACTCGTCCAGAAGCAATTAAACTAGCTCCGGTGATTCAAGTCTTCCAGAAGTCCACAGATTTTGAGTTGCAAGTAATTTTAACTGGACAGCATCGGGAGATGGTTGAGCAAGTCATGCAATTGTTCAATATAAAGGCAGATCATGATTTGGAGATTATGCAGGCTCAGCAATCCTTAAGTGATATTACCTGCCGTAGCTTGCGAGGTTTAGAAGCATTATTTCAGGAAAAAAAACCAGATTTAGTGCTGGTGCAGGGGGATACGACTACTGCTTTTGCTGCAACTTTAGCAGCTTTTTACCAAAAAATTCCTGTAGGTCATGTAGAAGCAGGGTTAAGAACTGATAATATTTTTAATCCTTACCCAGAAGAAGCTAATCGGCGGCTAATTTCTCAACTTACTCAGTTGCACTTTGCACCAACTTCTTTGGCTGTGGAAAACTTGCAACGTTCTGGTGTTTTGGGTGAAATTCACCTAACAGGTAACACGGTGATTGATGCGCTGTTGAATGTGGCTGCAACCCAACCAGCCTGCAATATACCAGGCTTAAACTGGGACTCCTATCGTATTTTGCTCGCAACAGTACATCGTCGAGAGAATTGGGGAAAACCATTACAAGCGATCGCTCAGGGTTTTTTACAGATTTTAGATAAGTTTCCCGATACAGCATTGCTTTTACCATTGCATCGTAACCCGACAGTGCGTGAACCTTTGCAGGCGCTTTTAGGAAATCATCCCCGAATTTTCTTGACAGAACCTTTAGATTATGGCGAACTAGTAGGGGCGATTGGGCGATCGCATCTTTTGCTCACTGACTCTGGTGGGTTGCAAGAAGAAGCACCTAGTCTAGGAAAACCAGTGTTAGTACTAAGAGATACCACCGAAAGACCGGAGGCTGTTGCAGCAGGTACAGCTAAACTTATAGGAACTACGAGTGAGAAAATTTTTGCTGTCACCAGTGAGTTACTCAGTAATGCGACTGCTTATGAAGCAATGGCAAATGCAATTAATCCCTTTGGGGATGGTCATGCAGCGGAGTATATTTTGGAAATTGTGCAAAATTATTTGTTAGAGCTTAGTTAAAAAATATTATTTAAGGTCTAAATTATCCGTCATTTGAGTTATGCGATCATGGAAAGCTAATTAGGGGTAAAAGTAGCAATTACCCATTTTTAATCTTCACAATAATTTTAATCACATCAACTCCTTCTCACTTTAATCAAAGGCGATCGCGCCAACAAAAAAGCTCATGATTAGCATATTAGAGCAATACTATCATGAGCCATAAAAATACCTACTTATTTAGACAATTTTAGGATTTACTACTGGTTACTGCCTCGTTTAAGACTAACTCTGGTTGTGGTGTTTGCTCCTCTTCTTCTGGCAAGCCGTAAATTGATCTGTACAACTTCACGTACTGCTTAGCAGACTGATACCAGCTAAAGTCTTGGCTCATACCACGTTTTTGTAATTCTTGCCACTGGGGTTTGAAACGGAAGCCTTCCCAAGCTCGGATCATACAGGTGAAGAGGTCTAGCGGTTCATAACGGTCAAAGCAATAACCTGTGCCTACTTCATTTACGGGGTCGTAGTGTGATACGGTGTCAACTAATCCGCCTGTACGACGCACAATGGGTACAGAACCGTAACGCAAAGACATCATTTGGCTAATACCGCAGGGTTCAAAACGGCTAGGCATTAAGAAGGCGTCAGTACCAGCGTAAATCCGGCGAGATAGGGCATCGTTATACAGTAAGTAAGTCGCCATTCGTCCGGGAAAGCGGGATGCTAACTGCCACATTTGGCTTTCATAGTAGCGATCGCCTGTTCCTAACAGCACAAACTGTGCATCTGTATAAGCCATGAAGCGATCGAGGATTTGCAATATTAAATCAATGCCTTTTTGTTCGACTAATCGCGTCACAATCCCAATTAAAAAAGCATTGGAATTAACTTCTAACCCCACTTCTTCTTGCAAAGCAATTTTATTCGCCTTGCGTTTATCTAGAGTATCGGTAGTAAAGGTTTGGGTAATGTATTTGTCATTTGCTGGGTTATAAACTTCGGTATCTATGCCGTTAATAATCCCAGATAACTTACCACTAATAAAAGACAGCAAACCTTCTAATGTTTCACCATAAGTAGGTGTTTTAATTTGCTCAGCATAAGTTGGGGAAACTGTATTTACCTTATTGGCATATTGCACCGCAGCTGCCATTGTATTGTGTCCTTGCATATACCAAGGACACCAGGTAATTTTCTCCAAATACCAACGCCACGGCCCTTGATAAGCCAAGTTATGAATGGTAAAGACAGTTGTAATATCAGGGTCTTGGTGCATCCATACAGGAATCATCCCTGTGTGCCAATCGTGGCAATGGATAATTTCTGGCTTCCAATGATTCCAGGCAAATTCTGCTGCACCATTGGCAAAAAAAGTGAACCGCCAGTCTTCATCTTCTCCAGAGTAAATGCGGCGAGGCATGAAGGCAGGATGTCCAAATAAGTACAAGGGAACATCAGTACCAGGTAAAACGGCTTCATAAACAGCAAAGTCCTGGAACATGGCAGATCCTCGCCAGACGGGTTCGTTGGGAATTTCCATTTTGTCTGGCAGGAAGCCGTAGTAAGGCAAGAATATCCGCACATCATGCCCCATTTCTCTTAAGAATTTGGGCAATGCCCCAACAACATCGCCCATTCCTCCTACTTTCGCAATGGGTGCTGCTTCTGCTGCAACAAATAGAATCCGCATGGTAATTTTTGCTTCCCCGGTTATGCCTATACAGTTATCAGTTATCAGTTCTCCACTGTTTACTGGCTACTGATTACTCACTGATTACTTACTTATCTAACCACATCACCTCACCCAATAGCCTAAGAACCCCGTTGAATCACAGCAAAGATTTCTGCTAAAATTTCTTCTGCTCCTTGTTGGCGTAACAAATGTGCTAGTTCTGTACCTAGAGCTTCGGCATTGTTGGCTTCTCCAGTGACGGTATCTTTTACCATCTTTTGACCATCAACACTGGCGACTATACCCGTTAAGGTTAATTTATTACCAGTTATTTCTGTATTTACACCAATAGGTACTTGACAACCGCCTTCAAGATCGCGCAAGAATGCTCGTTCGGCGAGACAGCGATCGCGTGTTTGGGAATGTTCGATCGCTTTGAGTAAGGATAACAATTCGCTATCGTCAGCACGGCATTCTATACCTAAAGCTCCTTGTCCAACGGCGTGGAGGGAGATTTCGTTAGGTATAATTTGATGAACGCGATCGCCCATTCCCAATCGCTCCAACCCTGCTGCTGCCAAAATCAGCGCATCGTACTCACCTGCATCCAGTTTTGCCAACCGTGTATTTAAGTTTCCCCGCACATCTTTAAAGGTAAAGTGGGGGAAGTGGTGGCGTAACTGTGCTAACCGCCGCAGAGAAGATGTACCGATTACCGCACCCTCTGGTAAAGTATCGATTTGTTTATCTTTGTGTTTTTCATGCACCACTAGTGCATCTGCGGGGTTTTCCCGCTCTGTAATTGCTGCTAGTGTTAACTCTGCTGGTAAGTTAGTCGGCAGATCCTTTAATGAATGAACTGCAAAGTCAATCTCTTTGTTGAGCATTCCCAGTTCAAGTTCTTTAGTAAATAGTCCTTTATCGCCAATTTTGGCTAATGCTACATCCAAGATTTTGTCGCCTTGGGTAGACATTGTGTGGACTTCAAAAGTGATATCAGGAAAACTTTTCTGGAGTTGCTCTTGTACCCAGTATGTTTGAACAAGAGCAAGTTGGCTTTTGCGTGAACCAATACGAATAGTGCGTGTGGGGCTAGCAACAACTGAAGTCATAAAAAATTATGTCAAACCAGGCGATAAATTCACTCTCATCTAGACTACCGTAGTGAGTGACTCATCTGATTGCCTTTGCCCAATTGCAATAAAGTTTATTTTTATTTTTGTTTACATACTTTTACATTCTTTCTTATTACTCAACATAGATGCGATTCATCGCGTCTGTACTCATCAACTATAGGTCTGGTTTGAGATACTCCTGTAATTGTTGGGTGCGCTGTTTTGTGGTCTTTTTCAAGCAAGTAAAATAAACAGTAGGAATAATACTTCCACCTTCGTATCTGCTTTTTTTTTAACTCACAACTAGAAAAAGGCAAACACAATAACTTCACTTTAGAAGGTGCGATCAAGGTACTCGCTCGAATTGGGGAAAATGGCTAAGAACCCTATAGAATTTAGAAAAAAGAAGTACTTTAAGCTCAGTTCACAAATCGCTCAGTTGGATAATGTACAATTGCGCTCTCTGTTTGACAATAGCGAGTCGAATGAGTCGAGTACGGGTTGGGGGATGAATCACGCCATCGTCCTTGGGGAATCCAAAGTCTTTGTAAAACGTGTTCCGGTTACGAACATCGAATTTGACAACCTATTCTCCACCAGAAACCTTTATAACCTGCCGACTTACTGTAATTACGGCTTCGGTTCCACTGGTTTTGGGGTTTTCCGGGAACTCGTTACCCACATCAAGACAACAAACTGGGTATTGGAGGGGATAATTACCACGTTCCCACTGATGTACCATTATCGGATTATTCCATTCTCTGGGCGGCGTGCGGATGTGGATAGGTCGCGTCTAAAAAGTTATGTAGAGTACTGGGGCAATAGTGCAAACGCCGGAAATTATGCGTTAGATAGAGCGATCGCCAACTATGAGTTGGTTCTATTTCTAGAGTACATCCCAGATGTTCTGGAAACATGGCTGCGGAAAAACCCCAACCAACTCCAGAAACCTCTGGATGACTTACGCACGACAATTGACTTTTTGAGGACGAAAGGAATCATTCACTTCGACGCGCATTTTTGCAACATCCTCACCGACGGCGAGCAAATATATTTGACCGATTTTGGGTTGGTACTTGATAAGAGTTTTACGTTGACCAAGGGTGAAGAGTCTTTCTTTGAGCAGCACATCTTTTACGACTACGGAGAAGTTCTACGGAATTTTGGTCACTTGGTTCAATCTTCGTATGATTCATGTTCAGAGAACAATAAACGCAGAATAATAGAAAAATATGGCATCAAAGAAGGCCTACAGCCTTACAAACTGCGATCCATACTACTCGACAATATTAAGCAGATCCATGCTGACAAAGACATGAAATTAGATGATTTCTATGTTGCCAGCATTGTCAAATACCGCAGCATCATTGCGCTGATGCAAGACTTTTTTTCTGATATGTGGGGAAACAACAACAAGGATACGAAACTTGATCATGCAAAACTACAACTGCTGCTCAAAGAGGCGGGATTTATTTCTGACGCGGATGCCTGAAAATTCTTCTAGGCTTCAAGTTGAAAAGTATTGTTGTTAATGAGATAACTAACTGTTATGAGTGGGTGGAGCATTCGCGATCGCACTTTTTACCACTACTAATATTGAGCAACGCTCGCCAAAGCATTTTGATTAAGCAAAAGTGCGATCGCAGTAATGGCAATAAACAAAGCAAACCTGTCGTCAGATGGAAGTTGAAGTTTGCCAGGAATGTTAAGAATAATTTGGTATTTTATAAATCTAAGCTTAGTTTTCATATCTTATGAACCGTTCCGCCTGCCTTATCTTCAATCCAGTTGCGGGTCAAGGTGATCCAGAAGTAGAGCTGGCACAGATTCGAGCAATATTAGAGCCAGAAATTGACCTGGATATTTGTCTGACAACAGAAGAAATCGACGCTGATGCACTGGCCCATGCAGCAGTAGAACGGGGGGTAGAGGCGATCATTGCTTCCGGGGGAGATGGCACGCTGTCAGCAGCCGCGGCGGCTGTCGTGGGCACAGAAATTCCATTTGGGATTATTTCCCGTGGAACAGCAAACGCTTTTGCCACAGCTTTAGGAATCCCTGACACGATCGCAGGTGCGTGTCAGACAATTTTGCAGGGAGGTACTTGCAGTGTAGACGTAGCCTATTGCAATGATCAGCCAATGGTACTACTTGCAGGTATTGGCTTTGAGGCTGAAACTGTAGAACTGGCAGATCGGGAAGCAAAAAATCGCTTTGGAATGATGGCGTACGTCCTAGCAGGAATTCAGCAACTAAGAAACCTAAAAACCTTTGATGTTGAAATTGAAACTGAAGACAAGATAATTAAAACTAGCGCAGTGGCAGTCACAGTAGCAAATGCTGCACCGCCAACTTCAGTCTTAGCTCAGGGCCCAGCAGGTTTGGTTTATGATGATGGGCTATTAGATTTGACAATCGTAGCTCCGACTAGTAAAGCCGGAGCGATCGCCGCGACGTTCCATCTGTTTCAAACAGCCTCTACAGGTAACGCCGCCGAACGGGATGACATTGGCTTCCTGCGAGCCAAACAATTTAAAATTACAACAGACCCACCACAAAAGGTTGTTCTGGATGGTGAAATCGCAGGCACAACTCCAATTGAAATTAAATGCGTACCAGCCGGCTTGAAGATTTTTGTGCCATTAGTAGAAGAAATAGAGCCAACAGAGAAACTAAATGGACTCCCTAACTTGACTGTTGAGATGAAAGAGCCAGAAGAGGAGTAAAGAGGAGTGAGAGAAGCAGGGGACGAAAATAATTAATGACTATTAACTGTTGACTGTTGACTGTTGACTGTTGACTGTTAACTGTTAACTGTTGCCCAATCTCTAGTGAAAGATTCAGGAGTAAGTGGCGTTGAAATTTGTATCTGATCCGGCGATCGCTAAGAAAATTCGCAAGATGAATCAGCGGGTGCGGTGGCAAGATCCGTTGATTGTGGAACGAGGCATCGATCAAACTCGGCTAGTGCTGGAAGATGGTCAAGCAGATGATTCTGAGTTTTCATTTTTGGTTGTAGGTGATAGTGGTTCTGGCTCACACAAGGGACACAATCCCCAGCGACAGGTAGCTAAACTCATGCTGCCCCATCACAATGAATGCCGTTTTATGCTGCATACGGGTGATGTGATTTATCTAGTGGGGTCGAGTGAGTACTATCAGCAGAACTTCATCAAGCCTTACCGAGAGTTTATCTTGGGTGGAGAGCATCCCAGACAAATAGCTTACGACCGGATGGTTTTCAGTCTACCCATTCTGCCTGTACCTGGGAATCATGATTACTATGATTTGCCGATACTCTTAAGTTTTGCATCTTTTACAACATTACCTATTCGTCAGCTGTTGCGATCGCGCCTAGATATTGATGTGGGCTTGCATGGCTCAAACGCAGGTGGTGCTTACGCAAAGGCGTTTTTGGACTATCTCAAAGACTTTCAGCTTCCAGGAGACTTAGATAATCACTTAAACAAGCACTACACTGCTAAGACAGACACAGGTCGTTGTCTTTGCTATGAACCTGGGCACTTCACCCGCCTCCCTAATCGCTACTACACTTTTCGCTATGGCGGGATTGACTTTTTTGCTTTGGACTCTAATACATTTAATGATCCATTGCCACTGCCTAAAACAAAAGAAGGCGCAGCTAATCGGAGAATTCTAGAAAAACGTCGTCAGGATTTACAGCAGGAAAAAATGCAAATCCTAGAAGAATCAGCAAAGCTGAATCCCGACGATCCTAAAGAAGCCGATCAACTGGATGACATGCAAGGTAAGGTGTCACAAATTGAGGAGATTGTAGTTGATATCGACAAGCAACTGAGTTCTGACCAACAAACACTAACTGACACTGAACAACTGGACTGGCTCAAGCAGAGACTAATTGAATCTTGGAATACCGCCGAAGTTCGGGGAAGGATAATTTATTTTCACCATCCTCCCTATGTAACTGAGGCGACGAAATGGCAACAAGCACAGACTTTAGTAATTCGTCACCGCTTACGTAGTGTGTTAGATGCGGTGGCTGAAAAATTAGGTTCTTTAACTCAAGGGCATCCCCTGGTAGATCTGGTATTGAACGGTCACGCGCACTGCTTAGAATACCTGAAGACAATGGATACAGGACACGCTGATTCTCATATCAACTGGATTGTTTGTGGCGGTAGTGGGTATAGTCTACGACGTCAGCGAACTGAAGGGCCAGATTTGATGGAAACTTTCGGCAGTACAGAGAAACAAGATAGTAGATTAATCGCGCGATCGCATTTCTTTCTCGGTCGCAACGGTCAAGGTTCCGAGAAACGCCGACCTTACTCAGGTCTACGCATAGATGTTAAAGGCGATCGTCACCCCCAGTTCATTGTCCGTCCTTTGGTTGCCGAATGGTATCACCGACAATGGCATTATCCTGAACTTGAGCCGTTAATTATTTAATGAATGGGGCATTGGGCATTGGGCATTGGAAGCTTTGAGGTTCAAAGGCAGATGAATCCAGTTCAAAGATAGATGAATCCAGTTCAAAGGTAGATGAATCCAGTTCCGAGGTGGATGAACGAGTATCAAAGATTCATTGTTACATTCCAAAATATATCTCCTCTGCCCCCTGCCCCCTGCCCCCTGCTCCCTACCCCTCTGCTCCCTTACTCCCCACTTCCTCGTTTAACGGTCTACCGACCCCATCACAACATCAATACTTCCTAGGATGACAAAAATATCTGCTACTTTTTGACCCCGGATTAACTGAGGTAAAACTTGCAAATTATTGAAATCGGCTGGACGAATTTTCCAACGCCAGGGGAAAACATGATCATCTCCGATGATATAAATTCCTAATTCTCCTCTGCCTGACTCTACACGAACATAGTTTTCGCCTTGGGGAATCTTAAATGTGGGTGCAACTTTTTTGGCAATGAATTGATAATCAAACCCGTTCCACTCAGATTTAGCACCTGCTACCAGGCGTTGTGCTTCCAAATTTTCGTATACGCCACCAGGTAATCCCTTGAGTGCTTGCTGAATAATCTTGACTGACTCACGCATCTCCCCAATCCTGACGAGATATCTAGCAAAGCAATCTCCTGCTGTATGCCACTGTACTTCCCAGTTAAAATCGTCGTAGCATTCATAATAGTCAACCTTTCGTAAATCCCACTTGACGCCAGAAGCTCGTAACATGGGGCCAGAAATACCCCAATTAATAGCTTCTTCACGACTTAAAACTCCCACGCCTTCAACTCGGCGGCGAAAAATGGGGTTATTGGTTATTAATTTCTCATACTCATCAATTTTGGGTGCAAAGTAGTTACAAAATTCTTCGCATTTATCCACCCAACCGAAAGGCAAGTCAGCGGCAACCCCTCCTATGCGAAAATAATTATTGTTGACCATGCGATAGCCTGTGGCAGCTTCAAACAAGTCAAGAATCATTTCGCGATCGCGCAAAGTGTAAAAGATCGGAGTTTGTGCCCCAAAGTCTCCTAGAAAAGGCCCTAACCACAGCAGATGGTTGACAATTCGGGCTAACTCCAGCATGATTACCCGAATGTAGCTAGCACGTTTGGGGATGATAATATCTGCTAATTTCTCGACAGCATTTACCGTTACTGCCTCATTAAACATCCCGCCATAGTAGTCCCATCGACTCACATAAGGGACATACATAATGTTGGTACGGTTTTCAGCAATCTTTTCCATACCTCGGTGCAGATAGCCGATAACAGGTTCACAGTCTACTACATCTTCTCCATCCAAGGTGACAACAATCCGAAAACACCCATGCATGGAAGGATGATGAGGGCCAAAATTAATCACCATTGGCTCAGTTTTAGTTTCAATTTTGCCCATAAATAAAGTTTCCTTAATCTCTAACTATTCAAAATAAGACGCTGTTTTTGGATAGTGTAGGAACATTAAGGACTAAAGTATTTCAAATTCGTCCGATTTTTTGCATATTTGCCCTATCTTTGTTGAATAGTTTTAGGAGTCACACCCAATAGACGCTTAAATTGAAAATTCAGATGGCTTTGGCTGGCAAAACCAACCAAGCGAGCAATTTCAGCTATTGCCATTTCTCTGTTGAGCAATAATTCCTTAGCACGTTCCACTCGACAGTGAATTACATATTTATGAGGAGTCATTCCTGTAGATTGTTTGAAAAGCTGAGAAAAATAATGAGGACTCATTGGTATCAACGCCGCCAATTCAGCTAAACCTAAATTTTGGTCGAGATGTGCATGAATGTAATCAATAACTTGCTGTAATTGCCGATGTGGCAAACCTTTATATGCTTTTAATATCAGTTTTCGTGTAGAGTAGTGTTGCATTAAATGTGCTGATAAAGCATTCACCATCGTCTCTGCATAAAGACGACTCCCTGAAGGATTGTTTTCCAAAATGCTTTTTAGTGCTAACCCTATTTGATAAACTAAAGGGTCTGGTGTAGCAAAGTGCGGCACAAGTTCAATCTGCTCGCTATCTGCTGTTTCATCAACTGCACGAGCAAGAGTCTGTGGTTCAATGCCGAGTAAGATAAAGTCTCCCTCAGCATCCCAAGAAGCCTCATGCCCGATGTTCACGGGAGTAATGACTATATCACCGCCAAATACGGCATCACGATGTCTGCGTCCATCCATTTTCCGTTCAGCATAAATTACTCGCGCTCCATGAGTAAAAATGCCAAGAGAGTGCCACCGGGGTGTGCAAACTTCTGGAAATGCAGAAGCAGGCTGACACATATACCCAAATGAAAAACCATGCCAACCTGCTTGAAGGCTCGTGAGAATTGGTAGACGTGGGTAAAGCGGGAATATTTCATCTTCTTTGGTGATAACTAATGGCTTTTGTTCTGACATGGGCTACCACAAATTCTTACAAGCCCAATTTATCAAAAGCTGAGAAACCCTAACTAAACATTGATGTTAAAAACAATAACTCTACTAACGCCAAGTGCGATCGCTACCTCAAGTACTATTTATCCCTTGGTGGCATAATCCTGTTGAGTCGTTTCAAATTTGCTCCCACTCATCAATCTACTTAAATAGCAATACAGACGCGATTAATCGCGTCTGTATAACCTGTGCCGCTAGCCCTTTTACGTGTAATTGCACCTAGGAAAATCCGAAAAAGTAATAGATATTAACTAAACTACTCCTGGCCCTTTACCGCGTTTGTCACCCTTTTCTGTCAACTTACCTTCCTCGTCCTGATTAATTTCTCCGAGTTCTTCAACACGTTCAGCAGTATCTTCTGCTGCTTCTCGCCGTGCATCACCGGGTTCTTCATAATACATTTCCGGTTCAACTGCATAGTTGTTCAACAAACCTTCTTTGTCTACAGTGTAACCATCAGTGGTACGTACGCTTCCTGGATCAGTTTGGTCATCGGTAGGCGCACTTGCTTCCCTTTCTTCTGTGGGAAGTGTTTTGTATTTATCTCCTTCTCTTTCTCTGCGAGCAGCAGTTTCAGCGGGGATAATTCCGCGATCGTACGTATCTACTTCAGCCCGATCAGATGAATCTATTGATTTATTATCTGCTTGATTAGCCATGAATTATGTCCTCGCTTCGTTAAATATTTTTGTTGAATAACTTCGAGAACTAGATTAGGCGGTTTCTCATGTATAATCTACTATCTTTAGAAGTGATTTGTATTAAAAGACATATTGTTTTCTCTGTCTTTGGATGTATTTAGAACAACAATGTAGTCTAGTAAAGTAATACACGATTTTTATTAAAGACTAAGCCGCTCAAAGCCATCTAGCTATATTAAAATATAACTCATCAGCTATAATCGCTTATTAATTAAATAAAGTAATTTACTTCTAACAAAATCCAACCAAATTTATAGGATGGAAATTGCCCATCCTATAATCAAATATTCAACAGTGTACCAACTCGTGTATTAAAAGTAAGCTAATGGCTTTGAAATTTATTAGCCTACAATTTGCTCTTTCAGCAATTGAATTTCCGTAGCCAATTCTTGCCGAGTTGAAGCTTTGAGCAGATAACGGAAAGTAAACCAAGTAGCGTAGCCAATTCCTATTAACTCAAAAGTTGGTGATAACAGTGGAATATCGCTCATTGCATCCAGTACTGCTAGCACTACCTTAAGTGTAACAATCGCCGCAAAAATTAAAGCTACAGTTATTAAAGACTGACTGTATTCATTAAAAAACTTACTCAAGTAATCAGGCAGTTGCTCTAAAAATTGAGCAATTTGTTTGCCAAAATTCTGCCATTGTGATTCTGGTTCAGGAGCAGGTGGTAACTTTGGTAAGTTTGTAGTTTCTACACCTTCAAGTGCTAGTAGACCTTGTGGTGACGTAGTATTGATAGATTTGATCTGCTGTTCGGCTTCCATATTTTTTTTTGGCAATTACGACAGTTTTTTAAGTGATTGAGTTTAAATAAACATTATTTTGAGAGTCGTCAATTGTCAATTATCTGTGGTCAGTTGTATTTACTACTGACCACCATCATTCAGTAGGAGCATTAAAGTCTTATTTATGCTTACCTACTTCTATAAATTTGTTGTTAGCCACTTTAGCTTTTTGGTGGAGCAACAGTCGCTTTGTTAACTACGGCTGTGACACCTTTGATTTCTTTAGCTAAAGGTTCAATTTTAGACAACTGATCCTGATTATTTACAGTTCCCGCTACAGTCACAGTGCCATTTTCTACTGCATTAACTGTTAACTGTCCACCAGGTATGTTAGCTTCCAATTTAGAGCGAACTTCACTGGCTAGGTCAGCTGGCGCTCTATCTGCATCGCCACCAGTTACCTTATTTCGCTGTTCACGAGCGCGAATGTCTGCATTTAGTTGTCTTCTGCGGACTTCACTTTGTGCATCTTCTTTAGAAGCTTGTGTTGTCTGTGCAGTCGGTGCTTGGGGACTAGCATTAACTGTATCGGGCGCATCTACACTGGTTCTAGCAGGATCTTGACAAGCGGCTGCACCAAAAACTAAAAGGCCACTAATTAGGAAAGGAGTTAGCTTTTGCATATGTTTGATTCTGGCTCGAAAGAAGTCTGTTAATATTTACGGCAGTAATGAGGAGCAAGCAAGTGTTTTAAGAGAGAGCAAGGTTACGACATTCTTGCTCTAGCAATTTTTTAGGATGAGTGTGACTGACAACTTTGGGTTAAACTGTTTCATCTCGACGATCAACAATGATTACAGAAGGATCGTGAGTTCCTGTTGAGTAATTGGTGCGAACGGTATCAGAATTTGTAACTCTATCAAAACCAGAGCGATGTTCGCTTAAATCAGTAGCATCATAGATGGCGAATTCTTCTATGCCTCGACGTTTTAAAATACCTTCAGCATGACGAATTTCATTTTCCGTACCATCTACAATTACTAAGTAGTCGCCTCGTTGAAAGCGATCGCTATAAACTCGTGCCCGATCTTCAGGAATTCCTAAGCCTACGAGTCCACCAACAATACCCCCGGCGGCGGCACCTATAGCACCACCAGTTACCGTTGTCGCTAAAGCAGTCGCAGCTGCACCACCAGCAATTACGGGCCCAATTCCAGGAATTGCTAAAGCGCCTAGTCCAACCAACAAACCGCCTAAACCGCCTAAAACGCCGCCTGTAGCTGCTCCAGCTTTTGCTCCTTCACCTGCTTTATTACCTGCACCAGTATTTGTATCTACGCCAGCTATATTTTGACCGCCTGCATCCTTAGCAATAATAGAGACGTTATTCATCGCAAAACCAGCATCTCGTAATTCTGTAAGTGCTGCTTCTGCATCTCGACGATGAGAAAATGCGCCAATTGCGCGTCTGCCAAAATCTCTACGAGCTGTAGTTGAAGTTGCAGTAGTAGTGGAGGTAGGCGCTACATAACCAGTTGTTGCATTTCTAGCATCTGGGTGATCATAAATACCAAACTCTTCAACACCCCGATGATTTAGAATTGCCTGGGCGCTGGCGATTTCTGCATCTGTGCCATCTATGATGACTAGATAATGTCCCCGCTTGACTCGTTCATCGTAAACTCTGGCTCGTTCTTCGGGGATTCCTAACCCAATCAATGCACCCAGTAAACCACCTGCTGCTGCGCCAATACCAGCGCCAGCTAGAGTTGTAGCAAGAGCGGTTGCTGTTGCTCCAGCGAGCATAATTGGCCCGATTCCGGGAATTGCCAAAGTACCAAGACCAACTAATAAGCCAGTTAATCCGCCCAAAGCACCGCCTGTGACTGCTCCAGCTTTTGCACCCTCGTCAGATTTATCGCCAACGCGATCGCGTACTTCAGCCCCAGCAATATCATCACGCTCTCCATCCTGCGTAATGACAGATACTCTGTCCATGCCAAAACCAGCATTTTTTAAGTCATGGAGCGCTTGTTCAACATCACGACGATTAGAAAATACTCCTACAGCACGTTTATGTAAACCTACAACCATGTTTTTTCTCCCAACACTAAAAAGCAATTATTCACAAATTTATAGTTGCCAATAATCCCCTTTATACCTTTTTAAATAAAATTTTTCATCAATCGCTTGGAGTAATTTTTACCTCTATCATTGGGCATAGGTGAATTTATCCAAATGCGTAAAAATCAGCAAGTATAAAATCTTGTTTTATTCCCAATGATTTAGTTTTTAGTTTTACTAATTACATAACTATAAATAACTTATTTTTTAATTAATCATTAACTATGTATTATGTCTTTCATTTTTTATATGTATTGTTCAATATGTTAATAATACATTAGCTTATTTGCAATTATCAAAGCTTTATATTAAGTGAATTTGTGAGCAATTTGACTAGTTTTGCAAAATATAGATTCACAATCTCTTGCTAGTAAGCAAGAAGGCTAAATTAAAGTTCACCTAGATTGCCGAGTTTCGACTGCGCTGAGGTTTCGACTGCGCTCAACCCTCGTCTTCTCAGGGATTGAGCATTGAGCGAACTTGTACTGAGTTTCGACTTCGCTCAACTGCCGCGAAGTCGAAACTCAACTGCCGCGCAGTCGAAGTAGTCGAAATGCATCTTAAAAATAATTGCAATTTCCTACTTAGCGACTGCCAATTATCGCCAAAGACGTGTAGATTCAATCAGCAGTTGTAGAGATTTATCTCAAAAATATATGAATTGATTATTGGTGCGATCGCCGTCAAGTTTATAATCCTACTTAGGTATTCATAATTTTCTTGCGCCTTTCTCCTTATTCAGGAGATTATGATTCAGGAATTTTATGGTTTTTTGTACCCTAAATAAATCTTGTTTATTTATCGAATTTTTGAGATCTTAAACTGTGTGGACAAGGGTATTATTTATATTTCCCTTGTCCTATTTGTGGTAAATAACAACTTGAATTAATTACAACAACCCTTCTAATTTGCGGCGAATGTTATCAAGTTCAGAATCAGACAATTCTGGTTCTTCTGGTTGTGGATTGGAGCGAGTGTGTTGATCAGTATCCTCCTTAGGGGCATCTGGTTGCCAGTCAGTTTCTTCTACATTAAGTTCGGGAACTTTTTCAATGAGAGGGCTGTTTTCTGGGACGATTTCCCATTCATACCCAGCACTTTCGCAAAATTCTTTGATTTCCTCAGCATCAATTGGCTCTGGTGTAGGTGCGGGGAAGTCTTGAGCTTCTAGCAGCAAAGAAAAGCGCGTAGCGTCGTCTTCTGACTCGAACATGAGAATTTTATTGCGATCGCCTACCCGAATCGTGTGAATTCCTTCATTTTCAGTTCGAGCGTTAAAAATTAACACAAAAACACGCATAGGTGTAATCATCTGTCCTTTTTAAAGTCTATTCATATTAAAGTTCTAGGTTGTCCCTCAGCGAAAGTCACAGCGACAATTTTCACTTTCTGCGGATTTTCCTGAGAGCACCAACATTGTTAAGGATAAATAACGAGTAGTGCAAATGCCGTAACTCAACCGATAAAGTCTTGGGTTTTGTTGACTTATCCTGGAAATGGCATAGTAAATTATTGTGCCAGTTAATGCTTGTGGTGTGCCAGCTACATCCGGCAATTGATACAGTGAAAGCAAATGATTAAATCTCCCAATCTAGATCATCACCCCTCTACTCCTGTCCGCAAACGTGTGTGGTTACTCGTGTTGAGTCGCGGTGGCATTGCCTTGGGCGGACTTTTGCTCATTGGAATTTTTGGCAGTATTTGGCGGTTGCGGACTTTTGTCCAAAAAGAGTTAACGCCACTGGCACAACAAAGTCTTACTACTACACTCAATCGTCCGGTAAAACTAGGAAAAGTCAGAGAATTTTCCTTGACTGGAGTGCAGTTTGGCGCTTCAGCCATCCCAGCAACACCTACAGATAGAGACCGAGTAGATGTCGATTCTGTAGAGGTGGGTTTTAACCTACTGCAATTAATCTTTAACCGCCAATTAAAGCTAGATGTCACCTTAGTCAACGCCGATGTTTACATTGAACAAGATGATCAAGGGCGCTGGATTACCACTAACATAGCACCGCCAGGTAAAGGCGGAGGCATTAAAACAGATTTGGATAAACTGCGGTTTCGTAATGGCAGGCTGGCGTTGATGCCGCAGGTGAGGGGAAGAGGGGGAGCAGGGGAGGTAGAGGAAGCAGGGGAGGCAGGGGAAGCAAAACTACTAACTCAGGACTCAGCACTCAAAAAGCAATCTCCTGTGACGTTTTCGCAAGTCAACGGAACTGCCCAACTCTTAGAAAACAACCAGCGAATCAAGTTTGACGTGGCAGGTCAAGCGGATAGTGGTGGTAATATTTCTATTCAGGGAGAGACACGTTCCAAGGTACTAGCTGGCAACTTACAGTTGCAAGGACAAGGTTTGCGGGCTGCGGATGTTACCCGCCTGATCAAATTGCCCTTTAGCTTACAGGCGGGTCGAGTCAATGGCGACTTGCAGCAGGTTCAACTAGTACCAGGACAGCCGACTTTATTGTTTGGCAGTGCTAGTTTACAAGGTGTAACGCTTCAAGTACCCCGTGTACCACAACTATTTAACAATATTCAAGGCAACATCCGTTTCCGGGGAACGGAAGTACAGCTAGACAATGTTGCTACCAATTACAGCAAAATTCCCTTAGTAGCTACGGGGATTATCGACTCTAAAGCGGGCTTTAAGTTGGCAGGGCGTGTAAATGCGGTGAGTTTGGCAAACGCCCAGGAGGCTCTTAAGGTAACACTGCCTGTGCCTGTTGCCGGGCAAGTAAAAGCAGATTTGCAGATTGTCGGGCCAACCACTAAGCCAATTCTGTCAGGCAAAGTTGCCACGATTAAAACTGCAAGAATTGACAAAGTTGATTTTAATAGCATCAGTAGCAAGTTTGATTTTTATACAGATTCTCCTAGAATTACTTTTAGAGATATTCAAGGTAAAACTACAGTTGGCGGTGAAATTACGGGTGCTGGTATAATCCAACTTGGTAAAACTCCCGAATTGGATTTGAATTTCGCAGCTAAGAATATTCCTGGGGATGCGATCGCTAAAGTTTACGAAACCAAACCTAACTTTCAAATCGGTACTCTCTCAGCTACAGCCCAACTGCGAGGCGCTCCTACCAGTGTCCGAACTGTGGTAAAGTTCCAAGCTCCTGGCGGAACTTACCCCGGAACTGGCGAAGTTGCAATCGCTCCAAATCGTACCGTCTCTTTCCGCAATGTAGTTCTTAATGTCGCTGGCGGTACAGTGCGGGGAACTGGCAGTTACGCCAATCAACGTTGGCAAGCCGTTGCTCAAGCCTCTGGTGTCCAGGTAGAACCTTTTGTAAATAAAAATCAACTGCAAAATGTCTCTTTGGCTGGGGCGCAGTTCAATGGTCGTCTGCTTCTCTCAGGAACTACAGGGCCATTCCAAGTGGCGACAATTCGCACTGAGGGTGCAGGAGTTCAAGTTGCTGGCGGCACAGTTGCAGTTTCTAATGTCCAGTTGCAAGAGGAAAGCTTTTCCGCCCAATTGGTTGCAAATGGTGTGCGGTTGGGACGAATCTTGAAAAATTCCCCCCCAGTTTTAACTGGGCCTTTAGCGGGTACGTTTCAAATAGCAGGTAGCAGAGATAATTTTAGCCTCAAAACCTTGCGCGGTACTGGTACGGCTCGCCTTGCTGTTGCTAGTGGTACAGTTACAGCCAAAAATATTCAAGTTGCTGATGGTGTATATCAGGCACAAATCCAAGCAAATAATGTACCTGTGCAACAGTTGGCAGGAGTTCCACCACGGGTAAGGGGAGCGTTAAATGGTGATTTTAAGGTGGCGGGTTCTATTGAGTCCTTCCAGCCGCAAAATATCCAAGCTAGCGGTCAAGCACGTGTGAATATTGGCGGTGGCACGGTTACAGCCAAAAATATCCAACTGGCTAATGGTCGCTATCAGGCGCAAGTCCAGGCAAATAATGTGCCCTTAGAGCAATTGGCCGCAATACCGCCGCAGTTTCAAGGAGCATTGAATGGTCAATTAAATATAGCGGGTTCGGTGGAGTCTTTCCAACCGCAGAATATCCAAGCCAGCGGTCAAGCACAGGTGAATGTTGGAGGTGGCACAGTTACAGCCTCTAACATCCAATTGGTGAATGGTCGCTATCAAGCTGTGGTCGATGCTTCAGGTGTGGAATTAGCTCGACTGAATCAGCAGTTGCGGGGTCAATTTGGCGGAAAGGTGCAAGTAGTTGGCACGTTAGGAACGTCCAAATTAGCTGATGTGCGTGCTGCTGGTCAGGTGCGGTTGTCTCAAGGTATACCTGGTTTTGAACAACCCCTAACAGCTGCGATCGCTTGGAATGGTGAAAGGCTTACCATTGAGCAAGCAACTGCTCCAGGTTTAAATATCACTGGTGACATATTAGCCAATGCACAGGGAGCAGGCATACCGGAAATTACTGCCTTAAATCTTAACGTCCAGGCGCAGAATTATAATCTCAAACAGCTACCTATTAATCTGCCTAATCAGTTGGCTGTGGCTGGTAAAGCTGATTTTAACGGTCAAATCACTGGGAAGTTGCCTTTGCCGAATGTCACAGGGCAAATCAAGTTACGAAACTTTGTAGTTCAAGATATTGCTTTTGAGCCGTTATTAACTGGAAATATTCAGTCAGCGCAGGGACGCGGGTTAAATTTAGACTTAACTGGTAGTAATGATCGCATTGCCCTCAATTTGGATGCTAATAATCGTCCCCAATCCTTTTTAGTCAAGTGGCAACAAGCATTAGCATCAGGTCAAGCTCAAGGGGATAATTTGGCGCTCAAAGTCGAAAACTTCCCGTTAAAAATATTGAATTTGACTGCGCCGCCGAATCTGCGTTTAGGTGCTGGTAGGGTAGCTGGGTTATTAACTGGGGATTTGCTCGTTAATCAGCAGACATTGGCAGCAAATGGGAATTTAGCGATCGCTAATCCGCAAATTGGATATATTAAAGGCGATCGTGTAGCTGCTCAGTTCCGCTATGGTAATGGTCAAGCAACACTCGCCAGTAGTGAATTTATCAAAGGCAACAGTCGTTATGCTTTTGCTGGTACTTTTGCTCAAACCGCCAAAGGGCCTCAATTACAAGGTAAACTTAATGTCAATCAAGGTAATATTCAAGATGTCCTGGCAGTAGCACAGGTATTTGAATTACAAGATTTGCAACGCGGTTCGGCAGAGCCAACCTACGGTACAGCAGCAGATTTGACCACCACCCCCCAAGGTTTACCAAATCAGCCTTTACTGAACCAACTCCAGCGCTTTTATGAAATTGACGCCCTGCTGGCAGAACAGGAACAACAGCAGATATCCAGACCCATACCAGATTTAGCAGACTTAAAAGGGACTTTCAACGGGGAAGTAGCTGTAGATACTGCCACAGCCAACGGGCTTTCAGTGCAATTTAATTTAAATGGTCAAAATTTTGTCTGGGGCAAAGAAGAACAACCAGGTCGTTTTTATACTGCTGATCGGGTAATTGCCGAAGGCAACTTTGAGAACGGAGTATTAAGGTTGCGGCCTTTACGGTTTGAGTCTCAAAATAGACTAATTGCCTTCGCAGGTAACATTGGTGGTAATGAACAGTCTGGTCAACTGCGGGTAAATAATTTCCCTCTACAAGTACTGAATAATTTTGTCAAATTCCCAGTTGGTGTAACAGGTAATCTTAACGCTACAGCCGCTTTAGCAGGTAGCATTGCCAATCCTCAAGCTCAAGGCGAATTGCAAATCACAGAAGGAACGCTGAATCAAAAAGCAGTAGAGTCAGCGATGGCAAGTTTCAGTTATGCCAATGGACGCTTGAACTTTGGCAGCAACGTATCAGTTGCCGGGCCAGAACCAGTTAATATTACTGGCAGCATACCTTACCAGTTGCCGTTTGCTTCCGTAGCGCCTGACAGCGAGCAAATTAGTTTAGATGTAAAGGTAGAAAATGAAGGATTGGCATTGTTAAACTTGTTGACTAACCAGGTGGCGTTTGAAAATGGTGAAGGACAAGTAGACATTCAGGTGCGCGGGACAAGACAGCAGCCACAGGTAAATGGAATTGCCACGATTAATGATGCTACTTTTTCAGCACAAGCTTTACCAGGAAAGGTGAGACGTGTCACAGGTAAGGTACTGTTTGATTTTGACCGGGTTTTAGTAGAAAATCTTCAAGGTAGGTTTAGTCGGGGTCAGGTAGAAGCTGCTGGAGAGATTCCTATCTTCAACAATGACAAAGTGAGTATCAACAATCCCCTGACTGTTAACCTTGATCAGTTAAAGGTGAATTTGAAGGGATTGTACCAGGGAGGCGCTAACGGCAATTTGCAGATTACTGGTTCTGCTCTTAACCCATTAGTTGGCGGTAAAGTAGATTTGTTTGATGGTCAAGTTCTGCTAGCAGCAGATACCAACACTACGCAAAGTTCAAATAGTAGTATCGGTATGTCACTCACTAAAGCCAACAAGCAGAGTAAAGCTGAAACGGGTAATGAGAATGCAAGGTTTAATAATCTAGAACTAGAGCTAGGGAAAAACGTCCAAATCACTCGTCCACCGATTCTCAGCTTCCGAGCAACTGGTAATCTGACAGTTAATGGCTCCTTCAGTCAACCCATACCCGATGGCACTATTCGGCTAAAAGCAGGTGGGGTAAATTTGTTTACTACCCAATTTAGCCTGGCTCGTGGCTATGAACATACTGCAACTTTTACAGCCAATCAACCCCGTGACCCTGATTTAGATATTCAGCTATTTGCCAAGGTACTGGACGTAATTCAGAATAGTGACTTTAGTCGCTCAAATTCCACTGGGTTATCAGCCTTAGAAACTGTGCGAGTAGAAGCCAATATCAAAGGCCCTGCCAGTAAACTGAACGAAAATCTTCAACTAACTAGTAGTCCGTCACGTGGTCAAACAGAAATTGTGGCTCTGTTGGGGGGTGGATTTGTAGACACTCAAGGACGTGGCGATAGTACTCTGGGTTTAATAAACATAGCAGGCTCAGCTGTGTTCAACAACTTTCAGTCAGCCTTTAACCAGATTGGCGATGCTTTGGGTTTAAGTGAACTGCGTGTATTTCCCACCGTTATCTCCGAGAATCCCGAAGCGGGAAGGAGCAGCTCAAGTTTAGAGTTAGCAGCAGAGGCCGGGATTGATATTTCTCCCAAAGTTTCCGTTTCCAGCATCAAGATTTTGACCGCAGATGATCCCTTTCAATGGGGTGTAAATTACCGGATAAATGATGAATTTCGGGCGCGTGCTTCCACTAATTTATCTGATGACAGTCGTGCAATTGTGGAGTATCAAACGCGGTTTTAGAGTTTTTACTACGCAAAACTATCCCTTTGCGAATCATAGAGGGACAGACTTAAACTTTAATTCAAGACAGGGAGAGATTTATCAAACTCACTTTGAATTAACCAAACAATCGAAAAAGCGTTGCGTGAAAACTTCGCAACGCTTTTTCCAAGATATTAGTGTAGTTTTCTCTCGCCCTTGATTGCCGCTAGAGGGTGTGCTCTTACTCAGCTAAGATTGTTGAATTTATAGTCTAAACAACACAGATTCAATTTATTCTCGATGAACTGAGTACACAGATATTGTTTCAAAATCTGCTTTCTCCTTTTTCAAGGTTTTTTGTTGGTGAAACTTTATTGGGAAGTTTTGTCTAATCTTCACTTCTTTGTAGGTTGTAGGTCAGGGGTTGTTGATTATTCTGAACATCGGGTGAAGAATAGTGGGCGATGACAAATACTGGTAGTGTTAGGGTCAGTAGTGCGATCGCAGTTCCCACAATGTCTGCCAAACGATGGGAATATGTGTCGGCATTGGCAGACTGGCTATTTGAATTCATACAAAAAATTGAAGTTCGTCGGATCACTTGTAGGTCTACTCTCTGAGTGAGAGTCTTGATGCTATTTTAGCTATTTTTTAACTGTAAATTGTTTAGCTGTCAAGAAATTCAACCAGTTTTGCAAGCGTCATAATATTATTTTTATACATGAACATTTTGATACAAAATCTTCAGCTAACGAATCAGGTTTTATTTTGTGACTAATATTTTCAGATGCTTTACAGTATGGTGTAACAGATACTTTACGCATGACTGATGATAACAGCATTATAAATTACCTTTTTCCGCTGATTAAAGATTAATTAGCAAAATGTGTTTTTCTGAACTTATCCAATTATAACATCTGCTAATGCCTTTACTCACTTCATTTTGACGTAATTAGCAATTTGTGATACAGAATACAATTCCTGCAAAAATACCGAACATGTATTTGTGTTTTCAATTATTCAACAGTAGATATACATAAAAATATTTGAGACAAAGGAAAAACCAGGTAGTGATGAATTTTGAAACCATTAGTCCTTACCGAAGAAATACAGATATATTAATCATCTTATCCAGAATTAATTCAGTGATAATACTAAACAAATATTTTAGAATTTAAATATATTAATCTGTGCAATATCACTGCAATTTTGTCAATCTGTATATAGGTAGAGTAAAAATATCTTGAACGTAAACAATCACTTGTATTCGACAAATACCCAATCCCAATTCCTAAAACTACATAACTATGAGCCTGATTCGGTAAATCTAAGATGGAATGTTTAAGTCCGTTCTCCTGCGGTCGATGCTACGTTTAAAACCACAACTATTTAACCGGACTTTATATATAAATCTTATAACAAATTAACCAAGCAAAAAAACCGCCACTAAGTAAGGGCGGTCTGGTTAAGCAATCGGAGGGTAATTATAGGTTACTCTGCTGATAAGTGAATTTGTTGTAGCAGAGTTTGCATTTGTTGTTAGCCTAAACCTAAAGATAAACTAACGTTTACCATAAACACTCATTGGTTCTTTAATAAACCGGATATAAAGATGCTTAAACGTAGACTTAACTACACGCGGCATAGCAAAATCAATGGGCATTAACTTGTCTGGTAGCTGCCAATCTTCTATTTTTAGTAAGTCAGGATGTAAGTGAGGAAACTCTATAGCAGCAAGTTCTGGGCAAACTCCCAGTCTTTGAGAAGCTGCAACGGTAGGTACTTGTTCGGGTGGAACATTGAGGATTTCTATCATTGCTCGGTCTAAGGCAAATACATTTGATGCTGCTGCTAAAATGCCTAGTTGACGAGGTTCGCCGCCACTAGGGCCATTACCTTCATGACCGATGATCCCATCTAAGATGGTTAAGTTTGGGTTAATTGCTCTAGCGGTTTCTACCAACATTTCAGCAAATCGGTTTGCATCTTTCCCAGCTTCCATGTGCCACCAAGCTTTCATCTTGCCGGGAACGCAACCAAACAGGTTTTTTACACCTAATGTTAATGTTAGCTGCATATGTGATTTGACTTTGGGCAAGTTAATTACTACATCTGCTTCCATCGCTTCTTTGCATAGCCGCAGGTGATTAAAATCTTCATTTACAGTTTGGTAACGCTTGCCGTGAAACTCGATAATTGGTAAATTCAGTTCTTCTAAAATATGCAAATAGCCATTTGCGACTGCTACTCCCTTGGCACTGCCAAAAGCTGGACTATCTCCTAAAAATGGCTTGCCGCCAGCCTCAATTACCATCTGGGCAACTTCGTAAACCAGTTCAGGGCGGGTGGTACACTCTTTAGTAGGACGCGATCCTGTAAGTAGATTCGGTTTGAGTAAGACGCGATCGCCTTTTTTAACAAAAGCGGCCATTCCTCCTAAAGGTTCCAGCAGTGTGGCTAAAGATTCCCGTAAAGCATCTCGTTCGTAGGAAGTGGCCCGAATTAAACTGACAGATGGTTTTTGAGTCTGCATGGTATGGGGATTGGGGATTGGGGATTGGGGACTGGGGACTGGGGACTGGGGAATGGGAAATGGGGATTGGGGAATGGGGATTGGGGATTGGGGACTGGAGACTGGGGAATGGGGATTGGGAAATAAATATTTAGAAATATTTTTTCAGTACCCAATGCCCGATGCTCCATGCCTTACTAACTTATTATTCTGACTTGAGGGGTAAAATGCTACTCATTTGTTCTAGATTTAACACTGTGGCTAATTCGGCTTCACTCATAAGTCCTTGTTCTAGGACAATTTGTCGCAGAGATTTGCCAGTTTCTAAAGATTCTTTGGCAACATCTGCTGCTTTTAAATAACCGATGTGCGAATTGAGTGCGGTTACTAAAGCTAAACTGCCTTCGGCATATGCTAGACAACGTTCTTTGTTAGCTGTAATTCCTTGGATGCAACGTTGCGCGAGTGTGGCGATGGTTGACCCAAGAATTTCGATACTGTGAATCAGGTTATAGGCAATCAGCGGCATCATCACATTTAATTCTAATTGTCCTGCTTGGGCGGCTAAAGCGATCGCACTGTCGTATCCCATTACCTGAAAACATACCATTGATGTCATCTCTGCCATTACTGGGTTATACTTCCCTGGCATAATCGAGGAACCTGGTTGCACTGGAGGTAATTGAATTTCTTTCAAGCCAGTTTTTGGCCCTGAATCCATTAGCCGCAAGTCATGGGATATTTTGACTAAATCTTGCGCCAAGTTGCGTAAAGCACCGGAAACATTCACAAATGGGGCCATACTCTGCATTGCTGCCATCAGATGGGGTGCAGGTTCTAGGGGAGAGTTTAGCAGTTCTGAGAGAATTTCTACCACACGGGCGCGATATTGAGGATGAGTATTCATACCTGTACCAGCAGCACTACCTCCCAAACCTAGTACCATCAAATCCCCGGAGGCTGTGTAAATGCGGTTTTGATGTTCTGTCAGAATTTGCGCCCAAGCGCGAAAATTTTCACCCAAACGCACGGGTACAGCATCTTGCATGTGGGTTCTGCCAGATTTGACGATATCTTGAAATTCTACAGCTTTGTCTTCTAAAGCTGCGATCGCTTTATCTAAACCTGGCTGTAACGTCTTTGACAGCGCCAATAAGCCACCAATCCGAATTGCCGTGGGAATCACATCATTGGTAGACTGCCCATAGTTAACGTGGTCATTGGGACTAACGCGCTTGTAATTGCCTTTTTGTTCACTGAGAATTTCTAAGGCGCGATTTGCCAGTACTTCGTTAACGTTCATGTGGTGGGAAGTTCCAGCACCCGCTTGATAGACATCGACGACAAATTGCTCACGAAATTTTCCAGCAAGTATTTCATCAGCAGCTTGCACAATTGCCTGACTAATATCTTGGGGAATACAACCAAGTTCACCATTAACAATTGCTGTAGCTTTTTTAATTAGAATACAAGCATCTACGTAAGTAGGTAAAGGACGTATCCCACTAATAGGGAAGTTTTCGATCGCCCGCAGTGTTTGAATACCGTAATAAACGCTACTGGCAATTTGGCGATCGCCCATCGAATCGCGTTCGATGCGAAATTCAAAGTCTGGTTGTTGAGTCATAAATTCTTTGGTAAATATCAAAAAACCGATCATCCCACGCAGGTAAACTCAGATCAGCTAGTCTGCATAGAATCTGTACATTTTTTAATTCCCTATGACTCTACCTAACTGGATTACCTTTTCTCGCCTGTTGGGGATTCCATTTTTGCTTTACGGTTTATATAATCCCACACCACAAGCTAGGTGGATATGTTTGACAATTTTTCTAATTGCGGCATTAACTGATTGGTTAGACGGTTATTTAGCGCGGAAACTCAACCAAATCAGCGAATTAGGTAAGTTTCTCGACCCTCTAGTGGATAAACTTTTAGTACTTGCGCCGTTATTAGTGTTAATTGAACTAGGAAAGGTTCCAGCTTGGGGAGTGTTTTTGATTTTAGCGCGAGAATTAGCGATCGCAGGTTGGCGAGTCAATCAAACGACAATTACGGGGGCGAATATTTGGGGTAAACTCAAAACCGTTAGTCAAATAATGGCGATCGCTCTTTTAATCGCACCCTTACCACCAGTGTGGCAAATCCCATCCCTCATTGCTTTCTGGGTTTCAGTCGCTTTGACAATCATATCTGGAGTAGTTTACCTGATACCACAAAATCCAACTGGAGTCAGATCCCCGACTTCTTGAAGAAGTCGGGGATCTAATAGCCCATCAAGTCACGATATGAGGCGAGTTAATCGCCGCTACAC
Organism: Komarekiella atlantica HA4396-MV6; assembly: GCA_019359395.1. GTDB lineage: Bacteria > Cyanobacteriota > Cyanobacteriia > Cyanobacteriales > Nostocaceae > Komarekiella > Komarekiella atlantica. The sequence continues at coordinate 138,938 of JAHHHK010000006.1, forward strand.
GGCCAGCATCTACTAAAGCTTGGTACACCATTACCGCTACCTCGGCGCGTGTAGCATCGCGGGTAGGGTTGAGTTGTTTGAGGTTCGGGTGATTAACGATAATCTGCTTTTCTATGGCTTTTGCTACTTCATCTTTGGCATAGTCGGGAATTTTTGCTTGGTCATCGAAAACTTTGATGCTGGTATTATTACCAGATAATCCTAGTCCATTGACTAGAGAGACTATAACTTGCACGCGCTGGATATTCTGGTTAGGGCGGAAGGTGTTATCGGGAAAACCAGAGAGAAATGAACCTTGATACGCCTGCTGAATTACCTTGGATGCCCAGAAATTATCTGGTATATCCTTGAATTTGCTCACAGCACGGTTTGGTGATGGGTTGAAAGCTTTTACTAACAAGGCTGCATATTGCGATCGCGTCATTGTAGCATCAGGTTTAAACGTGCGATCAGGAAAACCGTTGACTATTCCTTGTTTAACTAATTCTCGAATAAACGCAGCTGCCCAATGATTACCAATATCGCTTAAATCAATAGGACTTGGTGTTGGCGTGGGTGTAGGTAAAGGTATAGGTACAAGTATAGGTGGTGGTGTGGGTGTAGTGGATATCGGCAAGGGTGTTGGTGTGGGTGTAGTGGATATCGGCGAGGGTGTGGGAGTGGGTGCTGGTGTGGGTGTCAAGATAGGAACCGAACTATCGGCAAACTCTAAGTTTCCCGCAGCTTTAGCCGGATTTATTTGGTTTCCTATTAAAACCAGCTTATTGGAACTAGCATTTTGCAAATCAAATTTACCGTTATTGCGTAGGATGTTCCCGCCTGGATTATTGGTACTACCGAGATCAGGAAAGGCAGTTGCAATTATTGTCAGGCCATCGTCAGTATTATTTTCGCTGAGATTATTACGTAACACCGGACGCGCACTACCTGAGATGATTATCCCAGAACGGTTTTCGTAAATTTTGTTTTCTAGAAGTGTGGGTGATGCTGTATCACTAATTGCTATGCCGTAGCCTGTTTTAACGCAGATGTTCCCTTGAATTTGACCTTTGGAATTTCTCGCGATCGCAATTCCATTGGCTGCATTCTCACTAAAAACATTACCTAGAATAACTGGATTAGCATCACCTGTTGCAAATACTCCCTCACGCTTGCACTGGGTGAAGGTACAATTAGCTACTGTGGGAGCAGTTGATTCAATCCAAACACCACTACCACGACTAGCTAAATTTGTCACAGTTATCCCCCGCAGTTCGGCGCTAGTCAGCAGTACAAAAGTGACATTTTGACCAGCAAAAGTGCGACTGAGGTAGTTACCGCTTCCTTCAATCACAATGCCTCTGCCTTTATTGGCTTCATTACCCACCACTGTTACACCAGATGGAACTGTCAGGGGAAAAACTTCACCACTGGCAGCATTGTAATTTCCTTCTGTCAGTTGAATTTTAGTGCCGAGTGTGGCAATTTTGAGGGCTTGCGTAATTGTTTTAAACGGGGTTTGTTGGCTACCAGAGTTGACATCACTCCCTGCTGATGGATTTACGTAAAATAATTGAGTCATATTTATACTGTCAAAAAATACATAGTCATCCTAGCGCTAACTGTTAAAGTAGGTAGCGATCGCTAAAATTAATTTGCAATATTGATTGTGGACACTAAGTTCGTAATACTCGCCTGCGGCGAGAAGCAAGCTACGTAATGGGCTACGCTCTAAGCGTAGCTATGCCGTAGGCTTTACGTAATTAAGAAAGTCTTACTTAGTCTGGGTTTCAAGGTTTGTATCTGTTTCATTATTTTCGTGAAATGGTATTAGAGGATGTCTGAGAAGTCAAAATTGTCATGCTGAATGAAGCGATAGCGTAATGTACCCCTACGGGGAAGCAAGCTACGCGGAGCGTCTCGTAGAGAAGCATCTCAGAAATTAACGGATAATAGAGATTCTTCCTTCCGCTCTGCTCCAGTCAGAATGACAAAATATACCATTACCTAGCTTTTCAGACATCCTCTTAGACCTAGCTTGAAAATGAGTGCGGAGGTGTAAAGAAAAGAAGAGATTTTTAAGGCAGTGCCTTAACTTAAGCGGACTGGCGTCAAGTGTGGTGGAATTTTTTATTATTCTGAACACCAAGTTTCGAGTTCTGAGCACCAAGTTCCAAGTTCTGAACACCAAGTTCCAAGTTCTGAACACCAAATTTCGAGTTCTGAACACCAAGTTTCGAGTTCTGAGCACCAAGTTCCAAGTTCTGAACACCAAGTTCCAAGTTCTGAACACCAAATTTCGAGTTCTGAGCACCAAGTTTCGAGTTCTGAACACCAAGTTTCGAGTTCTGAGCACCAAGTTCCAAGTTCTGAGCACCAAGTTTCGAGTTCTGAGCACCAAGTTCCAAGTTCTGAGCACCAAGTTCCAAGTTCTGAGCACCAAGTTCCGAGTTCTGAACACCAAATTTCGACTTCTGAACACCAAGTTCCAAGTTCTGAGCACGAAGTTCCAAGTTCTAGCGAACTGGTTTGACCCTTGACCAAATAATAGACCTCTTGCATAAATGCTTAAATTGTCATGTTGAGCGGAGCGAAACATCTCGGAGATTCTTTCTTGGGGAACCAGGGCGTAGCTTGCCTCCCCGTAGGGGTATACTCCACTACGTTCTGGTCAAAATGACACTCATAATTTTCGGACTTTTGCAAGAGGTCTAATTACTAATTCACGCCTAATGTGAATTACGTTTGATGTGAATTATGAAAATCAACGACATATCAAAAATTCTGCGTGTAGTAGAGACGTAGCAATGCTACGTCTCTACTCATTAAAAGACAATGGAAACTCTTGTAACAGCATTGCCAGCTATGGCTTCGCTATATTAACAGTTAACAGGCAACGGTCAAAAGGAGTTGAAGAGATGGAAACCAAGCCAACTGACCCATCGCTAGCACTCACAGAAATTCCCTCTGGCTATCTCAACATCATGGGTTACGTTGATAAATCAGAAGTCAACGGGCCTGGTTGTCGTGCTGTTGTTTGGGTGCAGGGTTGTCCTCGTGAGTGTCCTGGCTGCTTTAATCCTGACTCCTGGTCATTTGAGACTAACCAACTGATAGCTATTGATACTCTTGCAAAGAATATTCTCAGCAATTCCCACAATACAGGTTTGACATTTTCTGGTGGAGAACCCTTTTGGCAAGCGCCTGCATTAGCGTCTTTAGCTAAGAAGGTAAAAGCTGCGGGATTAAATATAATGTCTTTTACTGGATTCACCCTTGAGCAACTACAGTCTGAATCTGCACCGCCAGGTTCGCAAGCATTGTTAGAACAATTAGATATCTTGATTGACGGGCCTTTTGTACAAAATCTGGCCATTAATTCTCCCAATTCTCCCGTTTCTTCTAGCAATCAACGTGTTCATGTACTTAACCCAGCCTTCCAAGACCAAATTACTTGGGCAAGTGACCAGATAGAAGTTCACATCCTCAAGAATGGTGGTCGCATTGTTACTGGCTATCAAGGTGGGCTAGAGCTTACTTAGGAGGGAAGTGAAGGAGTGTAAATTCGTAATTCGTAATTAAATGGGTACAGAGCTAACACTAAATTAAAAATTTAGTGGTTTTCAAGAGCGCGAAAAGTTCTATGGGAAGGTTTCCCGACAGCCAGGAAACTTTTCAAGACAGTGGAGGGTACAATAGCTCCTTAGAAATGCAACTACGAATTACGTTAGCGTTGGCGTAGCCTCTCGTAGAGAAGCGGTAGCGAAGAATGAGCGTCATTATCAATTACGAATTATTTTGACTCGTGCCATGTAGTTTCATAAAACTATCAAAGGCATACCATGCTAATACATACCAGGGAATAATTTCAAATTGCAGACCCTTAGCTATTAACTGCCTAGCAGCAAGAATACTAAGCCCTAGAGGGAACAGAAAGCGCAAATCAACTGCACCATTTGTTGCTAGCTCGACTTTTTTATTTAAGTCTACAACTGCATTCGTGACGCCCATTGCTGCCTCAGAGTCATGGGTAATATCGCCGAAAATCAGCCCTATATCTTGTAGAGTGGCAAAAACATTTTCTAAACTGCTATTTTTCGCACCGTAGTTGATAAGAATACTGCCATGATAAATATTAGTCCGCACCTGACTAATATTAGGTTGTGCTTCTAATATACTGGCAATGCGTTGCATTTCCCCTACTTGGCAATAGGGTTGAGCAATTCTTAGCCGTAGCCTACCTGGAGTATTGCTGACAATTTTTGTATATATGTGCTTGGCTGAAGTTTTTATTGTTGAGTTTGCTTGCTTTATAACTTTAGGCATTTTGGTAAGATGACTGTAATTATTTCTCAACATACAGTCGCCCTCCTAATAATTAGATTTTAAACCTATGACAAAGAAAAACTATTGAGGGAGCAGGGAAAGATAAGGGAGATACAGCAGATTTCAGGTAAATCAAGTACATCAATAAAACCCAAAACCCTGTAGAGACGTTACATCTACGGTCTCTAAATGCAACGTCTCTACATGTGATTGTCTCTTACGCACCATTATCTGCTGTAGTGTCAACAGGGGTGCTAACAGTTTCAAAAGCTGGAGTTTGCTTGTCTTCAGCAATTTCTGCTTTGGCCTCGGCTACAATGTCTTCCCAGGTTTCGCCCAGTTCTGCAAAAGCTCCTTTGCTCTTTTCGTAAGCAACAAGTCCGCCTTTGATCATTGACTTGGCTAGGGGTTTACCAATTCCAGCGACAACGGGAACTATTACAGGGGCTAGCAGAACTGCTCCAATACCAGCTATAATTCCTACCGGGCCTGCATCTTCAACGAAATCAGTAATTTTAGGTGCCATTGTTAAATTCCCTCCTGTAAATTAGGGAAATTGTAATAAAGCTTTGAAGTATACTCTGCTCAAGATGGTGATCTCATCTTGCTAGTGATAGAGTTGTGTTTGATGAAGGTTTAAGAATTGGACGCAGACCGTTTACTCCTGCAACCACTGTTGAGCCATTGTTAACTACTGTTGCTGCTAAGGGGTTAAGACCAAACACCACTGCGATCGCCATAGCTGCTAAATTAGGAATGGCAACAATACTGGTATTTTGGTGAATTAATTGCTTGGCTTTACGAGCGATCGCCATCGCTTCTAATAAACCATACAAGTCATTCTGCATTAACACCACGTCTGCTGTCTCGCGGGCAATATCAGAACTATTAGCGAAGGAGACTGAAACATCAGCGTAAGCTAAAGCTGGTGAATCATTAATTCCATCACCTACAAATGCAACTGTTTTACCTTGTTCGTGTAGTTTGCGGACAACTGTTGCTTTTTGTTCGGGAAAAGCTTCTGCGTGAGTATGCGTTGGCGCAATGCCCAGCTTAGCAGCTACAGCCTTAGCTGTTCGCTTGTTATCTCCGGTGAGCATGTGAACTTCCACACCTTCGACCGTCAACAATTGAGCAACTACTTTTTGACTTTCTGGACGAAGAACATCACTATATTTTATCTTACCTTGAAGTTGCCCATTGCTAGCTACATAAATCGCTGAACTTGCCCCTTTTTGATGACCATTAAGCTGTTCCATTTCAATGCCTTGCTGACGCAAAAAGCGATCGCTGCCCACATAAACAATCTCTCCATCAATCTCTGCTTGCACACCCAAACCTAGTTGATAATTCCACTGACCACGATTAGGAATCATCACTTGCTTTGCTTCGGCGTAGCGCATCACCGCCTCGGCTACTGGGTGCGTCAAACGTTGTTCAGCCGCCGCAGCTAATGCCAGTACCCGCGAGCTTGGCGTTGAAGAATTGAGACTCTCAACACCAACAACCCCCACTTCCCCTTTCGTCAGCGTCCCTGTCTTATCAAACACAATTGTGTCAACTGCTGCTAGTTGTTCTAGAGCACGTCCACTACGGATGAGAATGCCGTGTTTTGCCGCATAAGTCAGAGCCGCCAAAACTGTTGTAGGAATAGATACCCGAATTCCTGTACATAAGTCGAGAGTCAGGACGCTAGCTACTCGTCCTGGGTTGCGGGTTGTGGCAAACACTGCCCCACCTAGTAATAAAGTTGGTATAACAGCTTTTTCGGCAATTTTTGTAGCGTAGTTCTCCATCCGCGTATCGTGAACAGGAGCTTCTTGCATTAACTTGATACTCTGTCCAGCACGAGTGTCATGACCTATCCGTTCCGCCAAGATATAAATCCGTCCCTCGCGCATTAAAGTGGAGGCAAAAACAGCCTGTCCCTTTTTTTTCAAAACTGGCATGGATTCGCCAGTAAGTTTTTGTTCATCCAGCAGTGCTTTACCCCGCAGGATACTACCATCAACTGGAACCTGTTCGCCGGGATAGACAATAACTGTATCACCGCGCTGCACTTCTTGCAGGGAAATTTGTTGCTTGATGCCATCGCGTTCAACCCAGACAAACTGTCCCAAGGAATTGAGTAAATCCAAAGTTTGCAATTGAGATGAACGAGCAGTACGATCGCGAATATTTTCGCCAATTTCAATTAAACTCAACATTAGCGATGGTGTGAGAAATTGACCTTGGACAGTAGTAATTGCGATCGCTATAAAATCCAAAAAGTCAATGTTCAGTTTGCGCTGCGTCGTGATGCCATCCAAAGCCCTTTGGAAAACAGGCAATGTGGCCAATGCAATGGTTCCTAACATCATAATGGGTGGAATAGGCAAGCCTAACGGCCCTCCCAGCAAAGCTAAACTGGTAGCCATAGCCGAAAGTTGCATACTAGGCCAGGATTTATTAGCATCGTCGTCTGCTGGTGATGTAGTAGCAGGAGTTATTGCTATGTCATTTGCCGCTAGGATCAAATAACTCAAACGCGATCGCATTTTAGCATCTGCAACTAAATCGCATTTATAAGTAACGACTAACGACGCTGCCGCAGAATTTATCCGTACACTCGTAACCAGGGGATCGCCTTGAACTAACCCTTGCAGCCTATTAGCGTAGGCTGTATCATGGCGTAATCGAGGCACATGAAACCGTACTCTTCCCCGAATTGCATGGATGACACTGTAGGTAACGTGAGAACTCTGCTGGCGGGAATGTCCATTGCTATCAGCTAGACGAACTTTCCGATTCTGTTCACCTGCAATCTCGTGAGCAATTATAGTTGGGGGCGATGCTAATTGAACCGTAACTTTTGCCATTCCCTTTACTCATGTAGATTTACACTTGGTTATCTCTCCCGTCACGCAGATTAAGATAGCGCCAAGAGAGCAAAATAGCCCCAATCTTGCGAGATTGGTTAGCTGATGGCAGTGCTGATAGATCAAATTCTGTTAGAGTCCTTCTAATACTTTCCCTTATAAGTACCCTGAATCTCCTTTGTGTGTTGGGAAACAGTCAAAGGCTAAGAGGGAAATTTCACCCTTTCCCCTTTTCCCTTTCCCCCTTAACCGAAAGGTATTAAGAGGCGTTCTCGCTTGCCATCCTTACTGTTACATCGCTAGCAGATTCAATTAGACTAGCTAAATGTAATACTGCCCTTTCCCAGACGCTTTGAACTTGCTCTTTGGAATCTTGGAGCATTCCAGTTTTATAAGTAATCACAATTGATACTGCATCCCGATTAACGCGCTCACTTGTGACTACCGGATCTTCTTTGAGTAAAGCCTCCAAACGTTGGGCGTATTTTGGATCTGAAGCAATTTGAGGTACGCGAAACCGCACTCTTCCAGGAATCGCATGAGCAATGTTATACGCAACTTTTGCAGGCTGTTGAGCTAGTTGATGAACTTCCTCGAAATGGGTAACAAGCTCCGGCTCTGATTTTGTAGGTTGCTGAGCTAGTTGATCAGGTTTTTGGAGATTAGTAGCAAGCTCCGGCTCTGATTTTGTATACTGTTGAGCTAGTTGACGAGCTTTTTGGGGATGGGTAACAAGCTCCGGCTGTGAGTTTGAAATAGCTGGTTTTGTGGTTGTTTGCTCAACCGCCACTTCTGCATCGCTAGCAGTCTGAAGGAGGTTAATCAAATGCCATCGCATCTCAATATCTGACATTACCCCTGGCATATAGGTAATGACAACAGATCCGGCAATAGGATTAATTTGCTCACTAATTACCCAAGGTTCAGCTTGCAGCAACGTTAGCAGGCGTTGCTGATATTTGTGATTTTCGCTAATTTGAGGTACATAAAATCCTACTTGTCCGGCAACTGCATAAGTAATGCTATAAACTACCTTCGTCGGTTGCGTACAGGTGTGAATGGTAGATTTTGAGTCCTCCATTTTTTCCTCCAGTGTTCCTGATAGAACTCGTCTATAAAGGAAAGTTCGCCATCAAGGCTAAGGAATAAGACAGAGATGCAGGCCTTAAATCAGCCCATAAACTTGATATATCTAGAGGTTGTCCTTCCAAAACCGTTGTGGTTTTCATCGGTTCACTAGACTGACTAACTGGCTCTGGAGATGGTTGCTGCTCTGTTATTTTAATGAGATTATTAGGTGGGTTCGTTTGCAAAGCCAACTCCATCAAACTCACCCAATGGGTTATGTTAATCTCACTAGGTTGATAAGCGATCGCGATCGATGCTGCATCACAATTCACACGCACACTCAACACATGGGCATCACTTTTCACTAACCTCTCTAGTCGCTTCGCGTAGGCACGATCTTCAGCAAGTCGAGGCATATTAAACCTGATGCGTCCCTCAATTGCATGGACTATTCTATAAGCAATTTTTGCTAGTGCTGTAAAGCCAGTATTTTTGTTAACAAAAACAGATTTGCTCTCCTCTTCTGATGAGGGTTGCGAAGCATTCTTATCCTCTCTTGCAGATTTACCCTTTCTATTTGATAAGGAAAATTGCCGAGGTATTGTATCAGTTGTTTGAGAAGTTTTGCTGATTTTTGCTCCTGAAATTTGCGGCTCTAGATAATCAATCACCCGACGGGTTGCATCTGCTGTAATCATGTAGACTGGAATCGCTGCTAAACCGCTGACTCCCATTCCTCCGGTTACTGCAAACCCTGTCATTAAGGGAATAAATGAAATAGACTGCTCTTTCCAAAAATCAAGGGATTTCCATGCAGCAAAGGCATCCATCTCACTGACAGACTCAGACAAAGCTTGAGGCTGGTGAATACCAAATTCTTGCAGTAGCTCCAACACCTGCGGCAATGACAGCTGATTTTCGTCATAAGTGACAATCATACTGCCCGTTTGCTGATTGATTACAACTTCCTTCACCCCACACTGTTGCCGTAAATGTTGGGATATACTTTCTAGTCTTGAGCGAAAACTATCTTCACTAGCGCGGATTCTTACACGCCCAGTCGTAGCATGAATGATTTGCAGTCCATCTGAAGACAGTTGCACTTGTGACTGTGCGACTGCCTCATTTGCATTCTGATTAACTTTTACTTCATTGCTTTGGCGTTCAGAAGAAACTAAATCAGAAGACATTTTGGGCTGCGAATTTAACCCGTTGTGACTAACAGTATTGGTCATTTACTCGATAGCTAAACCAAACCATAGGTTAACACTAGGTTAAATGTAGCCTAAGCTTGAGTAGGAAGTATCATTCTTGAGAGCTATTCCGAATTAAGTATTGTTAACTACTCGTTGTTGGTATTCCTGTTCTGTGAGCATATCGAGAGTACTCTCTAGGCGATCTACGAATACAACACCGTCAAGATGATCGTACTCATGTTGAAAGATCCGAGCCACAAAATCAGTGAATTCTTGCTTTTGTAACTTGCCATTACGATCAGTGTATTCCACTTCAATTGCCTGATATCTGGGAATTAACCCCCTAATCCCTGGAACACTTAAACAACCTTCCCAACCTTTGACAATTTCAGGTGAATGAGCAATGATTCTGGGATTAATCATCGCAGTCGGTTCCATTTCCGGGGCATTGGGATATCTAGGATTAGGCCGAGAAGCGACAATCAATAAACGATAAGATTCTGCTACTTGAGGTGCAGCAATTCCCACACCGTTAGCCTTAGCAACGGTGGCAATTAAATCTTCAATTAATTTTTGAATGTGCTCATCTTGAATATTGTCAACCCCAACAGCTTTTTGACGCAGTATGGGATTGCCTAATTGAATAATTGGAACTAATTCAGCCATGATAAGAACTCCTTTTGGTAGTGGGGGGGCTGCACTTCTCTACTTTGAGGCTGCACCCTAAGCGTAGCTATGCCGCAGGCTTTACGGCTCCGTGGCAGTTGAGTTTCGACTTCGCTCAATTGCCGCGTAGTCGAAACTCAGTGACCGAGGGGCAGAGGGTCAGAGGAGAGAATAATTAATGATTTTTGACAGACGCGATTAATCGCGTCTCTACTCTTGACCCTTGTACAGACGCGATTAATCGCGTCTCTACTCTTAACATCAGCCCTCACGTTGTACAGGCAAAGGAGCCGGTCGTACTCCTACTTGTGAACTTTGTCCATCGCGTTCCACTTGTATTTGCAACGTACTTCCGATTTTGCTATTTTCTACGAGCTTTTGTACTTCCTCGATTTTTGTCACAGGCTGATTATTAATGCTTTTAATTACATCACCAGATTGTAGTCCAGCGACAGATGCGGGCGATCGCGGCACAACAGCAACTACTAAAACGCCCTGCTCAGCTCTAAGATTAAGGCGATCGCCAACTCTAGTTTGGATTCTTTCTTTAACTTCTGGTGTCAGTGTCACCATCTGAACGCCTAAATAAGGATGCTCGACTTTGCCATTAGCGATTAATTCCTGAGCAATTCTTTGCACCGTGTTGATGGGAATGGCAAATCCCAAGCCTTGAGCGCCTCGGATAATGGCTGTGTTCATCCCAATCGCCTGGCCACGAGCATTTAGTAGTGGCCCACCAGAGTTACCAGGGTTAATTGCAGCATCGGTTTGAATGTAATCAACCCGCTTGTCGCTAGCACCGATATCGCTACCAGAGCGGCCTGTAGCACTAATAATCCCAGAAGTAACAGTATTATTTAGACCTAAAGGATTACCAATAGCAATTACTGCTTCCCCTGGTTGCAGTCCATCAGAATTACCGACGGCTAAAGTTGGCAGATTATTAGCGTCAATGTTGATTACAGCTACATCAGTTACCGGGTCTTCACCCAGTACTTTGCCATCAAAAGTCCGCCCATCTTTGAGTGTAACGGTGACTCTATCAGCACCATCTACCACATGTGAATTGGTCAAAATTTGACCTGAAGAATTAATAATCCATCCAGAGCCACTACCCCGTTCTACCCGTTGTCTAGGCTGTGATGGTACGTTTTCTCCAAAAAATCGCCGGAAAAATGGATCGTTAAATTCGTCTGGTACACGAGAAGTGACTGTTCTGGCAGAATCAATCCGAACTACCGCAGGCCCAACCCTTTGCACTACTGCGACTACAAAGTTGGGATCTCCAGAAGACGAGATAATTGGCGGCGGAGCAATTATCGGATTGGAGACAGTAGTATTTTGAGGCTGAGTATCGTTTGGTTGAGTCTCCAATGACTTGGTAGGTAGAAAAGAGCAGCTTCCCAAAAATACCACTGCTAAACCTTTTAGCAGCATCAATAAAACACTGTTGACTCTCCATTCATGGGGCAAATTATTGGTATCAATATTTTTAGATGTTAAGTAATGGTCTATGTTTTTCATGTATTTTTAATTCTCCGTGCTAGCCAGGGGGTGGTAGGATATTGCCTACCGGGTATATCCCAGAATAATTTCAACTTGAAAGCTTGTTTTAGGTCTTGAGTGTCTCAATGCTAAATTGGTGCTTGCTCATATCTTCTATTGTGACGATTAGCAGCAAAGGTAGTACATGATGGAAATTCCCATAGAAATTCTGTGGAGTCAGGTATTAGAGCGTTTACAGCTAGAATTATCCCGACCCACCTTTGAAACTTGGATCAAAACTGCTAGTGCGGAGCGATTAGAAAATAATTGTTTAGTTATACGTACTCCTAACCCATTTGCTCGCAATTGGTTACAAAAATATTACATCAATACAATCGCCCATGTGGTGCAAGATATTCTAGGGCATCCTGTGGAAATTTATATTACTGTTATCAAAGGAGATGAATCTCATCTTAGTACACAAGATGTTACCGAATTCCCAGCTTCCAGCAATATTGCCCAGAGTATTACTACAAACAAACAAAAAGCTACAGAATTAAATTCTAAGTATATATTTTCCCGATTTGTAGTAGGGGCTAACAACCGTATGGCCCATGCTGCTTCTTTGGCTGTTGCTGAATCTCCAGGTAGGGAATTTAATCCCTTATTTTTATGCGGTGGCGTAGGCTTAGGTAAAACTCATTTAATGCAGGCTATTGGTCATTATCGCTGTGAAATTTCTCCTGATTGCAAAATATTTTATGTTTCTACTGAGCAGTTTACTAATGATTTAATTACAGCAATCCGTAAGGATAGTATGCAAACTTTTCGAGAGCATTACCGGGCTGCTGATGTTTTATTAGTAGATGATATTCAGTTTTTAGAAGGTAAAGAATATACGCAAGAAGAATTTTTTCATACTTTTAATACTTTACATGAAGCCGGAAAACAAGTTGTGATAGCTTCTGACCGCCCTCCTAATCATATTCCTAGCTTACAAGAACGTCTTAGCTCTCGTTTTTCTATGGGGTTAATCGCAGATATTCAACCACCAGATTTAGAAACTAGAATGGCAATTTTACAAAAAAAATCTGAATATGAAAATATTCGTCTTCCCAAAGATGTGATTGAGTATATTGCTTCTAACTATACTTCTAATATTCGAGAATTAGAGGGAGCTTTAATCCGAGCACTGGCCTATATTTCTATTTGGGGTTTACCCATGACTTTGGGAAATATCGCACCAGTTTTAGAGCCATCTAGTGAGAAAGTAGCAGCTACTCCAGAAGCAATTTTGACAGTTGTGGCGGATACTTTTGATGTTTCAGTTGAAGACCTCAAAAGCAACTCACGACGTCGAGAAATTAGCTGGGCGCGTCAAATAGGAATGTATCTAATGCGGCAACACACGGCTCTAAGTTTGCCTAGAATTGGCGAAGAGTTTGGTGGTAAAGATCATACAACGGTAATCTATAGTTGTGATAAAATCACCCAACTCCGGGAAAGCGATCGCACCTTAGCACAAACACTACGTCAACTAAGCGATCGCATTAATATGACTAGCCGCTCTCAACAATCATCGTAAAAGCGACTGGAGACTGGCAAAAGCAGAGGAGCAAAAGAATAACTCTTTTTCCCCCTTACCTAGTCCCCAGTCCCCAATCCCCAGTCCCCAGTCCCCAGTCCCATAGTTTTCTATTTTTTATTTCACCGGAACTACTACAATTACTATTGATGCTAGATAATGGGAAAGCTTTGACATTTTCTTGCCAATCTAGCCCGGAAAAACAGACCTAACACTTATGCGAACTCACTATTGCGGCGAACTCCGAAAAGAACATATTGGAGAAACTGTTACCTTGTACGGATGGGTAGACCGTCGCCGCGATCATGGGGGTGTGATATTTTTAGATTTACGCGATCGCTCTGGAATTCTCCAAATTGTCAGCGATCCGCAACGCACCCCGGATTCCTACGATTCCGCAAACGCCCTGCGAAATGAATACGTTGTTGAAATCACTGGTAGGGTAACGCAACGTCCTGAAGAATCTTTGAATACCCGCATACCTACAGGCGAAGTTGAAATTTACGCCGATCAAATTGTACTGCTCAACGGTGTCCGTAAACAGTTACCCTTTCAAGTTTCCACTGCTGACACCGAGACGGTGCGGGAAGACTTGCGACTAAAATATCGTTATTTGGATTTGCGACGCGATCGCATGGCGCAAAACATCCAACTACGTCATCAAATTGTCAAGGCTATGCGCCGCTACTTAGAAGATTTGGCAGGTTTCATTGAAGTCGAAACCCCAATCCTCACCCGTTCCACTCCCGAAGGTGCGCGGGACTATATTTTACCCAGTCGCGTTAACGCTGGTGAGTGGTTTGCTTTACCACAATCACCGCAGCTATTTAAACAATTACTGATGGTATCTGGCTTAGATAGATATTATCAGATTGCCCGCTGCTTCCGCGATGAAGATTTACGCGCCGACAGACAACCGGAATTCACTCAGTTAGACATGGAAATGAGTTTCATGTCCCAAGAAGAAATAATCGAACTAAATGAAAAGTTAGTTTGTCATATTTTCAAAACAGTTAAAGGCATTGAGTTACACCGCCCTTTCCCTCGCTTAACCTATGCTGAAGGGATGGAACGTTACGGCAGTGATAAACCAGATACTCGTTATGGATTAGAGTTAGTCAACGTCTCGGATGTGCTCAAAGACTCCGGTTTTAAAGTCTTTCGGGACGCCGTTGGCAATGGTGGTGTCGTCAAAATTCTGCCAATTCCCAACGGTAATGATGTAATTTCTAACGTCCGCATCAAACCAGGCGGGGATTTATTCAAAGAAGCCAACGAAGCGGGTGCTAAAGGTTTAGCTTACATCCGGGTAAGGGATGATGGTGAAATCGATACTATTGGCGCTATTAAAGACAATCTGTCAGCAGAACAAAAACAGGAAATTTTACGCCGCACAGGTGCAAAAGCTGGGCATCTTTTGTTATTTGGGGCTGGTGATACTGCTACAGTTAATAAAACCTTAGACAGACTGCGGCAAGTTATCGCTAGAGAGTTTGGGTTAATTGATCCAGAAAAAATCAACCTGCTCTGGATTACAGATTTTCCCATGTTTGAATGGAATGCTGACGAAAAACGTTTAGAAGCGCTGCACCATCCGTTTACTGCACCGCATCCTGATGACTTGAGTGACTTGAAAACTGCACGCGCTCAAGCTTATGATTTAGTATTCAACGGCATGGAAGTAGGCGGTGGAAGTCTGCGGATTTATCAAAGAGAAATTCAACAGCAGGTATTTGAAGCGATCGGTTTGTCTCCTGAAGAAGCACAAAATAAATTTGGCTTTCTCTTAGAGGCATTTGAATATGGTACACCGCCTCATGGTGGTATTGCTTACGGTTTAGATCGCTTGGTGATGCTGCTTGCTGGAGAAGAATCTATTCGAGATGTAATTGCTTTTCCCAAGACGCAACAAGCGCGGTGTTTATTAACTGATGCACCTTCGGGAGTCGATGTCAAGCAATTGAAAGAACTGCATGTTGCCTCGACTTATAAACCAAAGTCTTAGCTTAGTCAAAAGGAATCTATTCTCAGTCAATAGTAGGGTGGGCATTGTAATGCCTACCCTTTCAACGCGAACACATGAACTAGTGAATTGTAATCATTAAATATCAGAGAAACGGCATCAACGGGCTTTTGAGTTGTTGCTCAAACGCTCAGACCGACCGTTGCCACCTAGTTAAACTGATATGTACCCGATGCCCCTCAAAATCGGTTACACCAAGATTTACAATGAAAATTCTCAACTGAGATAACAAGCGATCGCTGATGTCATTTTTGGGCTGAAAATCCTTGTATAATCGGTTAAAGTCAGGTTCCTGGCATTTACTATAAAAATAAACTAAAGTGTTTTTAGATAAAGTTTATTTGCTAATTTTGAACATTTGTGTTGTTGGAAAAAATAGAGGAGCGATCGCTTATTCCTAATTATCCTTGGCAACTTCACAGATTGAATGTGTCGCCATTCTTCATTAGCTATGCAGAGTTGATAAAACTGCTCGTCTGTCAAACCTACGGTGGGGGGTATATTCAGGCTGAGAGCTTCCATAGGGGTTTTGCCAATAGTGTTAATTTTATTATGAGCGAGGCTGCTAATATAAATTGTTGTTTGAGGCGATCGCAGATTCAGCAGATTTGTATGCAATATTAGAGTCGAACGATTGTTCAGCTTTATTGCTCTGCGGCGGACAGAAGAGAAAAAATAAAGAAATGTAAAGAGCAAAAAGGCAAAAGAGAAAAGGGCTAGGGAGTCCTCGCAGGAGAACACACAACCCGAAACCCGATGTCATAGTTGTTGAAGTCTGGAAGATTCCTGCGGCGATAAGCGGAACGGCAGTAATCAGGATAGATGAGCCAAGAACCACCGCGAAGCAGACACATATAGTTATGATTATGAATTAACCATGCCCTGCCATCATTAGGTGCGCTCTGATAGTTATCGTGCCAGTGGTCAAGACACCACTCCCAAACATTGCCGTGCATATCGTAAATTCCAAAGGCGTTTGCTACCCCAAAACTGCCCACGTCTGTAGTCTGTTTCGGATACTTCCCCTTTGAACCAGAACCATAAATATAAGTTCCATTATAATTTGCTAAATCAGTTGTAATCGTTTCGCCAAAGTGGAAGGGCGTGGTGGTTCCAGCCCGACAAGCATATTCCCACTCAGCTTCGCTGGGTAGACGATACTCCCGTTCAAATTTCTGGGAAAGTCGCGCACAAAATTCAACTGCATCTAGCCAGGATACCTGCTCTACAGGGCGATTTACTCTTTTGAAATAAGAAGGGTTAGGTTCCAAGTCATAGTTAATTGTGGGTAAAGCAGCAACAGCCTGCCATTGTGCCTGAGTTACTTGAAACTTACCCATGAAAAAAGGTTGAATTGTGACTTTATGCTTTGGTTCTTCGTCGTCACTTCGCTTTAATTCACTTTTTGGAGAACCCATCAAAAACTCACCACCAGGAATAGAAACCATATCCAGGGTAATACCATTCCCCAAGTCAGCAATGAAGTACTCCGCCTGACCCCGCCAACGGTTAGTTTCCTCACCTTGGGCGTTGACAGTTACTACGTCAAATTCAAACTGCTTGGCTTGATTTTGTTTTATAAGTCCAGGATATTGTTTAACAGATACGGTCGGTTTTCTCTGACCAATAATCTTTTCTTCTATTGATGCGACATCTTCATCCCTAAAATTCAGGATGTTTTGTAAACGTTTTAAGGCATTGCGGTCTTTTTCACTGATGGGGTATTGCCGTTTTATTACCTGAGATAAAGCTTGCTCATAACGTTGCAATTTTTGCTGTCGCTGGCGATATGGTTCAAGAGCCTCGAACTCAATTAAATTAGCCTCCTCAACCGATAATCTCAGCTGATTTCGCAACTCATCTAGATAGATGCGGTTGATATCGATAATTTCTCCTTCGTCCTCAAGCACAATCTGATCAAATACTTTGCAGTATTTGAGCTTAGGGTCATCAACAGGCGCTTTCGCCAGCCGAATCCTGTAACCTTCTTTAACAGGATAAAACTGTGGTGTCATCGCAGGAGCAGCTTCCAGCACCTTGCTACTGGCATAATTATGCAACTCATCCGCTGAAATCCAGCCATCTTCGTCTTGGTCTGCTGTTCCTTTCTCAATTCCCTCTACCAGATAACGAGTGTAGATAGAAAGGTCAGACCCTTCTTGCTCAAAGGAATATTGAGTGGAGGTGGAAGATGTAAGAATTGCTCGACCTTTACTACCTAACTGTGCCTGGACATCCACAGAACCATCATCTTTGACAGTCAATCCATCAGGAAAAGCTCCACTAAAGCAACAGTCTAAAATAATTACCTGTCGCTCTGATTTACTGCCATTCATGCTGTCATGGAGGAATCTAGCGGCGACTGCCGTAGGTGTAACTAATCTTCCATGTTCTAGGCTAGTTTCACCGCTTGATAGAAAAAGGTTGCGGCTTTCATCTTTAACCCCATGACCAGAAAAGTAAAACAGCAACAAGTCATTTTTCTGGCGATTGGCAAACAGCGTGTAAATGGCTCTCTCCATCACCTGTCGCTGTGGATTTGTCAGTACTACCACATCTGCTGCTGCGAATTCACCCATTTCAGGATGTATCAAAACCTGCTTGAGGGCTTCCACATCCCTAGAGGCAGAGGGTAACGAGGTTAGACCTAATTCATATTCACTTACCCCAATTAGCAAGGCAAATTTAGCCATCAGCCTTTGTTACACTAACTTTTATCTTGGAAAGCCTTTCAATGGCACTCAAAGCATCATCTAGCTGCTCTTTATTGCCATACTCTAGCTTGTACTTTGTGCCATTATCTTCATACTCCAGCTTCACTGTTTTTCCATAGAAGCGATTCCCCAGCGAATCTAAGAGTTCTTTAGCTTTCTTAGGATTTACTACAGTTTTCAGCATTCCTGGTATAAATCCCGCTAAAGCTGGTTTACTCCCCTTGGGAATTTCAGATTCTCTAACTGGTTCAGAATTCTCTACCAACTCACTAATTTCTTGTGCAAGATTAATGGTTAATTCTTCTAATTCTTCTGGCTCTAAATCAATATCAGCATTAGTCAAATCAATCAATACCTGAACATTGTTTAACATTAATTTGAGTTTTTACTGCGTTCATTTACCTAAGTATCGTAACTTTTTTTGCTGTACGGGGGTTGCTACTGGTCAGAGAAGGCATTTTTTACCTCAGACAACGCTGATTGATGCTGAGACTATGCCGTTATGATTAAATTTAGAGTCAAGTCAAGCGCACTACACAATACCTCAAAGCTGAAGTTGGTGAAGGGAAACAATGGTAATAGTGGTTGTCGTAATTAACACTCTAATTTCGCTGATGCTACTCTATGCAGCTTGGCGAATCTGGCAACTTAAGCAGCAGTTAGCATATATAGCAGATAGATTAATTGACTATGAACGCTGTAGCCATGCCGCACTGTATAAAGCACCCGAAAATATTTCTCTGAGTCAGCAGAATATTCATAACTTGCGCCAGGGAAACCAAGGGCTACGGGTGCAAATTCAACAAGTGCGACAAATTGTCAGCTTGCTATTTCTGGGACGCCAAGCCTGGCGACGAAATTTTCCAAGAGTAAAGTTCACATCTGGAAAAAAGACAGTCGCAAAAAGAGTTTAATAAATAAAAGCAACATTTATAGCTGATATATTGTCACGATAGATTAAATAGATAAAATCCTTTGGGTCTTGCAAGGAGAGAAAACCCACCTAAAATGAGTGTAAGGAGAGAAACAATAAGATGTCTAATAACCGTTCTGGAGTATTTATTGGCGGGTTGATGTTGGGAGCTACCATCGGTGCTTTAACCGGGTTACTAGCAGCTCCACGCACAGGGCGTGAAACACGTAAATTATTGAAAAAATCTGCCAATGCTATCCCAGAATTGGCAGAAGATTTATCAACAAGTGTACAAATCCAAGCAGATCGTCTTTCTGCTAGCGCACTGCGAAACTGGGATGATACTTTAGATAGATTAAAGGAAGCGATCGCAGCTGGTGTAGATGCCAGTCAGCGAGAAAGCCAAGTCTTAAAACGGCAAACAGCTGCACAAGACTCAGATCCGGTTCCCCAGCAATTAGAACGCTCATAGATGGCATAACTGTGATTGATCCCTTGTTTTGGTTGGGACTGTCTATCCTCTTAGTCGCTACCAGTTTGACTGCGGTTTTGGTAGCGGCGATACCAGCTTTGCAGGAGCTAGCACGCGCTGCTCGCAGTGCAGAAAAACTATTTGATACCCTCTCACGAGAATTACCACCTACTCTAGATGCTATCCGCATGACTGGCTTAGAAATCACTGACTTGACCGATGATGTCAGTGAAGGTGTCAAAAGCGCCGGTCAAGTCGTTAAACAAGTTGATCAAAGCCTTGATAGTGCAAAAAAACAAGCTCAAAATCTACAAGTAGGCACACGTAGCGTCTTTGTTGGCGTCAAAGCCGCTTGGAAAAATTTTACGCGCCAAAAACCTGCGAGGCGAACAGTAGAACGTCTGCCAATTAATGAGACACCGCTAACGTTGCGAGAACGAGAAGCACTCAGACAAGAAAATCGCCGGACAAAAGCAGAAATATACCGCACTGAGGACGGTTACAACGACGCTGCTAGCTGGGAAACTAGTTTTGAGGATGAAGATTTACTTTCCAAGCCCACAGCCTCCGACGATTGGTATAACCAAGATTAGAAAGCATCAAAGGGACTGGGGACTGGGGACTGGGGAAAGAGAATTATTCTTTCGCTTCCCCGTCCCGCGTTAGGGGTTCCTACCGTAGCTCTCTCTGTCCCCAATTCCTAGTCCCCAATCCCCATTGTTCCTTGTCTCCAGGGGGCCCCACCTTGCCCAATCACGCCACTTGCTTTCCGACGCAGTGGCTCCCCAATCCCCAGTCTTTTGCTTTGATCCCTTAGATTAGAGTAAAGTAAACAAGTGTAAAGAAGTATCACTTTTCCAGTACTCTTTTAAAACAACTTGTTCACTTCTACTGTTGATATTTGTATAAAAACGTCCATGCAGTCTTGTTTTTGGCGACGAATCCTGGTATCTATTGCGGTATTTTTCCTAGCTGGGTCAATTTGGGTCATGCATTCTCCCCCAGCTCTTGCGTATGACAATCCTGAATTACTACCTGACACTTTTACCCCAGTTGTAGACTTAGCTAAAACTCTTCCTGAGTTGCAAGAAGAAAAGCTTGTCACAGATTTAGAGCAATTTGAAGCTGATACTGGCTGGAAATTACGAGTATTGACTCAGTATGACCGTACTCCAGGTCGGGCAGTCATCAAATATTGGGGTTTAGATGACAAAAGTATTTTGTTAGTTGCCGATTCTCGTGGCGGTAACATCCTTAGCTTTAGTGTTGGTGATGCTGTTTATAAACTTTTACCTCGGACTTTCTGGATAGAACTGCAAACCCGCTTTGGTAATTTGTACTTTGTACGCGAACAAGGCGAAGACCAAGCCATTTTGCAAGCTCTAGAATCGGTTAAAGGCTGCTTGCTAAAGGGTGGGTGCAATGTTGTTCCTGGATTACCACGGGAGCAGTGGATTCTCACCCTGATTACCTCAATTATTGGTGGGATAATTTGTGGATTTGCAGCTCAACCTCACCGCGAAGGACAAGTTTTTGCTTGGCAATGGGCTTTAATTTTCTCTCCTTTATGGGGAATATTATTTATTGCCTTCGGAATTGGGCCAGTGGTGACGCGCACGAGTGAATGGCTACCTCTAGTTCGCAATATTGCCGGTTTTCTGATTGGCGTTTTGGTTGCGTACCTATCTCCTATTTTCAGTCGACCTTCTTCTAGTACTGAGTCCTGAGTTTTAAGTGAGGAGTAATGAGTTTTTAATTAACTCTTCACTTCTCACTCTACTTAAGCTGATAAGCTGAAAGCTGATATCTGAGAAGCTTAATAACAATGGAATGGCACGTAACTGATGCTCAAAGTTTAGCAATCATTGATAGTGAAATTGGTGATCATGTCTTTTCACCCGCAGAGTATGAGATTGTCCGGCGGGTGGTATATGCCACAGCCGACTTTGAGTATAAGTCTTTGATTCGCTTTTCTGAGCGTGCCTTGCAAGCTGGTGCAGCAGCATTAGCGGCGCGTACCACGATTGTGGTAGATGTGCCGATGGTGCAAGTAGGTATTGCGTACGATATCCAAAATACCTTTGCCAATCCGGTGTATTGCAGCATGGAAGCTTTGACGCGCCCACAAAAAGAAAAAACTCGGACAGCGTGGGGAATAGAAACTCTCGCTAAGCGTTATCCAGAGGGCATTTTTGTGGTTGGTCAAGCACAGACAGCACTGACAACATTGGTTGATTTGATTGAGGCTGAGGAAATTAGACCCGCTTTGATAATTGCGACTCCAGTGGGATTTGTGAATGTGGATGCTGCCAAAGCGTGTTTACAAGACTCTTTAGTACCTCACATTACAATAGATAGTCGCAAAGGTAATGCAGTTGTAGCAGCTGCAATCCTTGATGGATTGGTAGACTTGGCTTGGCAAGCCTATGGACAAGATGGACATGGAGGAAATTGAAAAAAGGAGTAGGGGAGCACAAGAGAATTAATATCTGTAATCTTCTTCATCCCCCTGCTCTTCTGCCCCCCGGTCACTGAGCGGAGCAGAGGTGCTGCGCCTCTGCCCCTCTGAGCGGCGACGCCGACGCGGTTTTTCCTGCTGGTCTTCACGCAGGCGGCGACCGACTTCATTAAAGAAATCTCTTCGCAGATAAGGATAATCGCTGACCCAGAGGTTGCGATTGGGAAAGTATATATCGCTGAATTCTTCAATACTGCTCAAATCTGCGCGATTTGACATTAATATCATTTCTGCAACTTGACCGCGAGCGATAGCTTTGTGAGCAGGACGTAGTGGTGCTACAAACTCAATGCTAAATCCTGTTTCATCACCTATCTCTAAGTTAATCTGTTTTTCTCGGTTTTCGACAATCACCAATTCACCTTTGCTGTTGACGGTTTCTTGCTTACCAATCAACTGGTCTGTAATCCACCAATCTAGGACTCGACCACGGAAAAAGCCGCTGTACTTGTAACGGCGGCATTGTGAATTCCGCATACTTGCCTGAACCACTGGATACCATAACCAAAAAAAAGCGCTAACTACTCCCAGCACAAATACGATGGCACCAAACTCAAGCCTGAACAAGGCTTTGACAAGCAGAATCACAACTACAGCAACTACAGAAATTAATAGCCGTTGCAAAAAATTTGAAAACTTCCCCCAGTAGTACTTGTACTGTAGACCAGTAGCAATCAGGGGGACGAGTTGTTCAAATTTCTGGCGAGTCAGTGGAACAAGCATGAGTGCTAAGGTTTAGAGTATCTTTTCTAATCCATATACTAACGACTTTAGCGCCAAGACTTTGCGAATTGCCAATAGTACTCCTGGCATATAGCAGGCGCGATCGCTCGTATCATGTCGTAAAGTATAAATCTGACCTGCTGCGCCAAAAATTACCTCTTGATGAGCAATTAACCCTGGCAAGCGCACGCTATGAATCCGAATACCTTCATCTGCCTGACTACCCCTGGCTCCTGGTAATTTCTCCGTTTCTTCCACAAGAGGCTGGTTAAAAGTTTTACCAAATTCTCCTAATAACTGCGCTGTTTGAATCGCCGTACCACTAGGAGCATCAGCTTTTTGATTATGATGCAGTTCGATAATTTCCACGTGGTCAAAATATTGGGAAGCTGCAACTGCTGCTTGTTGCAACAATACCATACCAATAGAGAAGTTAGGAATAATCAGGCATCCGGTACTAGCTTTATCGGCAAAGTCTGCCAAGTCTTGAATTTGTTCGGGACTTAACCCCGTAGTGCCAACAACTGGACGAATGCCGTAGGCGATCGCACTGCGAATATTGTCATAAACTGAATCAGGATGGGTAAAGTCTACAATCACCCCTGGCGGAGATTGTCTATCACCAGCCACATACCCTAACATCGGTTCTAATTGATTGGTAATCGGCACTTCCAGCGGTTCACTTAAACCCGCCAACTCTCCAGCGTCTTTATCTTGATGTTCTACACTGTGGTCAATTGCACCCACTAGATTCAAGTCAGGTGCTTGCGCCACCGCTTTAACTACCTCACGGCCCATCTTGCCAGCAGCACCGTTGACAATAACTGGGATAGGAGCTTGATTCGTCATAGGTCGAGAAATACTTTTTGAGTCAACAAAGGAATTGTAGAGACTTTGGTGATCTAGTGGCTAGCTCCTCAAATTTCTGGTTCAATTCCGGCTGCTCTTAGTTGTGCAGCTAATTGTGCAGTTTTTTCCACTCCCCAAAGCAAGAGTTTGGCATTTTCATCCCACCACCTAAGCCAGTAACCTGTTCTATTTTCCCTGGTTCCTTGCCACACTCCCAAGAATAACCCTATTTCAGCAATCCAATAATGATGATTATTATCACAACTCCTGAGTTGATATTGCCCAGAACCATCCAACTGATAAACCTCTAAATCTCCGGTTTTTGGCTCGAAAATTACATAATTGGGAACCTGGAGAACTTGTTCATAAAAAAACCACTTCCCAGGGGGATAGGTAGGTTTGCTGGAATACTCGCTCCCTTCTGTATCAGAAAGAAATTCCATCACGATAGCAGGAATCTCACCTTGTAGTTGAGGGGTATAACTGCGTATCACTTCTTCTCTAGTAACTGTAATTACTGGTATATAAGCCCAATCTGGAGCTTTGATAATAAACTTTCGATTTAATGTCGCACATATACCATAGTTAGTGGTAATCAACGCATTTGCTGCTAGCTTGCCAGCAATTTCTAAGCTTTCAGTTAATGCAGCAGCCAATGATGGCTGATTAATGTTATCCACTGGCTCATCATCTAATACAAAGTCATCTGGTAGCTTTTCCCAGGTTATTTCGTAATGGGGTGTAATGGCTAACATAGTTTGCTTGACTAATTGAGCTTTTAATGCTTAATAGTAAATTATTCAAATATTGGCGACCACACATCAGAAATCACTACTTCCCAGCCTGGGAGCAAGTCTGGCAGAGTCAACACATCGCCATCTTGTAATACCACTTTTTCACTAGAACGGTAGACTTCCATAGTTCTAGTTCTGGGGTCTATCAAAATTCCGATTTGAGTACCTAAACTAATAAACTCCTGAATCTTCTGGCGGAGTTTATCTAAGGAATCAGTCTTAGACTTAACCTCTACTACTAAGTCAGGAACCAATTCTGCATAGTCTTCCGTGGAACGTTTCAGCCTATCTGCCCGAACAAATGATACATCAGGAGCGCGTAAATCTGTATTAGGCAGTCTGAAGCCAGCACTGGAACCAGCCACACGTCCCAGCTTGCGCGGTCTAACCCAATTTCTCAACAAAGCTGCAAACTCGGTTCCGACTTCTTCGGATTCATAACCTGATGGACTCATGACAACTATATCCCCGTTAACTAATTCCATGCGATAGTCAGGATAAGCTGCCTGTATTTTCTCCAGGTCTTTGACACTCAAAGACATAAGACCTCCTGAAACATCTAAATCTATATTGGCATTTCTGGTAAAAGTCTAGAAAAAATACCAGGTTCCTCCTTAATTGTCAATTTAATTCATAATTGATACTTAATAATTCATAATTACAAAAGCGTGTTAGCTCTGAACCCACCACTGTCTTGAAAAGTTTCCTACGGCGGGAAACCCGCCTACAGAACTTTTCGCTAATTGAAGACCACTAAATTAAAAACTGTTGTGCTTGCTCTGAACCCATTTAATTATGAATTATGAATTATGAATTAGTAATTATTTGGTCAATTCTTCCCATCAACGTTGCAATGATTTGGATTAGTGCTTCTGGTTCAATTGGCTTTGCTACATGCTGCTGAAATCCGGCTGCCAATGCTTGCTGCTGATTAAAATCTCCGGCGTAGGCAGTCAGGGCGATCGCAGGAATTTGCCCACCCTGCTCTGGCGGTAATGCTCTAATTTGTTGCACTAGCATATAGCCATCCATATTGGGCATTCCAATATCACTAAGCAATACATCGGGCTGATATTGCATTAATGTTGCAAATCCTTCGTCTGCGGTCGTGGCAGTTATTACCCTCGCTCCCGCCTGCTCTAGCACAAACGCCACAAACTCGCGGGAATCTATTTCGTCATCGATGACTAAAACTTGAATTTTATTCAAATCAAGCGATGGCTCAGAAGCGGAATGATCGAGGTTGATGGCGGTGGGGACGGGAATCAACGGCAGTTTTACGGTAAAGGTAGCTCCTAACCCTTCGCCAGGACTGTCTGCCTGAACTATGCCACCGTGCAGTTCAACCAAATGACGGACGATCGCCAGACCTAATCCCAATCCCCCAAATTTGCGCGTCGTAGTGCCATCCTGCTGCCGGAAATAGTCAAACACATCGGGCAGAAAGTCAGGATGAATACCCTTGCCGGTGTCGCTAACGGTAATCTGAGCCTGGTTGCCCACCTGCTCTAAGCGTACCGCCACCCGTCCACCAGCGGCAGTAAATTTGACCGCGTTGGAAAGCAGATTCCAGACCACTTGCTGTAAACGAGTTGCATCGCCGGAAACCTGTCCAACCGGGTCAAGAGTTGTTTCTATTGTAATGGACTTGGCTTCTGCTGCCAGATGCACCGTTTCGATCGCGGCTCTAATCATCGCGGCTGGATTGACTGGACTTACATTCAGGCTGAGTTTACCTTGTAGAATGCGGGAAACATTGAGCAAATCCTCAATCAGTTCGCATTGTAATTTAGCGTTCCGTTCAATAGTGGCAAGCCCTTGAGCGGTCTTAGTTTTGTCTAGCTTGCCGCTTTGGAGAAGCTTTGACCAACCCAGAATCGGGTTCAGAGGCGATCGCAACTCATGTGAAAGTACCGCTAAAAACTCATCCTTGATGCGATTTGCCTGTCTTAACTGCTTTGCTTGCTGCTGGAGTGAAGCCGTCAGGTTTGCTCGTTCCAGGGCGATCGCGATCTGATCGCAGGTAGATTGCAACAGTTCAATTTCTGCACGGGGATGGGTTTTCCTAGCACTTCTGCTTCACTCCAGCCGAACAGCCGCACCGCCGCCGGATTCCAGAGCCGGACTGTGCCATCCGGTTCAATGAGTGCGATCGCTAAGGGAGACGAGTCAATTAACGTTTTCAGGGTTTGGTGTGTTTGCTGTAGCTCCTGCTCTGTTCGTTGCCGTTCCCGGCGCTCTTGAGTTTCTCGCAATGCCCGCTGCACCGATGGCACTAACCGCCCTAGCCGTTGCTTCAGCACATAGTCTGTGGCTCCACTTTTGAGCGTTTCGATCGCTAGTTCCTCACCCAAACTACCGGAGACAAAAATAAATGGCACATCGGGACAAAGCTTGTGGGCAATTTCCAGTACCGAGATGCCATCACAATCAGGCAGCGTATAATCTGCCAAAATCAGATCAAATTGCTGAATTTCTAGCGCCGTCACAAACTCAGTGCGAGTTTTTACCCACATGAGTTTGTAGTCGATGCCGCCATCTGATAGTGTAACTTGAAGGACTTCTGCATCCAGTGGGTTATCTTCGAGCAAGAGAAACTGGAGTGTTACCATTATGATGCCTGCTGTTTCGATAGCGAAAAGTAGAACGTTGCGCCGTGATCAATTTCGCCTTTAGCCTAAGTGTAATAGCCATGCCAATGAACAATGCACCGGATATTGGCAAATTCTACCCCTGTTCTGACAAACTCCCCTTAGGGATGCAGGCGTTGGAAAACTTGGAACGGCCGCTCGCGGTCTTTCATCTTAATAGACCTCTTGCATAAATGTTTAAATTGTCATGTTGAGCGGAGCGAAACATCTCGGAGATTCCTCCCTCCACTACTTCTGGTCAGAATGACACTAATAATTTTCGGACTTTTGCAAGAAGTCTAATGTCGTCGCAAGTCATAAGATATCTTAAAGTAAAACGCCTCCAGTTCTTGGTTGACGGCTTTTAGTTTAACTGTGCTGTTCGACTCGCTGTTATCAAGTCTCGTTCATTTCACACAGTACTATTCAGGCTATTTACGTACAGTAACATTCTGTAAATAAGCGGACAATCCTTCTGAAGAAGGGTAAATGCGGTTTCCAGTCAAGTGTTAAGTAGCTAGGCGTAAATAAATTAAAGTTTGTAGTAAGGACTTTAGTCCATATAATCCTTGTTTTGAGCGATGAATCGCTCACTACGAACTAGGATTTTATTTTATATTTAACAATACTTACCTATTTAATACCATTTAAAACTCAGTATTCAACAAAAAAAGAGCCAGAAAGTTAATTTCTGACTCATAGTTGGAGACAAAAGAATCATCAAATAAAGGCTGACGTTGGTAACAACTAGATTCTCCCTAGATTATGTAGCCCTAAGATAATGCCCGTTCCTAAGATATGACCAAAGGCGGTAGTTGCTAATAGTGCAGGAACACCAAACCCACCAAGTGGATTGGGTAAGGGTAGGGCTGGTTCTGCATTGGGATACTTGATTGTGGATTTGCCAAAGGCAATAGCAGCAAGATTCGCTAGAATCATGATGATCCCAACTGTAGGACTCCATGATAGGGGTGTGGTTGCAGCAGCTAGTAAGGTCGAAGTTAACACCTGATTTGCTCCTGAAAATTATTAATGATTGAAAATATAATCTGAATATTTCAGAGGTTAATTCCAGAAAACTCCTAATATTGCATTAATATTTAACAGTTATTCTAACTACTTAATACAATCAGCCTCCTGCTGTGGCTTTTTCGCCGCCGGCGATTGATTAAGTCTTGCAAGAGCGATCGCCCACAGTTCACATAGTCCATACTGAAAAAAGATGGGTGCAAACCCTTCATCAAGCGAGTTGGAGACTCGGACAAGTTAAAATAGACAGTGGTGGGTAAACAGCCTCATCAATAAAAACTCTAAACAATCATCATAGAAATGCCATAGTACATTTTTTACAGATAACAAGAATCACCTAATTATCAGAGAAGTTTAGAGCACTCAGACGCTTATGTAACTGCGTCAAGTCTATGCTGATATTCTATTACTAGAACTTTTATGTAATTCAAGCAAAGGGCTGCCAATAAAAGAACTAAGTTTTGGTAATTATACTGGTTAAAAAACATGACTAATATTAATGTGATCGGATTAATTATTTAAATTTGACAATTTGTAGCCAATAAGAACTGTTATGTTTAGCTTATATGTCAAAGTGAAGTGTAAGCGCGATCGTTGCAAGATAATTTACACTCAAAGTGATACCGATTAATTGTAGCTTCTGTTATGTCCTCAACTCTAGATTCTTTGCCACCTGCACTCGCTAAAATTGTCCAGCGCTTTCAACGCGCTTCCGAACCCAAGCGACGCTACGAACAGCTAATCTGGTATGCTCAGAAGCTCAATGAGTTCCCAGAAGCAGATAAACTACCTGAGAATAAAGTTCCTGGTTGCGTTTCTCAAGTTTATGTCACAGCATCTTTGGATGATGGTAAGGTTGCGTTTCAGGGCGATTCTGATTCCCAGCTAACGAAAGGATTAGTAGGGTTGTTGGTTGAAGGATTAAATGGATTAACGCCAACTGAAATTGTGCAACTAACTCCAGATTTTATCCAAGCAACGGGTTTAAATGTCAGCCTAACACCTTCCCGCGCCAATGGATTTTACAACATTTTTAAAACCATGCAAAAAAAGGCGTTGGAATGTAAGTTAGATCTGCCAAACTAAACTTATTTAGTTAATACTGTCATTGGTCATTAATAAAATAACAAATGACAGATTACAAATGAAAAATAACAAATAACAAAATTTAATCTGATGTCTACCAACTTATTATCAACTTCTGATGCTGTTGGCTTTGGTGGAGTAGTTCAAGAATATCTCTGGAACTGGAACAATCAGCAATTGCGCGTTGTTTATGAAACTCTCGGTAAAGGTTCCCCACTATTGCTACTCCCAGCTTTCAGCACTGTTTCCACACGTTTAGAAATGGGTGAACTTGCAAGGTTACTAGCTCCCCATTTTCAAGTTACAGCGGTTGATTGGCCGGGTTTTGGGGAATCTTCTCGACCTAGTTTAGACTATAGCCCAGCTTTATATCACGAATTTTTAGCAGATTTTGTCAAATCTGTGTTTCATACCAGTATTACAGTACTTGCCGCTGGTCATGCTGCTGGTTACGTGTTGCAACTAGCCCAGAGAGAGCCTGGTGTTTTCTCACGGATTGCGTTGGTAGCTCCCACTTGGCGGGGCCCTTTGCCAACAATGGGAGCAAATCAGCAGACAGCTGGCATGGTAAAAGAATTAGTGCGATCGCCTATTCTCGGTCAAACTCTCTACAAACTCAATACCACTCCATCTTTTTTAAGTTTTATGTACCGCCGCCACGTCTTTACCGACGCGGCTAAACTTACACCCAACTTCATCGAAAAGAAGTGGCAAATAACTCAAAAACCAGGAGCGCGATTTGCTTCTGCTGCCTTTGTGACTGGTAATCTAGATGCTGTACGCGAGCAATCTGATTTTCTGGCACTTGTGCGTTCTTTATCCGTACCGCTCATGGTAGTAATTGGAGAATCCAGCCCTCCCAAATCACGAGCAGAAATGGACGCTGTAGCAGCCTTACCAGGAGTGAAAAGCGTCGTAGTTCCTGGTTCCCTGGGACTGCATGAAGAATACCCAGCAGAGGTTCTAGAAGCAGTTCAAGATTTTTTATTACCCTCATAAAATTAAATCCTGACACCAAAATTCAGATCACTGGCAACACTTTTGAGCATAAAACTCTACAACTATACCGTAAGAGTTATTTGCAAGGACGAGCAATGAAAAATACTCCATAGGGAGCAGCAAAATCAATGACTTCAGCATCTTTGAAAACGTAAATGCCCAAGCAAAACCCGGCAATGCGATAAGTTGACATGAGATAATCTCTTGTGTGAATTCTTAGTATTATTGAGCAGCGATAAGTTGTTCTAGTTCAGTAATTCTGGCTTGTAATACCGCTACTTCTTGTTCGGAATAGCGGATGGGGATGTGTTGCGGACAATTCCAATTCCAGGCTTCAACTTGAAACAGAATCACTCGTTCAATCTCCCCTTCATAGTTGGGAACCTTTAGGCGTTCTGTTAGTTGGACATCGTCCTCTACATACCTAGCTCGTCCCCAAATTTTCAACCGCTTGCGATCGCGATAATCCATTAAAAATAAGAAGGCTTTGTCGTTCTCTGAAAGATTGCCAACAGATACGTACTGGACATTTCCTTTAAAGTCAGCAAATCCCAGGGTCTTGTCATCTAATGCTTTTAAAAAACCAGGTTGTCCACCGCGAAACTGAATATAAGGATAACCATTAGAACTGACAGTTCCCAAGTAGAAACCATCCATTTGAGCAATAAATTCCTCGATTTGTGGCGTGATAGTATCGTTATCGGGGCCATTTTGTTCAAATCGGGCGTAGGTTTGTCGGGAACCACGTTGTTCTTGAGCTGCTTTGACGGCAGGAGTAAAGGCGAGTTGTGTAAATTTACGTGGCATAACTTCATCTCATGAGATAGCAATATGAGTCTAGTCAAGGGAGCATTTTCTAGAGCTTTACCATAGGGATGTAACCTGGTAATTGTTTGATTCGAGCTATCCAGTTTTGGATGTGAGGATAGGGGTCAAGGGCAATCTTGCCATCAGGTGCTAAAGCGACGTAGGGGAAAACTGCTACGTCTGCGATGGTTGGTCGCTCGAACTCTAACCATTTGCGCGATCGCAAATGTTGATCGAGTTGTGTAAAAATGAATTCTGCTTTCTGGTTAGCTCGGTCGATATTAATGCTCGTGGCGTTGAACAAGTAGTATAGGCGAGCAGATTCAGGGCCCTGACGGACTTCGCCTGCGGCGGTAGATAACCAGCGCACAATCTGGCTAAGGGACACCGCATCTAAAGGAAGCCATTGCTCGCCGCCATAGCAACGAGCCAAATAAACCAAAATCGCTTGAGCGTCTGCAATAGTTATGTTGCCATCCACTAGTACAGGAACTTGACCAAAGGAATTGAGCGATAAAAACTCAGATGATTTATGTTCTCCCTTCATCAAATCAACTTTAATCCACTCACATTCAAGATTTAAAAGTGATAGCAACAGAAGGGCTTTATAACTGTTACCAGATAATTCGTAACCGTAGAGCTTAATCATAGAGTTAGTCCTCAATCATGTGTAAATATGAACAGTTTGTTGATAATAAGTCACGTTTTAGTCCAAAGAAGAATGTAAGCATCCTTCATCGTGACAAGTCGATTTGTTTAACAAACAGCATTGTTTTGTTTGCCGCAGTTTACAAAGATTCCTTACTTCAAATTGATAGATTTTTGTACCGTTCGTTCGGTATAGAGATACTGTACCGATTGTTCGGTATAATGTCAAGAGATAAAGTTTCAATTTGTGCAAATGGCAAAAGACACGTACATTCCATGCCTGCTAAATCTGTTTCGACAATATGGTTACGATGGAGCTACCTTATCTAAGATTTCTCAACAGACAGGTCTAGGAAAAGCGAGCCTTTATCACCACTTTCCCGGTGGTAAAGACGACATGGTGAATGCCGTATTAAATTTTCTCGAAAGTTACTTGGAGCAACACATCCTACAGGCGCTTCGTGGTGAAGGTGATGCAATGACTCGATTACAGAAAATGTGCGCTCAGCTCAGTGAGCTATATGAAGGTGGGCAACAACCGTGCCTGTTCGCCATATTGCTTATGGGTTCGGCACGAGACATTTTTCATGCCAAAGTACAAACTTTATTACGCACATGGATTGATGAGATTGCAACCGTGCTGATTGAGGCAGGATTAGACAAATCGCAAGCAAAGCAGCGAGGAGAAGATGCCGTCATTGCAATTCAAGGCTCTCTGATTCTGGTGCAAGGCTTAAACGATCTTGCTCCCTTTCAACGTATAGTAAAACAATTACCGCAAGAACTTTGCCGAGATATACAAGAGTGTTTGTAACTTCGGCTATGCGGTTATTTTTCTGAAACCCGAATCAATGCCAAGTTCGCACAAAAATATAAAAAGTCTTATCATGGGTGATAATGATTATCCATAAGGTGAGACAAAAGGCATTTAGAGTATGGTGGCTGACGTAATCACACATTCAGTTCCCGTTACTGTTCTGACTGGCTATTTGGGAGCAGGTAAAACGACTCTACTCAATCACATCCTCACCTACGAACACGGCAAAAAAGTTGCTGTGATTGTGAATGAATTTGGGGAAGTGGGCATTGATAATCAATTGGTTATCGATGCAGATGAAGAAATATTTGAGATGAATAATGGCTGCATCTGTTGTACAGTGAGGGGCGACTTAATTCGCATCATTAACAATTTGATGAAGCGACGTGATAAATTTGACCATTTAGTAATAGAAACAACTGGAATAGC
The DNA here is from genome assembly GCA_019359395.1 of Komarekiella atlantica HA4396-MV6. Taxonomy (GTDB): domain Bacteria; phylum Cyanobacteriota; class Cyanobacteriia; order Cyanobacteriales; family Nostocaceae; genus Komarekiella; species Komarekiella atlantica. Next base: position 171,552 of record JAHHHK010000006.1, read on the forward strand.
TGACCCTGCACCAGTGATTCAGACATTCTTTGTGGATGAAGATATGCAAAGCCAACTGTCTCTGGATGCTGTGGTGACAGTTGTGGATGCCAAGCACATCTGGCAGCACTGGGATGCAGACGAAGCACAAGAACAGATTGCCTTTGCCGATGTAATTTTACTTAATAAAACTGATTTAGTAGCGCCAGAAGAGTTAGATGAATTAGAAAAACGGATTCGGGCGATGAATGCGATCGCTAAAATTTACCGTACCCGCAACTCTGAACTAGAAATGGATGCTTTGTTGGGTGTGAAAGCCTTTGATTTAGACCGCGTATTGGAAATTGATCCGAATTTCTTAGGCGAAGATGCCCACGTACATGATGAAAGCGTCTTTTCTGTAGCTTTAGTAGAAGCAGGCGCACTGGACGGGGAAAAATTAAACGCCTGGATTTCTGAGTTATTGCGTACCCAAGGCCCAGATATCTTTCGGATGAAAGGTATTTTAAATATTGCTGGGGAAGATAATCGATTTGTGTTCCAAGGGGTACACATGATATTCGATGGCAGACCCGATCGCCCCTGGAAACCAAGCGAAACCCCAAAAAACGAACTAGTCTTCATCGGTCGCAATCTTGATGCAGCCCAACTCAAACAAGATTTCCTTGCCTGTCTAGCATAAATAGGGAGCAGAGAACAGAGAATAGGGAATAGAAAAAATTTTCCCATTCCCCAGTCCCCATTCCCCAGTCCCCAGTCCCCAATCCCCAATAAATATGAACTCCACAACCAGCAAATCTAAGGAATTTGAAGAACACTATTCGGGGACACTCTCAGATTATGTAACTGCGATCGCCTGGTCGCCACAAGGTAAAACTTTAGCAGCAACTTCCGCAGCTGGGGAAGTGATATTGTGGAAAGATGGCGATTTAACAACTTTGCAGACTGGCGACGGTCAATCAGTTGATTGTGTTGCTTTTTCCCCAGACGGAAAATTTTTAGCTATTGGGGGACAAGATGGACAGGTCAAAATTTGGCAGAACACTGAATTAATCGCCACTTTGAAAAATGCCCCAGCGTGGGTTGACAAGCTAGCTTGGAGTCACGTTGGTAATCAACTAGCTTTTAGTTTGGGGCGTTACGTGCAAGTGTGGGATGCAGATACCCGCAAGGTTGTTGTGACGCTGAATTTTGAAAACTCGTCAGTGCTGGGCATTGATTGGCGTATTGATGGGCAATACCTAGCGATTAGCGGTTATCAGGGAATCAAGATTTGGCACAGTCCAAACTGGGATGAAGAACCATACATCTTGGATATGCCCACTGTCAGTGTAGCTATGGCTTGGTCGCCTGATGGCAAATTTCTGGCTTCTGGCAATATGGATCGTAGCGTCACTGTCTTGGAATGGAACAACCCCGACCCTTGGGTGATGCGTGGCTTCCCTGGTAAAATTCGCCAACTAGCATGGTCAGAAGCTACCACTAAACTGGGGGCGCCAATACTGGCATCATCTAGTGTTGAAGGTATTGTAGTCTGGGAAAAGCTCGAAGATGATTCCTTGGGGTGGGAGGCACGAGTCTTAACTAATCACGTGGGTGTCATATCTGCGATCGCTTTTGCCCCCAAAAGCTTCCTTCTTGCTTCTGCTGCTACTGATGGTTGGTTGTGTTTGTGGAACAAAGCCAAGCAAGTATCCCAAGTGATCACGGGTGTTGCAGCTGGATTTTCCAGTCTGGCTTGGCATCCTCAAGGCAAACTGCTTGCAGCAGGTGGTGAAAATGGCGAATTACTGCTTTGGTCAAGGGTTTCGCGCGGTCAAGGATTCGGGCGAAGTTGAGTAATACTCAGTAATCAAGGTTGAAGGTAGCCCATAAATTGGCTATGCTGTATCAACAATAGTATCTATGTGTCAATTATGAATATAGCCAAACTGATTTTGCTTGCTTGTCCTGTATTTCTCGCATCTATACTAATGGTAGCCAACCCGGCGATCGCATCTATTCTGAAATCTACACCTGCTACACAGATTATTACAGTAGCATCTACGCAGCATATTACTGAATTTACAACACCATTAGCTCAAGCATCTAATCCAATCATTGAGCAACTTGGATGCAACTGCGGTAATTGCACTCAAGCTAAATTTCAGCAATTACAAGGCAAGCTGCCATCTGCCAGTTTTTGATAAAGTTACAAGTATAAATACTGTAAAGGCACAACATTAGTTGTGCCTTTATTAATTTCAAATTTCACCCGCGCTTCAAATATTTTAATTGTCGTAAAGTGTTTGCACTCCAAATTTTACATCAGCCCTGATTAAAAAAGAATAACTCAGTCTCTTGTGCTAGCGATCGCTTCGCGCCACAAATACCCACTGCTGTTCTCCCATAATTTGCTAATTGGTCGTTTTCTTAACTCCACATGCCCACACGTCGTAAACCTACCGCTACAATTGCCATAGATTCACGATTCGGCTAGCAAAATCACCTCATATGAACAATAAACACCATCATCTCCACATTGCACGCTTTAATCGCATAATCCCGTCAATTTGCGATATTTGCCAGAAATCACCACAATAGTGTAATTGCTGCTTCAGCAGGCGTTGAGAGAACCGCACTAAACTACTTACCAAAGGCACTAACCCCTGCATCACCCTCTTGCGACCTCTAGTTTTCTAGCCTGCAACGAGAAGCTAACATTTTGCGTAGCACAGACACCTTGGTAGTTGACAGCCTAACCCTGAACCTCTAGTATTTCGCTAAGTAAATATTAATAATGATTATCGTTTTTATACAATCAGCAGGAGTGGATGATGTCCAACAACCCATTAAGTAATACCTTACGAGCGGCTTTTGTCGCCTTGACGATTGGATTTTTTGGGTGCGGAAATCAAGCTGCAAGCACCTCATTCACTCAAACCACCACTAGCGTAAACGATAATCTTCCCCAAGTAGTAGCAACGACAACTGTACTGTGTGACTTAACTAAACAGGTTGCTGGGGATACCATTAATCTCACCTGCTTAATTTCCCCTGGTACAGACCCCCACCTTTATCAACCAAAATCGGAAGATCGCAAAGCCATTGAGCAAGCGAGTCTTATTCTCTATAATGGCTACAATTTTGAACCAGGTTTAATCAAAATAATTAAAGCATCTAAAAACCCTGCGCCGAAAATAGCCGTTGCTCAAGCTGCTGTGCCTAAGCCACAACGACTCCAGAAAGGTAGCAAGAAAGTTACTGATCCTCATCTTTGGCATAACACCAATAATACTATCAGGATGGTGGAAGTAATTAACCGCAACCTGGGAAAATTAGAACCTAATGAAGTAGAAAATTATATTAGTAATGCCAGAAAAATCACTAATGAAATAACCCAAATGGATAGCTGGATTAAGTCAACAATTGCCAGTATTCCGCCTAAACAACGTAAATTAGTCACAACTCATGATGCAATGGGTTATTATGCCAAAGCATATGGTCTTTCTTTAGCAGGAGCATTGGAAGGCATTAGTACTGCGGAAAAACCAACAGATGCACGAGTGAAAAATTTAGTTACAGGCATTAAACGCGCTAAAGTACCAACAATTTTTGCAGAGACTACAACTAACTCCAAATTGATTGAGTCTGTGGCCAGAGAAGCAAAAGTGAAAGTTTCTAGCAGAAAATTGTATACTGATGCACTTGGTGAACCGGGAAGCGACGGAGAAACTTATCAAAAAATGATGATTGCTAATACACGCACAATTGTAGAAGGGCTGGGAGGAACGTACTTGATGTTTGAAGCCAAAGCTACTAAGTAGCCCAAATAGTGGAGCTAGTGAGTTGCTCTGGTCAAGAAAGTTATAGCAATTGACGTCAACATAATTCGTAATTTGTAGTTATAACCAGTCTTAGCTCTAAACCCACCACTGCTTGAAAATTACCAATTATGCAGATTTGGTGGTAGCTTACCCATTTAATTACGAATTACGTAAAGCCTGCGGCACAGCTACACTTAGAGCGCAGCGGGGCGTAATACTCGGCTTGATAATTGCGAGGAGAATTTTCTTACTTGCTATTCTTGCACCTGATAAATTCCGCGCTGTCAGTCCCACTTGCAAAGCAGCTAATCTACTCATGATGAAAATTCACAACCCGACCAACGCAGATAAAGCGCAAGAAGTAATACGATTTAACTTTAAAAATGATACAAATACGTTGGTAGTGGCACGGCAATGCCCATACATGTCAACTTAACGTGAAATCTATATCCCGCCTTCAACTGAAGTTCCTTGCTCATAGCAAAATTCATCTAAAGATTACTATAAAATCGCCCAAAATCCTGAGTCTACTTGAGTAGATTTTTGCTATTAGCCAGAGAATTCATTCTCTGGCGGATGAGGAGGTCAACCTAGGAACGCCACTTGCTACAAACCGGGAAACCCGTCCAACGCAGTGGCTCAACTTTTCAAGACAGGTATCAAAACTTCTCCTATCGTAGGCGCTGCTTTGTAGCTTGCTTCCGCGTAGGGGTACGTGGGTGCAGAAACGCAGAGATAATAAAGAGTTTGAAATTTCAATACATCAAATTTCATCCCCTGATTCAGCAACGCTCCAAATTTTGTATTCATCCTTTCATTTTTAGCCACTACTGCAACATGCATTGAAATGCCACACTTAAGAGTAAAATTATAACTTTCGTCATAATAAGCTCTATCAGCCTATGATGAAAGTATTAAATCAAATCTTAGACGTTTTTCAGATATGGATAGTTAAATTTAATTCGTATTATATTGATAATCAGAAAAAAATATACAGATGGCAAGATGTAATTAGATAATATACATGAGGTTAAGCAAAAAGCATATGAGATTTATATGAGATTTATAGCTTTCATTTTCTTAAATGAATAACTAAACTAAAAATAGTTATAACTAATGAAGCAATATCCATGAAATGCTCATGACTAGTATCTAACAATTTCAAATACTTCAGGATAATTAACGTTTAAATCCTTGTTTAATTGCCGAGTTGCTTTCACAAAACTTATCATAAAGTGCATGAAGAGTAAAAAAAACTTTATTTATATTTCTCAAGTCATTTTCTCATTTTTGGGAGACGGAAACACAAGAGTTCAGAGGACTTTGAGTATTGCTTAACACTTTTTGTACATCCTCTAAAACTTTTTTTAGGCGATAATTTTAACACTGACTCTACATTTTTTTGCTCTGCAATTGACATACACATAATATAATCTTGGTCAATCAATATTTAGATGTATATTTCTAAATTTATAAGCAATTGAGTTGGCAATTAAGCTAAGCTTACTGATATAAGGAGCAAAATTTATAAACTGCGGTAAAAAATAAAACGATTAAGCTAAATTATATCTTTTCATAACTTCAGTTTAATCTTAAAGTCTTAAACTCTTACACTGTTTGGTTTTTTTATCAGCATAGCATCAAGAAATTTGTCTTGATAAATTCAGTATTTACTCTTATCAAGATAAAGAGAGTGGTAGTATCAAAAACTGGCGTATAAGTTACCTAAAAAAAGGCAATGCAGATGTTGAAAATTAACTTTAAAATTTGTAACAACTCACCTACTAGCAGAGAGTGCCAGACTTTAATAGATGATTCATTGATATATATGATGATTTGATAGAGATAAGTTATTTGACATAACTCTTGAATAATGTATTATTTGAAAGTCTTTGAATAAAATTTGTATATTGCTTTTTGATAGATATAGATTTTTGTTAATAGTTGCATAAAATTTGAATAAATCACAGAGTTATATCAAGAAAGAATAGTCAAATAACATAAAAATCTTATTCAGGAGGGATGCATATGTACAATACTATTCGAGTTCTAGTGGCTGATAGAGATTCCTTAATGGGAGTCGCTATTCGTGCTACTTTGATTGCTGAAAAAGATTTGATCATAGTAGGTGAAGCAAACAATCCCGATAAAGTTCAAGAATTAGAGCGAAAGCTTCAGCCAGATCTATTAATCATTGATCTGGATTCACCAAATTTTACACCACCTGAGCCAATACTCTATTTACATAAATCCTGTCCAAACTTGAAAATGCTGGCACTAGCTAACTGTGGTGAATTTTATCCCTCTATTTTAAAAGTAGGCGGTATAGTAGGCTGTGTTTTGAAATCTGAAAAGCCGCAAACGTTAGTTAGTGCTATTCGTACAGTGGTAAAAGGTAATACATGGTATAGTCAGAGCATTTTAGAAGAGCTTGTTGCACAAGAAGAGAATGAACTAAATCAAGATGGAAAAGCCACTTTGACAGAGCGAGAGCAACAAGTTCTCAGCATGATTGCACAAGGTTGGGATAATATTCGCATTGCTTGTGAGCTAAACCTTGGACATCAGACAGTGCGGAATTATATCAGTCGCATCTATGCTAAATTAGCAGTCAGTTCACGAGCTGAAGCGGTTGTGTGGGCTATGGAACATAGCCAAAAGAGTTTCAGGAAAGTGCTAGAACCGAGATAGCTATAGCATTGTAGAGTGTGATGCAAAAATCTGAAAAGCATTGTTGCAATCACTGAACTCTGCTTTACGGCAAGATAGTTACCCTATTAGAGTTGCAGTGGATGCTGTTGGCGAAGTCAAAAAACATCTTTAAACCTTTTCAAGCCTTCTGCTTTCCAGGTGTTTGCCAGAATATATAGCTGTTGCCAGGTAGTTTAGGACATCAGCTGCTCATAAAACTCTGACACCAAGCGAAAAATCAGAGTAGTAGCTTCCCCTGATTGTCTGTATTACTGCCAAGAGGCACAAGGCTTTGCGTCTCTTTTTGTGTTCAAAAGACATAAGCTAAGAGTTCTTTTAGAATGCTTGGATAGTAAAACCAAAAAGTTGTCTATTCTAATTCCTTGACTAAATTTAAAGTAATACAATGATTCGACTTCTGCTTGTAGACGACCAAACGCTGTTTCGGCAAGGATTAGCATCTTTACTCTCACTAGAGGAAGACTTAGAAGTTGTTGGTCAAGCTAGTCATGGCAAAGAAGCGATCGCTGTTACCGAACAACTCCAGCCCGATGTTATTCTCATGGATGTGCGGATGCCTATCTGCGATGGCGTGGTAGCAACACGCGAAATACATCAACGCTTCCCTTGGATCAGAATTCTTGTATTCACAACATTTGATGAAGACGAATACATTTGGCAGTCTTTGCAAGCAGGCGCACTCGGCTATCTGCTGAAAAGTACCCCTGCACCACAGTTGGCTACGGCAATTCGCACCCTACACCAAGGCTACTGTCAACTTAGTTCAACGATCGCACATAAAGTCTTTGCTCAACTCAACCCTCCACCTTCTGTCAAACAAAACTCTTATCAGCAGCTTTTGAGTGAGCGGGAATTAGAAGTGTTAACCCTAGTTACTCAAGGTAAAAATAATCGAGAAATTGCCAGAGTGCTACATCTGAGCGAGGGAACGGTTAAGAACTATGTCAGTCAGATTCTAGCTCGATTGGGAGTACGCGATCGCACTCAGGCCGCTCTCTGGGCAAAGCAAAATATTTCCAATTAAAAGAGTGGAAAACCAAATTATGAAACTTCATACATCTCTCCTGTCACCTGGCTTGGTATGGTTCTTGCGATTTTCTCTGACTTTTTTTCAAAAGTACTGGGTTCAATGGGTTTTGCTCATCTTGGCAGTGCTATTCCAACTGGCCTTTGAGGTGCTTGTTCCCTTTGCTTATCAGTTGATCTTTGATCGCGCCATTGTTAATCGTGATGCTAGTTTTCTTATACTCTTACTGAGCGGACTGGGCGCTGCTTTTATCATCCAATCCTTAGCTGGTCTTAGTCAGGATTATCTCAGTGCTCGAATAGGAGCAGGTGTTTTGAAAGATATACGCCTCAAAATGTTCAATCATTTGCAGCACCTATCCTTGGGTTTTTACACTCGCGTTCAAGCGGGCGAACTTATGTCTCGCTTCTCCAGCGACCTAGCTGACATCGAGAGAGCGATTGTCATTGATATCCCGATGGGTACTTTCAACATCCTTTTAATGGTTGTTAGTACCCTCTTACTCTTCGTCGTCGAGTGGCGACTGGCTCTAGTCACTTTAGTCACGTTGTCCGTAGGCTTCATGGGGCCACACCTATTTGGGTTACGGGTTGCTAAGACCAGTTATAGACGCAGGCAAGACGAAGCAAAGGTTTTAAGTATACTTCAAGAGAATATCAGTGCTCAACCTGTGATTAGGAACTTTGGATTGCAAAAGTCAGCACTATTCCAATTCCAAAAGCAACTGATTGTCTTATTACACAGCAGCCTACGCAGTAACTTCTACAGTGTTCTACTAGGGAGGCTTTCCAACCTGAGCATTAACTTTCTTCAGTTATTAATCATTGGTTTTGGTGCCTTTTTAGCCATGCGTGGCTATCTGACAACAGGAGCGCTAGTCGGGTTTATCAGCCTTCTGTTAAACGTGAATATCGCAACTGATGGTTTGACTCAACAAGTGCCAGCCCTAATAAGGACTACGAGTGGGATGCTACGCATCAAAGAACTGCTGGCTGAGCAACCTGAAGTGACGGATTTAGCCGATGCATTACCACTATCACAGTTGGCAAAAGATATTCGCTTTGAAAATGTAACCTTTAACTATTACGGAATGCAGCCCATTCTGGACAAAATCAGTTTTACGATTCAAGTAGGTGAGTCTGTAGCTTTTGTCGGCCCTAGTGGCTCTGGCAAAAGCACAATCCTCAACCTGCTCGTGCGGTTTTACGATCCTAACGAGGGTTCAGTCTTGTTTAACGGTTACGACCTGCGACAAGTCACTCAAGCATCGCTACGCGCACAAATAGGCACTGTCTTCCAAGAATCTTTCCTTTTCAACACCACAATTCGTGAAAACATCTGCCTGGGTAAGCCCGATGCAACCGATGTGGAAATCGAAGCAGCCGCAAAAGCAGCAGAAATCCATGATACGATCCTACGTTTTCCTCAGGGATATGACACCGTAGTGGGTGAAAGAGGTGGACAAATCTCAGGTGGTCAGCGGCAGCGAATTGCTATAGCGCGGGCAATCTTACGCAATCCAGCAATACTTATACTCGACGAGGCAACTTCGTCGCTAGATCCAGAGACGGAGTTAGCTATCAATACCACCCTAAAAAATTTAGCAATAGGTCGTACCGTCGTCTCTGTAACCCATCGGCTTACTTCTGTTGTGAATTGCGATCGCATCTTTGTGCTTGAAAGAGGAAAACTAATTGAACAGGGTACTCATAAAGAGTTACTTAAACTTCGGGGTCTTTATTATCGACTTTGGTGTAAACAGAGCGGAAAATCTCAAGTTGACGAAAACAGCCTAGAGCAGCCAAAATTGGGAGATTTTTCTCACTGACTGTGTGAGTTAGAAACTTCCAAAGAATGAATTATCGAAAAAACTCAAAAAACTGCAACCATATCTCTCTAAATAGGCATCAAAAGTCTGCCCTTCTAGTCGCTTTACTTTTGGTAATATTCTGGAGCTTTAGTATTTTTAATTATAGTTAGACAGCAGATATTATCCATCAAACTCTTGCTCTATCGTATTGTTTTACGAAATGCTTGATAGAATTTACTTTCTATAAATTTTAATTGAACTGCGACTTATTTCAATAACTTTTTCAGCGAATCAGTTAATACTAATTGAATTTACTACAAAAAAGCGGTAAGAATATGCTGCCGCCAGTAGCATATCCTTATCGCTTTTAATAATTATCATTATTATTGACTGGATATTTTCTTTTTTGGAAGTTCCATTATGCTGCTATATAACTTTCAAGTAAATCAATTCCAGTCTCAAACTTATCCAGACGCATGAATTCTTTTTGCATTTGCTCAATGTTCTTAATATAGCTGTTGTCGCTGGAAATCCGATCAATCAGTCTGGACAATTCCCGATGCTCAATCCACCTCAGATCTCCCCGTACACCCAAGCCATGATAAACTACCCTCGCCGCATTTCCGGGTTGGTCGTTTCTGGCGGGGAGAACTATCATCGGGACACCAAGACAGATGCACTCTTTGATCGTATTCATCCCTCCATTGGTAATCATCATTGAACTTTTCCGCAGAACCGCCATTTGCGGAACCCACTTGCAGGCATACACATTATCTGGAATCTCTCCAAGATCTTCCACTTCGCAGGTGTTTCCGATATTAAGTACGAACTCATAGTCTTGTCGTTGCTGGAACGTCTTAAGGGCAACCCGGAAGAACCGCTTGCTGGCTGGATATTCCCAACTGCGTGTGCCCAACGAGCAGTAGATTAGCGGTTTAGTACCGCTGAGGCGATCCATTTTGAAATCTTCATCTGCACGTGAGAGATCCACAACACACCCAAGATACTCGGCTCCAGGACGGGGTTCAAAGTCTAGCCTTTTCGGCATCAAGTAGTGTAGAGGAGACTTGAACATCGGGCCGTAATCTGAAAAACCTACTGTTAATCCCGCTGCACGCGCACGACTCCTCACAAATGCCCCTATCCCAAAGTAATATCTGAGGAAGTATTTCGGACGAAATGTTATAAACAATCTCACTACAAAAGCCAACAACATCCAGTCCAAAAGAACTATTAATGATGACCATGAGCTGCGATCGGGAATAAATGATGAGTCTGAAGGCGGAATTTTTGAATTAATAAATCCAGCAAATGCCGTACCAACCCCAACATAGGGAACTCCAGATTCTATAGCCGCAACAGCAACAAATGAAATAATTGAATCAATTAGTACCAGACCTACATTGCACTCTTTGATAATCTTGATAGTGTCCTCAAGTATATTCGCCAAAATCTCAGTTTCACGGCGAGTCTGTGCAAGCATCCCTCCGAACCGCTTGGGAAATGGCCTCAAAAGCTTATAGTGAAACCCTTGTTCTTCTATATATTTCCTGTAATGTTCCACCTGCTGGCTGTGAAGGGAGAGTTTTTCATCTCCTTCTGGTGGGAGAACAAACAGCACGTCCCATCCGCGTCTAGAAAAAGCCTTCGCTAATGCCATCATCGGCATGAACCCACCCCATTCAGGATACAAAGCAAACAATACAGACTTCTTTTCTCGCATTATACGCTCCATCTTAATATGCTCCTGACAGTTCGTTCATTGTTTATAAGGTGAGAAAAATTTATAGTTGCTAATAATTTATCTGAGTAATGTTCAAGTAACTTTCAAATGTTACAACGCTACTTTAGCTTGTACTATCGCTTCTTTTTTATCTGGGTACTAACTCGTTTAAGGTAATAAATTGTGTAAAGTTTATATGTGTTAGTTTTTAGCTTTTAATCTCGTCAAAATTCCAATCTACATTTTTACTAATTTCCAAAGCTGAAGCTTCTTGGGATAAATATCTTCTAGCTTATATTTTTGCCCTTTCTCCAACTTCTCTTTAATTAATTCCACAGAAAGACTGTGGTTGGGGAGGTATAAAAATACATCACTAAAACTATTAGAAATCTGGGGCACATTTAGCTCATTTACTAACTGAATCCTTACCTTTGGAGCAAGCAGATGGCTCAGAGATAGTTCATCACCTATACCATTTAACTGACAGGAACTAATCAAAAGTGGGTGAGTAGCTTTGTTGATTATCTGAACCACTTGGGGAGTGTAGATATTCAAGGACTTATTCCACCAAGTATCTGCTTGAGAACTAATTGCACAGGACAGAATTCCAACAGAAATCAACGTGATCTGGATCATCTGCCAAAGCTTCTGATGCCATTTAACAAAGGTTGAGGTAATTTGAGTGGTGAGGAGGTAACTAACAGCTAATTGAATACCCAAATAAAAAGGGATCAGATACCGAGGGTTTACTGATCGAATCCCCCCCCAAATTAGATCGGGTATTACCAAGGGTAGCGCCGGAACCACAATCAACGTTAAGACAAACAACCAAATCCGTTTTGAAGCTTTGCGACAGAGAAAATAAATTGAATATCCTACCAAAACTAAGATAAAAGGAATCAAACATAATTGCACATATTCCAATGTAGTGTTATTAAAAGTTCGCTCGAAATCGTAGTTAAAATCAACGAAAAAATAGCTAATGCTAAGAGTCCACGCTGCAATTAATTCTAAAAGAGATATTTTCGTGTCAGATGTCCAGCTCGTTGTCTCGTGAATTTGGGGTAACTGAATAATAACAACCAACAACCAGGGCATAAAAGCTAAAAGCCCTATTAGTGACGCAAGTAAATAGGCAGTAACAGTCTTGCTTAATCGGAAGCTTTCAGTTACAACTACATAGATACCATGAGCAATTGCCACAAACCCAGAAAACAGAAATGTGTACAACCCCAATGCTACGGTTGCTGCGTACATTCCCCAGCTAAACTTCGTTTTTAATCGCATTGCTCGTAGCAGTGTTGCGCTTGATAGCAAAATCGTCACAGTCCACAAACTATACTGCCGCGCTTCTTGTGCGTATAGTACATGGAATGGCAACACAGCTAACATTGCAATTGCTACCCATCCCATCAGAGATGACTTAAATAATTCCAGACATAGCCAATAGAAACAGGGGAACGCTAGCAAGCTAATTAAGGCAGACAAACTTCTCGTTACCGCGACTGAATTGCCAAACCATTGCACCCAAAACCGCGCAACTACGAAATATAGGGGTGAATGCTGAGGGACTTCCACTGCCAAAGATTTAATAGTATCTATCGAAGTTCTTCCAACAGCGGAAAGCTGATATTTCTGTAAATCTTCAACACCAATTTCGCCTCCATCGCAAACCTGCTTGGCCGCTTCTTGTTGTGTGTAGCCAGAAATCCGTAATGAGGTAAAAGTCTCATCAAACCAGTAGACTTTTCGGTCAAGATTAACGAAGCGAAAAAACACACCCAGTAACAATAATACAATGACTAAAAACTTTAACCAGACAATCTGTTTGCGACTTACCATGCTGCCTCATAACCAAACTTATTAAAGGATGATTGGAAAAATTTTTTGGTATTTTTACCCACCTTGAAAGCGTTAATTTTAAAAGGGTTGTCTTGAAAATACTTTTTCGATTGCTAAAGCTAGGCGTAAAAGCGATACCTCAGAGAACGGTGCTCCCACCAACATCAGACCAACTGGCAACCCTGAAGAAGTGAATCCCACAGGTAGAGAAATTGCACACAATCCAAGCATGTTTGCTAAACGTGTATTTCGTAATGACAATAGATTCTCTGCGGCGTACTTTTGACTATTTTGTTCTAAATCATTGATAATGGGTGGTACATTTGCCACAGTTGGCATGATAACAGCAGTATAATCATTCGTTCTCTGCAAATACTGCTTTTGAAGGTCTTTTAACCCCTGATAAACTTGTTGAGCATCACTATCCTGAATTTTTGCTCCTATATAAAATCTATCTAGTATGTCTTGTGAAATAGAGTTAGGATGAGCTTCTAAAAATTTCAGCCAATTTTTACTTGCCTCATAGTTAACAATATTACCTTTTGTATTAATAAGTTTTAGTGCTTGTTCAAACTCTGGAATATTGCCATTTTTAATAAGTGCCCCTTGTGCTGCAATATTTTCTATAGAAGCATCCAAAATAGCCGCAACTTCAGAATCAGCATCGTTCCAGACAATATTTGTACATACTAATAAATTTAAACCTTTACATCCAACGTCCGAAAAATCAATCTTATCAGTCTGAGCAATTACATGGTAAAGGACAGCTGCATCTTCGACGCAACGAGTCATAAAACCAACTGTATCTAATGTTTGACTTAGAGGAATAACACCTTCTGTTGAAATTAGTCCCGCAGTTGTTTTTAAACCAACTAAATTATTCCAAGCAGCAGGTGTTCGGATTGAGCCACCCGTATCAGTTCCCATACCAGCAAAACATAGACCTTTTGCCACAGCAACAGCTGAACCTGACGAAGAGCCACCTGGAACTCTTGCTTGCTCAGAACCAAAAGGATTTATTGGTGTCCCGAATGTAGGATTAATTCCTAGACCCGAAAAAGCCAATTCTGTCATATTGGTTTTACCAAGACAAATAAAGCCAGCATCAACAGATGTTTTGTAAGCTACTGCATCTTTTTGAGCAACTCTATCTAATAGAACCTTTAACCCTGCACTTGTCGGTTTACCTTGGATATCAAAATTGTCTTTCCATACAAGGGGAATACCATCATAAAGTGAAAGTCGTGTGTTAGTAGTCGCCCTTTTATATGCGGCATCTGCTTGTTTTTTGGCTTGTTGCTCAAAAACCTCTACAAATATTTTTTCTTTCCCTACTTCTTGATCAATTTTAGTTAAAAAATACTCAACTAATTCACGTGGATCTATATTGCCATTGTCAATACCATATCCAATGGCTTCCATAGTTGAATTTTCCCAAACTTGATCAATCATCACTAGTTACTCCATTAATAGGCTTATTGTAAGAGTCCTAATTTTAGGCTCTTTCTCTGCGTCTCTGTCTTGGAAAGTTTGAGACGCAGAGATTAACGAGAAACTTATCTGTTTACAGTTGATAATCTGATTAATGCAAGAGGTCTAATAAATAGCCCAAGACAGACTACCATTCCAGAATTGGCTGAGGAATAGTCTTATCAGAATTATCTTTCTCCAATTCAGATACAAGTTTTATAAATCTTTTTTGCTCTTTCCTTGGTAAACTATCTAGTTTCTTGACAAATAGAGACTCGTATCGAGCCAACTCTTTTTTTAGATATTCAGGTGCTTTCTTTCCATAGAATTTAACAAACATGCGGTAGGTGTTGTAGTGGTTTTTATCCACATCATCTTTATAATCAGTAATATCATCATAAATATCAATAAGTACTTCTAAAGGCCACATAACATCAAAACACTTTTGATCAAAAGTCTTGTTAGCTACTTGTACTAAAATTCCGTGTAGAGCACGTATATCAGAAGTGCGTAGCTCAGTAGCTTTGATAATATCTTCATAAGTTACATCTTTCTGAGATATTAGCTGACTTTCTAATTCAAAGTATTTTCCTAAATTTTCTAATTCTTGTTCAATTAACGGATGATACAAATTTCTTGTTTTCAGTACATCAACGATGATTTTGTGCTTTTGATTCCAGGAGTTTTTAACTTCAGAAAATAATTCTTTTTCTTGAAGGGCTTCTACTGCTTCATCAACTTCGTATACTAAAGCTTCTACAAACCCTAGAACTGGATAATAAGCAAAAAAATCTTTATGTGAAAGCTCATATAGCGGAAAATAAAGTGATGTAATTAAATCTAAAATTCGGGCCGATTTGTGCATACCCCAATAAGAGACATAGGGTCGCATAACAACATTGCTAGTTAAAGTGGTCATATCTTATTTACCTCTTTTGGATAATAATCTAGTGGTGAGTTTATCTTCAATTAGCTAACTCTACGTCAAGCTCAAGTTGTTGACTAATATAATCGATAGTCTGTTGTACCGTCAGAAGTTTTGTAGTCGCTTGATTAGAGATTTCAATATTGAATGTTTCCTCCAGAGCAACTATTAGTTCTAACGTATCTAAAGAATCCGCTCCTAAGTCTCTGGTAAAACTTGCGATGGGAGTAACTTTTTCTGGCTCAATTCCCAACTTTTCTACAACAATATTTTGGACTTTTTCAAAAACCTTTACCTTCTTCAACTGGTTAGACTGAGTTATTGTTTTAATTTCCTCCATGAGCTTAGCTAATTCTTTCAAGATCTTTAAAATACGCTGGTAGCGCGGAATATCTTCCTTATTTAAAGGAAAGCCGTTGCGAGCTTGCAGCCATTGCTTACAAATTTGATATCGATAACAATCAATGCGAAAGTCTAAAACTTCTGGTGAGGCTGTGCATGGATTTTTATTACTTTGCTTATCTGTCAGAGGCTCACTAATTTTTAATAAAAAAGAGTTAGTCATGGCTGATGAGGGAGGATTTTCAAATGTTTAAGTTGTTTTTACATCAGATCTAAAAGTAGGATTGTAATGTGCCGCGACGCCTAATGTCTAAAGTTGCACAATGAAATGCACCTCCAAAGGGATTGAAGTGTAAAAAATTGCAAGGTATTGGTTTAAATCCCCAATCTTTTAAGGCTTGAATTGTTGGTTCTTGGGATTTTTCACATATTACTCGTTCTTCATCTAAAACCAAAACATTCATACTTAACCACATACTACAAAGAGCAGCAGTTTCACTGAATAAACCTCCTTTAACAATAACTGGTTCTGGTGCAACGAGTATGTCCCAAGATTTTAAAATTGATGGCAGTTTTTTAACGTCAATATACTTTGGATTAATCATGACTTTACCTGGTGCAAGAGGCACAAATGTAGTGTCAATATGCATAGGTTGTTTTGAGCGTGTCTCAATAGTATGAACACGAAAATCATTTCCCAAATGACGTTGTAACCAGTTTATTCCAGCTTCGTTAGTTACATTACTTTTAGTTACGAAAATATCTCTGCCACAGCGGACAAAATCGGCAGCGTCAAAAACAACTTCAGATTCGTTAATAACATAACGCATAAATTCTCCATCTTTTGGGACAGTATAATTTTTGTCATATAGAGAATCTAGTAGCAAAGGTCTAGGAGCAGAAGTCCATTTTGCGCCTTGCTCAAAATATTCCTTAAATAAAGGGTAATAAGCATGACGTTCAAAATAACGGCATCTCCAGGACATAGGTGCTTCAATAATTTCATTGCCTATGACTAAAAAACAGTCTCTTGGGCAAGCTGAGCAGTTTCCTTTAGATTTCCAGTTAGGAGTAGAAAAAGTTCTACTATAGTCAGTAAAACTAGGACGCCTGACCTTTACGCCTTCTGATTCGAGAATATGAATAAACTCATCTAATTCTTTTTGTGCTGGTGCAACTCCCCATCTTTTGGAAACTTTACTTCCACCAACAAAGGAAAGAAGATTATAAAGTTTCTTAGGAATTCCTCCTAATAAAGATATGTGTTTAGGTGGATGAATAGCACCCTCTAATCTACCAACAACAATTTCTTCTAAGGGATCCCATTCATTATATGTGTTAACAACTAAGCTATCTGTATTTGCGTTTTTAAATTCTTCCTTTTCGTAGCTTTTATTTTCAATTGCTATATTTGTTTGTAGACTACTGAGTTCCATAACTATCTGCTCCAAAATTTTTATTTTGCTTAATAATCCAGGACTTATAGCGGTTCTCGCATGAGTGAGGTACACCAAGAACTAATTAACCACAGAGAGAAGTCGGTAGCTTGCTTTCCTAGGGAACGCTACACGAACCCGCAGGGTGCGGCGACTTCCGCCGTAAAGCCCTTCGGGCATGGCTTCTCTACGAGACGCTTTGCGAACGCTTAGCGCGCAGCGTCTCTGAAAAGAGACTCTAGGCTTCAGTGTAAACACTGATAAATTTGTACCTTAGCTGACTAGGAAACGCTATATGAAAATCATGACAAAACGTAGACGCGGAGAGGCTTGCCGGAGGCTACCACAAAGAGCACATTCGCGGAGCGTCTGTCTACGACACCAAAGCGAACGCAGAAAAGGAATAAGAATTTTAGAGAGTTCTTGTGTAAGCCCTATAATCTTTGCTGACAATGTTCCTAGTTTTGACGCTCTACAAGCTTGATGTATAAATCATCACAAATACCTATGATTCTGTCGTTATAGATAACTTCCGTTACGGCAATCAGGTAAGGTTCTTCTGCATTCACAAGTTCTTTAACTGTTACTCGGAATTGAACTTGATTTTTTTCCCTTTTTACTTCACCACGGAACTTAGTTGAGCTTTTTAGAGAGCTAAAAAATACAGGTTTACAGTTATTAAACTTAGTATGTAAACCTAGATAGTACATGTAGAAAAACACAACTTGATAGCAGCCCTCTATCAACATTGTTCCTGGCATCACAGGATCATTTTTAAAGTGTGCGTTAAATACCCAATGCTCAGGGTCAATATCTACTTCACCTAAAACCTGCCCCAAACCCCACGCTCCCCCTTGAGGATCAACGTGTAAAATTCGATTAATCATCAGTAGTTTATCATTGGCAAGAGCGTAAGGCTTTTGCCGTTGATAGGCATCACCAAAGCAGATATTGAAATTCCCTTTTTGCAGAGCTTGAATATCTTCGTCGCTAAACTTGGTTTTATAGCATGTCAGAGGAGGTGAAAAATTTTGTTTGACAATAGTTTGTCCTGGGGAAGCAGTATAAGCGGGTAGTCCTTTGGAATTATTGATATCTGTGTCTGAAAAATAACCTGAATTGGCATTAAGTCTGACTAAGGGTCGATTTTTGTGATAACAGATATATTCGTATTGCAAGAGCAGATTGTTTTTGGCTTTTATCAGCTTATGGATATATACTTCCCCGCGTATCGTTTCACCTGGTGAGGGAAACTCATCTAGACATTCAGATTGGCAACTTAAAGCTCTATAGCGTAATTGCCCCTCAAACATCATGTCACAGCCTATATAAGCCAGAGCCAGCAGCATTGCATGGGAAGCCTCTAAGATCATCAATCCAGACAGGGTATTATGAGCCGCATAAAACGTATCTGGAGGAATATCGTATTCCCACTCGACCATGCATGGTTGCAACTTACCACGCTCAGCTGTCATCTTGGTGACTCTGCTGATGAACATAAAAGGAGGTGAAGGTGTTCTAGTACGTATAGGTCTTTTATCCATTTCTTGATAGTAAGCCCCTAGTACATTTGAGATTTTTCCATCTACTATTTCTGTGATTTCTGCTAAATTCCAAATTATATTTTTGGGTTCATAAACTGGCTTGCTCTCGTCTGCTTGTATGGAAGTTGATATAGTTGCAGTAGTTTGATTTGGTGATGCGGTAGCAACAATGTCTAGAGCTAAATTTTCTGATTCAGCTTTATCTATATTGGTTGCCAAACTAGAACTAACTTTTTCATAAAATGCATCTTGAATTTGTAAGAACAAATTTTGTAATTTTGCATTCCATAAGTATTGTTTTTCTAGAATATTTTTTTTGCGATCTGCGCTAGCCTTCGGCAACGCCAAGGGCGAACGTAGCAGCGCTTCGCTATCGCGCATAATAGGCTGCATCCCCATCGAATAATTATCTGAAAAAGATCGGTCTGGCGTAAGCTTTATAACTTGAGGAATTTTTACAGTACTAAATTGTTTGATATTATCGTCACTCATAATAAGATCTCTCATTTTGGCACTACCGTTTAACAGGGTTTTGATCACCCCTTTTTTGCTTTCTGTTTGATGATCAACTTGGGGATTTTGCGGTATTTCCTGATAATCTCCTTCACCCAAAATGAAATGAGCATAGGAGTAATCATTACTCATCATATTAATAGCCCCAAATCGCTTGTTTTGCTGACTGGATAACTGCCATGCTTGGACAGATTGCTGCGGAGAAATGCTTGGGATAAAGCGATGATAAAGGCATAGAGATGTTTTGATAATGCTTGCCATGCCTGATAGCACAAAGCTATTACCAATATTCTCTTTAACAGAACCCACATTTGTGTGCTCAAGAGAATACAGTGTATTCAAACCTACTTTTTCATCCTTATCTTGGGCAAATATTCCACTTTCATTCAATTCTATATAACCCACTTCGTTAGGGTTAACCTCGGCTGTTGCTAAAGACTTTCGTGTTGCTTGCCACACGCAGTCAGATACAACTTCATTTCCATTTCCTTGAACAATTGCTAGCGACTCTATTGTGGCATAAATCTTATCTTGAGATTTTTGTGCATCTTCTTTTCGCTTCAGGACGATCGCACCTGCACCTTCGCCAAATGTAAGTTGAGAATTAGGCTGATTAAGTTGTTTTTGCAATTCTACATTTTCCCAACTTGCTGCTTGATCGATAGCTCCTACTACCACAGCATCTACTGTGCCGAAGTCTAGTAAAAACTTGGCTATTTCAATTGCTTTATAAACAGAACTTTCTTGAGCTGATACTGTGAAAGCTGGCCCTGTAAAATCCCAGAGAGCTGCAATCCGACTAGCTACTAAATTTCCTATTCCTCCCGTTACTCCCTCTACATAAAGGCATGGTGACATACTATCTTTCAAGACAGATTCCAGTTGATTCACCTGGTCATCTGTTAATTGAATATTGAATTTCTGAAAACATTCCCGCAGATGCCAGGGCATGTTGAGCCTGGTAATATTGCGGTGAACTGTCAGATTCATTTCTGTAGCAATGATGACTGCTGTATTGTTATTCTGATGTTGGGTGAAACCAGCATCACGCAAAGCTACATCAGCAACTTTCATCATGAACAGATGATCAAATAAGACAGATCCCACTTCTTTAGGAGGTATTTTGAAAGCAATACAATCAAGATCAAACTTATCCAGATAGGCTGCTTTGGGTGGAGCTTCAGTTAATGTTTCTTCGGCTCCTGACCAGCGTTCAGGTGGCAAAGATTCCATCACTTCCCGACTCTCGTAAAGTGTCCTTGCAAAAGCTTCAAGCCCTTCGACAGCGCCAATATGTATGTGCATACCAACAATAGCTGGAATGCTTGGTTTACTCTGTTTTGGCTTGGGTACAAGTGAGGTCGGTTGAGTGGAAGTGGGACTATATTCTCTGAGAATTAAATGAGCATTTGTACCGCCGAAACCGAATGCATTTATCCCGGCTCTTTTAGGTTTATTTGTCTGCGGCCAGGGTGTATGCTCACAGACGATATTTGCAGAGGTTATTATTCCATTCTGAGTGGCGATCGCATTCTCAACGCCAATGGTAGCAGGGATTACCCCCTCTTTCATTGCCCAAATGACCTTAATCATGCTGGCCATAGCTGAAGCCGTCAGCATGTGACCTGTATGAGCTTTGTTAGCTCCCAGCAATGGTATTTTATGCTTGGTTGCAAAGAATTCTTCTATGGAATTGAGTTCTGTCTGATCTCCTAAAGAAGTTCCAGTTGCATGGCATTCTATGTAATCTACTGGTTCCGACCCCTGATAAGCTCGTTTCAGCGCCAGATGTTGTCCCTTCATTGATGGACTCAAGATATGTTTTCCGCCACCATCATTGGATAGACCGATATTTTCAATTACAGCATAGATGCGATCGCCATTTTTCTCTGCATCCGAGAGCCGCTTTAAGACAAATATGCCTACTCCTTCGCCGATTTTAATACCTTCGGATGATTGATCGAAAGGAGCGCTATTTCCTTGGTCTGGAAAAGCATTCAGCACATTAAATCCGTGAATAATATTCAGGCGTTCTGAACCGCAAACTGCACCAGCCAGCATCATATCTACCTGACCAGTATTCAGATAATAAGAAGCTAGTTCCATGACATACAATGAACTCGAACAAGCAGAATCAAGTGCGTAGCGAATTCCTCCTAGCCCTAAACCGCTGCAAACAATACTAGCTGGTAAGCTAGCAGTGATAGCGTTATCAGGAGAAATATTTAGTCCTGATGTTGGGTCATTAAAATGAAAATCTTGATAGTTGAGAAGCTCTTTGACAAAGTACTCTAAAGTCTTTAAGTGCATTGACGAAAAAAGCTTGCTAGAGTGCTCTGTTGCAAAAGAGAGATTGCCTAGAATTAGTCCACTTTTGTTTAATACATCTTCATCATTAAGATAACCACTGTCTCTTAGAGCTTCTCTTGCTGCATATAAAGACCAGTGAAATATCCTATCTAGGGCAATTAGCTTTTCGGGATGAACTTTATAACCATAAGGGTCAAAGTTAAAATCCCGAATATAACCGTTTTTAGTGTAGCTAATCTTGTCTGGTATTCCCCGTTTTTGACTATGGTATATCGATGGAGATCTACCCATGTCTTCGACAGTTACTTCAGAAGTGACATCATTACCACTCATTAACATCTGCCAGAACTCTTCAGGGCTTTCTGCTCCGGGAAATAAGCAACCAATTCCAACAATGGCAATCTCGTTCATTTCAGCTTACACTCCTTTTTCCCAATACAGCGCTTGGAGATTTTTCATGAGGATATAACTAACTTCAAGCCAGCGAATATAGATTTCACCTTGTTCGTTGTGAACAAAAATATTAGCTGTGAGCTTACTTTTATTAAAAGAAATAATTTCAGTTGAGACATAGAAATCTCTATCAAAATCAAGAGATTGGAATTGCTCAAACTTTTCAAATCCCATTGGTAAACAAGTATTGTCCAGTTGGTAATAAGCCCAGATCAGGGCACTTTGTAACTGAACATCACCCAGGTAAGGATTAAACGAATTAACAGTGAACTGTCCCTGTTGTTTTGGACTAATAGCAGGCAAATTGCAGAGGGAAGTAATTTTGCGATCGCTAATATGTAAAACTTGCTTTATGCCTTGAAAATTTTTCCCATGAAACAAGCCACTTCCTTCCTGATAAGTTTTATAGACTTTACCATCTGATTTAATATCTAGATTGCCATAAATAGGCATGGAACCCCATTCTTTATCAAAAAAGAGTGTCGCACCATAATGATAAAGCGAATTATTTTTATCTTTTGGTTGGCTGCTGATTTTGACTATAAAACTATGTAGATTATCTTCAGCATTAGCAAGGGTTATCCGAGCTAAATATTCTTCCTGATATTGTTCATCAAAAACAATGCCTTTAAGTACTTTGAAGTTTTCAATAGCTCTAACTTTGTAGTTTGGCAAAACATCCTCAGAAGACTTCACCATCCAGTTAACAGCACAAGTCGCTGGTAAAACAGCATTTTTGCCAATTACATGATCTTTGATAAATGGATTACCATTTTGCCGCATAATCCGTTTACTTTCTACCACATTTATTTGTTCTATCTGATGATTACTAGGTAAGCTTAATTTTCCACTTACAAGAATTTGTTCTACAGCATGGTCTTTGCAAATTCGTAATTCATTCCGACAGAATTTAATGCCTATATCAACAGGAATAAGATCAATATTACTTTCTTGGTAGAATTTCTTAAGTGTTGGGCTGATCATTCCCCTATCCCAAGGGCCCCAGTTTATTGAAACGATCCGAATATTAGGAAAGAGATGTTTAAAAGAGTAAGCAAATTTATTTAGAACATCATTAGCCAAAGCATAGTCTGTTTGACCTGCATTTCCAAAATATCCAGAAACAGAAGAAAATAAAATAACATCCTTGAGTTTCTCTAAATTAACAATAGAGAGCAAGTTCTCTAATCCCTTAATTTTGGGTTCAAATACTCGATTGAAATCTTCTTCTGTCTTCTTCTCAATTCGTTTATCAGCTATATTACCAGCCCCATGAATAATACCCGTAATATTTTTAAAATGTTCTGGCAATTTTCCAATTTGCTTTGCTAAATCAAGTTCGTGAGTAACATTTACACTGAGATAAATTGCTTCCCCACCATATTGCTTTATCTGATTTAATGAATTTCTAATATCACGTTGTGATATCAAATCATGTAAAACTCTATCGACTTCAATGGGAGTGGGTTTCTTTCTCTGTTGGATGAAATCATTAATAATCAGCTTTTTGAGTTCTTTCTCATCAGTACAGTTATTCGCCCATTCAGGCTCATAAGGCTGTAAAACAGTGCGTCCTAATAAAACGAATTTAGATTTATAAGCTTTAGCAAGTTCTGTTACACAATCAGCAGTAATTCCACGTCCACCACCACTAACTAAAAACACACTCTGAGAGTTTGGAGTTTCCTCAATGTAACTAATATTATGAATGCGTTCTGTGGTTAGCGTAACTCGCTCTCCTGCTTGATTACGTCCAACTTCCAATAACCCTAAATTAGTATCAGCTATTTCCTCCATAATAATGTTTGCAGCTTCCTCAATATTGATACTGGATTCTAAATCAATATAACGACAATAAACATTTGCCCATTCGCGATTTAATGACTTAACTAACCCTGATAAACCACCACCAATAACAGCACAGGTTTGTTTTCCAGAAGTTCCCATCTCTCCATCAAGCTTGGTAACAGTTACAAAATAAGCATTACCACGATTCTTTTCACACGCATTATTCAAAGATAATTTGAGATGTTTAGCAATTAAAAAGACTAATTTAACTGTCTCTTTGTCTTGTTCTTGAAAAAGGTCGCTCGGCGTCAAAATGTTTTTAGCTAATGGATGCGTATGAATGAATCCTCCAATCAAGCCAAATTTTTCTTGAATTGTCTCTAGAGTTTCTTGGAGATGCAATTCTGTTGAATTATTTAGATTGATTACATCAATATTCGTTTGAGTAACTGATTGATGAAAAACTGAGTAGGTAGGGAGTTTTAGAATGACTGCTTTTTGTCCTAGCTGCTGTAGCTTTTCTGCTACAGCAACTCCAACTCCCTCACCTCCCTCAGTAATTAACCAGATATGACCTTCAGACAGTTGCAACTCCCGTTGATCGGGTTTGCTCAGGATTTTTTTTTAACAACCTGTCTTTCAATACCTTGTTCTTGATCAACCTTGCCATTGTTTGAAGATTGCGTTGCTTGTTTCGACAAGTGTTCTTGTAGATAATCAACAATTTTAGCTAGTGTTCGCAAATCTCTAAACAGTTCTGGATCTACATCCATATCTGGGAATTCTTCATGCATAGCAGCAAAAATTTCTAACTGCTTGATAGAATCAATCCCCAAATCTGCTTCTAAATCCATATTTAGATCCAGCATATCGACTGGATATCCAGTTTTATCGCTAACTACCTCTAGTAATCGATTACTGAATCCACTCAAATCAACTGAAGCAGCTGGAGCATCTTCTTGAGGAAGAACTGGTGCAGAAACGCTCTCTACAACATTATTAGTTGGTTCTGGCAAAGCAGTTGAAATACTAGGTGCAGAAACGCCCTCTACAGCACTATTAGTTGGTTCTGGCAAAGCAGTTGGAATACTAGGTGCAGAAACGCTCTCTACAGCATCACTGGTTGGTTGTGAGGTGATGACAATTTGCTGCAAGAAGGAGGGTTTAGGTGGTGTTGAAACGATTCCAGGAGTAGGAACTACGGTTTCAACAACGTTAGTTTTAGGTACAGAACCATTAGGTTCTTTGTTAACAGGAATGTAATTAAACTCATTAGAAGAAGGAACTTGAGGTAATTCCTCAGTTTTTGTCGGTGTAGCTACATTGCTTGCTAACTGGTTAGCAGATAAATCTAGAGAACTTTGCAATTCTTGTTTTGGAGCAACAGGAAGTACAGCTTGAGTTTCGGGAATTGCAGCATTGAGTTGTTTGCTTACAGAAACATCATCTAGCTTGTTAGATATATCTGTTGGTAACTCACTTGTGCGAATCAAATTTAATTGATTCTGCAAATAACCCTCATGGTTAACATTGTAATTAAGCTGATTTCTTTGTAAAATTTGCAGTATTTGATCAAAATTATGCATTGCTTTAGGTAGCGCAGCAGAATCTTGATATTTATCAAGCATTAATGCTTGATAATCAACGATTTTAGATAGTAAGTCAATATACTTACCTTGATTTTGATTAAACTGGTGATGCACTGTACTTAAGAAATTTTGCTCTTGAATCTGAGCGATAATATCAGTTTGATTGACTACAGGATATGCTGCTACAGAAAGGTTTTGGGGATTATGATGATCACCGTTACCAGAATGGTTATTTTTTTCCATGTTAGCTATTTGTGTTGTTGCACTCATGATTTTCTCCTGATTGGTTTTGATTCTTACACTTGGGATTAGAAACGGGATGGCGCTTGCTTATTGAGCAATTCATCTAAAAGCGATGTGTCTTTTTCAAAAAGTGCTTTTTCTCTCAGTTCCTTAGTTTTAGGATTGAAATAAAAGCCACCATTCAAATTGACAGCTACGCTTCTTGCAGATTTAGGTTGCTCAATAGGTTTTGGTATTTGATAATGGTCAATATCTTGAAGCACAAGACCACCTACCAAAAGCTGAACTATGGAACGGCGAAACTCATATTCTGAACTATTTTGAGAACGTGGATTTAGAGCGATCGCTAAATGTTCTCGACCTTTAAGAATATCGCTCACAAAGTTGGTTAATGTGTTTTTCGGCCCAATCTCAACAAACACATAACCTCCTTGATTATATATTGTTTCTATTGCTTGTTTAAAAGCAACTGGACTTAACAAGTGAGTTGCAAGGATTTCTTTAATCTCATCTGTATTGTCAGGATAAGGTTTACTAGTTACGTTGGAATAAACAGGGATAGAAGGCGTTTTGAAGTTGGTTTGAGAAATTTCTCTGGCAAAAGGTTCAGCAGCATGTCTGACAAAATTCGTATGATACGCATTATCAACAGCCAGAAGCGTAGATTGAACCCCCTGTTTTTGCAATGTATGATATAACGCCTTTATCGATTGTTCTGCTCCGCCTAAAACTATCTGAGAGTTGGAATTATAGTTAGTGATTTTGACATCAGAGTAATTAGCAATTAGAGCATTGACATCTACTTCATAAGCATTAACTGCTAGCATTGAACCCCTCTCTTTTACTGAGGAGTTTTCTGCCCTCATGGCGTGTCCTCTTGCTATAGCAAGTTGATAAAAATCTTGATCGCTGAGAGCACCTGATGCCCAGAGAGCAGTAATTTCACCAAAACTATGCCCAATCACAAAGTCAGGTTTAAACCCAGCTTTTTGGAGTATTTTGTAAATTCCTACACTGATAGCACCTATAGCTGGTTGTCCATGTTCAGTTTTCAGAATCTCATTTTTTTGTTTAATTATGTTATTTTCATCAAAGACTGAAGGCGGATAAATAATATCAGATAAAATAGACTGCTTCTGTTGATAGAAGAGTTGATTCACCTCTGATAGAACTCTACGCATTTCTGGATAGTTTTTAGCAAAATCTATCCCCATGTTCAAGTATTGTGAGCCTTGTCCTGGGAATAAAGCTACAACTCTACCCTTCAAATCCATGCCAGTAGTTCGGTAGTAAATGCCCTTTAGATGCTGCCAGTTATCCTTAGAGTTAGAACGAAAGATTGATAAAGATTCTTTCAATAATTCTATAGTTTGCTCTACAGATTCACTGACAAAACCAATTCTAGCTGAGTTGAGCGGAATATCTTTGTTTCTCGTATGCTTGAGGTATTGATAATAGTCATTTTTGCCAGATTCCGATTTAAAAATATCTAGCAATTCCTCACATTTTTTAATTAAGGCATTGCGATCGCCAGCCTGGATAATCACAATATCAGGAACATTATGCATCCTATATACAGCATCGTGTTCCTGCTGATATTCTTCCACAATTACGTGAAAATTAGTACCTCCAAAACCAAAAGAACTAATTGCCGCCCGACGCTTAGAACCATCAATAGGTTGAATCCAAGGTCTAGCTTCAGTATTTAAATAAAAACTACTATTCTCTAGATCAAATTTAGGGTTTGGTTGAACAACATTAATTGTTGGAGGTAATATTTTATGATAAAGAGCCAAAGTGGTCTTGATTAAAGCAGCAGAACCAGCAGCAGTTCGGGTATGTCCAATCTGAGATTTCACGCTACCTAAAGCTACAGAGTAATTTGGAACTTGATGTTGCTTATATACATGACCAATACTTTGAAATTCACATATATCTCCAGCAACCGTTCCTGTTCCATGTGCTTCAACTAATTGAATATGTTTAGGGCTAATTCCCGCTTTCTCATAAGCTCTATCTAAAGCTTTTACTTGCCCTTCAAACCTTGGAGCATAAATACTTTTTGCCCGTCCGTCACTGGAAGTACCTATGCTTTTAATGACACCATAAATTTTATTATGATCTCTTTCTGCGTCTTCCAAACGCTTCAAAACCACCATTCCTATACCATCACCGAGAACAATACCATCAGATGATGCATCAAAAGGACGAGAACGACCTTCTCTAGAAAGTGCTGGAGTTTTGCTAAAACACATGTAAGCCAAGATGGAATTATCAACATTAACTCCACCAGTTAAGACAGCATCGCAACTACCATCAGCTAACTCTGCGATCGCCATCTTTAAAGCTGCTAAGCTACTAGCACAGGCTGCATCAATAGTGCAGTTTGTCCCTCCTAAATCAAAGTGGCTAGTGATGCGACCGGCTACTACATTGCCTAGCAAACCAGGAAAACTACTTTCTCGCCATCCTGTATATAAATCTTTCAATTTGTCTACGATGGCAGTAACCATTTCATCAGGAAAACCAAAATTTTTGATAACCTGCTCCCACTGAGGATAATTATTTCTCGTCGCTAGCGGAAAAGCAGTGTTACCACATCCTCCAACCCCAAGAATAACTCCTGTTCGGTCACGGATTGCAGCTGTAGATTCATCTCGGTTATAACCAGCATCCGCTAAAGCCTGCTTAGCTATTAACAGTGCCATCAATTGTGTAGTACTAATTGACTCTAAGTTGATTGGTGGAATGCCAAATTCCATCGGATCAAATTTTACTTCTGGAATGAAAGCCCCGATTTTGCTATATGTTTTATCTGGAGCAGAAGGATCCGGATCAAAAAACTCATCAATACGCCAGTATCCTTCAAAACTTGGGTCTTCATCAACTATTTCTTTAATGCAATTTTTTCGAGTTAGAATATTGTCCCAAAATTCTCCAACTGTTTTTGCTTCCGGGAAAAGGGAGCCAATGCCAACAATAGCAATAGGAGTAGGATGATATATTTGCTTCATTACTATTCCTTATTTTTATTTAATGAATTGTTGAAATATCACTTATTTATTTCTTGAATTTACCCAATTTAACAGTAAACAGTAAACAGTTATCAGTCAAGATAATTAAGTTTAAGTCCTACACTATACCGACGCTCACTTCCAACTGAAAACTAATAACCCAAAGCCGATTAGTAGCAGGCGCTATCTAGCGGCTTTAAATCCCCCACCACACGCCTTGATAACCGTTTACTGTTTACTGTTTACTGTTCACTGTTAGAGATGGTCAAGCATAAGACTTGAGTTCACCACGTCTACGAACATCGAGTGTTGAACAATGGAAAGAACCTAAGAATGGATAATAATCTTCAAACTCACATACTATGGGTTTAAATCCCCAGTCTTTAAGTGCTTTAATCATGTACTCTTGAGATTTTTCGACGACAACTCTTTCTTCGTCTATGCTCAGCACGTTCATGTTTACCCAATGGCTGATAACATTTGTTCCATAAAGTGTTTTGGGAGTTCTGTTAGGCTCAGGTGCAATCAATATATCCCAAGACTTTAAGAAGTCAGGAAGTTTATTAACATCTAAGTTAACCGGATTTACTAACACCTTCCCTGGAGCAAGAGGAACTAAGGTCGTATCGATGTGTAATGCTTGTGGACAAAGGGAATCTACCACATGTATACGGTAATCATCACCTAAATGACGTTGTAACCAATCTATACCAAAGCTATTGGTAACATGACTCTTCTGTACAACAATATCCCGACCAAAGCGTACAAAGTCTGCTGCATCAAAAGTAGGCTCAAACTCGTTGATTACATAGCGCATCTTCTCGCCAGGAGCCGGAAATTTGTAATCTTGGTCATAAAGTTCATCAAGTAGTTGTGGCTTAGGAACCGCAGTCCACTTAGCTCCTCCTTTAAAGTACTCTTTGAGTAGGGAACGATAAGCCCAAGCTTCAAAATAACGACCCCTATCGGCCATGGGAGCCTCAATAATCTCATTCCCAATAACTATGAATACGTCACGAGGATTTGCAGAACAGAAGCCATTGAGAATTTTCCAAGCAGGTGTGTTAAAGGATGCAGAATGGTTGAACAAATCAGGACGACGTACAACAACTCCTTCAGATTCGAGAATATGGACGAATTGTTTGAGGTTATTGGTAGCAGCCTCAATCATTCTCTTTGGATAAGGAAGCCGATATTGCTCTATCTGCTTGCTCATTTCATTCACTTCTTTATCCTGACCACCAGGTATCGTCACCTTATAGATAGTATGCCAGGATGGAACCATCGCCCCATCAACAACACCGACGATGACTTCTTCGAGTAAATCCCATTCATTGTAAGAACATACAGGAGATGTTTTATTAGTTTTAGCTGTAGTTGTAGCTGTATCCAAAGTACTCAAATTGTTTGTCATCGGTTTTCTCTTGGAATTAATAAGTAGTGCTGGAAATCTGTCACTCAACTATTCTGATGTGCTTGATGAGATACTACGACCTTTATCGACATCTACCTTATGCTGAAGATTAATATTTGATAGTTGCTAAGGGAGACTGGTTAGCCGGAGAGGCTATAAAGCCTTTTTCTACACAATATTTCAAGTAAGTTGAGAGTAAATCAATATCAACCTTGTGGCAGAAAATATTAGCCTTTGAAAGAAATTCTTCTGCATTTGATGTATCAATGATCACTGATGTATCTATCAACTCTGGAGATAATTCTGAACCTGTGATCAGATCCGAAAATAGCAATAAGTTAATAAAAGAAGAACTGTAAATCTTCCCTTCTCTGAAGACTGCATTATCTCTAAATAGAGATATATATTTTTCATAGGGAAGTATTTTGACTCTGTAGCCAACATCCACAATCAGATTGACAAAATCGTAAAATGATTTGCAATCTGGGTTAATAATGTGAAAAGTTTTACCATAAGCCTCTGGATTAAGCGCTAAGTGAAGCGAAGATTCTGCCGCATAATCAACTGGCGTAATGTAAAAAAAATCTTTTAAGAAAAAGAATAGCCCTGTGTCAACAATGGCTTTAATAATACCATAATATATGCCTTTAATAGTTGTACCTGTAAGCGGATAGCAACCAGTTTTACTATCACCAAGAATATCGCCAAGTCTTACAATTACCCATTTGAGTCCTTGTTTTCCAGCCTCATGAATTCGCTGCTCTGCTTGCAGTTTGGTGTGTTCATAATTTTGATTATCAAAAGTCTGCCCAATATCCAGGTCGCTTTCTTTGAATACTAAACCTGGCTCCATAGTTTTACTACCTATAACACTATAGCTAGATGTATGGAGCATGGGAATTTGACCAGCTAAGCAAAATTCAATAACTTCTGAAGTGCCTTTGAGATTGACCTCAGCTAATTTTTCAAAACTAGCTACCATGTTAACGTTTGCAGCTACGTGAAAAACTTGATCAATCTTTTGGACAAGTTGAGAATAATCTTCAGTTGTTAACCCAAAGTGTTTATTGGTAATATCCCCAATTATAACATGAGTTCTTGATTCAAATTCGGAAAATATTTGATGCTGTGGATCGTAAACCCCAAGAATATCAACAATTCTTTGTTTAGCTTTTTGGACATTATCTGCTCTGACCAAGCAATATACATTTGCTTGTGTAGAAGACAGGATTTCATATAGTAGTCTTCCCCCTACTACCCCTGTTACACCTGTGATGAAAATATTTTTGCAATCTACTTGATTCATAATCAATATTTAACTCAAATGTATACTTTCTAAAGTGCCGATGTTCAGACCACCGTCTAACTCAAATATTGCTCCGTTGAGATAATCAGTTTTACATGTGGCTAAAAATAGAACGACTTCAGCCACATCTTCAGAATTGCCAAAACGACCAGCAGGAATATAATCCAGCACTATCTTTTTTTTCATAGAAACGGAGCGTTCGTCTTCCTCAGCCCGTTCCAACATATTGGTTTGAAAGATTCCAGGCGCGATCGCATTTACACACACGCCATAAGCACCTAGTTCTCTGGCCCAAGATTTAGAAGCAGCAATCATCCCAGCTTTGGAAGCAGAATAAGCAGAAGCAAAGGACGCTCCCCAAGTACCCGCCATAGAAGAAATATTAATAACACGTCCACTTTTCCTTTTAACCATGAACTTAGAGAAAAAGCTGGTGCAATTATAAGTTCCTATCAGATTGGTATCGATTATTTGCCGTGCTTTCTCATGATATTCTGTCAACAATACTGGAGTACGCCCAAAAATTCCTGCATTATTAACCAGAACAAAAATCTGATCTCCAAATAAATTAATAATTTGCTCACCAGCTTTTTGAACGCTTTGCAAATCACATATATCCATACCAAATAAGCCTAGTTTGTCCGAAGCTCCTACATAAGTCTGCAAGCTTTCTAACTTCTCTTCAAAAAGATCTGTTGCTGCCACATAAAAGCCTGCTGCCAACAATTGCAGAACAATTT
This sequence comes from Komarekiella atlantica HA4396-MV6, assembly GCA_019359395.1. Taxonomy (GTDB): domain Bacteria; phylum Cyanobacteriota; class Cyanobacteriia; order Cyanobacteriales; family Nostocaceae; genus Komarekiella; species Komarekiella atlantica. The sequence continues at coordinate 203,538 of JAHHHK010000006.1, forward strand.
GCTGTCCAAATCCCCCGGCTGCTCCGGTGACGACTGCTACTCTATCTTGATTAATCATTTGATAGTTACTGTCCATTTAATTAAGTTCAAAATGTATTGCTAATTCCTATATAAATCCTCAATTATCTGTTTTTTTAACTTTGATAGTTCGTCAAATCAAAAATATAACTTTCACAAATAAAGTCAGACTGTTATATATACAAGTTCATTTATCCCTTATTAATCCCACCGTCTAAATCAAGTATTGCTCCGTTAAGATAATCAGTTTTACATGTGGCTAAAAATAGAACGACTTCAGCCACATCTTCAGGATTGCCAAAACGACTAACAGGAATAAAATCCAGCAATATCTTTCTTTTCAATGAAACAGAAGGATTTTGTTGCTCAGCACCTTCTAGGGTATTAGGATGGCAACTACCTGGCGCGATCGCATTTACGCACACACCATAAGAACCTAGTTCCCTAGCCCAAGATCTAGAAGCAGCAATCATCCCAGCCTTAGAAGCAGCATACGCAGAAGCAAAAGACGCTCCCCAAGTACCTGCAACAGAAGCAATATTAATAATCCGTCCACTTTTCCTTTTGATCATGAACCTAGAGAAAAAGCCGGTGCAATTATAAGTTCCTATCAGATTGGTATCGATAATTTCCCTGACTTTATCGTGATGTTCTGACGACAAAATAGGAGTAGGTTCCAACATGTCTGCATTGTTAACTAAAACGAAAATCTGCTCTCCAAATAGATCAGTAATTTGCTCACCAGCTTTCTGAATGCTTTGCAAATTACATGCATCCATAAAAAATAAGCCGAGTCTTTCAAAAGACCCTAAATAAGTCTGCAAGCTTGCCAACTTATCTTCAGAAGCATCTGTTGCCGCTACATAAAATCCTGCTGCCAACAATTGCAGTACAATCTGATGTCCAAATCTGCCTGATGCTCCGGTGACCACTGCTATTCTATCTTGACTTTTTATTTGATAGTTACTATGCATTTGATCAAATTCAAAATATGCATTGTTTACAACAATTGAGAAGCCATTTATTCAAAGATTATCTCTCAAAGCAATTAAAGTTATGTTTGCTATAGAGAAGAAAAAGGAGAAGATGAGGATTTCATTAGTTGCTTTTTTATGCTTACCAACGCAAACCTCATCTTGTCCTAAGAATCACTTCAAGAAAGTCAAGGTAATGAAAATTTTTTGAATGGTGTGTTATGCTGTTGCACTTCGTACTCTATGCACTAAAGCGTATAAATGTCTTTAGTCTTGCCAATTATTCGTATTTTTGTCAAAGCTTACAAAAATTCGTTAATTCTGGCGATATCAGTCATAACTTCACCTATCCTTTCTCTAAAGAAAGTTACATCAGAATCATCCATGAGCAGATTACTAAAAAACCTAGAAACTGGAGAAAATTGAATGCCATAATTCCTAGCAAGTCGTGTAATCAAAATATCCCGCAGCTTGGTAGTTTCGTTGTAACCTTCTGCTTTAGTAAGTGGTGCTGACTCAGAATGGAAAACTAAAACACCAGGTACACCTTGAGCTACCATTGGTATTCCAACATTTTTTGCTGCATCCACAAGAGACTGACCTATTTGCGTCAGATAATTAGCCATTCTCTCATAACACGATGGGTCGTTTTCCAGCAACTCAATGGTTGCTAGTACAGCAGCTAATCCAAGTGGATAACCATTGAATGTTCCAGCGTGGATAACTTTATTATCCGTATAGAGTTGCATAATTTCCTTCTTGCCGACAATAGCAGACATTGGCAGCGCACCTCCACCCATTGCCTTAGCAAAAACAGTAATATCAGGTGTTACACCTAACAAGGATTGTGCCCCGCCTAGAGCAACTCTAAAACCAGTAATCACTTCATCAAATATAAGTGCTATATGATATTGATCACAGAGTTCTCTGACCTTTTCTAAATATCCTGGTGCGGCTACTATTCCGCCTCCATTGATACAGATAGGCTCCATCAGAATAACGCCAATTTCATCACTACGATATAGCAATAGCTTTTCTAAAGCATCGATATTATTCCAGGGGATAAGGAAAGACTGCTCCTCCAAAATATTAGGAGCACGTCCATCAGTACCCATGTAATCTCCTTCATATTCAACAGGAACAGGATACTCAGAAGATGTCGGCTTACCACCCATAATATTATCTGCATTACCGTGATAATGACCTTGGAACCTGACAAATTTGGGCTTACCTGTATAGGCTCTGGCAAGCCTAATAGCATTTTGTACGGCTTCTGTGCCGCTTAGTCCGAAACGCACCATTTCAGCACTAGGCACATGATGAATAATCTTTTCACAAACGCGTTCTTCCAAATCGCATTGGTCTACGGAAAGTACTTTATTGATATAGTAAATTAACTTGGCGTTATATTCTTCATTTTGGTGTCCGACAATTAAAGCACCAAATTTACAAAATAAATCAAGGTGTTCATTGTTGTCTAAATCCCATACTCTTGAGCCTTTTCCTCTATTAAAAGGTATAATTGTATCTTTGCCCTCATACCGAAAATTATAATGAACTCCTCCAGGTAAATATTTTTTTACCTGACTAGCTGCTTGTTGAGATTGAGGAAATTTAAGTTTTGGCATTGCTTATTACCTAACCTACTAAAATTTTAGCGAATAATTAGAAACGATTTATTTCAAAATAAGTCCCATCCAATCAAGGACTTTTGAGAAAAAGACAAGCCTTGATAATTGGATTATTGCTTAGTTTTTCCAATTACATAAAACAAGGAAAAGTGAAAGATTATGGTGTTACTTTATAAGTCCCATAACTATCAACATAATTTACCCCCAAACTGTTGAGCTGACGGATACGGAAGAGATAAGCAGCTCCTTTCATCAAATGGTAAGCAACATCAATAACATGACGGTTTTCTGGTTCCTCCAAGTAAGAACCCTTTACCCATTCATTGAATGCTCCCATTGCTGGGCCGCACCATACTTGATAGTCCATTTTTCGTTCTTGCATTCCAGCTTTAGCCCAAAAAGATGATTTTCCTAAGTACCACCTAAAAATTAGGGCCATTTTTTTCTTGGGGTTTTCTAAAGCTTTCTTAATTTGACTAGGGTCACGCTCTTGGAAAAACTGAACAGTTTCATCCCACACCGTATCTAAATTTTTTTGAAACAACTGTTCTTCAATTTTTTTCCTTTCTACCGTCGGAATTTCATCGATAGAATCATATTGTCGATAAATTTCATAAAGTTTCTGGGCACGCATAGCAAAAAGTGTTCCTCTTTTGAGGACTTGTACTTTGACGCCCATTTCAAACATATCTGCGGCAGGAGCCATAGCAAAATCTACAATGTCTGCTTGAGCTAATGCGGCTTTGACGATTTCCGATGCTCCAGACTCTTTACAGGCTTGATTCACCGAACCAGTTACTATGTAGTCTGCTCCCATTGCAAAAGCAGCTAAAGCCGCTTGAGGTGTGCTTATTCCGCCTCCAGCTCCTACTCTAATGTTTTTTTCGTACTTGAATTCTTGTTGGATGCGGTTTCTAATCTCTTGAATCAAAGGCAGTAAACAAACCAATGGTCTATTATCTGTATGCCCTGCTGAATCAGCTTCTACAGTAATATCACTAGCTACAGGAACTTTTTGAGCCAAAGCATATTGCTCTGTAGTAATTAGACCTTTTGATACCAAATCTTGCAGTATCTTTTCTGGTGCTGGCCTCATGAAAACTTCCGCAACTTCTCTGCGAGAAATTTTAGCGATAATGTTATTTCTAGTTATAATCTCGCCATGACTACCTTGAGAGAGTCCAGCAGCACGATAATAAACGATATTAGGCGTTAAGTTCATAAAAGCAGACGCTTCTACCGTTTTTACTCCATACTTCAAATACAATTCCACACATTCTCTTTCCAAATTGGGTTCGGAAGGACTGTGAATAAGATTGAAAGCATAGGGAGCATCATGAAGAGTAGCTTGGAGGGTTGTGATAGCTTCTTCTACTCTCTTCAAAGGTAAACCTGCTGCACCAAACGAGCTTAAATATCCTTTTCTACCTAAGGAAGTTACTAAATCAATGGAAGCAATACCATTAGCCATAGCCCCTGCTTGGTATGCATAATTTGTGCCGTGAGCTTTTTTAAAAGCATCACTACCAAGACACTCAGGATTAAAAGCTGGTATTAAACCTAAGCAATTGTAATCTCCTGTAGGCGAGATTTCTCCACCTGTTGCAAGCGCAATCCTAGAACCAGTGTGCAATATATAGAATGGTGTATCTATATCGTGTAAACAGTGCTCAATTTGCTTTGCATCTGTTTTGAGTAGATAATCTGACCCTTTCCACTTTAAGGGTGTATGAGCAATATTTGTTTTAGGAAAAAGACCATTATCAATCATGAAGTTGCAGTTGTGTATTTGCGAGATGACTCAGCCTAGAACAAGCACAACACTACCTGAATAAGACAATACAAAAATACTGCCTTATTAAGTGATATCAGCCAACTATGTTGAAGCTGTGTACTATACGACGTTATTTTCCAATTTTCATGTCTTTCTATAAGTGCTCAACTTTTTATGTTGGTTATAAAATTTGTGAATTTGTGAACAGACATAATTTATACTACTTGCCCACCAACCATCATCGGGAAACGTTGAGGACGCTAAACTCGATGGTTCTTGGCATGTAGTAGTTGATTGAATGTCATAAAAGTATGATTAACCAAATCTGAATGTCTGTATAGTTACACAAGTACCTTTTTGACTTGAGTTGGTTCTGTTGCAAAAACTAATGCTCGTCTGCTAAAAGTAAAACTTATATCAATAATGGTGCTTTCTGGCAAATTATAAATGAACTCCAAACATCTATTTTAAATAGCACCACTTTTTCTGAAAAGCTTTAAAAGCCTTTCACCATATAACTTAGAGAGCAATTAATGTACATAAAAATGTTGCTGCTCTCATTGCAATTAATGAGCTGAAAAAAGTAATAAACTTAACTAATGAGTGTAAATTACGGCGAGTCAAGTACTTGAATAAGTATATCGAATCAGTTCATTTATTTATTAAATGATTGCTCATTCTAGGATTGGGATTTAAATCATCTTACACAGTGAGAATCCTACTTATTGGTTATGAAGTGATGTATATGATTCGTAAAGGACAGGTTCATAAGAGTAAATCAGATTGATTACCCAAGCTTTTAAGGTAGTTGTATAAAAATTGATTTGAGCGATCGCCATATCAATCGCTTGTTAAAACAGGTGGAGTTGTCCTGTAAACCAAAGCCTAATACAAAGAATAATATCCCTCTTCAGACAAAAAAATCCAAAATCTTGATTTGTGATTCCAGATCGCAAAAGATGCCAATTATTACCTGTTAATTCAGTAAAATAAAATACTAATTCAGACATTCATGGCGGAAAATGATTCAAGACTGCATAGCTTGTTATATCTATTCACCAGCCTTTTAATCAAAATTATCACGTAAGGTTTTTCTATAAAAAGTTTATGCATAATATCAAAATTAATCAAAATAGGTGAAGTGATGAATAAAAACATCAAAAAAACTTTGCTCTTTGTTGTTTTTACTTTCCTAAGTAATTATCTTTTGATAGTTCTTTACTTTGCACTAGGCGGGAAATGGGTCATACCTAATGCACTCATTGTAACTGTAATTTATATGTTTATACCTATGCTTATTGCTATCATTACCCAGAAATTGATCTACAGAGAATATTTCAAATCTTTAGGGTTATCTTGGAAGTTAAATAAGTGGTTTTTGGTAGCATGGCTACTACCTTTGATAATTGTGTTTGCTACTTTAGGTATTAGCTTACTGTTTCCTGGCGTTGAATACTCTCCAACCATGTCAGAAGAATTAGAGCGGATTAAATCTATCGTTACGACAGAAGAATTAAAACAAATCCAAAGTGATTTAGCTGCTGTGCCAAGCTATGTTTTGATATTGACAAGAATACTACAAGGTTTGATTGCAGGTGTGACAATTAACGCAGTGTTCGGTTTTGGTGAAGAATTAGGCTGGCGAGGACTTCTGCAAACAGAACTCAATTTTATGGGTTTCTGGAAGTCATCAGCAATTATTGGCCTAACTTGGGGAGTATGGCACGCTCCATTAATTTTGCAAGGACATAATTATCCTCAGCATCCTCAAACTGGTGTGCTTATGATGACAATTTTGACTTTATTATTATCCCCTATATATAGTTACATCAGAATTAAATCAAAATCAGTTATTGCGGCATCTATTATGCATGGCACAACTAATGCACTTGCTGTACTCCCTATTTCGCTGATTAAGGGAGGAAACGATTTAATAGTTGGGATAACTGGATTAGCAGGACTGATTGCGATCGCGATCGTAATTATAAGTCTTTTTGCCTACGATTATTTCTTGGATAAAGAGCCTGTAATGTCAAAGTAAAGGTTGCGCCATAACTTAATCAGGTTAGTTAGGATATGAGAATCCAGGTTTTTTGAATAAACCGGGGTTCTTAGTTTGTGCTTAGAGAATAGACTTCTTGCAAAAATCGGAATAAGACCAAAATAAACCACAGGTGAACACAGATAAACACCGATATTTATCTGTGTTCATCTGTGGTTCGATTTAAGAAATCTTGACTTATGCAAAAGGTTTAATATTTGTAAAGTCTAATTTATTAGGAAGATTGAAGACATCACTGTAACAGTGTTGTCCAAAAAACTCTTTTCAATAGTTTCACACGTTGTATCAATAACACTAAGATAAACATAAATTCTTGATTTAGCGGGCTTGTGGGTGTAAAATGTTGGGAATTAAGAACTAGGATGCATTGCAAATTTATCAACTCCTACACTCTATCTCTAGCCTCCACGAAGATTTCAAAACATCCTATGACAAGTCAGGATTTGAGGTGCACATAATCAAATACTGGATGATTTTACATCCCAACGGCAAAGTTCTCTGCAAGATATTATCAGTAAAGTTAAAATTGAGTCCAACTTTTGTATTAGCCATCCAGATTACAAACCTTTAAAACTACCAGATCAAATGGTAGAGCGTCTGCATGAGTTACCTTCTGATATGCAACACAAGCATCTTACTCAACAACTGAGCAACTTTCTTTACGGTATTTATTACAACGCTTCTTTACGTTCTGTTCTTAAATCAGATACCGATTCAACAAATTATTTACTGCTTGACCAAGAGCCAGAAAATAAAACTTTTTTGGGAGTTGACTTAGAGTTTTACGAACAATTGCACAATAACAATAGCGGTACTAGCTACTTTGATCCTGGTTGGTCTGTGGTTAGGCAAGAAAGCGATGGACAACTTGCAGTACTCAAACAAGAGCTGACCATACATATTGAACGCGGCAGACATCTGCAATTAGCTGAGCAATCTGCTGCTGTTGGTGAAAAAGTAGCTATTAAGATGCCTCAGAATTTTGTGCAAAACGGATTCTACATGGCAGTTGGGAATGCTGGCCCCGATGACCATCGAGATCCAGATGGAGATTCTGGGACTGTACACATCTATTTTAATCTCACCACTGAAGGTGCAGTTGCAGTGATAGCTAATTTGACGCGACGAATGAATGATTTGTTTATTCCCTTCACTTTTAAGGCATTGTATAACCCAGAAGACTACGGACGATATGATTCAGCTGTTCTCTACTTTCAAAAAAGCAATTACTTAACTGTACTGCCAACTCTACAAGCTATTTACATAGAAGAAGGAGCACATTTTAAAATAGAAGTTCCCCTATTCACCAAACAACTAGCACCAGGACTATGACTTGCAGAGGAGCCAGACCAAAAGTTCTCTACACAAGAAAGCTTTGGCACTAACCGCTGTCAAATTGTTGCTAATGGTTTGTTGGATGCTTGGCTTTCTGCCAACGCTAACTCTCGTGTCGTGGAACTATTACCTGAATAATAGTACCTTTATTGATTTGGGTATTAATTGTAAGCTCACCACCTAGCAGTTGTACCCGTTCTTGCATTCCCCGCAGTCCAAACCCAGAACGAGGAAGCTCACTATCAAAGCCTTTACCATCATCAGTTAATTCCAGAATAATAGCAGAAATAGTAGAGTAACCCCGTAGCGTTACACAAGAAGCATGAGCGTGTTTTTGAATATTAGTAAGTCCTTCCTGCACAATGCAATAGAGTTGATGGCTAGTTTGAAGAGGCAATTTTGGCAGATTCACATCCACACGAATTATAAAGCTTTGGTTTTGTTTCACTTGTTCTACTAAAGTACTCAAAGCTTCATTGAGATTAAAATCTTTTGAGCGCATTGTTTGTACTGCAATGCGTACATCTTGTAAGCATTGTTTTGCAAGAATTTTGGCAGTATCTAGAGCTTGTATAGCTTGTTCGGGTTTGCGCTGGCGTAATCTCTGTACCAGTTCTAATTGCACATCGAGAGTCGTGAGCGTGTGCCCCAGAGAATCATGTATTTCTCTAGCAATGCGGGTGCGCTCTAAAGTTGCTGCTAAAACTTCTACTTCTTGAGCAAGAGCAACTGCTTGCTGACGGCTTTTTTGTTCTGCGAGTACAACAAAGCTCATTAGAATTACAAACACACTAGCCGCTAAATAATAACCAACATCTTGAATTAGAGAGTCTATAATAATTTGCTTAGTGTCCTCCGCAGTTGGGGGAGTCACAGAACTCAACCACTCGATTGCTTGAGGAAAAGTTGAAAATGATATGAGACTCCAAGCTAATCCTGTAGCTATTACGGTGATAATTACATCTTTGCGTCCCAATAAAAAGCAACTTTTGGCAATAATTATATGGACTAATATTGTATCTAGATTAAAACCAATTAACCTAATGGATAGCAATAGTAAAATTTCTAAAAATATATATGCCCTTCTCTGATTAATATTATGCTTAATTGGAAATATTAGGCTTAATAAAGCAAAAGCAAATATAAAGGGTAGAATTACTATTTTAGGTGTATTTGGTAAATAGTAGATGGCGCTGCTTGTTAAACAAATAAAAGTAGTAACAAGCAAAAGTGTCCATTCAGCATATAGGATAGTACGGCGAATAGAAGGAAAAGTGCTCTTGATTTCATTCATTGATATTAAATTAGTAAATTTATATTAGTATAATGAATTGTTACCTTTAAACTACCTTGCCATAATCTAGCTTAATTAGTTTATCTGCTAAATAAAAATAGCGATCATCATGAGTAATCGCTAGTATAGTTTTGCCTTGATGCTTGAGTTCTGGTAAAAGCTGTTTATAAAATATTTCTCGAAAGTAAGGGTCTTGATCGGCAGCCCACTCATCAAATAAATAAATTGGGCGATCTTCTAAGTATGCTGTTAAAAGTGCTAGTCTCTTACGTTGACCATGAGAAAGATTTAAAGTTGATAGTGAACCTTCCTTAATCTCAACTTTATGTTCTAATTGAAGCTTTTGTAAATACTCAAAAGCTTCAGCATTCAGATTATTGGAGGTAATACCAAAGAACTTTTCAAATAAATAAAAATCAGAAAATACAGTAGAAAATAACTGGCGGTATTGCTCTCGGTTATTTTCTGTTATTGGTTTACCGTCTAAAAGAATTTCACCGGATTCTGGAACATATAAACCCGTAATTAACTTAGCAAGCGAAGATTTGCCACTGCCATTGCCACCAATAATAAAAATCACACTTCCTGGACGAAATGTTAAATTAATCGGCCCTAATAAAAAATTTTTGGCTTCACCCTCTCGAAGATATGAATACTTTACGTCAACTAGTTCCAGACTGTGAAAAGCTGATGGCAAATTCATGGATTCGTTTGAAATAACTTCAGAACGATTGGCTAGAGATAATCCTAAAGTTTGAATTTTATTGATTGCAACACTTCCTTGGATTATCTGTGGAAACATCTGTAAAATATTTGAAATTGGATCGTTTAAAAAGGTAATTACCAGAGCATATCCAGACAATAATGTTGTGTTAATTCCTGTAAGATTTGGAACAACAAAAAGCAACATACCCAAGATACTAAAAAAGAACAGTTGACCAAGATAAGAGGTAAATCCTAGAAGGGTAATACTAATGACGTTGTAACGCCGTCGAGACTCCGCTGTGATTTGAAATTCTTGTGTAACAAAGGCTTTACGACGATAGCTGTTTAATTTGAGTTCTTTAATACCATCTATGATTGTTTGAAAATGCCTGAACATGTAATCTTGCTGTTCGCGGGCAAGTTCCATTAATTTTTCAGATCTTGTTAGAAAAACCTGAATTACTGCGACTGCTAGTAAAAGAAAGATGAATATACTAAGAAAGATTTGCCATGAAAGAATGCTTAGGTATGCTAAACAGCCAATAATTAGCGCAAAATCAATAAATAGAAATGGTAGAACGATCGCAGAATCAGAAATTTTGTCTACATCATCAGTCAAGGTTGCTAGTAACCGACTAGCTCCCAATTCTTCCAGGTAGTGTAAGGGACAAGCTAAAATCCAATCTACTAAACGTTGTCTAAGCCTAACAATAGCTGATTGAGATAAATTCACCAGAAAATATTGAGAAAGTGTCCCTGTAATCATCATCACACTTAGCAACTGAATAAAATTCCAGAGAAGTTGATTGTCAATTGGATGATTAGCATTAATGGTGTCATTGATCAGGGCAATAAGTAAAACACTACAAGCACCACTAATAGTACCTAAAATAAGAGAAATTACTATAAAACGCCAAGAAGTACGGACTAAAAACCAGATAAGATTCATATTATTTGGTTGAGAAAAGTAAGTGAACCAATTTAGTTAAAACTTATTTTATAATTGAGAGGAAAGAGAATCTATAATAACGGCAAATCTGTACAAATTTATAAATCTCAAAATTCAAAAAGTTGATTTTCTCATATAATCTGATTATTTATAAATTCATCTGCTGAATTTATAGATAGCCATAAATTAAGTTAGATTTCCAATTGCTTAATGCGACCATCTTCCATGTGGATAATCCGATCAGCAATATCTAAAATCCGATTATCGTGGGTTACAAGTAGAATAGCGCACTTCTGTTCCTTCGCTAGTCGCTGCATAATATCTGCTACATCTCGACCAGATTTACTATCAAGAGCAGCCGTTGGTTCATCAGCTAAAACCAACTTTGGCTGACTGACTAATGCACGAGCGATCGCAACTCTTTGCTTCTGTCCACCAGATATATTTTCTGGATAGTAATTCACACGTTCTCCTAAACCTACTGCTTCTAACATTGCCACAGAGTATTCTTTACGTTGACTCCCAGAAAGATTTTCGTGTAGCTTTAATGACATAGAAACATTTTCCCAAACAGTTAGACACTTGAGCAAATTATGTGCCTGAAAAATAAAACCAATTTGACTCCGAACCTGTATAAGTTTCTTTTTACTAGCAGCCTTCAACTCTTGACCCAAAACTTGTAAACTACCTTCTTGCATTGAGCGTAATCCACCAATCAAAGTGAGCAAGGTTGTTTTACCACTACCAGAATGACCAGTTAAAATTACAATTTCTCCTGGATTAACATCAAAATTAATATCCATAAGTACAGGTTTCTGCAAGGCTCCATTCCCAAAACTATGATTGAGGTTACGGCTAGAAATGACAGGATTAGGTTTTAATAAAGTTGCATTCATTGTTCAATACTCAAAAATTATTTAGTTTTCAAATTTTGATGATGAATAAAGCTCACACAACTAAAAATTGCACTAGTTTAGGTGAATTTCAACAAATACATGGACATTGGATAGTTGCTTTTGATGAATCCCAGGTATAAGTTGAAGGACTCATCGGTTCCGTTAGCAATCAGGGGATATTTAATCAAAAAGGTTTAAGAGCTATGACGCTTACACAACAAGGATTTTAACTACCTTGTCGCCCCCTCAACTGTTGAGCAATCTAGACTGAGGTGTTTTTCAATCGCATCACAGGCGGTTTGTACTCCTTTCTCCGACTGAATGCGGTTTCGCACTTCTAATGCTTTCACTTTGTATTGAGGTTGAGTCAGCAATTTGTTTAGCTCAATTGTGACACGATCCGCGTGATACTGTTTTGGCTTGAGCATACGCCCCACACCCAAGCGAACAAGGCGTGCCGCAGTATCGGGTTGCTCATACTCGTATGGTACTAACAACATGGGAATTCCAGCCAATAATGCCTGTGCTGTCGTGCCCATACCGCTTTGATGGACGATTAGCGCAGCACGAGGAAAAATTTCTGAATGTGGCGCATAATTGACCGCAATTATACCCTTTGGTAGTGGATTTGATGGTAAATTTTGCGTATTATCACCGACTAGCAAAACGGCGCGATAGCCTAACTTTTGAGCAGCTAGCACACTCTGAGTATAAAATTTTTCTGCATCCGCAGCGTAAACGGCTGAAGAACCTAGCGTAAAAACAATGGGTGGAGAACCAGAATCTAGGAACTCTGCCAGTGTTGGAGAGAGTTCTTGATTGGGAAGTTCGCGGTCAAAAGTGAAACCCGTGATTTGAGTATTGGCAGGGTAATCAGAGCGCCGCTTTGCTATCACAGGCGAATATAATGCTAGTACTAGTTCTGGCGAAAATAGGTCTGAGAAAAACGTATGTCGTTTGACTTGTGGTAGTCCTAACTCTGCTCGTAAATGAGAAATATGTTTGTGTATTAACAGCACGGACGCTATAAAAGACACTAAAAACGTCATCAACTCAACAAAAGCACGATTCACCCAGGCAAATGGCGTTATTCCCAAGAAATCTTCGGCTATGTAAAACGGATCTACAACACAAGATATCCAACGCATCTTGGTCTTTTGAGCAACGAGTGGTGCAACAACAACTGTGCAGTTGATAGATACCAACAAATCGGCTCCTTGGACTGCTTTAATTAAATCGTCATACGTTTGTCTTTGGCTTGAACAGAATAAGTCCATTAAGCCCTGATCATCAATAAAAGGATCTAAAAGTAGGCTTGTCCATTCTGCACCCATACTAGGCGGTATTTCAGGACGCAAAGCATGAAACCTAATGCCAATTTCTTCTACTTTAGAACGATAACCTTCGGTAGTTGCAATCACAACGTGATGTCCGCGGTTCTGTAGTTCAAGTGCAATTACCATTGCTGGATATAGATCACCAAGAGTGCCGAAAGCTGTTAAAACAACACGTTTGTGACTTGTCATCTTTTGGGGTACCTCTAAACTAGTAAAATAGATTTATGAATACGCAAATTCAAAAAACATCAGCTGGATCAGCAGAACGAAGTTTACCTGAAGCGATCGCCGCAGACATGATACACATAACAATGGTGAGAATAAAAACGGTCGCTACTATCTCAGCATTCATGATCAATTCTAAGCGCGTCAGATTACCGAGAAAGCCGTACATCCAAAAAGAGACAGCAAATCCAGGAATAAATCCTAATAAGGCAAGAATCATTGCCTCAGAAAAAATTACTCCTAAAAGTGCGATATCAGAATAACCTATTGCTTTGAGCGTAGCGTACTCCGCTAAGTGATCGTTAACATCTGCGTAAAGAACTTGATAGACAATTACAACTCCTACAATAAACCCCATAATTGCACCAAAACTGAAAATTGGGCCAACAGCAGTAGTTTCTTGAAACTTCAATTCTTTTCTAATCAGTTCTTCATGGGTATAAGCTTTGATGCCAGGAATATTTGCCTCAATTGCTGCTTTGATTGCTTTTTTATCAGCGTTACTTTCTAAATTTACTACTCCAATACTGACTTGATTGAGAGCGTTGGCTCCAAACAATTTGGTATATGTGGCTTCACTCATGATCAGATTACCTGAACCTAAGAAAAAAGAATTTCCCAAGTTAAATAGTCCCACAACAGAAATCCGATAATTATTGAGTACAGCAGTCACATTGCCTTTATTGCCAAAGAGCTGGGGAATAGGGCCAAAGTCAGGTTTAGCCATCCGATCAAATAAAACACTATTAGGGATATTAAGGAGAGATTGTTGTTTAATAACTTCTGGAATAGAAAATACTTGTTGTGAAGGGTTAAAGGCATAAACGCGGGCTTCAAAGGATTTTTTTTGCTGAGAATATGCCCAAGGTGTCGCTGTACTTGTATAAACCGGAGTAGTATTAACAACGCCTTTGATTCCTGCTGCTTGATATAAACGAATGAGATCAAAACCATTAGAACCTATAAATTCTGTAGTTGAGTTTAGTAAGAATAAATCCCCTTTCATACTTTTGGGTAAGGCGGTTGCTCCACCACTGAAAAGTGACAAGAAACCTAATTGCATAAAAATTAATACATTAGCAAAAGCAATTCCACCCATTGCTACAGTTAGGCGAACTTTTTGATGAGATAGTTGTGCTATGGCAAGGGGACGCTGCTCTAAAAATCTATTAAAAAATGATTTAAATCCAGAAACTTTCATTAGGTAATGAGTAGAAGGTGACATATAGAATAATTCTCAATGGAATACAAATAATCATTGTACATAAATGCTTTTAAAATGTATTATTAGCAAACATGTAATTGCTTCATAGAGACAGTTTGATAAATTTGTAGCTGCTCTCGAATGCTAGATACAGCTACATGCAGTTAATAGTTGATAACTCTACAAATCAATTAGATGTTTGCAAAACTGCACAACTAATCATGCTTATCCATAAGTGCTTTAGGCTTCCACTCTGGAGGGCCAAATATACTCTGAAGCTTTTCCAGAAAACCTTGAGATTTTCTGAATATGGATAAAGTTCTGAAGTGTTCAATAAAGTTAATCTTGAGTGGATTATGGGTATTAACGTTTTCAGTAAGTCCGTAAACAACTTTTTCAGTTTCAGGCTCATATGTTCCGAATAACCTATCCCAAATTATGAGCATTCCACCATAGTTTTTATCGATATACTTTTGATTTGAACCATGATGAACTCGATGAAGAGAAGGGGTATTTAATATTCCATCTAGGAATCCTAATTTCCCAACTTTCTGGTTATGTACCCAGATTTGGTACAATGCGACAATTTGACCAGCTAAAATGCATTGCAAAGGATTGAAGCCAAAATACACTGCGGGGATTAATAACGTCCACAAAGAAAAGTCATCAAACCATCCTTGTCGAACTGATGTTGAAAGATTGAAATCAGTGGAACTATGATGTACATTATGATTCATCCAGAAAAATCGTACTCGGTGTTCGGTTCGATGCAGCCAGTAGTACGATAAATCCACAATCAATAATGCTAGAATCCATGTCCACCAATTCACTTCAAGTTTGAAGAGACTTATATTTGAAAAGAATAAGACTCCAATTGTAGCAACAATTTTTCCAGCAGTACTACCAATGATCTGGTTTCCTACACTAACACCAAAGTTAGCTAAAGTTTCTTTGTAATCCCGCTTTTTCTTAGCAAAAAAGTCAATAAAAACCTCGACAATCATAATTACCAACATAATTGACAAGAACAACTCTAGCTGATTGATAATTACGTTAGAATCAGTAAACTGATGTGCCATGTACTCGTTCATAACCTCACTCTTCCTCTCGAATTACGCTTAATTGACAAAAACAATTACCTTTGGACAAGCACCTGAAAATCTATTTCATCTTCATCCCTAAGAGTTAAACTCTACTAGAATAGGTCAAATTTTCATCAAACAGTTTTAGCTGATTGTTGTTCCTTTTGAGAAACTTTAATAAATGGTTTTGATAGGAATTACTTCAATCTACTGACTTGCTAGAAAAGTAATATTTGTCAGAACAAGAATAATGGAAAAAGGATAATATTCTAGAGGTAAATCAAATGATAATGTTGTGCAAAATGTTTAATTAAAGTCAAAAACTTGTCTAAAATTGTTAACAGCTAGTAGCTACTTATTAGCACTTAATTGATTTTGCTGTAAGTCAAGCTTCACTCTTACTTGCATGTTTGTTAGTCCAGCAACTTTGGGACTATCCTGTCTATCAATCCGAACTTTGACTGCAACGATACGTGCATTTTGATCGGTGGTTGGACTATTGGCAGCAGCAGCATCTTGAAGTGATTTCCTACCGATTTGTAAGCCTATCTGTTCGACTGCACCACGAATTTCATTTGAGAAGCCGCCATACTCACTGGTAATAGTTGCTCGTTGTCCAGGACGGACTTTATTTATATCAGTCTCAGAAATTTCGGCAACTGCAAACATCTGGTTAGTCCGAGCTAATTCTACAATGCCTTGATCGGTGTTAACTTGCTCACCAATGCGAGTGTTAATTCTGAGAATTTGTCCTGCTATAGGTGCTCGTACCTTAGTATTTTCTAAATCTGCTTTTTTCTGTTCAACTGCAATCCTAGCTTTCTCAAATTGCAACTGAGCAATCTTGATGTCTACTGGACGTACCTCTAGCAGTTCTGCCAGCCTTTCCTTTTCCTGAATAATTTCTGCTGAAAGGGTTTGCGTGGTTTGCTCTAAGTCTGCTTTTCTCTCATCTAGAGTAGCTTGGGCAGTTGCTAGCTCACGCTGTGCTACATCCTTATCTGCACGAGAGATTGCTCCTTGGGCTGCTAAAGTTTGCCGACGCTCAAAAGTTAGTTGAGCTTCATATAAAGCTGCTTCTGCACTAGAAATCGCAGCTTTTCCCTGCTTGACTTCTGTGCCAACTTGTGATTCTAAACGTGCGATCGCTGCTTCTTGTACCCTAAGCTGTGCTTTCTTAGCCTCTCCTTGCCGCACTTTCGTAAGTTCTGCTTTTCTTAGCTGCATCTCTGCAAGAGCATCTCTTAAGGCGGCTTCACTACTGTCGATACCTTGCAAAATTGCAATTATCTGATTTGCTTTAACAAAGTCACCTTCCTTAACTAAAATTCGGTTAATGCGGCTATCTTGGGCATTGGCTACTGAAAGTTTAATTACTTCACCTTCAGGTTCAATTCGCCCCAACGCCACAACAGATGCAACTGGAGCAGGTTTTATAGAAGTGTCTGGGGTGAAATTCTGCTGTGTGGCATTACAAGCAGTACATACACCAACTATGCTTAAAATAATCATTAATCTCTGCAATTTTCCCATTATTAATAAAGCATTAAATTTAACCAAGTAACTTTGCAAGATATCTTATATAAAATCAGCGCTAGCTACAATATTTATGTGTTTTTACTTGCAAATTGAACTATGATTTAATACTAATTTAAAAAATATATTACTCTTACTGCCTAAAGTCATCTAAATTAATGACTAAAGTCATATAGGTTGTGTGGCGTTGCTGAATGCCCCTACCACGGGTCTAGTTTTTCAAATCATCTATACTTGGTCTTTCCTGTCAATGCGTAAGTGCTAACTCTTACTCTCCGCGCCTCTGTGCCCACCGTTCGCCTTTGGCGTCTCCCCTTCTCTACGAGACGCTACGCGAAGGGAGAAGCTTTGAGCGGCGGCTTCCGCCGCTCAAACTTCTCTCTGCGTGAGACAAATTTATATTCTTAATTGGCAACGTCGGTTGTGTTATGCTATCCCACATCTGCATAGAACACAGTAGGATAGGCATTACAATACCCATCCTACAAACAAGAAATTATTTGCTGTAAAAAAACTGAATGAAGTTCACCATCCCCAAGAGCCAGGGCCACCTTTGAATGGCCCAACGATATCGTTAGTTACCCAACCGCCGTAAAAGTTACCTGGTTGCGGTTGTACTTGTTCGCCGTTGACATAACAAGCATCCATAAGATGAACGTAAAAAGCTACGTGGTCTTTAATAGATGCAAAAGCTGGTGTAGGGTTAGGGTAGAACCAAGCAGCATTTTGGACTGTTTTATCATTTACATTGATTGTGTAGTAACCCGCTCGTCCTTTCCACTCGCAAAAGCTAGATTGTGGCGTTAACAGCAGATATTCCATTTTGATATCCGCAGGAGGGATGTAGTACGAAGGTGGATGACTAGTTTCTAAAACACGCTTGGCGCTGTGGGTATCTACAATTGTTACGCCATTAAAAATAATCTGGATATGTTTGTTTGTGTCCTCCAGGCGAGGGGGACGAGGGTAATCCCAAACTGATTCTTGTCCGGGAGCGGGTTCGATGCGTTGAGGGTGAACCATTTTGAACTTTGGATTAGAAATTGGGAATTGGCAATAATTTATTAATATAAACTACAACTTTACTAATTACCTCTTCCCTAATATCTTCTCATTGCAAAGACTAACGTACTTCTTTAAGAGTCTCAACTTGTTTTGTAAACAACTCGGTGAACAAACTCATCACTGTTCGTTCTTCGCGCACTTTAATATTGGCACTAATCGACATCCCTGACTGTAATGAGATGTTTTTATCCCTAATTTGCAAAGATTGTTTATCTAATTGAATTTTTGCTGGAAATCGATAAAACTGATGTGTTTCGTCTGGCGGTAATGCATCTGATCCTACCCCAAGTACTTCTCCTTTGATATCGCCAAATTCGCTGTAAGGAAAAGAGTCAATTCTCACATCCACCTTCATACCTTTCCGTACAAAACCAATATCTTTGTTAGTGATGAAAACCTCAGCGATGTAGTTATCAGTGGGCACAATTTGGAGGAGTTTTTGCGTGGTATTCGCTACAAAGCCAGGATTTTTTGCTTGCAAATCAAAAACTGTTCCGGCTACAGGAGCGCGAAGTTCTTGATATTTAACATTTAACTGTGTTTGAGAGATTTTGCTATTGACATCTGCCAAACGCTGTTCATTTTCCAGCACAACTTTCATGAATTGGCTATCGATTTCAGCAATGCTTTTTTTATTGTCACCTATCTTATCTAAGATAACTTTATCAGAAACAGCCACGGTATTATTTAAGTCTTGCCGCCCCTTTTCAATATCAAACTTGAGGCGTTGCCCTTCCTGAAATAATTGTGCTACTTCTGCTGCAAGATTTTGTACTTGTTGTTGCTGGTTAAGATACTGAAGCTGAGATACACCACCTTCTTCTGACAAGATTTTAAGTTTATTTAAAATCCGCTGTTGAATGGCTAAACTTGCTTTAGTGTCTTCTAGTTTTACTTGATTTTGAGCTAGTTGTTTTTTGGTTTTTTCTACTTCTAATTGCGCTGCTGCTGAGCGAGAGTCTAATTCTCTTTTGGCAACTTGTATACGTTCTTGTTCATCAGCTCCTAGTCCTGCACCTGTACCAAAATTTTCTAATTGAGTTCGCAGTAATTGATTTTCTGCAACTAATGATGCCCGACTTTTTAGGAGAAAAGCCGCTTCTGGTGACAGTTTTCCGCTTAAAAATTGCAGTTCTGATGCAACACCGGAACTTGCTCTCATTAATCGGCGATAAATCTGATTTTCTTGATTTAATGCAGTGCGAATTTTGTTTAAGGAATTTAATTCAGCCACGGTGGCGATGGAGTCGAAAGTCAGCAGTAAATCTCCTGGTTTTACTTCTTGTCCATCTTTGACATAAAGCTCTTTTACTACTCCATTCACAGGAGCTTGAACTTCTTTAATCGTACCTTCTGGCTTTAATTGACCTGTTGCTGGTATTACTTGCTCGATTTTGGCAAAAGAAGCCCAACCAATTCCAAAGCAGGCTAACCCTACTAAAGTCACCATAATTGTACGTGACCAAACTGGAGATTGGCGTAAAACAACGGATTGTTCAAAGTTAGGATTATCGGAGTTAGTTAATAGCTGTTTAGCAGCCTTACCTTGATTTCTAAGTACCTGTGAATCTTGCTTTGCTTCGTTTTTATGTTTGTCGTTTTTATGATTACCGTTGAGTTTATTATCGTTTATGAGAGCCATAATGATTTTAGATGTTGGATGAATTGGATTGAGAATTAATACTTGTTGAGTTGCTCATTTGTAATTACGTTAGTTGTCAATGTTCAGCAATTTTTCACAATTGACAACTGACTAATAAAGGCACGGTGAGAATCTGCTGATGCTGTGCCGCTGTAGCGTTTTTTTAGTGAGGTATGGGAAGAAGTAATTAACCACAGATGAACACAGATAAACACAGATTAGGAAACGCTACAATTACAAATTTACTTCTTGTTGCTGATACAAGTAATAATAATGACCTTTAGAAGCCATTAATTCTTGATGGCTTCCTTGTTCTATCACCCTGCCACCATCCATTACGACAATGATATCTGCATTACTCACGGTGTTCAAACGGTGGGTAATAAAAAATACTGTATCTCCCTGAAATGCTTTGGCTAAATTGAGACAAACTTGTCGCTCTGTAGGATAATCTAAAGCGCTGGTTGCTTCGTCTAAAACTAATAATTTTGGTCGTTGTAAAACTGAACGGGCGATCGCAATTCTTTGTCTTTGTCCACCTGAAAGTGCAGCACCGCGTTCACCTACTCGCGTATTATAACCGTTGGGCAAGTTCATAATAAATTCGTGGGCAGCGGCAATCCGAGCTGCTTCAACAATTTCCTCGGTTGTCGCATCAGGATTCGTCAAGGCAATATTTTCCTGAACTGTGCCATCAAATAACAACGAGTCTTGGGGAACTACACCAACTTGTCGCCGTAGTGAATAAAGTTCTACCTTAGAAATATCGTAACCATCAATCAAAATTCTGCCTGACTCTGTTTCGTAAAGCCTCAGCAGTAATTTCATCATCGTACTTTTACCTGAGCCACTTTGTCCGACGATGCCGACAAATTTTCCGGGAGCAAATTCTACATTGACATTGACCAGTTGTAGAGGGCCACTTGGCGCAAATCGAAAGGAAACATTTTCATATTTCACTGCTCCAACGATCACAGGTAAGGGAATATTTTGACGGTCTGTTTCTGCTTCTTGGGGCGTATCGACAATATCACTCAAACGCTCTAAAGACAATGCAGTTTCTTGGAAGCTCTGCCAGAGTTGAGCTAAGCGTAATATGGGACTTGTAACGTAACCAGAGATAATTCTAAAGGCAATTAATTCGCCTAAAGTTA
This sequence comes from Komarekiella atlantica HA4396-MV6, assembly GCA_019359395.1. Lineage (GTDB taxonomy): Bacteria > Cyanobacteriota > Cyanobacteriia > Cyanobacteriales > Nostocaceae > Komarekiella > Komarekiella atlantica. Next base: position 224,421 of record JAHHHK010000006.1, read on the forward strand.
ACTCTCCTTGCAATACCAGATAAGCTCCCACCCACAAAACCATCAAGCTGCTGAGTTTGTTGAGAAAGTTACTGGTAGAATTGGCCAAGGTAGAAGTGACAACAGTTTTAAAGCCTGCTGCGACAAAACGCGCATAACGCTCTTGCCAAGAAAAGCGCGATCGCAATTCAATGTTTTGCGCTTTTACCGTTTGAATCCCCGACATTACTTCAACTAAATAAGATTGAGTTTCGGAGTTGCGTTCGGCTTTGGCGCGTAACTGTCTGCTAATCGTTGGAGAGGCCATTAAAGTAATTAAAATAAACACTGGAATTGTGCCTAAACCTACCAAGGTGAGTTGCCAACTATAAATCAGCATCACACCGATATAAACTACCGAAAATACAGCATCCAATCCTACAGTTAAAGCAGTACCCGTGAGAAATTGGCGAATATTTTCTAATTCGTTAATGCGAGTAGCCAACTCACCCACCGGTCGGCGTTCAAAATAGCGCAGCGGTAGACGCAATAAGTGGTCAATGATTTGCGACCCCAAACCCATATCAATGCGGTTAGTGGTATCGACAAATAAGTAAGTCCGCAAGGTAGTTAGTACTGCTTCAAATAGTCCTACTACTAATAGCAGAATTCCCAAAATATGCAGAGTACTAATACTATTTTGAGCGATAACTTTGTCGATAATTAACTGGACAACTAGCGGATTTGCTAGCGCTGCTAACTGTACGAAAAAGGAAGCAATAAAGACTTCTATCAGGACTCGGCGGTGACGCGACAAATAAGGCAAAAACCACCGCAAACCAAAGCGTTCTTGGGGTGTATCTTTGGTGGGAGCGAGCAGCAATACCCTGACTTGCGGCGGTAAATTGGTTTCATCAACTTCTAATTGGTCAATGAATTGAGAGGGTTTGCAATGCACGATTCCTTGGGATGGTACACCCACAACGATAGTGCTTGCATCTGCTGCATATAAGACTGCAAAACTATCACCGTAGCGAATCAGTGCCGGCGTGGGAATGCGCGTCACTGAGGCGATGGGTAAATCTATCAACTGCGCTTTGAGTCCGATTAACTCTGCTAAATAAGCAGTAACTTGAAAAGATATATGACCCTGACGTTTGATTTGCTCAGTTAATATCCGGCGAACTACTTCCCGACGGAATGGTATTTCCAAGTGCTTCGTGATCATTTGGAAACAGGCGAAGGCTGTATTTAATTCTCCCTTACCGCGCACAAACGGGTATTTTTTGTGTTTTTGTCTATCTTGTGGTGCGTAGGGGTCTGACTGGGGAGCTTCTTCGGTTGAGGCGTAGGGAATTTCTAGCTCATCTGCACTATTTGGTTGGCTATGTACTTCAAGCTCTACCTGATGAGTATCTAGCAATAATAAATCTAACGGTCGTATACCAATCAAACGTGCGGAACTTTTCCCAATCACATCAATCACGTCTCTTGCATCGTTTGATTCTAAACGAGAGCCAGCGGGGAAATTTGTGACTGTACCATTACCACTAACAAACCAGATATTGTCGCTATCCAATTGATGGAATGGAGTTTTTCCTGGCGGGAGGTAATGTACTTTTGCTCCTGCTAAAGCTTGCTCGGTCAGTTCTCTAAGATTTAAAGTAGCATTAGCTTGCTGTGCTAACTGCAAGCTCAGAATATCAAAAATTTCTACCAAATGACTTTGGTTTTTGCGAATATTGGCAAAATCTGGGTATGAAGCGAGGAGATTGAAATATTCAGCAGCATTCAAGCTTAAACATACTAGTTCGGTAGAAGCGATCGCTGTCTCGCAAGCTACTTGACGTAACAAACCAATTTCGCCCAGAATTGCTCCTGGTTGCAGCAATTTTAAGGTAACTGGCATTTGCGTCTGGGGATCATAACCCAACAGGCGCACTTGTCCCTCGTAGATAATTGTTACTTGTTCGGGGAGTTTGTCTTTACCGATGATTTTCTGACCGATGCGATAGCGCCAAGCCTGTAGCTGTTGTGATAGATTGGCGATCGCCTCCTCTGGTAGTTGGTCAAAACCTTCCAACGCAGTGAGAAATTCCGGCAAGGCGTTCTTAGTATAAGTCATATCAAACAAGTCACAAATTAAAAGTGTGGAGTCAGGTATCTAAAGTTACAAGTTAGGGATGCTAAATCCTTACTCTAACTCTGCTGCGATCGCAGAGCACGAACGTTGGTCAATCACCTGAGCAATAACCATCTCTTTTACCCACGGCAGTATTTGCTGTTTTACCAGCATTTGCAAAGCTTTTGTGGTAGCCAGCGCGTTCAGACGCGTATAAGCCCAAAGAGCGACTTTATCTAATTGCAGACCTGCATTCATATCACTTGTTAACAGTATGTTCACCGTTATAAATTGTCTTAAAAAAATTAGCGCAATTTAAGATTGAGGGTAGGTTATCAATTAGTTAATGTTACATAATTTTATACAAATTGCTTTTCTGTATTTAACTTGCTTATTAGAGGTACATTTAGTCAAAAAGTACAGTATGAAGGCGCGTTTGTAAAAATTGGCGTTGAAACTGGCTAAATTTTGATATTCTAGGTAAAGCTATCATAATTATCTACCTAAGTAAATCCCTACGGAAATATCGTCACATGAAGAAGTTTAATCTTAGGAATTATTTGTGACAAAGGCTTTAAGAAGGTATGAGGGTACAACTGACTCAGAAACAGAGCGATGTCTCACGATCAGCCTACGTCTACGCATCCCTGATCAAGTAACACTCATGGGCAATATTAAACGAATTATCAATCAAATTTAAGTTCGTCTAATTAAGTAGAAATCAGCACTAAAAGTAGAGCCGATAATTTTTGTGCCACGTTAAATAAGTCAACTATTAAATTTATGTGAGGAAGTCAATAACTGCCCTCAGTAAATTCACTAGTATTAATATCGAGTCTGTCCAAATATTGTTATACCAATTTAAAAAAAGAATGTGACAGATAGACTATGTAGAGACGTTGCATTGCAACGTCTCTACTGCATTGCAACGTCTCTACTGCATTGCAACGTCTCTACTGCATTGCAACGTCTCTACCGAAGAATTTGTTGCATTCATTAATTAATTGAATTGGTATTAGAAACAAAACAACCACATTCTAAGCTGTGGTTGTTCAGTTTTGATATCAAGTAGCTAAGCAATATAGCAAGTGCTGAAGCGCGGATAGCTATAGTTTAGCCCGTATAAATCCAGGTACTTCAAGGCTTTGAGCAATCAACATTGTCCTAATCTATACTTCGACTGCAATACTTAAATTCAAGCGGACAATGACATCGTTATAATCATTATCACCGCCACTTGGTAAATCCTCAAAGCCAAAAGTGTTATTTCCTAACAAGCTGATGTGAGCTGCCTTATCAGTGTTGGCTCCCAAGAATGTGAAGTAAACCGCCGGATCATTACTGAGATTATCATCAACAATTGCATCAGGTTTCCCATTAACAATGATAAAAGGTGCAAAGATAGAACCAGGCTCAAAACTGCCGGTAAAATTTGCTGTACCTTGGTTATTGACTGTCAGGTCAATGCCCACAACACGCGCACGCACGGCGGCTTGAGCATAACCAGTCTGCCCGACGAAAATATCTGCTACGCCATCATCGTTAGTGTCAATCCCACCACTCTCATCAGCCACTTCATAAAAGCCAACAAAGTTATTGAAAACTGCTTCTCTGTTGACTATACAATCAGCTTCTACCTTAGTTTTAACCTCGCGCAAATCGATGAGTTCGCCTTGATATTTTCCTTGCAGACCTGTACCTAAAGATACCTCTTGAGCTGTTGCCTGAATATTCACAACCAAATTCTGGAAACTGATAGAGAATCCATCATCTTCTGTGTTAGTGTTCGTAGCTGAGGAAAACTGGACATTTGAGAAAGAGGTTTTTCCAGACAGTACAGCCTGAGTTGTACTCTTGGATACCATATAGAATCTGAGTTTAGTATCAGAGTTGAATTCTACAATATTTTTCAGGTCAGCGGGATTAAAACCATTGGGCAGATTGGCAATAGAGGAGAAAATCACCTTTGAACGCTGGAGAGCTACTAGCGTATAACCCTCTGCACCAGGGGCTATGCCGTTAATCGTACCTTGTTCATCATCAACGGCAAATACACATAGTTCATTAATCTCTTTAGAGATGCTGCTTTTAATCTTGATTGAGAGCTTTGCTTTACCACCTTTAATTTTACTTTTGACGCTAAAGACATTGTTAGTAATATTGGTCAGTTGGAAAATGGTTGTCACCTGGGTATTTGTAAAAAACCCCAAATCGTTAATATTAACAGCTAACTCCTTCTCAAAGGAGAGTCCACCAAGGTCAGTAGTGCGGACACGAATGTTGTAAGTGGATTTACTCAGGGAAGATTTAATCTTGAGGCTATTCCCCTCAATGATGAATGCATCATTATCAGTATCGCCACTGCCTGCTACCAAGCTATAAGTGTGTTCATCGTCTTGGTTTGGGTCAATGGTGGTGAAGTTACCGATGATTTTTTGATCATCATCGTCATCATCGTCTCCATCACCACTACCATCGTCATCGTCGTCATCGTCATCATCATCGTCGTCATCGTCATCGCTGATAGCACTCAATATTAAGTCTGTGGGTTTTTCGTTGAAGTCGTAATTATTCAGCAGCACTGAGACATTGTTGGAATCATAGTTTGCTACAACCAAGTCCAGTTTGTTATCACCGTCAAAGTCTTCGACGGCAACCGACCCAGGACTTGACCCAACTGTGAAGTTGGTAGCAGCATTAAAGCTACCCATACCATCGTTCAGTAGGACTGAGACATTGTTGGAATCATAGTTAGCTACAACCAAGTCCAGTTTGTTATCACCGTCAAAGTCTTCGACGGCAACCGAACTAGGACTTGTCCCGACTGTGAAGTTGGTGGCAGCGTTAAAGCTACCCATACCATCGTTCAGTAGGACTGAGACATTGTTGGAATCATAGTTAGCTACAACCAAGTCCGGTTTGCCATCATCGTCAAAATCTCCCACGGCAACCGAACTAGGACTTGTCCCGGCTGTGAAATTGGTGGCAGCGTTAAAGCCACCCATACCATCGTTCAGTAGGACTGAGACATTGTTGGAATCATAGTTAGCTACAACCAAGTCCGGTTTGCCATCATCGTCAAAATCTCCCACAGCAACCGAACTAGGACTTGTCCCGGCTGTGAAGTTGGTGGCAGCGTTAAAGCCACCCATACCATCGTTCAGTAGGACTGAGACATCAGTAGCCCCATAGTTAGCTACAACTAAGTCCAGTTGGTTATCACTGTTAAAGTCTCCGACTGCAACGGAAATGGGATCTGTCCCAACTGAGAAACTAGTAGGAGTGCCAAAGCCACCCATACCATCGTTCAGTAGAAGGGAGACAGTGCTGGAATCATAGTTTGTGACTACAAAATCTAGCTGGCTATCACCGTTAAAGTCTGCTATCGCAACAAAATAGCTAGATAACCCAGCTGCAAAGTTAGTGGCAGTGCCGAAGCTGCCATTACCGTTGTTCAGCAGCACCGAGACATTATTGGAACCATAATTAGCTACCACTAAGTCTTTTTTGCCGTCACCGTTAATATCTTTTACTGCAACGGTACTAGGATTTGTCCCAGTGGAAAAGTTAGTAGCATTTGCAAATGATGCACTCATGTTGTTTTGATGAATAGGGTGTTAGCTTCCTCACACCTGTTTGTGCTGCGATCGCCTACGGCACGTTACGCGATCGCAAGATAATTAGCAAAGATAATATTCTTTGTCCGTAAGGCGAGGAATGACCCGTATAGCTTATTGTGTCAATCGGATAAATTACCTCAGTAAATAAACGGGTAAAAAACTCCGCCCACAAAGTGATGGAGTTTCTCGCCTAATACTTCTCGGTTAAAGGGCTACGGTGTACACACAAGTCGGAAAAACCTCATCACCAAAGATTTGCAGTATTGCAATAACGGCGATGCCTACGGCTGGCTACGCTTACGCATTTGCTATTTCGGCGAACGCATTTGCTATTTCGGCGAACGCATTTGCTATTTCGGCGAACTCATTTGCTATTTCGGAGAACGCATTTGCTATTTCGGCGAACGCATTTGCTATTTCGGCGAACTCATTTGCTATTTCGGAGAACTCATTTGCTATTTCGGCGAACTCATTTGCTATTTCGGAGAACTCATTTGCTATTTCGGAGAACTCATTTGCTATTTCAGCGAACGCATTTGTGTGTACACCGTAGCGGTTAAAGAGGGAAATGGTATGAGAGGGGAAAGGGGAAGGGTAAAAATATTGCTCGAAGTTAAGCGAAATAAGCAAGATATCTTAAACAATACTCAAATTTACGCGCACAATTACATCGTTGTAATCTCTGTCACCGCCATTTAGTAAATCCTCAAAGCCAAAGGTATTATTCCCTAATAGGCGAATGTGATCGGCTTTGTCAGTATTAGCACCTAAGAAGGGAAAGTAAACTGCCGGATCGTTATTGGCATTATTATCGAGAATTGCATCGGGGCTACCATCAACAATAATGAATGGTGCAAACAGAGAATCAGGCTCGAAAGTGCTGGTATAAGTTGCCGTACCTTGATTGTTCACCGTCAGGTCAATATCTGCAACACGTCCAAGAATTGCTGCTTCAGTGTAACCCGCCTGTCCGACGAGAATATCTGCTGTGCGATCGCCATTAATATCAATACCACCATTCTCATCAGTCACTCGATAGAAGCCAACAAAATTGTTAAAAACAGCTTCTCTATTGACGACAAACTCAGCTTTCACCTGTTGTGTCACATTCCGTAAATCAATCAACTCTCCTTGTTGCTGTCCTTGCAAACCTATACCCAAAGGTAATTCTTGATCGGTTGCTTGAATTTCTACTACCAAATCTTGGAAGTCGAGAGAGAAAACTTCATTTTTTGAGGGTTCGACTGCAAAATTCGCCGCTGAGGAAAAAATTACATCTGAGGAGGAAGTTTGTCCAGCCAGCACCGCATCAATACTGCTGTTGCGTACCAAGAAAAACCTCAAATTCTCACCAGAGTTGAATTCTTTCAGAGTCCCTAAGCCAGCATTAAACCCGTTGGGGATATTGGCAATTGAAGAGAAAATTACCTTAGCTCGTTTAAGAGCCGCTTCGGTATACTCAGTTGCACCAGGAGCAATATCGCCAATCTTACCTTCTGCATTGTCAACGGCAAAGACTCCTAGTTCATAGACCATACTAGAACTGCGGTTTACCAGCTTAAAAGAGAGATTTGTTTGTGTAGCGACATTAATAGTAAAGTTATTTGGCGAAGCGCTGTATTCATTGCCATCACTGACTTTAAACTGAAAGCTGGCGAAATTGTTACCTGTGGCAGCAATATCAGTCTTAAGCTTCAGCTGGCTCAATTTATCCAGTGGAATGATTTGCCCCAATGAGATAGCTTCACCAGCATCTACAGTACTGTTGTCATCGCTATCTAAGAAAAATCCTAACTCAGGCAATGTGATAATTTGTACTGCTTGCAAGCTGTCGCCGCTGTCAGGGTCGCTAAATGCAAAGTCGCTAGGCTGGAAAATGTAGAGGCTGTCGGAATTGATCGTGATAGCTTTGTCAGCAGAAGTTGGAACTGTATTGGTCTCTATGATTTGCAAACCCCTGTTTTCATCAGCAATGTAGACATATTTACCTACTACAGCTAAGCCTAAAGCAGCGCCAGGAGTATCGAAGGTATTTTTGATAACGGGTGCAGCGGGGTCTGTGATCTCAATGATTTGTAAACCACTGGTGGTGTCAGCAACGTAAGCGTAGTTACCTGCTACAGCTACACTATATGCATTGCCAGTAGTATCTAATGTCCCTTTAAGAATAGGTTTACTAGGGTCTGTGATGTCAACGATTTGCAAACCACTGCCATAGTCAGCGACGTAGGCGTAGTTACCCGCTACAGCCACACTATAGGCATTACCAGGAGTAGCGAATCTAGCTGTGAGAGAAGGTGCAGCTGGGTCTGTGACATCGATGATTTCCAAACCATTACCAGCGACGTAAGCATAGTTACCTGTTACAGTTACGCCCAAGGCAGGGCCAGTATTTAATGAACCTTTAAGGGATGGTGCGCTGGGGTTTGTGATATCAATGATTTGCAAACCAGTGGTGATATCAACAACATAGGCGTAGTTACCCACTACAGCTACATTTAAGGCAAAGATAGTATCAAATGTACCTTTAAGGGAGGGTGCGGCAGGGTTTGTGATGTCGATGATTTGTAAACCACTGGTGGTGTCAGCAACATAAGCGTAGTTACCTGCTACAGCTACACCATAAGCAAGACCAGTAGTATTTAATGAACCTTTGAGAAAGGGGGCGCTAGGGTTTGTGATGTCAATGACTTGCAAACCATAATTAGCGTCAGCAACATAAGCGTAGTCACCCACTACAGCTACGCTATAGGCAACGCCAAGAGTATCTAATGTACCTTTGAGAAAAGAGCTAAGCACGGATGGGTACGCGGTCATCGACATAGTTTTTATGAATACTAAAATTTATAGATTGTTAAAAAAATTAAGTCTGAGGATAGATTTTCAGGTATTAAAGTTTAATTTTTATACTATAGCGATCGCTGTCCCACCACAAGCCGCTTTACGTTTACGCTACCTGCTTTTAAGCTGTTAGCAACAGCCTGAAATAATCACGAATTGGTATAAAACTATTACTCTGAACGCAACCGTTATCAATTTAAATTTCTTTGCACGTAATATATCAACGCAAGCATGGAAACGCGGATCATATTACCAAACGTTATAATTAGGTGCTAAACTTTGAAATTGCTAAGTGGGTATGGATACTACAGATAATTCCCCAGAAGATATATCGTCGGCGGCTGTGATATCTGTTACAGAGTTACAACACCAACTTAATGAGTTACTCCAGCAACTATCGCCAGAGCGATTACAGGTGCTTGCTGATTTTGCGTCTTACCTGGTAAACGCTGAAAGCGAAGCAGCAACCCAAGAACTTTTGGCAATTCCTGGCTTGCTAGAGCGAGTTAAGCACTCATCAGCAACTCCTAAAACCCATTACACAAACTGGCGAACCCTTCGCTCTGATGTATGAAGTTCTTCTCCACCCCGATGTTCAAAAGGTTTATATCAATGCTGACAAAGCTCTAGCAAAGAAAATTACTCGATGTTTGCAGCAGCTAGAGCAAACTCCCCATTCGCACCCCAACATCAAAGCCCTCAAGGGAGATTATGCAGGGTACTATCGCTACCGAATTGGGGACTACAGGGTCATATACTCGGTAGACGATGAACTGGTGCAGGTATTTGTTGTAGCGATCGCCCATCGCAGCGAGGCGTATGAACCTTGAAAACAATTCACAATGGGCTACGGCTGCGCTAAAATAATTAAACTAAGCTACCCACAATATGCGTAGGGCTGTCTTCTCTGCTAGAGGTTGCGCCAACGTAGCGGGACGAAGTACAGTTTCAAACCTTTATCAAATGATGAAGGCGAGACATCACCCTTGGATCTCATTATACCTCTTGCAAAAGTCCGAAAATTATTAGTGTCATTCTGACCAAAACGTAGTTGAGGGAGGAATCTCCGAGATGTTTCGCTCCGCTCAACATGGCAATTTCAGCATTTATGCAAGAGGTCTATTGGATTTGCACCTCTGAGCACGAAGTTCCGAGTTCTGAGTACGAAGTTCCGAGTTCTGAGTACGAAGTTCCGAGTTCTGAGCACGAAGTTCCGAGTTTTGAGCACAAAGTTCCGAGTTCTGAGCACAAAGTTCCGAGTTCTGAGCACAAAGTTCCGAGTTCTGAACACAAAGTTCCGAGTTCTGAACACGAAGTTCCGAGTTCTGAGCACGAAGTTCCGAGTTCTGAAGGTGAAAACTGGAGTTTTAAGCTTGACTTGCCTTATTGAGGGGCAAAAAATAACCCCACCCCGCAAGCAGGATGAGGTTTTTCAGTTTTGTTCAGGATTACCTGATTTTGATATTACCTTGCTAAGCGATATTCAAATTTACACGCACAGTCATATCGTCATAATCTTTGTCACCGCCATTTGGTAAATCTTCAAAGCCAAAGGTGTTATTACCTAATAGGCGAATGTGATCTACTTTGTCTGAATTAGCGCCCAAGAATGGGAAGTAAACCGCTGGGTTGTTATTGGGATTACTATCAAGAATTGCATCTGGTCTACCGTTGGCGATGATAAATGGTGCAAAGATAGAACCAGGCTCAAAAGTACCGCTGTAAGTTGCCGTATCTTGGTTGTTTGCTGTCAGGTCAATGCCTGTAACACGTCCACGCACTGCTGCTTCAGTATAACCAGTTTGCCCGACTAGAATATCTGCCTTGCGATCGCCGTTAGTATCAATACCACCATTCTCATCAGTTACCTGATAGAAGCTGATGTAATTGTCGTAACCAGCGTTTCTGTTGACTACAAACTCAGCACTTACTGGTTGTGTCGCGTCGCGCAAATCCAAGAATTCGCCTTGTACTAAGTTAAGCGGCTTTTCTAACTCCAGAGTGATGATTTCGTTGTTATCAATTCCACCTGGTCGTCCCTGTGAGAAGGGATAATTGTTATCGTTGGCAACTAAAAGCGTTTTGGCATCTAGTACCAACACATCTTCGATAGTTACAAAGGGGAAAGTAAATTTGGTATTGCCATCTTGATTCAAGTCGTTGGGGTCTTGAATATTCATCAAGTCCACGACTTCCTCTTTAGCTACAAAACCATCAGCATCTTTTTTAGACAAGTCAACTTTGAATATCTTCTTGAACTTAGCAGTCTTACCTTGACCACCATCTCGCTCAATTACGAGATATTCATTTGAGTTAACAGCGGTAAAATCACCAATGGCGTAACTTGGGTCATCTAATTGGTAGAAGCCTAATTGACCTTGGAACTGCTTAGATGCTACATCAAATTTGTAGATTCGCAGCGAACCAGCGGGGTCGCCAGTAACAGTACCTTCTAGCAAGGGATAGAGAGTTTTCTTGTCGGGACTGATTGCTAGCCCCTCAAATCCTTTGGAACCACCAAGGTTAGAGACAGCAGATTCACCTGCGAGTTGGTCGCGCACCAGGTCGCCTGTACCGGGGAAGTCAGTGAAGTAACCATCAACTCCTAAGTCGATGAACTGTTCATATTCCTTTTTCGGGTCGCCGTTGTAATCTGATGCTAAGAAAACCCCTTCGTTGCGGAAGGTGTAAGGATGAACCAGCAAGTTGGCATCATGGGCATCTTTCACCAAAGTCGTGGGAGTACCCAAGACTCTATCAGGCTCGCTGATTGTGCCATCACCATTCAAGTCATCTGGTTGACCATCGCCGTTGCGGTCAACTGTTTGCGCGGGGACAATCAAGCGCTTGTTGGGGCCAATGCCAGTAGCGTAGGTGGCGATCGCAGCTAGTTCTGTCGGTTTGGTAAGATCGCCGTAGGTGCGGGTGTCACCACTAACAGTAAAATCATAAGGCTTGCCTGTGGCTCCACCAAATAACTGAACTAGTGGCAAATCAATTTCTGCTTTAGGCATGATGTCCTGTTTCAGTTCTTTGAGATTGCCCACCTCAAAGGACTGGATGAATACCCGCTCAGGATTAGTAAACTCTTTAGCAACTAACGTGTCAACTAGCTTCTGACCTAAGTTGATGCCGATATTTTCAAAGTAGGTGGGGTGCTTGGTTTCTGGGTAAATACCAATTTTGCGACCTGTTTCTGTTTCTACCTGCTTCACCAAATCGATGATTTCTTCGAGAGTCGGAACTTTCAGCTTGTCATTGTCAAATTTGGTTCCCCGGAGTTCAGGTAAACGTTCAATGGCATTTAGGGTTTTCAGTTCTTCCAGAGTCAAGTCTTCTGTAAACCAGCCTGTGATGGTGCGACCATCAATTACTTTAGTAGTTTTACGGTCGGCAAACTCTGGGCGTAGATTGATATCGGTGCTGGTGTCGGTGGTGTTTAGTGTACCATCGTCATTGATAATTGCTAGGGCGTTTTCGTGACGCGCTACCAAATAACCATCCTTGGTGGCAACTAAATCTGGTTCAATGAAATCAGCCCCATCAGCGATCGCTAGTTTATATGCTTCCAAAGTATGTTCTGGACGTAAACCGCTAGCACCGCGATGACCGATAACTAAAGGCGCATTCCCATCCAAGGTTTGGAATTGTGTCTTCTCTAATACATCGGGATTTTGTGGCGAACGCACAAACTCGCCAGTTAATTGGTCGCGCACCAGGTCGCCTGTACCGGGGAAGTCAGTAAAGTAACCATCAACACCTAAATTGATGTACTGTTTAAACTCTTCTTGTGGGTTGCCGTTGTAGTCTGATGCTAAGTAACGTTCTTCATCGCGGAAGGTGTAGGGATGTACTAACAAACCTGCATCATGAGCATCTTTTACCAAAGAAGTGGGAGAAGTTAAGGTTTTGTCAGCATCGTTGACTACGCCATCGCCATTCACATCATCCGCTTCACCATCGCCATCGGCATCAACACCCGCAACCGAGACAATCATCCGTTTCCAGGGGCCAATACCATCAGCGTAGGTGGCAACTTCCTCTAAGCCTTCGGCTGTCCGCAAATCTGCATAAGTGCGAGAGTCTTTATCAACCACGAAATCGTAAGGCTTGGTTTCAATTAGCGAACCATCGAGATTAACATCAACTGCATCCAATAACTGAACCAGGGGTATGTCGGTTTTCTGGTTCAGTTCTTTGAGGTTACTGGTTTCAAAGGACTGGATAAATACCCGGCTGGGGTCAGTGAACTCGGTTTTCTCTAAGGTTGCTAACAGAGGTTCTTCCAGAGATAGACCAAGCGCATCGTGATAAGTTGGGTGCTTGGTTTCTGGATAAATGCCAATTTTACGACCTGTATCGGCTTCAGTTTGTTTAACTAACTCGATGATTTCTTCAAGGGTTGGGATTTCATACAAACCGTTAAACGCTTGAGGACGGAAATCTTGCGGCATAATTGCCCGCAGTGTTTTGATTTCTGCCAAGGTAAAGTCGGAGGCAAAAAAGCCTTCTTCTTCGACACCATCAACGATTTTAGTCGTTTTGCGATCGCTAAACTCTGGACGCTCTGCCACATCGGTGGTATTGATCATATTCGGCTCGTGACGAGCAATCAACACACCATCTTTAGTAGAAACCAAGTCGGGTTCGATGAAGTCAGCACCGCGTTCAATCGCCAATTTGTAAGCGCCTAAAGTATGCTCTGGGAGTTCACCACTTGCGCCCCGGTGTCCAATTACAATTGGCGGTTTGCCACCGAGTGTGTCGAGATTAGTTGTATTGGGTGTGGCTGCGGGAGCATCTAGCAGCTTGCCATTGGCGTCGAAGTGCAGTACGTAAGGGCCAAATTCATCACCAATCCAGAATGTGCCATCGGCGGCGATCGCTAAAGATTCTACATCGAAGTCTGCACCAGTTAACAGGCGTTCCTTGGTGTTTCCATTAACAATGTCGAAAGGTACTTTCTTATCAGGGTCAGAAAGCTGGATAAAGTCCAATACCTTGACACTTCCATCACCTTGTGGTTCTGCACCTCGGAAACTGGGGTCAAGGCGATAAATTCGCAATAGGTAATCAGCGCTGTTGCTCTTGCTACCAAAACCGTTGTCAGAAAGGAACCAGAAGGAATTGTCATCGGCAACCTGTACACCACTAAATCCTTGCACAGGCTGTTTAGCAAATGGGACATTTCGCCCGTTAGTACCTGTGATCTCGCTACCAGATGGAGGGCCTTCAGCGAAGGTATCAGCGGGGAGAGAAGCGAAACCTTTGAGTGTAACCTTTTGGGCAACAGGTAGGTCGTTAGGTAGCTCAATGATACCGAGTTTTTCAGGATTCGCGGGAGAGGTAATGTCAACGGTAAGCGAGCCATCAGGATTTGTTGTTGTTCCTGTAACGCTAAAATCGTTGTCGTTAATGATTGCTAGAGTATTAGGCGCTACCAATGCTAACCCCTCCAGTTTATCGACTCCAGTGTAACCAAGTTCAGCAGCGTTAACGATCAGGCTCTTGCTGACAGGGATAATATCAGCAGCCGCTAACTCGTCAATAGTTAGCTGTTCGATGGTTTTACCTGTAGGCAACGTCGCCAATTTAGGAGAACTATTGATGTTAGTTGCTCCTGCTAAGTCAATTTGGAAGATTAATTTGTTGGAAGTGGCATCACTCTTGTCATCTCGCTCAATTACAGCAAATCTGCCGTTGCCTAAAGAGACTGCATCGCCAATTTTGTCAGTACCTTGTAGTCCTTCTAAGACATAAATAAACTCACCTGTAACTTTTTTGGTGACAGTATCAAACTCTAGAATTCGCAGGTTTTGAGAACTCTTGGAAGTCGTATCATCTTCGTCATCAGGGTTATCAATGGGACTTTGGATAAAGGCATAAAGCTTAGTACCTTCCAAGGCTACAGCTTCAAAGCCTCGATTTGCCCGTCGTTGAGCGTAAATAGCGGGAAGTGCAGGTGTACCATAGGACTTACCACCATTTTGAGTTGCATCAGTGGCATCACCTGCGGGGATGAAGCGGTCAATCAGCTTACCGTTGCTATTAAAGTGATAAATCGCCGGACGGTATTCATCCACCATCCAATAGTCGCCATTTTCTGTAACGACAATTCCTTCCATGTCTGCACCGAAAGGATCGTTAGCTAAAACATTATTGTTCAGGTCAACGCCAGTTTCATCAGTGTAGGCGGTATTCTGTTCTCCTGTTTGTAAATTTGGCAGTCCGGTCAGCGGAGTTGTGCCATCTTCGCGAAATAGCTTGGTGCGTTTGGTAATGCTAATCTCACCCGTAGAACGATTGAGTTCAAAACTAACTATTTCTGGCTGGTAATCGGGTAATGGAAATGGTCTGCCAGTCTCAGTATTATCTCCATTGGGGCCGCGATCTGGATGAGTGACAAACTTGAGGTTGCCGTTGGCTGCAATTCCTTGGAAGTAAAGACCAGAGAATCCTCCCAAGAAAACATCTTGACCACTGCTAGCAGTACCTAACTTGGGTAGATTTTCAAAATCATAGATAGTCAGCTTGGGCTGGGCAACAGGATTGCGAGGATCGTAACTGGTGGTGTCAATCTTTAACGGATTGGGGAATGCGTTGGCAATATTTTCCCAAGGTACTAGCTTAAAGTTAGAGTTGATATTTTCCAGTTCATCTTCATCTTGAACTAACTTTGCAGGGTCATTATCACCATCTTGGGTAACAAATAAACCCTGTGGGAAATTGGGCCCTAGTGGTACGTTAACTACATCCGCACCATCCGATTCTTGCACGCTGTCAATTGCCCCATTGCTACCAACGGCAAAGTTACCCAGGTATTCGTTATTACCTTCGCGGGTGTAAGCAACAAAGGTATTGTCTCCTTGACTGGATGCTAGTAGATAGCCAGTACCGTTTGCACCATAGTAGATACTCAATCCTTCGACATCGTTGACGAGATTAGTACCGCCCAAATCTTTGACGCGATCAATTAGTTTACCAGTAGTGCCACCGTCCGGTTCTGCTTGGAACTTCCAAATTCCCACATCTTCTTGTCCAATGTAGAGGAAGCCAGTTTCTTGGTCTACTACCATCCCCTCAGTTTGGGGTTCGCGTTCCTCAATTGTGGGTATGGTAAACTCCCGCACACGTTCAGCGCCAATTTTGCCATTACCTTTGTCAATCAGTTTGAACTGAGCGACATCTCCGGTTTCTCGTCGGTTGACAAAGGCATAGTAATCATTAGAGATGGGGCTACGGTACAGAGCAACTCCGTAAGCGCTGCGTTCCGATGGGTCGTAAGGTGGCTCAAAGGGTGCTGCTTGGAAGAGAGTACCAATACTGCTATCGGTGATATCTTCTAGGTACTTACTGTCAGCGTTGGCAGTTGGGTTAATCTTGAAGATTGCTAGTTTATCATTTTCGCGATCGCTAGCTACGGCAATATCAACAGATTCATCGCCTAATTTAAAACCGTATTGCAAGTCAATATTGTTGTAGCGAATGCCACCAGGATTAACTTCTTGCAACAACTCACCAGACAAGTTATAAACCCTTAACCCGGCATTTTTCACCGCTGTCAATACCAAGCTGTCGGCTGAGTCAGTGGCATTCACATAAATAGCAGGGTCATCAGCATCAGCTCGCCCAGATGTGGGCAGTGTCTCATCGTCAAATAAATCAGGACGAGTTTCTACTGTAGGAATTGCGGTATTCACGATGTCTGCACTCAAAGTAAGAATTTGGGTAAATTGGGTTTGGCTGAAGTTGTTATCACTCACCAGCACAATGGACTGACTACCATCTGGTAGTTTGGGGCCGAAAGCCAGGCCCTCGATGTTATCTGTGCCTGTAGGCAAGTCCAACGAGTCCAGATTCAACAGCAATCGCTTCTGGGCTGGTTTAAGAGCAGCCAGTTGAGTTTCGCTGAGGCTTTCGAGTGAGTCGATGGCGCTAATGTCGGTTGCACCTTGTAAGGTAATTTCGTAAATTTTGATGGTGTTGCCTGTACCAGGAACTCCCGCAGAGAAAGAACGCTCTAACGCCAGTAAAGTACCTCGATTGTCAATTGCTAGTAAATCTACTAAGCCATTGGTGCTAAATGCATCTGTTGGATTTGGCGCAACTGCTACAGAATCGGTGACATATAGATATTCCTTCTCTGGTTGTCCCGAAAGTAAGTTGTATTGCAAAATGCGCGATCGCGTTTCAGTAGTGGTAGTAGCAACTGGCCCATCTTGGAACAGGGCGTTTTCGGTGGCGGTAAATAGGGTTTTTTGGTCGGGTGTGAGCGTGAGGCTTTCTAATGCTGCGTTATTGCGAACACCAGATATTTGGGTATCGCCAGCGTTGATTACACCATCGCCGTTGGTATCTTCTACCACTGGTAGGTACTTGCTGGGGACAGATAATGAGCGTACTTCCTGCCCTGTAGTCAACGAAAACTCTTTAACGAAAGGATCACTAACGCGACCTGTATTAAGATTAACTTCACCCTCGGAAGAAATGAAGACTGTGCCGTTATCAGTCAGGGCAATGCCTTCAGGGTCGAGGCTATTTAGTGCAAAGAAGTTACCACTGCTATCTTTCAGGGGTGTGACATTAGTAAAAGTTGCCCCAGTTGTGGTGATGGTAACTGGATCAGCAGTGAAGGTATAAAAACGGGCAGGGCCAAATTGCGAGCGATCGTCTGAAATAGCGTAATAGACGTTTTTGGTGGCATCGTAGGTAACACCAGATAGCCCACCCACGGGAGTTTCTACGCCATTCACCGTCCCCGCTGCACCAGCAGGAATAAAGCCTGTAGTAAAGACCGTCTGCCCCTGGAATTCTGCACTAGGAATGGTTTTACCTGCTTCAATTGCA
Source organism: Komarekiella atlantica HA4396-MV6 (assembly GCA_019359395.1). Taxonomy (GTDB): domain Bacteria; phylum Cyanobacteriota; class Cyanobacteriia; order Cyanobacteriales; family Nostocaceae; genus Komarekiella; species Komarekiella atlantica. Next base: position 241,809 of record JAHHHK010000006.1, read on the forward strand.
CCAACCTGTACATCTGCAAACACCAGGCGATGGTCGGAACTAGGGAAGGGGAAAGTACCTACCAAGGGAAATGTCGGGTCGGTATTCAGGGGCCAAAATACTCCTGAGTTAGTAATTTGTTGGTCAGCGGAGGGTAGCACGTAATCTACTCGTAGGTTTCCCGGAGCCGTATCGCCGAAATCTGCGGTGTCAAAACTGGGATTACCCTTTTGACTAGCGTTTGCACCACCTTGTAAGTCTGCCTGTTGAGCAGCACCGGGACTGCTGGGAATGACATTAGTATTAATGCCAGGGTTCTGCAACAGTTGCCGAATGGCGTTGTCAAAACTATCACCATCTACGGGGTCTGCATTCTGGTCGCCCATAATCACAAAGCTCGACCCAGCAGCAATACCACCCTTTTTACCGCCATCATCATAGATGTAATCGCCTTTACCTGGGGTTATGTAGTCTGCCCAAAAGCGGATCTCGTCGTGGTTGCGCTTACCGTTGCGGTCTTCAGCACCATCGAAGGTGGGGGGTGTAGGATGGCTAGCGAGGACGTGAACTGTCTCGCCATCTACCTGGATAGGAACATCCCAGTGACTCTTAGAGGAGAGGCGCAATACTTCTAGTTCGTCCGCAGAATACCAGTCATTCGGCTTGGGTGTTGTGGGGTCATCGGGAAGCAAAGCATTAGGCATATCCTTCCAAAGAAAATTTTGGAAAGTCCGTACATTCTCGGTGTCGATGGGATATTTGGACAGTAGTAACATCCCGTATTGACCAGGAAAATCCCCAAAGCCGATCGCATCATCGCCGTATCCTGGTTCGCCTGGGGTTGTAACAACTGTACCGTTGTTGTTCAAATCAAACCCAGAGGTAATACCCGTATTACTAGGAGCAATATAGATGTAGGGGTAGTCAACGGGAGTTGCACCGTTTTGGCTAATGGCAAGGTAATTTTGCTGGAAAAGTTCAACAGTTTGATTAGGATTTTCGGAATCGTAGTCGAACTCATTAATTAGTAGGACATCTGGGTTGCTGCGCTGGATGATTTCGGCAACAGCTTTTGCTTGAGCATTATTTGGGGTAGATAAATCAGTTGTCAACTGACCTTCAGCGTTGCGGTACAGGGAAGCATTGAACTGAGAAAAGCGAATTGAGTTTGTAGTTACCATAAAATCAGCAAATAATTGCTTGTTTAAAGGAGTTTGCATATTTGTTTTAGATGAAATGCATCCACAACCGCGATTGCATCACAGTTGTGGACACAATCTAAAACACGAAGTTGTAGAAGTTATTCATCGCCGCTGGGGTAACGTTGTCTATATACAAGAAGGGTTGATAAGCAGCCGAACCAAGTAAACCATCGCGGTCAATTTGGAGAACTGTATTTTTCGCTGTCCTTCCTTGTACCAGACGCACATAGCCATCAGCGATCGCATCACTGCCGTTATAACCACCAGAAACAAGGCTATCGAGTAGCTTAGTCAAAACGATTTTGTCGCTACCCACTTTAAAGTCGATGATGTAATTACCTGTATCTTTGATGCTGTTGTAGACAAATTGGTCGTTGCCTTTATCACCTGCGATCGCTTTTATCCCAGGGCTACCGACAATCACATCATCGCCCCTAGTGCCAATTACAACTTTGCGCCCAGGTGGTGGAGTGATGACTTTATCCACACTAAACAAGTTCAGCCCCACCAGCACCGGATCGTGGTCAGAGGAACGGAAGGCGTCAGCATTGTATAAACTATCTTGCTGTCCTGCTGATTTGAACTCAGTGTTGTAATCAAGAACGTTGGGTTCATCGGCATTGATGTGCCATTTAGCACCGCCAGTAACTTGTGCTCCTAAACTGCCATTGGCTAGCGCATAGTCAAGAGTACCCCACTGCCCATCAAAGACATAAGAGTAGCTGTCATAAGAAAATTGGTTGTTATATCCTGCACTTGCCAAAGTAGTAATTGGATCTTCCTTGGCGTAAGCGTTGAGATCACCAACAACTAGATAGTCAGGGTCATTAGTACCTGTAGGTTTAGTTGCTAACCAAGTTGCTAGGTCTTGAGCCGCACGAGTACGCGTACCATTAGACAAACCTTGACCATCGCCAGCGTCAGCATCACCAACACCCCCAGAACTCGAACCTTTGGACTTGAAGTGATTGACAACTAGTGTAAAGTTTTCTTGATTTGAGTTCTGCCGAAAGGTCTGTGCTAGAGGTTTGCGTCCAGTTAAGTCAAATGCACCTTGACCATATCCATCAGGCGTTGTTGCTGCCGCACCGACTGGAGTAACTTGACCGGGTTTGTAGATGATTCCCACTGCAATTTGGTCAGTTCCCAAACTTGTGCCGGGATTGATAAAGGCATAAGTACCAGCACCGGAAATTGCATTCAATCCGTTAACAAGATCCGCAATGGCACTGTTAGCGCCGTAGCCATCGTTTTCTATCTCGATTAATCCTAGGACATCTGCCCCGGAGCCAATAACGGCTTGAATAATCTTGTCGCGCTGACGGTTAAACTCAGTCAGGTTATCAGCTCCTCTGGGAGTGGGGAAGCCACCACCTGTACCGTTACCGTTGAAGTAGTTAAGAACGTTGAAGCTAGCAACCTGAAGCGTACCCCCGACATTTGGCGGTGTTGTCGGGCGAGGATTAGCAGGTGTAAAGTTTTGTCCGGTGGAGGTTTGAACGCGATACCCTTCAAAACGTTGGTCTAAAATACCATTGATGCTAGCGATCGTGTCACCACCACGCAATGTATTTTCAGCACTCAGAGGAATCCCGCCACGCGCATGAATGATTGGGTCGGGGTTTTGAGTGCCTCTACCGTCATCTAAGATGATCCGCCGCTGAGCAATCTCATTTAAGTAGGCAGAGTATCCACTGACACTTGGCGCATTAAATTGGGTGTACTGGTCAAGTCTGCCATCAGTACCGGGTTGGTTGCTGGCATCAGTTGCCGAGAGAACGACTTGCCCAAATCGACCAAGCTGGAAATGCTCGGTTACAGTCAGGTTTCCAGTTGCCGCACTGACGTTGACCAGCATACCTTCGTAGCGCTCTAAGTCTGTCACGCTAGTTACAGGCAACTTGATATTAGTAACGGTAGGCAGAGTGCTAGCGCCCAGGTTGACGACACTTGTAACACTAGAAAGTTGCGTCAGGCTGCTGTTGACACCACCACTGCTAGTGGTGAATTCGCCAACCGTTCCACTTACCCGGACTTGATCGCCAACATTACCAGAGAATAGGCCTGTTGGATCAAAAACAAAAATAGCTTCTGAGGTTGTGGAGTCACTATCGGCATCTGTATTCTCTTCCTGTACATAGAAACCGTTCAGTTGAGAAGAACCACTAAAAGCAGCAACGACAACCCCCTCAATTGTCCGATTACCAGCAAAGGCGGGGTTAAAGGTTGCACCACTACCCTGAATCTCGTGAATCTTAGTAATTGAAACAGCTACATCATTGTCAGCAATTGTTGCGGTTACAGAAGCGATCGCAACATTATTATAGTTAGCATCGCTACTGGTTGCTGTATGGCTGATAGTGCTGGAGTGTGTACCTTCTGTTACCGGATCATCGACTGCACTGACTGTTACCGTTTGCGCTACATCCCAGTTAGCAGCAGTAAAGGTAAGTGTAGTTGCACTGGTTGTGCTTTGAGAATCCGGGTTAATGGCAATAGTAACGTTTGCTGTTGGTTGACTATTCAGTACTATTGTGTAGGTATCTGTTGCACCACCTTCAGTGATGTTAGTGCTGCCACCAGATTCGGTGATGGTGACACCAGCAGGAAGAACAGCATTAGCTGTGCCTGGTGTTGGAGTTAGTGCTTGGTAGCTGCTAGTGTTGCGCGCACCCCCTGCACCATTTGGAACCCGTTGGAGTGAATCATTAGCGCTGCCATTTGCACCACTGTTTTCATCTACTTGAGGCTGAGACGGATTGAGTAGGGCAAGCAAACCGGGGTCATCGGCGTCATTTGTGTCGTAGGCGATCGCATCAATTAAATTAGTTGTGGTGATCGGTGTATTATTTGGGAAATCAGTAGCATTAGCCGTGTAGAGTGCAACTGCATCCGCCCCGTTTTGCAGAGTATTGCCAGGAAAGATTAAATCTACACTCGGTACACCTGCATTCCCAAGCACAAAGTAACCATTAGCATCAGTGCTGTAGCCATCCAAGTCAAAGGCGGCATAAGATAGGTCGTTGCTACCGTTGTAGAAAACAACTACTAATCCGCTGAGGTCTGTATTGCCTGCGCCACCATCATAAAGCTCGACAAACTCCGCTACATCAGTGCTAGGAGTATCCGAGTCAATTTCGTTAATGATCACAATATCAATCCTCTTGTGTCAAAGCCATAAATAACGTCTCCTTGATCCTCTGGGAATCAAGTTATCCCCAGAACCAAGGACTAAAGTATTAGTTAATACTTTACTGAACTAGTATTAGTTCGCAGAAAATAAATGCAAAGATATACTTCGCATTTGACGCTGATGCCTTTGCGATCGCAATATCAGCATGGCAAATTCAGGAATGTAGAAGAATACAGCTACATTCCTAATTAGTATCAATTCCTATTCAGCCCCCTCAAACTATCCCAGTAACATTAAGAAACTGCTAGCGAAAGGTTAAAACAACAGATAATTGAGAGTTAATAACTTACATTCTCGTTGTTATGCAAGATACTCTCTGGGAAACCCTAATTATAAGTACCTAAGACATAAATCAACGCAGTAGTGTATGACAATAACAGTCAAACTCCCTAGCTACCAGATTTATGAACAAATCCATGTAGGAGATAAAACCCTTGTCTACCGGGGAGTCAGAAAACAAGAGCGATCGCTCCCTTTAAACTTGCACAACGAGATATATGCGATCGCCATACAATTATTACTTAATGATAGTTGGCTGCAACAGTATAAATTAACTTTTAAAATTTACAAATAATTTGCAGAGGTTGAGTATTTAAACGGTAATTTTGCCCATTCAGATATAGTTATTTAACAAGCATTAGCACCTTTCTTTACAACTAAAACCGTTGGTCAAGGCACAGATTTAGGATTATCCATCATTACCAAATCATCGTAGATAAGCATCGGGTGCAGTTAGAGTGTCAATCAACACCAGGTGAAGGAGCAGATATCATCACACCACCAATACGACATCGTTGTTGACCTACCCAACGCTAAGTCAAATAAAAAATACTTAGTACTTACAGCAATCCTAAATGATTTGTAAACTTCTTTGCTTCTTCTGTTGGCACTCTTCTCTACGAGACCAAGGCATTGGCGGAAGTCTCTGTCTACGACACCAAGGCGAACGTAGAGAAGGCAACTTGGCGGTTCATTATTACGATTATCAAATTCAAAAATCTAATAAGTAAGTAGGTATAATTAAACATTGGCATTGGAAAAAGATTTTAATAAGTTTTACCAAAAATAAATATACAAATTGTATGCACAACAGCTTATGACAAGTAACGAAACAACAGTTGACTTTCAGAAAACAACAGAATTCCTCAAGCAAGTTCATCAATCAGAATCCGAACTTCCGCTTAAGAATAAAGCCTGTAGTTCCAAATTCTTTCTTTATCCTCACTCCACGCCAAAAGTTTGTCTGTTCTTGCATGGGTTCACAGCAGGCCCCTACCAGTTTGAGCCGCTTGGCAAAGCCTTCTTCAACAGAGGATACAACGTTATTGTTCCTTTACAACCCGGTCATGGACGCGCAGGTAACTGGAAGCGCCAAAATCCTCCACCACTTCCAACAGACATTCAGACTTATCAACAATTTGTGCTGAAGTGGCTAGAGATTGCAAAAACGCTAGGTCAACAAGTCGTAGTTGGTGGATTATCAACGGGTGGAACCTTAGCAGCCTGGTTAGCTTTAGAGCATCCCCAGCAGATTAATCGCGCTTTATTGTTCACGCCTTATTTGGGTACTCGTTATTTATTATTTGATTGGCTCATCAAAATCCTGCCGATTTACTTTGAATGGTTTAACAAAGACGCATCTGGTAATTTTGGCTATAAAGGTTTTCAAATTCCAGCATTACGGATATTTTTAGAATTAGGAGAAAATGTTTTAGAACAGGCTCAAACTCGCGTTTCTGCTCCTGTATTAATGGTATGTAGCGAAGCTGATCAGGTTGTTAACCGCTCTAAACAACAGAATTTTTTCAAAAGGGTACTCAAACAGCAAACAAAATCCTGGTACTACTGCTTTGATGATTCGCTTCACATAGAACACCGGATGATGACAAAACTGGAAGACAACGATTATGAAGAACTGGTGATTATCCTTGGTAAAGCTTTTGTTGATAGTGATTTAACTTGGGTACAGTTTCAACAAATGGCGACTCGCATAGCGCAAGGAGAAACCTATGAGCAGATTAAGCCAAAATTGAACCTTGATGGCCAAGCTTGTGAACAGCTATATGCAATGATGACTCAATATTTTGGTTGTGATCATCTTGAATGCATTAATCCATCTAAGTAAACAGTCAGAAGTCATCTCTGGTTTTGCTGATACTTTTGAACAAAATCCATCAGACTTGCTCTCTTGTCTGTACACATCGTATCAATCGCGGCTGCGGCAACACCCAGAGTATAAGCATTTTCGTTTCTTAGTCGTTGAGGGTCATTTTCATACAGCAGTCCATGCCTCTCTAGTTCACTTGTGAGGTATTCCTCTGTAGAATAGGCAGTCAGCATACTGCACAATGCTTTTCCGTCATACCTGCGCTGACTGTCACTAGTTCTGAAGTACTTGCCAGCATCAGCAGCGATATTTGGCAGTGAAAAAAACTTCTCTAATGCGATTTCATACCTAATATATTGAATTTCCGTTGGGTAAACAGGGTAAGGCGTAGCAGCTAGAACACTTGAGGCTTGAGTTACCAACACTAAGGCGGCAGAGATAGTTTTAAACATAAATAAATTTTGCTCTGTGATTTAGCTCATTATTCACGTCTCCACTGTCTAAATAACTACATTTTTCAAATATTTATTACTGAGTAAGTATTGTGTGAAGTCTCAGCATATACCGCAAATTTTTGTGATCATAAAAGCGTTGTGCTGCAAACACAACGCTTTTGAAAATATGATTATGGCTGGTTACTCTTGCGGCTGCTGATTTATTCGCTTCCGCAATTCAGCTTCAAACTCTTCATCTGTAGTGCAAAGTACACCTGGCCGCTCACTTAATCTGTCCATGTACTTGTGAAATGCTTCCGTGTCCTGTGGATGAGTCCTGACGTAACTCAAAAGTTCAGTATCAGACATTCCATCAAAATTGATTTGGCTCACTTAATAAATACCTCCCCGTTCGGAAAGATTTCTACTGCAATTGTGTCTCCAATCAATACAAAAATTCGCTTAGTACGTTCATCCATCCGAACTATGTTGATTGATTGCATCAAATTATTTGCCGCTACACATCTGCGATACAGCGCTCGTAACTGCTCTGGTGTTGGTTCCATATCTTCCTGGGATCCAAAAATTTCTCAAAAAAAGTCCAGTAGCCCTTGATTTCCGACAAGTCTGAATTTACGACGAAGGATATAAATCAAAAGCGATCGCTCCGACTACCAATCAATGCGATCGCTTTCTGTAGACAAAACTCGCTACCGCTGCACCAATGCCTCTATCCGGCACTCAGGCTTCTCTTTGCCGACGGCGCTGGCTCCCCTTGAGCCTTTTAACGGAAGTTCCCAGGATTTAGCCGAGTGGGAGTTTGAGAGCGTTGAGGTTGACGACGTGCTACTCCATTGCGTAGGTTTCTGGCTGTACCACCATCTTTAGGATCAAGGTAAGGTTTCAAATTAATCCCACTTCTAGATGAAGTAACTCGATTATTGCCACCACCTAAAAGTGTGCGACCTAAGTTGTATAATTCGTTTGCTCCTCCCTGATTGCGATCGCCATAAGTATTAACAGCTGTGGTTTGCTGTCCGCTATCAGCAGTAGTCAGGTTTTGGAAAACGCTATTGCGTACCACATAAGCGTCTTTGCCACGCGGTACTGTCAGCACAATTCTACAACTGGGGTCAGCCTCAGTTGTCACGCAAACAATATTTTCTCTATTTTGTACGCCTGTTTGGAGTTCTTGTAAACCATCTTGGCGATAAGATTCTAAGCGATTAGCAATGGTTTGACAGCGAAGTTGTGAATTCCAACCACCACCCAAAGCCGCTGGAGCCGCCCAAGGAAAGTATTGACCTGGTTGACTTTGTGGCTGATACATCACAGTGTACTGTCCATTATAATACTGACAGCCAAACCGAGTCACACCGTCAGCGGAGGGTGAACTAGTTGTACTTGTAGTTGATGTGTCTATTGGTATTGGTCTGTTTATTGGTGTTGATGTGCCGCCTGATGGGATTGTTGGCACTACTACACCATCCGAGTTAGAAGAATCATATTGAGCAAGTGCTGCGGAATTGCCCAAACATAAGCATAAGCCAAGACCGCTCAGAGAGATAAATTTAACTAGTTGTGATGACATGAATCATCCTCCAGTGGAAGTAGGTAGGGAATTGATAGTTTAAGTGACGAATAGTTTTGTGTTTTGATTCATTAAGAACTTGACTTTTTTTCTTCTCGCTCTTTTTTCTCTTTAAGTAGCTGTTTCACCCGCGCTTTAATTTCTGCATGACGCCCAACTCCTTCATAGGTGTAGCGGTTATATTTACTACGAGAAATCAGGTTTTCTATATCACTAACTCGCTCGTTACCGCCTGGGTGCGAAGACAACCAACTAGGAGGAGCATTTTTCTGTTGTTTGTCTAGTGTAACCATCAAATTACGCAAGCCATCAGCAGCGTAGCCAGTAGCAACAATCAGGCGTGTGCCGAGAGTATCTGCTTGACGTTCCATGTCGCGGCTGTAACTGAGTGCAAAAAGTTGACCAATGGTTCCACCCAGAGGTATGTACTGGGTAACGTTAGCAATCAGGTTGCCTTGGGTAACTAATTGAAAGCCGTGGGATAAGACTACATGGGATAATTCATGACCGATTAACCCAGCTATTTCTGCTTCTGAGTTAGTTTTGGCGATCGCACCTGCATTTAGAAAAATTTTACCCCCAGGTAATGCAAAGGCATTGAGGCTTTCCTCTGGAATTACAAAAAACTCGTATTTAAACTCATCACGTCCAGCTACCTTCGCCAATTTCTGCCCGATTTCATTGACGTATCCCAAAACATTTTCGTCTTTAATGATATTGAGCTGTTTTTTCGCCTGCTTCGCCACCGATTCACCTATTGCTTCTTCACCTTGTAGCAACATGATGGTAGAGTCAAGGGCAGAAAAAGGCCCCAGAAGACTGCCAGTGACGGCGTAACCTAATGCACCTGTAATAATGTTACCTAAGACATTACCTCTAATTTCTTCTCTGATATGAGATTTGTAGCGTTTGAGATTTTCTTGGGCTAGCTTTGTAAATTCAGGTGCTTGCGGATTTTGGGGGTTGAGAATCGCAAATTGACGCGCTGCTAAAGAAGCTTCCATCCATTTTTTTTCCCCAGCGAGGGCTGTAACTCTAGCTTTAATCAATTCTGGTTGATCAGGATAAATAGAAGTCGCACGTTCTAATACATCTAATGCTGCTTGGGGACGATCGTATTGCTTCAATACTTCAGCATATCGAATATGACCAAGGATAAATTCTGGATTCTTTTCTACCAACAGTTGCAGAGGTACTAAAGTTCTTGTTTGAAGTTTAGTTGCTATCCCTGCCTCTGCTTCCCGCCAGTATACTTTACCACCTGGGGATAGTTGCGTTGGGTCAGCGATCGCTGCTTTGCGTCCTTCAGGTATACTTATCTTTGCAAAAGGTTCTTTTACCTGGCGATACAGTTTTTCCGCTTCTGGGATTTGTCCCGCCAAATAAAGCTTGTCTGCTTCTATCAGTTTTTGCTGACGGGCGATTTCTTCAGGAGTGGGTACAGTTTCCTGTGCCGAATCTGGCTTTTTTTGTTCGCTGGCTTCCGGGGTTTCTGGGTTGGATGAACGTTGCAACGCGTCCTGAATACTAGACGCCGCAGGTTCTTGTGCGGGAACAGGTGCTATCGGTTGTGTCAGGATAATCAAAATCGATGTCCCAACTGATAGTAGTACCCAGTTTAAGGCTAGCAGTAGAGACTTCCAGGTTCGTTTCATACTGAGATTTACCTTTGCAAAAGGCTCTTTTTTTAAATCTTATGAGGAATTACCAAAATACATCTAAAGCGATCGCAAGCCTTTTCAAGGTGTAAGAGGATGTCTGAGAAGTCAAAATTGTCATGCTGAATGAAGCGATAGCGTAATGAAGCATCTTAGAAATTAACGGACAATAGAGATTCTTCCTTCCGCTCTGCTCCAGTCAGAATGACAAAATATACCATTACCTAGCTTTTCAGACATCCTCTTAGTGCCTTGGTGGTTCAAATGTGAATTTTTTAACCACTAAGACATGAAGGTGAAAAGCCTAAAATTCGGTAAATTTTTTTTGGGATGTTTACTTACCTTGAAAGAGCTACAGAGTAACCCAAATACTTGTAAATTTTGTCTATATATGCTATGGCAAATTATTTGGATCAATGCCTTGAGATTGTAAATAGGCGATTAGCCGTTCTTTTTGCTGGCGTTCTTGTTCAATTTGTTCCACTGCCCAAAGTAACAAATTACCTGCCTCATCCCACCAGCGCAACCAGTAACCAGTACGGGCTTCTTTTGTTCCTTGCCAAGTTCCCAAGAATAAGCCCATTGAATCAATCCAATGACGACCATTTTCATCAGGTTGCTTTAACTCATAGCGCCTGTTTTCGAGTTGGTAAAATTCTAACAAACCGCCATTTGGATCAAAAATGACGTAAATTGGGACTTGAAGAATCTGCTCGTAAAAAAACCATTTCCCTGGTGGATAGGTTCGCTTGAAAGAGTATTCTCCACCCTCAGTGTCAGAGAGAAATTCCATCACTACCGCCGGAATATCACCCTCTAAATTGGGTGTATAGCTTTTGCGTTCTCCTAAAACCTGATTTACCAATGGCACATAAACCCAGTCGGGTGCTTTCGCTACAAATTGTCCGTTTATCGTCGCGCAAAGTCCAAAATTCGAGGCTATCAACATCTGCGGTTGGATGAAACCACTTATCTCAAGGCTTTCGCGCAAAGCACCAGCCAATAGTGGCTGACCTGTATTTTCCACTGGTTCATCCTCTAACTGAAAATCTGCGGGCAATGCTTCCCAAGATATTACCAGTTCTGTTGAAGATTTAGCTTCACCGAGTTGGGTTGCCATAAACACCCCCTTTTATTGATTTGTCTTTATTTTATGGGCGATCGCAGTATTTGTAGCTCCTAAAAACTGAACTGCACTTGTTTGATGACGCAACATTACACTACTCGCCGTTTGGATGCGATGCCTGTCTTGAAAAGTTTGGAGACGCTCCTCTCTTGGGAGGTTCTGAGCGCCGTTGAACGGCGCTCCGTCGCTACCGCTTGCGCTAACGCTGGACGCCGGCGCTACGGCGGGCAAAGCCAACGCATAAGAATAAAACACAAAAAACCCCGGCGACACTAGCCGAGGTAAGGGGAGAAGTACGAATGATGATGAGATACAGCGATACCGAAATCGAAAAATCTTAGCTAACGCTAAAACCAACCAAAACTAAAGTGGTGACAATTAAAGTCGCAAAAACACCTTGTAAAACGTATTTACGTTGTTCCCAAATTGCAGGGTACTCAGCGCAGTAAACCTGGGGTTCAGTTGCGTAGTTATTAAGAACGCCGTCTTCATTTACTGTAGTGTACATAGTTTTTTCTCTTTTTTGTTTAGTTATGTAAATAAATATAACGACTTTGTTACAAATAGTCAACATGGCTTGACAAAAAAAGGCTGATAGTAACCATAAAAGTTACTTATCAGCGATGGGGGATTTAGATGAAGTTATTCTAGCCAGCGTCATCTCACAAAAGAATTCGGCAATAGATTGAGGTGTGAGCAATACCAGAACTTAACTCTTCATCACCGCATCCAACAACACCCCAGCATCAAAGCGCACTACATCGGTGCAAGGTAGCCCGGTTTCTGCTATTGTTTGAGCGATCGCATCAGTAGCCGCAGACTCATCTAAATGAGCTGTATTAAGCGCTATACCGACTACAGGAACAGTTCCAAAAGCACCACCAGCACTAGCGACAGTCTCATAAAGCTGGATCACTTCTGGTAATGGTGGTATTAGTACATGGGGATGATTACGCACATGAACTTGTCCCGCCCGATGTACTAGCACTAGTTGGGTTGGTTGCGAGCCACGGATTAAAGGTAAGGTAGCTGTTGAACCAGGATGCAGCAGTGAACCTTGTCCTTCAACGTGCAAAATATCGTAGTTTTTGCCATAGCGCATAACTATCTGTTCTACAGCACCAGCGGCAAAATCTACCCGCACTGCATCCAAAGCTACACCATCCCCTTCTAACATCACACCAGTTTGACCTGTAGCCAGGAATTTAGAACGCCAGCCCCGAAGTTTTGATGCCCAATGTAGTTCTAGACTAGTTGACATTTTACCGATCGCCATGTCGGTTCCCACAGTCAACACTCGCCGACAGGGTAAGGTGCGTGCCATCCCACTAGCAACACTTAAATTAGATGGCTCTTTCCGCACATCCCAAATTAATTGTCCAGGTTTGAGCAGTGCATTTAACTCAGGTATATTTGCCATTGGTATGTGCAAACCGTTTACCAGCGACATCCCAGCTTTTAGCGCATCCTTAATCTCATGCCAGTAATCATCTGGTACAGCACCACCTCCTGGTGCTATGCCAATTACCAAGACTTCTGGCTCATATTCTAGAGCTGCGGCTACTGATGCCACAATCGGCACATCACGCTTGATACCTGTTAATTCTGGCAAAGATTTGCCAGCAGTCTCACGATCAATTACTGCTACGATTGGGGCTTCACTGTAGCGTAAAATTGCCAGCCCTGTTTTGCCGTGAGTTCCGCTAATTCCCTCATGCAATAAGATAGCTACTCGTTGATTAAGTGGCAGACGCACTATATTGTACCCCCAAGCCTGGTGAATCGTTTGGCAAAATTCTCCCCTCTTGCACCAATGCACCCATGAAGGGGTCATCAATTAAGTTAAGGTGACTGTCTAAATCTAGATAATCAGCTAGTGGGGCTAGCTGTGCCGCTGCCGTATTTGCTAGCGCACTATCGGAATAGCAACCGAACATCACTTGTAACCCATAGGCTCGCGCTGTATGTACCATCCGCATTGCCTCGCTTAAGCCCCCAGATTTCATCAGTTTGATGTTAACGCCATCCACGTAGTTTGCCAAATGGGGAATATCGGAACTGGTAAAGCAACTTTCATCAACAAAGATGGGTATGGATGAATGCTCTTTGAGTTTTGCTAAACTTGTTTCTTGCCCCCGTGGCAATGGCTGTTCTACATACTTTATACCTAATTCAGCCAGCCAACTGCACATTTCAATAGCATCAGCCAAATTCCAACCCCCATTTGCATCAACGAATAATTCTGGTTCAGGCGCTTCTTCTCGCACTGCCAATAGCATCTTTTTATCTGCATCTATGCCATCTGGATTACCTAACTTCACCTTGAAAAGGCGGACATCAGTAAATTGCAACCAGTCCCGCGCCCTAGCCCTAGCCCCTTCTGGTGAATTAATCCCTATTGTGACTGAAGTTGGTACTATGGCATTGCGATCAAGTCCCCAAATTTGCCACAGCGGTAGCCCTACGCACTTACCCAGCCAGTCATGCATCGCCATATCTAATGCTGCTTTGACAGAAGAAGGAACCTGCCGTTTTATTAACACCTGCTCAATTTGCTGTCTCTGTAAGGGGCTGAATGCTTGTAATATTGGCGCAACTTGCTGCAAGGCATCTTTAATTGTGTCAGTTGATTGCTTGCGATCGCCTATACTAAATGGCGACGCTTCCCCCCACCCTTCAATACCATCTTGCGAAATCTTTACCCATATATTCGTTGTCTGTGCCGTTGTGCCTCGACTAATAGTTAATGGAAATCTTTTATTGACTGTAAATAAATTTACATTAATTTGCATACTTGTGCTGCATATTATGTTAAAGCAAAAGCCAGTGTAAGTTCAAAGTATAGATTATCTGATGTATCTGTTATACTTTTTTACATTCATTGCTTAATTACTAAAGTTTTTATACCTTATTTTATTTGTTACTTAGTCTATGAACGACTTAAAAAAATGGAAAACTTTGAAATCAAAAATGGTCTTAGATCATCGTTGGTGTAAGGTAAGGCAAGATGAAATAGAGTTACCTAACGGTAAAATTGTAGATGATTACTTTGTCAGTATTAAACCAGACGTTGCCTTGGTTTTACCTATAACTAGTAGTAGAGAAATTGTTTTCGTCCGGCAATATAGACACGCTGTAGGTGGATTTTTTTTAGAATTACCAGCAGGAAGTTTCGATCCAACAAAAGAGAGCGCCGAAGCAGCAGCAATTAGAGAACTAGCAGAAGAAACTGGTTATATTTCCCAAGAAATTAGAAAAATAATAACTTTATACGATAAGCCAAGCAAAGATACTAATCAAATACATTTATTTATAGCAGAAAATGTGATAAAAACTGGGGAACAAGAACTAGACATTACAGAAGAGATTGAAGTTGTATTAATTCCTATAGAATCTGTTTTAGATAAAGTGTCTCAAGGTGAAATATCTGTTGCAGGAACTATTGCAGCTCTTTTATTAGGCTTACAATCTCTTACTGATTCATAATCAATGTAGCTTTTTTATATTTTTTCATAAAAAAGCTTGAGGCGAATTGCATCTAGACTTTTTATACCAAATTTTTTGGGTATTTTTATAGAAAATGGTATTCATAGATTTTAACTATAATAAGTTTTTGGGGTAGTACTTATAAGTTATTTGTAGAGTGTTTAGAGTTAGGTTCGCGTAGATGATATTCGAGGTAAGTCTCTCAGGGGCGATCGCAGCATCAACACATCATTATTCTACGTTCTCCTGAGAGATTGACGATTTTTGGACGAGACTGCTTACTCTGGACTCAAATTACACTGCTTTTTTTCAAGTGAACAAATTGCTCGTTTACCTTGTAAACGCTCTCTCCTCTGTAAAATTTGAACATTACCATACAGAATAACTTGCCCTCCTGTTGGCACATATCGAATCTCATCAGCACTGGCTTGAATTTGAGCTTCTGGATATGCCCAAGCAGCGTTGCCGATTGCCCTGACTTCTTTTGTACTCTCATCGTAGTCTTGAACATCTGAGGTGATGGTACTTTGTCCCTTTTCGATCAATTGAGCAAGAGTCTGCGCGTTTGCTTTTGTATCATCCTTTGAGTAGAGGAATGCTGAAAACCATTCAAGAATTCGCCCTGAAGTCATAGTTGGAATAACGAAAACAGCAGCGATCGCAAGTAAAGCACAAGCGACTAGAGAGGCGCGGCAATTTAACCGCCCAAGCAAAAAGTTTATTCGATTCACTCGCTGATGGGTCTTTTGATTTGAAGTTGATTGGTGAGCCTGTAATAGTTCGGCTTCTAGTTGAGCCTGAAATGTCGGATCTGGCTTAATACTTTCTGCAACATTAGTCAGATGTGAAAGGAAATCTACATCTTGCTGGGAAAGATTGGTAGGTCGATTGTGTCTAGAATTCATAGTTTTACTCACATGTAGTTTCCAGATACTTACGTAGGTCTTTCAAAGCTCGACAAACTAGCATTTTGACGGCAGCTTCGCTTTTTCCCATAACCTGCCCCACTTCAGCTGCACTCAGCCCAGCAAAAATTTGCAAAGCAACTGCTTCTGCTCGTTCATGGGTAAGTAAACTTAGGGCTTGGGCAATTTGCTCTAAAGACAATCGACGGGCAACTAATTCATCTGGTGAAATCGAGCCATCTGCAATCTGACTGGCTGCTTCTAGTGGTAATGTTGAGCGTTTGCGGCGAAAGTAGTCTGCTGTTTTCCGACGAGCAATTCCTAGCAGCCAAGCGGCAAATTTGCCTCGCCCTCTGAAACCAGAGATTGCTTCTTGAGCGACTAAAAACGTTTGGGCTGTCAAGTCTTGTGCATCATGAATGTTACCAACCCTTGCTAAATGGTAGCTATAAACAGCTTTGAGATTGCGTCGGTAAAGTTCTGCGAAAGCCTCAGAACTATGCTGCGTCTCCTGAGCCAACTCTTCATCTGACTTCATTGTGAATTCTGAGAGAAATTGACTCTGAAGTGAATAAGATGAGGGGTGATTCATTCATACTTTCCTTTAAGCCAGAAATATGGTTCTATTGGTATGTCGTAGAAAACCATTATTTCGTAACAGCCAAGATCTCAAAAATTGCCTGATCCAGCAAAGCAGCAGTCATAGTTTGGATCTCCTAGAATGATTACTCCTAAAGTTTTTGCAGATTTTCATAATGCTGATGCTGAAGGGCGTTTGCGTTTGAATTGTATTGGTATTGGTACTATTGAAGACTTGGCGCAAAGTAATGAGTTACAGGATGGGCAGTTGCTTACGTTGTACAGCGAGGATTTGGAAGTTGATGGAGTAGTGCAGTTCTCCGAGGAGGAGTTGTGGGTTGCTGTTATTAATTGGGGGCGAATCAGGCAAGTTGAGGATCTTGCTGTGCAGGCACAAGCTTAAGTATCCACACTACCTACCAAAAAAAAAGACCAGCCTCCCACAGCCGGTCAGAAAGATATTTTTTTTCGCGTTGTCTTCTCAATTAGAGTTAAAACCCAATTGCGCGTTCCCAAAATGCAACGGGCAACTTTTCTTAACAATATTGTAACAGCCAACACAGATTTTTCATGAAAATTCACCAAAAAAAGATACGAACAAAGATTAAAAGCCTCTATCTAGAGGATAATTCTGCGGATGGCAGGGTGGAGATGTAGAAAGTAGAAAGCAGGGGAGATAAGGGAACAAGGAAAATAACTACTGACTTTTGACAAATGACCAATGACTAATGACCAATGACTATTAACTGCGGTTGTCCCCAAAGGATACTCTCCTGCTTGTAAATAGCAATTCCTGGTTTGGCGCCTTTGGGTTTGTAGACGTGCTTTGGCTGAGTGTAAACGACTGGTACTTGGTCACTCTGACGAGCACGACTGTAGTATGCGGCAAGATTAGCAACAAATTTCAAATCGGCTTCTTCTGGGACAGTTCCCGGTTCTAGCCGCAGTAGCACATGGCTCCCTGGAATTTCTTGAGCGTGGAACCACAGATCATAATCTCCAGCTACACGAAAGGTCAGTTGGTCATTTTGGCGATTGTTGCGACCGATTAAGACTTCAAAGTTGCTGGGGGTGCGGTAACGATAAAAATTGCTGATGGCGGCTTCATTTGTGCTGCGGTTGCGATATTCTGGGTCTTCGAGATACTTTTGACTAATTAACTCTTCGCGGATTTCTTCTAAAGCTTGCAAATCTTCTGCTGTTTGGTACTTGTCTATCTGGCTAATCGCTGCCTCTACTTGCTCTAAATAATCAATCTCTGCCTGTACTTCTAGAAGTAACGGTTCGACAGCAGAGCGAGCGCGTTTGAGCTTTTGATGCTGTTTGTAAAGGCTTTGGGCATTTTGTACAGCGTTTTTATCTGGCTGGAGGGCGATCGCTACTGGTTTACCTGTGTCAAAATCAGCAAGGGTAATTTCTTTCATCCCCGGTTCCCAGTTTTGCAGGTGAGCCATCAATAAATCAGCTTTTTGCCGATACTCATCGGCTCGATCTGACTGCTGCAATCTTTCTGTAAATGTCTGCGCTTTGTTCCTTAATTTTGCCAGAATATTATGCAATTTCTGACTTAGCTGATGACGCAGTTGAGAAAATAACTGTTGATTTAGCTGGTCAGTATAGTAACTATTAAGTATTTCTTGGATATCTTTCGCGGTTGCAACTGCACCCCAACCAATTACGGTATATCCGTCTGTAGTCCAAGCTGGTTGAAACTTACAGGATTCCAAAGTTTGCAGCCATTCTTGCCAGCGCTGAAACAGCCGTTGCCAGTCGTCAGAGTTGAGAGTATCGGTAGTTGTTTCTGGTGTTATGTCTGCTACAAGCAGCATTGAATCTAAGAGTGCTGCACTCAAGCCGCTATAACTTTTCAACAACTGACGCTTAATGCCTCCTGGTACTAAACTTACTCGTTCTTGCCAGCGTTCTTGGGATTCGCTCAAACTAGGGATAGTGCCAGTGAGTTTAGGTGGCGTTTCATAAAATTGCCCAGTTTGAATCGGTCGAACACTGGATTGTTGCTGACTAACTTGATGGGCAGCTGTGATAATTATATTGCTGGCGTCAGTGAGGATA
Source organism: Komarekiella atlantica HA4396-MV6 (assembly GCA_019359395.1). GTDB lineage: Bacteria > Cyanobacteriota > Cyanobacteriia > Cyanobacteriales > Nostocaceae > Komarekiella > Komarekiella atlantica. The sequence goes on from JAHHHK010000006.1 coordinate 260,142, forward strand.
ACGTTGCTATATTTGCCCATAACTTCCACATATAGGTGATATAGGGCGCTTTCTCCAGGACGACGGGCAAATTGTAAATCAACAACACGCTCCCAAGGGGCGATCGCTTCAATCTCCACCAACGCCAAACCACCCAACTGGTGTATTAGTTGCTGACTGAAGGTGAAGGTATCTGGTATTCTTGGTGGCGGCTCGCCGATGCAAATGTGTGCAGCTTGGGGATGCCAGGAAATCTCTAGCCAACTCCGCTGTTTGAGAGTGCGTAATGCCATAGCAATAGTGTAGCGATCGCGCTGGTAAACCTGTTCTATCCGCGAAGGTAGCCAGTTAGCGCGTAGTTCGCTACAAGCAGCTGTGAGGGTGGTAAAGTCAACTGGTTGCACAGCGATTAGTGGTTGGCGTTCAAATGTCGATGCTCAGTATACTTCCATCTTCTCTGATTTGAATGGAATAATACAAAAAAGCGTTCAGGATTATCTTCTCAAAGATAATTCTGAACGCTTCGGTCTTAATTTGTCTTGTTATTTTGCCAAAACTTCAATCGTTGTGGTTTAAGATAACCCGATTTTTGCTATTTTCTTTCTTTTGCTTGCAACTGTGCCTGTAATTCCAATCACTAAAATAGCACCGAGCGTACCAGGTTCCGGTACCGATGTCTTAGGTGAATTACCCACTTTAATTTGAAAAGCGAGATTAGAACGCATTGGTTGTGTACCCGTCCAGCTCATTGCCGCTTTGCCTGTGATTGTGAACGGAGATGTGATGTCGCTGATCTGAAGATAATCTACATCTTTGCTGGAGGATGTACCTACAGAAGAAACACTGCTTATTACCTGTCCCTGAGAATTCTTCATTTCCTTGTTATTAAAAAGCAGGTTACTTAGCGTCATGGTGCTGTTTGTAGTAGCAGCGGTGCGAAGGAAGATATCACTTGCTGAACCATTAAAATCCGTGCTACTTAGCAACTTGCCGCCAAGGCTATAATTAACCTTGCTTCCCGTATATTCTAGGGTAAAATCCCATAAATTCCCATTTCCCCAAACAAAGTCATCTTGGATACTAACTGGGGCACCTTGCTGAACATCACCATTAATCTTTAATTCCCGCTCCCCCGTACTCAAACTATTGTTGCCAATACGACCTTCAGCGACAAACAATTCTTTAAAATCCCCTTTATTAAGCATCTCTATAAATGGAGCATCTGTAGTCCAGGATTTATACTCGAATGTCGCAGCTTTGGCTGGATTAGTTGCGACAAACGATCCTAGCGTAATTAATCCTAAAATAAAAATCGATTTGTATTGATTTATGGACTTGCTTACAGACAGCATCTTATCTCCTTCGGAAAAAACATATAGTTACAGCTTCCCAAGCTTAAAACACTGTTTTCTCTACTGTCGATAAAAGGTATTCTACTTTACTAAAGTTTTTATATGTAATAAATAATCTATTATTCTAAGCGTTTATGCTGAAAAGACTAGGAAAAATTCAAATGTGTTTTTTGTAAAAAATTATTTTGATATATTACGCATAAATACATATAATATTTAGATTAGCACGAAGATTTGAACAAAACAAAAGGCTCCAGAGAGCCATAATCGTTTGAAACTGAGCAGCTATTTGAGACAACTACATCAGGCTAAACACTCTCTATTAGCGCTAGGCGGGTCTCTCGCCATAGAAAACTTTTCAGGACAGAGAATTCATCAGTGTTTATCGGTGTTTATCTGTGGTTCTTTTTTCGCCTAGTTTTAGATAACTATGACTCACTTGTTGGTGCTAGGCCAATCTCATCCTCTGATTCCAAATTACCCACTACCAATTTGTCATGTCACTTACATCTCTGCTATAAGTAAAATTTTATACTTACATCAAGATAGTATTGAACCTTACAAATAGGTGCGATTAGCAGCACACAACTTACCAAAGAAGCCTTATGAAAAATTCTCTTTATTAATAACTTTGTGTAGGAAGCTGGAAATAGAAAGTTGGCAGCTAGTCATTAGTAATTACAAAAAGTAAAAAGTAAAACAACAGACTACTGCCAAATTCCTTGTTAAATTTTTGCTCTTAACTATTACACCGATTAACGAAGCGGGTGGGAGCGCGTTATTGAGCAAGCAATGCGGGTTCTTCGACTGATTGCTCCAACAGTTGGCTGTAAAGTTCGCTTAACTGACTTGCTACACCATACCAACTAAACTTGGTTTCAACACGTTTTCTGCCAGCTTTGCCTAACTCATCTCGCCACTCTGGAGAGATGAGAATTCGGTCAATGGCAGATGCAAAGGCATCTACATCTTCTGGTGGTGCCAACAAACCTGTTTCTTCAGGAACTACGGTAAATTGAAGTCCACCGACATCACTTGCTACCACTGGTGTACTGCTAGCCATCGCTTCAATCGCTACGAGTCCAAAGGGTTCGTAGTGACTAGGAACGACGCAAACATCTGCGGCTGCGTAATAAGTTGGTAGGATTTCCTGACTGAGACGACCGGCAAGGGTTGTGAAGCCGCTCATCCCTAATTCGTTAATAATTTTCTCAATGCGATCGCGTTCTCTACCGTCGCTGTTACCTGGAGTGCTACCACCACCAATAATTAGCTGAAGATTATTAGAGTCACGTAACTTAGATTTGTTTAATGCACGCACCAAGGTTTCTATACCTTTGCGTGGGTCGAAGCGTCCTACATACAATATAATTTTGGCTTCGGGAGCAATTCCCAATTCAGATCTGGCTGCTTCTCGTGTAATTGAACCAAACCGATGAATATCTGTACCACAGGGAATTATATCTATATTGCCTTTAAGAGAAACGAGCGATCGCATATGTTCCTTTTCCTGCGGACTCGTCGCCACAATCCTTTCTGCTGTTTCTAACACCTCTTTTTCCACTGCTAATCGCTTACTAGCAATTAGAGGAATTGTCTTTATCGTGTTGTACTTAACAGCTCCTAAAGAGTGGTATGTGTGAACCTGTTTGCTCCCTTGGGTTTTTTTGAGTTGTATCCCTACCCAACTAGAGAGCCAATAGTTTGTATGAACCAATTGATATGTAATACTGTTTTCTTTTTGAAACTCAAGAAAATTATCTACAAATTCTGTTAAATATCCAAAAAGCTGATCTCGTGGCACAAACTCAAGGGAACCAGCTTTTAAACGAATGGTTCGGCAATTTTGGCTATGTTGAACAATTGTGTCTTGCTCTGGGCTAACTTTGCGGGTAAACATATCAACTTGCCATCCCAGCTGCGCTAGTGCTTCACCCACATGGCGCACATAAACATTTTGCCCTCCAGCTTCTTCCTTGCCGATTTCAATCGCCGGATCTCCGTGGACGGAAATCAAGGCGATATGTTTTTCAGTGGTAGAGTTCATAGTTTGTGTGTTGCTGATGGTAACAAAGGCTCAGGTGGTTCTAAGTTGACGCTTAGCACGCCTACCTGAATTATTTAAGAACTTTGAGTAATATTTATTTTAATTTAATATGTCTAATTTTTATATACATCTACTGCCAGAAGTATACTTTTTGATTAAGTATTGGTATTCAATTTGTTTATTACATATAATACTTTTGATAGATTCGGTTATACTTTTTTTGTGATTAGACACAAATTTAATTTTTATAGATATATGCATGAGCACATTATTAATTGCTTGTTAGCAACTACTGTAGCGATGTAAGACAAAATAGTAGCTCGGCAAGCTTAAAATATTGGGTTCAACAAATCTATAAAATCCAAAAACAAACCTTTCTATGATTAATTAACCAAGCATTTTGGTCTAGATGGGCTAAGAGGATATTTTAAAAGTCGAAACCAGTCAAAAATCATGCTAATCGTCTAACCATGATACGAATCATGGCAATATAAATGAGTGTCTCGGAGGTTTCGGGTAGTCGTTCATAATCTTTACTTAAACGCTGACACCCTTCGGGTTTGCTAGTCGCTCATGGGGGAGACCCCCATCGCGTAGCGTCTCGTAGAGAAGACCGCGTAGCTCACCAATTGAGCCAACCAAAAGTGCACTCTACAACCCAACACTTTGGTAAATGAACAAGACCTTTCTCTTCCAAGGGTTGAAGAACAATTTCGATAATCCAGCCAAACATATCCATCACCCAATGCATAAATTCTTCGCCTCGGTATCCTCCATCCATCCAAATGGTGTTTAACCGTTTTACCTGATTACCAGTGTCGTGAACTCGTTGTAGAACTTTTTTCGCACCTTCCCTACGGGACGCTAACGCGAACACGTTCTGGAAGACTAGCAGAGGTTACTAAGACTCGTAAAACCAGCCTTAACATATCCACACTCAGGTGACGTTTACGCCCATGTATCTTTTTTCCTGCGTCATAGCCCACTTCGATAGATATCATCGTTGCCGTTTCCACCGATTGGCTATCAACTGCGGCTTCTGATGGGCGCTTGTTCACGCAGAGCGTCTACCCTCACCCACTGATAAAGTTGGTCGTGAACCTTCAACCAAGTACCATCTTTACCTCATCTCCAGAAGTAACCATAAACTGTTGCCCATGCCGGAAAATCCCCAGGTAGACCTCGCCATGTACACCTTTGACACAGAACATAGAAAATTGCATTCACGACGTTAAATAATGCTAATTTTCGGGGACGACCTCCCGGTTTTTCTTCTGGAAACAGGTCTGAAATTAATTCCCATTGTTCCCAGGTCAAATTGCTACGGTCTGCTTTAGACATTCGCTCATAAGGTGCTGGCTTCTACAAATTTCAGCATACGCCTTGTAAACTTTATTACAATAGCTCCTACTTTAAAACATACTCTTAAGTCTTAAGATAGATGATTTAATTAAGAAAATCATCTATTTTTTCAACACAGTTTTTCATTATAAATTTAATATTATTTTTATTATTTCCATAAATTTTTTCAATACCTAAAACTCTAGTGTTAAGCAGCAAATAAGATTACAATAGATTGTTAATTGCTAGATGTAGCAATTTTTACTTGATTAAATTTGAAAGTTATTGAGTAAGGTAAACCGAAAAGTTTAAGTACGTCCTGTACCTTTTCGCTTTACCTTACCCAATAAACTTGGCGAACTATTAGATAACAAGGAATAATGTTGAAACGTCGCGTAATACTAGCTGGTTTAAGTGTACTTAGCTTAACGTTAGCTGTGAGTACTAAAGTATATGGACAGTCCACAACTGGGCCAGATGCTTGGGAGACTGTCTACAATGATGCGGTTGCTGGAGCAACAACAACAATTTCAGTGCCGCTTTTAGGCTCTTTATTATCAGTTGTCTTACAAATATTCTTCAATTTGGCAGGTTTTTGGGGCGGTTAATTCTTGGTCTCATATCTAAAAGGAGTCTCAATAGAGGCTGTTGCAGTGTAATTTTTGGTAATTTCTCAGCCTGCGTAGACGCTCTGCGTCTTATTGCCAGACATCGCCTGAATAAATCTCTCATTCATTAACGCAGATTATTCCATAGCCAAATATTCCATAACCCGTGAGGACTTTTCTTTCTATGTTCAAACCTCGCACAATTTTTAGTGCTTTAACTGCAATTATCCTAGCCTTTGCCATCAGCACACAGATATATATACAACCCGCAGTAGCTGCTGGAGGAACGTGTAATCCAACTGTGGGAAACCTACCTATATGCCCAAGTACCGCACCTTCCGAGTCAGCTAGTTTTGTTGACCCAACAGCAACAATCACCAATCCTACAAATATTACCTTGGGCGAAAAAGTCTACGTCGCTCCATTTGCTAAGTTAGATGCTACTAATGCTCCAATTAGTATTGCGGCAGATTCTAATGCCCAAGACCAAGTGAAAATCACAGCTTCAGGAACAGGAGTGCAGATTGGCGAGCGTGTCATTATGGCACACATGGCCATTGTCAAAGGTGCAGCTAAAATTGGTACTCAAGGTTCTACAGGGCCTTTTACCGACACAGTTACCAATACTCAGTTTAGCAACACTGTTCCAGAGACATTTCTCGCCTTCAACTGTGAAATAGATGGTGCAACTATAGAAAGAAACACAGTAGTCAACTTTCTGGCGCGAGTTGGCCCTGGTGTTACCTTACCTGCTGGTAAAGTTGTCCTGCCCGGTAAAAACGTCACAACTAATCTACAAGCTACTAGCGGCAGTTTGGGGAAAGTAGTCAACCTAACACAAGCAGACGTTGCATTAATGGAAGGCATTATTGAAGTCAATGAAGCATTTGCCAAAGGTTACACAGATTTAGCTAGGGCAGACTTGACAAACGTAACAGGAATTAATTATGCTCCTGTCACCTTCTTTAATTCTGGAGGTCTGCCGCAGATAGGTGGAAGTCCAACTCGTGATCCGAACTATCGTAACCGCATTATCGGTAATCTTACTTTCCAAAATACTTTAGCAACGCTCAAGAACAAACTAGCTAATAGAATTTCGCTGCGTGCTGATGAGGGTGAACCTTTTAATGTTGGACAAATTGCCGGTATGGCAAACGATGTTGTCTTTCACGCATTAGAAACCACTAGTTTGACTCTTGGTAATGGAGTTGGTTATGGACCTCGCGCTCTAGTTCATGGCGGTAGGCAGGTTGTCAATGGTGTCGCTAATGGCCCTGAAACTAGCATCGGTGATGCCGTAGGGCTAGGGCCGAACTCTGTTATATTCCGCGCCAGCATTGGCAACAGATCAGCAATTGGGCAAAGAAGCGCAGTCTTCAACTCTACAGTAGCTCCCAGAACGCATATTCGTTCTCGAACAATCTATGCAGACAACGGCAACCTGATTTTACCTGTTGAGTGGTAGGCAACTGACTTTTGCATCATGATGAATCGGAAAATATTGTCGGTGCAATTACAATGCCTACGATTGATTATGCTGTTCACTTTGATATTCGGATTGATACTAGGTGTTGATGACAGTTCATCTATAGCTGCTGAAATCACCTCGAATCAGCCTCCAGTTGTACAACCTTCAGTCACCGGACTTGTCTCTACATTGTCGGATGAAGTCGAGGAATTACCATCAGACTTAATTCGCTGGTCAACTTACTGGCAACTTTGCTGGGAACCATATCCTGAAGCTAAAGAGTACGAACTACAAACGGTGCTTGTGGAAGGGAAATCTCCAAAGTTGAAACGTCAAAGTGATCGCTGCTTTCGTATACAAGCTGCATCTAATGAAAATCAAAAATCGCAAGGATTACTCAACCGTGATTTGATCTTGTTAATGCATAAAATTCAGCTTGGTTATCGAGTGCGAGCTATCTTAGATAACAACCGCGTCAGTGAATGGTCTCAAGTAATGGCAGTTGGTGCAACTACTACCTCTGAATTAAATGGTACTAATAACACCTGTAATAGCGCTTGTGGCACCAAAGATAGCACCAAGAGTGAGTTTTTTTAATGTTTGTGGTGCAATCCCTGCGCGAGGATATCCTAGTAAAGGTGCTTGTCCTTCATAAAGGATTGATATACGTGCAGGGAGATTTTCTCTGATGAGAATAGCTTGTGCCATTCGGGAGCGCAATGGCTCAATGAGATTTGCGACGCTTTGGCTATTTATTCGGTTGAATAGTGGAATTTTAGCTTTTAAACTCATCACGAAAAACGAGAAGATTGGCAAGAGTCCCCTGAATTAGTTCGTCACACATACTAGTGTCGTTAGTACACCATGATTACCTAACTCAATATACAAATCTGAGACAGTAATAGTCATGCTTCCCCTTGAACCATTGTTTTGTCCTTGTTGTACTCCAGCCATATTGCATTTGTTGACTCAATCCGAGCTTGCTCAGCACATACTCCAATTAAGAACGGGGTCAGTTGCTGCGGCTATCAAAAAGAATCAAAAACAGCAGCAGCGATCTCTATCCGTAGCAGAACAAACGCATCTAAATATTGACGAGTCTAGCTAAAAGTAGAATGTATCAGAGTATAAGCCGCGTAGGACTTTCAGAAAAAGAAATATTCCTTGTAAAGGAACGAGAATCATTATAAAGGCAAGCATACTAACCCAAGTTGCTAGTTATTGATTGAGGCGATCGCTTAATGTCATAAAATCCCCTCCAGGTGTAAAAAACGGAGGGGAATATGATAAATGAAATAGCAATTGGTAAGGAAAAAAGAGAGCTTGTATGCCAAGAAATACAAAATGTTGCTCAATTGCTTCATTCACAAGGACAAAAACCTACACAACGTCGGGTTACTCAACTTCTTACCAAGCCGGGAGTGATGTGTAACCTTTGGGTTCGGTCTTACTTACGTAAAATTCAACAGTCTCTTGGCTATTATTAACACATTTAGCAACTGAGTACAACCTATGCTTAGGATTGGAAGCATAATTTGGTTCTTGGCAAGTTTTGGTGAAGATGAGAGTAAAATCAGAAAGAAGGGCTGAAAGCCAGGAAGGGACGATGACACAGCCAAGAAGCCCCAAACCCAGCATCAAATTTGTGGATGAATATTGTGCAATCTACAGAAACATCTTTCCAGAAGTCAGGAGTTTTGAAAATTTCCGAGATTTACATTTGGGAATGATATCAGAAATAAAAAGGAAATCTTTACCATAAATAGCCAAGGTAGTAGGATTAGAGAATCAGCAGTTCATAAATAATTTTTTAACAGAATCGCCGTGGTCAATAGAATCATTAAAGAAGTGAAGATTAGAATTAATCCTGCGAGTATTAAATAAGCGATCGCTAATTCTAATAATTGATGAAATAGAGAGAAGTCTGAGCGGAGCGCAAAGTCTGAGCGGAGGTTTCCTCCGATGGTCTGTTCACTGCCGAGAGGCGCAAAGCCTTGCGCCTCTCCCTTGTGTCCAGAGGACACAAGGCAACCGTTCTAAAAGAACGGTTGGGCAGTAAGACCCGCATAGCGATGGCTCCGCCAACGCCAAGGCGAACAGAACTTTGTAAGAGAGGCTTCCGACGCTCGTTTGCTCTTAGCGTCGCCCCTTCTCTACGAGACGCTACGCGTTCACGTAGTGTCTCGTAGAGAAGGGCGAAGACTCGCTCTAAGCGTAGCCATGCCGCAGGCTTTACGCTGCGCTATCCGTTGGCGCAGCCCGCCAAGAGCGAAAAGTTCTGCGGAGAGAAGTTGCCAGGAGGGTTTCCCTCTCTTACGAGACGCTAACGCGAACCGCAGGAAACTTTTCAAGACAGGCATCAGAACTTCGGAGAGACAAAAAACAAGGTCGTATTACAGACTATGTAAAACGGCAGTATATTGGGAACTTAGGCAAAATAGAAAATGGAATAGTGGTAGTGACAGCCTATGGTGTGATTGAAGATATGACTTTTCCATTAACATTTCAAATTTATAAACCACCAGAGAGATTGCAGCCAGGAGATAAATATAAAACTCAGCCAGAAATCGCAGCAGAATTAATCCGAGAATTCCAAGGAATGGGGTTTAAGTTTGAACTGGTTTTGATAGATAGCTTGTATGGAGAAAGTGATGGGAATTTCATTAGTGTATTGAATCAATAGGCTATGTTTCATCCCATATATGCAATTCGCACTCACAAAAATAGCTGCAAGTGCTTTTAACTATGCAGCTAGGGAATAATTGATAATTAAAAATTAAAAATCAAAAAACAGTTCTGATTTTTAATTTTTAATTTATTTCCCTTGAGGATTAGTTTGTGGCTTGTGCAGCTAGCATCTGCTTGAGCTTTTCTAATTCAGAAGCCCAACGGGGATCTGGACGAATAGCATCTGACTCTGTATTACTGGTACTTTCACGGGAGCCGCCACCACCACCACGACGAGGCTTTTTAGAGCTTTTCTCGCGACGACTACCTTCTTTATTGGGGCTAGGAGTAGGGCTACTATTACTGGGACTAGCAATTTTGGGAGCAGATTGTTCTTCGCTCTCGTCACCCTTTGTACGAGGTAAAGCTTTTTCTAGTTTGATGGCTGTATCTTTGAACAATTGACCATTGTACTTTTCAATTATTTGATCAGCTTGGTCGTCATTGTTGACTGTAAGAAAACCAAAACCACGGCATTTGCCTGTTTTTCGGTCTTTAATTAGTTTAGTGGTGACAGCATCACCTTCATCTGCAAAAACTGCTTGCAGTTCTTGACGATCTATTTCTTCTTTTGGCAAATTACCTATATATAGGCGAACGGACATGAACTATACCTCCAGAGTTGAATGAACATGGCAAGGCAAGAAAACAATTACTTGGCTTTGGCTTTTAAATAGATGCTATTGACCAAGACTGCCATAAACCAATTTTTTTATTCCAAACTGTCAACCTATACAATACAGTTTTTCCTCGGGTTCAAGCTTGTTTAATCCAAAAGCTCACACTATGCTGAGCTAATAAAACCTTAATTCTAAGAATTGTAAATTTATTAGCTTACTGCCTGCCAAAATACACGCTTTCTTCAATGCCTTGTTTCGCAGAATTAAATACCATTCCTTACATTATCACGGTATTTTCTACGTAGCTAGTTCAGCGCATACATTTCCAACCATAGTATGATCGCATCGTAGCATAAAAGACAATTTTTTTTTCAATAGGGGATATTCGGAAACAAAAACCAGCCATTGGCTGGTTGATTTGCTGCTGTGTTGGGAGAATACACGTCGATGTATCAGCAACATCCAGACCCATAACAAAGCTGGGGCGCTGAGTTATGTTGGTTGCTATTGATTATGTAAATAAATGTAACACTTGGAAAGATAATCTGCAACTTTTGTTTACATTTGCCGCTACACGGAGTCCAAAATTATTACTCAATGTTGACCTTTGTACAGACGCGATTAATCGCGTCTCTACTCTTGACCCCTGACTCTTGACTATCCTGTGAGAAAAATATATGCACCCCAAGCCTGTGCTGCGACTGCCAAGACAGTAGACCAAATGGGATGAGGGCTGTTAATGGTTTTACCACTTTGAGTTTGCAGAGTTTGGATGTCAATCCAGGGCGTTGCTCCTCGTCGAAACCAACCTGTGACAGTAATCTGGCGACCGATTAAGTCTTGGTGATTGACCGACTGTCCTAGCCAAGAAATATGATGTAATTTCACTAAACCTGTGCTGGACTGGAGGATTAGGTCTTGTGCTAGGCAGTTGCTAATGCCTTGACGACCTATTAGTTTGCCGACAAGACACACGCTGATGCTATCAATGGGTAGAGCCGATGGGTCAGATAATAGGCTAGGTAAGCAGTCATCAGTTTGTACGGTGGCTGGTTTGATATCAGGAAAAAAAGAATTCATCCGCATTACTGTACCGATGCTAAAGCTTATGAGCAGGCAACCTGTAATGAAAGACCAATCTTCGTATATCCACTTTAGGTTTAAAAACTTGAGTGCGAATGCTATTTGCCAAGTCAGCCAGATTACTCCTGCAAATAGAAAACCCAAGGGAATTCCCAACCAGGGGGCAATTTGTAATAAGAAAGACTGACGTTTAACCTTTAAGGATTGCTCACTAATAAGATTTAGTTCGGTTTCTAGATGCCAGTGACGAGCTATTTGACAGAGGCGTTTGATGCGATCGCCAACTAAAGGATGGCTATTGTTGATTGTAAACCATCGGCGATAAGGATTAAGAGCATCCCACATCAAAAATGATTCAAAAGACAAATGACTGGCAATAGTACCCAAAGAGAGGCTTTGTTGGTGTCCCACTGGTGTCAGAAGATTTAAGCTTTCTAACTGCCAACTAGTCTGTTCTTGTTTTTCGATATCAGCTGCAATCCCAATGGCAATTTTAATTAAGGCACGAATCAGAGCATTGGGATTACCAGTAATTTCAGCTGCGAGGCGATCGCTATAGTAAAGCCGTAACCGCGACAACCACAAAGCAGTCCCAGTTAGCAAACACCACACTCCATAAACGAGACTAGCTAAGATTGTCACCGGCCAGCGCCAAATTCCTGATATGTTATTTCCCCACTTCGATACTTGTTGATATAATCCGTAAATCGTTAGTGTCACCAGCAACACCAGAGACATCACAACAAAATCCCAGTGAGCAATATGCCCTAACTGCGTAGCGTAGATAGTAGCGATTTCATCATCTGCAAGTTGCTCTAACAACCCCTGACTCACCACAATCCGGGCATTCCGTGGTAAGTTACCATAGGTCAGGATCATTGGTGCAGCCATTGGCAAAATCCGCAGTTTGGGTAGCTGCCAACCTCGTTGTTGGCAAGAACGTTGTAATACTCGGACTGCTTCGCGACTATAGTTATTCAATACATCTTTGGACAATTGTCGCTGTCCATAAAAGTTTGCCAGTAGCCAATCTAGCAACCAGGGTGATACTCCAACTAAAATCGCCAATACTAGTAGCAGCAATGGGGTAGGATCGCGGTATAAAAGCTGCAATGGCTCCAAAAATGGTAGTTTAACTAAAATCTGGTTGGTTAATTCCATTGGTAACTTGAGCATTTCCCGGATTACCCAAAACAAAGCGATGAATGTTCCGGCCGCCAGCAGCCGTAAGGGCATTAAATTTAGCTTACGCAAGGGTTGCCATGCCTTGGCTCGTTTTGCTTGTCGCCAATAAATCACGCCGAATAGTTTGGCTTGTGTGCGACCCACAGATCCCATGAAGCCACTTAATGAGGCCGTTGGCGAGATGTCGTGGTTCTTGGTTTCTGGTATTGTCTCTTTTGGCTTCTGTGATTTAACTGGAGCTTTCAAACTACCAGATGGCACAGTAGGTGAGATGTCGTGGTTCTTAGTTTCATTAACTGGTGGTTTTGGCTTCTCCTGTGATGCAGCACTTACTGGGGGAGAATCTGGGCGGGAGTTATCAAAAGCTACAAATCCAGTTTCGGATTTTGATTCCTGACTACGTTGTTTGCGTTTTGTCAGGTGTTCGAGAGCGCGTTTTGCCCACTCTTGAACTTGCAGATGATTACTCCCAGTGAGATTTTGACACAGGGCGATCGCCTTGGGGGCTTCGCCACTGCGTGCATAAGCCATCACTAAACCAACCTGGGCTTGCAAGCTAGCAGTGCCATTTTCCTGGTTGCTAGCAATAGGTTCTAGTTGAGCGATCGCTGTTTGGTAATTTCCTTGCTTGAGGGCAACTAAACCAGCCTCCAAAGACGATTCGGCATGTGAAGGCATACAAATTCTGGCACTCCAATCTCTGCTAGGTGATCCACGTTTGTTTTTTGCAAAAGCGCGAACCTCGGATGCCGTGGAAATCAACCGCGCCCGATTAGTTCTGTCAAGTGAATTATTCTTCCACTGGTTGTTGACTGGAAAATACCGGGGCGATCGCGCTTAATTTTAACTCTGGATGGTCGCCCTGTAACTGTTGGCAATTCCATTCATTTCGGAATAGCAATACTGGGCGTTCCATGCTGTCTTTGACTGTAGTGGTGTTGAATAAACGTCCCACCTTGTTCAAAGCTTCCCAACCACCCTCAACCCAACGAGCGACACTATAGGGCAATACATCTAGTATGGTTTCTACACCATACTCGTTTTGTAAGCGAAACTGCACTACCTCGAATTGCAACTGACCCACCGCGGCCATAATTGGATCGCGCTTGGCTTCATCAGTTGAGTACATAATTTGCACAGCACCTTCTTCTCTCAATTCTGCAACGCCTTTTTGGAATTGCTTAAACTTCGAGGGGTTGGGGTTTCTGAGAGTTGCAAACAGTTCTGGCGAAAAATACGGAATCCCTTCATATTCCAGTTTTTGCCCCGTGTAAATTGTATCCCCGATCGCAAATACACCGGGATTATTCAAACCGATCACATCGCCAGGATAAGCCTCATCAATGGATTCTCTTTCTTGGGCAAAGAGTTTTTGCGGACGAGACAAGCGGACGACTTTACCAGTTCGGGCGTGATTCACTGTCATATCTTTTTCAAACTTACCAGTGCAGACCCGGACAAAAGCCACACGATCTCGGTGCTTCGGATCCATGTTTGCTTGCAGTTTGAAGACAAATCCAGAAAACTCCGGGTATGTAGGAGAGACATCACCGACACTACTGTGGTGAGAACCGGGTTTGAGGGCATAGTCAAGGAAGTACTTGAGGAATAACTCTACCCCAAAGTTCGTCATGGCGCTACCAAAGAACACTGGCGTCATTTTGCCTTGGTGTATCAACTGCAAATCTAGTTCTGGCCCAACTCCCTCTAACAGTTCTAAATCATTTTTTAGTTGATAGTAAAGGTCTTGTTCTAGCAGTTCTTCAATTCTCGGATCACCTAATTCCACTATCGTATCACGGGCTTCTCGGCTGCCGTGGGCGCTACGTTCAAATAGGTGAATTTGTTGTTTGTGACGGTCAAAGACTCCTTTAAAGCGATCGCCCATGCCAATCGGCCAGTTTACCGCATAGGTTTGCAATTTCAATTCTTGCTCAATCTCATCCAACAGTTCCAGTGGTTCCCTTCCCGGACGGTCGAGTTTATTCACAAATGTGAAAATGGGCAGACCCCGCAGTTTACAAACTTCAAATAGTTTGCGGGTTTGAGGTTCTAAACCTTTTGCGGCATCAATTAACATCACTGCATTATCGGCGGCGGCTAAGGTACGATAGGTATCTTCACTAAAATCTTGGTGTCCAGGGGTGTCTAACAAATTTATTTGACAGTCCCGGTATTCAAATTGCAACACCGTCGAGGTAATAGAAATACCCCGTTGTTGTTCCATGGCCATCCAGTCGGAAGTAGCTTTGCGCTGTGCCCGTCGCGCCTTGACCGCCCCAGCTTCGTGAATTGCGCCTCCGTATAGTAGGAGCTTTTCTGTGAGTGTAGTTTTACCCGCATCAGGGTGAGAAATAATCGCAAAGTTGCGGCGAAGTTCAACTGCATGATGCAGTTCAGACTGAAGTTCAGTTGACATAACTGTATTCGTTTACTTTTTACTTAACTTAACTTAATTTTTTCTGACTCTAGCAAGTCTTTCAATCTTAAGACAATGATGCTCGCGATCGGGTCGTAATATAATTGAAAGCCTGTTTAATAATGGGAGAAAAAAATGTACGACACAGATAAACGAAAGCTTTTATCCGCTCTGTCTCATGGAGCCATTTTTTTTAGCACTGCATTTATATCTGTAGGTGTACCTGTAGCTATATTTTTTGTCTCAGATGATCCTGTTGTTAAGGAAAACGCCAAAGAATCCATCAATTTCCACCTTAATGTCTGGTTTTATGGCTTCATTATTACAGGATTAGTTTGGATAACATTTGGTTTGTTGTTACCACTAGCAGGTCTTGGCTATCTATTACACTGGGGACTAACAATTTGGGCATTAGCACAGGTTTTTAGCAATCCTGATACACCCTTTCGTTATCCCTTGATTTTCCGAATTCTGTAGCACAAATTATGGTATGGAGTAATCGGCTCACTGAACCAATGCCTTATTGCCCAAATTCCCTAATTAATTTGGTCAGATTTTTTAGATTGTTTCTTTAAACCCGTCAAAGAGATGTCAATCAAGCTGTAAAATACAAAATTGCCCCACAACTTCATTAAGAGTAGGGCAAAAGACAGTTAAGCACTATTCGTAGTCTGTCCGACAGCAAGAACGTTTTCCCTTGCTTTTGTGACGCTTTGTCTTGTGTCCATTAAAATTCTTTGAAAGTGCCTGGTGTCAATCGGTCTAGAGTAAGCAGCAAAAAGTGTTTTGATTTGTGGCAAACTTTTCTCAAAGAGACTCAACTGGATTTTGCTTGACACATCAGCTTCGCTGTAAGTAAATGCCCAAGTTGTTGATTTGCTTAAGCAGCAAATAGCAGGTTATGAATTAGATAAAGCTAACCGACTCAACTGTTTGTGTCTAATTACTCAAGCATTAAGTAAGTAGCGATGCAACTACTATTTAAGTAGATGTTAATGTTTGATAATTAATAATTAATAGTATGAATACTTGGCTTAAGGGCGTCGTACCATACTTTATGGGACAAGCAAGCACCAGGTGCAGCATTGAACCGAAAGTTAGTCTTTACTTTTAAAAAGCCTTATGTTTCCGACACATCGCCCCCGTCGTCTGCGTACCCATCCTCAACTGCGCCGGATGGTGCGCGAAACTGTATTAACAACGAATGATTTAATTTATCCTCTGTTTGCCGTACCCGGTGACGGAATTGCTAATGAAGTCAAATCAATGCCGGGAGTCTATCAGCTTTCGGTAGACAAAATTGTCGAAGAGGCAAAAGAAGTTTATGACTTAGGTATTCCTGCCATTATTTTATTTGGTATTCCTGCGGATAAAGATGTAGATGCTACTGGTGCTTGGCATGATTGCGGCATCGTACAAAAAGCGGCTACTGCGGTCAAGAAAGCAGTCCCAGATTTAATTATCATTGCAGACACATGTCTGTGTGAATACACCAGTCATGGTCACTGTGGTTATCTGCAAGTGGGTGATTTGACAGGACGGGTTTTAAATGACCCAACCCTGGAGTTGCTAAAGAAAACAGCGGTTTCCCAAGCAAAAGCTGGTGCTGATATCATCGCACCTTCTGGGATGATGGATGGCTTTGTACAGGCAATTCGTGTGGGCTTGGATGAGGCAGGATTTCAAGATACGCCGATTTTGTCTTATGCTGCTAAGTATGCATCAGCTTATTATGGCCCATTTCGGGATGCGGCTGATTCAACACCGCAATTTGGCGATCGCAGAACTTACCAAATGGATCCAGGTAATGCTCGTGAAGCGATTAAAGAAATCGGATTGGATATTTCTGAAGGCGCTGATATGCTGATGGTTAAACCAGCTTTGGCATACATGGATATCATCTGGCGTGTTAAGGAAGCGAGTAATTTACCTGTTGCCGCTTACAATGTCTCTGGTGAGTATTCGATGGTTAAAGCTGCGGCTCTCAATGGTTGGATTGATGAGGAGCGTGTAGTTTTGGAAACTTTAACTGGGTTTAAACGCGCTGGCGCTGACTTGATTTTGACTTACCATGCTAAAGATGCGGCGCGATGGTTGCGGTAAACTAGTCATCTTGAATACTAATTTTGTGGTGAATCTCACGCAGAGACGCAGCGAAAAGTTCTGTTCGCGTAGCGTCTCTGTCAGGAGAAGGAGGGTTTCCCTCCGCAGGAAACTTTTCAAGACAGAGGCACAGAGTTTTTTTGTGTTTTGGTGTCTGGGCGTGAGATTGTTGTATTTTGGCTTGAACTAGTGCGAATTTATCTGAACGCTCAAACCGTAAGAAAGCGATCGCAGAATATCTCAACAAGCGCCACCCATGACTTACTATCCACTTATACTCGTAAATAGCGGGTTTTTTGCGTACTACAGCGCTTGATTTTGATATTTATCGGCGTTATCGTAAAAAGCCTTTCGAGCGGGTGTTTTAGGGATGCGATCGCTACGTTTATGAATCTGAAAAATAGCAACTTAGAAAATCTTGCGGTGTCAAAATTGGAATTCCGTTATATTCTATTAACACCAATAAATCTAAATCACCAGTAACAATTGCTTCAGCATTCGCTGCAATAGCCGCAGCCAGAATTATACTATCTTTTTGATCGCGTAATTGAGGAGCATCTACAGAGATAGTTGGACAAAACTGTAGGACATCTTTTGTGGCCTCAATCACATCTTCTAAGTTTAAATTTAAAGACTGGATTTTGGACTGAAACTTTGGGCGACGTAAAGTAGTTTCTAGTTCCAGAAATAAAGCATCAGAAGCAAATATAGTTATTGTCTGTTTTTGTGCCAGTATCACAACTTTATCTGGCACTCCTCCCCACAGTAATGCTGAAATCCAAATATTGACATCAACTACAACCCTCATTTGTCAGTCCAAAGTTCTTGTCTAACTTCTTTGACTATTTGACTGATTTCTTCAAGCGTTGGTTGATTTGGATCTGAACCAGCCTCTTTGACTCGTTCTCTTAATTCTTTTAGTGTCAATCGTTTATAAGTTTTTGTGAAAACTATCTCATCTTCCGTAACTGAGACTTCATACTCAGTACAGGGCTGAAGCTGTGCCAACACTTCTGGAGGAATTTCTAGCTTTCCATCAGCCGTCACTTTAGCAACAATATTTGTACTCATAATTTCAATGTGCGAGTCTGATTCTATTTTATACTTTTATTGGTTTTTACTTATTAATCTGAAAAATAACGACTGAGAAAACCTTGCGGTGTCAAAATTGGAATTCCGTTAAATTCTATCAACACCAATAAATCTAAATCACCAGTAACAATTGCTTCAGCATTTGCTGCAATAGCCGCAGCCAAAACAAAATTATCTTTTGGGTCACGCAATTGAGGAGCATCTACAAAAATGGTTGGACAATCATTTGATAAACCCTTAACTACAGACATTAAATCCCCAACTGTATAACCTCTTTGTTGTAGTTGCAGTTGAAATTTCTCACGTTTTAAAGTTTTTTCTAGTTCCAATAATAAAAATTCAGAGACCATTTATAAAGTAAATCTTTAGATGGCTAAACGACGTAACATAATACGAGTCATAACGGCATATATGGCAGCTTCGCTCATTTCAGGAAGACGTTCGTAATCCTTACTCAAACGACGGTACTGGTTAAACCAAGCGAATGTTCTTTCTACTACCCAACGCTTGGGTAAAACCTCAAACTCTTTATCAGTAGGGCGTATGACCTCAACATCCGCTTGAATCATCAACCAAACAGCCAGTGCAAACTTATCACCGTCATACCCCGAATCAACCCACATAACTTCAACTTTTTCCAATAATTCTGGGCGTTCCTCTACCAGTTCCATCAAGGCATAGGCTGCAAGAACTCTTTCAGGAGCATTGCCTTGGCTCACAATCACTTTGAGCAATAGCCCAAGACTATCAACGATTGTCTGGCGTTTCCTTCCTTTGACTAGCTTGCCACCATCAAAGCCGTAGACATCCCCCTTTTTTCAGCCGTTTTTACCGACTGACTATCTGCTGCGATCGCACTTGGTTGTGTTGATCTACCTAATGTCGAGCGAACCTGACCGCGTAGTGTATGGTTTAATTTTTCCCAAACTCCCTTGCGTTGCCATTTCCTGTAATAGCTATAAACTGTTGAACTTGGAGGAAAGTCTGCTGGCAGCATATTCCATTGACATCCTGTTTTCAAGTGATAGTAGATTGCATTACATACTGCTCGCATATCAGTTGTGCGCGGATGTCCTCCTTCTTTAGCTGCTGGAATTAAGGGAGCCAGGATTTCCCACTCCATATCTGTTAAGTCTGTGGGGTAAGACTTTCGTGCCATGAACAACTATGTAAATACACTGTATATGAGGTATTTTAATCCTTGCAGTAATCCCTTCCTACTCGCCTTTAGATTTACTTTATAAATAGCCTCTCAGAAGCAAATACATTAATTTGTTGATTTCTTGCTAAACGCAAGGTTTTACCAGGAACACCTCCCCACAACAAGGCTGAAATCCAAACATTGACATCAAGGATAACTCTCATGGATTAGACCATAACTCCCGTCTGACATCCTTGACAATTTCACTAATTTCTTCCAAGGTGGGTTGATTAGGATCAGGTTCTAAGTTTTCTAAGCCTTGCAGAAATTCATCTAAATCTACATTCGGCTTAGTAATTTTTTTCAACACAATTTCATCTTCTGTAACCGAGACTTCATATTCTGTTAAAGGTTGGAGTTTAACCAACACCTCTGATGGGATTTCCAGTTTTCCCTCAGCCGTCACTTTAGCAACAATATTTGTACTCATAGTTTAAATTTTCTACTTTTATAGATTTTATCCTTTTCTCCTTCGTCACCCCCATCTCTCTAGCTCAGTATTGAGACAAAGGCTTGTTGTCATGCTGTGAGAAAGCCTTCTCACAGGATACGAAACGTAGGGAACGAAGTATCTTGGAGGTTTGTTACGCCGCTTCATCCCTTTGCTTAGAATGACCGAGTTTTGTTTAAATAGTTAAATAACGTAGCTAGAGAGCGTCAGAATAAGCAAATCAAACTTTGTCTAGTGATCTCGTTGCAAAAACAGAAACCAAAACAGATATCGCTGACTGTACCCATAGAATAAAATTAAATTAATTTTTCAGCAATTTCTCTGAGGACAATTAAATAATTTACTAGTATGTGGGATTCGTTCAGTTAGGAATATCGCTGTAAATCATCATGAAATAAGGCTTAACAATGATCAAGAGTGCAAAGTCTCAGTGCATTTACCATAAATTGCTGCAAGATTTTACCTGCTACAGTTTAACTGCGTTACTTGTGGTTGTGTTATCTGATGCAGCGGGGGCAACGAAAAATACAGAGTTACAGATAGCACAAGTAGAACCGATTTCTCAAGAAACTATTGGTGTAGCGGCGAAACGAGCGTATGCAGATTCGTTTTCAGAAAATATAGTTAGGGAAAGCTTTACTCATGTCAACACTGCAACATTAGGACTGCAAATAGCCCAGTCACCAGCCACAAAACCTACTCCAAGTCTAATCCAACCACTAATTGATAAAGCATCTCAACTCTTCAAAGAAGCAATTGAACTGTCCAAGCAACCATCAGCAGCATCAAAGCGACAGGCAATTACTAAATACGAAGAGAGTCTAAAAATCTGGAGATTACCAGAAGTACGTGCCGTAATACCTCAAGAAGCCCGATCCTATGAGGCTTTAATACTTTGTGCGATCGCCAGTACCTACGGTAATCTGAATGAAAACACCAAAGCTCTGGGATATTTGGAGCAAGCATTAGCTATTTCGCGGGAAATAAAGGATCGCCTTCTTGAAGCTCGTATGCTTTCGACAATCGGCAATATCTACGGCTTCAACCTGACTGAATACACAAAAGCTGTGGGATATCTGGAACAAGCATTAGCTATCTTGCGGGAATCCAAAGAACCAAAGGCTCGCTCCTTGCAACGTGTAACGCTCATAGTACTTGGTGGATTTTACAAACAATTAGGGGAAAAGCAAAAAGCGATTGATGCTGATAAGGAAGCTCAGTCATTGTCTGATGCTGATATACCAATTCACAAGGCAAATAACGGTTTACAAGAACGAGCAGATAGACTGACACAAACCGCATTAAAATACCAAAATTTGGGTGAAACAGAGAAAGCCCTTGATTCTTACCGACAAGCACTAGAAATCTATCGCCAAACAAAAGATTTATTGGAACAAGGACTAACACTCAGTAGCATAGGCTTAGTCTACAGTTCAAGGGGCGATCGCGCTTCAGCAGAAAAATATATCCAGCAGGCTTTAGAGTTACAAAAAACAGTCCAAAGACAATCAGAACAGGACGCAAAATCTCAAAGCGATCAAATCATTATTCTCACGCAAATTGCCATTAGCTACTCTGCATTAGGTGATATACAACAGCAAATAGTCTACTTAAATCAAGGACGAATTATAGCCCATGAGCTAGGTAGAAGCCAAGACGAAGCAGGTTTGATTTCCGATATCGGTGAGGCTTACTATAATTTAGGTGAAACTCAAAAAGCCCTTGATAATTTTACTCAAGCTTTAAAGCTACAAACTGAAATTAAAGATGTTCAAGAACAAGCTAAAACGCTAGTAAATATTGCTTCTATCCATAGACAATCTGGAGAATTTCAACAAGCTCTAGATATACTAAATCAAGCACTGGAGATTTCTAAGCAAAAACATAACTCCCTTTTAAAAAGAGAGATTATCTCTCAAATGAGTTATGTTTACGGAGATTTAGGGGCTTATGAATTAAGTATTGAAAAAAGCAAAGAAGTTTTGGCAATATATCAGCAAAGTAATCCGCGTTTAGTAGGAAGTATTCTCTTTTCCATAGGTGCTGCTTATCAAGGAAGTTGCTTTTATCAAGAAAAACCAGAAGATTGCCGTCAAGCATTGGACTATTTTAACCAAGGATTAACATCTGCCCGCAAACAAGGTTCTTTCTCCAGCCAAGCCAACTTCCTTGGAATCATTGCCAAGACTTATGAATTATTGGAGGATTATCCGCAAGCAATTACCAATGCCAAACAAGCTTTAGAATTATCGCGCAAATATAGCCTTAAACAGGGTGAAAACAGTTCCCTTCTTTATTTAAGCGCTGCTTATGAACGTGCAGGGGATTATCAAAACGCCCTTAATTATAGTAAACAATCTTTGTTGCTATCACAGCAACTAGGAGATTTAACATCACAAGCTACCGTCTACAAAATCCAAGGTAAGATTTACAGATCCATGAATCAGCCGCAGTTGGCTATAGAGGTTTACAACCAAGAACTAAAGCTAGCGCAGCAAATTGGTGACATATCACAACAAACTTATCCACTTTATCAGATAGCCGTAATTGAGCGCGATCGCGGAAATCTCAACCAAGCCAGGACACAAATAGAAACAGCCATAAAAATCATTGAGAATACGCGCAGCAATGTCAACAGAGATGATTTGCGTACTTCTTACTTCGCCACAGTGCAGGATTATTACAAGTTTTACATCGACTTGCTGATGCAGTTGCACAAAAAAGACCCATCAAAAGGATACGACGCATTAGCGCTGCACATCAGTGAGCGATCGCGCGCCCGCAGTTTGATAGAACTTTTAACTGAAGCTCACGCGGATATTCGTAAAGGCGTTGACCCGAAACTTTTGGTAGAGGAAAAGCGTTTGCGGTGGAAACTTGATGCTCAAGTGAAACTGCTTCCAGAGCTACCTGGTAACAAAAAAGTGCAAGCAGCAGCTTTGAAAAAGGAAATTGATAATCTCCTCAGTCAACAAAAAGAACTACAAACAAAAATCCGCATCAGTAGCCCTAAATTTGCTGGATTACAGTATCCAGACCCGGAACGGGATATCCTAAAGTTGCCCCAAATTCAGCAACAACTAGATAAAGATACCCTGTTGCTGCAATATTCCTTGGGTGAAAAACACAGCTATCTTTGGGCTGTCACTCCTAATTCCATCAATAGCTACGAACTCCCTGGACGTGAAGCGATAGAAACATCAGCAGGAAAGTTCAAGGAACTATTGAGAAAATGTCAAAAACCAGGTATTGACTGCCAGAAGTTACCCGCAGAGAAAAAAGCCAAAGATTTTCAAGAAACCACCCAAGCTGCAACTGAACTTAGCCAGCTTATCCTTGCACCTGTTTCAGGGAAGTTGGGCAAAAAGCGTTTAGTGATTGTCGCAGATGGTGCATTGCAAGAAATCCCATTTTCAGCATTATCAGAACCAAATCAGATATCTCAGCTTGAAAAGTCGCCACAGGTGGGGAAATCTAATTATCAACCTCTTCTAGTTAACCACGAGATTGTAAACCTACCCTCCGTCACCGCCATTGCCACCCATAGGCAAGACTTGAACAAACGCCAAGCTGCACCCAAAACCCTAGCTGTTCTTGCTGACCCTGTATTTGCGGCTGATGACAAACGAGTGACAGGTAAAGACCCTTCTCTAGGCCCCGAACTCAACCTCGAACAGTCTAGCCTCCAACAATCCGCGAGAAATCTTAACCGTGCAGGATGGAGACGGCTACTGGGTACGCGCACAGAAGCCGAGCAAATATTAAAACTTGTACCACCCTCGGAAAGCTTACAGGCTTTTGATTTTGATGCCAATTACAATCTGGCAACTAGTCCAAAACTCAAACAATATCGATTCATACTCTTTGCAACCCACGGTTTTGCTGACCCTATCAAGCCAGAATTGTCAGGAATCGTACTTTCTCAGATAAACAAACAAGGCAAACCTAATATTCCAAGTACCCTACGGCTGGGTGACATTTTTAACTTGGATTTGGGTGCAGATTTAGTTGTACTGAGTGCTTGCGAAACGGGTTTAGGTAAGGATGTCCAAGGTGAAGGATTGGTGGGCTTGACACGAGGATTGATGTATGCAGGCGCAAAACGTGCTGTGGTGTCTTTGTGGCAAGTCAACGACACAGCAACATCAAAATTGATGCCCCAGTTTTACACAGCGATCTTGCAGCAAAAAGCATCTCCCACAACTGCCCTACGCGAGGCACAGATCAAACTGTGGCAGCAAGAAAATTGGCGAAACCCTTACTATTGGGCGGCTTTTACCTTGCAAGGTGAGTGGAGATAAGGTTTTCTCGTTCTCATACTCTGATGGGGGCGAGTTTAGCTAGTTCAAATATTCAATTTAGGAGTGTTAGTAGCAATGAATAAAAAATCTTTCGCGCTTTTTTTGGCTGGACTTCTAGGTTTCACAACTCTTAGCTATTGGGCATCAGTACAAGCACAAACCGAGATCAAACCACAGCAGAGCATCACACCCAAATTTATCAGTTCTGAACAAGTTGGTAAACTTAAGTTGCAAGTTAATGGAAAACCTTTTATACCTTCTGGTTTAGGAAGGTCAAAGCCTGATGAAGGTGATATCAGAGGAATTCCCACTGGTATAGATAACCGCACCCCTATGTTGAGCCGAAAATATCCTTGGTCAGCAATCGGTCGAGTTCAAGGAACTACAGACGATGCCAAAAATTATCATTGCACGGGAACGTTAATTGACAATAATTTGGTATTGACTAATGCTCACTGCGTTATCGATTCCGAAACTGGTAAATTCAGCACAAAAATTCAGTTTATCCCAAACGTAATCGATAAAAATTACGAAGATGTAGCAGAAGTCGAGCAAGTTGTTTACGGTACAGATTTCAAGCAAAGCAGCAAAATTAGTTCTAATGATTGGGCGATTATGAAAATTAATCAGCCTTTAGGTCGAAAATATGGTCATTTGGGATTGAAATCGATACCTTCTGCTACACTTATTCGCAACCAAAAAGGTTTCTTTTTCGTGGGTTATTCTGGAGATTTCCCCAGCGAAAAGTATCAAAAATATTTCAGTGCAGGGCCGGGATGGACAGCAAGTTACGAAGAAAAATGCAGCATTACCAGGGAAGAAAGTGACTTTTTATTACATGATTGTGCTACTGCTGGCGGTTCTTCCGGTGGAGCCATTATCGCTGTGATTAATGGCGATCCTTATATTGTGGCTCTCAATAATGCCGAAACAAAAAATCTCCGCACTGGACAGGATATTGTCAATTTGGCTGTGAAAATTTCTACCATCGAGGGGGCTTTGCGTGGAAATTAGATAGGGTTAGTTGTCTATCAATAGAGCAACAATTAGGGTTATGAAGTAGAAAAGGAGTGCGATCGCGCTCCTTTTGGTTATCAACGCCAAATTATAAAATCTTGATTGGCGGGTGGTTCAACTACTAACTTTGGCAGTGCTAAATAAGTGTAACTGCTTATTTGCAGTTCTGATAGCAGATTTTGTTCGAGATAGTACAGAAATCAGGAGTTGCCTCGTTTGGCAGAGGGAGAGGCGATCGCTGATAAAATAAAAATAGTTAATAAAATTTTCTCAAATTGGCATTTAATGTCAATCGATTTAATAAAGGTATTCTAGATTTTCAAGGGGAGCATTAGATATGGATATGCAAGTCTTGAGAGAGCGTGCGGGGCTTGGCCGTGCAGAGGTTGCCTTCAAGCTTGCAATCAGTGAAACTAGTGTTCGCAATTGGGAGGCTGGGCGTACTGAACCAACAATGACGCCAAAAAAATATTTAGATGCTTTGCGTTTGTTCAAATGTACACCTGAAGAATTGGCAGCAGCGAGTGAAAAGTCAATTAATCAGCGCCATAAACGCAAACCAGGAAGACCGAAACGTTTTCCTGATAATCAGCTATCTCATGTGACTGATTCACCAGTTTGCACCTGATTACGCGCTAGATAAAGTTTAGTAAGTATCTTATTTTGTGTCGAGACTTCAGAAAAGTTATAAAATCTAACTTATGCTTTCGCTTACTCCAGTGCGGTTATTTTAGAGTAGTAGACTAAATGATTAATACTAATGTACTGGAAAGTAACTTTCCCACATTGCTATTGTTGATTAGTCTTAATTATTACTGTATCAGCATCTCTTGGTGACAAAATTTTTCCTGTATGAAGCTGCTCAAACTAGCAAAGTTGCCTCGTCTTTTTAATACATTGCCAGTGCATAATTTACAGTATATTTACGCCTATTTCTAGTTTGGGGAACAGCTTTGGTATAGTTATCTCGATAATTACTCACTGCCTAAAGGCAAAATAGCAATCAGAGAGCAGAGGAATGAAAAAGGCAGAATCTTTTTACCTTTTACTTTTTATCCTCTGTAGTTGGAGCGATTAGTTCAAACAACCTAATCTCTAACTAGTGCGATCGCTCACGGTATTTACCAAAACGGCACGATAAAATTCTAAAACCATAATCGTACTAAAGGTCTAAATGGCAGAAACACTATTTTTCAACGCCTTACGGGAAGCCATTGATGAAGAAATGGCGCGTGACTCCAGTGTCTTTGTTCTCGGTGAAGATGTAGGACACTACGGCGGTTCTTACAAAGTTACCAAAGACCTGTACCAAAAGTATGGCGAACTCCGAATTTTAGATACTCCCATTGCCGAAAACAGCTTTACTGGCATGGCAGTAGGAGCCGCAATGACTGGGTTACGACCCATAATTGAAGGCATGAATATGGGCTTTTTATTGCTGGCTTTCAACCAAATATCCAACAACGCTGGGATGTTGCGCTATACTTCTGGCGGTAACTTTAAAATTCCTATGGTAATTCGCGGCCCTGGTGGTGTAGGACGGCAGCTAGGAGCAGAACATTCTCAACGACTAGAAACCTACTTCCAAGCTGTGCCAGGTTTGAAGATAGTCGCCTGCTCCACACCAAGAAACGCCAAAGGATTACTAAAATCTGCTATCCGGGATGATAATCCAGTGTTGTTTTTTGAACACGTTCTGCTTTACAACTTGAAAGAAGACTTGCCAGAAGAAGAATACCTGCTGCCTTTGGATAAAGCAGAAGTTGTGCGTCAGGGAAAAGATGTCACAATTATCACTTATTCCAGAATGCGGCATCATGTGATGCAAGCAGTAAAAACTCTGGAAAAAGAAGGTTATGACCCGGAAGTAATTGATCTAATCTCACTCAAACCGTTAGATTTTGATACAATCGGCGCATCCATACGGAAAACCCATCGAGTCATTGTCGTGGAAGAGTCCATGCGAACCGCAGGTATTGGAGCAGAAGTTATTGCCTCAATCAATGACCGCTTGTTTGATGAATTAGATGCGCCAGTACTGCGGCTTTCTTCCCAAGACATCCCCACGCCTTACAACGGTAATCTGGAGCGATTGACAATTGTCCAGCCAGAGCAAATAGTCGAAGCTGTAGAAAAAATGGTAGCTCAGCGAGTCTAAGGATTAGGGGCTGGGGACTCTTAAGAGGGGGAAAGGTTAAAGGGTAAAGGGGGTAAGAGGATGTTTTCCCTTTCCCCCTTACCCCTTTCCCTTTTCCCCATGTCCTAACTCATACTCATAACTCGATAAAAGAGCGCTATTATAGCCTTTGTCAGTTGCGAGTTATGGTATGCAAAGACAGCGATCGCTATTAGTCTTGATTTTAGTCTTGGTAATCGCCGCAATAGCGGTGATTGCCACAATTCCCATACCCTTGGGGCTTGACTTGCGGGGAGGTTCACAGCTAACAATTCAGGTGAAACCATCAGCGGAAGTTCCCCAAATCACCGAACGAGAATTAGAAGGTGTGAAAAAAGTCATCGAAGGTCGAATTAATGGCCTTGGTGTTTCTGAGCCAGTGATCCAAACAGTTAGCACAGACAAGGTTTTAGTGCAACTGCCAGGGGTCAATGATCCAGAGCAAGCCGAACGAGTATTGGGAGGTACGGCACAGTTAGAGTTCCGCACGCAAAAGGCTGGGACGGAAACCCAACTGTTTGCTTTCCAAGCATCACGAGCCGAATTGAAGGTAAAGCAAGAAGAGTTGCGAAAGAGCAACGACAAAGCAGCTATTACCAAAAATCAAGAAGATTTACAGAAAAATAACCAAGCGATCGCTGAATTGTTTGAAAGCACCAACCCGCCACTAATTGGCAAATACCTCCAGGATGCATACGGCGAACCCACTTCTCAAGGCAGCAATTGGAATGTTGCCATTCGCTTCAACCAAAATGGTGGTGAGCTGTTTGCCCAACTGACTAAAAGTCTCGCTGGTACTGGGCGGAGCATCGGTGTTTTTCTGGATAATGAACTGATTAGCGCTCCTACCGTTGGCCCAGAATTTGCTGCTACTGGTATTACTGGTGGCTCTGCGGTAATTACAGGCAGGTTTACTGCACAAGAAGCCAACGACTTAGGCGTGCAGTTACGCGGTGGGGCATTACCCGTACCAGTAGAAATTGCAGAGATCCGCACTGTTGGGGCAACCTTGGGTAAAGACAGTATTACTAGTAGTATCTATGCAGGTATCGGTGGTCTGACTTTAGTATTAATATTTATGGTGGTGTACTACAGACTACCAGGACTAATCGCCGATGTAGCATTACTAATATATGCCTTGTTGACTTGGGCTACTTTTGCTTTGCTGGGTGTCACCCTAACCCTGCCAGGAATTGCCGGTTTTATCCTCAGTATTGGGATGGCGGTGGATGCAAATGTACTAATTTTTGAGCGGACAAGAGAAGAATTGCAAGCAGGCAAATCCTTGTATCGTTCTATAGAATCTGGCTTTTATCGCGCCTTTTCTAGTATTTTAGACGGTAACGTTACCACAATCATTGCCTGCGCCGCACTATTCTGGCTAGGGGCTGGTTTGGTGAAAGGCTTTGCTCTAACTTTAGCTTTAGGCGTAGCAGTGAGTATGTTTAGTGCCATTACTTGTAGTCGCACCTTCATGTTTTTAGCATATACAATTCCCGCACTGCGGAAACCAGAACTTTTCTGTCCGAACTTGCCAGCAGCATCAAATAAGGCAGAGGTGGCGCGATGAAACTAAGTATTAACAAATCGCGATCGCTTTGGTGGACTATTTCTTGTGCCATCATCCTTGCTGGTATCATCTCAATGGTGATTTCTTGGCAAAACCCAAACATTCGCGCTCCCTTACGTCCTAGTTTGGATTTTGTCGGCGGTACACGATTGCAGTTTGAACGGGATTGTACTAAACCTGGTAACTGCGATCAGCCGATTGATATCAATGTCGTCCGGGAAGTAGCTAGAGTAGAGGGTCTGGGTGACAGCAGCATCCAAATTGTTGCTGACAGAGATACAGGCGCAGAAAATGGCATATTAATTCGGACAAAAAACTTAGATCGCGAGCAGCGTACCAACTTGCAAAAGGCCTTAAGCGAAAAAGTAGGCACTTTTGATGAGCAAAAAAACCAACTTGACACAGTTGGCCCAACTCTAGGGGCAGAACTATTTAGATCTGGAATCATCGCTCTGACAGTTTCCTTTATAGGCATCATTATTTACTTGAGCTTCCGGTTCCAGCTGGATTATGCCGTATTTGCGATCGTTGCGCTATTTCATGATGTCGTAATTACGGCAGGCATTTTTTCGATTTTGGGTTTAGTACTGGGTACTGAAGTAGATAGTCTCTTCATCGTTGCCCTACTGACAATTACAGGTTTCTCGGTTAACGATACTGTGGTGATTTACGATCGCATCCGTGAAACCCTAAAAATAAATCCCAATCGACCAATCGCTGACATTGTGGATGATGCTGTCAACCAAACCCTAGCAAGGTCTATCAATACGACCTTTACCACAATGCTGTCATTGTTTGCTATCTTTCTGTTTGGCGGCGAAACACTAAAAAACTTTGCCTTAGCTCTAATTATTGGCTTCACTGCGGGGGCTTATTCAAGTATTTTCATCGCCAGTACTCTTCTAACTTTATGGCGAGAGCGTAGCGGTCAATCTCAGGCGGTGGCTAATGCTGAGTCAATTGATACATCTGCTAGTAATTAGTTGTTTATCATTTGTTATTAGTCATTCGTCACTTGTACTGAGTTTCGACCATGCGGCAGTTGAGCGAAGTCGAAACTCAACTGGTGCGGAGCCGTAAAGCCTGCGACATAGCTACGCTTAAGGCGTAGCCTCTCGTAGAGAAGTATTTGTCATTTGTCATTTGTTAAGACTCAAGGATCAAGGATCGGTAATTTATTCCCCTCTTTCCCTCTGCTTCCCTACTCCCCTGCTCCCTCATTTCCTTGCAGCCTATGGATCAATCCGAACAACCTTCAATAACTGATCCAGCTTTTGCTCAACAAGTACAAAAGCTACACCGATTGACAGTATATGGCAGGTGGCTATTTGTTGGCTTTTTGTGGCTTACCATTGCACCTATTTGCTTGTGGGATCTACGTGCAGAAATTGCTCTTTGGCAACAATACTTTACCTGGGTAGCAGTGCGATATGGACTCTTCTACCATCCACTGTCTACCCTAGGTCTAGGTTTTTGTATTGGGATGATTGTTGCTGTTTTAGTTTGGCAAAGTCGGAATATCTTACTTGGACTACCACAACAGGAAAGGCAACGTTTAGAAAAACAAGTTTTTCAAATACGCCAGCAGGGAGCAACTCATCCTTTATGGAAGTGGGTTTGTCATTAAATAATTCGTAATGACGCTCGTTCCTCGCTACCGCTTCTCTACGAGAGGCTACGCCAACGCTAACGTAATTCGTAATGACGCTCTTGCGTCGCTAATGTAATTAAGTTTTGTAATGGGGATTTAGCGCAAAGTCGAGCCAGCGCTGCGAAGAGAAGTTGGAGCGGAGGCTTCCTCCGATCCAAACTTCGGGGAGGGTTTCCCTCCGCAGGCGACTGGCGTCAGAGCGGAGGTTTCCTCCGCTCTGAACTTTGTAAGACAGACGCCAACACAAAGCTTGCGAGTTGTAGAACCGGGGGACTTAAACCCACGGAACTAGTTAAATATTTGAATTGATGAGCGAATTTTTAAATAGTTATTTGTAGATAAATATTTAGCGCTTCATAGCAAAATATGACTTAACAATCACCAAGATATTACCAAAATTGGGTACTATACATGAATTATCCTCAGCTTCAATTTAGCGATCGCAAGTCTGAAATCGACCTTTGCCAACTCCAAGAACTATTCAATATTTCAGCTTTTTGGGCAAAAGGGCGCAGTCTTGAGGATTTAAGCATAGCCATTGCTAATAGTGACCCAGTAATTTCTGTCTCGGATGAAAATCGACTTATTGGTTTTGCCAGGGCTACTTCCGATGGCATATATCGCGCCACAATTTGGGATGTTGTCATTCATCCAGAATATCGTGGTAGTGGAGTAGGAAGTAATTTAGTACAAACAGTTCTGAGTCATCCCCGCATGAAGTGGGTTGAGCGTGTATACCTGATGACCACTCACCAGCAAGAGTTCTACGAAAAAATTGGTTTCCAACTCAACACTACCACTACGATGGTGTTATGCAGCCAAGCTAATATTGATGCCCTGTCTGCTACAGAACAGCTTCAGAAATCACTAGGGGGATAGATACTTGTAATCTAATAAGCTCCTGACCTAGTTCCTTAGCAGTTGGATAAGGTAAGATTTCCAACTTTCCTCCCATAACTTCCACCAAAGTTTGATTAAGTAATAGTTTCATTCCTGGGGAAAGACTGGTATTGTCTTGGTCAGTCTGAGGTAACTTGTCTTCAGATTTAATCAAATCAATTGATTCACTCCAGGGCATAGCATGAGTTGGCACATCTAACCAAATGTGAGCCAAATTCCTTTTAGATATAATGCTACTTGAAATATTAATACTGCCTTCTTCCATCTGAGAAATAGCAGTGTCTACTAAATTTATCAATACTTGGCGCAGCCAACGGTGATCTGCCAAAACATAAATTTCTGAATCTGCGGGCAACATTTGTAAAGAAAAATTGCGATTTGCTGCCAGCATATAAGTTAAGTCATAAACCTCTTCCAAAACTTGGGCTAACGGTCTGGGTTGAATATCCAGTTTGTTAGTACCATGTTCGGTTCTAGCAACACTGAGAATTTCATCCATTAGCTTGAGCAGTTTTAGTGTCCGTTCGTGAGCTTGAGCAATGAATTCTCGTTCTTCCGCTGGATCTTCACACAGATCTGACAAAATTAATTGATGTAAGCCAATTAGACCATTAAGAGGCGATCGCAATTCATGAGTAGTCCGTGCCAAAAAGCCAGCTTTAAACTGGCTCATTTCCTTTGCCATTTGGTACGCCAGCTGCGTTTGCTGAATTTGCTGCTGAATTAATGGCACATGCTGTTGCTCTAATGGCGCTACTGGGGATGAGCTAGATGAAGCGTTTAATGATCGCGCAAATAACCAACGAAAACCCAACCCCAGTGCTAGTCCTACTCCTAGGTATATCCAGTTGCTCCAATTCATAGTTTGCTAATTTTCAACTTATTAATTGACCACAACAGCGCAAAATAAAGTTCCAGATTTCCCCATTGTTAATCAATCCAACAGAGTCTTCTAGGAGTCGGCTTTGCTCACGAAATTTAGCTACAAGATATCAGACCAAAATGAGGAAAATAACATTATATCTATCTATTGCTAGTTCCCAGTCGAAAAATCTAACTTAACTGCACCTTGACGCAAAATTTGCCAATCTATCCCTGTCCATTTAGCAACGGTGGAAGGTACACCAATTCCAGGTATCTCGTCTTGGCATTCTGTAGTTGCTACCAGAACTTGGGAGAATGTAGCCTCAATTTCTGCCATCGTCTTTAAAGGCGGCTGACCGGACAAATTAGCGCTAGTGGTTGCAAGAGGGCCTGTTTGCTTCAAAATAGCTTGGGCGATCGCACTTTTTGGTACTCGGATACCAATTGTCGTCGGGTCAATGGGGTTCATGACTTTTGGTACGCGCTCACTTGCCGCTAAAACTAACGTCAATGCTCCCGGCCAATATTTATCTACTATTTCTTGCCAAATTTTATACTCAGTTTCACTACCTTTGACATAAGGCCATAAATCCTCGGCACTAGCTGCCATCAATATCAAAGGTTTGTCCTGACTACGTTGCTTAGCCGCAAAAATTAATTCTGCTCTCTCTGGTACAGCTGCAAGTGCAGGAACGGTATCTGTAGGAAAGCTCACTAAGAGGCCAGCACGTGCGCCAGCTATTAGGGTTTCTAGAGATTGGGTCATATTTACGAACTTAAAAGCGAAGAGTTAGAAGTTAACTACTACTTCTCAACTCATAACTCTACACTCATTACTCAGCACTAATATAGGCAAGGGCAAAGCGTTCAATTCCAGCTAAATCAGCGTGAATTTGAATGTTGCAATAACTACCTTGATTTTGTAGAAGTTCTCGTACTGCATCCGCTTGTCCTGCCATCATCTCAATCAGCCACACGCCACCAGGTTGCAAGTAACTGGGGGATATTTCTATCAAATGGCGGATGCAATCTAAACCGTCAGCGCCACCATTCAAAGCTAGGCGTGGTTCATGGTTGACGACTTCCGGTTGCAGGGTAGGCAAGATACTGGTGGGGATATAAGGCGGGTTTGACACCATACCACTAAACTGACCTTTGAGGGATTCTAGTGGCTCCCACCAGCAACCTTGATAAAATTGAATTCGGTCAGCAAAACCCAAATTATGGGCGTTGGTTTGCGCGATCGCCAAAGCTTCAAGACTGTAATCAACGGCGTGAATTGTTGCTGGTAAGACATCTGCTAGTCCTAGGGCGATCGCGCCACTCCCAGTACCCAAATCTGCCCAGTGTTCTGACACACTGCTAGCAGCCGCTACAGCTAGATCAATTAAGCACTCTGTTTCTGGTCTGGGAATCAAAACAGCACTCGACACTGCGATTTTAAACTGTCGCCAAGGTGTGACTCCTGCAATGTACTGTACTGGTAAGCGGTCATGTAATCGCCTCTGCCAAAGTTGGTCTAACTCTTCTAGAGACTGCTCCATCTGAATCTGAGGCCAATTTCTGAAAGACTCCAAACGTAGCGCTAAACGATCTAACCCGGCTATTTCTTGCAGAAGCCAATCCACTTCTACTGGTGGAACATTAGAGGCGATCGCCGCTTGGATTGCCTCATAACGCCACTGCCAAAGTTGTAAACCAGAAACTACCTTTGGCTGCTGCTTTGCCATCCCTTAACGTTGCTGAGGCTTTGCAGGCTGTGAATTGTTTCGATTGGGAGCAGCAGGGGTATTGGGTGTGTTGTTATTCCTAGGCAGCGTCTTGATGTATTCTCTAGACTCTGGAGACGGCACTAGGACAACTTGATTTAACCAAGGATCGTTTTTATCTTGTAAAGTTTTAATAACCCCGTCTACGTCTATTACTTGAATATCAGCCTTGGGATTCTTTGACTTCACCTGGTTCAATAAACCTTGTGCGTCTTGCTTGCTCAAAAATAGAGGAATAAGTTGCTGATTATCAGCTGTCAGTTTAATGGGTACATACCCTTTATCTGGTGCAAATCTAACAGCAAAAACAGGCACACTCTTAAACTGAGTTACCTGTTGCCCACTTTGGCGCAGCAACTCCATTGCTCCCTTAATTTCTTGCTCAACAGGTTTAAAAGCAAACAAAAGACGGTTTGGTTGGTTTTTGGTTTGTTGCAATTGCTGATATATCACTCCCATTGGCACTGGTGTTACTTGTAGGTTTTTCACCATTTCGTCCATTTTGGGGTCTTTGCCTTTTGCATTCTTTAGTTCGTTGATAAAAGTCTGGGCTTCCTGCCGACTCATATAAACGCCCGTCACCGAACCACCACCTTTTTGCCCATTTTGACCTTCAGGCAACGCACGACTTAGCGGTAAACCTTTGTCGTTAGTAATCAAGTAAACCGGTACTGAGTCTAATTTCTCTTTTATTTGTTGTTCTGACAATGCTAGCACTGGCACACTTGCACCAAGTACTGTTCCCAGTAAAGTACTACCGATTAAGCCCCATGTCGCGCTCCAGCGAACCAATGATTTCATAACTACTCCTCGTATCAATAGTTCAATTACGTTAGATAAATGGTTGGACTTGCACAACACTAACTTGTTTTAGTTATATAGCAATCCACTTGAGTTGTAAAAAACTCATGGTAGCTGTTGACTGTTAACTGCCAATGGTCAAAAAATTGACTGTACTAAAGTTGTGTTTTCCTTTTTGTTCACCTTGCTATTCACTGCAAAATGCTATGGATGCCTATTATATGTCTTCTTCAAGCAGTGAAAAATTTCTGTAACCCTGAATGTGATCAATGCCATTTTATTGTCTTTCTCTAATGCGTGTGACGCCATTTCTTAATTTATCGTTCCACCTGCCGTTAGTTTAATATCTGCTCTAATTTATACAAAACGCGATTTTAGAATTAATTTACTCCTTAACCATCTAACGTACCTGTTAGTCTTTAAGATTCGGCATAATAGCAGCAAAGCAAAATTTGTCTTTTCCGGGAAACTAAGCAATTTAAATGCACATTTTAGCAATAAAACCTCTAGTCAATCTCTAATTAAAACAGAGTAAATTTTGATTTTTTTATTCTATATATCAATCAACCCCAGATTTACTAATGTATCTGGGGTTGATTAACTAAGTATCATATAAAATCGGGATGACAGGATTTGAACCTGCGGCATCCTGCTCCCAAAGCAGGCGCGCTACCAAGCTGCGCTACATCCCGTCTAGATTAATCTACTATTATGATGATTTGGTTTTAGCTTGCCAACCATAAAAACAGACTTCATCATAATTATATCAGATGAAGTGGCTTATTGCTCACACTTTTTATTTTTTGTAAAGACGATAGTTAATTTTATCTTTACACTAATAAAAGTTATAAGCTGACTTCAGCTTTACAAGACATAATACTTGCTTCTGTGTCGGTTAAGCTTGTCCAAACCATACTAAATATAGACTTTAACTATCATAGCTGATTTTCTTAGCGCAAGCTGTTTTATTTAGATCGAGCATCAGTGAGGATACCAAAACATGCCTTTGATCCCTTCTGGATCAGCCATAAACCCCATCGTTCGGTAGAAATCTACGACATGAGGGTCAGCGAAGAGAGTGACATTGCTAATCTCTTCACTTCTAAGTTTTTTGAGCACGTATTTCATCAGCGCTTTTCCCAGTCCTTGATTTTGAAAGTCTGGGTGAACTACCACATCCCAAATAGTGGCATTAAACGCGTGATCCGAGGTAGCACGGGCAAAGCCAATGAGCCGCCTTTGGTTTCCTCGCACTTGCCACATAGAGGCGACGAGAAAACTATGCTCAATGGCTTTTTTGACTTTTCTTAGAGGACGACGCGACCAACCAACTGCATCACAAAGTTCTTCTAGTTCATACAGGTCAATGTCTCGCTCCGTGCTGAAGACGATGCGAGTCTCCTTGAGAGAGGCTTCGCCAACGCTACTAGGGCTGGAGTTACCCACAGTTTCCGCTGTATGTTCTTCAAAGGGGGTTGTTCTAGTTGTCGCTACAGATTCAGGAGTACTAAACCAAGTTTTCCAAAAACCCATGCCAACGAGGTTCGGGTAGTATAACTGAATTGGTTTCCACTCTCAAGAGTGTTGATTTACGCTTAACATAACTACTGCCATCTTTTACCCCTAATACTCAAAGTTTTTCGGTTATTTTCGGGATATGCAATGGTAACAGCTAGTTTGAGCGTGTTTCACACCAATCATTTTCAACTTTAGCATTTTGTTGTAAAGCCTAGGAGAAATTCACCAAAAGGAAGGATATGAGAATGAATTGTACATAAGTAGAAATATTGAGGATTGGAAATTAGGGACTGGACAACCTCAAATTGAAACGATATTACATAGTCCCCAGTCACTATTACTCATTGCCCCTTATCTCCAGAGGGTGCTCCCAGTTTCCTAGTTCCTTAATGACACGAAAGCAAGCAAGTCTTACACCTAACAATGGCTTCTGGTTTAAAATCCTCGACACTGGAACTCCTAAAGCGCTTTAACCGAGCGTTTCCCCAGTTTTATGAGCAATTTGTCAGCAGTGAGATTCAACTGCAAAATTTGCGGCTAGCCTACCGTCTCTATAAAACTAGACGTGCTGTTATAGAACTGAAACCGGAAGGTAGCAAGAGTGCTCTGCATTTTGCCTACCGTAACCAGTCTTTTCTCCTCAGTGATATTTTTGGTGTGCTGGCAGCTTATGGGTTGACTATCCACGGCTTAAGTCTATATGGTCAGATCCGACCACCAATGTTAGTTTTTATCAAGCTGCTGGTATCTCGTGGCAGCAAAGCGCTGACCGATAAAACCGCAGAAAATGTCTGCCGCGCCATTCGCGAGGCTTTAGGAGGGCGGTTTGAGGTAGAAGAGATGCTAGCGGTTGAATTCAACCTTGACACTGGCTTAGAACAGGTACAAACAGAGTTTTACGTCGATCCGGTCTTTCATCTTCCTGCTCTAGTTATTGAAGCGGATAATCAACCAGGATTATTTTATAAAGTAATGTACGCCATCTGGCAGGAAGACCTGCTGGTAGTCAATGCCAATTTGTTGGTTTGGCGCGGACGTACACGTCTAATTCTCTACTTGTTGGGGCCAAATGAAAGCCTCATTCCTGAGTATCTAGGTCACAAAATTGCTGAAGGGGTGCGACAGAGGTTGCTAGGTCAATAAACATGCAATTAAAAATGCAAAATGCAAAATTTCAAATTTTTAATTTGCCTCTCCAATTCCATATTTAGTCGCACTCGCTCTTAAGGGTACGATAAAAGTATGGCAAACATCGAAATCTTGGGCGTTCCACACGCATACGAGCTTACAGCTCCCACGTCTTCCTGCTCCCATACTTTAGTGTTTATCCACGGTTGGCTCAATAGCCGTGGATACTGGCAACCTGTGATTTCTCGTCTATCAGCCGATTTGCAGTGCCTATCTTATGATTTACGGGGTTTTGGTGAGTCCCAATCTCACGCAAAAACCGATTTTAGTCAAATACCAACTTCTGCGAGTCTAAACTCTATTTCCAATAGTGTGGTTGGCTCAACTTTCGATTCTCTTTACACTCCTGCTGCCTATGCTCAGGATTTAACAGTCCTCTTGCAACAGATGAATATTACCAGTGCTTGGCTAATTGGTCACTCTTTAGGAGGTACGATCGCCCTTTGGGGAGCTGCTCAAATGCCTGAGTGTGTTAAGGGAGTTATCTGTATTAATGCAGGTGGTGGTATTTATCTTAAAGAAGCTTTTGAGCAGTTTCGCTCGGCAGGTCAGAAATTTTTGCAAGTCCGCCCGCGCTGGTTATCCCAGATGCCTTTGATTGATTTGCTATTTACCAGAGCGAGTGTGGCACGTCCCTTAGAGCGCTATTGGGCGCGTCAGAGAGTGATAGATTTTGTTGTGGCTGACCCGGAAGCTGCTCTAGGAACACTGCTAGACTCCACAACTGAAGAAGAAATTAACCGCTTACCCCAACTAGTATCCCAACTTAAACAGCCAGTTTATTTTTTAGCTGGTGCCGAAGACAAAGTTATGGAACCCAAGTATGTGCGGCATCTAGCTAGCTTTCATCGACTGTTCCAATATTGTGGTGATAATGTCATCGAAATTCCTGAGTGCGGACACTTGGCTATGTTAGAACAGCCGGATGCAGTTGCAGAGCACATCCAGGCAATAGTCAAGAGTCATTAGTCAACAGTCAACAGTCAACAGTCAACAGTCAACAGCTTTCGACAAATGACAAATGATTAATGACCACTAAATAAATTGATATAACTTCATTACCTGAGTAAGCGCTAACCTAGACTCAACACCCAGGGTGAGAGGCGATTTATGACCACGAGATAGATGTTCAGCAGCCGCACACCCAATCATGGCAGCGTTATCGGTACAGAATTTTAGAGGGGGAAATAGCACACGCAGGTTATGTTCGGCAGCTGCGGCTTGTAGGTTTTTTCTTAGACCGCTGTTAGCCGCTACACCGCCACCAACAGAAATTGTGTCTAGACCATAATCAAGAGCACAGGCGATCGCTCTTTTGGTTAGTGATCGCGCTACAGTTTCCTGAAAGCTGGCTGCTACGTCTGCCACTGGCACTTGCTGATTATCTTTTTCTAGCTGTTGGACTAAACGCAGTACCGCCGTCTTTAATCCACTAAAACTCGCATCATAACGATGATACCCGCCACCAGGTAAAGAAACTTTTCCTTCTGGCAGGGGAAAGGCTTGGGGGTTGCCTACTTGTGCCAACTTGTCAATGACTGGCCCGCCGGGATAACCCAGCTTTAATAATCGCGCCACTTTATCAAAGGCTTCACCCGCAGCATCATCACGGGTTTCGCCTAGTGTTTCGTATATACCACAATCCTTGACGTAAATCAAGCTTGTATGTCCGCCAGAAACTAATAAACTCAAGAAAGGGGGATTTAAACTTGGCTCGCTCAAGTAAGTTGCGTAAATATGACCTTCTAGGTGATGAACGCCCAAAAAAGGTTTGTTGTGTACCATCGCTAGGGTTTTAGCAGCAGTTATCCCCACTAACAGCGCTCCTACGAGTCCAGGGGCACAAGTGGCGGCAATCCCGTCAATTTTTTCCCAGTCTAGTTCTGCTTTTTGCAAAGCTTTGGCGATCGCCTCATTTATCGTTGCCAAGTGCTCGCGAGAAGCCACTTCCGGCACTACCCCGCCATACAACTGATGGACTGAGATTTGTGAGGCGACGATACTACTACAAACTTGACGATTGTTAACAATTGCGACGGCAGTTTCATCACAACTGGTTTCTATTGCTAAAACGGTTGCCATTGAGAGTGCTGAGTCCTGAATAGTCAAGAAGAAATCTTGCTTCTTTACTACCCTACAATATCAATTCTTATACTCAGGACTCGTTACTCATTATTCAGGACTCAAGCAAGAATTGTTTGAGAAGCTTTAACTTTTATTTACTTAAACTTTACTCGGTTCCCACGCAAGAGTATGATGACATGCTAGTTATGCAAATAAAGACTGTACAAGCCGCTTCGTTTTGTACAAAAAACTTTGTGTTTTGTAATAAAAGGAAACAACTCCATGCGACGATTGTTTGCTTTGATTTTAGCGATAGGTCTTTGGTTCAATTTTGCTCCTCCAGCAAAAGCTCTGGGGGCTGACCTTGTACCCTGTAAAGACTCTCCCGCATTTCAACAGCTAGCAGCAAATGCCCGTAATACTACCGCTGATCCTGAATCTGGAAGAAAGCGGTTTGAGCGTTATTCTCAGGCGTACTGTGGGCCTGAGGGTTATCCTCATTTGATTGTTGATGGTCGTCTTGATCGTGCCGGGGATTTTCTGATTCCTAGTATCCTCTTTCTGTATATTGCTGGCTGGATTGGTTGGGTAGGTCGTGCCTATCTACAAGCAGTCAAAAAAGAATCAGATACCGAACAAAAAGAGATCCAAATCGATCTTGGCTTGGCATTACCGATCATGGCTACAGGCTTTGCTTGGCCAGCGGCAGCTGTCCAAGAATTGCTCTCTGGCAAATTAACAGCCAAAGATACAGAAATCCCTATTTCTCCACGTTAATTCAGCTTAACTAATTCATTTGTTTCGGAGACTAAACTCATGGCGGACAAAGGCGATCAATCATCCTATTTGATTAAATTTATTTCCACAGCGCCAGTGGCAGCTACTATATGGCTGACAATCACAGCAGGTATTTTGATCGAATTCAACCGCTTTTTTCCTGACCTACTTTTTCACCCAATGCCATAAGTGAAAAAGAGGATACAAAACAGTTGAATGTCTTGTCTTGTACCTAAAATTGTGTAGTTGGGTAGATTGTCTTATTTAGGTGAAATTATCACTTAAATAAGCAATAAAAACAGTTTTATGAAACTCGTAATGCTGTAAACAGCTTGCGAGTTTCATACTTTTGAAAACAGCTAAATTAATTTTTCTAAACTTCTTAGTTAAAAAACATCTTTGGCTACAATTATTATTAATATGAAAATGCCACCATTCTAATTTAGAGGCGAACATAAAAATATGGCGCAAGCAGTAGATGCATCAAAAAATCTCCCTAGCGATCCGAGAAATCGGGAAGTTGTTTTTCCCGCATTTCGTGATCCACAACTGGGCAATCTAGAAACCCCGATTAATGCTTCTCCCTTGAGCAAGTGGTTTATTAATAACTTGCCGGCTTATCGCCCAGGTATTACTCCTTCCAGAAGAGGACTGGAAGTTGGTATGGCTCATGGTTACTTCCTGTTTGGCCCCTTTGCTAAATTAGGCCCCCTGCGTGATACAGCTAATGCTAATTTAGCGGGGTTACTAGCAAGCATAGGTTTGGTCGTTCTTCTGACTGCCTGTCTATCTTTGTATGCAAGTAGCAATCCTCCTAAAGCACTAGCCAGTGTTACCGTACCCAACCCTCCATCCGATGCTTTTAACTCCAAAGAAAGCTGGAATAACTTTGCCAGTTCTTTCTTAATTGGTGGTATTGGTGGTGCAGTTGTTGCTTACTTTTTGACTAGTAACTTAGGGCTAATTCAAGGTTTAGCGGGTTAATTTGGTCATTAATCATTAGTCAGCAGTTAGTAGTGAAGAAATATCAACTAACAAATGACAAATGACAAAGGACACAAAGTTTTTCCTTTGTGTCCTTTTTTAATTATTACTAAAAATGAGCGTGTTGTTAAGGGCGCAAAATTATCCAAATAAAGCCACTTCAATGTCTTTTAAAGCGGTTTCAAAATCGTCATTAACGATTTGAATATCAAATTCATCTGCGGCTTTAATTTCTTCTTGAGCACAGCGTAGACGCCGGGCGATCGCTTCTTCCGAATCCTGGGCGCGACCGCGTATCCGTTTCTCCAATTCATCAAAGGAAGGTGGCAAAATAAAAATGCTGAGGGCACTGGGGAAAGAAGCACGAATTTGTCTTGCTCCTTCTAGCTCAATTTCCAGCACCACCAACTTGCCAGAGCGAATTTGGTTAAGCACAGCTTCACGGGGAGTGCCGTAATAGTTTCCAGCAAATTCTGCCCATTCTAGGAATTCGCCTTGAGCAATCAATTGCTCAAACTTACTACGGCTGATAAAGTAATAATTTTTACCATCGATTTCCCCTGGACGGGGAGAACGAGTCGTCACGGATACAGAATAATATAGCCCTGGATGACGTTGTAGGAGCGATCGCATTAAAGTGCCTTTTCCAACCCCACTAGGGCCAGTTAAAACAATTAGCCTGCCACTGGGAGGGCATTCTTTGTTAGCACCACTCTCAATAGGTAAAACTTGCATCATCCGTTCAATCTGTGAATTAATCAATAAGTATTATTCATTAGCCATTAGTCTTGTGTTAGTTACCAAGACCACTGTTGACTAAAGAATTTGTAGCACGGGTGACAGAAAACTTGTCTAATTCACATGGTACTGCTGATACGGCGCAAATAGAGTGAGGCTGTTAACTGATTCAATTAATTATCTACAGCTTGATGATCGCGGGATATCACGAAGCGATTCGCTACCGTTTCCGGCTGAATCGCTGACAGAATTACGTGGCTGGAATCGGTGATAATTACAGCCCTAGTCCGGCGACCGTAAGTTGCGTCAATCAGTTGACCTCTGTCCCGTGCATCGGTAATGATCCGCTTAATCGGGGCTGACTCTGGACTGACAATAGCAACTACTCGCCTGGCAGACACGATGTTGCCAAAACCAATGTTTATTAGCTGAATATCCATATAAAAAACTAACACCAAACGCGGTGTGAGAAGCTGGTAAGAAACTTATTCCCATGTTATCCCCAAAAATGGGAGTTAAAACGCTTAAATTCACGCCAGCCTTTGGTTTTAAATAATGTCTGCTTTTTTTTAGCTGTTTATCAGCCAAATTAACTTAAAATATTCCCAAAGATATAGGCGAGATTTCTCTGATACAAGCTATTTGGCTGATGCAAATTTATTTTTAATCACAATTTAGTATAGAAATTAATGGAGAGCAAAATCGGGTCTTGTCCACTTTTGGTGATCTAGGGTGAGGATGCTCTCAGTTGAGCGATCGCAAAAGATGAATTTTTTTAGTCAATAGCGATAGAACGAACGCCTCAGTAGTTGAGAATGGTGTCAACAAATC
>JAHHHK010000072.1 GCA_019359395.1 Komarekiella atlantica HA4396-MV6
ATATTGCTA
The DNA here is from genome assembly GCA_019359395.1 of Komarekiella atlantica HA4396-MV6. Classification (GTDB taxonomy): domain Bacteria; phylum Cyanobacteriota; class Cyanobacteriia; order Cyanobacteriales; family Nostocaceae; genus Komarekiella; species Komarekiella atlantica. The sequence continues at coordinate 10 of JAHHHK010000072.1, forward strand.
CTTTTACAATGACTTTATCATCAAAGCTTGAATCCTTACCTACATGTCACCCGGCGATCACTACCTTTATCCTATATTTAGTATATATGTACTATATTTAGATGCGTTTGCCCTGCTCGTTGCATGGTTTGGTCTGGGATGTAGCCATAGTTATATTTTAGAGAGTCAGCTACAGTTGAGGTAAAAGACTGTGGAATATATTCAAAAGGCCCACCATCATCATTGACATCATTTAGATAGATACAAATTTTGATTGTTTTTCGATCTTCCTTATCTAAATGCCACAATCTTGTTTTTAGCTTGACATCATTAGCAATATCTCTACGAAAAGAAGGATGATGATAAGCGACTGGCAGACATAAGTAATTTTCAATAATATCAAGTAAACGTTGTTGTAATCCCCAGTAAAAAATTTCTGAGTGTTCGATGATTTGCTTAGAGGTAGCATGAATTACAAATTCGTTTTTATTTCCAGAAATGCTGTGGGGAATTTCTGCTATCAAACTTTTTGCCACTTGTAACATTTGTAGAGTCAGGGGAAGTGAGAGCGCTGATAATGAAGTTACAACAATCCCTTCACTTCTCAAAGTCTCAAGTAAAACTAAATCAGGAGTTGAAAGCAAAGGTAGTTTATCAAGATGCTTTTTTACAGATGCTTGATAAGCAAGTTCAATTTTACGGCTCAATAATGGGATTTGCCAAAAGCTTTCTCCGATGCGATTGACAATCTTTTTTACACTCATTTTTATCTGTGTTGAATATTACTTATACTCTTGAGAAATGTTACAGTTAATAGTTAATGATTGCTTGAATATTACAAATAATTAGAACTAGTAAAAATATTATTTTCCTCCATGCTTTCCTTTGTTGGACTACCGCAAAAGTAAAACCTCGTTCTCATAACGAGACGAGGCTTGCATATATTTCAATGATGTCATTACTATAGAGCAAATATCGATTTATAAAATAACTCCTTAGATAGTAGAAACATCAGTTCAGTATGAAACTAAGTGCCAAATAGCATCTACAACCTATAATTTTTCAAAGCAGGTGAGCATTGCTACACCTTTAGGTGATTGCCTGCACAAGTCGAGTAAGAAAGCGAGTATAAGTTTAAATATACATTCAGATCTTAACTTCCATAGTAAGGCAGTTCCCTTTTTTGATCGCGCTACCATCACCCACAAAAATCATCCACCCTCAATTCCCGCCAGACGTCAGACGGTTGCCAGCCAGAGTTGCCAAGGGAGCGCAGAGGACGATAGTATTCGGGAATGTAGTCTGATTGTGATGCTTGGATATATGCATGTGACTCAGAATCAACTACTGGTTCAGGAATATCCTGAATCTCAGGTATCTCAATTGCTTGGGTAAGAGGTGGGGTTGCGTCTGTTTTTTTGCGAATCGGCTTGGCAGTTTTTTTAATAAGTCGCTGCATATCCATAGGAAATTCTGGGCAAACACGGTCAGGATCTCCCCGAATATAGCAAATTCTCAAGGGAAGCCGACTGCTGGTTGCTGTGTCCATCGCTCCATGCTCTGCATTCTGGTATTTGACGAAAGGCAATCGCTATCTACCAGCAGAATTAAATATATCTTCAGAAATATTTCTCTGGTTGTAGATAGCAAATATGATGTTAGAACAACATCCTATGTAAATTAGTGTGTTCCCTATGGATATCTAAGTAACAACTTAGATATCCTGATTTACTTGTGTAAAGAGATTGTAGATGACTGCACCTTTATTACTGTTTGATTTCATATACAGGCAAGAATTCCGTAATGATTCGACTTCTGCTTGTGGACGACCAAACTATGTTTTGCCAGGGATTAGCTTCTTTGCTATCGCTCGAAGAAGATTTAAGTATAGTCGGTCAAGGGAGTAATGGTAATGAAGCGCTCGCCCTTGCCGAACAATTACAGCCTGATGTAATTCTCATGGATGTGCGAATGCCTGTATGTGATGGGGTAATTGCAACGCGTCAAATCCATCAACGCTATCCTTGGATACGAATTTTGGTGCTGACAACCTTCGATGAAGATGAATATATTTGGCAATCTCTGCAAGCTGGTGCTTTAGGTTATCTACTCAAAAGCACTCCTTCTGGGCAGTTGGCTGCTGCTATCCGTACTCTGTATCAAGGATACAGCCAATTAGGCCCGACCATTGCCCCCAAAGTGTTTGCTCAGATAAATCCTTCTACCAAGAAACAGAACTATGAGTTTTTGTTAAGCGAGCGCGAACTGGAAGTCTTGAGGTTAATGGGGCAGGGAAAGAACAATCGAGAAATTGCCAGTGAACTTTATCTGACTGAAGGGACGATTAAAAACCACATTACCCGAATTTTATCTCAACTGAAAGTGCGCGATCGCACTCAGGCAGCTCTTTGGGCACAACAAAATGGCGTAGTGTGAATGCTAAGCACCTTGCTCTCAAGTCCTTAACTGTCTGCTTAAGTGTCTTAAGTATCCTTCTGTTTGCTGTATATTTGCTAGATTATATTTATTGTCAGCACATTAGCCTTTGGAAAAGAAATACTTTTTCTATAGGGAAAGAATTTGTTATAGGTAACAATAAGCTATGAGTAAAAAATGGGTAGCCAAAAGAATTACAGTAAATCTCGCCCTAGAGGAGAAGAAGAGACTTGAGAATTACTGTGCAATGACCGGAAGACCAGCGACCGATGTAGTTAGGGAATTAGTCCGCTGTTTGGAAGTAGAGTCAGAAGTACCTGTGAAAGTGAATTCCAATCAAGAAAAAAATACAAATGTTGCGGCTTGAGAGCAGATGAACATCGGTCAATCAACGGGCAGAGTAATTGAACAGTCAAATGCTTGGATGGAACAGTGTAAGAGTTTGGTCAAAAACTTTGAAAAAACTCTTAGTCGTGCCACCGCAAAGCTCAACCTTTGTTTCATTAGGCTGATGCTCAAACGGTTAGCTAACGAATAGATATCAGTGAACTGGATATGATTTTTGAGATAGCCAAAACACTGTTTGAGTCGATTGATCTGGAGAATCGCAGTATTAGATTACTGGGCATTTCCTTGTCTAATCTGGATAACATAAGACAATCACAAGTGATTCAATTGCCACTGTTTAAGAATGGGAGTACTACTTTTTAAGGAGTATCTGACAATTGCCTACCATTAGATAGTATTTACAAATAAACTTGTGACTTATAGCTGAGCATTACTCTTCTACTTTCTTGAGGGTATCAGGCTTGTGAGCAGCTTCGTTTCCTGTCTGATCACTTTTGACTACATACTCTGGGTTATCAACACTTGCAGCGATGTGGTTTCCTCTCAAGTTTGTAGGTGAAGTGAGCTTTTGTACTACTTCGCCAGTTTTCACACCTTGTAGAGCTTTCCATTCAACCTTATCGCCTGTTTTGAATTGTTCAGCCACAACAGTTTCTTATTTGATGTTTCGTACCTTTTCAAGTCACATGATGTTTGTGATTTCAAAGATATTCATCATTCTAGTGATAGAGAAAATGCTTGCTCCGACTTTTCACTTTTTAACGGCTCAATCCCTATTTGCTTCTTTTAACACGATACTGCAAAGCATGTTTGTATTATTGCTATTAGATACAATGAAAAACTACATCTCAGTAAAATCAATCACCAAAATGTAGTCAACACATTAACATCTCCTTGCGTCATCCAATTAAGAATGATACTACAGGATACCAACTATCAAAACTTAATTCAATTTGTATGCAACGTGTCCTAAGCTTTTATTCCTTTGGTAATTGATGTATCAAAGAATTATATGTTACTATAAACCAAATTTTATATGCTCAAGTAGGAAAACAGAGTGATGAATCTTCCTATACTTTCTCCTCTGTTATGTACACTTCACCCACAAAAATCATCTCCCCTCAGTTCCCGCCACACACCAGACGGTTGCCATATTTCTCAGGTGTACTTTCTTTCTTTGCCAAGATAGATTTTAAATCTGCCTTTAGATATATTTATTTATTACCATATAGCAAATATGCTGTTAAAAACATGCTCTACGCTAGTCACATAAGTTTGGGGATATCTAGGCTACAAGCTTAGGTATCCTTATTTCCCGTCAGCGAAAAAGTTTAGATAAAGACGTAGCCTTTCTTGTTGCTCCTCATCTACAGATACATACACCGGAGCTATAGCATCAAGCCGTTATTCAACAGATGCGATCGCGGCTGACAGTGCCGCAATTTGTTCGGAGAATGGATGATTGAAGATTATATCGCAAGTGTATGGTGTCGCTGGTCATCATAAGTTATGAATGGATGTCAGTGACCGCTCACAGTAAAACTCATGTCGCAGTCCCGACAGCACCCCAAGCAATCCCAACTCTGACCACTCGCCTAAATCTTCCTCGCCCACAGCCACGCGATAGTATCCGCATTCCAAACGTTCGCATCTCACTGGACAACCCGACTGGTGGCATTTCTCGATGAGACTTGTGACCTGTGGTGAATAGATTGCCTTACCGCCTGGGATGATTTTCAACTGTGGCTTTTGAGCAGCACCGATTTCTCCGCCCCACTCCTCTGGTAAATACGTTTGTACTATTTCTTCGCCTACTTGATGGCGATGACAAAAATCCCCAGTCTTCTCAAAGCAGCACAGGGTAATATCTGCCCTTGATTGCCGTTGCTTTCGCACCCACAGATCGATCAATTGTTGTCGGGATTGCAATATCTCGTGAAACTGCCGCTTATACTCCTGCTGTGCGGCCGCATCTTTGGCTGATGATTTCCACCACTTCAGCAGTTCGGGTGTAGGCGCGAATAGGGGTAGGTGCTTGCCTTTCCATGCGGGAGGCGGATACAGGGAGATAGATATTGCTTCGCCTTTGATTATACCTGCGTAGTACGAAGTGTAGATAGCCATACTACACCCGCGCTAGGTCAACATCTGTAACCCAAGCCCTGCGATCGCCTGATGTAATCAGCTTGCCATCGCACTCGTTCAATGCTGGAGATGCCCACTCAACTGTGTAAGTCCAAAAGTCATCTATCAAATGAATACCTTGGACAATACGAAGTTTACTGGCATCTTGATTACAGCGAAATACTACTCTTTGGCCTAATGTAAACACAGGCTTGTCTATGCCTAATTGCAGTTTTTCTGTACCACGAAGTTGTAATGCTGGCACATAAATCACTTCATCATCAATGGCAACAGCATAACTCCATTCCTGTTGCAACCATTCGACACCGCAGCAGTAGCCGAATGATTTGGTGGTGGTGACATAGGCTCTTTCTAGCAGGCTGATGGACAGTGGTGGAATATCTTGGCCCCAGGGCGGGGAGATGTACCAACACTCTTCGAGAGTATGAATAAGGTTAATCATGTAACTGCCTCCTGATTTGACAATAAACTGCACAAATAATCAATTCGTTTCCATGCAACAGCAGCTTGCCGTGGTGAACAACTCAAACCGTAGGCACGACGAGCATCGTAATTGCCTTTGATGCCCTTTAGCACCCCAACGGAAATCCCATCAGCCACCGCAAGAACGCCGGATTTATAGCTTCGGACTTCATGAGACTCCCTAATGAGCGTAATTTGATTTCTAATTTGGTTTGCCCAGGCGGTCGGGACGATTCGGTGGAATAAGCCATTGGGGTAGGCAATAATGAAGATTCGTTCTCTTTGATGGGAAAGTCCAACTGCTTGTGCAGAGATACAGTTCCATTCGCCCACGTACCCGATTTGGTCAAGGTCTTGGATAATCTGGGCAAGTCCGCGATGGAGTAAACCTGTGGGGTTTTCGATGAGGGCGATGGCTGGTCTACACTGGTTGATAATTCGGAATTGTTCTGTCCAAAGTCCTGATCTGTGGTCGAGTAGTCCCTGTCGATTTCCGGCGTTACTTGTACCCTGGCAAGGCAACCCCCCACAGATAATGTCGAACTGATGGTGGGAGCAGTTGTAGTTATTGATGTCAGGGTCGATTGGGACTGTCGGTTGTTCATGACGTAGTATTGATTGGGAATAAGGGGATATTTCGACAAATTGTTTGACTTGGAATTTATGGGATAAACCAGCACAAGAGATACCGTAATGGCATAGTCCGCCGATACCAGAGAAAAGCGAGAGGACTGATTTCATAAGGCGATCACCTCCTCGACTAACTCCAAAGGCACTTCAAAAATTCCTAGCTGACCAATGTAGGGAATCGGTGTAATTTCTCGCGGGTTCTCTAAATGCCAATGATACTGCCCAGGCATTCCCCAACCAGATGCAACTTGTGAGAACTGACAGTCTACTATTGTGACAATGCCAATAACTTGTCCACGACGTAGAGAGATTAATTCTGGGATTACTATCCCCAACCCTTGACAAAATTCTTTCGCTAGCTGGTACTCTTTTTTGGTACAGGTTTTTGCGGCGTGAATCAGAATGTCACCGCGATAATTGATAGGCCAGCCACGGTTTTCTATATCTTTGAGAGCATAAATAATTGCCCAAGCCCAAGGCTGACGGACGGATATCGCTTTCATATACTACCCTCTAAAACTCCAGCGATTAAACATAAGAGTTATTGATAAGTTTGGAACATATCTTTACTCCTTAGAATTCCCGATATTTAACCCACGACTTCCACACATTCAGCAATGGCTTCCCCAAGCTTTCTGCATACTTGACGCAGTTAACAGTACCACTTGCTGAACCGTCAAAAAGCGCTAATACTTCTGTGCAATTATCAATCATGTACTCGTTACGTTTTTGCATTTTTTCAGCGCTATACCCTACGTGTTCAGTAGAGTATTTTGTAGTCTTGTCTACATAGACAATCTGCTTTGCTCGAAACAGAATATCTTCGTAGCGTTCTTTATCCTGCTGTTGCCATTTGTCGTCTTGCCCTTTGAATGGGATTGCAGCAACCAAAGGAATTTCTAGCTCAATTGCAGCAATAGCTAGTGCTTGGTCAAATCCCAAAGCCATACCACTGATTACTTCTGTGGCTTGCATTTTCTTTAGAGATGCACTACATAAGGCTATCAAGCGGGTGAAGACCTCATCTTTATAGCCTCCAAGCTTTTCAGGTCTATGTCCTGTACCAGCGATGATTTTATTCATGAGATCTGTATCCATTTTTGGCAATTGTCAGCAACTTCTTCAAGGTCTTTAACACCAATTGCGTATTCAACTACTATGCCAACTTTGGGAAAATAAGAACAGTTGTTGAAATAAAGGTCTTCCTGAGAAAGTTGGTCTTTTTGATGTCGTATTTCTTTGCCAAATTCACAATTCAAACACGATTTATTTTTCATGTGATCGCTCATGTTGATGATCTAAATAGAATTCAGGAGTCAGGAGCTAGAATTCAGCATAAATTCTGTACAACTGGCGGATGAATAGGCGGGTTTAAGACCCCCGCTAAATCGAAAATTTAGCGGTCTTCAATTAGTGGCGGGTTTGAATCCCTCACTTATTGATTCTGACGGATGTATTCTGACTTCTGGATTCTTCTTCAATTCAATTCTCATTCTCCGTTTTTCGGTTCACCATCCTCTGCCAATAGTCGTTTTAGCTCTTTTTGTACCCAGACTTTTGCTGTTTCCTTCCAAGGTAGAGATAAGTGCATCCTCAAGTTTTTGATTTGCTCTTGTGGGGTAGGGATATAGAAAACGAAGGTTTTGAGATTAGGGGTTTTGTGCCTTTCGCTTTTTCCACAGAAATGCTCCAGTTTGTTAGTAAATACTTCAGATTTTTTCATGAATGCTTTTATTGACTGTTAGCTTGGTACTGAAAATAGAGAAGTTAACTCTACCTTTGGAAGTAGTAGAGTGTATTCCTTAAGGTCAGGAATAATTAATTTTTCTGTGGCAATATAAAAACATTCTTTGATTCATGCAAAGCGGGGGCCGCGTTCCATATCCTCCGTTTTTTATTATTAACTTTTTCCTGAAAGATTGAGCTTTTGTAATCCGTTTCGCAAATATTTAGCTAGTAGAGACTTTTCAAGTAGATAATATGCTTGTAGTTCTTGAGCTTCTTTAACTAATTCAGGAAAATCTGATAGTTGTTCACCAGAATCTCCCCGCCCAAGTAACATTAACGCGATTGCTTCTGCTGTTTCCTCTGAATCAAGTTGATTAACATATTCAGACAATGTGTTTACAGGAGAACCTGGGGTTTGGCGTTCAATCAGAAATTCAACCAGTTCCTTGGCTTGTGTTCTAGAGTCTGCTATTTTCTTTGATGTGGAATCTTCATGTCCATAAGTTAATTCAGCCAATTCAATAATTTTGTGTACTTGGTCAACTGTTAGAAAATCCATATTCTATCCTGACTTAATTTAGATTTGGTAGAGGTAAGTATCAGCGGCGCAAAGGGAGACTTAATTAGTAGCTGGATTTAGCCAGATTTTTAAACTGTCCAAATCTTTCATCAAACAGAAGATTGACAGTAGTTTCACTGCTAAAACGACTTTTAAGGACTGAAACTTCAAAGATGCCTTTCTGTGTGGTTTGTTTGTCATAGTAATCTTCACGGTATAAACCCAACATGACAGCGGCTTCTTGTTCAAATCCTCCTGACTCTCGAAAATCAGCTTTCGTCGGGCGTTTTTCGGAGCGGGAATCAACTTCTCTTTTTAACTGGGCTAAACCTAAAACAGCGCAATTGAACTGTTTAGCGATCGCCCTCAATTGTTTTAAAATCGAGTCGATTTCTTGTACACGGTTTTCGCCTAAGCGCAAGCGCATTGGTTCAATCAGCTGTACATAGTCAACAATCACCAAGCTGACTTCTCCACATTGGGCAACAACATCTTGCAAATGAGCCTTAATTTGTGAGGTAGTGATTACAGGATCATCATTTAACCAAAAAGGCAGTCCCATTGCTTCAGCACAAGATTGAGCCAAAGGACTCCAATGGGATTCTCTAAGCGCGTTGCGCTTAAAAAGTAGATCTGCGGGAACATGGGGCGCTGCCAGTCTGGAAAGGGTCTTTTTTACCATTTGTGATGCAGACATCTCTAAAGCGAAATAAGCGGTCGTTAAGCCGCTAGCAGCAGCCCTTAGCGCGATGTCCAATGCCCAGGTTGATTTACCAATTCCCCCACGACCTCCAACAACACTTAAAGCACCGAAGGGTAAACCGCTAATCACTGCATCAAGATCATAAAATCCAGTGGGGATACTGACCTCAATTGCATCTTCACCGTTATTGGCCAATTCAATCTCGGCATAGACTTCGGGGATAATGTCGGACAGGGGCTTAATTCGGCTATCTTGAGTTGTTTGGCGCAATGCCAAGAGCTTTTGTTGTGCGATTTCAATGACATCGGTTGCTTTCATGTCCATCACTGGAGCATCCATTGCGGCTCTAAGCATTTCATTTGCAGTTTTAATCACTGCCCGAAGTCGCGCTTTTTCCCGAATTAACTCGGCTAAGGCATCAACGTTGATAGCAGACACACAGCAGTCAAACAGTGAGGCAAGTTTATTTCTACCACCAATCCGAGGTAGGACTCCGTGAGATTCTAACCAATTGGTTACAAACAGCAAATCTGTGGGCTGTCCGGTGTTGTGCAATCGCACTGCTGAAGAGTAAATCTCTTTGTGCGAAGAAACGTAAAAATCCTCTGGCTGTAATATCTTGATTACACGAGCTATAGCTTGGGGGTCAAGCAAGATGCCACCCAGTACGGCAACTTCAGCTTCTATCGACTGGGGCGGCAAGTAGTCAGGCATTGAAATTACGTTATCTGGGACAAAATCTGGTGAAAACATTCTCATTCTCTTATGCAGTCTTTGTAAATAGAATTCATTCGTCAGAAGTCAGGAGCAAGAATTAACAAGAACTTTCTTGCTTTAACCCGCAGCTGCACGAGCTTCAATTCTGAATTCTGGCGGCTGGCTCCTGTATTCTGTCTTGCTAAATCTCCGGGCTTGTCTGACTTGTGGCAGGACAGCAGAAGTTCTCAAATCGTCTGGGGCAGCGTGGGTTGTTTGTATGGCTTGTTGCCTTTGCAGGTGTTCAAGTTCGGCTTTCAATGCTTGGTGATAGCGTTGCATCAAGTTCGTCCATCCACCCTTGGTTTTCTCCCAGGTGTTAATAACGGCAACAGCATGAGTTATTTCCTGTTCAGAGGAGCGTTTAGACTTAGCCGCTAATTCAGCAGCCAAAAAGTCCACAACTATTGGGTTGAAATTTTGGTACTGGTGGTTCAGCTTTCGCCCCGCGCTACGCCAAGGTAATACCCAGCGGTTCCACTTGATTTTTTCCTTGACGACCAATGGCACAAAATCATCAGCAAAGGCAGTAGGGTCTGTAATCCACGCTTCTATCAGGTCTTTCACGTTCTGCGCTGTCTTGTAAGGGCAGGTCTGGGTTTGATTCGATTGTTCAGGTTTATCGAACGACCCCGCCGCAATAGTTGCTCCTCTTGAGGGGTTATCGGTTTGTTGCAAAGACTCGGATTTATTTAACAGCGAAGTGAGTTGTTGGGGGGTTAGTTCTTCTTGGTTTTGGTCTTTTTGGTTTTGGTCTACTTGTTCTAGCAAGTTAGTTTGTTCAGTTTCACACACACACTCATCGTTGAGAAGTGGGTTATTTTGAAGCGGCACGTCCCTTAGTGGGAGTACCTTAATTGGGATCTCCTTAATGGGAATACCTTCGTCGGTCATTTTTGACCCCACCCCCGGTGCAAAAATGACCCCACCAGTCGGGTCAATTTTACCCCCACCCCCCATGCCTTTTTGACTGGGGTCAAAATTGCACCCGGTGCTTTTTTGACTGGGGTCATTTTTGACCCTACCCTTTTTGATTTGCGATCGCAGTAGTTGAACTTGGTCGGGATTAACCCATTGAGAAGCAGGGGTTAAAGTATAGACGTTAGTAGTGCCAGAGCGTTGTTGTATTCGGATCATGCCTGCTTTGAGCAAAAGTTTGACAGCGTGTTTGGCGGTTTTTTCTGCGATCTGGCAATGTTGAGCCATCTTAGGAATAGATTCGAAACAACCGCTATTACCAGCCCTTCTTTGAATGTGTACATAAAGTCTAAATTCTTCGGCTTCTAGAGGATAATCATCAAAGAAGGCAGAAGCGAATACCTCAGAACCAAAGCGATTGCGGAATGCTGTATCAGTCATTTTCTTCCCCTGTTTACAGATACTTATACTACCAAAATTTTTGCAGTACTGCAATATTTACACCAAAAAGATTTAGGGTACAATAGTCATAGTAGTATTGAGGTTATGCCAATGCGAAACAAAATCAAGCAATTTTTAGAGAATCGAGGGCTGTCAGCTTATCGAATGATTCAAGATGCCAAAATTTCTGACACCACGGGGTACAAATTAGCAGCAGACCCGACTTACATTCCTTCCTCCAAGATTCTGGAAGCTCTGTGCGAAACCTATAGGATTCAACCGGGAGAGATATTGGAGTGGTTTCCAGCAGAAGAAATGGGCAAAGATAGTTAAGGCTTTATCTATCTAGTCCTCTGTCCTACCTAAGAACGCTGAATTAGAAGCGTTGCAACCGATAATGAAGACAGATACGATCTTTTACACCTTGTTTCAAAATCTCCCCAGTGTTCTGTTTGAATTGTTGGAGCAAGAAGCTGCGGTTGCCACACATTATCAGTTCACTTCCGTAGAAATCAAAGAGCTTTCCCGCCGCTTAGATGGGTTATTCCTGCCCAAAGCTGAATTTCCACAAGATCCAATTTATTTTGTGGAAGTGCAGTTTCAGCGGGATGATGATTTGTACTGGCGATTAGTAACAGAAGCATTTGTTTATCTAAATCAGTACAGACCGAGCAAATCATGGCAAGCTGTGGTACTTTGGCCCAAACGTAGTTTTGACGCTGGCATACCTTTGGCTTATCAAACTTCACTGGCACTTGGTCAAATTCAGGTTGTGTATTTAGATGAGTTAGTTGATACATCGTCTGACTCCATTGGATTGGGAATTGTTAAATTAGTTGTTGCTGCCGAGGATGAAGCAGTAACAAAGGCAAGAAACTTAATTACTCAGGTGCAACAAACTCCTGAGTCAAGCCGGAGAAACCTTCTAGAATTAGTAGAAAGGATGTTAGTGTACAAGTTTGCAGACAAGAGTCGGCAGGAATTAGAAGCAATGTTTGGATTAACACAGTGGCAACAAACTCGGTTTTATCAAGAAGTCAAGGAAGAGACTGAGTTAGAAACAAAGTTAGGAACAGTACCTCGGTTGTTGAAAGTAGGATTGAGCGTAGAACAAATAGCCGAGGCTTTGGAGTTAGATATTGAAACGGTACAACAAGCTGTTGAAAAATATAGTGAGCAGAAGTCTTAAAACTGTTAAGCATTTCTGCCAACTGTGCGTTTGCAGTGTCGCGCAGAGATTTGCTTTTTAATCACGTACTAGCACAGGAAATTCTCTGATTCTTAGTTGTTCAGGAAACTCCTCAATTTCTCCACCCTTCTTATCACGGGTTTTGAATCGCTGTCCCTGGTGGTGAGCATTAGCCCCCAACTGTTTGACGAACACGGGTGTATTTGACTCTTGGCACTGTATGACAATTGATTCAATCCATTCAATGTGGCATGGTCTGGAATTGGGGCCAGACTCCCCACCGCATATAATCCACGAAATCGTCGGTTCTTTTCTCTCCATTTCACTATTACACTGCCAGCAGTATTGGTAGTATTTATCTGGGGGATTAATACCAGTGACTCCACAATTTGGACATTTAATTTTGTGTCCTAAATAGCCAATTCCATTGTTGTGATATCGGGATAAAGTAATTTCCTCAAGCAGCGGTTCACAAGATAAAAAGCGTAGAGATGCGGGTATTTGTAATAAAATTGGGATACGTTTATCAGCCATCGCTTGATTCTCTGTTGATGTTCCTAACCACAAATTAGGTAGCGGAAAAGGTTGGTCAATAAAATATTGTTGAAGATTAATTAAACCTCCAAAGTTTTCCCCAATAGCACCCCATAGATGTTCTTTGGCAGCTTCATACCATTTAACCCATAGTTGGGGTTGCCTAAAATACTTCAATGCCCTCTCTGGTCGTTTGGTAAGAACTTGAAAAGTATGTTGAGGACACAGAGCAACAACAGCCATTACCTGATCAATCCACTCAAAAGGAACATTGGCATGAAACAAATCAGCCATGCTACAAACGAATATCTTTTTGGGTTTTCTCCAGTGCAGTGGTTTAATAAGTTGAGACTTGACAAACTCAACAGTACCATCCCACTCACTGACAGTTTGGTACTGGGAGAATTGTTGAAGTCGTGAAGATTTAGCTGCGGTAGCTGCATAGCAATGTTTGCAGCCTTCCGAAAGTCGAGAGCATCCCACAATTGGGTTAATTGTTTCGTCGCACCATTCGATATTTGTTGACATAGTTACTGTTCTCCTCAATAGTTTGTACTAAATTCACCATTACCAATCGCTCGGACAATACTTAAAACTGAATCTTGCCTAATCGCTTTATCTGGAGTTTTGTAGAAGCCAATAATTCTATTAACAGGGCGAATAATGATACGCTGCTGTGTCGTGCGCTTGTCCCACACGAAGCATGAAATGGTGATATTATCTGTTGCCCATCGTTTGCCTTTTTTATCTTTCCGAAAGCAGTACCGGGGCATGATTAAAACAAGTGATGGGGGATGTTCTTGAAGAAATACAGCACGATCATCACAAGGTTCTAAAAAGCTGGTTAACAAGAATGATGCGACACCCACACGAGCTTTAGAGAATGCATTTCTGATAATTGGTGCGGCTTGATCTGCGTATGGAGGATTAGTGCAGATCCAGTCGGCTTCTGGCAATTGTTCCCACGACTCTTTTTGCGTTGCGTCGTAGTAATAATCTGCCGTTTTGTTGGGATCAATATCGTTAGTCCAGACACGCGTGGTGTATGGCCAAGCTTGAAGTAAAGAAGCGATTGCACCATGTCCTACACACGGCTCACCAATCACGCCGGATAATCTGACATGACGCAAAAGTTCAGTGGTGAACCATGACGGCGACTCGTAAAAGTTGAGAGGGTGTCTATGAACAATAATGTTTTGTTCTGGTTTCAATAATTGTGTGGCAATCATGCTTCATCCTCATTTTGAGTTTTGATAATCTTGGCGCTGATAGATTCAAAGTCAGCTTGAAAAATATTCAGGTCAAAATGCATTTCACCACTGTTGTAAAGGTCAACAATGTGCTGCCTGACTTCTGACTCTGATAACCCATCAGGAACATCAATGTGGGCTTCAGATCAGGGCAAACGCATCTAAATATAGTACATATATACTAAATATAGGATAAAGGTAGTGATCGCCGGGTGACATGTAGGTAAGGATTCAAGCTTTGATGATAAAGTCATTGTAAAAGTAGCAATATT
>JAHHHK010000073.1 GCA_019359395.1 Komarekiella atlantica HA4396-MV6
ACTAAATTGAACTTAGATAATGTTTTATATAATTGCTATGGCCCGACAGAAGCTTCCATTGATGCAACTTTTTGGAGATGTCAGCGCGGCAACAATTACATTCTTGCTCCTATTGGTTGCCCCATTAACAATACACAGATTTATATCCTAGATGAAGATTTACAACCTGTGCCGATTGGTGAATCTGGGGAACTGTATATCGGCGGTGCTGGACTTGCCCGCGGCTATCTTAACCGTCCTGATTTGACCAGAGAAAAATTTATTCTCAACCCTTTTAGCCAAGAGCCAGGAGCACGCCTTTACAAAACTGGCGACTTAGCACGCTACTTGAGCGACGGTAATATCGAGTTCCTTAATCGTATTGACCACCAAGTGAAAATACGAGGCTTCAGGATTGAGTTAGGAGAAATTGAAGCCATATTAGGTCAACATCCAGATGTGTACCAGACAGTAGTTATTGCCCACGAAAATTTTCCTGGCGACCAACGATTAATTGCCTACTTTGTCCCTCATCAACAGATCCCTACAAACGATGAACTGCGTTGCTTCCTCAAGCAGAAACTACCAGACTACATGATACCTTCTTCATTTGTGATCCTAGACTTTTTACCTCTTACCTCCAACGGCAAAGTAGACCGAGGCGGTCTACCTGCACCGAAGCAAATTAGACAAGAAGCTCCAGCCACCAAAGTAACTGCTCAGGATGAGTTAGAACTGCGATTAACAGAAATTTGGGAAAAAATTTTGGGTATCCAACCCATCGGTGTGAATGAGAACTACTTTGATTTAGGAGGGCATTCCTTACTGGCGGTACACTTGTTCACAGAAATTGAGAAGACTTTGGGCGAAAATTTACCTTTATCTATCTTGTACCAAGCACCAACAATTGAGCAACTTGCTAACACAATTCGTCAATCAAGAACGTTAGCATCTTGGTTTTCTCTTGTGGCGATTCAGCCTAATGGCTACAAGCCACCGCTGTTTTTAATCCATGCCGTTTTTGGAGATGTTCTTTCTTACAAGGATTTAGCACATCATCTCGGTTCTGATCAACCAGTTTATGGGTTACAAGCTCAAGGTTTGGATGGGAAACAGGTTCCCTATACTCGAATCGAAGACATGGCATCTCACTATATCAAAGAGATACAAACCCTTCAGCCCAATGGTCCTTATTTTCTAGGAGGCTACTCCTTTGGGGGTGTAATCGCCTTTGAGATGGCACAACAACTCTATAAGCAAGGTCAAAAAATAGGTCTTTTAACTCTATTTCATAGCTCTGCTCCAGCTTCTATCAAACAATTGTCATTCTTTAAGGAAATAGTTCTTCATTTGCAGAGCTTGTCCCAAAAAGGATTTACCTATTTTCGTGAAAAAAGTTTTAACAAGTGGTTCCAAAACAATTTCATAAGGAGGTTCCAAAATAAATTCATAAAAATTAGCTACAAATTTCACTTGGCTCTTGAGCTTCCCTTTCCTCGCATCCACCGTAATCTATACATTAGAGAAGTCAATATACGGGCTTTAAAAGAATACATTCCGTCAGTTTATCCAGGACAAGTGACCTTTATGGAGATCGATGAGCAGATGGAAAAAACAGAAAGTTTAAGCTCTAAACTTGTTCCACAATTAGGCTGGAGTAATTTGGTAGCTGAATTGGATATTCACTACATTCCTGGTAATCACGACTCCATACTCAAAGAGCCAAACGTACAAATTCTGTCTGCAAAATTGAAAGCTTGTTTAGACAGGGCAAACGCATTCATAAAAGATTAAAGTAACGTGAGTTCGACGGGTTGAAAAAGGTATAAAAAAAAGGAGAGCGATTTTTTTTCGGGGGAGATAGGACTGGAAATACGGTAAGATGGTAGTGTTACAGACGTGTTGAAAAGTAATTATATAATAGGGAAACGACTATAACATGAAATAAAAAATAGCTTGACTAATGATTCTCACACCAATCCGATATCCTCACTGTCAGGATGTGAATATTTGTCGTAATGGTCGTACTAGCACAGGTAAGCAAAAATATATCTGCAAAAATCCGGAATGTCCATATCGGACTTTTACGCTCGAAGCTCATCCTTATTACAGAAGTCGTAAAGAAGTAAAAGAGAAAATCGTCACAATGGCAGTGAATGGTAGTGGTGTGAGAGATACGGCTCGTACTCTCAAAATTAGTCCAGTGACTGTGCTTAGTGAACTAAAAAAAACTATAACCGCAAAGTTTACTAGACAAGTATTTTCTCAAGAGTTGTCAAGTAAGCTTGAGGATTGCGACGGAATCGAAACTGTTCAATGCGAGTAAGTTGATGTTGGCGTAAATCAGAGTGTAATTGTTGCCAAGTCTGGACACAGACCTGAGCCAAATCTTGAGATGTAAAAGAATGAAGTGCAGTAGCAATGGCTGAAGCTAATTGGACTGTGCCTCGAATTACAAGTGATCAAGGGGCAACTTTACGACCAGTACAACGACGTTGATGTCGCAAAACACCAAAAGCTTGTTCAAGGTGATTATTAGTTCGAGGTAAACCTTCAACCTCATAACAATGAAAAAGTCCAGACCAATAACTACGAGTAATTTTTAAAAAATGAGAAATACCTGGCTCTAAAGTAAGAGCTTCATTTTTCTTGTGTGACATTGAATCAAGTAAAGTTTGAAAACTTCGTTGAACTTCAATTGCATTAAGGTCAGTTTCGTTGTCGAGAATCTCTGCGGCTTGATAAATCCAGTTATAAGCAACAGTAATTGGAGCGAATAAAGATGCCGTTTGTTCAAGTCCAAATGAAACAATTTATTTGAGCTTTATCAAGGGTTTCGGGAACCCCCTTTTTTAGCTACCGTTCTAGGCTTGCTTCAATCAAACTTAGACGTTCCTGTAATTTTAATCCGGAAGCATATAGCGGTGGACGACCATCATTTGTCAAGTAACCACGTACAGCCAGACAATATTCACGTATCACTTCGGCATCCGCTTCGTCAGATTCACTAACACTGCTTCAATCTGGCATATGCCCCGAACGCGCTTTTTTAGTTCCTTTTCTTGCGTGCCTATCTGCTTCATAAATAACCTTAGCTGCTTCCTTCAAATAGTGGAAATGACACAAACCATGAGCAATTCCCAGTAATGCTACTTCAACGGCTTTGCGAATTGACTGTTGTCCGTCACTTATTACCCCATCAATTTCTACATCAAGAGTATTTTTTACCTGCGATAGCAAGGCGGCTAAATCCTCATTTCTTGACGATAATAAAGTTTTTGCAAGTATTATTTCCCCTGATAAACAATCCCGAATCACCCATAGTACTTCATGTCCAACATCCGGCTGCATCCCATCGATTGCTAATATCAATCGCCCTTGCTTTTTGGCTATGGCTTTGAGTCTTAAGTGGTCACTTAACCACAATGCTACTAATTCGTCATATCTTTCTAACAGATGAGTAACGCTTCGCTCGCTTACTTCTACACCCTGATTCCGAAGATGTTGATGAATTTGAGGTATGCTTCGGTATTCTTGGTAGCGCAACGCTCCCACCAGTGCAATCACATCTAACCCGAATTCTTGTTGTGGTAATGCCCAGGAACCTTCCTGTTCTGGTCGATACTTAATTTTGTAACGCTCACAAGATCTATTTTGACAACGGCGAATTTTCAACAGTAGTTGTATCACTCCTTTAAGAGTTCTCACACGTCGCAGATTGTTATACTCATTCCACATGGATTTCCCGCAACTGGGACAATTCTGTTGCACGCATTCTAGTACTTCAGATGATGTCGCTTTTGGTTGAGGACTTTTTCTTGCCATTGATACACCACATATTCTCTGTGTTCCCTAGTTTACTTGAATATCTGACCCTCTCTAGCAAGCTTTGCCGCCCTAGTTTTTTTTAACTTTTTGACGCACCTCGGAATGCATTGCCGTCATTATCTGTTCAATTACTCCTTCAGCCCGCCATTGCTTGTAATGCCAGAATACTGTCGAGTAGGGCGGTAAATCCTTGGGTAAATCACACCAATTACAGCCGTTTTTTAGTTGATAGAAGATGCCATCTAGAATCTCTGTTTTTGTCCACACTGGTGGTTGGGTTTTCTTCTTTTGAGGCAGTCATGGCTCTATCAAGAGCCACTCTTTGTCGCTAAACTACTGGAATATGCCATTTATTTTTTATCTTAGCTCGCACTCAAAGATCCCAAATGGGTTCTATAGGGGAAGCCACAGTAAGGACAAAAGCGGAACTTTAAGGATGTAATAGGTTCGTTACAATTAGCACAAGAGTTACGTAAAGCAGTACCACACAAGAAACAAAACTGCGATCGCGGCAACAACCAGAGGTAGTGTTGTAGATAAGTGGGGTAAATAGTTAAAAATAGAGAGGAATAGAAAAATTAGATGTAGATGGAGCTAGTCCTCTTGTGTCACTTCCGCGGTAGTATAATAATGCACAAAACCTAGAACGTAGACACAGAGCATGGCAGAGCCTCGTCCATCCATACAACCGTAAAAGGGAGCAACGCGATTTTGTGAGGTCGGATCAAAAAGCAGCGATCGCTAAAACTTACATTTGTGTATGAGGTAATTTTATTTGCAATTAATACACGTAATTACACGAAAAATCATCTTGATGAGATATCTCAAAAAGATTGCTAGTAAATCATTTGACTATTATTTCCAAATATATCTGCAATAAGTTTTTAAGGCTTGGTATCAATTATGGCAAAAAATAAATTAAGTACAGAATTGAAGTATAAAATTTATCAGGCAGTTTGGGGTTTAATAAACGAATTAAAGATAGAATCAGAAAAATTATCCCAACTTTTAGCTATCCATTAGCAACGAAGATGTAACATAATTTCTGCGTTATTTTGTAACCAAAACTTACTGTTTCCTTTCATGCGTAAATTCACGACTTGACGAATTAAACTTTCAACCGCGCCACTGCCAAGAGGTAATTTTCGAGACGCGACTTCGTTATATCTTAAAAGCCTGCGTCGATAAGCTTTTAAAATATAATTTCGCTCTCGTACCAAAACTTTGAGACGCTCTCCGTTCACCTCAGAAATAAATTCACCCATGTTTCTCATTAAATCTAGTGCCTGACCTTTTTTTAAAGTTTTTCGAGCCTTTTGAAACCATTGTTGACGCTCATTGTTTGTGCTAAAAGCAGCATCAGCGAAGTCTTGTAAATGTGATGCAGCGTGAAAAAAGTCTAATAATTGATAAGTTTCAGGTGGACATTTTAATTTTTTAAGTAAAGGAGGAATATGTATCCAGATCCATTCTGCTCCATCCGCAATTAATAAAACCTGTTTCGCATGACTAATACCTAAATTAACTAAGTACATCTCTAATATCTGCAAAAATCCTTGATATCCTTTATAAGTTCCATCATTGGTAATTGGAATCTCTCCATTCTTGATTTTTTCACCTTGCTCATTCACTACATAAATTGTTAATAGTTTTGGCTCAATCCATTCTCCTGTAAAGCCTACACGATTAGTTTTAACCTTACGCCTACCTTTCTTATTAATCCGAATCCGTGTACGACCGCCATCTACAGCAATAACAACACGCTGGTCTTTAAGAATGTTACGAATCGGTAAACTACCAAGCTCTAAACTTGTTAGTTTTGATTCACGTAAATTTATACCAATTTTACCAAAGTAATATGTTAGCCGTTCTATGCGTTTTAAGCTGATATCTATGCCCCAATCAATTAATGTTGTTCGTGCTGCCTCAAAAGAGCCAGCAATTGCACCATATCGGGCAATAGTCGATAAAACTTCAGGGGTTAAACCTTCAGACATTCCTAAATATCTTAAGAATGGGCAGAATCCAACATGAGTAGATTTTTTATTTTTATTTGGTTGAGTGTGGCGTTCAACTACATACGGTAGCTTTAAAGTTACTGCGACATTACCAACTGTAAATATTTGCCGTTCTTTACAACCGTGTTTTCGCGTTTTATTGTGCCACCATCCCTGAGTTTCGTGCATTGTTTTGTGCAAAAATTCTTGAGATTTAGACAAGTCATGAAGCAACAAAGCAATACATTCGCCTGCTAAAATTAATGCCGATTCCCTAATTTCTTTTTCACGTAATTTGAAAGTTTGTCCATTCCATTCTGGAATATTCGTTAATTCTAAAACTTTCGTAACTTTTTCTTGAAAGTGTGACACTGATTTGCTTAAATCAAAAGTACAATATATATTATTTTTCATGGTAAGCATTCCCTGTTTTTGTTTTGATGTCAGATATCAAAACCTTTACTCCAAAGGGAATCCTACCTTTTTTTTATCCTAAAATCATCTACAAGTTAACGCAGCATTAATACTCGGTCTAATGTGATAATTATTCTAAGTACTATTACATAGGTTTTTAGTGATCGCACCTTTTTTGCTCAACCTCACCAAATCGCGTTGCTCCCACCGTAAAATTTGTGGACGAATATTGTCTGTGGTATAAAAACCTGTTTTCAGATGTGACAAATTTTGAGGCATTTAAGTATCTACACAGGGCCTCATCATTAATTTTTCGATTTGCTCCGGGTGCTTTCTTAATTTCTAGCAAGCCAGACAGCCCACTGGCTCTATACTTTTGCAACCATCTTGTCACCGTTGATGTATCTCTACCCAAACGTTGCCCTATTTCAAGTTGTTCCTTAACTTGCCCACTTTTGAGCCACCACAACATTTGTCACTTTTCTTTCTGGTTTCCTGAAGACACTGTTTGTAGGCGTTTTTTCAGTTCCTCTTCGCTATCGGCGATCGCAATTTTAAATGGGCGGCTCATGGTTCTGTTAACTTACCAAGTTTGCTTCTCCCCATTATATGCAGCTTTATTTTTAATTGGTATTACTGGGTGCGGGAGCAACTCGATTTTGTGAGATGCTGAAACAGCAGGGGGAGCAGAGGATGCAGGGGATGCAGGGGGGGGATTAGTGATTTCTCAACCAAGGTGATGGATTATTAATCATATTTACCAAACCGGATAAAACTTGGTTGTAATTTGCATAAACTTCTCGTCCTACTTCTACATGAATGTAGTTGCATTTGACAGCAAATTCAATCCAAGTTTGGGTTTCTGCTGCTTCAGCCTCACAATCGTTTAATTTAGTGATAAAAGCAGCTTCATAACGCCGTTTTCTCCATGCTTCAGCTAAATTAGCACAAACAGAACGTGAGGATCTACGAATTTGATCAGTTAACGAATATCTCTCCTCCACAGGGAACTTCTTTGATAGCTCAAAAATTTTCATTGCCGCTTCAAAGGCAATTTTATAAATCCCCAAATTTTTATGATCTTTGATTGCTTCTTTATTCATTGTTTTACCTCCTCTGCCTCCCTTGCTCTCTTCACCATAATCTCACTTTTTCGCGTTGCTCTTATTGGGTGTTGACATCCAACGGGGTCTTGTTAAAACAAGAGATTGCTGGTTTTTAAAACTGAAGGAAACAAATATGCCAGAACTACTTTGATGTTTAGCATATTTGTATAAAAAATAACTAGTTAATCTGCGAATTAAGTTATACATATTCCTTTAGATATAAATCTGAATAAGACAAGCTAAAAATACTGTTGTTGACAGCATAATATCAATACAGTTGTTTCTAACTAATAATTCTGAACATACATTTTTAACCCATTACTGCTGCTATGTATTGGTAGAACTGAAATTAAAGTGAGTAACTAATTGCTATGTTTGAAAACAATAACTCTGACTAGGTAAGATACTAAGCTTTTAAAGAATAAACCCGAATTCCAAATGCAAAAAAGGTAATTAGCACAAGTAGCAATTATCAAAAATTATGCTGGGACTAAACTTTAGTGTTGGTAAGATTTCAGCATTTGTTTAGAAGTTAGTATCACTAATTTTTTGGTGAGTTCTAACGAATGGTATCTTGATTTTTTCTTGTGAGCAGTTTGCAAAGCACAAAAGCAAGTAGTACACCTACTTAATGAAGTATGAGTAAGAAAAATACCGAGAAGCAAATCAGCGTTGACTTAGCATCAGACGAAGCTAAGACACTTGAAAAGTACTGTAAAGAGACGGGGAAAGAAGAAAAGGAGGTAATTAAAGAGCTTGTTCGTAAGTTACCAGATTAACTATATTTACTACAAATAGATCAACTCTTATCTAATTACCTATCAATTAAATCTCCTTAACTGCTAAAGTAGGAAGTTGGATTTGAGAGATTTTCAATTACTTTTTCTCCTCTACCTCAAGAGAGCGGAGCAATTCTCGAATCACATCGGTTGCTGGTCTTCCTGTTACTGTACAGTATTGTTCCAGTTTCTCTGCCTCGCTTGTCGCAAGATTTATTGTCAGTCGTTTCACAGCCCATTTTTTATTCATAATTCCCTTTTATAATCACGTTATATTGCAGAATCAGGAAGAATGTTTTTGGCTCAGCTATCAAAATTAACACAACTACTTGATCTGCCTAAAAGTCAGATGTTTACTTAATAGATATTAGCAAGCAAACACTAGCATAACAAGAAAGATGAAACAACATTTATCGTTTGCGCTTACCTGAGCCTCTCATGCAAGTGCGACATGATACTTGGCGGATAGGCATTTCAACTAGGTGAGTAAGCAGAGAAGACTAATCCCTCTTTTGTTACTACAGGGAGAGTATAATCATGAAGGAAACCGGAAACAGTAATTAGCAGGGATGGTTACGCCACGCAGAGAAGCAGTAAACACTGTCGCCTTCATAGATAACTATTGTCAACACTATTTTCATTATTTGAAGATGTGAGGTATTTTGAAGCATTCAAGTATTTACATGTGAGAATGTTATCAGAGAACCGCTACAAATCGCTGCCAGAGATAGCGAAAACAGTAGGATTAAAAGACGGTCAATCGCTACATCATTTTTTGAGAGACGCATTGTGGGATGTCAAAAAAATGAGAGAGATGAGGCTGTGGTTAACAAAAATGTTTGTGGGAGAAAGAGAAATAATTTTATGTATTGACGAAACAGGAGATCAGAAAAAGGGGAAATCAACAGACTATGTAACTCATCAATATATAGGTAATTTAGGAAAGACGGAGAATAGAATAGTATCAGTAAATGCTTATGGAATAGTAGATGGGATTACTTATCCATTAATGTTTGAAATATTTAAACCTAAAAACCGACTGCAAGATGGAGATAAATACAAGACCAAACTCCAAATAGCAGTAGAGATTATTCAAGAGTTGAAAGCATAGGGATTTCAAATCAAGTTAGTTTTAGCAGATAGCCTGTATGGAGAAAGTGGAGATGTAATTAGATGTTTAGAAAAGTTACAACTAGAGTTTATTGTCGCAATTCGCTCTAATCATTGAGTGTTGATGCCATCAGGAAGTCGAAAACGTTATAACCGATGGAAAGCTTATGAGCAAAAGCTTTCACATCGTCAAACTGAAACTCGTTATCTGAGAGAAATTATTTTTGGTCAACGTCGCCGCATCAGATATTACCAAATCAGTAAGGTTAATACTCCTGACCCTACTGGAGATGAAAGTTGGTACGTTATGACTAATTTATCAATTGATTTATCAGGTAATGTTGCTCAACTTTATAGTTTAAGGAATTGGATTGAATATGGTTTTAAACAAGTCAAGAATGAACTGGGTTGGGCTGATTTTCGTCTGACTAATTATGAAAGGATTGAACGCTGGTGGGAAATAATTTTTAGTGCCTACTTACTCGTCAGCATTCAAGCAACTTATTTTCAGATCAATCCCCAACCACAACCAATATCTACTTCCGAATTATTGTCATCTAGAGACAATGATATTTCTCAACATAGTCAACATCCTTATTGGGAGTCTGGTACAACTTAAGTTTTGGTCAGGGTATGATTCACAATTTGGTCATCCAAGGGGTAAAAGCACACCCCTGGTTGGGTAATCCCATAATACTTACCGTGGATGATGAAATGGTGCAGGTGAATATCTTTCCACCCCATTGCCAGTTGGATCGTGTAATGCAAGTCTTCTATTGTGCTGTCGCTACTAACTTTTACCCGTCGCCAAATCATTGGGCTAATGCCCAACAGCACTACCTTTAATTGATATATGACTCTTTCAGCCGGATCAATCATTGAGTTATCTTACCGTGTCTTGTCCCTCATCTCCCCCGAAATTTTTCGCTCTCGTCGTCAGAGCGCAAGTCCTTGCGCCCCTCATAACGATATGTTTTTCAATTACAAGTAATTGAAAACTGCCGTATATCTAGAGCGAATAGTATCAAATAAATAAGTAAGTCAACCGAAAAAAACGTAAGATAGAGCTATGAGAAAAATTAAGTGAAAAATGATACCTAGTGCGTTAAGAATAATACTAACTGCCGAAGAAGACCGTACACTTTTAGAACTCAGTTGTGCAGATAAAGTACCACGTCGAACCAAACAAAGAGCGATCGCTTTGCGCCTCAATGCCCACGGATGGAATGTACCTCAGATTGCAGAGTATCTAGATTAGGCACAACAGACGGTAAGGCAGACAATTAGGCGCTGGCAATTTCAAGGATTAGGGGGTTTGTGGGAAGCGCCAGGACGTGGAAAAAAACGGAGTTGGCAAGAAGAAGATTGGCAAGTAGTGGAAAAATACTTGGTACAAGATCGTCGTTATAGTGCTCGCCAGCTAAGTCAAAAGCTATTAGAAGAACGACAAATTGAGTTAGGAACTGAACAAATCAGGCGACTACTGAAAAAAAAGGGTGGCGTTGGAAACGTATCCGCTACTGTCCAGCATTAAGCCTAAACAAAGTATATTTACAAGCCAAACGCTTAGATTGGGAATTACTCAAGTTGTGGGCGCAATTAGGTTTGGTGTGTTTAAAGTACTTGGATGAATCTGGTTGCTACTGCACGAGTCCCACTGATTATGCTTATGGGCGTAGGGAGAGCAAAAACGTATTCGACAAAGTAGACGACGCCGTAGGCAAATCAACATCTTCGGTATTTGGGAACCAAAACTTCGTTTTGATTATGCTTTGATGCTGGGAACCCTCAAAACATCAACTTATATCGAACTCATGGATTGGCAAGCGCAAATTGCTGCACAGCGCTTACTTCAAACCGGACAAATCACCGTCATTATTCAAGATAATGCCTCAGTTCATAAAAGCCTTTTAGCTCGCCAGCAGCATCAGCGTTGGCAACAGCAAGACTTGTACATCTTTTTTCTACCTCCCTATAGTCCCCAAATGAATCGCATTGAAGATGAATGGTTACATCTCAAGCGTGACGAACTAGCTGGTCAAATTTTTGAAGATGAATATGAGTTAGCGAGCGCTCTTATCGATGGTATAAATCATAAAGCCAAGCAAGGTCAGTATTCAGTTGAGCGTTTTATGTTTAATTAAGTTGACCTACTTATTTTAAAATAAACTGATATGAAACAGCACTTACACCCTTCACCCTGCCCTAGCGAGAATTTAACTTTTACAAGAGTGCCACTCGCTACTGAATCACACTTCAGTAGCTTTATCCTTTTAGATTTTGCTCAAGTGCCAGATACAGTTTTAAAATATACATTAAATCAAAAAACTTGCTTGACCAAACAATTGTTTTGGTCAGCGCCAATTTTGAACTAAGCTGTGGTCACACTTCACCCACAAAAATTATTCACGCGGATATCCTGCCACACGTCAGACAGTTGCCAGCCGGAGTTACCCTCAGAGTGCAAGGGGTGTGTATGATCGCTTGTTAGAAGTTTAGTTACTCTACCTTCTTTAGTGATAAGAAAACCGAACAAGGGTTATAGTTGGGAGTTTTCTGGCTGCTATACATTCCAGGTAGCGTTTCATTACTAAAGATGAAATTACCTCTTTGCACTCTGCTTCACTTTTGATTATGAACCTCAAGAATTTCCGACGAGAAGCATATATAATCATTTATGTATCAAATAGATACAAGCATCGGGAAAATTTGATTTCAACAGAGAGCCGTAAACGTGAGCAAAAAATGGGTAGCCAAAAGAATTACAGTCAATCTCGCCGTAGAGGAGAAGAAGAAACTTGAGGACTACTGTGCAATGACTGGAAGGGAAGACCAGCGACCGATGTAATTAGGGAATTAGTCCGCTCTCTGAAAGTAGAGTCAGAAGTATCCGTGAAAAGAAATTCCAACCAAGAAAAAAATACAAATGTTGCAGCTTGAGAGTAGATTAACATCGGTCAATCAAGGGGCAAGACTTCAAATAAAGCCCAAATTTTCACAAAGGAGGGAGGGTCATAACACCAAACTTCTGGAAGCATCTCTTGAGCAGTTGTGGCATCTTTCCAGGTTAATAGCCCGTATTGATTTCTTCTTCTAACTAAAGGGGCTAGAACTCCTCGCCAAGGTAAGTAGTTCCATAAAGGTGATTTCCATTTAGCATCTGATAAATCATAACCAAGCAGCTTTAATCTAGGATGGTCTAGAGGTATATTTTGCTGTGCTCCCTTTGCAAACAGTAGATGATATTGCTGACCAGAAGCCGCCATTGGTAGCCAGTCTAGCAGATCCCAAGCTTGTTCTAGAGAATCTAATTGAAAGTTTTGTGAGTAATCAACGTGCGGATTGCACCAGGAATCAATACTCCGAATTTCACGCAAATGGGATAGACCGTAATAGCCAACCTCATCAGCCCATTTGTCGTCTTCAAGGCTTCCAATTGCTCTTGTACTCAACCACATTGATTTGACTCAATATCCAGGTTATTCCAGCGGGGATGCTTAAAAGCAGAAGCTATATGTGTATGTCTGCTTTGTCAACTGGCTGACAGAAAAATTCTCTAATATACGAGTTTAGCGAGTGTAGTCACAACATCTCAAGAAATCTCCAGAGATTTATTTGGTAAGTTTATACTTCAATTGAGAAGCACTAGATAACTTCTAACTTGATTAAATCAAGTTCATAACCGTAAGTCTTATTTCCTAAGACATAAAAGAGAAAGGTTTTACGGAAAAATGGTATATTTTTTGACAAAACTTTGGGTAGGTTCTGGTTCAAACCCATAATCCACTCTTCCCTGGGTGCATTGGATGTTTTGCAGGTATTTGTTGAGTCGATGGGGAGTATTATCTCCCACACCTCTCAGTAGTAGTGTTGTAGATGAGTGGTTTGAGCTTTAGATTTCTACTCCAAATTCATATTTGCTAATGAATAATCCAATCAGTAAATCATGTATAAAAATTGATTTGGAAAAGCAAATAGTTTGGCGCTGTAATCGTTTTATTCTTGTTGGCAGTGTCAAATGATTTCTTTCAATTTTCTGCATCTTCCACCGTAAGGATTCAGGTGGCAGAGTATTGACAGAGGGAACACTTGAGGGGGAGTATCACAGATATGAACCAAAATCTGCCTCAAGATTTAGACCGAGAAAGCTTGAACCAGTTGTCGAAGTCAGAACTGGTAGAGATAATTATTGAGCAGAGCAAGGTAATACGTGAGTTACAGAAAATCATCCTAGAACTACAACAAGAAATAGAGCGTTTAAAAGTCAGTCGAGATTTAGACAGTTTTAATTCGTCGAAGCCACCGTCTGGGGATATTCACAAAAAGAGAGAAAACAAAAAAGCACCACCCCAAGAAGAATCAGATCATCCCAAAAGAAAACCAGGAGGACAGCTAGGACATCAAGGTAAGACTCGTAAGGGCAATGTGAGAATAGATCGCTATCAGGGCAAACGCATCTAAATATAGTACATATATACTAAATATAGGATAAAGGTAGTGATCGCCGGGTGACATGTAGGTAAGGATTCAAGCTTTGATGATAAAGTCATTGTAAAAGTAGCAATA